>NZ_JAFHKM010000002.1:925000-2242468 GCF_016937515.1 Cohnella algarum
CCTCCACATCTCTACGCATTTCACCGCTACACGTGGAATTCCGCTCTCCTCTTCTGCACTCAAGTCCCCAGTTTCCAGTGCGTCACGGGGTTGAGCCCCGCACTTAAACACCAGACTTAAAGAACCGCCTGCGCGCGCTTTACGCCCAATAATTCCGGACAACGCTTGCCCCCTACGTATTACCGCGGCTGCTGGCACGTAGTTAGCCGGGGCTTTCTTCTCAGGTACCGTCATCGAGCTAGCAGTTAACTAGCCCTTATTCTTCCCTGGCAACAGAGCTTTACGACCCGAAGGCCTTCCTCACTCACGCGGCGTTGCTCCATCAGGCTTTCGCCCATTGTGGAAGATTCCCTACTGCTGCCTCCCGTAGGAGTCTGGGCCGTGTCTCAGTCCCAGTGTGGCCGTTCACCCTCTCAGGTCGGCTACGCATCGTCGCCTTGGTGAGCCGTTACCCCACCAACTAGCTAATGCGCCGCAGGCCCATCCCTTAGCGACAGATTGCTCCGTCTTTCCCAGCTCGCTCATGCGACCAAGCTGCGTATCCGGTCTTAGCATTCGTTTCCGAATGTTATCCCAGGCTAAAGGGCAGGTTGCCTACGTGTTACTCACCCGTCCGCCGCTAACCTTCTTAAGTAGCAAGCTACCTAAAAAGATCCGCTCGACTTGCATGTATTAGGCACGCCGCCAGCGTTCGTCCTGAGCCAGGATCAAACTCTCCATAAAGGGACTTTTGACGGCAGGGTTCCCAAAGGAAATCCCGATAGTCAAAATGTCCAACTACTTTATTGAAGAGCCCTTAGGCTCAAAAAGTTATTGCTGGTTTGTCTCGCACAGGCTCAAAGCCTGCATTCGACTTGTTTCCAATTACGCTCGATGTTCAGTTTTCAAGGAGCAATCGCGTTAGCCCGAAGGCCTTCGCTTTCGCGTCTGCTCAAGGAGCCGACAGCGATTAATGATATCAGCTTCTTCAAAGCTTGTCAACCACTTTTTTTGAAGCTGTTTTTCATTTGTTTCGTTCGTGCTGCCCGCTCCGTTCGAAGCGGCGAGATTTAATTTACCACGAATCGACGCGACTACGCAACAACCTTTTTATGGAATTCATTGAACTTCCACTTGACGATCCAAAAGCCGATAAGTTAAGTTGGAATTAATTCAACGTTTCTTCATCCCTTTTGCGAAAACGGAGGCGAGCAAATTGAAGGAGATTCCCATGCCTTACGTAAAAGCGAATCAGGCAGGCATCGTCCTGTTCGTCGTTGCGTCGGTCGTTTTGCAAAACCCTTGGGTGCTTGCCGCCCTGTGGCTCGTTCAGGTCGCCGGACTGCTGACGCGGGGCAAGTACAATTTGTTCGTGCGCCTCGCCAGGCCGTTTCTGCGAACCGAAGGCAAAGAAACGCAGGCGGAAGTGCTGCAACGTTTCAACAATACGCTTGCGGTCGTCTTCCTGACCTTGTCGCTGCTTTGCCATTTCTTCGGCTGGACGCTCGCGGGGACCGTATTCGCGGCGTTTCTGCTGATCGCGGCCGGCGTCGCCCTGCTCGGCTATTGCATCGGCTGCACGCTTTATTATCAATATAAAAGGATATCGCGCAAGCTGAAGCCCGGTTGACGCCTAAGCCGCCCAACCGCAGCCGTCTTCGCTCCCTATTTCAGGCACCGCAGAAGTGGCGAGCTTTGGCAACGGGCGTGAACTTATTTTCGGGAGGAATCGGATATGGCGCAAAAAAGAATCGATCATGTCGGCATCGTCGTTCGGGATTTGGAAAAAACCGTCCGATTTTACACGGAAGTTGTCGGCTTGGAGGTAAAAGGGCGCCTCGTCCACACGAACGGGGTGTTTCAACTCGCGTTTCTCGGCTTCAACGGCTCGGACGAAACGGAAATCGAACTGATTCAAGGCTACAGCGATCAATTGCCGTCGGAAGCCACCATTCATCACTTTGCGGTTCACGTGCCGGATATCGAAGCGGAATTCGAACGGCTCAAGCGGCTCGGCGCGACGTTCATCGACCAGGGGCTGGACCAGGATATCGTAACGCTCCCCAACGGCCACCGCTACTTCTTCATCTACGGCCCCGAACGGGAGTGGATCGAGTTCTTCCAGCGATAATTCGGACGAAAGAAAGAGACCGTCGTCCCCGACCCGACAACGACAACGGGCCATTCGGACGGCGGTCTTTCGTATTATTAGGTCAGCCAGAATTTCTGGTTGGCCTTTTTTTACGACTCCATGCCCAGCAGCTTGAGCAGCTCCTCCTCGTCCTCCAGCACCTCGACGCCGAGCTCTCGCGCCTTCGCCAGCTTGCTGCCCGCGCTCTCGCCGGCGATGACGAGGTCCGTCTTCTTCGATACGCTGCCCGATACTTTCGCCCCGAGCGCCGCCAGCTTCTTCGCCGCCTCGTCGCGCGTCAACCGCGTCAGCGTCCCGGTCAGCACGACGGTTTTGCCGAAAAGCGGGTGGCTCTCGTCGGCGGCTTCCGACGCCGGGCGCTCCGCCTCGGCGCGCACGCCGGCCGCGCGCATGCGGGCGATGCTCTCCTGCATGACGGGATCGCGGAAAAAGCCCGCGATGCTCTCCGCCACGATGCCGCCCACGTCCGGCAGCGACGTCAGCTCCTCCGCCTCGGCCGCCATCACCTTGTCCAGATCGCCGTAGTGATCGGCCAGCATTTTCGTCGTCGCCTTGCCGGTGTTCGGAATGCCGAGGGCATTCAAAAACGCGGCCAGCTCGCGGGATTTCGACTTCTCGATCGCCGCCAGCAGGTTGCTCGCCTTTTTCTCGCCGAAGCGGCTCAAGCCCAGCAATTGCTCGAGCGTGAGCGAATACAGGTCGGCCGGATCCCGAACGGAGAGCTCCTCGTACAGCTGCTCGGCCGTTTTTCCGCTAAACGTCTCGATGTCCATGCAGTCGCGCGAAGCGAAGTGGGTGATGCGCCCGATGATTTGCGGCTTGCAGCCGAGCTTGTTCAGGCAGAACAGGTGCGCCCCGCGCATTTCCAGCGGCGAGCCGCAGCCCGGACAGACGTTCGGATACTCGATCGTCCCGCCGGCTTCTTCCTCGCCCGCTTTCCCCAAAATTTCCGGGATGACGTCGTTGGAGCGGCGGATGAACACCCGCGTGCCCAGCGCGTGCTTCAGGTTTTTCCGCTCGATGTCGCCGATGTTGTTGAGCGTGCAGTTTTGGACCGTCACTCCCGCCAGCTCCACCGCTTCCACGCGGGCGAGCGGCGTGATTTTCCCCGTGCGGCCGACTTCCCAGGAGACGGATTCGAGCACGGTCGTCGTCTCTTCCGCCTCGAACTTGAACGCGATCGCCCACCGCGGGAACTTGTCCGTATAGCCGAGCGCCTCGCGGGTCGCGAAATCCGTCAGCTTGACGACCGCGCCGTCGATCAAATAATCGAGTTCCTTGCGCATCTCGGCGACCCGCTCCAGCTCCGCCGACAGCGCTTCGATATCGGAAAAATACCGGACGTAGGCGTTGACAGGAAATTGATTTTCGCGCAAAAACGCCATCATTTCCCGGTGGTTGGCAAGCTGCAGCCCCTCGGAATAGCCGATGTTGTAGCAAAAAGCGTCTAGCCGACGAGACGCGGTAACGCGCGGATCGAGGTTCCGAAGAGCGCCGGCGGCGCCGTTGCGCGCGTTTTTGAGCGGTTCGGCGGCCGTCTCGTTGTACTTCTCCAGCACCGAAAGCCGCATGATGCCTTCGCCCTGCACTTCCACGACGCCGTCCTTGAACGGAATCGCGAGCGGCACCGAGCGGATCGTCCGAACCTGCGCCAAAATGCCTTCGCCGACGACGCCGTTGCCGCGCGTGGCGGCTTGAACGAGCTCGCCGTTCGAATACGTCAAATTGAGCGTCAGGCCGTCGTATTTCAGCTCGACGACGTATTCCGGATCCGGAAGCGGACGGTCCGGGTTTTTCGCGTTGTAATCGGCGATAAGCTTCTTTACGCGCGTCGCCCAGGCGGTCAGGTCGTCCAGATTTTGCGCCTTGTCGAGGCTCCACAACCGGGACAGGTGCCGATGGGGAACGAACCCCTTCAAAATTTCCCCGCCGACCCGGCGCGTCGGCGAATGTTCCAAAACCGTTCCGGACGCTCGCTCAAGCTCCGCCAGCTCGTCGTACAGCGCATCGTATTCCTTGTCGCTGATGGTCGGACTGTCCATCGTATAATAGCGGCGGGCGTGCCCGTTCAGCACCTCCACCAGCTCCCGCATCCGCTCGATCGGTTCCTTTGCCGTCATAATCGACCGTCCTTCCTATGTACTCTTATGTTCTCCAATGGGCCGCGCATAAAATCACCCCGTGAGCCTGCGATATGGAACACGGGGTGATAACGCGAAAAGATTATATCTTCGTCACCGGCGCGAATGCCGCGAGCAGCCGCTTCACGCCGACCGGCGCCGGAAACGCGATTTGCAGCTCGGTATCCTTGCCCGAGCCTTTGACGGCGATGACCGTGCCGACGCCCCATTTGGCGTGCTGCACTTTATCGCCCGCGGACAGCTGCGCGTCGGCCGCTCCGCCGGCTTGCGGCGCGGAACCGCCGCCCGCGGCCGTTCGTCCGGCCCCGGTCGCTCCGGCGGCCGCTCCCGGCCGCGAGCCGAACACGCTGCCGCCCGAGCCCGCCTGCGCCCGGCTCCCGAAGCCGCCGGCCGTCGCCGCGCCGCTTCCGAACCGCGAGCCGCCCGGACGGGCGCCGAAGCCGCCGCCTCCGCCGATCGAGCCGTAGCGCCCTCCGCCAAACGAGCCGGCCCGCTCCTTGAGCGGCTCCGGTATTTCCTCCAAAAAACGCGAAGGCGAGTTGCTGTTCGTCCGGCCGTACAGGAGCCGCGAGCGCGCGCACGTCAAATACAGCTTTTTCTCCGCGCGGGTGATGCCCACGTAGGCGAGCCGCCGCTCCTCTTCCATCTCCTCGTTGTCCAAAAACGCCCGTCCGCCGGGAAACACGCCTTCCTCCATGCCGACGATAAACACGACCGGGAATTCGAGCCCTTTGGCGCTGTGCATCGTCATGAGGACAACGGCGTCATTTCCCGCTTCCGGATCGTCGTTCATCGTATCGATATCGGCGATGAGGGCAAGGTCGGTCAAAAACGCGAGCAGCGACTTGTCGTCGTTGCGCTTCTCGAAGTCCTGCGTCACCGACAGAAACTCGTCGATGTTTTCGAGCCGCGCCTGGGATTCGAGCGTGTTTTCGCGCTGCAGCTCGAGCCGGTAGCCGGTTTCCTCCAGCACCTTTTCCGTCAGTTCGGTTACCGACAAATAGTCGGCCATTTTGCTCAAGTTCGCGATCAGGTTCCGGAATTCGGTCAACGCCGTTTTCGCCCGCGTCTGAATGTCCAAATGATACAGCCCGTCCCCGAGCAGGCCGTCGCCCTCGCTCAGCAGGCTGTACACCGAAATGCCCCTGCGCCCCGCTTCCTCCAACACCTTGGCCATCGTCGTATCGCCGATCGACCGCTTCGGAACGTTGACGATCCGCGCCAGGCTGATGTCGTCGTCCGGGTTGGAGATCAGCCGCAAGTACGCGAGAATGTCCTTGATTTCCTTCCGGTCGTAGAACTTGACGCCGCCGACGATCTGGTATGGAATTTCCGACTTGATCAGCACTTCTTCGACGACCCGGGACATCGCGTTCGTCCGGTACAAAATCGCGTGGTCCCCGTAGCTGCGGCCGTTCTGCCGGTTGTTGCGGATTTCGCGCGCGATAAAATAGCCTTCGTCGTGCTCGGAATCGCCCTGGAAGACGGTGATTTTGTCCCCGCCGGCCTTGTCTGTCCACAGGTTTTTAGCCTTGCGGCCCAGGTTGTTCTGGATGACGCCGTTCGCCGCGTCCAAAATGTTGGACGTCGAGCGGTAATTTTGCTCCAATAAAATCGTCTGCGCTTCGGGGTAGTCTTTCTCGAAGTTCAAAATGTTGGAAATGTCCGCCCCGCGCCAGCGGTAAATCGACTGGTCGCTGTCGCCCACGACGCAAATGTTGTGGTGCCCTTCCGCCAGCATCCGGCAAAGCACATACTGCGCCCGGTTCGTATCCTGGTATTCGTCGACGTGGATGTACCGGAATTTGTTCTGATAAAACGCGAGCACCTCCGGCACGTCCTTGAACAGCCGAATCGTCAGCATGATCAGATCGTCGAAGTCCAGCGAGTTGTTCGCCTTCAGCCGTTTCTGATAGACGCCGTAAACCTTCGAGACGATCGTCTGAAAATAGTCCCCGATTTTCGCCTCGTATTGCTCCGGCGTGAGCAGCTCGTTTTTGGCGGCGCTGATGACGGCCTGCACCGCCTTCGGTTCGAACTTTTTCGTGTCGATGTTTTGCTCTTTCATGATGGTCCGGATGACCGACAACTGATCGCCCGAATCCAGAATGCTGAAGTTGGACCCGTAGCCGATCCGCTCGATATCCTTGCGAAGGAGCCGCACGCACATCGAGTGAAACGTGCTGACCCAAATGTCGCGGCCTTGCGGACCGACGAGCTTGGACACCCGGTCCTGCATCTCGCGGGCGGCCTTGTTGGTGAAGGTGATGGCCAAAATGCTCCACGGCGCGGCCAGCCGCTTGGCGATGAGGTACGCGATCCGGTGCGTCAGCACCCGGGTTTTGCCGCTGCCCGCGCCGGCCATGATCAGCAGCGGGCCGCTCGTCGCCAGCACCGCTTCGCGCTGCTTCGGATTGAGCCGGCCGACCGCGCTCTCTATGTCGAACGATTCCGTATCTTGGGGTACAGGTTCAAAAAACATGGTCTTGCTCCTTTGCGCTGTTGATTACGGCATCCACCGTCGAAAGCGCCGCCTCCAAATCCTCGTAGACGACGTTGCCGACGACGACCGTATGCGCGGATAGCGCCGCCTGCCTCGCCTGTTCCGCCGAACGGATGCCGCCGCCGTAAAACAGGCGCGCCTGCGTCAGCTGCCCGCGCACGCTGCGGACGGTCGCCATATCGCCGAACGTTCCGCTGTATTCCAAATAGACGACCGGCGCGCGCCAGAGCCGGTCCGCCACCTGCGCGTAAGCCGCGATTTCGGCCGCGGACAGGTCCGCCTTCGCTCCCGTCACTTTCGCGGCGGTCGAGTCGGGGTTCAGCACGAGATAGGCTTCTCCCGCGACATGCTCCCACGGGAGCAGTCGCCCGTAGTCGCGAAGCGCTTCCGCCTGCCGGCGGGCGATCCATTCGCCCCGGTCCGTGTTCAGCATCATCGGAATGAAGTAGCCGTCGAAGCCGGGCACGCCGCATTCCGGATCGGACAGCTCCAGCGCGCACGGCGTCTCGAATCGGCGGACGCGGGAGAGCAAGTCCACCGTATTGTCGAACGTCAGGCCGCTCGAACCGCCGACGAGGATCGCATCCGTGCCGGACGAGCAGACGGCGGCAAGCCGGTCGTCGTCGATCGGGCGGTCGGGATCCAGCTTGAACACATGACGCCATTCGCTGTAAAAAGGGGAATTCATGCCGTCCTCCGTCGGTCGTTTACCCCTAGTCTAAGCGTAGGCAAAGGGTGTGTCAATTTGCTTCCGTTCCCAATTTCCGGGGACCGGGGGGCTTGTTCTGCCGCGCGCTTCCGGATGCGGCAACATCTTCCCGAAAATGAAAAAGCCCGGCTCCATAAGAACCGGGCTTCGGCCTGCGCTCCGGAAGCGGCCGCCGCATCGTCGGCGGATTCCCTCGTTTCCGGTTATTCGCTTAGCTTCGTTTTCAAATAGTTCCGCACGTCTTTCGCCAGATCGGGGCGCTCGAGCGCGAAGTCGATGATCGTCTTCAGGTAGCCGAGTTTTTCCCCGGTGTCGTAGCGCTTGCCTTCGAAGTCGTAGGCATAAATCGATTCGCTTTCCATCAGCCGGTAAATCGCGTCGGTAAGCTGAATCTCTCCGCCCGCTCCCATCGACTGGGTCTCCAGCAAATCGAAGATGGCCGGGGTCAAAATGTAGCGGCCCATGATCGCGATGTTCGAAGGCGCGTATTGCTTGACCGGCTTTTCCACCACGCCGCGCACCTTGACGATCTTGTCGCCGTCCGCCGTGCCCGGCGCGGGATCGACGATCCCGTAGCGGGAAATTTCCTCGTCCGGCACGCGCTTGACGGCGAGCACGCTGCTGTGGACTTGGTCGTACACGTCCATCATCTGCTTGAGGCACGGCACCTCGGATTGCACGATGTCGTCCCCGAGCAGCACGGCGAACGGCTCGTCGCCGATGAACTTCCGCGCGCACCAGATCGCGTGGCCGAGTCCTTTCGGTTCCTTCTGCCGGATGTAGTGAATGTCGGTAAGCTCCGTCGCCTTTTGCACCTCGGACAGCAGCTCGAGCTTGCCCTTGGTGAGCAGATTTTGTTCCAATTCGAACGAACTGTCGAAATGATCCTCGATCGCGCGCTTGCTTTTGCCGGTTACGATAATAATGTCTTCGATTCCGGAAGCGACCGCCTCTTCTACGATATACTGGATCCCCGGCTTGTCGATGATCGGCAGCATTTCCTTGGGCATCGCTTTGGTCGCGGGCAAAAAACGGGTTCCGAGTCCCGCCGCGGGAATGATGGCTTTGCGAATCTTCATGAAACGAGTATCCTCTCTCTACGACAATAATGACGAAGGAAAATCCGCCGCAGCCGCGTCGAGTTCGGCCGTCGCCTCGGGCAATCTTCCGATGCCGATGCAAACGACGCCTTCCGCGTTCAACCCGACGGCGTCCAAATGGTTTCGTCCATCTAGTATTATCGCTCGTTTCATCCATTTTTTAAAGTCATTTGCGGAAATATGGCGAAATTCCGGCCAATCCGTCACCACGATCGCCGCATCCGCTTCATGCAGCGCTTCTTCCGCCGAACCGCAAATCCGGACGGCGTTCGGCAGCATCCTCTTCGCCGACTGCCCCGCGGCGGGGTCGTACGCCGACAGCCGGATTCCCGGATGTCGGCGCAGCAGCTCGGTCGCCAGCCTCAACGAGGGAGCCTCGCGCATATCCGCGGTCCCCGGCTTGAACGCAAGGCCCAGCAGCGCGACCTTGCGCCGCGAAGGACCGGAGATCGCGGCTTCGAGCTTGCGGACCATGCGCAGCGGCAGCAGCGCGTTCGCGCGGATCGCCGCCGACACGACCGTCTGCGGCGCCCCGGCTTCGTCCGCGAGGCGCACGAGACCGCGCGCGTCCTTCGGCAAGCTCGAGCCGCCGAAGCCCAGGCCGGCCCCAAGAAATTGCGGCCCGATTCTCGGATCCAGCCCGAGCGCCCGCGCGATGGCCGGGTAATCCGCTCCGGTATGCTCGGCGAGGGAGGCCATCTCGTTGGCGAAGGACAGCTTAACCGCCAGCGCGCCGTTGGCGGCCAGCTTGGAAAGCTCCGCGCTTCTCCGGTCCATATGGACGACCGGGGCGCAAAACGGCCGATGCAGCCGCTCGAGCTTCGCCGCCGTCTCCGGATTCGCCGCGCCGATCACGATTCGCGACGGCTGGAAAAAGTCCGCCACCGCATGGCCTTCGCGCATAAAATCCGGCAGCGAGGCGACGTGAACGGGACAGCCCGCGGGCAGCCGGCTGCGAAGCCGCGATTCCAGCCGGTCCGCCGTCCCGACGGGAACGGTGCTTTTGACGACGACTGTCCGTTCTTTTCCGTCCGCCCACTCCCCGATCCGTTCCGCCGCCGCCCACAAAAAAGAAAGCTGCAGTTGGCCGTCATCCGCGGACGGCGTACCCACAGCGAGAAACACCGTTTCGGCCTCGTGCATCATCTGCGCCGGATTGGAGCCGAACTTCAATCGCCCGGCTTCCGCATTGCGAGCGACAAGCGCTTCCAATTCCGGTTCGACATAAGGCATCGTTCCTTGCGTCAACAACCGAATTTTTCCCGAATCCGCGTCATAACAGTCCACGCGATGACCCAATTCCGCAAAGCCGGCCGCCGTCGTCAATCCGGCAATCCCCGCTCCGATCACTGCCATATGCATCGCGGAAGCCTCCTTACATCACTTTGGTTTCGATATACCGCGATGATAGCATGGAGGCAATATCGCATTTCCCTTTTTTCGTTAACGGAGTGTAAACTTTTGCGCGCGTTAACGAATCGGTGCGCCCGACATTGCGCTTCGGCTCCCTGAGCGAACGGGATAGCGGCGCCAGGCTGTGAAATAAAATACCACATAAGGAAACGCTTGACGGGGGCCTTGGAAACACGAACGAGACTCCCGGGATCGTGAATCGGAGGAAACTTCGGACGGACTAACCGAAACGCGGCCGTAGGCGGAAAGAGGTTCGGATAGGTAATTTTGAACCTCTGTCAAGAAAGTGGACACTCAAATTGAGTAATTAAGAAGCAAAGTTGGCAGCAAAACGAACCGGCGACAGATAGCCAAGTGCACCATGGATTCGTTTGCGGTTGTAGAACAGCATGATGTACTCGTAGATCTCGTCGTACGCCTGCTTTTTCGTTTTAAACTTGGTGCAGTAAATGAGCTCCTTCTTCAGAATGCTGTGGAAGGACTCGATGCACGCATTGTCATAGCAGTTTCCTTTTCGGCTCATGCTGGCTTCCATTTTGTAGGTTTCAAGTTGCTTACGGTAATCTTCTGACGTGTATTGGGAACCACGATCGCTGTGGTGCAGAAGGCCTTCCGGCGGCTTTTTCGCTTCGTAGGCGTCATCTAGCGCGCCCAGGACCAGATCGACGGTCATGCGGTCTCCCAGACGCCATCCAACGACCTCACGTGTGCATAGGTCTAGCAGGCTCGCGAGGTACAAGCGGCCTTCGTTACAAGGAATGTACGTAATATCTGCAACCCATACTTGATTCGGCTTCTCCGTTGCAAACGCTTGATTTAGCGTGTTCGGGGCGACGGGATTGTTGTGATTGGAGTCGGTGGTAACGACCTTGAATTTACGAGATACGCAGGAACGCAGGTTTAACTCCCGCATGTAGTTGCTTACCGTTCGCTCGGTTATTTGAAAGCCCTCTTCATGCAACAAGTGCGTGATCTTCGGGCTCCCGTACCGTTCTTTGTTGTCGTAGAAATGATACGTGATGCGCTCCATCACCTTCTCCTTCAGAAGGGCTTGGTTGCTTGGCTGCGCATCCTTCCAGTTGTAATAACCGCTCCGAGAAACACCGAGTACCGCGCACATCTTCTCCACAGGAAAGTCGGAGCGATGATCTTCAATGAATTGAAATCTTACTTTCTTGGGCTGCTGAAGATGTGCACTGCTTTTTTTATGATTTCAAGCTCCTGTTCGAGGTCTGCAACCTGCTTGTCTTTCTCGCGGAGAAGCCATTCCAGCTCACGAATCCGATCTGCGCTGTTAACGGGCTCGACCTCAAACTGACGATACTTTGCTACCCACCCGTATAACGTCTTTTCCGGAATATCCAATTCCTGCGCAATCTGTACGACCGTCTTCGTTTGTTCCTGGATGTACCTTACCGTTCTTTGTTTGAACTCCTCGTTGTAATGCACCCGTTGTCCACCCATGTGAACACCTCCCGTTAATCTTATTATTGGGTTTATCTTAACGAGTGTCCATCTTTTATTCTAGCTGCATTTTTACTCAACTGAGCAGGGTTATCGGCGTTTGGACGGGACAGATGGGTAATTTTTACTCAACTGAGCGCGGTGATCGGCGTTTGGATGGGGCAGATGGGTAATTTTTACTCAACTCGGCGCGATGATCGGCGTTTGGCCGGGGCAGATGGGTAATTTTTACTCAACTCGGCGCGGTTATCGGCGTTTGGACGGGGCAGATGGGTAATTTTTACTCAACTGAGCGCGGTGATCGGCGTTTGCGACAGCGGACGCATGGGGGGAGTTGGGTGCGCCCGCTATCGCCGGAGATGCTCGCCGGCTGCGTCGGATATTCGTTTCGTCCAATCCGGCGAGGCCTTTCTCTTGGCTTCCGCTAAAACGGCAGCGGGCTCCCGTCCGAGTGGATGAAGAAGCGGCCGTGCTCCGGCCTCGTCTTCCCTTCCAGCAGATCGCACAGCTGCGCGGCCGGCTCGGACGGGTCCAGCGGCGCTTCCATCCCGCCCTGATCGGTGCGCACCCATCCCGGGTGCACGGCGTACACCGTCACGTTCCGATCCGCCAGCTGATTGCGCAAAATGCCCGTGAACATATTGAGCGCCGCCTTCGACATCGCATACGAATAGTCCTTCGACCCGCATTTTTCGATAATGCCCGACGCGGAGGACATGTTGATGACGAACGACGGCCCGTCCCCGGCCCTCAGAAGCGGGACGAAATGCTTGCAGACCCGCACCGGACCGAACGCGTTCGTTTGAAACGTCCGCTCGAAATCGTCCAGGTCCGCTTCCTCGATCGAGCTTTTACGGCCGACGGCGATGGCCGCGTTATTGACGATCGCGTCGAAACGAACGCCGTTCGCCCGCATCGTTTGCGCGGCGGCCCGAATCGAAGCCTCGTCGCCGACCTCCGCTTCGACCGTTTGCAGGGCGTCGGCCGGATATCGACCCCGCAACCGCTCCATTTCCTCCAGCCGCGAAGCCGGACGAATGCCCGCCACGACCCGATGTCCCCGCTCCAGCAGCGCTTTGACGATAGCCAGTCCGATGCCGCGGTTTGCGCCCGTAATGAAAATGTTCATCCCGTATCAACTCCTGTCCAGTATCGGCTCGCAAGAGCCTTTCCCCCGCAATTCGCCGATCATGTCGAATGCGGAAAATTACGGATGTTGCCTTTGGACCTGGCAAATATCCTTTCTCGGCGTCCGGCCTCGTCTTCCCGGCCGGGCCAAGCCTCCCCGCCATTTTATTGCAAGCGCTTTACTTTGTCCATGGAAAATTCGGCAGCGCCCGGCGCTTGGCGCGCGCCTATCCCCGTCCGCCTTTGAAATACGACTCCGCGAACTGCAGCCATGCCCGCTCCGCAGGGGACAAATATTTGTCCTTTCGCCAAATCATCGCGAGCGCCCACGGAATCGAAGGACGGACGAGGCGGATCGCCCTCGCCTTGTCCGAAACGACCTGTCGGCAGATCGATTCGGGCAAAAGCGAAATGCCGAGCCCCGCCGCCACCAGCTTGCCGATCAAATCCCACTGCGAGCTTTCGCAAACGATCGCCGGCTCGAAGCCGGCCTGAATGCATGCCGAGCGGATCCGGCCCCGCAGCGCGAATTCCTGGCCGAACAATATAAACGGCTCGCCCGCCAGCTCGGCGAGCGACGCCTCCTGCCGCCCGGCAAGCCGATGCGAGCTCGGGACAAGCAGGTGGACCGGCTCCTCGGAAATCGGAATGGAATGATAATCATCCCGTTTGGTCGGCAGCAGCACGACGCCGATATTGAGCGTTCCGGCGGCAATGTCGGCTTCCATTTTTTTCGCGCCGTCTTCCACCAGCTCCAGCGCGATGCCGGGATGACGCTCGTGAAACAGGCCGAGCGCTTCCGGAAAATAGCCGGCTCCCGCCATCGGGGGCAAGCCGATGCGCAGCGTCCCCTTTTTCAGGTTCAGCAAGTCGTCCAAATCCGAGGACAAATGCTCGAACGAGCGAACGATATTTTCCGCCTGCGCCAAAATCATCCGTCCCGCGTCGGTCAGCTCGATCCTTTTGCCCGAACGGTCGATCAGCTCGGTTCCGAGCTCCTCCTCGATGCCTTTGATCATTTTGCTGATCGTCGGCTGGCTGACATGAAGCTTTTCCGCGGCTTTCGTGAAGCTTCCCTGGCGCGCCGTCTCCATAAAATATTGCAAGTGCCGGATGTCCACCGATTTCACCGCCATGCACGAATGGAATGATAAGCATTCATTATATGTATTTTACCTATGAAAATAAGCGGCGTATACTTTTCATTATTCATTTCGCCCGTTCGAAGGGAGGCAAGCTCGCATGAAGTGGCACATCCGAATCCTCAATGCCGCCGCCGCGTTCGTCCAAATCGCCGCTTTGGCCGGCGTCGCGCTGGCGATGGACAAGTTGGCCGGCCGGCTCGGCCTGCCGCTCCCGGGCAGCATCTTGGGCGCGATCGCGGTGTTTCTGCTGCTGAAAACGAAGCTGCTGCCGCTGCGCTGGATCGAACGGGGAGCGAATTGGCTGCTGGCGGAATTGCTGCTGTTTTTCGTTCCTTCCGCCGTCGGCATCGTCCAATATCCGTCGCTGCTCGGAAGCGCGGGCTTTCAGCTGCTGCTCGTCATCGCGGCGGGGACGCTTCTCGTTCTGGCATGCGCCGGCGCGGTGACGAAGCTCGTGTTGCGGCCGCGCGCGCGGAAGGAGGCCGATTGCCGATGACTCCGCTGGCTTTGCTCGGGGCCGGGATGACGGTCGGCTTGTACTTCGGGATCAAAAGCGCGGCGAAGCGGCTGCGGTCCCCGCTGCTCTCTCCGCTGCTGGTCACGCCCGTTCTGCTGATCGCCTTCATCCTGATCGCGAACATTCCTTACGATGACTACCGGGCCGGGACTTCCTGGCTGACCGATCTGCTGCAGCCCGCGACCGTCGCGTTCGCCGTGCCGCTGTACAAAGCCTATCCCGTGCTCAAAAAACATCTGCGAGCCATCGCGGGAGGCGTCGCCGCCGGCAGCCTGATCTCGCTTTTTTCCTGTTTGCTCATCTCCGGCATGCTGCGGCTGGATGTCCGGTTGACCGACAGCCTGCTGCCGCGCTCGGTGACGACGCCGATCGCCATCGGCCTGTCGCAGGCGAACGGCGGCATCGGCTCCGTCACCGCCTGCGCGGTGCTCGCGACGGGATTGCTCGGCTCGATGATCGGTCCTTCCGTCATCCGCCTGCTGCGCATTCGCGACGACGTCGCCCTCGGCGTCGCGCTCGGGACCGGCGCCCACAGCGCCGGCATATCCAGGGCGCTCGAGCACGGCGATGTCGCGGGAGCCGTCGCCAGCGCATCCATGATTTTGTCCGCGCTTTTTACGCTGTGCGTATATCCTTATCTCGTTCCCGTCCCGTGAAAAAACGGCCCGCCGAATCGTATCCGATCCGCCGGGCCGCTTTTCGTTCGTTTATTTGATCAGTTGCCCGCGCGTGACGCCGAGCTGGTTCGTCGCCTTCAGTTTCTTCCAAACGTCGCTTCCGGCAACCCGGCCGTCGATCGCGGCCCGGTAAAGCGCGAGCACTTCCCGCACCTTGTCCGCGTTCTCCTCCAGAAACTCCACCCGATACGAGGCGAGCCCCAATTCCATAAAATGGCTCAAATATTCCGCTCCCGATTGCTCGATCGCGTTGTACACCGTGTTCCGGCAGCCTTCGTCGACGCGGACCGGATGCGACATCCCAATGCGGTCCTGCAGCGACGCGCGTTTCTCCTCGCAAGGACGGCCGCAGTTCGTGTAGTCGGTCCCTTCGCTCAAAAACGTGCAGTACACGCAATGCTCCGTATGGAACATCGGCATATGCTGGTGAATGACGAGCTCCAGTCGCGACGTGTCGGACTCGCGCAGCATATCGACCATTTGCTGGATGTTCAGGTCGTAGGACGGCGTCAGCCAATCGAGGCCCGCTTCGCGGAACAGCTCGATCGTCTTGTGGTTCGCCACGTTCAGCGAGAAATCGCCGATCAGCAGCGGATGACGCTCGCCCGGCTTCTCCGCGCGCTCCTTCAAATAATAGTACAGCGCGCCGGTATTGCGAACGAGCACCGCGTCCGGCTTCAGGTTCAAAATGTTCCGGTGATAGCCGTTCTCCCCGGGCATATGAATGCGCGGCGTCGCCAGCGCGATCGGCTTGCCGGCTTCCCGGCAGACGGCGATCGCGTCCGGGAACTGCTTGATGAATTCGAAGTCGGCGTAGATCATCGCCGCGTCCGTTTCCGCCGCCGCGCGCACCTGCTCAAGCGTGCGGCAAAGCACGGTCAGCCGGGCGTCTTCCGGGCGAACCGGCTTGGCTTGCGCCTTCGGCGCGCGCGGCGGCAGCGGCCGCTTGACGTACCGCGGCGGCTGCTCGCGAAGCCGTTCCAGCTGCTCGACGGCGACGCGCCGGATGCGGTTCAGCTCGCTCTTGGGCACGATCACGTCCCCTTCGAGCGCGACGGCAAGCTCCTCCAGGCGGTAAAGCGAGCCGCCGAGACGGCCGAGCTGCTCGGCCAGCACCTCCTGGCCCAGAGGCCTTTTTTCCGCGCGTTCGAGCGGCATTTCCGACGGCACGACGACCGTCGTCCCCCTTGCCGCATCCGTCCAGATCGTCCGCAACGGCGCGCCCTCGCGGCCTTCGACCGTAACCGCCACCGGGAAGGTGCGGTACGGCTTCTCCGTCTCGAACGTGCCGCGCAGCCGCTTGTCCAGCGCCGGATCGCTCGTCTTCCAGATCCGGTCGCCTTCATGCACGCGATGGAGGTCGACGTCGTTGCGCCCCATCACGATTTCGACGCGGCCGCCTTCCGGCGCTTCGCCTTCGAGCTTGGCGCCGTTGCTGCGCAAATCGTAGACGCGCCCGCCCTCTTCCTTCTTCGTCGGGTCCCCGCGTCGAACACGATGCCGTCGCCGCGCTTGAGCGGCGCTTCGATCACGCAAACGACGCTGTCGCGCAATATTTTCTCCACGCGCCCGAGATAGACGCCCCGGCTTTTAGGAAACGTGCCCTCCACGAGCTTCTTGTTGTTCGTACCTTCCAGAAAGCCGTGCGTGAAGCCGCGCGAAAAGCTCTGCTCCAGCTCGCGGACTTCCTCGCGCGACGGCTTGCTTTCGTCGCCCTCGAAATAGCGGTCGATCGCGCGGCGATATTTGCTCACGACGTTCGCCACGTATTCCGGCGACTTCAACCGGCCTTCTATTTTAAAAGAAGTAACGCCGGCCTCGATCAGCTCCGGCATGATATCGATCGCCGCCAAATCCTTCGGCGACAGCAGGTAAGCGATATTGCCCATCTGCTTCTGGACGCCGTCGACGATGAGATCGTACGGCAGGCGGCAGGCCTGCGCGCACTCGCCGCGGTTCGCCGAGCGGCCGCCCCACACTTCCGAGGTCAGGCATTGTCCGGAATAGGAAACGCACAGCGCCCCGTGCACGAACACTTCCATCGGCAGCTTCGCCTGCTCGCCGATTTTGCGGATTTGCTTCAGATTGTTTTCCCGGCCGAGCACGACGCGCTCGATGTTGAACGGCTTCGTAAATTCCACCGCTTCGGGCGACGTGATCGTCATCTGCGTCGATCCGTGGATCGGGAAATCCGGCGAAAGCTCGCGAATGAGCTTCACGAGGCCCAAATCCTGCACGATGACCGCGTCCACGCCCGCGTCGATGCAGGCTTCGACCAGCGTTTGGGCATCCTTGAGCTCGTCCTCGAAAACGAGAATGTTGAACGTCAGAAACCCTTTGACTCCATAACGGTGCAAAAACGCCATAATTTCCGGCAGCTCGTCCATCTTGAAATTGTTCGCGCGGGCGCGGGCGTTGAACTTTTCCACGCCGAAAAAGACGGCGTCCGCCCGTTCGCCACGGCGGCCCGCATGCACTCCCAATCTCCCGCCGGAGCGAGCAGCTCGATATCTTCACGCCGAATAACGGCTTTGTCTGTCATTTCGTTTACCTCCATACCGCCCTCCCGGGCAGCCAATACCCCAAGTATACCAAACCGCGCCAACCGGGGCCAAAAGAAAATAAAGCCTCCGCTTTGCCGCAAACAGAAAAAACGGGCGGAAGCGCTCGGCTTCGGCCCGTTTCACACCCCTATCATGCCATCGTTTAAAACCAGCCGCTGACCATCTTGACGTCCGCGATGAGGAACACGATCAAAGCCACGAGCGCGAAGCCGATGGCGAACACGTTCTTCTTCCCTTTCTCCATGAGCAGACGCACGAGTCCAAGCGCGATGAGCACCGTAAAAATGACCATGAATATGTCGAACGGAGTGTAAAGGCTGGCCGTTTCCTCCGCCGCGTTTGCTGCATTTGCCGCCAGGAACATTGGGTGGGACCTCCTTTTGTTCATAACCTTCCCATTATCCTATATGTTATCCGCAAAAAGCGAGGCTTGCAAGTCCGAGTTTGCGCGCGTAACAACTTTGTCACAACTTGGAAGCGCTTTTGTTTATAACGATCCGTTAAAGCAGCCATCAGTAAGTTTTATAGATGAAATCGCGTCATGCATTGTCGGGGGAGTCAAATATGATACGATCAAAACATACTGGATAAATCGGAATTAGCTGCCGATTCGATTCAACAAGGGGGAATATCGCAGTGGCCTACGAAGCGGTATGGATGAAGAATCCGGACAAGCTGAATAAATTCGAATTTTATAAAATGGAAAAAGACGGCCTCGACATTATCCGCGACATCGTGGAAAAGTATGCGAAGGAAGGGTTCGCGTCGATTCCTCAGGAGGATTTCAACCTATTTAAATGGGCCGGCGTATATCAGCAAAAGCCGAACAACGGCCACTTCATGATGCGCATCCGGATTCCCGGCGGCGTGCTGACGAGCGCCCAGGCCCGGGTGCTGGCATCCATCGGCCGCGACTACGGCCGCGGACTGATCGACGTGACGACCCGTCAGGCGATCCAGTACCACTGGCTGGAAATCGAGCATTTTCCCGACATTTTCGACCGTCTCGCTTCCGTCGGCATGTCGGGGGTCGAAGCTTGCGGCGACTGCCCGCGGACGATCGTCGGCAACCCGCTCGTCGGCATCGATCCGGACGAATTGATCGACACGGCGCCGATCGTCGACCGGCTCGAGAAGTTTTTCCTGAACAATCGGGACTTCTCGAACCTGCCGCGCAAATACAAAATGTCCATCTCGGCCAACATTTACAATAACGCCAGCGCCGAAATCCAGTGCCTGGGCTTCGTCCCGGCCTCGAAAGTGATCGACGGCAAAGAAACGATCGGCTTCCACGCGCTCGTCGGCGGCGGCCTGTCGGCCAAGCCGCACTTGGGCAAACAGCTCGACATGTTCATTTTGCCGGACGAAGTGCTGAAGGTCGCCATCGGCGTTACGACGCTGTTCCGCGATCACGGCTACCGGGAAAAACGCCACTACGCGCGCCTGAAATACCTGGTCGCCGACTGGGGCGTCGAGAAGTTCCAGGAAGAGCTGGTGAAGCTGATCGGCCCGATGCCGTCCCGCGGGGAAAACCGGGTAATCGGCTGGAACGGCTCCTACTTCGACGGCGTGCACAAGCAAAAGCAGGAAGGCCTGAACTA
This sequence comes from Cohnella algarum, assembly GCF_016937515.1. Classification (NCBI taxonomy): domain Bacteria; kingdom Bacillati; phylum Bacillota; class Bacilli; order Caryophanales; family Paenibacillaceae; genus Cohnella; species Cohnella algarum. The sequence goes on from NZ_JAFHKM010000002.1 coordinate 944,094, forward strand.
CATCGGCCTGAACGTGCCGGTCGGCCGCACGAGCAGCGAGGAGTTCGAACAGCTGGCCGATATCGCCGACAAATACGGCGACGGCACGATCCGGACGACGATTTCGCAAAATATTTTGCTGCCCGGCATCCCGGACGCCAAAGTCGAAGAAGTACTGCAGCACCCGCTGCTTGAGCGCCTCACGCCCAACCCGAACCGGTTCATGAGCCGGACGGTGTCGTGCACGGGGAACGAATTTTGCAACCTGGCCATCGTCGAAACGAAGGAGCGCGCCCGCCGCGTCGCCCAATATTTGGACGAACACGTGCAGCTCGACCAGCCGCTCCGCATTCACTTCATCGGCTGCCCGAACGGCTGCGGCCAGAAGCACATCGCCGACATCGGCTTGCAGGGCTCCCTGATCAAGACGCCGGAAGGCATGATCGACGCCTTCGATATCGCCGTCGGCGGCACGCTCGGTCCGGATCCGAAGTTCAATTCGGTGCTCAAAGGCCGGGTCAAGGGCGAAGAAGTCCAGCAGGTGCTCGCGCAGCTGATCGAATTTTACAAGGAGCAGCGCAGCGGAAACGACGAATCGTTCCACGATTTCGTCCACCGCGTGGGCGTTCCCGTTCTCCAGGAGAAGCTGACGGCGATTTTGGCTGCGGCTTCCTGATCGGGGCGGCGAACTGATCGGCGCTACGTTCTACGTTCTGATCGAGGCGTTCTGATCGAGGTGGCTATTCTTCTCCCGGCGAACCTTCCGTTATCGCGGCATCGGATTCATTCCTATCCTCGAGCAATGCGCCCCCCCTTCGTTTCGGCCTCTGCCGCGGAGGAGGGGGTTTTCCATTTCGTGGGCTGGGAGATTTTAGTGCCTCCGCGATTTTCTCGGCCGGCAGGATTGTTACCTCTTTCGCTCAAGACTGGCCATAATGCCCCCTTCCCGGGAGGAAGGCTCTACCTTCGTTGGATTTTATCCAATCTGCAGAGGGAAAATTCGCAAAACCGGTCCCTACGTTGGATTTTATCCAACGAAAAAGCTCATTTTTTCATCCGTCACAAGGAAATGCCGATTTTGATTGGACAAAATCCAACGTAGGCGCGTTTCTGGTGCAAATCAGGCTTCCCCGTTGGATATTTTCCAATGTAGCCGACTGCAGCCGGTATCCGGTTCACCCGAACGATGAATTTCTCGTTAAATCCCCCCGCATTTTTCGACCGCAGTGTACTCTAAAATCCCGAATCCCGCCGTCTATATCTTCTCCATTCAGCCAACAGTCTACATCCAGCAATCCGGCATCCTCACACTATTATCACCTCTTGCCCTGTGGCCGTCCTTTCGTTATACTGATGGCAAGACGAAGAACGTCCCGAAGCCTTTTACAGGTTCCGGGGCGTTTTTTATTTTCGAGGGGGAATCGGGAATGGCTCATGTTGACCAAGCGGTTGAAGCTTTCATCGAACGCCACGTTGCAGCGCGCCAGGGAGAACGGAAAGGACGGCTGCGGAGAGGAAACCGTTATGCGGAAAACCTGTTTCTCCGCAATGTCTGGTGGCCGTTGTTCGGACAGTTCGACCATTTGCACCCCGAATACGAGGTCTATGATTGGAACCGCAAGTCGCAATTCATCGATTTCGCCTTTATGCCCCCGTATGGGCGATTCGGCCTCGAGATCGACGGGTTTCAGACGCACGTCAAGGATATGGACCGCGAAACGCACAGCTACAGCCTGAACCGGGACACTTTCCTGACGGGACTCGGCTGGACCATGCTTCATTTTTCCTTCGATGACGTGCAGAAACATCCGGAAATCAGCCGCATGCTGCTGCAGCTTGCGGTTGGCACCGACTCGCTGCGGCCTCTCGCGTTGACGTCGGAAATCTCCCATGTGGAAAAAGACATCCTTCGAATGGCCTGGAGGCTTGGTCGGCACATCCGTCCGCGGGACGTTCGCGAGCAGTTCGGATTGGATTTTCGCACGGCTCGGAAGCATCTCGCCTCGATGTGCGACAAGGGGCTGCTCCGTCCCGTTTCCTGCGGAGGAGCCGTTCGCCGCTATGAACTGGAGCCCGACTCGCTGAAAAAGCTGCTCTAGCTGGCACCGTGCGCCAGAACGCAGCACGATTGCGGCGGTCTCATACCATCTGCGTGCCCTGACCGAGTTGCGATTGCTTGACAAGCTTTTATCCAATGAGGGATGACAGTTATTACGGAATCTTAATCCCCTGCAATAGCGGCCTCGAGGCGCGTGTCGCCCCCAAAGAGATTGCTTGACCCGCAAGCCGAACACCACTCCCCTGCAGCTCTGCTTGGCCCGAAAGCTGAACGTCGCTGCAGCTATGAGCCCGACGCCGCTTCCCGTCTCCCGAAGACGAAATCGGCGAGCCGGACGACGCCGAGCAGCAAGAAGCAAAACGCCGCCGCCACAACCTCCAGCTGCAAAATGTACCAGGGCCATGGGGCCAGCAGATCCAGCAACGACCCGGTTGCCGGTTTGCGAGCGAGAAACATAAAGTTGGTCCCTTTCCACGCGTTGACGATGCCGGCGGGGATGGCAAGCAAATTCAACCAAACGAGCGCCCGGACGACGGACCGGACGGTCGGACGGAAGCCGGTGACGGCGGTCATGAACACGTTGGCCGCGATGATGGCGATATGCGCGATAAAAAAGTGGAAGTAGCGGAACTGCGGGAACGTTTCGTCGAGCGCCGGCGTCAGCATCGCCTGCAGCGCCCCGAGAATCCCCAGGAAAAAGGTAATCTCGTACAGCCTGTAGCTGGACGTCAGCAAAGTCGCGCAGGACAAGAAGACCATCATGCTGCAAAGCTGCAGCGGCAGCGACCCGAACGTCCAGGAATCCGTCAGAAAATAGGACGCCTGCAGCGACAGCTCGCTCGCCGCCAGGACGGCGGCAATCGTATAGGCGACCGCCTTGCTCGCGCCCGGCCGTCTCAGCCGCCCGCGAAAAACGACGATCGCGGCCACGGCCGCGGCGCAAGCGGCCATCGCCGCGACATGAGCAGCCGAAAACGCTTCGAATTCCATCCTGAACGCCCCCCGTGTTCCCGGATTGAAAGCCTCTTTCTCTATTATCCCCATTGTAAAAAAGAGGAAGCGAAATGAACAGGGCAAAAAGAACGCAAAAAGCTCCCGGAACCGCCGCAAAGCGGCGGCGCCCGGAAGCCGGTTCATCCCGTATGAAATTAACGGGGCGAATGGTTAAACCTGTTGAACTTTAATGAGGTTCGTCGTTCCCGACTGACCGAACGGCACGCCGGCGGAGATGACGATCGTGTCGCCCGGCTTCACGACGTCCGTTTGCAGCGCTCCGCGGACGGCGGACTCGAACATTTCGTCCGTCGTCGAGACGGCGCCGCTCTTGACCGGAATGACGCCGGACAGCAGGCTGATTTTGGACAGCACCTTTTCATGCTGCGAGATGGCGATGATCGGCGCCTGCGGCCGGTACTTGGACACCATGCGGGCGGTAAAGCCGCTTTCGGTGGCCGCGACGATGGCCGCCGCATTCAGCTCAAGCGAAGCGCTGACCGCGCTTTGGCTGATGATTTCCGTCGTGTTCGTCGCGTGATGGGCGATCTTTTTGTGGAACTGCTCTTTGTAGTCGATCATGCCCTCCGCTTTTTTCGCGATCGTCGCCATCGTCCGTACGGACAGGACCGGATATTTGCCGGCGGCCGATTCTCCCGACAGCATGACGACGTCGGCTCCCTGAAGCACCGCGTTGGACACGTCGCTGACTTCCGCCCGGGTCGGACGGGGGTTCACCTGCATCGACTCCAGCATGTGGGTCGCGACGATGACCGGTTTGCCCGCGAGGTTGCACTTTTCGATCATTTCCCGCTGAATGAGCGGCACGTCCTCGATCGGAACTTCGACGCCCAGGTCGCCGCGGGCGACCATAATGCCGTCGGACGCTTCGATGATCGCGTCGAGGTTCGCCACGCCCTCTTCGTTTTCGATTTTCGAAATGATCTGGACGTGGCCGGCGTTGTTTTCCTCCAGAATGCGGCGGATTTCCAAAATATCTTCGGCTTTGCGGACGAAGGACGCCGCGATCATTTCCACATTATGCTTGAGTCCGAAATGAATATGCTGAACGTCCCGCTCGGTCACGCCCGGCAGCGACGTTTTGATGCCCGGCAGATTGACGCCTTTTCTCGGCTTGAGCGTGCCGCCGTTGACAATGCGGCAAGCAATTTCGGTCCCCTCAACCCGCAAAACCGTCAAGTCCACGAGCCCGTCGTCGATCAAAATCCGGTCGCCCGCTTTGACATCGTTCGGCAGATCCGCATAGTTGACCGGCAGCCGAGCGGAATCTCCGAGCACTTCCTCCGTCGTCAGAACGAGCTCTTCGCCCGCCTTCAGCTCGCAGGAAGCTTCCTTCAGCTTGCCGATCCGAACCTCGGGACCTTTGATATCCATCATGATCGGAACGAATGTATTCAGGTCGCGAGCGGCCTGGCGGATTTTGTCGATCCGGCCGGCATGGTCCTCGAGCTCGCCATGAGCCATATTCAAGCGGGCTACCGTCATCCCCGCCTCGATCATCTCTTTCAGGATGCTTACGTCCTCGCACGCGGGTCCCATCGTGCAAATGATTTTCGTTTTGCGCATGATTGTCCAGTCCTCCTCGTCATACCGCTATTGTACGACGAAAGTTCGGCATGAACTATGAAAAATAGTATAATGAATGAAAAATGGTATGCTTCGGGAGGACGTTCTTTTTGCTAAAAATCGAGGAATTTCGCCAGGACAGCGGCTTCGATTGGTACGAGGAAGGCGGCGCCGCGCGGGATACGCATTATGCCGGCCTGGCCACTTACGGGAAGTGCGTTTATTGGGCGGAGGACGAAAAGTATATTTTGGAAAAGGGCGAGCTTCTCCTCATCCCCCGAATGCCGCGTTTTACGGAAAAAGCATTCCGTCCGTCCTGCACACGAAGTTCGCCGTTCGGTTTTCCGTTCCGGACGCCGAAGCGAAACTTCCGATCCTGAACGTTCGGAAGCCGCTGAAGCTGAAGCTGGGCGGATACGATTTGATTCACGACCGGGTGCGCGAGGCCTGGAGCCAGTGGCAGGAGCATCCGCCCTATTACGAGACGATGGCGGGGGCGCTGCTGACGGAAGCGCTCGTCCATTTCAACCGGGAGCGGGATCGGGGCGCCGTTCCCTCCGAAAAGCATCGTCATGCGGAAGTGATGAAGGAATACATTCATAAACATTACCGCGAAAAAGTGACGAAGCAGGAGCTTGGCGAAGCGATCAAAAAAACGCCCAACTACGCGGCGGCCCTGTTCCGCGAGGTGACGAACCAGACGATCAGCGAATACGTGCATCGGCAGCGGATCAAAACCGCCGTCTATTTGCTGACCGAATCTAGGCTGACGATCGGCGAAATCGCCGCCTTCGTCGGCTACGGCGACGTTTCGTATTTTTTCCGCCTGTTCAAGCGGATCACGGGGAAATCGCCTTCCGAAATCGCGGACGATCGGCGTCATGGCGTTTAAAAATCGCCCGAAAGCGGGTAACTTTTCGCACGGCTCGTTCGTCCCGATTCTTCGTCGGGAACGGTGACTGCCTGGCGCTAACGCAAATTCGAAGCCGCGGCGGCGCGGGCGGCGATACGCTTCGCGTAAGCGATCGTATGGACGGCCCGCTCCGGCTCGTGGTCGGCGGCCTGCGGCGACATGTCGGCCTCGTAAAACCACGTCCGCAGCCCTTCGTCGATCGTCAGATCGATCTCCAGCTCGTCCAGCGGGAAATCGGAGCCGCCGTCCGCGCAAGCCGCGATTTCAAGGGCGAGATGGCGGAGATGGCGCTCGATAAACGGATGCTGCTGCGGAAACCGTTCTTTCAGAAAGGGCTCCAGTTCGATCGTCCTTCCGTTGCGGCCGCGACTGTTGCTCGCGACCGCCCCCGGTTGGCCGAGCCTCGGATAAATGCGGGTCACGGTCCATCCCCCTTCCCCGTTTCGCTGCGCGCGAATGCGGAAATCGAACGGTTCCCCTTTTTCCGTGACGCAGTTGATATACGGCTGGACCAAATACAGGCCGTTCCGGCCAAGGGCGCGGACGGCGCGATCCAGCATGGCAAAGTCCAGCTTCTGAAGCCTGAAGCCTTCCAGCCAGCGATAGTAAAGCCCGTCGGCTTCGACCGCGACGATGCCTTCCCCCTGACGCCCGTTGTCCGGCTTCAGCACTACGCGTCCGTACGCTTCGAGCGCCCGCAGCACGTCCGACGCATCGCGCGCCGGCGCGGTCGGAATGAGCAGTCCCCTCAGACTGTCCGATCTTTGCAGCAGCTCCATCGTGCGCAGCTTCCCCTGAATCGCATGCGACGCAAAGGTCACTCTCCGGCTCAGGCTTTGCTCGATCGGCGAGCGGTCGGCCGGCGGCCTCGGCTGCTCGTCGATGACGACCGAAGGAAGCGGCAGCTCCCTTTCCGTCCATCGTCCCCTCTCGAACGTTTGGCCTTTGACGAGATTCCGCTTCAGGTCCACCCCTTTTTCATCGAAAAAAACGAGCTGAACGTGCTGCCGGACCGCTTCGGCCGCAAGCGCTTCGAGCCGTTTGCCCGGTAGCCGCTCGAGGGGAGATTCCGGGTAATAGACGCCGATTAACACGGTAGGGTCCTCTCCTTGAACTCTTTTAACGAGTCATGATAGCAGACCCCGCTTAAAAGATACTTAACATGCGTCCACGCACGCCTCGGCGCGCGTCAGGCTTCCAGCAGCGCGGCCGCCAGCTGGGTGCGGTTTTTCAGCCCGTATTTGGACAGCATCGAATTGACGTGCTTTTTGACGGCGGCTTCGCTGATAAACAGCGAGGAGGCGATCTCCGCGTTCGTGTACCCTTGCGCCAGCAGCCCGGCGACCTCGCGCTCCCGTTCGGTCAGGCCGCCGTGCTTTTCCGGCATCGGCATCGGCGGCGTAGAAACGCGTTCGCTTCCGGCCGCTTTTTCGCCGGTCAGACGGCAAATGTAGTCGTACAGCCGATGCTGCCTCGTATCGAGTACGTACGTCGGCGAGGGATCGTCCCCGCCGTAATCCGCATGCTCCGCCCCGGGAAAAACGTCAAATCCGAGGCTGAGCTTGGCCAGGCGATAGTAGTCGTGCGGAGGCGGCGATTCGATGAGCAGGCATCCGCTCAACAGCCGTTCGAACACCGCATGAAGCGAATCCGCGCGATACGTCTCCTCGCCCAAATCCTCGACGTCCATCGCATAGACGTACCAGGTGTCGGCGGGCGCTTCCGCCGCCTGCAGCCTGCGTTTTTCCGCCTCGGGCAGCGCCGCGAAATACGCCCGCGAAACTTTCGCTTCCGCCAGCAGCCCGAACGTCCGGGCATAGACCGGGACGATCGCGAACAGGCCGACGACGCGCCCATCCCTCCCCCGCAGCAGCCGGACCGCGTCGGGACTCGCCCGGCAAAGCTCATCCAGCGGCGGGAGCAGCTCCAGCCGGCTCCTGTCCACGGCGGACGGGAGCGCGAACCGGAACATCCGGCCGGATAACGGATCGGAGCACCGGACCTTGCGCGTTTCGTTCATTTGCAGCCGGCGCCGCACGTACGCTTTCGCTTCCTCCCGATTAAACTCGTCGAGCGGCTCGGTAAAATGGTTCGTCTCCCATACCTGCCGGTAATGCGCGCGCAAAACGGGATTGCCCGAACGATGCAGCAGCTCGGCAAGCGGGCGCAGAATCGATTCGCCGCTGGCCAGCCCGCGTTCGACGAGCCCCCGGTAATAGCGCATCGCTCTCGCTTCGTACGAGGCGAACGTGTTCGGCCTTCTTTTCCGAAAGCTCCGGCGAATCGTTTCGCGGACGAGCTCGTGAATATGCCAGCCGCCTTCCGAAGCGGCGACGAACGACAGCCCGATCAGCTCCTCGAACAGGTCGTCGGGCACCGTTTTTTCGGTCAATTCCCCCAACAGCTCCTGCTGGAACGTAAACACGGTCGACGCCGCGTAGACGAGCGTTTTCAGCTCTTCTCCCCTTACCTCCCGCATCCAATCGTCCAACAGTTGCTCCAGCGATTCGTCGATGGACAGGGAATTCGAAGACGGCGGCCGGTCCGGACGTTCCTCCGCGCTGACCGGCGTAAGCAGCGACAAGGCCAGCGGATGGCCTAACGTTTTGAGCCAGATCGTATCGACCTTGGCTTCGTCCGCGATGCCCCATTTTCCCAAGTACTCCCTTATGTCCTCGTAGGACAACTCGGCAAGCGGCAAGCGAACGACGAGCCGCTTCCAGGCGGGAAGATGCTTCCAGGGCCCTTCGAGCGGATGGCGGCCGGCAACGACGACCAAAATGTTCGCGTGCAGCCGCGGCAGCAGCATCGTCCGCAGCCAGTAGTCGAGGTCTCCCATTTCTTCATAGCTGTCAAAAGCCAATACGATACGCTGCCGGCCGGCGCGCTCGTTCAGGAGCGCGATGCAGCGTTCGCCCGCATCCGTCTCCGTCCGCGGCCCCGGGTCCCGCTCCGGCTCCGCCCGTTCGGATTCCGCCAATCGCCCGATCATTTCGCGGCAGAAGGACTCGGGCTTTGGGGCCGTATAACGGGCATCCACCGTAATCTGCAGCGCCCCGTGCCGCTCCGCAATGGCCGCATACCGGCTCAGCAGCAGCGTTTTGCCGATTCCGGCCGTTCCGTACACATTCAAAATGCGCTCGACGGTTTCGTTCAGCCGGGTCAGACAGCGTTCGAAAAACGCCGTTTCAAACGAGCGCCCGACAAAATCCTTCTCCATGAAACGGCCGAATCGTTCCCCGATCGTCTGTGCCACGACCTGCACCCCATCCGATTTTTATCGAAAAGTATACTATCAAAGTAACCGAAAGGATAGCCTCTTTTCCACCCCTTTCATGTTACCTTAACGAAAGAATGGATTGAAGGAGGCAGCGAAAATGACAGACGAACATTGGCTCGACGAAGAGACGAAAAAACGGCTGCGGCAGCCGGACCCGGTGTCGGGCTCGGAAATTTTGCTCCGCATGCTGCTGCTGGAAGGCGTCAGGTGCGTATTCGGCTACCCGGGAGGAGCCGTTCTTTATATTTACGATGCGATGCACGGAAATCCGGATTTCCGCCATTTGCTGACGCGGCACGAGCAAGGGGCGATTCACGCGGCGGACGGCTACGCGCGGTCGACGGGGCGGACGGGCGTCTGCCTCGCCACTTCCGGACCGGGAGCGGCCAATCTCGTCACCGGCATCGCCACCGCGCACATGGACTCGGTGCCGCTGGTCGTCATTACCGGCAATGTGGCCACCTCGCTCATCGGCACCGACTCGTTTCAGGAGGCGGACATCGTCGGCATCACCCAGCCGATCACGAAGCACAGCTACTTCGTGCGCAACGTCGAGGATTTGGCGCGTACGATCAAGGAGGCTTTTTATATTGCCGGAACCGGCCGCAAAGGCCCGGTCCTGATCGACATCCCGAAGGACGTGTCGGCGGCCGTCACGGATTTCGCGTATCCGGAGGACGTCTCGATCCCCGGGTACGATCCGGAGCCGCCGGTCGATTCGCTCTCGGTATCGAGGCTGGCCGAGGCGATTCGCGGCTCGCGGAAGCCGCTGCTGCTCGCCGGAGGCGGAATCGTGCAGGCCGGAGCGTCGGCCGAATTGGAGAAGCTCGCGGAAACGACCGGCATTCCGGTGACGACGACGCTGCTCGGGCTTGGCGGCTATCCCGGCGACCGGGAGTTGTGGCTCGGCATGCCCGGCATGCACGGAACGTATGCCGCCAACCAGGCGCTGCTGCAGTGCGATCTGCTCATCTCCGTCGGAGCCCGGTTCGACGACCGCGTGACGATGAGGCTGGACGGGTTCGCGCCGAACGCGCGGATCGCCCACATCGATATCGACGCCGCCGAAATCGGCAAGCTCGTGCCGACGGCGATTCCCGTCATCGGCGACGCGAAACGGGCGCTGCGCGAGCTAAACGAACGGCTCGCCGGCTTTTCGTTCGACTTCTCGCCATGGACCGATTTTTTGAAAGGGTTGAAACAAACGCATCCCTTGCGCTACGCGGACGCGGAAACGCCGCTGAAGCCGCAGTATGTCATCGAAATGATCTCCCGTACGACGAACGGCGAAGCGATCGTGACGACCGATGTCGGGCAGCATCAAATGTGGACGGCGCAATTTTACCGGTTCCGGCACCCCCGCTCGCTCCTTACGTCGGGCGGCCTCGGGACGATGGGCTTCGGGTTCCCGGCCGCGATCGGCGCCCAGATCGGCAATCCGGGGCGGACGGTCGTGTCCGTCAACGGAGACGGGGGCATGCAGATGTGCGCCCAGGAGCTGGCCATTTGCGCGATTCACCGGATCCCGGTCAAAATCGTCGTCATCAACAACGGCACGCTCGGCATGATCAAGCAATGGCAGGAGTTGATTTATGAAGGCCGCTTCAGCCATATCGACCTGTCGGGAAGCCCGGACTTCGTCAAGCTCGCCGAAGCGTACGGCGTCAAGGGGCTCCGGGCGGCATCCCGGTCCGAAGCCGAGCGGGCATGGCGCGAGGCGCTCGACACGCCGGGACCGGTGCTGATCGACTTCGTCGTCTCCCGGGACGAGCTGGTTTATCCGATGGTGCCCCAGGGCATGGCGCTGCAGGACATGATTCTGGGAGAGGAGGAAGGAGCATGAGGGAAAAGCATTTCATTTCGGCGCTGGTCGCCGACCGGCCTGGCGTGCTGCAGCGGACGGCCGGGTTGTTTTCCCGGCGCGGCTACAACATCGACAGCGTCGCGATCGGATCGTGCGAACGCGAAGGGATGTCCCGGATCGTCGTGACGGTCGACGGGGACGAGCCGCTCGTCGGCCAAATTTGCAGCCAGCTGCAGAAGCTGATCGACGTCATCGAGGTCCGGCATCTGAACCGGCACCCTTCCGTCGCCCGGGAGTTGATGCTCGTCAAACTGGCGGTTCGGCCGGACCAGCGAAACGAAGTGGGAGCGCTGGTCGACCGTTTCCGCTGCAGCATCATCGACGTCGGGGAAAGCTCCATGATCGTCCAATCCGTCGGCGAGCGCGAAAAAAACGAGGCGTTCCTTCGCCTGATTCAACCCTACGGCATATTGGAGATGACCCGAACCGGAGAAACGGCGATGACACGGGCGTAGGCCTGCGGCGTCAGCCGGGCTTGACCTCCGATACGTCAATGACACGGGCACTGCGCTTGCGCCGTCAGCCCGGCTTGACCTCCGAACGTCGATGGTTCGGGCACGACGCTGCGGCGTCAGCCGGGCTTGACCTCCGATACGTCGATAGCACGGACACGGCGCTTGAAGCGTCAGCCCGGCTTGACCTCCGATACGTCGATCGTCCCGTCGCTGCGGCCGAAAACGACCGCCGACGTCATGCCCGCGAACAGCCCGTTTTCCACGACGCCGGGAATTTGGTTCAGCTGCACCGTCAGCCGCTCCGGATCCGGAATCGAACCGAACTTGCAATCCGCGATCAGGTTGCCGTTATCCGTCCGGTATGCCTGGTCCTTTTCCGTTCGAATGACAGGCTCGCACCCGAGTTCCTTCAACCGGTTCAGCGTCAGCCGCGTCGCGAACGGAACGATTTCGACGGGCAGGGGAAATTGCCCGAGCGTTTCCACCCGTTTCGACTCGTCGGCCACGATATAAAGCTTGGCGCTGCTTGCCGCGAGCACCTTCTCCCGCAGCAGCGCCCCTCCCCCGCCTTTGATCAGATTGAACCGGGAATCCACTTCGTCCGCTCCGTCGATCGTCACATCGATGCGGTCGACTTCCTCGATCGGGACGAGCGGGATTCCCCATTCGGCCGCCAGCTGCTCGGAACGGACGGAGCTTGCGACAGCCCGAATATCGAGCCCTTCCTTCACGCGTTCCGCGATCCGCTTGATCGCCCAGTAGGCGGTGGAGCCGGTGCCGAGGCCGACCAGCATTCCCGGCTCCAGCCACTCGACCGCCTTCTCGGCGGCCAGCTTTTTCATATTCGGTTCCATATTGGCAGCCCCCCTTATCGTATTCGATTCCCTTCCGCTTTCGGCTGAATGCTCAAAGAGACGAAGCCGCCCGGCAAGGCGTTTCGTCTCTTTCGCTTGGCTCAAGCTTTGGCCATCGCCGCTTCGGTGCGCGCGCGATCCCGTTCCAGTATCGGCGCGAGATACTTGCCCGTGTACGAATTCGGATTGGCCGCGAGCTGCTCCGGCGTGCCGGTGCCGACCAGCGTGCCGCCGCCGCTGCCGCCTTCGGGCCCCAGGTCGATCAAATAATCGGCCGTCTTGATGACGTCGAGATTGTGCTCGATGACAAGCACGCTCTCGCCCGATTCGACGAGCCGCTGCAGCACTTCGAGCAAACGGGCGATGTCGTGGGCGTGCAGCCCCGTCGTCGGCTCGTCGAGAATGTACAGCGTCTTGCCGGTGCTCCGGCGGTACAGTTCGGCCGCCAGCTTCACGCGCTGCGCTTCCCCGCCGGACATCGTCGTCGAAGGCTGGCCCAGCGTCATATAGCCGAGCCCGACATCCATGAGCGTTTGCAGCTTGCGGTGGATGCGCGGGAGGTTCTGGAAAAATTCCGTCGCGTTCTCGATGGTCATTTCCAGCACTTCCGATATGTTTTTGCCCTTGTATTTGACTTCGAGCGTTTCGCGGTTGTAGCGTTTGCCCTTGCAAACTTCGCATGGGACGTAAACGTCCGGCAGGAAGTGCATCTCGATCTTGATGATGCCGTCGCCCTTGCACGCCTCGCAGCGGCCGCCCTTGACGTTAAAGCTGAAGCGTCCCTTTTTGTAGCCGCGGACTTTCGCTTCGTTGGTCATCGCGAAAACGTCGCGAATATCGTCGAACAGCCCGGTATACGTCGCCGGATTGGATCGCGGCGTGCGTCCGATCGGAGACTGGTCGATGTCGATTACCTTTTCCAAATGTTCGAGCCCGGTCAATTCCTTATACTCGCCCGGACGCGTCTTGGCCTTGTTCAAATCCCGGGCCAGCGTTTTGTACAAAATCTCGTTGACGAGCGTCGACTTCCCGGACCCGGAAACGCCCGTAACCGCCGTAAATACGCCCAGCGGGAACTTGACGTTCAAATTTTTCAGGTTGTTTTCTTTCGCGCCCTTCACTTCCAGCCACTTGCCGTTCGGCTTGCGGCGTTCCAGCGGAACGGGGATAAATTTCCGCCCGCTCAGGTAGGCGCCGGTCAGCGAATTCTCGTCGCCCATCACTTCCTTGGGCGTTCCGTGGGCGACGACCGTCCCGCCGTGAATGCCCGCCCCCGGTCCGATGTCGATCAGGTAATCGGCCGCCAGCATCGTGTCCTCGTCGTGCTCGACGACGATGAGCGTGTTTCCGAGATCGCGCATATGCTCCAGCGCCTGAATAAGCCGGTCGTTGTCGCGCTGGTGGAGTCCGATGCTGGGCTCGTCCAAAATGTACAGGACACCCATCAAGCTGGAGCCGATCTGCGTCGCGAGGCGAATGCGCTGCGCTTCGCCGCCGGACAGCGTGCCCGCGGCCCGCGACAGCGTCAAGTAGCCCAAGCCTACGTTCACGAGGAAGCCGAGCCGGCTGTTAATCTCTTTCAAAATGAGGTTGGCGATGGCCTTCTCCTTCTCGTTGAGCGACAACCCGGCGAAAAACGACTGCGCCTCCCCGATCGATAACGACGTCACGTACGAAATGTTGCGTTCGCCGACCGTCACCGCGAGGGATTCCTTCTTCAGGCGATGCCCTTTGCAAGTTTCGCAAGGCTTCGAGCTCATGTACTGCTCGACGAATTCGCGAATAAAGTCGGACGCCGTTTCGCGGTATCGCCGTTCCAAATTGTGCACGACGCCCTCGAAGGCGACCATCGCATCGCGCGTATGGCCGAACTCGTTCTCGTAGCGGAACCGGATTTTCTCCGAGCCGGTCCCGTACAAAAGCATGTTCAGCTGCTTGTCGCCGATCTCCGAAACCGGCGCGTCCATCGGGATGCCGTAATGCGCGCATACGGCCGCCAAAAACTGCGGGTAATACGTGGACGCGCCCCCCGCCCAAGCGTCGAACGCTCCTTCGTTGATGCTCCTCGAGCGGTCCGGGACGAGCAGATCGGGGTCGACGACCATTTTCACGCCTAACCCGTCGCAATCCGGACAAGCGCCGAAAGGCGAGTTGAAGGAAAACATCCGCGGCGTCAGCTCCTCCATCGAAAAGCCGCAAACCGGGCAAGCCAGCTTGGAGCTGAACATCAGCTCCTCCTTGTCCATGACGTCCACGATCACCTGTCCCTCGGACAGCTTCAGCGCCGTTTCGAGCGAATCGGCGAGCCGGGGCGCCACGTCCTCCTTGACGACAATGCGGTCGACGACGACCTCGATGGAGTGCTTCTTGTTTTTCTCCAGTTCGATCTTCTCGGACAAATCGCGAATTTCCCCGTTGACGCGGACGCGAACGAAGCCCTGCTTCTGCACGTCGGCTAGCAGCTTCGCATGCTCTCCCTTGCGTCCGGACACGATCGGGGCGAGAATCTGCAGCCGGGTGCGCTCGGGATATTCCATAATGCGGTCCACCATCTGCTCCACCGTTTGCGAAGCGATTTCCACCCCGTGGGTCGGGCAATGGGGCCGGCCGATGCGGGCATACAAAAGCCGCAAATAGTCGTAAATTTCGGTTACCGTTCCGACCGTCGAACGCGGGTTGCGGCTCGTCGTCTTCTGGTCGATCGAAATGGCCGGCGACAGCCCCTCGATCGAGTCGACGTCCGGTTTGTCCATCTGCCCGAGGAACTGGCGGGCATAGGCGGACAACGATTCCACGTAACGCCGCTGGCCTTCCGCATAGATCGTATCGAACGCGAGCGAGGATTTGCCGGATCCGCTAAGTCCCGTCAACACGACAAATTTATCCCGCGGGATGGTTACGTCTATATTTTTCAAATTGTGGGCGCGAGCCCCTTTAATGACGATATTCTCGTTGGCCAACGTTCAAGCCCCTTTCGCTTACGGTCACGTTCGGGGCTTCCATCGCCCGCCATTGTCCGTACATAAGAATATGTGTTCCCATCCATTATAACGGAGCCGCTTTTAGGATGCAAATGGAAATGTAACCCCTTGGAGGAGCGGCTCTTCGGCCGGAGGCGTCCGCCGCGGGAGCAGTCGACGGCGCCACGGCATATTAATTTGCCGGAATCCCCCCGTTGCAAAACGAGCGGAAGCTGGGATGACGCACTAAAGACGGCGGCTCCCGGCAAAAGTACCGTTGTTCTTTCTCGTTATGGCGCGGTAAAATGGAGGATACGAAGAAGTTCGCGCGAAGTTCGGAAAGGGATGAATCGCGACGTGAACGCGGAGAAAAACGAACGACCGAAGATCTCGCTCGCCCGCCCGGAAGATCTGCCTGCCATTGTCGACATATACAATAGTACCGTTGCGAGCCGGCAAGTCACGGCCGATCTGGAGCCGGTATCGGTCGAAAGCCGAATCCCCTGGTTTGAAGCGCATTCGCCCGAACGCAGGCCCATTTGGGTCGCCAAGCGGGGGGAGCACATTGCCGGTTGGGCCAGCTTGAGCGATTTTTACGGACGTCCGGCTTATGACGGCACAGCGGAACTCAGCATCTACGTAGGCGAAACCGACCGCGGCGCCGGCGTCGGCAGCCGGCTGATCGAGCATGCCATAGCGGAATGTCCGAGGCTCGGGATCAAATCGCTGCTCGGATTCGTGTTCGCCCATAACGGACCGAGCCTCGGTCTGCTGGGCAAATACGGCTTCGAGCGCTGGGGCTATTACCCGAGGATCGCCGTTCTGGACGGAGCGGAACGCGACGTGGTCGTGCTGGGCAAGCGATTGGGTTGACAGAAATCGAGCGGACAAAAGCATGCGGTCCAAACGTACCGGAGCCGCCGATTGCGCCTTATGTAGCGCACTGGGTGCACTACTTGGCCGCCTAGCGCGCCGATTGCGCCTCATGTAGCGCACTGGATGCACTACTGGCCGCCTAGCGCGCCGATTGCGCCTCATGTAGCGCACTGGGTGCACTACTTGGCCGTCTAGCGCGCCGATTGCGCCTCATGTAGCGCACTGGGTGCACTACTGGCCGCCTAGCGCGCCGATTGCGCCTCATGTAGCGCACTGGGTGCACTACTGGCCGCCTAGCGCGCCGATTGCGCCTCATGTAGCGCACTGGGTGCACTACTGGCCGCCTAGCGCGCCGATTGCGCCTCATGTAGCGCACTGGATGCACTACTGGCCGCCTAGCGAGCCGATTGCGCCTCATGTAGCGCACTGGATGCACTACTGGCCGCCTAGCGCGCCGATTGCGCCTCATGTAGCGCACTGGATGCACTACTGGCCGCCTAGCGCGTCGATTGCGCCTCATGTAGCGCACTGGATGCACTACTGGCCGCCTAGCGCGTCGATTGCGCCTCATGTAGCGCACTGGATGCACTACTTGGCCGTCTAGCGCGCCTATTTCCCCCCAAGAAGTGCACTGGGTGCACTTCTTGGACCATCCACAGGATTCTTGCATCAGCGTAAAGCTGCTTCACGTGCTCATCCCGCACCGCACGCTCATGCCGTACCAGCGACTCACAAGCTCATGCCGCTCCACTCTCTCGTACCGCCCAAGCGACTCCGCACGCTCATGCTATGGCTATCTCCCCCCTGCCGGCGAAGCACAGCAAAATCGAGTAGATAGGGGCGACTACCCCCTGACCTCTCACCTATAAAAACATGCAAGCCATTTGTCGAAATAATTTATACTTCCCGTGGCTACTCCTAAAAATGGCAATAGCAAATTAAACCGGGCCATTGGTATTTTTTTGACCCAGTCTGTTTTGCTTGGCTTGCTTAGTCACCCATCATAACCTAAGTTCGGTTTTGTCAAGGCGATCTCCCTTGACGGAACCGGGCTTAGGTTATATCCTTTCAAGCCGCAAGCCAGACTCCTCTTATCCTGTACCACCTAGCCATGTTGGTGAAACCTCGTGAGGAAAGTCCTCTTCTAAATCCGCGAACATTTCCAGCAACTCGTCCATGGACGTGTCATATTTCAGAGCATGTTTCTGCATTTTCTTCAGTTTCCGATCCAGCAAATCCCTTCGCAGATCTCTATACTCCTCCTGTTTTACCAAGACCGCCCATGCGGCTTCACCGCTACCCTTTGCCGAAAGCTCTCTTGCGAGATATTCTGCTGTCGTTGCTCTTCGTGCGAACGCATCGGTTTCTTCTCCTTTAAGTTCAGCCCTTCCGCACGCTGTTGCAACAGCCTGCGTACTATGGCTTCTGCTGACTCCTGCGGATTCAGCGCGGCTTCTCAGCCGCGGTTACGAAGTAACTTCGCGTATTCCGCAGGCCTCCCCAGATAAGAACGTCACCTTTCCGCCCGCGCTCGCCCAAGTTTACAGCTGCAGCCCTTGGCAGCTTTGGATTTCGTCATGTGCTGGTGACTCATCCGGCTGCAACCGCCTCAAATTGGATTCGTGTACCTCGAGCCGTGCTTTTGCCTCCAGCTTCCTTCAGATTCCGCCTCGCGGCGGACACCCTTGCTCTTGGCTAATGGTAGGCGCTTGCCAGTCCCCCATTCCGGACTTTCACCGTAGAGATGACGCCCATGCCGGGCGCACAACAAAAGCACACCGCCAAACCAGCGGTGTGCTTCAAGCATCGACTCGCCAACGGAGTCGCGAAAACCTAAAGGAACTGCCCGGCGAACGCGCCGCCTACATTTCCGCCTTCAGCTCGAGCAAAGCGTCGCGAAGCTCGGCGGCCCGCTCGAACTGGAGGCTTTTCGCCGCTTCCTTCATCTCCGCCTCCAGACGCTGAATGACCGACTGGCGCTCCTTCTTCGACATCTTCTCCACGTTGCCCACGCCGGTCAGATAGCCGCTCTTCTGCTCCGCCACTTTGGTCGCTTCGATAACGTCGCGCACCTTTTTGCGGATCGTTTGCGGCGTAATGCCGTGCTTTTCGTTGTAGGCGGTCTGAATGGCGCGGCGGCGCTCGGTTTCCGAAATCGCCTTCTCCATCGAATCCGTGATCTTGTCGCCGTACATGATGACTCGACCCTCGGAGTTGCGGGCCGCGCGCCCGATCGTCTGGATAAGCGAGCGTTCCGCGCGCAGGAAGCCTTCCTTGTCGGCGTCGAGAATCGCCACGAGGGAAACTTCCGGCAGGTCGAGGCCTTCCCGCAGCAGGTTGATGCCCACGAGCACGTCGAACTCGCCGAGCCGCAATTCGCGCAAAATCGCCATCCGCTCCAGCGTCTTGATGTCCGAGTGCAAATACCGGACCTTGATTCCGACTTCCTTCAAATAGTCGGTCAAATCCTCCGCCATCTTCTTCGTGAGCGTCGTCACGAGCACGCGCTCGTCCTTGGCGATGCGGATCCGGATTTCGCCCAGCAGGTCGTCGATTTGCCCCTTCGTCGGGCGCACTTCGATGATCGGATCGACAAGGCCGGTCGGACGGATAATCTGCTCGACCATCGTCGGGCAATTCTCGATCTCGTAAGGGCCGGGAGTGGCCGAAACGTAGATGATCTGATTGACCTTGCTTTCGAATTCCTCGAACCGGAGCGGACGGTTGTCCTTCGCCGAAGGCAGGCGGAAGCCGTGGTCGACGAGCACGGATTTCCGCGCCTGGTCCCCGTTGTACATCGCGCGGATTTGCGGCAGCGTGACGTGGGACTCGTCGATAACGACCAAATAATCGTCGGGAAAAAAGTCCATCAGCGTATACGGCGTCGCCCCCCGCTCGCGGAACGTCAACGGCCCCGAATAGTTCTCGATGCCGGAGCAGAACCCCATCTCCGCCATCATTTCCAGATCGTAACGGGTCCGCTGCTCCAGCCGCTGCGCTTCCAGCAGCTTGTTTTCGGCGCGCAGCTCGGCAAGCCGTTCCTCAAGCTCCCGCTCGATGTTGACGAGCGCGAGCTTCATCTTCTCTTCGGCCGTCACGAAGTGGGAGGCCGGGAAAATGACGACGTGTTCCCGCTCGCCGACGATCTCGCCGGTCAGCGTGTCGATCTCGGTGATCCGTTCGATTTCGTCGCCGAACAGCTCGACCCTTACCGCCCGGTCGCTTCGCGATACGGGGAAAATCTCGATGACGTCGCCCCGGACCCGGAACGTTCCCCGGGTAAAGTTGATATCGTTGCGCTGGTATTGGATGTCGACGAGCTTGTGCAGGATGGCGTTGCGCGAACGTTCCATCCCGACGCGCAGGCTGAGCCGCAAATCGCGGTATTCCTCCGGCGAGCCCAAGCCGTAGATGCACGAGACGCTCGCGACGATGATGACGTCCCTGCGCTCGAACAGCGCCGACGTGGCGGAGTGCCGCAGCTTGTCGATCTCGTCGTTGATGCTGGAATCTTTTTCGATATACGTGTCCGAAGACGGAATATACGCCTCCGGCTGATAGTAGTCGTAATAGCTGACAAAATATTCGACCGCATGATCCGGGAAAAATTCCTTGAACTCGCTGCAAAGCTGAGCGGCCAGCGTCTTGTTGTGCGCGATGACGAGCGTAGGCCGGTTCGCCCGGGCAATCGTATGGGCGATCGTAAACGTTTTGCCCGTTCCCGTCGCGCCCAGCAGCGTTTGATGCTTGATGCCGGCTTCAAGCCCTTCGGACAGCTTTCGGATCGCTTCCGGCTGATCTCCTTGCGGCTCGTAATCGGACACGACCCGAAACTTTACGTCTCCCGGCGAAATTTCCGCCATAGCAGGCACACCCCCACGTTTCCGAAACAGAATATTTGTTCCCGTTCATTATATCGATTTCGCCCGGCTCCGTCAAAACGCGTTTCCCCAAACCGCCCGTTAAATCGGACGAACATCGACCCGCAGAAAAAAAGAAAGCCCGGGCGCAAAAAGCCGGGCGTTTCCCCTCTTGATTTTTTCCCGCTCATTCGTTATGCTTTATTTAGATAATTATCTAAATATCAAATTCCGATCAAACCGACTTCCCGAAGAAAGAAGGACTTCAACGTGAACGACGCGTTCAAAGCGCTGTCCGATCCGACCCGCAGGCAAATCATTCAGCTCCTTAAAGCCCGCGATTTGTCCGCCGGGGAGATCGCCGAGCATTTCAACATTTCCAAGCCCAGCATTTCGCACCATCTGAACATTCTTAAAAACGCGCACCTCATCCAGGACGTCCGCCACGGCCAGAATATCATCTATTCGCTGAACATGACGGTCGTCCAGGAAACGCTCGGCTGGTTTCTCAACCTGATCGGAACGAAGGGAGACGAAGAAAAATGACACAACCATCCGCTATTCCGCACAAAAGGTGGATCAAAGGCATCCTCGCGCTGTTTCTCGTCAATTTCGTCCTGTTCGCGGCAGCCTTCCTCATTTTCAACGAGCGATTGCCCGACATCATGCCCACGCATTTCAACGTGGCCGGCGACGTGGACGACACGGCGCCCAAGTGGCAATTTTGGCTGATGTACGGAGGCTTGGCCGTGCTGCTTCCTTCGATCTTGTCGGCCACGCGCTTTATCGATCCCCGCAAGGAGAATTATGCGCGTTTCGAAAGCTTTTACTCGATGTTCCGGTGGGCGATCAGCCTGTTCCTGCACGGCGTGTTCGTCTTCGTGATCCTGCACAGCCTTGGCTACTCCTTCCCGATGAACAAAATCATCGTCAGCGCGCTCGGCTTGCTGTGGATCGTCGTCGGCAACCGGATGGGACAGGTGCGGAGCAATTTTTTCATGGGCATCCGCACTCCGTGGGCGATCATGGACGAGAACAACTGGAATCAAACGCACCGGCTGGCCGCGAAGCTGTGGGTCGCCGCCGGACTGCTGATGCTGATTTCCGCCTGGATCGCTCCGTCTTCCTGGACCGTCGTCGTCGTACTCGTCTGCGCGCTCGGCAGTTCGTTGGCTCCGGTCGTCTACTCGTATTCGCTTCATCGGCGCAAAAGCCCCTAATGCTCGCCGATCAGCTTCAGGCCGATCGCGGCGGCCACGACCAACGCGAGGAAAAAGAGGCGGCGGGGCTGGCGGGATTCACCGTAAAAGAGCATGCCGATCAGCGTCGCCCCGATCGTTCCGATCGCCGTCCAGATCGCGTAGGCGGTACCCATCGAGATCGATTTCATGGCCAGCGTCAGAAGAACGAAGCTGAGGCCGAAGCCGCCCAGCAGCAGCGCGGCCGAAAGCGTGTCCCGCCGTTTGTTCCACAAGTTCAGGCCGGTGACGCCGATCACTTCGCCCAGCCCGGCGAGAATAAGCCATACCCAAGCCATTATGCCCGCT
Organism: Cohnella algarum; assembly: GCF_016937515.1. Lineage (NCBI taxonomy): Bacteria > Bacillati > Bacillota > Bacilli > Caryophanales > Paenibacillaceae > Cohnella > Cohnella algarum. The sequence continues at coordinate 965,321 of NZ_JAFHKM010000002.1, forward strand.
CCTCCTTGTCCGCCTTGACGTCCGTCGTCAGCTTCAAACCGGCGATGCCGATAATCAAAATGATCACAAGCGCAAGCTTTCCGGGATCCAACTCGGCCCCGAAAAAGATCGACTCGCCCAGCACCGTCCCGGCCGCTCCGATCCCGGTAAACACCGCGTACGTCGTGCCGACCGGCAGTTTGCGGGACACGACGATCAACGCGGCAAAGCTGAGCACGATGGCCGCGGCCGTCAATCCCCAAGTCAGCCAATCGTCCGCGTGCTTCAGGCCGGACACCCAGCCGACTTCGCAAATGCCGGCCGCCGCGAGCAGCAACCAATAGCGATTCATGAATCCATTCCTCCTTGAACGTAGTCTAGCGTTAGCCGCGTAGCCCCGGTCCATTCGGATAAACGCAAAAAAGCCCGAGAGCAGCGGAATGCTCCCGAAAGACGCGGCCAAGCCGCGCAACCTTTCGGCGCATCTCGATACTCCCGGGCTTTTATCCCTCCGTGAACGCTATCCTCTGCCGGCGAGGACGGCGCGTTACTCTCTTGGACCGGGCCGGAACCCGACGCCTTGCGGCGGCCGTCCCGCGGAACCCTAGAGTAACCATCGACTTCATCCTATCCTATCAAACCTGCCACGACATGTCAACATGCTGCGGACGCCGAGCGGAAATGCCCCGTTCCGGCGCTTTCATGCGGCGGCATTTCGCGATCGCGAGAGGCGGGCGTTTACCTCCGCGAACGGCGCGGCGGCAGACCGGCTTCCTCCGGCGCCTTGCGCTCCGCGGTCGCGGCCGAAGCCGGCGGCGCGGGCAGCCGCGCGGCAAGCTCTTCCCGCGGATCGATCGCTTCGAGCAGCATGACGGGCTCGGCCGCGGACGAGGCGGCGGCCGTTTCCCCGGAGGCGTCGGCGGCCTCCCGCCGGGCCGCCTCTTCGGCCCGCAGCCGGCCGGCGTGCCGCCTTCTCGCCCCCGCTTGCCTCAGCCCCTGCCAAATCGAGCCCGAGCGCGGGGCGGCGACGATATCGGCGTCCTCGTCCGGCGCAAGAATGATGCCGAGCTGGTAATGCTCGCCCGAGTAGCGGGCGCGCTGGGCGAACTTCACATGCCCTTCGCGGTTCACGACCTCGAGCTTCGAGAACGCGGCTTGCAGCTGCATCGCGTCGTGAAGCTGCTCCTTGTCGTCGACGCGTTTTCCGTTCAGCCGCATAATCCGCTCGCCCGCCTGCAGGCCCATTTCCGCCGCCGGCGTTCCCGGAAGCACCGCCAGAATCGTCAGCCCGCGCCCCTCTTGCGCGTAAACCGGCTGGCGGCCGCCCTCGCGCCACCTTCCGAGCAGCAGCACGCCTTCGTGCAAAACGAAAGCGCCCAGCGACGCGACGAAGGCAAGCGGCTCCCAGAAAACGGAGCCCGCGGCCAGCAGGCAGATCAGCGCTCCGTAAACGAGAAGCGAGTTGCCCGATTCGCGCGCCTTCTCCTCCGGCCAGCGCGTCGTCGTCCGGTCGGTGAAGCCGATCAGCACCGGAAACGCGAGGAGGCTCCAGGCGGAGACGGAGCTTTCGAGGCCGAACAGCGGCGTCCAGGGAAGCGTCAAGCCGTCCGCGCCGGCGGCGGGAACGAGCCACAGCAGCGGGATCGGCCAAACGCCGGACAGCGAGTAAGCGCCGACCGGCTTGCCGCGCTTGCCTTCCAGAAACAGCGGGACCGCCTGTTTCGCTCCTTGCAGGCGTATTAGAGCGCCCTCGGCCACGTGCAGCAAGCCGGCCAAAAACAGGAGGCCGGGCACGTCGATGCCGAGCAGCTCCCGGATCGCGCCGGAAGAGTCGCCGTCAAGGCCCGTCCACGCCAAAACCGACTGAACGACGCCAAGCGCGCCCGCCGCATAGGCGAGACAAATGTAGCGCAGCCGAAACAGCGCCAGCACGACCATCGCGAGCCAGATGCACAGCAGCGTCCCGTTCGACAACCGCGCGCCCGCGCCGAGCCCGACGAGGGAGAGGCAAAGTCCCGCTCCGAGTCCGGCAAGCGTCCGGCTCGCGAGCAGGGAAAGCGAACCGTACATGCGGACGTGAAACATTTGCCGCTGCAGCACGACGCCGTTTCTCGCATGCCACCAGGCGAACAAAACGGCTATATAAAAATAGGGCAACGTAAACAAACCCGCTGCGGCCAGGCCCGCTTCCCGCAGCCAGTCAATCCAAGGGCTCATTCCTTTCGTCCCCTTTCGTATTCGGTCTAGTCTACATTCGACGAGGGGCGCCGCAATTCCTTTAGCCGCTTTTTTCCTCCATTTTCAGCAAAATGTCGCGCGCGGCGACCCACTGCGCGTCGAACTCCGGATTTTGCAGCGCTCGGTAAAATTCCTCCTCCAGCCGCTCCGCGGTTCGTTCGTCCGCGATTCCCGTCTCGGGGAGCCCCGCATGCCGTTGAAAGCTCTTCAACGCTTCCTCGGTCGCGGAGCTGAAATACCCGTCCGCGCGATCGGCGGGAAAGCCCGCTCCTTCCAGCATCAGCTGCAAATTCCGGACGTCGTCTCCCGTTTCGTCCGGCTTCAATACCTTGTCCCGCGGCAGCCGGGAAGCGCCGAAATAAGCGGGCTGGCTCACGGACACGTCGGGGACGATGCCCCGATCGTCGATCCAGCTGCCGTCCGGCAGCAGCCACTTCGACACGGTCAACTTGACCAGGCTTCCGTCGTCCAGGCCTTTTTCGAAGCTGATTTGCACCGTGCCTTTGCCGTACGTCGTTTCGCCGAGCAGCGCGGCTCCCGCCGAATGCTTCAGCGCCCCGGCGACGATTTCGGCCGCGCTGGCGCTCCCCTTGTCGATCAGAACCAGGATCGGGTACGCTTTGGCCGCCGTCAAGCTCCCGTTCGACCGTTCGGTCGTTCGGACGCCGTTTTTATCCTCGGAGATGACGATCGGCTTTCCCTGCGGCACGAACAGCTCCGCCACCCCGAGCGCGGACGGCATGACGCCGCCCGGATTGTTGCGAAGGTCGAGGACGAGCGCCCTCATCCCCTGCTCCTCCATCTCCCGAAGCGCTTGCGAGGCTTTTTCCGCCGTATCGAACGAGAACCGGGTGATTTTCAGTTTGCCGACGCCGTCTTCGCCGAGCTGTCCGATCGCCGTCTCTTCCATGATGAGGTCGCGGATAAGCTCCAGCTCCAGCATCTGTTCCGCGCCCGGCCGCTCTACGCGCAGCTTGGCTTTCGTCCCTTTGGGACCTCGGATTTGAGCGATCGCGTCGCCAAGGCTCAAGCCTTGCAGCGCGTTTCCGTTCACCGACAGCAAAATATCTTCGGCCTGCAGGCCGGCGCGATCGGCGGGCGTTCCTTCCATGACCTGCCGGACCACGACCTCGCCATCCTCGATGCCCAGCCTGGCGCCGATGCCGGTAAACGTTCCTTCGACCGCGTCCGTGAATTTGGCGGCTTCGTCTCCCGTCATGTAGACGGAATACGGATCTCCGAGCGCTTCCACCATGCCCCGGATCGCTCCGTCGACCAGTTCTTCCCGATCGACGGACAGCCGGTATTCGGCTTCGATCAAAGCGATCATCCGGTTCAGCTTCTCGAGCTCGTCCGGTCCCAAGCCTCCGGAATCCGCGGCGGCGCCGGCGGAAGATGAAGTCCGGTTCGTTTTGCCGGCAGCGTCCAAAATGCCGATCGTCGCCAAGCAAGCGAGCAGCGCCGTGCAAGCCATAATGGCGATGACCGTTCGCCCCCGAAACCTCATCTCCCCCACCCTCTCTCTTTTCTTCCAATTAGTGTATGAGCGCGGCGCCGGTCTTAGTTCAGTTCCGCAGCCGCGGCTTCCGAAACGAGAAAACAGCCGTCCTCCGCGACTCTTCCGGCTTGCGGAAGCTTCGGGACCGGAGGAACCGGCTGCGCTCGTTATTTCAAGTATGGTGCCGGATTGACGGGGTTTCCGTCCTTGCGCACCTCGAAGTGCAGGTGGTAGCCCGTCGCCGTGCCGGTTTTGCCGACAAGGCCGATTTTTTCCCCGCGTTTCACGGTTTGGCCTTTCTCGACGAGAATGCCGCCCGGCTTCAGGTGCCCGTACAGCGTCCACAGCCCGCCCCCGTGGTTGATAACGATCGTATTGCCGTAGCCGCTCCACGATTGGGCGACGATGACGACGCCCGACTCCGCCGCATAGACGGACGTTCCGTTCGGCGCGGCCATATCGATGCCGGTGTGAAGCTTGTTCTTCTGGCCGGTTACCGGATGGGTTCTGTAGCCGTAAGGAGACGACAGCCGGTACGAATCCTTGAGCGGAACGGCGAGCTTGCCTCCGGTGTAGTACGTTTTGATCTTTTCCTTTTTCTCCAGAAGCTCCGAGTACTTTTTCCCGAACTCCATGAGCGCCTTCTCGGCTTCTTCGCTGATTTCCTCGGTTTCCTCGATCTGCTCGTCGAGCTTGGCGATCATGACTTCCTTCTCGCGTTCCTTCTGCTCCAGGTTCGCCTTGCGGGCCGCCATTTCGTCGTACAGCGCCTTGACGTTGGCCAGCTCGGATTCAACCTGCGCCTTCTTCTCGGCGACGAGCGCTTCGTACTCCTTGCTTTGCTCGAATACGTTCTTGTCCTGTTCCATGATCAGCTTCATCGCATTGAACCGGGTCAGAAAATCGTCGAAGCTGGTCGAGCTGAGCAGAACGTCGAGGTAGGACACGGTTCCGTTCGTATAAATGAGGCGAATTCGCGTTTTCAGCAAATCGTCGCGCTCGGCGCGTTCCTTTTCGGCGGCTTCGAGTTCCGCCGTCGTCGCCAGCAGCTTCTCCTCGGCGGCATCGATCTTCGCCTGGGTGGCGACCAGCTCTTCGCCCGCCTTGGAGATTTCCGCCAGCAAGGCGGCGACGTCCGCTTTCGTCGCTTCCCTTTGAGCGGTGAGCACCTTGCTGTCCTGCTCCGCCTGCTTTTTGTCTTGGGTGACCTCGTTCATTTGCTGCTGAAGCTTTTTGATTTCTTTCTCGATCTTTTCGACCTCGGTCTCCGCCCGGCTCTCGTAGGGCTGTCCGATCATGAGAATAAGGGCAAGGAACGCGAGGACCGGCAGCAACTTCTTTCTCACGGTTGTCCTCCTTCTTTATACCTTCAAGTATTTGCGGACGGAAACGGTGCTGCCCCAGATGCCAAGCAGCGCGCCAAGCGCGAGCAGCGTAACGGTGACAAATCCGGCAACCTCGTCCATGCCGGACAATTGAATCATCATCAAGCCGAGGTCGAACTGCGTCGTTTTCAGCAATTGCGAGTAGCCGTAAAGCAGAATTCCGGTCGTGATGGCCGCCCCGCCGACTCCGATCAAAATGCCCTCCACGAAAAACGGCCAGCGGATGAAGCTGTTCGTGGCGCCGACGAGCTTCATGATCGCGATTTCGCGGCGGCGGGCGATGATCGTCATCTTGATCGTCGTCGAGATAAGGAACATCGCCATGACGGCAAGCCCGGCGACGATCACGAGGCCGATATTGCGAACCGCGTCGGTAATGCGGAACAGCTTCTCGACGGTGCCTTGCCCGTAATAAACGCCGTAGATGGGCTTGTCCGCGTCGGATACGTTGAAAGCCTCGATCTGCTCGGCGACGTAGGCGACTTGCTGGGGATCGAACACTTCGACGTCGAAGCCGTCCGGCAGCGGATTTTGTTCGTTTTCATAGCCGTCGAGCGCGCTTTTGGCGTTTTCGTCCAAACTTTCCCGAAGCCGTTCCAGGCCTTCCTCCTTGGAAACGAACGTGACGCTCTTGACCTGCTCCAGGTTGCGGATTTTGCGGTCGACTTCCTCGATTTTCGCGTCGTCGGCGTTCAAATCCATGTAGACGCGAATCTCGACCTGGCTTTCGACTTGATCGGCGAATTTGTTCACATTGAGCGCGAGCAGCATGAACACGCCGAGAATAAGGAGGGACACGACAATCGAGCCGATCGAAGCGAACGTCATCCACCCGTTGCGGAAGACGTTTTTGGCTCCTTCGCGCAAGTGGCGCGCGTAGGTCCTAAAGGTCATAGCCGTATTCCCCTCTCTGCTCGTCGCGAACGATCGTTCCCCGCTCGATCGCGATGACGCGCTTGCGCAGACTGTTCACGATTTCCTTGTTGTGGGTGGCCATGACGATCGTCGTTCCGCGAAAATTGATCTCCTCCAGCAGCTTCATGATTCCCCAGGACGTCTCGGGGTCCAGATTGCCCGTCGGCTCGTCGGCGACGATGACGGCGGGATTGTTGACGATCGCCCGGGCGATCGCGATCCGCTGCTGCTCGCCGCCCGACAGCTGCGCCGGCAGGCTGCCCGCCTTATGCTTCAGGCCGACCAGATCGAGCACTTCCATCGTCCGGCGGCGTATCGACCGCTTGGGCGCTTCGATGACTTCCATCGCGAACGCGACGTTCTCGAACGCAGTGAGCTTGGGGAGAAGCCGGTAATCCTGGAAGATGACCCCGATGTTGCGGCGTATGTACGGGATTTTTCGTTGTTTCAGCTTTCCGATGTTGAAGCCGTTTACGAAAAGCTGGCCTTTGGTCGGAACTTCCTCGCGATAAATGAGCTTCATGAATGTCGATTTGCCGGCGCCGGAAGGGCCGACGATATATACGAACTCGTTCCGGTCGATCACTACGTTGATACCTTCAAGGGCGATCGTTCCGTCCGAGTAAGTCTTGGAAATGTCGTGCATTTCAATCACGGGAAACTACCACCTTGTTCGTATTCGGACTTTAAATACTTCGACATTGTGCCTGAAATTCCTTTCTTTGTCGACGGTTCCCGGGCAAACGATCCGAATTTTGTCGCGGTCATGTCGCCGCAAAGCGTTGGCGGGCGCCGGAATCGGGAAAGATTTTAAATTTTTTTAATCTGCAGGAGTCGGAAGGCGGCGGCATTCGGGGCTTGGCGGGGTGGTACGAGGTTCGGCGAAGGTTGCTCAAGTTGGATGAGTAATCACGACTCAACTGGATCGGCAGCGTGTGCGCGGAGGCGGCGAAATGAGTAATATTTACTCAAGTGAGTGCGGATGGCTGCGGATGGCGCGTTGAGATGAGTAATCACGACTCAACTGGATCGGCAGCGGATGAGTAAAAACCCGCCGGTCCCTGGCCGGCGGGTTTCGGCGCGAAGACGGAAAGCCCGTTCCCGCGCGATCATCTTATTTGCATTTCTCCGCATACTCGGCCGTCCACGCGTTCACGCGCTCGAGCTCGGCCGCCGCGCGTCCGATCGCGGCTTCGACCTGAGCGGTCGCGGTGCCGCCGTAAACGTTGCGCGCATTGACGACGTTGTGAGGCTGCAGCACCTCGTAAATGCGGTCGTCGAACAGAGACGAAAACTGCTTGAACTCGTCCAGCGTCAAATCCAGCAGGAATTTGCCGTTCTGGATGCAGTACAGCACCGTTTTGCCGATGACCTCGTGCGCCTGGCGGAACGGCAGCCCTTTGCCGACAAGAAAATCGGCGATATCGGTCGCATTGGAAAAATCGTTGTCGACCGCGCGCCGCATTTGCTCTTTGCGCACCTTCATCGTGGCGATCATCGGCGCGAACAGCTGAAGGGCGCCCTGCAGCGTTTTAACCGTATCGAACATGCCTTCCTTGTCTTCCTGCATGTCCTTGTTGTACGCGAGCGGCAGCGACTTCAGCACGGTCAGCAGCCCGACGAGATTGCCGTACACGCGCCCGGTTTTGCCGCGGACAAGCTCGGGCACGTCCGGGTTTTTCTTTTGCGGCATAATGCTCGAGCCGGTGCAGAACGCGTCGTCCAGCTCGACGAACTGGAACTCCGTGCTCGACCACAACACGAGCTCTTCGCTCAAACGCGACAGATGCGCCATGATCAGCGAAGCGTTGGCAAGAAACTCCACGATAAAATCGCGGTCGCTGACGGCGTCGAGGCTGTTTTCGTACACGCGCCCGAAATTCAGCAGCTTCGCCGTGTACTGGCGGTCGATCGCAAACGTCGTCCCAGCCAGCGCGCCGGCGCCGAGCGGCAGCGTGTCGATCCGCTTGTAGCTGTCCTGGAGCCGTTCGATATCGCGCCCGAACATCGAGACGTACGCCATCAAATGGTGCGCGAACAAAATCGGCTGCGCCCGCTGAAGATGCGTGTAGCCCGGCACGATCGTGTCCAGATTGGCCTTCGCCTGCGAAATGAGCGCATCCTGCAGCTTGGCCAGCAGGTCGACGAATTCGATGACCCGCTTGCGCAAATACAGGTGCATGTCGGTCGCCACCTGGTCGTTGCGGCTGCGTCCCGTGTGCAGCTTGCCGCCGACCGGTCCGATCTCGTCGATGAGCGATTTTTCGATGTTCATGTGGATGTCTTCGTCGGAAATGGAAAACTCCTGCTCGCCCCGCTGAATGCGGTTGCGAACCCTCATCAGGCCTTCCTTGATTTTCTCCACGTCGTCCGCGGACAAAATGCCGCATTTCCCCAACATCGTCACGTGCGCGAGACTGCCCTGGATATCCTCCTCGGCCAGCTCCTTGTCGAACGTAATCGATGCGGTGTATTCTTCCACCAGTTGGTCGGTTTTTTTCGTAAACCGGCCGCCCCACAGCTTGGTCATGGATATTGAAGCTCCCTTCGTCTTCGGTCGGTTGCCTGACGGTTCCGGGCGAATGGCCCGGATAGCGAGCCCTCGCCCCTTGCAAATCCGCCCAAACGGCCTGGCCGCGGCTCCGCCCATGAAAATAACGGTCCTAAACGACCGTTAATTGCCCGATTTAAGGGCCATGCAGCAAATTAACGGCTTAAATCGACCGTTAACGGCCCGATTTTAGGCCGTCGAGCAAAATAACGGTTCAAAGCGACCGTTAATGGCCCTGTTTAAGGCCGTTTAGCGAAATAACGGTCCTTTCGGGCTGTTAATCCTTTATTTTCCCGTTTTTTGGGCTGGTTTGAACCGAATAACGGTCGCAGAATGCCGCTATTCGGGGCAGGTCGTTCCCATGGGCGAAAAAAGGGAAAACGGGAGCCTCGCCGGCGCGATCATGCGCCTGCGCCGCTCCCCCGTTCGCTCAAGGCCGGATTTCCGCAATCCCCGCTTGCGGGTCTCGGGTACCGCCATCTTCGTACCGGCCAAGGCACCTTTCATCTTCATACCGGCCCCGATGCACGGCTAATGTTCGTACCGGCCGACACACAGCTAATGTTCGTACCGGACCGGATACCACCCTAATCCTCGTACCGGCAGATACGACCGCTATCGCGTATCCGCAAAAACTTCGGCTTTCCGCCGCCTCAGCCGTTGTCGACGCCGGAAGCGCCGGTAACGCCGGACGACACTTTGAGCCGCAGCGCGTTCAGACGGATGAAGCCGGTCGCGTCGCCTTGATCGTAGGCTTGCGTCGGGTCGGCCTCCATCGTCGCGATGTGCGGGTTGTACAGGCTGACCGGGCTCTTCAGGCCCGCAGCCATAATGTTGCCTTTATACAGCTTCAGGCGGACGGTGCCGGTGACGTTCTTCTGGCTTTCGGCGACGAGCGCCTGAATGGCCAGTCGCTCCGGCGCGAACCAGAAGCCGTTGTAAACGAGCGACGCGTATTTCGAAATGAGCGAATCGCGCAAATGCATGACGTCGCGGTCCATCGTCAGCGACTCCATCTTGCGGTGCGCCGTAAACAGGATGGTGCCGCCCGGCGTTTCGTACACGCCGCGGCTTTTCATGCCGACGAAGCGGTTCTCGACCATGTCGACGCGGCCGATGCCGTGCTTGCCGCCGAGCTCGTTCAATTTTTCCATGACGGCCAGCGGGCTGAGCTTTTCGCCGTTGATTGCGACGCAGTTGCCGGCCTCGAAATCAAGCTCGACGTATTCGGCTTGATCCGGCGCTTGCTCCGGCGAGACGCTGAGCACGTACATGTCCTGAACGTCCGGCGCGCTCGCGTCGAACCACGGATCTTCGAGCATGCCGCTTTCGAAGCTGATGTGCAGCAGGTTGCGGTCCATCGAGTACGGCTTGGCCGCGGATGCCTGCACGTTGATGCCGTGCTTTTCGGCGTAGGCGATCATTTCGGCGCGGCCCGGGAACGCTTCCCGGAACGCCTCGTCGCGCCACGGCGCGATCACTTTGATGTCCGGCGCGAGCGCCGCCGCGGTCAGCTCGAAGCGCACCTGGTCGTTGCCCTTGCCTGTCGCGCCGTGCGCGATGGCCGTCGCGCCTTCGGCGCGGGCGATTTCGACCATGCGCTTGGCGATCAGCGGACGGGCGATGCTGGTGCCGAGCAGATATTGGCCTTCATACAGCGCCCCCGCCTGAAACATCGGGAAGATGAAGTCTTTGGCGAATTCGGCGCGCAAGTCGTCGATGTAGACTTTGGAAGCGCCGGTCTGGATCGCTTTTTCCTCCAGTCCGTCCAGTTCTTCCTTTTGGCCGATATCGGCCGTGAACGTAATGATTTCGGCGTCGTACGTCTCTTTCAGCCACGTCAAGATGACGGACGTGTCGAGACCGCCGGAGTATGCCAGTACGATTTTTTCCTTTGCCATGTCGGGTACCGCTCCTTCTTTTAACTAACGCATGTCTCTTATTATATAGCTTGCGCAGGGGAAGCCGCCAGATTCGGAAATGAATTCCTTGTCCGGCGGCTCCTCGCGTCGACCTTTTACATGATGGCGGCCATGATCGCCTTTTGCGCGTGCAGGCGGTTTTCCGCCTCGTCGAAAATAACGGAGTTCGGACCGTCGATGACGCCTTCGGTCACTTCTTCTCCGCGGTGCGCGGGAAGGCAGTGCATGAACAGGTAGTCCTTCTTCGCGAACTGGACGAGCTGTTCGTTCACCTGGTAATTTTGGAAGGCGCGTTCCCGATCCTTCTGCTCCTCTTCGAAGCCCATGCTCGCCCATACGTCCGTGTAAATGACGTCGGCTCCTTCGACCGCTTCCCGGGGATCGCGCACGATGTCGACCCGTCCCCCGTGCTCGCCGGCGAAATCGCGGGCGAGCTTCACCTGTTCCGCGTCCGGCTCGTAGCCTTCCGGCGACGCGCTGGCAAAATGCATCCCGAGCTTGCTGGCGCCGATCATGAGCGAGTGCAGCATGTTGTTGCCGTCCCCGATGTAAGCGACTTTCAGCCCTTCGAGGCGTCCCTTTTTCTCCAGAACCGTCTGGTAATCCGCCAGCGCCTGGCACGGATGGGACTGGTCGGACAGCGCGTTGATGACCGGAACGGTCGCGCTGCGCGCCAGCTCCACCACGTTGCGGTGGCCGAACGTCCGGATGATGATGCCGTCAAGATAACGGGACATCGTCATCGCCGTATCCCGGATCGTCTCGCCGCGCCCCATCTGGATGTCGTTGCGGCTTAAGAACAGCGCCTGGCCGCCCAGCTGGTACATGCCGACTTCGAACGAAACCCGGGTCCGGGTGGACGATTTTTCGAAAATCATCCCGAGCGACTTGCCCTTGAGCGGCTGATACACTTCTCCTGCCTTGAGCTTGCGCTTCAGTTCGATGGCGAAATCGATCAAATACCGGATTTCTTCGGCCGAGCAATCGACAAGCCCGAGAAAATCCCGGCCTTTGAGGCCGGCGGCCAGTTCTTCCGTTTTTGCGGCTGGTTGCACGTTCAACCCCTCCTTCTCTATCGTAAAGTTTAAGCGTAAAAAGTCCGTATTTATTCGGCGGCAGGCTTGACGGCGGCCCGCTCCTTCAAAACGGCGGCGATCAGGCCGACCGCTTCCTCGATTTCTTCCGAAGTCACGAGCAGGTTCGGCAGCAGCCGGATCACGTTCGGACCGGCCACGATGACGAGCAGCCCGCGGCGCTGCAGTTCGCCGACGGCGTCCGCGACGGGACCGTCGCAGGCGATGCCGACGAGCAGCCCCTTGCCGCGAACTTCGAGCACGCCCGGCACGCCGTCAAGCGCGTCGCGGAGCTTGCCCATCAGGAGCTCGCCTGCGACGGCCGCCCGTTCGGGCGCCTGCTCGATCAGCATCGTCTCGACCGTGGCGGCGACCGCCGCCATGGCGATCGGCGTCCCGCCGAACGTCGAGCCGTGCGAGCCGGCGTTAAATGCCGGAATCAGCGGCGCCTTGGCCAGCATCGCCCCGACCGGGAATCCGCTGCCGAGCCCTTTGGCCAGCGTGAAAATATCCGGCTCCACCCCGTAATGCTGGTACGAGAACAGCTTGCCCGTGCGGCCCATGCCGGTCTGGATTTCGTCGAGGATGAGCAACAATCCGCGGCGGTCGCACAGCTCCCGCACGGAGCGCAGGAACGCCGGATCGACCGGCACGACGCCGCCTTCGGCCTGCACCGTTTCGAGCATGACGGCCGCCGTACGGTCGTTCACCGCCGCTTCGAGCGCCTGCAGATCGTTCAGCGGCACGTGCACGAAGCCTTGCGGCAGCGGCAAAAAGCCTTCCTTGACTTTATCCTGGCCGGTCGCGGTCAGCGTCGCGAGCGTCCGTCCATGGAACGATTGCGCAAAGGTAATGATTTCATGACGCCCGTTCCCGAGCACCTTTTGCTGATAACGGCGGGCCAGCTTGATCGCCGCTTCGTTCGCCTCCGCTCCGCTGTTGCAGAAAAAAACGGCGTCGGCGCAGCTATTGTCCGTCAGCAGCTTGGCCGCTTTTTCCTGGTTCGGGATTTGATACAGGTTGGACACGTGCCACAGCTGATCCAATTGGGCGACAAGCGCCGCCTTCACCCGGTCCGGAACGTGTCCGAGATTCGTAACGGCGATGCCGCTCATAAAATCGAGATATTCTTTGCCCTGATCGTCCCACAGTCGGCTTCCTTTGCCTTTGACGATCGAAATCGGATAGCGGCCGTAAGTCGGGAACAGATGGCTCATGAAAAACACTCCCTTCGCTTGAATGATCAATCCCGTACGATGCGGGTTCCGATGCCGCCTTCGCGAACGGCCCGGCTGAGCACGCGCGGCTCCGCGCCGTCGACGATCAGCACTTCCCGCACGGCGCCGTGCAGGCACTTCATCGCCGCGCGAACCTTCGGAATCATGCCGCCGTAAATGTCCCCGCTCGCGATCATCTCCTCGATGTCCGCGAACGACGCCTGCGGAAGCACGCGCTTTGCGCCGTTTTCCGTCCGCAGGATGCCGGGCACGTCGGTCACGACGATCATCGTGTCGACGCCCAGCCCGCTCGCCACCGCGCCGGCCGCCGTATCCGCGTTAATGTTGAACCGCTGCCCTTCGCCGTTGATCCCGATCGGAGCGATGACCGGCAAATAGCCGAGCCCGATGACGCCCTCGATCAGGCCGGCGTTGACCTCGGTCACGTCGCCGACGAACCCGATCTCGTCCGCGTTCGCGACCGGCTGCGCCCGAATGAGCAAGCCGTCCGTCCCGGACAGGCCGATCGCTTTCGCTCCGTTCTGCTGCAGCTTGCGGACGATTTCCTTGTTGATGCGGCCCGCCAGCACCATTTCCACGACGTCCAGCGTCGCTTCGTCGGTGACGCGCAAGCCGTTCGCGAATCGGCTCTCGATGCCGAGCTTGCCGAGCGTTTCATTGATCGCGGGTCCCCCGCCGTGCACGATGACCGGTTCGGTCCCCGCTTCCTGCAGCTCGCGCAAATCCTCGAAAAAAGCGTCCGGCAGCGCGGCGAGCGTGCTGCCTCCGCATTTCATCACAAAACGTGCCATTTCCGTCCTCCCATCCGGTCAGGTCCGGTAAGCGGCATTGATCCGGACGTAATCGTAAGTCAAATCGCAGCCCCAGGCCACCGCCGACCCGCTTCCGTCGTTCAGCTCGACCCGAATCGCGACCGTGTCGCTGCCCTTCAAATATTCCAGCGCCGCCTCTTCGTCGAACGGAACCGGCCGCGACTGCTCCAGCACGGAAATGTCGCCGAGCCGGATGTCGACCGTATGCACGTTGACCGGCACGCCGGCGCGTCCGACGGCGGCGATGATCCGCCCCCAGTTGGCGTCGGCGCCGAACATCGCCGATTTCACGAGGCTCGAGCCGATAATCGTCTTCGCGATCGCCCGTGCCGATTCGTCGCTCCGCGCGCCCGACACGGTCGTCTCGATCAGCTTCGTCGCCCCTTCGCCGTCGCGGGCGATCGCCTTCGCTAGCTCTTGGCACACATAGCGGAACCCGTCCGCGAACGCTTCCCAGTCGGCATGGCCGCGCGACAGCTCCCGGTTGCCGGCGAGCCCGCTCGCCATGGCGACCAGCATGTCGTTCGTGCTCGTGTCGCCGTCGACCGTAATCATATTGAACGTCGCGTCGGTAACTTCCCGCAGCAGCTCCTGAAGCGCGGAGGCCGGAATCGCGGCGTCCGTCGTCACGAAGCCGAGCATGGTCGCCATGTTCGGATGAATCATTCCGGAGCCTTTGGCCGCTCCCGCGATCGTGACCGCTCGCCCGTCGACGTCAAGCCGGACGCAGGCCGTCTTTTTGACCAGATCGGTCGTCAAAATCGCCTGGCAAAACTCGTCGGCCCCCGCTTCGTCGCCGCTCAGCTTCCCGGGAAGCGCGGCGATGCCGGAAGACACGCGGTCCATTTTCAGCAATTCGCCGATGACGCCGGTGGACGCCACCGCCACCTGGTGCTTGGGAACGCCGAGCGCTTCCGCCAATTCCGCGCGCATCGTCCGGGCATCGTCCTCCCCTTGCTTGCCGGTGCAGGCGTTCGCGTTGCCGCTGTTCACGACGACGGCGCGCAGCGCGCCCTCCTCGGCGAGACTTTCGCGGGTCACCTGCAGCGGCGCCGCCTGAAACAAATTCGTCGTGTACACCGCCGCCGCCGCCGCCGGCACTTCGCAGACGATCGCTCCCAGGTCGTTGCGGTCGGTTTTCTTCAGGCCGCAGTGCAGGCCGCCGGCTTTAAAGCCTTTCGGCGTCGTAACGCCGCCGTCCGGAATGATTTCAAACGTCTTCCCCATGTCGATTCCTGCGCCTCCGTATAACCGTTACGGGTAAACCGGGGTGAATTCGAGCCCCAGCGTTTCGTCCCAGCCCATGATCAGATTCAAGTTTTGAATCGCTTGCCCTGCCGCGCCTTTGACCAGGTTGTCGATGACCGAGATGATCGTGATCCGGCCCGTGCGCGGATCGACGGACATGCCGATGTCGCAATAGTTGGAGCCGTATACTTCCTTGGTCGCCGGATAAACGCCGGTATCGCGCACCCGCACGAATTTGCGTCCTTCGTAGAAGCTCCGGTACAGCCCCGTAAAATCCGCGCTCGTGCGGCCGCGATCCGTCAGCGTCGCGTACATCGTACTCATAATGCCCCGCGTCATCGGCGCGAGGTGCGTCGTGAACGTGACCGCCACCGGCCGTCCTGCCGCGCGGGCAAGCACCATTTCGATTTCCGGCGTATGTTGGTGCTGATTTACCTTGTACGCCTTGAAATTTTCGTTCACTTCCGAAAAATGGGAGCCCAAGGCAAGGCCCCGTCCCGCTCCGGAAACGCCCGTTTTCGAGTCGATGACGATCGTGTCCGGGTCGATCCAACCCGCTTCCACCGCGGGATACAGCCCGAGCGCCGTCGCCGTCGGGAAGCAGCCCGGATTGGAAACGAAATCCGCTCCCGCCGCCTCCTGCCCGAACAGCTCGCACATGCCGTACACCGCCCGATCCAGCTCGGCCTGCGCCGGGGCGTCCTTTTTGTACCAGTGACGGTATGCCTCCGGGTCCTTCAGCCGGAAGTCGCCGGACAGGTCGATCACCTTCAGCCCGGCGGCAAGAAATTGCGGCGCCAGCTTCGCGCTTACGCCGTGCGGCGTCGCGAGAAACACGACATCCGCTTTGTCGCGGATCAGGTCGGGGTCGACGTCGTCCAGCTTGTCCGTGACGATTTCCGTTAAATGGGGAAAAGCCTCCGCGAACGACGATCCCGCGCTCGACGAAGAGACGACCGAGGAAACGGCCGCGCGCGGATGCGCGGCGAGCAGGCGAATCAGCTCAACGCCGCCATAGCCGGTGGAACCGACGATCGCGGCGCGAACGGCAGGGGTTTGTGACATGGCGAGAATCTCCCTTAAGTAAATGTATAATTTCGTTCCGTTGCATAACCGCTAATCGGCTGGACGGACGGATAAGCTTCGCTGTTGGCCGAAAAAACCGAAAAGGCCCGAGCGGTTCAAGCCAAAACCATCCTCATTGTACCGAATTCCGGCAGCGATGTAAAAGCAAAACCGCGTTTATCGCTCCGGCTTATTATTACTGAATTATTATACGCATAATTGTTTTTTTATTCAATGGGTTTAGATCGTTCTTGGTTTGAAATCGTGGCGCGCCATCGCGGATTTGCATTTTGCGAATCCATTGCGGCGGCGGGCTCCGGGTTCGTTTCCCAACCAGCGCTCGCGCCCGAGCCTGCCGGCTGAATCGCCAAAATCCGGGGCATGGAAAGTCGGTTTCTGAAAAGAGGGGGAGGCCGGCCGAACGCCGATTTTGGCGCACTTGCGGGGAGCGGACAGGAAAATTCGTACCGAGTTATGGCGCGAAAGCGGGGGGTACGGCGTTTTTGTTCGAAAAATCATACAAACTCTTGCTCACAACGGGCAAGAACCATGATTTTGTATGAAAAATCATACAATTATCACCTCGAAAGCGGCATATGCGGCATTTTTGTTCGAAAAATCATACAAAATCTTGCTCATAATGGGGAAAAACCATGATTTTGTGTGAAAAATCATACAATGATCACCGCGAAAGCGGCTTATGCGGCA
The DNA here is from genome assembly GCF_016937515.1 of Cohnella algarum. NCBI lineage: Bacteria > Bacillati > Bacillota > Bacilli > Caryophanales > Paenibacillaceae > Cohnella > Cohnella algarum. The sequence continues at coordinate 981,953 of NZ_JAFHKM010000002.1, forward strand.
TTTTTGTTCGAAACATCATACAAAGGTGCGCAGAGCCGTTAAAAAACGTGGAGACTTTGACCGTTATCGCGCCGAAATTTCCGCAAACCGCGCCCCCGGTCGAAACGGACCGGCGGGCGGCAGCGGCCGGACAAACGGACAAAACGCAGGGCCGGAGCGCCGCACGAAAAACAAGCAGCCGGGCATCGCTTTATCTGCGGCAATGCGAGAAGGGCCCCTTCGGGCCCTCCGCTTTCTTCCGAGTTTATTACCTATCGATAAATTCGACGGCCTGCAGGAATCGCTTCAGCATAACGACCGCTTCCGCGCGCGTGGCGCCTTCCGCCGGGCGAAGCCTGCCGCCGCCATCGCCCTGCAGGAGGCCGGCGCCGGCCGCGCGGGCGACCGCCTCCCTCGCCCAGGCGCCGACGTGCGAGCCGTCGGCAAACGCGGCGAGCGCTTCGTCCGCCGCCGCATCCTCCGCCAGCGGCCGGCCGGCGAAGTCGGCCGCCTTGGCGAGCATCGCGGCCATCTGCTCGCGCGTGATGCCGTCGCCCGGACGGAACGTCCCGTCGGCCGTTCCGCTCGCCAGTTCCGCCGCGGCGGCGGAGGCGACGGCGCCCGCGAACCAGTCCGTCGGCCGGACGTCGCCGAAGCCGCCGGTTCCGTCCGTTTCGGCCAGGCCGAGCGAACGGACGAGCAGCGCCGCGAATTCCGCGCGGGTGATGCTCCGCCCGGGAGCGAATCGCTCCGCGTCCACGCCCAGGACGATGCCTTTGTTCGCCATCGTCTCCGCGTCCTCTCGCGCCCAGTGGCCGGCAAGATCCGCGAACGACCGGTCCGCCGCCGCCGCGATGTAGACGCTGTTGCCCGGCCGCTTGAACGAGGCGACCGTCCGGCCGTCGACGGCGGCGAACAAGGCCGGAACGAACGCCAATTCGCCGGTCGCCGAATCGATCCGGTACACGGAGGCTCGTTTCGGATCGACGCCGCCCTCCAGCGCCAGGCTGCGCTCCGCATACGTGAAGCCGAAGTCCGCAATCTCGACTTCGCGGCCGCCCGCCGCGGCGGCTACCCGATAAGCGACCGGAGCGGACAGGGCGTTCAAGCCGGCCTCGCGGACCCGATCCAGCGCGCGTTCCGCTTCCGTCCCGACGAGCGGACCGAAGCTCACCGCAAGCTCGGCTTCTTCCGGCGGGACGCCGAGACGTCCGGCAAGACCGGCCGGATCGAGCACGGACAGCGGAAGGACATAGCTGCCGTCCGCGACCGCAAAGCGGATCGACGCTTCCGGCGCCGCTGCCGCCGCGGCCAGCGGCAGCACGAACCGGACGCCGCCTTTGACTTCCGGCAGGCGAATTTCAAGCGGATCGCTGCCGCCCTTCAACCCGGCCAGTGCCTTCGCCAGCTGTTCGCCGTCAACCGTCGCGACGGTGACGGCGTTCCCCCGCTCATCCGTTTCGACGGTAAGCTTCGCGATGGAATCGTCGGGCTTATCGGGGAGCGGCACGATCATGACGGGGGGCGTGCCGGGATGGGGACCGGGGCCCTCGCCGCCATGATCGGGGTCTTCGCCTCCGCCGTTTTCACCGCCGTCGCCTCCGCCGTTTTCACCGCCGTCGCCTCCTCCGTTTCCGCCGTCATCGCCGCCGCCGTTTCCACCGCCGTCCCCTCCGTCGTTTTCGCCGCCGTCGCCTCCGCCGTTTCCGCCGTCCCCTCCGCCGCCGTTTCCGCCGTCATCGCCGCCGGTTCGGACGATCGCGAGCGCAATCGTCTTTGTCGCCTGGCTTTTGCGGCCCTGGTCTTTATACCAGTCCTTCGCCAGCGTTTCCGCCGTCGGCTCGATATGCAGGGAAAACTCGTTCGTTCCGATTTCCAGCGGAATATCCTCGACGAAAACGTTGCCCCGGTCGTCCATCGCGCCTTCCGGCAGCGGGCTCCCGTTGATCGTGAACGCGACGCCGTACGGTACGTTCGCCTTCAGATCGAACGTCGCGGCGTCAGTCGAATAAGAGATATCCTCGCCGTAGGAAATGCGCGGCATCGTGACGATCAGCGGCATGTCGACCCAGCGGAGCACGTAGTCGTCGACGACCATTTTGTTGCCGCCCTGATTGCGAATCGTCAGCTTCATGTTCGTTTCCGTGTCGCTGTAGGCGTAATTGCCGCTATCCGCCGTGTCGTTCGGAATCCGGCTATGGCTCGTCAGCGCTTCGGTCGCCCACGTGCCGCGGGTGTACTTGTATTCGATCGTTTTTCCGGCCATCATTTTAAACGCGTACTGCACGACGCTCCGGTCGGTCGCGCCGCTCGGGACCGTAAGCTTGCCGCCGCTTGCGTTCCAGTTGTTCAAGCTGCCGGCGATATAGATCGAATCCGTCGACGGCGTGTAATCCGGCAAATGCAGCCGCATCGTGACGTCGACCATGACGAGCTGCGGCGTCACGCTTTGCTCGTTCGACCAGCTGCGGTTGTAGGCCGCATCGAACGCCGCGATTTTATACGCATAGGACGTGCCGTTGGCGACCGTGTAATCGGTGAAGGAAAGAGCCGTCCGCAGCGTGGCCAGCTTGCGGAACGAGGCTTCGCCCGCCGCCTGGCGGTACACTTCGTAGCCTGCCGTATCCTCGCCCGTCGTCGTCCAGCTCAGCGTTGCCTGCCCGGATTCGACCGTAATTTCGCTTAAGGAAGGCGCGGCCGGGCCGGACGTATCGTCCGCGTCCGCATAAGCCTCGAACGAAGCCGATGCCGAATCCGCGTGCGTCTCCCCGTTGTCCGTCGACACCCGCGCGAAATATTCGTAGACGCCCGGTTCGGTCGGCTCGAACTTTGCCGCGTACCGCTTCGCCCCGCCGTCGTCCGCCTTGTACGCCATCGCCAGCTCCGCCGCCGCTTCGGAATCGCCGGCTTTGGTTACGACGAGCTTCACGTCGAGAGACGGCGCTCCGGTTCCGGCGAACGCGGGATCGTCCGTCAAGCCCTCTACCGTCACCGATACGCCGATTTCCGCCGCGTTGCCGACGCCGACGGTCAGATTTGCGACCGGGTCCGGCGCTCCGACCGCCGTGATCGGGAACGCCGGCGTCGCGGACGCCGTCTCCGAAAGCGGGCTTTCTCCGGCCGCTCCCGCCGCCAGGCGAACCGCCGATACCGCATAGTAATATTTCACGCCGTTGACGACCGTAGCGTCCGTGTACCGCGTATCGGCAACCGTGCCGAGCGGCGTCGCTTCTCCGCCCTCGATCAAGTAGCGGTAAACGCGGTATCCGTCCGCATCCGGCACCCCGTCCCAGCTTAAGTCCACGCTGCCGTTTGCCGCCCGGGCCGTCAAACCGGACGGAGCCTCCACTTGCAGGAGCTCTCCCTCCGACAGCATCATCAGCCCCGTAAGCGCCGGAACGGTCAGGACGATTCGCCCGTTTTCGACCGCGCCGCCGATGCCGCTGCCGAGCCGGTCGCCGAGCACGGTGCCGTCCGGCAAATAGCCGGTAACGTCGGCCGCGATTTCGGCCGCCTCCTCGCCGCCGTTGAGGACGACGAGCGCGCCCTGCGCGTCAGTTTTGCGGGCGTACGCAATGACGTCGCCCTGCGCGTAGGCCAGCTTCAGATCCCCCGCCGAAAAGACGTCGTTCTCGGCCCGGACGGCCGCCGCCGTCCGATACGTATCATACAGCCCGGCATACCGTCCGACTGCCTCGAAGCCGCCGTCGGCCTCCTCGATCCGCTCCCAGGGGAACGTCCGGCGCGAATCGGGGTCCTTCGTGCCGGTGACGCCGACTTCGTCTCCGTAATAAACGGTCGGAGCCCCCGGATACCCCATTTGGAAAATCGCGATCAGCGCCTGCAGCCTGAGCGCCTTGTCGCTCGCCTCCGGGGCGATTTTAAGCTTTTCCTCCTCCCAGGCCGGAAAGTCCAGCTTCGTCAGCGACCGAACCGTATCATGGGAATCGACGAGGTTCAGCATCGCCCGCCACGCTTCCTCCGGGTAATCCTCGCGGATCCGCTCGAGCGCCTCGTGAAACGCCCGCGCGTTGTCCCCGCCGTTGCCGCCGTTGAGCAAAAATGTCTGCAGCGCCTCGCGGAACCGGTAATTCATGACCGAGTCGAACTGATCGCCGAGCAAATAGTGCGTCGCCACGCCCCATTCCTCGCCGAGGATGACCGGATCGTCGATCGGCTTTCCGTTCGCGTCCGTGCGGCCCGCCGCGGATTTGACCGCCTCGCGGAATTTTTGCCAGGTTCCCATGGACACGTCCGGCGCGACGTCGAGCCGCCAGCCGCTCGCCCCCATCCAGAGCCAGCGTTGGGACGCCGCATTTTGCATCGCCCCCGCCGCTTCTTCGTCCGTCTTGCCGTCCAGATCGTCTCCGATCACATGATGGCGGTAATCGACGTTGTTCCATTCGTGCTCGCCGTCCAGCGCCGCCGCGTCGCCTTTCTGCGGCTCTTTCGCGTCCATCGCGGGCAGCGAGTCGAACCCCCACCAGGCTTCATAGCCGTAGCGCGTATGGCCCGAACCCTCGTCCGCGATCGTCTCCTCGCCGATTGTAAACCACGTCGTAAACCCGAAGTCGTCGGGGTACTTGTAGTTTTGTCCGGTAGCTGGGTTGATTTGCGCCGTAAACGAGGCGATCGTCCGCTCCTCCGCTTCCTCCGCGGTCATGCCCGGATGCTCCGCTTTCGTTGTCCAGACTTTCGCCCAGTATTCGTAAGCGCCGATTTCGGGGTATTTTTCATAGCGGTCAAAATAAATCGAATCGTCGCCAACATGGTTGAACACGCCGTCGTTGATGATCCGGATGCCCGCCCGGGCCGCGGCCTTGGCGAAATCTCGGAACGCTTCGTCCGATTTTTTGCGCGTTTCCTCATAATTCAAGCCGGATGCCGGATCGCCCGGCACGTTGTAGACCGGCTCCCCGAACATCGGGTCGAGGTGCTTGTAATCGGTCGCATCGTATTTATGGTTGGAAGCCGCCCAGGCGACCGGATTCAGGTAAACCGCCGTCACGCCGAGCTGCTTCAAATAGTCCAGCTTCTTTTCGATGCCTTGAATGTCGCCGCCGTAAAATTCGTTCGTCCAGATGCCGTCCGATGCGGCATCCGGGTAGTACGGAGCGTTCTCGGGCTTGCCGCGATCCGGATTTTCCGGCACGTCGCTCCATTCGCCCCACACCTGGGACGGAGCCGGATCGTTTTCCGTGCCCCCGTCGAAATATTGCAGCGGCTGTCTTTCGAGGGTTCCGGCGTTTGCCCCGGTTTCCGAGCGGACGCCGCGATAGCCGTCGACCAGCTTGGCGCGATTGTTGGCTTCGTGGCCGTCGAAGAAACGATCCGGAAAAATCTGATAGACGACGGCGTTTTTCATCCAATCCGGCGTTTTGTAGTCGGATGCGTAAACGGTCAGGTTAAACGGCACCGCGCCCTCGGACACCGCTTCTCCCGCTCCGCCGCTCAGGGCGTCATCGCCGTACTCCGCCTTGGTCGCCCCGTCGATCAGCACGAACTTGTAGGTCCAAATGCCGATGCCGGCGAACGCGCTTCGCGGAACGACGACTTCGAAATAATCGAGATCGCCGACCGTTGTCGTTTTTCGCATCGGGTAGTTGGCCGAATTTCCCGCTCCGTCCGTAAGTTCGAGCCGCGCCGTCTGCACGTCGTCCCTCTTGGCCGCAATGCGCAGCGTCAAATCCTGGCTTCCTTGCCGGATCGCGCCGAACGGCTTTTTAAACGTTTCCGATCGGCTGTCGAACAAGATCGCTCCCGTATCGATCCGCCCGTCGTACTTGCCGTCGCCGACCGCGAAGTCGACCGTCAATTTCCGTTCGGCCGCCGAATTGTCGAAGGAGAACGTGACGTCCGCGGCGTCGGAAAGCCTGAATACGGCATTGTTTACTCCGTCTCCGAAGTTGTTGTCGTCGTTCCATTCGGCGCCCAGCACCGCTTTCACTTCGTGAGAACCCGCCGGGAGAGACCGCTGGAGCTTGTAGACGGTGTTGTTGAAGTAATAATCGACGAAAAATTGCTTCGCCTCCCCTGGCGACCACTCCGGTTCTCCGAACAGGGGCTGCGGGGAGCCGACGAGTCGCGGCCATTCGGCCGCCGGCAGCGCCGGATCGTAGATGGCGATGCCGGTCGCCGTCGAGCCTTCCGGCAGCGGCGATATCCGCGCTTCGTGCGTTTCTCCGTTTACGTAAAAGTTTACTTTGGCCGTTTCGCTCAGCGTCAGCTTCAAATTGTCTCCGTCTCCCGGGATGCCGGACGGATAGCTGCCGTTTTTCGTCAGTTTGAATTCGTAGCTGCCCGCATCCAGCACGGCCGAATAAGCGTAAAACTCCCCGGCCAGATGCTTCAAACGCGTCGCCGTCCCGTTCGGCACCCAGTTGCCCGACTCTCCCAACCCCTGCTGAAAGCTGCCGGCAATGACCCACTTCGCCCCGCCTCCGGGCTGCTCTTCGAACGTGTCGGCGATCGGCGAGCCGTCCGGTTCGCCGACCGTCAGCTTGTTGTTGCCGTTCGAAGCCAGCAGCGTACTGGTCGGATCGTTAAAATAAATGTCCTGCGACGAACCGTCCGGGTACGCCGCGCGAATCATATATTTATATTCGTACGTTCCTTCCGGCAGCGCGTCGGTCGTATACCGGAAGACGCCGCCCGTCAGCGTCATCTGCCGCTTCGGATTCCAGTCCGGATCAAAGCTTCCGGCAACCCGCGCCTCAAACGGAAGAAGCAGCGTCCCTTGCGCATCCGCCGTCGCGGTCAAATTGTCTCCGTCCATCCAATTCCCGCCGACGAGCAGCTTATACTCGTATTCGCCGCCGGGCGTCAATTCGTCTATGCGAATATAAGGCAGATTGGCATCGCTTACATAAACGCTTTGCGCGACGCTTGCCGTCCCCCAACCGTTAAAGCTCCCGTTTGCGGAGATGTCCAGCTTTCCGACCGGCAAAACAAAGGTTGCGCTGTCGTCGTCGTTTACGCGCGTCGCTTCGGCCGCCGCCGCAGCCGAAGCCGTCGAATCGCCATTCTGTGCATAGGCGGCCGCCGCCCCGGTCGAATGATTTATGCCATATATTGTGAATGCTGTGGATGAAAATGTGGACGAGATGTTTGTAAAATAGTAAACAGGAGTTATTCCATGTTGATTATGTGGATATTGGGGATAAAAAGCGTGGATAAAACGAATAACAACAGAATTGCGTGAAAATTCGGAGCAAATACACACAGTTTTTGCGATTTTCCTGTGGGCGATGTGGATAATGTGGATGGAATTCGACCGGTTCGGTGTGGATTTTCGAACAATTCTGTGGATATTGTGGATGAGTGGGGATAACTTCTCTCGACAGCTGTCGGCCAAAAAAAATCCCCCCGGCTTCAAAAGCAAGCCGGGGGATTTTCGTAAGCATGCGTACGATCAGGCTTCCGGTTTCCGAATCTGACTCCGCAGGTAGCCGTCGATGAACGCGTCGAGATCGCCGTCCATGACCGCCTGCACGTTGCCCGTTTCCACGTTCGTCCGATGGTCCTTGACCATGCTGTACGGGTGGAAAACGTAGGAGCGGATCTGGCTGCCCCAGGCGATATCCATCTGCTCGCCGCGAATGGCGGCCAGTTCCTTTTGCTGCTCCTGGATCTTCAGCTCGTACAGCTTCGACTGCAGCATTTTCATGGCGCGGTCGCGGTTCTGGATTTGGGAGCGTTCGGTCTGGCACGCGACGACGATGCCCGTCGGAAGGTGCGTAATCCGCACGGCCGACTCGGTCTTGTTGATGTGCTGGCCGCCGGCGCCGCTGGAACGGTACGTATCGACCCGCAAATCTTCCGGGCGAATTTCCACTTCGAGGTCATCCGGAATTTCCGGCACGACGTCGCAGGAAACGAACGACGTATGCCGGCGCCCGGAAGCGTCGAACGGCGAGATGCGGACGAGCCGGTGAACGCCTTTTTCCGCCTTTAAATACCCGTAGGCGTTATAGCCGCGCACCATGATGGTCACGCTCTTGATTCCCGCTTCGTCGCCCGGCAAAAAGTCGAGCACCTCGACCTTGAAGCCCCGCTTCTCGGCCCAGCGCGTGTACATCCGGTACAGCATTTGCGCCCAGTCCTGCGATTCGGTGCCGCCGGCGCCGGGATGCAGCTCGAGGATGGCATGCGACTTGTCGTAGGGCTGATTGAGCAGAAGCTGCAATTCGAAGCTGTCGACTTTGGAGGCGAGCTGGCCGACGTTCGCGACAAATTCGGCCTCCATCGCTTCGTCCGACTCTTCTTCCAAAATCTCCAGCATCGCCTCGAGGTCTTCCTGCTCCGAGGACAACGCTTTGAATTGATCCACGACGCCTTTGATGGCGTTCAATTCGGAGATGACGCCCTGCGCCTTTTCGTTGTCGTCCCAAAAATCGGGCGCGGACATCTTCACTTCAAAGTTCGCGATCATTTCCAGCTTCAGATCTAAGTCAAAGAGACCCCCTGAGTTGCTGGAGTCGCTTCGCGGTTTCGCGAAGGTCTTGCTTGATCGTTCCATCGATGACGGACATGATGAATCACCTCAAGATTTATTCTATGCGGCCGTGGCACATTTTGTATTTTTTCCCGCTGCCGCAAGGGCACGGGTCGTTGCGGCCGACGCGCTCCGCGGTTCCCTTGACCTTCGGCTTCTTGGGCGCCTCTTCGGCCTTGGAATCGACGGCCTGCCCTTCGGCGACGGCCTCGCGCTTCACGTTGCTTTCGACGGTCGCCTTCATGATGTAGAGCGAAATCTCTTCCTCGATCCGCTCGACCATGGCCAGAAACATGTTGTGGCCTTCGAACTGGTATTCGCGCAGCGGGTCGTTGCCGCCGTAGGCGCGAAGGTGGATGCCCTGACGCAGCTGATCCATCGCGTCGATGTGGTCCATCCACTTGCTGTCGACGGCGCGCAGGACGACGACCTTCTCGAATTCGCGCATCGTCTCGACGCCGATTTGCTCCTCGCGCTCGTCGTAAAGCTGTTCGGTTTTGGCGAGGACCACCTCGGCCATTTCGTCCTTTTCCTTGCCCCACAGCTCGTCCTTGTTCAGCCGGTCTTCCGGCAGCAGCGTCTTGTGGAAGTAGGAGACGAGCTCGTCCATCGCCCAGTCTTCGGGAATCTCCTCGTCCGGGCAATGCTTTTCGATGGCGCGCTCCACGACCGACTTGATCATGCCGGACACGATCTCGCGGATGTTGTCCGAGTTGAGAATTTGCCGGCGGTCTCCGTAAATCTTCTCGCGCTGCAGATTGATGACGTCGTCGTACTGCAGGACGATGCGGCGGGCGTCGAAGTTGCTGCCTTCGACCCGCTTCTGGGCGGACTCGATCGCGCGCGTGATGAGCTTGCTTTCGATCGGGGAGTCCTCGTCGAAGCCGAGGCGCTCCATCATGCCCATAATGTTGTCGGCGCCGAACCGGCGCATGAGTTCGTCTTCCATCGACAGGTAAAACTGCGACGAGCCGGGGTCGCCCTGGCGTCCCGCCCGTCCGCGAAGCTGGTTGTCGATCCGGCGGCTTTCATGCCGCTCGGTGCCGATGATGTGCAGGCCGCCGAGCTCCGCAACGCCTTCTCCGAGCAAAATATCGGTGCCGCGGCCCGCCATGTTGGTGGCGATCGTGACCGTGCCGCGCTGGCCGGCGTTGGCGATAATCGCCGCTTCCTCGGCGTGGTACTTCGCGTTCAGCACCTGGTGCTTGATGCCCTTCTTTTTGAGCATTTCGGAAATGCGCTCGGAGTTTTCGATCGACACCGTGCCGACCAGAACCGGCTGGCCGGTTTGGTGACGGGCGGCGATCTCCTCCACGACCGCGCGGAATTTGCCGTTTTGCGATTTGTAGACGACGTCCGGCATATCTTTGCGGATCATTTGACGGTTCGTCGGAATTTGCACGACTTCGAGGTTGTAGATCCGCTTGAACTCTTCTTCCTCGGTCTTCGCCGTGCCGGTCATGCCGGCCAGCTTCCGGTACATCCGGAAGTAGTTCTGGAATGTGATCGTCGCGAGCGTCATGCTCTCGTTTTGAACCTGGAGGCCTTCCTTCGCCTCGATCGCCTGGTGCAGGCCGTCGCTGTAGCGGCGCCCCGCCATCAGGCGGCCGGTGAACTCGTCGACGATAATGACTTCTTCTTCCTGCACGACATAATCGACGTCGCGCCTCATAATATAACGCGCGCGCAGCGCCTGGCTGATATGGTGGTTCAGCAGGACGTGCTCGTGGGAGAACAGGTTATCGATGCCGAATGCCTGCTCCGCCTTCGTCACGCCGGCGTCCGTGAGCGCGATGCTTCGCATTTTCAGGTCGATCGTGTAATCTTCGGTCTCCGTCAGCCGGCTGACGAAACGGTCCGCCGCGTAATAGAGCTGCGTGGACTTTTGCGCTTGGCCGGAAATGATGAGCGGCGTCCGCGCCTCGTCGACGAGAATGGAGTCCACTTCGTCGATGATCGCAAACTGAAGCGGACGTTGAACCATCTGCTCCTTGTATAGAACCATGTTGTCGCGCAAATAGTCGAAGCCGAACTCGTTGTTCGTTCCGTACGTGATGTCGCAGGCATAGGCGCGCTGCTTCTCTTCGTGCGACAGGCCGTTCAGGTTGCAGCCGACCGTCATGCCGAGAAATTCGTATATTTGTCCCATCAGCTGGCTGTCGCGCTGGGCCAGGTAGTCGTTCACGGTCACGACGTGCACGCCCTTGCCGAGCAGCGCGTTCAAATAGACCGGAAGCGTGCCGACCAGCGTTTTGCCTTCGCCGGTTTTCATCTCTGCGATTTTGCCGGAATGAAGCACCATCCCGCCGATCAGTTGCACATCGAAATGCCGCATATTCAGCACGCGCTTGGAAGCTTCCCGCACGACGGCGAACGCTTCGGGCATCACATCGTCCAGGTCTTCCTCTTCCGTCGCCAGACGGTCGCGGAATTCCTGCGTCTTGGCGCGCAGCTGTTCATCCGACAAAGCGGATATCTTCGGCTCCAGGGCGTTGATTTGGTCGACGGTTTTCATTAACCGTTTGACTTCTCTCTCGTTTGCGTCTCCGAAAATCTTTTTTACCAATCCGAGCATAATGAACCCCTTCCCTTTTAGGGTATGGCGTATCCTTTAATTGTAGCAGTTCCATCAGGCCGGGGCAAGAAAAGGAGGCGCGCGGCGGCAAGCAGATTTTGGCGGCGAAGGGGCGCGCCGGGCTCGACACCTGAAAAGGCCAAAAACGTTCATGCCGCGTTGGAGGCCGTCGTGCTAAAACTTCGTTCCGTGTCAAATTTATGTCATATTTCCGGCGGAGTTGCGAAGCTTGAAATTTTCCAACGATGGACCGCTGCCGTCATCATCAAAAAGAGCCTCCCGGGGGCCGAGAGACTCGCTGCATTCGTAAGTATAAGGATCAGGCTTCCGCCTGGATCAAGCCGTACCTGCCGTCGTTGCGGCGGTAGACGACATTCACTTCCTTTGTGTCGATGTTGGAAAAGACATAAAAGTTGTGGCCGACCATATTCATTTGGAGAATCGCTTCCTCCACGTCCATCGGCTTAAAGCTGAAGCTCTTCGTGCGAACGAGCTCGTAACGATCCTCTTCTTCGACGGCCAGCGTGGACACCCCTCCGCTTGCTTCTCCTTCGCGGAAAAGCCCCCGGGTCGTGCCGGTCTGGCGCAGCCTGCGGTTTACTTTCGTTTTGTGCTTGCGAATCTGGCGTTCGAGTTTGTCCACGACCGTGTCGATCGAAGCGTACATATCGTCGCTCTTCTCTTCCGCCCGAAGCAGGACGTTCGTGAGCGGGATCGTGACCTCGATAGCGTGACGTCCTTTGGTTACGCTTAACGTAACGTGGACATCGGATTGGGGAGGCGTTTCAAAATACCGTTCCAGGCGACTCAGCTTCTTTTCGACGTAATCCTTCAAAGCCTCGGTGACTTCCATGCGCTGACCGCGAATATTGTATTTCATTTAGCACTCCTCCTTTGCTGACTTTATTTTAGCATATCGGGCTTAGCCGTTTCAAAGAAAATCGCTTACATTTTCGAATATTTTGAAAACTTGGCTTAGGAAGTGCAAGTCTATGAAAACGAACGGGATTTTCGCTGCGAATTTTTGCAAGCTTAACCAATTGAGTCTCGGCTATCGCCCATACGCACAAAACCCTGGATCGCTCCAGGGTTCCGGGTGGCCGGCAAATCGTTTCGGTCAGCCGACAGTGCTATTTAGCAGGCGCATGAAACGCCTAATCATTACAGTTTAACAACGTTAGCTGCTTGCGGGCCTCTTGCGCCTTGCACAATGTCAAACTCGACGGATTGGCCTTCTTCGAGGGCCTTGTAGCCGTCCATTTGGATAGCGGAGAAATGCACGAATACATCGCCGCCTTGTTCCGTCTCAATGAAGCCGTAACCTTTTTCCGCGTTGAACCATTTTACTTTACCTTGCATTCGCTAAACATTCCCTTCATATTCATTTGACAATGGCGATTTGGCCTAGCCCACAACCCGAATATACATCAGGAAAAGAATGGTGTCAACGAAATTGTTGTAAGCGGTGTCAAAGCGCTTTCTTTTTGGCGTTATTGCCTAAAAATCGCCGCTGCCGTTTGTTGGATAGCTTGGATGACGTCGTTTACGTCTTCGTCCGTCATGGCAGGAAACATCGGCAGGGTCATCGCCGTGCGATAGTAAGCTTCCGCGTTCGGACAGCCTTCCGCCGTATAGCCGAGCTGCTTGTAATAGGGCTGCCGGTAGATCGGAATATAATGGACGTGAACGCCGATATGACGGGCGCGCAACATGTCGAATGCCCGGTCCCGGGCTCCCGGCATCGTCCGTTCGTCCCAGCGAAGCATGTACAGGTGCCAGCTGGAATTCGTATCCGGATGCTGGCGGGGCACGACGAGACCCGGGATGGCGGAAAAAGCTTCGTTATACCGCGCTGCGATCTCCCTGCGTCTTGCGACAAACCCGTCCAGCTTGTCCATCTGGGAGCAGCCGAGCGCCGCCTGCAAATCGGTCATCCGGTAGTTGTAGCCGAGCGTCTGCATTTCGTAATACCAGGGGCCGTCGTTTTGCGTCAGCAGCCTGGGATCCCGCGTCATGCCGTGGTTTCGGAACAGCTGCAGCTTTTCGTAAAGGTCTTCCCTGTCGGTCACGATCATGCCGCCTTCGCCGGTCGTCACGTGCTTGACCGGGTGGAAGCTGAACATCGTCATATCCGCCCATGTTCCGACTTTGCGGCCTTTATAGTCGGCGCCGAGAGAGTGCGCCGCATCCTCGATCAGGATGAGGTTGCGGTCGCGGGCGAGCTTGGCCAGCTTATCCATTTCCGCGGGCTGGCCGGCGAAGTCCACGGCGATAATCGCCTTCGTCTTGTCCGTCAGCCTGGCTGCGACTTGATCGGGGGCCAGATTGTACGTTTGCGGATCGATATCCGCAAACACCGGCGTGCCGCCCTGGTACAGCACGCAGTTGCTGCTCGCCAGAAACGTGATCGGCGTCGTGACGACCTCGTCTCCCGGGCCGATCCCGGCCGCATGGCAGGCGCCGTGGAGCGCCGCCGTGCCGTTGCAGAAGGCAACCGCGTATTTTGCCCCCGCGTAATCCGCCACCTTGCGTTCGAAACGTTCGATCGCCGGACCTTGCGTAATATATTCGCTTCTAAGCGTTCGGACGACCGCCTCGATATCGTCCTCGTCGATCCATTGCTTGCCGTAGGACAGAAAGGTATCCCGCTTGGGGACGTTTGCCGGTATGTTCGCCATCGTTGACGTCTCCTTGAAAATTAACAGTCTGTCACTTCCGCGCCTCAGACCAGATTCGACGTCCGAATCAAGGTCGCCGATCGGCCTGTTTAGATCAAATTCGACGTCCGAATCCAGTCCTCCGTCCGACGGATGCCTTCCTCCAGCGTCACTTCCGGCTTCCAGCCCAAAAGGCGCTCCGCTTTCGCCGAGTTGCAAAGCAGCTTCGGAATTTCGCTTTGCGGATGAATATGCTCGACATGCGCGATCCGGGACTTGTCGCCGACGATCAGCTCGGCCAGGTCGTTAATCGCGATGTCGCGGCCAAGTCCGGCGTTGACGATTTGGCCGTCCGCCGCGTTCGAGTAGCCGGCCTGGACGACAAACCGGGCGCAGTCCTCCACATAGAGAAGGTCGCGCGTTTGCGTACCGTCGCCGTAAATGTTGAGCGTGCGGCCGGACAGCTTGTTTTTGATGAAGATCGCGACGACGCCGCCCTCTCCCCCGGTTTTCTGATATGGCCCGTACGTGTTGAACGGCCGGATCACGACGGTCGGCAGACCGTACGCGTGGTAGTAGGACAGAACCATATTCTCGGCCGCGATCTTGGCTCCCGCGTAAGGCGAGGCCGGCTTGATCGGGTGGCGCTCGTCGATCCCGGCCGGCTCCGTGCAGCGGTCGTATACCATGCAGGTGCTCATGAACACCATTTTGACGCCGTGCTTGCGGCATTGTTCGAGCAGATAGAAGGTGCCGATCGTATCGTTGTTGAACGTCGTCCGCGGATCGTCGATCGAGTCCTGCACGTTGATCGAGGCTCCGAGATGGTAAATGACATTAAAGTTATGCTCCGCAAATAATCGGTCCAGCAGCGGCTCGTCCAGGATCGTGCCTTTGACGAAAGCCTTCAGTCCCGGATGATTTCGGAATTCCTCGAGGTTGACCTCCCTGCCGTTGGACAGGTCGTCCAAAATCCAGACGGAATGCCCGTCTTCGAGCAGCCGCTTGGCTACCCATCTGCCGATAAAACCGGCGCCGCCGGTGAGCAGGATGTTCAAGTTTTGCACTCTCCTTGGTTCTATTATCCGTGTTATCTATGCCGGTCCGTGTCGAGCATGCCACTCTACCCACGCCGGTCCATTTCGAGCATGGCAGAGGCGACCGGGCTCTCCGTCCGGTCCGCCCGGCTTTCGGTAATTTCAAGCGCACGCTTCGACATCTCGAGCAGTTCGCTCGGTGATTCGAGCGCTTTCTCGATGGCACGGGCGTAAGTGTCGGCGTTCGTCTCGGCGCTCTCGCCAAGATAGGCGACTGCGCCCGTTTGAGCTGCGCAGCGCACGCTGGCCGCCTGATTATCCGCGACGACCGTCACGGCCGAAGGCAATCCCAGATAGCACCGCTCCCACATCGCAACGCCCCCGGCGCCCAGCGCGAAATCGGCGGATGCGATGAGTTCGGCCATATTTTCGGCTTGAACGTGCAGTTTCGCATAAGGTCGTTCCGCACACATGGCGGTTACTTCGCCGCGATAAGGATTGGCGGAGCCGATGACCACGTCAGTGTGAAAAGACGGTTCGTCGTCCGCTCGGCGGGCTAGCGCTCGCAGCGCTTTTGCCGTCTCGTTCGTCGGGTCGCTTCCGCCGAAAAAAACGAGAAGCCTTCGCAGGCTGCCGTCTCTTGCCCGCAGCGATTTTCTCGCTTCGTAAAACGACGGTCGCAGCAGCAAATATCCGGGGCCCAACAGCTGCAAGCATTGCGGCGGCAAGAGATCCTTATATCTCGATTCCATGCGCTCGTAAGCGTTCTGGTCGACGAGAATATCGCAAAGGTGCGGCCTGTTGGCCAAGTCGTCGATGACCAGAATGCGATTCGCCAAAGATCCCATTTGAATTTCCCAGTTCCGGTCGATTCCGTAGTGGTCGATAATCAGCCAGGCGATAGGGCTCGCTACTCGCGCCAAAATTTCCTTTGTCATGATCGCATCCGATTCCGGACGAAATTCGTCATCGTTCGAATCGATCCATTCGACGTCATACCCCTTATTTCGAATATATTCGCAAAGATGCCCTTGAAGCCGCCGACAGACAAAAATCGACTCGAAGCCATTAACGCGCAAACTGTCCGCCAAAGCGAGACAGCGCATGACGTGCCCCGATCCGATGAGGGATGAGGCGTCGGTGCGGAAGACGGCGATTTTCGTCATCGTTAGACCACCGGCTTTTGTTCGATATGCGCATTTAGCTGAGCCGCTTCCGGATGGGTATTGAGGAAAGCGACAACATCGGAAGAAGGAATCAGCTTGTTCCCTGGGAAAGCATCCGCAACGGCACGGCAGAGCGCGTAATCTTCCACCGTATCCAGCGTAATTCTCAGCTTCGGAAAACGCAGTGGCTCAGGTACGGGAACGACAGTCCTCGAATATTTCCCCGGAAATTCGTGCGCGTAGTAAGTTACATGCTCGCGATGACGCGGCTCCTGTCCTTCCCTGTCGATCCGCAATAACGCATCGTACGTAAGCACTTCCGCTACAAGACCGCGCGGCAATTCGCCATCCCAAACGACAAGATCCTTCGAAGGGTTGCGCTCCATCGCTTCAATAAACGATTCCGTGAGCTGATAATCGACGAATGGACAGTCGCCGGTTACTCGAACGACGCAATCGGGAGCATAGGGTTTGGCAGCATCAACGTACCGGGACAGCACATCATCTTCCGAACCCCGGAAAAAGCTGACGTTATTCTTTCTACACCATTCCTCCACGGCGTCGTCTTGCGGAAGCGCCGAAGTCGCGACGATAACGTCCGACACGTTTCGTACCTGCTTGCACCGGGAAACGACATAATCCAACACGACGCTATCGCCAAGCGGCATCAGAATTTTACCTGGCAAACGGGAGGAGCCCATGCGTGCTTGGATGATGATGATGGTTTTCATTCAGGCCTCCGAAAGATGGGTAAAGGCTAAAAATATGTACTTTAATCTTTATCGGAACGAAACGGAAAAAATCGTATAGCTTTAACCCATTATAACGCAAAGAACGCCATCATGGCGTCCCGCTAAATCTTTATATCAGATCCCAATCGACAGGGGTTCCGTATTTAACATCCTGTTTTACGACTCGGCCCAGAATTGTTTCGTAGTATTTAGGAGACAGCCCGGCGCCCGGACGAATGGCGCGGACATTGTCTGGAGTCAATACATCGCCGGCTTTCAAATCCTTAACGATGTAGAGGGAACGGCGATGTTTCAAGGAAGGCTTTTCGGCTGCCGTCGGACCGTATTGAATTTGCCCGATGCTCTGCCAAGCTTTTGCGGATTCTTCCACTAAAGCTCTCATTTCGTGCGGCTCCATCGAGAACGCCGAATCTACGCCTCCTTCCGCCCTTGAGAGAGTAAAGTGCTTTTCGATCACCGTCCCTCCCAGCGCCACGCTCGCAACGCTGACTCCAATTCCCATCGTGTGGTCGGAGATGCCGACTTGACAGTCAAACAATTGGCCCAAATGCGGCATCGTTGCCAGATTGGAGTTTTCTGGGGTAGCCGGATAAGTACTTGTGCACTTCAATAAAACCAGATTGTTGCAGCCGGCTTCGCGTGCCGCTCTTACCGTCTCATCCAACTCGGCTATCGTCGCCATACCGGTAGAGATAATTAGCGGCTTCCCAGTTCGGGCGGCCCTTCGGATTAAAGGGAGATCCGTATTTTCAAATGATGCGATCTTATAAGCGGGCGCATTCAAACTCTCCAGAAAATCCACCGCACTTTCGTCGAACGGCGTGCTGAACGGAATAATTCCGCGTTCGCGGCAACGCTTGAAGATCGGTTCATGCCACTCCCAAGGCGTATACGCTTGCTGGTAGAGTTTATAAAGCGACTCGCCCTTCCATAGGCTCGCCGGATCCTCGATAAAGAAATCGCCTTCGCCGATATCGAGCGTCATCGTATCGGCCGTGTAGGTTTGGAGCTTCAGGGCATCGACCCCCGCATCCGCTGCAGCGTCTACAATTGCTAATGCACGGTCCAACGATTGATTATGGTTGCCGGACATTTCAGCGATGACGAAAGGCTTTTGGTCTGGACCGATTGGTCTTCCGGCGATGTTGAATTCTTGAGGCATGTGAAATACTCCTTTCAACTGTTAAATCTAACATTAACGTTTGACTGCGAACATAAAGACGGAGCGCCCCATTTCGAGTTGAGCCAGAGATTCATAGAGTTTAGATAGTTTCCCCCAGCGACCTGTTTGTGCGAATGCCTGATGAAATTGTTGGACGAATGGTCCAACTTTTTGAAGATCGTCTTCATTTGAATAATAATTTATTCCTCCGAGCAAAAGAAACTCGAGAGGAAAATTAGTCGTCCTGTACATTTCATCAAATCCACACCTTTCAAGCAATTGACTTAGGGATGAAAAGGTGAAGTAATTAATATGATCCGGTTTAACGACCCAGTGTAATTTCTCTTTGTAATATCCTTGATAGGCTAATTGTCCGTCACTAAAATCATTGGGAACACAAATACGGATAACCCCCCTGGAGCCATTGCCTTGTGTACTTTTTCAAGAAGACTTACAGGGTCCGCAATGTGTTCTAATACGAACTGAATATTTACAAATGAAAGGTCTTTAAAACCAATTTCATCAATTTCTTCCGCAAAGCGTTCGCAGACACTGATTCCAAATCGACTTAAATAATAAGCAGCATCTTTATTAGGTTCCAGAACGTTTGTTTCCCATCCGGCAATCTGAAAGTACTTTGCAAGTAAGTCATTGCCACAACCAATATCAAGCATGCGAAAGGAACTGGAACATGATCTATGCAATAGGTTTATTACTTTATTATATATATATTTATATGAACTATTCTGCAAAACTTGCTCCGTTTTCTTCTCTACATATGATTCTGTTACTGTACCATAATCAAATGGCTTTATTTCCGAAAAATAACTCAACTTGTAAAATTCCTCAATATCATTCTTGGTTGGAATTGGATACAAATGAATAAATCCACAGGTCTTGCAATCGATGATTTTAATTTTGTCCTTTTCCCACATTCGATCATGTTCATGATAAATTTTACTCATTGATTTATAGTCTCCAATTCATCATAAAATCTCTATTCAATAGTTAAATCGGTAAAATTCCAATACTGTTTATCTGAAGAGTACTTTGAAGCAAATTCATAATGCATTTGCGTCAAGTCTGTTTTATCCCATGCAATATCACGTTTAATTATGCGTGCAGGAATCCCAGCCGCTATGCAATTGTTTGGAATACGGGTTTTTACGACGGCACTGTGTCCAACAATGCTACCATTACTTATGTTGGAGCCGGATAAAAGTACAGCACGATCAGCCAACCAAACATGATCTCCAATTTTTATTGATTTACTTTTATTTATTCGCTCACCATTTTTTACATTATAAATCGGGTGATAGTCATGGGTGCTTATCATATTGTTTGATGCGAACATACAATCATGTCCAACTTCAACAGATGTATCTTCTGCTGTAGTAATGCAACAGTTATTTGTTACCCAAAGATGGTTACCAATGTTTACAGTACAGTTTGAACCAATAAAAATCTTTCCTCTATATTGAGAACATTCCCCTACCATACATACCCCATCATTCGACAGAAAGACGATAGTGCAGTCTCTTAAAATGGTGTTTTTTCCAATTATGACTTTGTTATTTACTCCTTTAAAAATAATTTTACTATTAACAGCTTGAAAGCGACCAAAAATATGATTATTATACTGATCAGAATATTCGTTTAGTTCTTCGCCAATAGAAGAACAAATACATCTAATATTTTTAATGGTACCGATGTATACAAAGTCTCTTTCTGCTTCGATGTACCCTAGATCGTTTAGTTTATTCTTAACCTCATCATAGAAATGTGTCATAGCTACAATGACAAAAGTTGTTTTATTTTTTCCGGAAATATACTGCGGATTCCTCACTACTTTTCCAAACTTCAGGGAACCTGATATCTCTATTGAACTATCGATTACTGTACGACAATATAAACCTAATTCGTTCAAAACTTCAGAAACTATTTCTCCATGTGTGCCTCCTCCCCAAATTACAATTTCTCTAGCATGAATTTGATTTTTTAACTGGCTCAGTTTTTCTTTTATATATTCTTTATTCATGTTTGTTCGCTCCTAAGTCAGAAGAGAAAGCTCAATTAAAGTCTCCAATCTATCAAACTCTCCACTGCACTGACCTCAAAAGTGGGAATTCCAAGCTCCAAGGATACTTTTTTCCGTTCAGAATATGCGTCATCAATAAAAATTGCACGCTTCTTCTTCATATGTCGGCATTTTTCATCAGATTGTTTGAGCCAAATAATCGTTTCGAATAAAGCCGAAATCCCGTACTTTTCCAAGGTCTCTTTCAAATTATATCGGTGTTTTGTAATAAGATGGACTCTTTTTCCTTTATTACGACACTGGAAAAGAAAGGCCATCATTATTGGGTTTACTTGCCCACGGATAAGGATAGTTTCATCCAAATCCATATAAACATCGTCATATTCATAATCCAATTGGTATCTCCAAGCCGTTAATTTCTGCCTTTTCATAGAAAAATGATCCAAATTCACTTCAATCTCGTGACCAATGTGGTCAAATACGCTAAGGGCAGCAAGATTAACTCCTTTCATTCGACAAGCCGACATGGAAGGAACAATACCTGGAATGATTTTTAAACCAGTTAACTTACCATTTTCTAAAAAACAAACTTGAAACGACCAAGGCCCTCTTAATCTAAGGCTTGAATTAATTGCATATGCAATAGTATGAATTCGATTTATAATTTCTACCGATTGCAGTTGCTCTTCAATATTGGATATAAACCTCAATTGATATTTTCCATCAGTTAAACAATATATTAACGACTGTTTTAAATCGTCTTTTCCATATAATTGAAGAAATTCTTTAAACATGGCATTGGTTTTTTCGTTATTTAAGCAATGAACTATCGTTTGGTATTCTGGAGCAATGACTTCAGCTTTTAAAGCAAGCCGATGGAAAGCCAAAAGAGTCAACGCTTCGGGACTTGCAGGAAAGATTATATTTATACTATGCCTTATTATTAGTTCGTTCATTTGTTCAACAAACGTATCCTCATTCATATTTAAGTTGCCAATGTAATTCACGAAAATAAATTGGCCGCTCTCATCCGGGCAATTAGAGTCTCCAACACCAAACAAATGAAAATGAATAATTTTACCGAGTGCAAGATTTATTTCTAAAGCGGCTTCTGTATTGGCGGGAAAAACTAATACGTTCGTCAAGATCATTCACTACCTTTATCATTTACAAATACTGCCTCATCATACCGCAACATCTTTAAACCCGCTTGATAAGGATACAAATTTTCATACTGTTGATACCCTGTTTTTAAAAAGTCTGCATAAGGTACCCCTGAATGGATCGTTAAAGGAACTCCGCCACCGAATCTTGGGTTAATTTCAATAAAGTAAAACAGCCCTGTCGTTCTCTCTTTTATTCCTTGTAGAGTAACAGGGCCACTTAATTGAAGCTGCCGTAAAAGTTGTAGCGTTTGTTCCGTTAAAGCAACATCACGAATCGTAACCGATTTGCTAACTTCTCCCGAGCGAACTTCCAATCTCTTTCTGGGGACGATTGACAAAACTCGGCCATTATCAGCTACGAAAGCATCAATGCTATATTCTTGACCCTCAATATATCTTTGAATTATGGGGTCATAAACTTTATTCCAAACAAACGATGCATCACTTTTATTTGTTATGTATACATCTTTGCTTCCCATTCCTGTTTTGGGTTTAACCACCCATTTAGAGTTCCCATCTATACGTTCGTAAGAGTCATAAGTGTCGGGAGTAAGAATTTTACTATTCCTTAGATATTGGTATAATGTGAACTTATTCAAACATACTTGCAATTTTTCAACATCTGATACAACGATTCGTGTACCCACCTCTTGAAATTCTTTTTTAAGGAACGCTAGTTTTACCAGTTCCGGCTCGAACAACGGAATTAAGCAATTTACTTGTTCGAGCTTACATATCTCTAGCAATTGCTCAAGGTATCCTTGATCATCAGATTTGGGTACTTTATATATTTGAGGGACTATGTTCCTTGTTGCACATTCATCCGGATTAGCATCCGCGCCTATAACTTCCCATCCATGCTCAATAAAATGCCTTGCAAGCTGAACTCTTCTTCCAATGGAAGTGAAGAGGACTTTTTCCATTAATATCCCCCTGCTATTTTCAATCCGTTCTTTTCCGCAAATTGCTCAAATTTCAAATAAAGACTCTTATAATGCTTATTGAAGTCACTATAATCAGCCATATCATACAATTCTTGTGCAGTCAAATTAAAGTCAAATTCTCCAATGTCTATAAAAGGAAACTTGAAATATTCACACATTTCTCTTGTCCTTGCATCTATTGTAATAAAAAGTGAGGGGACACCCTCCAATAGAGGTATAACATTTCCATGAAAGCGGCCACCAAATGAAAAATCAAGGGTATTGCAATAGCTCCTCCATTCCCCAATGTTAAAAAACATTTTAGAGTATTCTTTTAAATAGACTTGCAATTTATCATTAAAATTTGAATCCGCCTTGGTTATATGTTCAACCCAGAGTGCATTAGTCTGCTCAATAAATTCAAATTGATTTTTCATTATAAACTCAAAAAAATCCTTAACTTTTTGCAGCTCCATATTTCTATTTGGCCAAGGCGTAATCCCAGATGCTATTTTAGCATTCTTATTTATTTGATCCTTTTTATAAATTTTAAAATCGGAATCCAACTTGTGGAATAACGAGGGACATCCAATAACTTCTATGTTTTTAACGCCATTTGAACTCAAAACATTCGCAGTATATTCACCTCTACAAGCGATAATGGCCTGTTCATTTATTTCTTTTAGCCATGTTAAAGTTGTGGGGTGGTATTTGAAATCTTTCTTGTATTTTGCCGTTTGTGTACCAACGCTGATAGGAATAAATTTTTTCCCTTTCTCGATTATTTTTCTAAAACAATTATAAAAATAAGGGTCAATTGGCTTATCTTCAATTATCCATGAAAGATTCCCTACGATGTATGTATCAAATTTGTCTTCCAAAAGAGCACTATTTAATTCTGTATAATGAATTTGAGTAGCATTGAATATTTCTCTTAAAGCTGAAATGTATGCAATATTCCCTGTATTTCCACCTACTGATTTAAGCTTTTCGTCAATGGAGTCTAAAGGATTGAAAGATCTGCATTCGGTTAATAAAGCAACCCTGGTCATTTCTTTTCCCCTTACTTTGGATATTAATTTCATAAACTATTTTTATATTCTTCAAAAAATAATTTAGGTTCCTTGAATAACTTGTGGTTTTCTACAATTTTTTCATCTTCCCAATCCCACCACTGTACTTTATTTAAAATTGCTATTTGTTCTTCATTGAACCGGAATTTGATTACTTTAGCGGGGACTCCGACTACAATAGCATAATCAGGGATATCTTTTGTTACAACCGCTCCCGCCCCAATAATAGCTCCATTCCCAATATTTACTCCGGGTAAAATAATGACGCCAGTGCCGATCCAAACATCGTTACCAATAACGACATTGCGATTATTGGATATCTTAAAAATATCCAATATACTTTGTCCATATTGATCCAACAAGCCTACAGGCACCTTATCTAATGTAACCACATCTTTATTATGATAAAGAAAAGGGTGGGTTGATAGTAAAGCTGTAGGGTGATTGCGGTATCCAATATAAGTATGATAGTTTATAGAGCAGAAAGCTCCTACACTCTTCAGTAAAGTTGTTGGAGTACAATGTTTTTCTGCTCCATATGTGTATTTTCCAATTTCAACTCCATTAAAAACTCGTTTCCTTCTAGTTACATCATTAGGAGATGATTTAGTATCATTTATATCCCCGAACAAAGGAATAAAGTGAGTGTCCGCTATAAAACCTAAATCTTCTAACTGCCCAATAATTTGATTGGTATGCGTGCTTGATATTAAAATAAATAATCGGTCTTTGGACAAAGATAGAAGGTATTCTGGTTTCATTACTTTCAATCCATGTAGGTTTTCTCCCCACTTTTCTGCATTATTGTCTGTAAAGAAGGCAGGTTCATAGTTCAATATTCTCAATGCAGAATACGTTAATTTCCCACCTTTACCCACACCAAAAATTACTATTTCTTTTTTTTTAAGGTTTTCGTCATGATCAATTAACTTTTCGATCAAACGATTCAGCATAAATTAACTATCTCCCTGTATTATTGTCAATTATGTTTTTTATTTTTTGAATATTTTTGTTTGTAATGCTCCATAAATCACTTTGAATCCTATTTATTTCAAGGTTTAATTCATCGAAACTAGAAGCTTCTACAAAACGAATAAAATTTTGCTCCATATCTGGAGAATGTACATCTACTCCCCACTCTGGATGTCCAATATCCTCCAAAAAGTACTTCAATTTATCATGACTAATTAAAGAAAAAATCGGCTTGCCTAACCCAAAAGGAACCATTTGTGCATGACCTCTCATACCAATTGACAAATCAACTTCAGAATAATATTCAATAACCTTATCTGGGGGAGCTTGATTTAAATTAACCTCTTCTATCTCCAAGTTATAACGCTTAAACCAAAGGCGGCTTTGTTCATCCAGATGATGATGGTGAAATAATTTAACGTTCCAATTATTCTCTATAAGGTAATGAGTAATTCTTATTACTTTTTTTATTACGTCGGTATAGTCCCTGCCGAATCTTAGAAATGGACGATCCATTGCAATGTTTATAGCAGCTTTTTTACTAATTGATTGATTTTGAATTGGATCTAAATATTTTATAAGCGTTGTTGGGCATGGTTGATATTCGATTTTATTCCAATGTTTTTGCGGTACGTATTCTTTAAGGGCTTTTATGCTACCGCTATTTCTGATTCCAAAAAATACGCTTTTCTCGATTAATGTTTGTATATTTTTATAAAAGACCGGCAAGAAATCAGATTGTCCTCTAAACCTATTATATCCTGCCGCAAAAACAATAATAGGAACTTCAATTTTTTTTAGAAGTTCAGTTGGACAAGGCCACTGCCAACCGGATTTCTCGTTGGGATTAGTATCCGCTAAAAAAAGGCCACCTCCGCCAATTATAAGAGCATCCAATTTATTGATACTTTCAATGGTTTTTTCTGTGACTGCCTCGTGAATATTAAATAATTTAAACTCACAATTTCTAAAATGTGATTGAAACACTTTCCTTACATATGGAAACAAAAGAGTATCTCCAGCATTAGTATTTAAGTGATATCCTACGTGACCAAACTTATACGTTGCTGGGTAATTTGTAGGTAAAACTGCTATTTTTTCAGCATTCTTTTTTAAAGGACTTTTTGCCTGACCTACAATATTCTTTATTCTTTGGGCGTTTTTAAAATTGATTATTTGAAGGTTACGCACATCAGTTAAAGTTGATTTTTTTCCTAAAACCCACAGAAAACCCAAGCTGTTATATCCTGAGCTCACTACATTAAATCCGGATTTAAGTAAATAGGACTTTAAAACTTCTTCTGAAAAGGTATTAACATGAACATCCCAAAAAAAGTCATCCATTGGAGTGTGCATATTATCAATTCCAGGACACTCAATGAAAATGTATCCATCTTCTTTTAAAAATCGTTTGACTCGAGTAAGAAAGTCAAAAGGACTCTGTACATGTTCAATAACTTGAAAAGAGCAAACTAAATCCGCGTAGTTAGCTGGTATTGGGGTATTTTCCAGCATCGAATTCTTAACCGATATATTATATCTCTCCATTGAAGAATTAGCATATTCCTTATCCGGTTCGACACCCAAAGTCTCCCAGCCCACTATACTCATTATATTAAGGAAGCTTCCTGTTCCAGAACCAATCTCGATAACCTTTTTTATTCTACTATCGTATATTTCAGTCGGCAGTAGTGTTTCTATTAGTTTAAATCGTTCATATGCCTGAGACTCACAAAATTTGAACTTTTCATCATCCGGTCTTTCACTTTTTCTTGCTTTTTTTGAAAATTCACCATTCAAATATAGTTCCTCATGCTGATGTATTGTTAACCTTGGGTATGTAAATACCGCACCACAATTCAAACAAATATAGTTAAATAAAATTTTGCGATTTCTTCCTTTATCATAAAGCAACTCAAAACTAGATTCCCCACATAAATCGCAGATATGACTTTTTATGTCTATGTCGAATTTTTCTTTTAACTCTTTAACCTTCATACAGGTAAAATCGTAAATTCCGCTTTCTATCATATCCCAGTTCATAATTATTTCCGGCATTTTAGGCATTTCTTTTACCTGTAGAAGAATTTCATCAAAAAATGAGCTTAAAATAAGGAGTCCTACTTCACTTTTCTCTATCTCATTTAAAATCGAAGGACTATAAATTAATTTACCATCCAATTTTTGTCCCCAGTTATTTGAGTTATTGTCGATAAAGCAGTAAGGGTTTAAATTGATCTTACCCTTACACTTTTGATAAAAATCCCCTGTGCCCCAAACTATAATTTTCTTATTTTTAAGATCAGGAAAAATCTTTTGCAACTCCACAATAAATTCTCCTTTAATATAGAATTTCATCTAAATTGACTCGAGGGAAAATGTCCAACTCAGTTGAACGCGATGCGTTATACATCTCTACTTTTCCACTCAAAAATTGGTGTGCATACAGCAGCACTTGATAATGTTTGTTTAGATCAGGGTAATAGCACACTTCACCATTATTATGATATTCCGAATGAAAGTGCGTCTTATGTTTACCTTCTTGATGATAATATACTAATTGATCCCCAGGCGGAGTAGGAGGTAATCCTTGATAATTAAAGTCTAGACCAAGAAAATAAATTTTTTTAATTCCCATATAATAAGCTAGTTGGATATTAAAAAAGGTAACTGTTCCGCCAGTAAAAATTTCCTTTGAAATATCTTCAGAAAATCTTTGGGATCCCCGATTGGAACCAAAAAAGTTGTTCTCTTTTAACCAGTAGGCCTCAACCATATCACCTAAAGTTCGAAAAAGTTCTTTTGGAAAAAATTTAACAGCCCTAATATTTCGTATCGTACTTTTTTTATTTTTTGCAGCCATGTCGTCGGTTATTGTATAGTACTGGGGTCTCCAATTTGTTTCTTGAAATGCAACATGTATGCTGTTTGAAGCAAATGTAATTTCATTTTGTAGCAGCTCCAAGTCATTAATTGTAAGGCTAGGACCATTACCAATAATGAACGCTCTTTTGCCTTCATGAATATTTTTAAACTTGGAGACATCTTTATAGATTGCTCTAAAAAAATTTTCGTTATGCATTTCGCTAATTTCAAAATAATGAACACCGGCAATTAAGCCATAAGAATTAAGTTGTTCGGATATCTCAAGAACGTACATACTTGCAATGATCACAATCAAGTTATTTTTGTCCTCGTTCAGCAGCGAGTCAGGATTCTTCACCAATGCTCCGTTATGAATAATTCCCCATTTATTTTTATCGTTGTCAACATAATAGTTGGGAGATATTGAAGCAATATAATGTTCAAGGCTTAGTTTTCCGGTGCCAAACACGATAACTTTTTTAGAATTCATGGAGTTTCGGAACACCACCTATCTTGCTCTTTCTTTAATCAACAAATCGCAAACTTCCCTGACACAGCCCTTACCGCCTTCGGTTTTACAAATATACTTCGCATATTTTCGGACCTCTTCGTGGCTATCTGACGGCGCGGCTGAGAAACTCGAAAGTTGGATACACTCCAAATCATTAATATCATCCCCGATGTATGCGGTTGAATTAAAGGAATATTCAGGGTGATTTTTGAAAAAATGCTCCAGAAACATCTTTTTATCTGTAATCCCCATAAAAATATAATCGGCTTTGAGCTTTTCTCCTCTTCTTTTCACCAATTCAATGTTTTCTGACGTCAACAGCATAACGTGAATTCCGGCAGCCCGAATCAATTCGATTCCTTTGCCGTCTCGAGTATTGAACTTCTTTAATTCTTGTCCGTCGGAAGAATAATACATACCGGCATCCGTCAACACCCCATCGACATCGGAAATAAGCAACTTAATGTGACTTAACGATTGAAGTTTCCCGCGTTTAAGTTTAAGCTGTTCTGCAATTATCCAATCCGCCAGATCATCGATTTCAAAATACGTTTCTTCATGCATTTCATATGCTGTTATTTCTCCCGAAATCCTGCACTTTGACTTTAACAACCGATCTTTCGTCGTCATGTAGAAGGCACCGTTCTCTACCAAAAAACCATCCCATTGCTGCCTTAACGGTCTATTGGAGGGATTATAATTGACAGGTATAGCAAGGTTATCTTCCTGTTTCCACAAAAATCTTTTTTGACGTACGACAGATACTAGAGAATCAACTTTACTTTCATAATACTTTTGAATAGCTTGCGTTAAATCCTCGCTTTCCAATAATGGCGAAGTAGCTTGAATTAGAACGATTTTATCGAAGTCGTATTGTTCTGCAAACTCAAGCATACCGTACTCTGTGGAAGCAGTATCTGTAGCGGACTCTTCGCTTCGACTGATAACCGAGACTTTGGGTAAGACAAAGCTTTTTACGACCTGTTCAATTTGTTCATTCTCCGTTGCTACAAAGACTTTGCCAATAATTTCGCACTCGACAGCCGCTTTAACAACCCAGTAAACCAAAGGCATTCCGCAAAACAGTTTAATATTTTTATTTGGGATTCCTTTGCTTCCGCCTCTTACCGGTATATATGCAACAATTTTTTCACACTTTTCTTTTAAGTTTGTTTCGCTGTACTTTTTCAACGTCAAGTAGATCCTCCCGTTTATAAGTTAAAGCTTTATTCACGTTTCGGATATCTCTCACAAGCCGTCTCATGCCATCGGGCTCCAAACTTGCCGCATGATCTGTTCCTTTCCAAGTACGATCAAGCGTAAAGTGACGTTCAAAATATTTGGCTCCTAAAGTTAATGCTGCAATGTCGGCAGCTATTCCTAGATGATGACCGGAAAACCCAATGCTTTTTACTTTAGATTCATATCTATCTCTTAATCTTTGAATATCAAGCAAAGATAAATCCTCAAACGAAACGGGGTATCCCGATACGCATGAGTAAATGACCAGACTATCAAGTCTTCCAAGATTATTAAAGAAGGCAATTACTTGCTCTTCCTCTTCCGGTGTTGTCATCCCAAATGATAGGTGAACATCGCCCGAATATCTTTCCAGAAGCACCCCTAGCATATCAAAATCAAGGTTGCACGCCGACGGGATTTTTATGAACTTTGGATTTAAATCAGCCACCTCAATAGCGGATGTTACGTCCCATACGGATGAACTATACTCAATTCCATTAGTCTTGCATTCATGAACAAGTTCCTCGTGCTGCTCTATAGTTAGCTCAAGAAATTCCCTGTGTTCTCCGTAACTCGAACCATAAGCGTGTTGAGGATTCGGATGGGGAGCATTGTATTCGTCAGATGAAAGAAGTTCTTTGGGGTTCCTTTTTTGGAACTTAACGGCATCAACTTTGCAATAATGTGCTGCTACTTTTATCATTTCTTTTGCAATATTTAAATCCCCTTTATGGTTGCATCCGATTTCCGCAATGACATAGGGTTGTACTTTTTGGTAATCCATTATGTAGCACCTCTTCTATTCGTCATCAATTCAAACCGCCACGATCTTTAAATCAAGTTTCATTTTTTGGCTCAGGTTCTTCAGGTCTCTTATAATTTCCGAAGTATAAGCAAATGAAGCAACGGCCACTGTTCTTACCTTTAATTTTAGAGCATCGTCTAAGGACAAGACTGGAATTCCGTTCTTGTTTGATCCCCATAGACTTTCATTTTTATCTATAAAGCACTTAACCTTGATAATCGTTCCGTTCAGAATATCCGCGAGCTCATCTCCCATTTGCCCGGCTCCATAAATCATAATTTCGCATTCGCCATCTTCAAGTAACTTCAGCGCCAAATTTGCCATAAAGGCTCGAGAGTTTTTAGCGTCTCCTTGTTTAAATAAACTTATTTTCGAGTAATGTGGAAATGCACGCTCAACTACTCCGGCAGGCCAAACGAGCAAACTCGTTCTTCGTTTTTGAACAAAGGATGTAATACCCTCGGTTCTTACTTGATTTTCTAAGTGGGATGGGCAAAAAATGCCGTAAGAATGGCCTTCATCAAAAAGATTCTCATGTTCAAGATTGCCAAGTTCTACTGCCTCTTGATAAGTCGGGTATTCCATAAATCTCGACAAGATCCAAATTAGCTTTTCTTTTTGGTTCAAAATACGTTCTAGAATCCATGGTTTTTCTTTTTGCAGATTTAAAAAAAGCGATTGAAAAAATACGATGCCCTGCTGACAGAGCTCCTTAGCTTTTTGATTATTAGTATGAACGTTTTGTTCTAAAATTGGGACAACTTTGGAAGAATGCTCTTTTTTATATCCAATCGTGCTTCCCACGTTCTCGGTAATAAGTTCATCAATAATTCCCGGCATCCAATTTTTTGAACGATAGATTTTCCCGTTTATTCCCGCATTACATAATAATCCTCTCAATTGCGAGCCCTTTAAAATTCGATCCAACGTCATTTCATTGGCCATCGTCATTAAATGGATACCTTTGGGATATCCTTTTCCTCTTAAATGCTGATCCAATGAAAACTGAATGGTCCCGGCATGCCCAATATCATAAGTAATATAAGGCTCATTTAGATCAAAGTTCCCAATCAGATACTTCAATAGTAAATCCGATTCGGATTCCTGAATTCGTTTTAACCTTTCCATTAAATCGGGGCTTAACAAATAATTCGTAATTACCTGTTTCAGGGTCTTTCCATTTCCAAAATTAGTCTTCTCCGATTGACCTAATGTAACGTCAGAATAGTCTTCAAAAATATTGGATATTTTCAACCTTCTAAACAAAGCTTCTACCGTCATCCAAGAGACGTTCAATAATGACTGTAGCGTGTCCTTATTTATTTCCTTTATGGAAGGCAGGAAGGTAGATCTTCTCGATACATAAAGGGGTTTGACTTTAATACCTTTAATACCTCTATGCTCCAGAGAACGATTGATCAAATTAGTATGAAATTCCCCCCCTCTCATTAAAGGGTAGATATTACGAATCCTCTCTTTCAATGCCGAATCTATAACCCATTCAATACTCACTATTTCTATAGGGCCTAATATAGCTGCCCCAAATTCAAACCAAAAGCGTTCTTCTTTTGAAAATGCTCCCGACATATTCCATGCAAGTTTACGTAAAGAAAAGAGCTCGGGGATAAGCTCGTTCAGCCGCTGTCTTTCCAGTTCAAAGCTGCTATTTCGATCTTCCTTCCCATAGTAGTGGATCGCATCTATTCCGAATTTTTTGCAATTAAGCACGTCGGTTTTATAATTATCTCCGATGTGTACGATTGCCTTTTTATCGATATAAGGATATTTTTTCAACAAGACGGTAAATAACATTCCTTGATTCCATTTTGTAAGCCGGTGTTCGCTTGATACGATAATCTCCTTTACGATCTCACAGTTAAAACCTACATGTTTCAAAAGCTCCTCGAGTTGAGCTGCAGAGTAGTACATATCCGATAGCAAAATAATAGAAATACCGTTGGAATGGCAATATTGAAGAAAAGACGCTACGCTCGGGTTTAGAAATAAGCACTTTTTCTCAACCTCAAGTTCAATTTCCATTAACCGGGCTTTGTCGCCGTAGTGCTCAGGAATTTGATTATATATTTCAATAAAATTAACTTCCGTCTGCAATACTCTACGAGCTTCACGATCTGCAGCCATTCTGATTAATTTAAATTCTTCCGCTGAAACGGCGGGATTTAAAACTTTTCGGCGCAATGCTTCTTCCGCAACATGAAAAAAAACGTCTTCGGGATGAATTGTTGTCCTTAACATTAAAGTATCAAAAATATCGCAACTCAAAAGTTTTATGTTTTTTTCCTTTAGTTGCAATAGGTTTTTATCTCTCATCCATAAGAAGTCATTCACCAATCTCACCTACTGTTTGTTAGTGGCAAAAAATTCGGGGCTGCTTATTTGCTTTTTTGAATTCGGCATTTATATTAGCAGCTATCTCCTCCGCATAATTAAAAGAGCCCACTACAAAATTATCAATTTCCGACTTGACAGCCTCTTCGATAGATACAATGGGAACATGAAATAATGTTCTTCCCCAAGTTTCTTTTTTACTATCCACAAACAGCTTCACATCAATGTCGTTCTGTAAGAGCATTTGAAATAAGTCCTTTGCGAATTCTCCTGTTCCATATAGGATAACGGTTCCAACTTGATTAAACTTCAACTGCTTGAAGATCGATTTCTTGGCATGTTCTATTAAGTACATCGTTTGAAGGTGGTCCGTTGAGCTGTTTATTTTCGCAATATTTATTAAGTGACCTATGCCCATTTTTCCTTCTCTTAAATCTTTCCTTAAGTAATCATTTCTTATTTGCGTAGCTACTTGGTTGTGTTTAGTCGTAAGGCCAAAAATCGTATTGCTGTAAACACCTGTTTTGAGGGAAATTCTGTGATGATAATTGGCAAGAGCTTCATTAATGAGATGAATATTAAATTCGCTTAAAAACCGAAGATAAAAATCCCAATCCCCCAACACGGGCAACTTTTCATTGTAATACCCGACGCAATGATGAACATGCCGCCTATATACAATTGATATTGGCACAATCGTATTTTGAATGGCCATCTCCGCTAAGCTTATGCTTTGTAAATTCGGTTTCCATAAATCTTTGGAATGAATACGAATTTCATCTCCATCGATTTCTTCGATTACTCGTATTATTTTAGTTGCAACTCCGCCAAAGTCCTCGCCCTCCGCACTTTCTAAAAAGCTTACAGTCTGCTCTAGAAAGTCTGGCTGTAACGTATCATCGTCGTCGTGTATAAGTATGTAAGAACTGTCTACTGCTTTTATGCCGATATTGGAGGCAGCCTCCATGCCTTGAGAAACTTCATTATGGATAATAACAACTTTTTTTTGTATACGACTAGGCAGCTCTGAAACTAATTTCTCAACCGTTTCTTGTTCGCCTCCATCATTTACGATAACATGAACCCAGTCACAGAAAGTCTGGTCTGCAACGCTTTTAAAAGCTCTTTTTAACATAATCGGTCTATCTTTTGTTCTCGTTATAATTGCTGCCTTTGCAGTATGCACGCGACATTAGCTCCTTTTATTTATATGTAGTCAGCACTTTTCTTAATGGCTTTAATGTTAGTCTCAATGCGTTTTTAGTTTTGTAAAGTTTCAGATTATTCTCCGCGTCCATATAAGTCGGTCTAATCTTTAGAGCCTCTTCAAATAATCTAGAGGCTTCCATATATTGTTCATTTAAAGACTTAATACAACCAAGATTGTTGTAACCTTCTGCTAGGGTACGATTTTGTTGAATAGCACTTTCAAAAGCACTTTCAGCTTGATAAAGGAGTCCCAACTGATAAAAACATACTCCTTGCAGAAAAAAAAGGACTTCATCTTGTTCAAAATTCTTCTGGAGTAAGGCTGAAGCTTCACTATATAATCCGATTTTCATTAGTATTTTGGCATTTAAGATTGTTTTGCTTAACCTATCGAAAGACGATCTTTCAACAGTCTTAAAGATCTCATCCTTCCCAACATTCTTAACAATTTGTTGTTCTGCTTCCATTTGTTTCTGATGTCGATTTGTTAGATTCCTATCGTGTCTTCGATATTCGTAAAGAGCTTCGGGAATGTAATGAAACTCGTATCGTTTCGCCATTTCTATAGAGAGATAATAATCTTCCGCATGTACCAAATTTTCAGGATATGGAACTGTCTCAAAACATTTTCGCCTGCCCATTATTGCGGGTAAACAAGGAATGACTTGTCGATCCAACAGAGCAGCCAGGAAATCCTCTTTATTTATATAAACTCCTTCACTGGACAGCCGGTTTATAATTATACCCGTTTCGTTAATTACGTTGACATCGCAATAAACCATATCTGCCAGAGAGTTCGAATCCAACACTCTAGCTTGATATTCAAAGCGTTCAGGCATACTTCGGTCGTCAGCATCATGTATGGCTATGTAGTCTCCGCTTGAATACGTAATAGCGGTATTTCTGGCTTTTGACGGGCCCTGATTGTTTTGATAGATATAGGTTACTTCCCTATACTGTTGAATAATCGACCTAGTTTGATCAGTCGATCCATCGTCTACCACGATAATTTCGTCCGGCCGGCGAGTCTGAGTTAACAAACTTTCGATGGCTTCCGCTATATAAAGCTCTCCATTGTATACCGACATAACAGCGCTTATTCGCCTCATGAAACCATCCTTGCCTCAACGAATTGGCGGATCATGTCCCATACTCTTTCCGCAGAGTGTCCGTCCTGATAGTGATGAACAAGATTACGTATAACCTTTCTTTGCTGATCGTGAGAGTCTCTTCCCTCTAAAGCATTTAAAATATAGTTTTCCATCTCTGCTTGCGAGTTCGCCTTATCCCCGGGAGTCCACCAATCATAAGGCTCCAAAAGAAATCCTCTTGTGCTCCGATACTCCTCCAAGTCGGTCGCCGTAAATAGAATCGGACGATTCAATAATAAATAATCGAAATAAATGGATGAGTAATCGGTGATAAGCATACCTGCTGCATTTAATACCTGATACAAATCAAGAGCATGTTCCTCAAGCAAGGCATCATTTATTAAATGAATATTCGGATGCTGAATTGCTTGATCCATAAAGGATTGCTCCTCAAAATTGTGTAGCTTCACAACTAAAGCAATATTATTGCGCTCGAGAAACTTCTTAAAACGAAGATGATTAAAGTCTTCAAAATCAAAAAGCCGGCTCCAATCACGAGCCCCTTCTATCGTTCCCCTGGATTGATATGTCCTAAAAGTAGGCATATAGAAAAGAATTTTTTGGTTGTTAAGAGAGACATTTAACACGTTTTCAAGGCATTGCCGACCGTTCGAGTAAAACAAATAATCATTTCTAGGCACGCCTGTTATATAAAATTGGCGGCCTCTTGCAGGAAAACATGCACTCATTAATGTCGTATATAAAGCGGAATAGGACGCAATTCCTTGCACCTCAAGCCAAGATTCGACATTAGCGGAGTCTTCTGTTTGGATGTTCATTCGCCCCATAGCTTTAAGCGGAAACCCGTGCCATAGTTCAATGTTGATGTGATCGCCCTTAAGAGTGAAGTTGCGATGTGTGGTAACCACGACATCCGCATGGGCGACGTTATTTTCGCTATTTTCGGTTATTAGCTGGACTTCAAACTGTTCCTTTATTTTATCTGGAATAAACTCGTATAAAGCTCGGGCATTGCATCCGGAAAAACTGTTTGAAATCAAAGCAATTTCCGGACGAGCCTTTTTACGACTAAATTGAGTATATAATGAATCCAATACGGACTTATGGTAATTTTGGACCTGATCAGAATAATGGCGATAATAGAAAGGAATTATTTTTTTCGGTTCTACTCCAAATTGAATCAATTGCTCTGAAATCGGTTCTACGAATTGACTGGCAATAACCACATAATCAAATGTTAGATGAGAGATTTGGTTAGGCGAATAAATTAAAGCCTCTCCGATTGAAGAACCCGCCAACTCAAAATTATTATCCAAATAACCTACAATTTTCGATTTAGATAAATCGAGATTGGATACAAAAGACCTGGCGCTGCTACCGGTACCGAATACCACAATCTTGATCATGTCACCCCGTACCCTTCTCTTTGCAAATCCATTTTAATCTGGGTTGTCGATATTTCCGGAGTTCGCGGCAAATAGATCACTTCGCACACTTCCTGCAAGGAGTCGAATTTTCCCTTCCAATCGTCTCCCATAACAAGCGCATCGATCTTATGATGAATAATATCCTTCTTTTTCTGATCCCAACTGTTTTCCGGAATGACTTCATTTACAAAAACAATGGATTTTAAGAGCAGCAAGCGATGCTCATACGAAAAGTAGCTTTTTTTTCCTTTTATTTCATTAAACGAATCGCTGGAAAGTCCGACAATCAAGTAATCGCCTATTTCGCTTGCTCTTCTAAGCAGGTGAATGTGCCCGTAATGGAGCAAGTCAAAAGTTCCGTAGGTTATGACTCTTCGCACGAAAACACCCCTCCAAGAACATTTTATACAAGCGATTCGTAATCAATAATGGTAAGTACTTTATTGACTTCCTTGCTCTTTTGTTGAAGCAGCGTTCTTATCTGGATCATATAGGCATATGATGCAATGATATAGACCGAAGCGGTTAATTCAAATGCTTTATCAAGAGACATAATTTCAATTCCTTCAATGTAACTCCCCCATAATTGGGGATTCGAGTCAACTATGCAACTTATATCTACCTGGGAAGTTCGAAGCAATCGAATAAGCTGGCTTCCTATCTCCCCTCCGCCGTATACAATTACTTCTCGGAATCTTTTCGTGTAAACATACTCATTTAGTTCTGCGATCATTTTTTTCTGACCGGTAGAAGCTTTAAACAATCTGTTCAAAGAAGCATTGGGGTATACCCGTTCAACCATGCCAGCCGGCCACACTTGGCTGTGAGGCCTATTCTTTCTTAAAAATTGATCAGGTCCTATTTTTTTGACTTCTTCTAGTTGAATTTCTGTCATTAACGGCGATAATGAAATCCCGTTTACAAACTCGTTTTCAAAATATAAGTCGCCCAAATGAGCGGCTTCTTGATAGGTAGGAAACTCCATAAGCCGAGTTACTAGGCGATGAAGCTTAGCCCTTTCTTGAAAAAGTTCCTCAAGGAGAAAAGGTTTCTTGCTTACGAGATCTAAAAAGTGCTCTTGGAAAGTTAATATGCCTTTATGGGTCCAAAATTTTTCTTCCCTATTGGTTTTCTCATTCTCCAGCACCTCTTGAACGGGATAAACGAGACCCCCTTTTTCCTGGTAGCCTGTGGTAGTCCCAACATCTTCCATCAATAAAAGTTCAATTAATGCAGGTGTCCAGTTATTGCTGCGAGTATAATCCGAGGCCACGCCAGCTTGA
This sequence comes from Cohnella algarum, assembly GCF_016937515.1. Classification (NCBI taxonomy): domain Bacteria; kingdom Bacillati; phylum Bacillota; class Bacilli; order Caryophanales; family Paenibacillaceae; genus Cohnella; species Cohnella algarum. Next base: position 1,018,750 of record NZ_JAFHKM010000002.1, read on the forward strand.
TTTACAAAACCGCAAATACGCGACTCCTCCATGTAGTTTTCCAACGATCCCCTTGAAGTGAAAGTTAAGGCATGATAAATGGGGTCGGACATGACTCCCGAAAGTGCCTGGTCTAACGCTTTTCCAATATTACCGGAGTGACCGATATCCACAGTCAAAAATGGACCGCTAAGATCATATTCCTGCTGAAGATATTTAATAAATGTATTTTTAGCCTTTCGGATCATTTCGTTAATATGATTAAGTCTTTCTGGTTCTTCGAGAAAAACAATAATTTCTTCCTTCAGTGTTTTCCCGCTTGCCATTTGGATAAATGTCGCTTGGGATAACTTTTCTTTCTCAAACCGTTTAAACGGGAGAGCGATGTGATATCTTTTAAATAATGCGCCTACGGTTAACGTACTTTCTTTGTTAAAGATTTGTTCGATTTTGCTTTTATTTAATTCCCCATGTCCAGGAAGAAAACTAGCGCGCCTTGAAGTAAACAGAGGCTTTACAACAATGTCTGTTCTCCCCTTCTCTTTCAAAGAACGTTCTAGTAGCTTTTTAAAAACCCCAGCTTCTCTCATCAGTGGGTAAATATTCTTTATCCGTTTGCGATCAGCAAGACGAATGACCCATTCCGAATAAATAACTAGCAGCGGACCCAATACGGCAGCCCCAAACTCAAACCAAAATTGTCCCTTTGCAGGGTATGCAGCCGATAAACGGCTAGCAATTTTCCTCAGGGATAATATTTGAGGAGCTGGAACGCCTCCATTGGCTCGTTCTCTCTCAAAAACCGTCCCTAATTCTTTTCTTGAATCATAGTGAATTGCATGAATGTTATGTTCCCTAGCATTAAAAACATCCGAAATCAGATTATCGCCTATATGTAATATCTCATTAGGATTGATATGATTAAACTGAGCTAAAAAGATACTATATAAACTTTTATCGCTTTTACTGCAATTATATTCATTGGAAACCATAATATTTTGTACGATGGAGTAATCAAAGCCTGTAGAAGCCAAGATCGTTTTTAATTGTTGCGACGATAAATACATATCCGACAAGAGTACGATGTTTATCCCTTGCTTATAGACATCTTGTAATAAGGAATTTATAACCGGGTTTAAATACAAACAACTTATTTCGCATTCAAGTTCAATTTGTATCATTGCGTTTGAATCGGCAACAACCCAGTCAGGAATCACTTGGTAAATTTCGTTTAAGTTTACTTCGGAAAAGCCGTGCTGGGCTTTCTTTTCTTTTTTGGCTTTTTGTTCAGCATAAATTCTTATTTCCTTGAAAGCCTCGGGCTCAATCTCGCTACTTAATAATCCGCGTTTACGCAGTTCTTCTCCGACTTTTACAAAAACATCTGACGGCTGATCAACTGTTCGCAAAAGTAATGTATCGAATATATCACAGCTTATTATAGCTAGTTGGTTTTGGAGAGATTCGTATAGTTTATAAATCGGGTCTTGCTGATAAAGCTTCATTCTAGCAGACCCTCCTCCAGTATCCATTTTCGTAATAGTTCCTTATGAATGGCTTGTTCCTCGAATGAACGCAGGAGAGAAACCGGCTCCGTTCGTTTTGTTTTAATACCTTTATGTATCGAAGGCAAGATGTACATGCTTGTGTCCTCAATAACGTGCTTCTTTTCGTCCTCGGTCATTAATTCCTCGTACAATTTTTCGCCGGCTCTAATTCCGATTTCGTTTATGGCAATCTCATCCGCAATTCTATACTTTTTAATCATCTCTTCAAGGATAACTTCCGCCAAATCCTGGAGCCGAATAACGGGCATCTTTAAAATAAAAATCTCTCCGCCGCTTGCCCTCTCGTTAGCTTCCAATATAAGTCGGATGGCTTGGTTCGGCGTCATCATATACCTCAACATGCTAGGGTCTGTAATGGACAAGCTCCGATTCTTCAAGATTTGACTTACAAACAAAGGGATAACCGAACCTCTGGCCCCCATCACATTGCCGAACCGAACGGCGGAGAATACAGTCTGCTTGGGACCTTTTTGGTATTCCGATGCGGCGATTAATTTTTCCGCCATAAGTTTAGTGGCTCCGTACGTGTTCGTTGGTGAAATTGCCTTGTCTGTGCTAGTGAATAAAACCTTTTTAACTCCGGAATAAAGCGCGCTTTGAATGACATTTTGCGTTCCGATGACATTCGTCTGCACAGCCTCAAACGGATTATACTCACATGCCGGGACATGCTTCATCGCTGCTAAGTGGAACACGTAGTCGATGTCTTCCATAGCCCTAGTCAGCCGATCAACATCCCGAACATCGCCGATCAAGTATCGAATGTTATTAAGTTCCCGAAGTGACTGTTGCATTTCGAACTGTTTATGTTCGTCTCGGCTAAAAACACGTATAACAGTCGGTTCATCTTGCAGAAGTCGACGAACGAGGTGTTGTCCAATCGTACCAGTGCCACCGGTAACTAATATTTTTTTACCTTTGTAAAAAACCACTCTCCAAAACCCCTCTGTTATACTTAAAAAATGGAAATGTTAACCTAATTGCAAAAGTATCTCAACTAATCTATCCAAGTGTGCTCTCAATAATGGGGATATTTCATCCCACCCTTGCATAAAAGGAGTAAGCAATTCTACAAGTATTGTGACCTTCACTCGAATTTCTTTCTCATCCAGCATGTCCCGCCAGTTTCTGTCAAGATAATTCAACTCACGTTGAAAGAAGAACCCATATACAAATTTAAATGACTCATCGTCAATTATTGGCTTCCAAATCTCTTCAAAACGGATTAGCCATTTCTTTAGAGTAAGTTCATCCCCTGTCTTAGTGAGCTTATCTGCTATAAGAATATGCCTCTTTAGTGATTCAACCCCATGTTCGAAATGAAATGATTTACGATGCAATTCAAACACTCTGCTTCGTATCGCATTCATTCGATTTTCATCGTATTTCTTTGCGTACAATTCAATTAGTTTATTAAACCAATCATCCTCAAACTGTGTTGAAGATTTTTTTTCATATAATTCATCCAATGATATTCGATGAGTGTTTTCAATCTTTGCCCCAACATTGGACGCATTATAGAATGTGCAATGCGGATTCATATAAATTAGTTGCTCAATCCCTTGCCTTGATACGGTCATAATACGATTGGAGCGATTCATTCCTCCATTTACATTCAGAACTTCTTCGGTTGATTGGTTCATTTTTCGTTGTAATACATCAGTTGGCGCATGAGAAACGCCTTCGGAGTAAAATTGATTATTGGGGAATGAATAATCTTGCCCAATAAATACAATTTCATTGCATCCCAAGAAAATAGCCGCTTGAATTGCAGTACCGCTTACTGTTGCTGTAGAAGCAAATATCGGATCGGAATCTGTTAATCCCATCAAAAAAGCAGTAGGAGCATCCAAATTAAAAAAGGCATGTATTTTATATTTGTTTTTTTCTCTTAAAACTCCAGAATGTACAGTTGGGATATAGAGTAACGGAATATTTCGAAGTTCTAAAGTTGTAAAAGCCCTATAATTATATTCTCCCGGATCCATTGTCACTACTAAATCCGGTTCAATATCAAATTTTCGCAAGGCCATTATGCTAGTACCTGCCGCAATGATTAATGCATGATTCTTAAGACGACGAAGAGAGTCCTTTTCCATCTCCAAAGATGGACCGGAACCGACTACAATAGCGGGAATTCCATGACATACACCCTTCATGCCCTTAATCGAAGGAGTAAGTAAGTTAAAAGCGGTATTTAAGATCAAATTACGAGCCCAATCCTTCCGAAAGCGCTCTAGCGTCCTTAACGAAGAGGCCGCCGAAGCAGCTGTCTGGGCGATAAGTTGACGGTAATTTTCAATAAGCCCCGGATAAGCAAGTTTGTAAACCGGAACATCTACTAATCTTAAGTTATTGCTGGATGTATTAAACGCGTTTTCGATGAATTCGACTTGGGTTTCCAGAGTATTACCAATCCCGAACATGGCAATTTGCTTGTTCATTAAAATCGATCGAAGGTCGCGCTGTTCGAGCGCATAGAGAAGAGTGTCTACGTACGGTTCGTAAAGATAGACCCTTTTCTCCGGATACAACTTCAGAAAAGCCTCCAGATGGTACCCTAAACCAAATCCACAGAACAAAACATCCTTCGTCTCTGATACAGCGTCAGCAAGCGACTGAGCCCAACGATCGGCCTCTAAGGAAGGATTGTAACGACTGTATAGACTTTGCCAAGATCCGGATTCCGTAACAACAGATGCGATGGGCTCGCCGTTTTTGGCGATTTCAGGACGAATGGCTGCCTGATCATACGACTTTCCCCGAATCAGTTTATAGATTTCCGGATACTCTTCACGCAAAAACATTAAATTGTCGGCAGCGAATTTTCTCATACGGTCACCCTGGATTGAATAGCATTCTCTAGATGTTGGAGAAGTTCTCCAAATTCATACTTAATCAAATCTCCCGCCGCAACTCGATCTTCGCGACCTAAGACGGCTTCCAACTCGGCCAGGAGCTCCGGTATTCGACTTGCAAACACGGCAAACGGTTCTTGTAAAGGCTCCGTGCCGTTAACGCGATTAAATTGAAGCAGGATAATATTAACCGCCTTTTCGACCCAACCGATTCCTTCAATTAATTGAGAAAAGTAACCCCAGTCGTCCGCGGTCATTTCGCCGTAAAACAGATCCGAGATCGAGTCGATAGCCCGATTTACGCGAGGCAAATATTGATGTAGCTCCTGAAGCATTTCCTGGGTAAGCACGTCCCCATTTATTGTTGCAATACGAACTTCTTGTATCTCCTGCATTCTAAGCAGCAATTCATTCTCGTAGCCTTCGTGAAAAACCGTATTATCGATCGTAACCTCTTGCACAATTTCATTACGCTCGTAAAGGGTGGCAAAGACACGATTGAGCCGTTCTTCGCGTCCCTTCGCGTCCATATTCGACAAGTCCAGCTCTTCCTGGAGATAAAAAACCTTCATGGGATCAGCACCTTTATTGGATTCGACGGTTACATCTTCTATACGTATAAATATCGGCAAAAAACGACAGAAAGTGAATAGAAAAACTCCCCAACCGGATAGGTTGAGGAGTCGGAAATTGTTTCCTATTAGCCCAACAGACGCAGGACGTTTTGCGGCAGCGAGTTCGCTTGAGCCAGCATAGCCGTACCGGCTTGAACCATGATTTGTTGCTTCGTGAAGTTGGTCATTTCTTTGGCCATGTCTGCGTCGCGAATGCGGGATTCGGAAGCGGACAGGTTTTCGGCGTTGACGCCGACGTTGTTGATCGTATGCTCCAGGCGGTTTTGAACGGCACCCAGCGTAGCGCGTTGGCTGGAAACCGTCGTGATCGCCGCTTGGATTGCGCTCAGTGCGTCTTGGGCACCTGCTGCGGTAGCAACGCTCAGGGTGCTAATGCCAAGTTGGTTCAGCGTCAGACCGCTGCCCAGGTCGGCCGTGATCGTCGTACCTTTTTCCCAACCGACTTGGAACGTCACGCTGGAAGTCGAACCGTTCAGCAGCGTAATGCCGTTGAACTTCGTCTTGCCGACGATGTTGGAGATTTCTTGCAACAGTTGGTCGACTTCAAGTTGGATTTGGTCACGGTCTTCGTCTTGCAGCGTACCGTTCGCCGCTTGCGTAGCGAGCGTGTCCAGACGTTGCAGCATCGAGTGAACTTCGGTCAGCGCGCCTTCAGCCGTTTGGATGAGGGAGATGCCGTCTTGCGCGTTGCTCAGCGCTTGGTTGTAGCCGTTGATTTGGTAGCGCAGCTTTTCGGAGATCGCAAGGCCTGCAGCGTCGTCAGCCGCACGGTTGATGCGGTAACCGGAAGACAGCTTCTCAGCCGTTTTGCCGAGTTGCGTGTTGTTGAAGTTCAGGTTGCGGTTCGTGTTGATTGCACTTACGTTCGTGTTAATAAACATTCCCATACCGTTCATCCTCCATGATAGGTTCTAGTACCGCGTCCTTGCGGTCTATTCCATATATCGGCAGGCCAAGAGCTTTTTTTAATGGGTTCAAATATTTTTTTTTATTTTTTTTCATCGAAATAATAGGCGAATTGGGGATCGCTCTGCATGCCGTAATAGGCGTTCATCAGCTTGAGATGATTTTTCGTATTGCGCAAATCCCCGGTCACTTTGGGAAACTCCGCTTTAATCCGTTCAATTGCCTCCGCAACAACTCGATTCGCTTCTTCGGCGATCGGGAGAATCTCAACCTTGAACATATTTTCGTACTCCCGTTCGCCGATATTTTTTCGGAGAGCTTCGCCGGCAGCCTCCGCAGCTTGTTGCAGTTCTTCGCCTTTCTGCGACAGATGGACGAACTGTTCCCAATTCAAATCCGGAGTATCGAGCAAGCGCAATTGTTCGTTAGCATGTTCGAGAATTCGTTCAAAACAATCGCGCCACTCGACAATCAGGCCCTTCAGATCAGATTTTTCCAATGGACACTTCACTTCCGATCTGATCCCAAGCGGACTTGATTTCCAGCAACAGGCTTTCCGCCTCTGCCAGCGGCTCTTTCTGTTTGCGTAAATTCGCTTTTACGAGCATGTCGATCACGTACAAATAAATTTGCTTGAGATTGGCGGCTACTTGGCCGCCTTGCTCTTCATTAAGACAAATAATAAGTTCGGAGACGATTTCCTGGGCGCGAACAATATGACGATGTGCGAGCATGATCTGCTTGTCGTCTATCGCTTTTGCGGCATGCGCAATATTGGACAACGCCGCTTCGTACAGCATTTGGATCAGACGATGGGGAGAGGCCGTTTCATATTTGTTTTTACGATACGCTTGGTAGCCTGCTTGATTTAACAATATCGTTATCCCCTTAAAACTTTATTTGGTTGCATTTTTATTTCCGTCTTAGTTATAGAAGGAGCTTACGATTCCGGTCAAATAACTTTGCGTCCCTTGCAAATTGGAAAGGGAAACTTCCATGTTGGAAAACTTCGCTTTAAGAGATGCTTCCTTCACTTCCAATCGATTTTTCATTTGGTCCATCTGATCGGTTATAAACGAAATTTCGGAGTCGTACCCGTCGATCTTGTTTTTGAGAATTCCCGAAGAAAAACTCGTCCAAGTCGTCAGGTTCGTATTAAAGACCTGCGCGATACCGCTTGCCTTGCCCTCATCCTTCCCGTTATAGCGGAACAGTTGAATAACGCCTTCCGGATTGTCGCTGAGCGCTTCCTCAAACTTCTCGCGGTCGAACGTGATTTTGCCGGTCATCTCGCTTGCGGTAGTTACTCCTTTATCTACTTCAAGGCCGACTTCGAAAAGATACTTATACGCAAAGTCGGAAGAACCGGCTGCTCCTCCGTTCGTTTGGCCGACTTGCCCGGTCAACCAGCCCGAGATTTGATTCACGAGACTGTTCAGCGTCGAATCGGACTGCAGCGTCGTTCGGCCATTCGAATCTTTGTACGCTTTGGCTTCCTTAACGGCGTCTATAATATCATTGTAGGCGGTGACAAACGCCTCGACCGCGTCGCCGATCGCTTTCGTGTCCGAGTTGACCGTAACCGTCGTCGTTCCATCATCCACCAAAGTAAACGTCACGCCTTCGATGGCATCTTTCACGGTGTTCGAGCTGGAGGTGACACTCACCCCGTTCACCTTTAAAACGGCATCTTGCGCGCTCGTCACTTCGTTTTGAATCGTTGCGGCAGTGTTGGTTCCGCCAAACAATCCGAGCGCTTGCAAAGTGTTGAAACCGCCGGAAAACGTGCCGGCAGTCGCCGTCGAACTTTCATCATACCGGATGGCATTGCCCTCGCCGGACTTTTTCGTGGTTAATACAAGGGAAACGTTATCGTCCGACGTTTGCATGACGGAAGCGGTAAGGCCCGTATCGCCGCTGTTGATCGCGTTTTTGATGCTCGTTAACAGTTCCTTGTCCGTTTTCGCGCTTGCCGCCAATTCGCTTACTTTGATCGTTACGCCGTTTATCGTAATATCTTGCGCGGTGGCGAAGCTGCTCTTCAAGGTCGTTCCCGAGGCGCTAATATTCGCCCCCTTGATCGAGTGGGCTTGCGCCAGTTGCGTCACTTCAACCTGATAGGTACCGGCTGCTGCTCCGGAGTTTGAAGTCGTCGTCAAAACTTTCGTATCCGAACTGGATGCGGCCGTTTTGGTAAAGCTGCTTGCTAGCGTCAAGTTAAAGGCAGCCGTCTTTAATGCAGAAAGCTTGGTGTTGATCGATCGGAATAAAGACTGCTGATTGGAGTAATCCGATTTCCGGGCCTCCAGCGAGTCGTACCTGTTCTGATCCGAAGCCATCAAAACCTGTACCATCGCGTCCGTGTCCAATTGCGAAAAAATCCCTGTCAACGACATTGCGCTGCTGCTTACGCTGCTTGTTGCCATTTGGAATACCTCCTTGTGTATTCAAATTACAAGTCACTATAGCTTCTTATCCATAAACATACCGATCATTTCTTTCATTTTAATCGACAGGTCGATTAGAAACTCCGGCGGCATGCTCGCCACCACCTCTTGGGATTCCGTATCGACGACTTCGACATACGTTTGCTTTGCTTCCTCGTCATAGCGGAAACGAATCTGCTTTTCATAGGAAATCAGGGAATCGTTAACCTTCTTCAATTCCTTTTCCAGCTTCTCTCGCGCTTCTTCCGACAAATCCTTGAAGTCGAACTTGTTTTCTTTCTTTCCTCCGACAGCAAGCTCTTCGTTTTGTTTACGGCCGCCTTCGAACTTTTTAAATGTCTCTTGTGCTGTATTTCTGGATGATTGAAGTTCGTAGGCGGAACCTCCCTCAACCGGTTGAATTCCGCTCATTTGCGCATCCCACCTAATCTTGTTTATTTGATTTTTTTAAATTCCCCAATAAGTGAATCAGTTGCTCGCCCTGAGCTGCGGGTTGTCCAGCCAGAATATTTTCCTGCCGTATGCTTTCATATAGTTCCTTGCGCAAAATTTGGATATGGGATGGAGCCGTCAATCCGATTTTGACCGATTCTCCTTCAATCGCGAGGATCTGAACTTCGATCTGATCTCCCAGCATAATCGTTTCGCCGACCTTGCGCTTAAGCACCAGCATCCGTTATCTCCTCCTTGCTTCCGCTTGACAGAGGATACCGGACGGGGAGTTCCTGATCATGAATGACGAACTGCACTCCGGATCTGTTCGTCGGGGACAACAATATCGGCGCTTTAAGGTTAACGTAAATCCGATCCTCGATGACGTTGACCACAAGCATCGTAACCACTTCCTCCGGGTGCGCGACCCTTAACAGCTCCGCAGTTTCATCATCGATGCGGAAACCGTATTGCTCAACAGCTTCGGATGCAGGAATTAGAATAAAGCTGATTTGGGCATCGAGGGCATGTAAAATGGAAAACGGGGTGCTTTCGAGTTGAAAAAGCGCGTATCGCTGGATCTCTTGTAGGCCGATAATCCCTTTTTGAAACTCGAAAACCTGCTCCTCGTTCACCTGCAAAGTTCCGTAAACATCGCTTTGGAGCGCAAAGTATGGCTGTTCATGGGTCACGCTTTGTCTTTCCCTTCGGAAAAAAGTTTTAATTCCCTTTCGGAAGGCCGATGACGACAGTCTTCATTTCGAAATTGATTTCCGGCGGGTGAATGCGTATATCGATTTTTGCCGGTTGTTTCGGAAGAGCGTCCAGTACGACTTCCCGGTTTGCGCCGCGCATGTACGTTTGAAAGGCGATTTGACCATACACATTCCCGGACTCTTTATGAATGTCCCGAATACGGCGGCCATTCCGCACTTCATCGGTTACTCCCTGCACATACGCCTTTTCTGCGCGATTTTCAATTTCTTTCCGGAAACTCGATGGCCGCAAGGCTCCCCAATCTTCATAAACGTGGGTCATATCCACGTTCATGTCGGCTTGCCTGGTTTTAATTTTCAAATCGGGGGGCTGGTATCGGACATCCGTTTGCGCAGGGCTTGCCACATCCCGAATCCGGGCCTGTACCTGCCGCGTAAAATTACTCTCAATGCTACTCAAGGATTAGCCCCCCGCTGTCAATTTTATTTCAAGTAATCCACCAACGATACGCTCATAATTTGCGCACCCGTTGCCAAGGACGCCTGGAATACGTTCTGCTTTAGTTGAAGCTGGGTTATCGCATCCGCATAATCTACGTCGGCGACGTTGGAGCGAAGAGTTTGCAAGTTTATCATATTGGATTCGATGCGGCTTTCCATTAGCGTAAACCGATTGGTTCTGGCGCCGATTTCCGCCCGTTGAACCGAAAAGTTGTCCGATGCGGCCAAAATTTTATCGACATCGTCTCCCAGGGCGGTTGTATCATTCGTTTCCAAATGATTAATTAAATCGTCGAATATTTTAAAAACGTTGCTGTCGCTGCCCGCTTCTCCAAATACCTGTTCGCCGGAAATGCTGACCGGCACCTGCACCAGCGGACTTACATTTAGCTGAAATACGCCGCTGTCCGTTTCATCGTTTGCCGCATTCGCCGAAGTGTAGGGGGCTTGGTCCGTTTTTTGCCCATTGAATAGATAGCGGCCGTTATACGTGCTGTTTCCGATCAGCACCATTTGTTCCCGAAGCTGCTTGATTTCCGCTGCGATCGCCAGCCTGGCGTCCGGCGATATCGTTTCGTTCTTTGCCTGCAGCGTCAGCGTATGAGCCCGTTTCAGAATGTCGTCCGCTTGCTGCATGATCGAATCCATCGTGTTCAAAATGCCGCTGCCGGTTTGCGCGTTCGTCAAATATTGATCGCTGCGGTTTAATTCCGTGTCATAGCGCATCACATAGGAGATCCCGACCGGATCGTCGCTTGGCTTGCTGATCCGCTGCCCCGTCGCCAACTTGTTTTGCCAATCATAAATTCCGGTCTGGGTATTGCGCAAATTCGTCAGCAGCTGCGTATATTTCATCGATCCCGTTACTCGCATCACTTAACTCCTTTACCGGCCTACGAGACCCATTTGATTAATGACGCGGTCCAGCATTTCATCCACTGTCGTCATGTGCCTGGCCGCAGCGTTATATGCGTGCTGGAATTTCAAAATATCCGTCATTTCCTCGTCCAGAGAAACGCCGCTGACCTGCGACCTGCGCGTTCCCGCCGCATCCACAAGCTCCTGCTGGTTGTTCATGTTCCGAAGCGCGTTGTCCGCGGTCGTCCCCAACTGGCTCGTCACCGCCCGGAAGTAGTCGTCGATCGTGCCGGAGGTAAGATTGGTGATGTTGGTGGAATAAGCAAACGACTTGTCCCGCAATGTCGTAATGGCGTATGCGATGTCGCTGTTGCCCTTAATCGTTTGATTCGTTCCATCCACCGTCTCGTATTTGCCGGATGCGGCTACTTTGCTGGTGTCGCTCGCGATGACAGGGTTTAATCGGACGTTGCTCATATTAAACGTCGTGCTGCCGTCCGAAGTCGTGAAAAAGGGAATGCCGTTCGTCGCGGGATCCGACGTCCCGTATCCGAGGCTGTGCAGGCCGTTAATACCATTGACGGTAAATTCAACGGCTGAAGTAATGACCGAACCGGCCGGGATGATCGTTCCCGCCGGGATGACCGATCCGTCTTCAAGCGTTACGGCATTGTTCGCCGTCATTGCTTGGGAAGTCGTATACCCGTTTTCCAGCGTGACCGTCACTTCTCCGTTGACCATCGTCTGGACCAAGGCGTTTAACTCGTTCCGAATTTGGTTGATATCCGCTTTTGCCTGAACGTAACCCGCCAGCTCGCCTGAAGTTGCGCCCGTCGCGATCGCGGTGGTTAACGTTACCGCTTCATTGTTCGTCACTGCCGCCGTTCCCGCAACGTTCAGCGTAAAATCGCCCTCCGGCGTTTCGGCGTATTCGATATTGACAATAGAAGACAACTGGTCAAGCAGCAAATCGCGTTGGTCGCGGTAGTCGTTAGCGTTGGCCCCGAGGCTTTCGGCTTTGCGAATATAATCGTTCAACTGCGCGATGTTGGTCAGCATTGTGTTAATCGAGGTTACCTTTGCCGTAATGCTGCTGTCGATATCCCCTTCGAGACTGGTCAAGGATTCGTCCACCTGCTTGAACGTATCCGCCATGTTCGTCGCTTTGGCAATGACGTCGACCCTCGCGCTCAGCAGCGTAGGATCCCGGTTCAACACTTCCCAGGAGTTCCAAAAATCGTCGACGACGCCCCGAATGCCGTCGTCCGAAGGCTCGTTGAGAATCGCCTGGATGGATTCGAGATGGCTGTTGCGAACCGACCAATAACCGAGTCCCTGGTTCTCCCGGCGATACTGCGTATCCAGGTAGTTCTCGCGTATGCGGGTAATGCTGTCCGCCTGTACTCCCGTGCCGATTTGACCGACGGCCGTACTGCTCTGCATGCCGACAGCCTCTTGCGGCCGCGTCGCGGACAGGTTCACGCGTTGTCTCGTATAACCGGCCGTACTGGCGTTGGCCACGTTGTGGCCGGTCGTTTGCATAGCCAGCGATTGCGTCAATAAAGCGCGTTTGCTAGTTTCAAGACCGAGAAATGAAGATCGCATCGTTCATACTTCCTTTCTTTCGCAAAGTCAAATCATTACGCTTTAAAATCGTACGCTCCCTTGCGTCCGGTCGGGGCCGGCGCTTGCGTGGGAATCCGGTATACCGCTTCATCCGGCACGCCCATAAGCAGATCCAACGAGAGCTCCACGAAATCCAATGCCTGTCGGGTCAACGACTGATTGAGTTCGTTCATCTCCTTCAGCTTTCCGGTCAGCTCCGACAGTCGTTCGATGCGCATCCGGATATCCGCCTTATCCTCCGGGTTCGTTGAAATTCGCGCAACCTCTGTCAGAGTCAGGGGCTTCTCGCGTTGCAAACCCGCGGCTTGTTGAAACGAAAGAACGGCTTGCGTCCGCATTTGTTCCGCTTCGGCGATTTTCTTGAGCAGTCTCGATTCCTTCGTCATGATCAACGTAAGATCGTTCAGCCGATCGTTCACGATGCTTTCTTTCTTCTGTTGGGCCAAATCCAGCAATTCCCGATAACATTCCTCATTCAATCGAAGAGACTCCCGAAGTTCATGCAGGCTCACGTTTCGAGCATCCTCCTGTCAGTATCCCTTAAAAAAAGGGAGCATCTTTTCCGCGATTTTGCCCGCCTCCAAAAAATAAGTACCGGAGGAAACCTCGTTCTTCAACGCCTCGATTTTCTTCGCGCGGTCGGCATCTCCGCCGCTTCTTTGGGCACCCAGCAATTCCTTCGCCTCTTCCGAAATTTGCACTTCATCCCTACGGCTTCCGTTCGTTGCGCTGCGCGCGCGGGTTTCGTAGGTTGTATTATAATTTTTAAACAGGGCCATGCGCTGCGATTCGTTGATTTTCAACTCGATCACCTCAAAATAGCGAATCCGGCAAATAAAAAAACCGATAAACTTATAAAAGTATTATCGGTTTACATTTATCAATTATTTAGAGAATGATTAAAAAGCCTTGCCAAGTAATTATTTCTTGTCCTTATTCCAATGGTTGATTTGATAGGCACCCTCGGTCTTTTTCTCATCCGCATGGTCCCGCCCCGTCTCCGCCGTCGCGTTCCGCACTTCCTTGCGAAGCCGCGCCCGGCAGTTGTCGCACATATTCCCTTCGCGAATGAGCGTGCCGCATACCTCGCACGGGTAGGACATGTTGGGGGCGTTATACAGCGAGATGCGCCCTTCCTTGATAAACCGGGTAATCTGCTTGACGGACACCCCGGTCTCGTCGGACAGCTCCGTGATCGTGGCGCCTTTGTTGGCGCGCAAATATTCGATGCACGTTTCATATTCTCTCTCGATATCTTTCATGCAGTTCGGACATATATCTCGAAAATTGCGGGCAAACAACTTCCCGCAGCGGGGGCAATTCGCCAAATCCATCGCAACGAACCCTCCAGTCTGAGCCGACAACCAAGCGACAGCAAACGCCGCCCCTCGACATAACGTTTATACTAAATATTGCAAGAAACAAGCGGAATGTCAAGAACGGGCCAAAAGAACCCCGTACACCTCGCAAGCGGGGAACGAACGGCGAATGACATAGGCGCATTCGTTCATGGTGCTTCCGGTCGTATAAATATCGTCGACAAGCAGCACCCGCTTCGGCTCCCGGCCCTCTAACCCGCTCAGGGAAACGTCGACGGCGAAGCTTCCCTTCATATTTTCAAGGCGGCCGCCCCGGCCTATGAAGCTCATTTTGCTCGTATGGCGGATGCGGCGAAGCAGCGGAACATAAGGAACCCGGTACCAGTCGCAAATGCGCGCGGCCAGGCGCTCCGCCTGATTGAACCCCCGCTCGAGCAGCCGCTCCTCGGCTAGAGGCACGGCGGTCACCGCATCGAATGCGAGCCGTCCGATCATGCGCTCGGCCGGCATGGCGAGCATGGCCGCAAGGACCGGCTCCAGCCTTTCCAGTCCCCGATACTTGTACTGGGCGAGCCAATGCCGCATTGCCGGGTCGTAACGTACCGCCTCGCGGCAGCAGCGAAAATGGCGGTTCGTCCGGCGCAGGCAATCGCCGCAGCGCTCCGGGCGTCCGCATACGAGGCAAGCCGCCTCGTCGATCCAAGGGATGCGCCCGGCGCATTCGCCGCAGAGAGAGGACAAGATCGTTCTCGGCGTTTCATGGCGGATCGATACCGGAAGGGCGGCGGAACCGTTACGGAGCTGCCGCTCGCACACCGGGCAGCAGCCGTTGTCCGGGCCGAACAACCGATAAATGCGTTCGAGCCACTCAATCTTCATCCTTCGCCGTCCGGATATAGCCGAGCTTGCGGGCCAACCGATTCATGGCCTGAATTTGCGATTCCGCGCGATGCTGGGAGCGAGTGGCATAGGCGGAGCAGAAATACACGCGCCCCTTCGGATCTTCTCCCGACCGCCCGGCCCGGCCGGCCATCTGCACGAGCGCCGCTTCGTCGAACATCGCGTGGTGCGCGTCGAGGATGCAAACGTCGCTGCGCGGAACCGTCACGCCCCGCTCCAATATCGTCGTCGTCACGAGCACGCGGAACGACCGATTGCGGAATTCCGTTACTTTGCCGGAACGCTCCGCGTCTTTGGACGATGTGCCGCCGATCGCCTCCGGGGCGATTCCCCATTCTCCGGCATGGCGCCTCAGCAAGGAAACGACCGGATCGACATGCCGAATGTACGGGACAAAAACGAACAATTGAGCCCCCCGCCGTACCGATTCGTCAGCCAACCTCTTGAGCGATGCGGGAACTTGTCCCCTTCCGATCCACTTATAAATGGGCGGAACGTTCAGCCGAACCGGCACCGGAAGCGGATGACGATGGAAACGGACGGGCACCCGAGCGCACGGCAAGCCGCCCCTCTTTACTTCGCGCTGCATCGACGCGGGAGGCGTCGCGCTCAGGAACACCGTCGAGCCGTCCGCGCGGCGGGCTTTCTCCGCGGCATAATGCAGCATCGGATCGTTATGGTAGGGAAACGCGTCGAGCTCGTCGACCAGCACGAGGTCGAACGCTTCCTGGAACCGCAGCAGCTGATGCGTCGTGGCCAACGTCAATGGCGCGTTCGTCCACCGGTCTTCGCTGCCCCCGTACAGCACGGCAAGACCGACGTCGGGAAAAGCTTTGGCCAGCCGAGGCGCAAGCTCAAGCACCACGTCCCGCCGCGGCGTCGCCACCAGCGTCCTGCCCCCGCGGTCGAGCACTTCCTGCAGCAGCGGGAAGATCATCTCGGTCTTGCCCGCCCCGGTTACGGCCCAGAGAAGAAACCTGCGGCTTTGCGTTCGATTGGACCGACGGAACGCGCGCGGCAGCAGGCGATTTAAACTGTTAAGCGGTTCCCCCGGACCATCGCCGCGCAAAAAACGCACGGCAGCCTCGGACGCGCGAAGCTGCGCCGGACTGAGTCCCCATCGGTCGACGAACAACGGGGCGCGCTCTCCATCGACCGGCCGGGAGAATACGCTAAAGTCCGTAGACCCGCTTAGCGATCGGGGCCTTCCATCCGCAGGCAATGGACGACCGGATACCGAGGCGGAAGGTTGCTCACGTTCAGCTCGTCTCGGCAAGCCAAGAACGAGCAGCCCGCACTCGCGGCTGCGCCCCATCGCAATGCACGCCTCGCATACGGCGCACGCGGCGCTGCCGCAAGAAGCGCATGCCGTGCGGCGCATCCGCTCTTCGCCGCTGCCGCAGCGCCGGCAGCGCAGCTTCGCTCGCCTCCCGGCGCCGCTCTCCATCGCGGCGGCAAGCCGCGCCTCGCCGGCCAACGCGGCGAACTGCAGCAAAAACAGCCCCGTCCCGCTGTCCTCCATGCCCAGCAAGCCGATCGCCTCGTCGAGCAGCAGCGAGCGCCCGGCCAGCTTGCGGCCGGCTTCTCTAGCCGCACTCCTCCATGCAGCCCCTTCACCCGCCGAAACCCCTCTGCCTCGCGCAACAGCAGGCCGAAGCGAATCGTCGGCCCGGTTCCCGATCGCTTGATGCGCCGACTCCTGCATGCCCGTCCAGTCCGACAAATCCGGCAAAGCCGGCAAACCCGACAAGCCCGGCAAATCCGCAACCCGAACCGTTTCCAGCAAAAAGCTGCCGCCCGGACCGCCTATCGAACCCCAAAATGCATCCCTTGCCGTACTGCCTGCCGCTTCGCCAGGTCCGGACGACCGGGAAGGAGAGAAGCCCGGGCGACGGACCGCCGAATGAACGCCGGACGCTCCCCTTCGCATTCCGGCAGCGCCTGACAAGCGGTTTCTCCTCTCCCGTGAGAGCCCTTTGCGAACAGCCTCCGCCGTCTCCAGCAGAAGGCCGCCCGCATCGCCCGGCCCGATCTTCCCGCCAAGCCTCGCCTTCAGACTGTCGCAAACGATAACCGCCTCGGACAGCGGCAGCTCCAGGCGAAGCCGAACCAGGCTGCGCGCCTTATGCGCTTCAGTCGCCGAAGTCGCCGCATGGCCTGCCCAAAACGCCAGATCCGCCTCCCAACTAACGGTCCATTGCGGATAAGCGCAACCGTCGTTCGCAAGCGCCACATAAACTGAAGCTCGGATAAAATCACGCCCCTTCCCGGCTGCGCCGCCGTTCCCCCAAGCCGTTGAGCTGATCGTTCATCTGTCCGCGCAGCAAAAAAAATTCCTTCGCAAGCGAGCTCGACAAGCTGAAAAGCCGATGCGTATCGAGCGATAAAGCCTCCAGCTTGCCGTCCAGCTCTTCCTGCCCCCGAATGCCGGCATTGACCCGCTTCTCCAGAGTCTCCAGACGCACGTCCTGGCTGTGCAGAGCGATTTCCATCCCCTCCAGCCGGACGCAAATTTCCTCCAGCACGCGGATCGCCCGATCTGCCGTCTCCGCCCTCGCCGTCTCCGCCCTCGCCATCTCCGCCCTCGTCGACTCCGCCCTCGCCGTCTCCGCTGCCCGACCGCTCCGGTCCGTCCGCGACATCTTCGCGACCTTGTCCATCTCGTACATCCTCATCCTCCTCTTCCCTGTTAACTCTCTCAACCGCGCGCACGGGAAAAAGACAACAAAAAAACACACCCGAACGCGCCATACGCTCGCAGGTGTGCTTCACCCGTATCGATGCAATTTACCCTATCATTATATTCCAACTCGCACTCCGAAGCAATCACATTGCGTCATAACCTGGCTCAAACATCGAATGTTTAGGAAAGTGTTGTTCAAAGGAAGGATGGGACAATCCTTCGAACCGTCCCGCCCTTGTTTGTTCTGCTTCGTTATCGGTGGTCTTTATTTTTTCTTAAGCTTGGTCGATAAGAGGTACCGCATAAAAAATGCGAATCCCGTTTTCCTGCGCGTACCATACGACCTTATCGCCGATGACGATCGGATTGCAACGTGACAGCGCTAAGCGCTCGACCGTTTGAATGCCGCCGGAAGGCCGCCCCCCTTATCCAAAAACACATACTTCAAATCGCTTCGACGGTTCTGCGAGTAAAGCTCGCCAAATTTATCGAACTCCTGCCATAGCACGATGTGCTTGTCATCGTTTACTCTGACCAATCGAGGAATCGACGCGAGCTTGTCGCTGTCGATATATTCGGCAATCGTAACAACTTTAACTTCGTTCCCGTTCAAGTTGTTTTTCGGGACGGCGGCGATTAGGATATCTCGTTGATCTCTTTCCAGGCCTTTCATCTCGAAAGACGTATACTCGGTGACCAAAGCGTGGTCGATCGTGTTCATCGCAACGATATAGTGCGAAGACGACTCCGCAAAGCCTCCGACGGATACGCCGGTCATATTCGCCCCGATTTTTCCCGGAATCTCAAACATATCGACCTCCCTGTACGACACCCCGTTTCCTTTTTGCAAAACGATCGAACGCGGGTAGGCGTCGCCATGGTCGAGTAGTACGTGCTCGTTTCCATCAAATAATACATATTGATCAAAAGAATGGCTCACATGATTTGGCTGAAATTTTCCCAAACTATTGGTTACGGACATCGTCGACGTATCGATCATAATCGTCAGTTGGGATTGATGATTCAAGCCGTCTTCCGTCATATACCGCTGGCGAGAAGTATGGAAAACAAGCGTATTTCCGGATTCCGCCATCCTTCCTGAACCATGCGCAAAAGGAATCGTGGTATAGCTTGCTCCGCCCTGAATCGATACGCTGTCTATGCGGTTGAATTCTTTGTCATATCGTACGATTCGGATCACTTCTGCTTCATCGTTTTCCTCGGGGTTTTCCTGACCGTAAGCGATGTAATGATAGCTTTTCCCGCTGTAAAAGCCGCCGAACAATGGAAGTTCAGGGGGAATCTTCTTGCTGGAAATTAACTGAAAATCCTCATCATATGTGTCGATTACGATCTCGTCGTTCGCTTCAATGACGCTAAAGGTCCCGTCGTCGTTGCGAATCAAATTGGAGGTTAAGGGGCTCTGCCATCTCGGGTAATAGGGGGTCAGGATATTGTCAGCAACATTCCCTGCCGCCTTCACCCGATGTGCATTTTCCGGAAGCCGCGAATAAATGTGGATTTCATCTGATTCCTCGCTGAATTCAACGTCAAAATGGGCATACGCGCCCAAATCTCTCAACTTGAAATAATTGCTGCCGTCAATTACGTAGGCTATCGGCGCAACCGGCTCGCCGTCAACGATCAACTTTGATGTTCCAGGTTGGGCCGTATATTCAATAGAGGGAGCGTAGTAATAAGTATATGCTCCCGATTTTTGCTCGGTATAAGGCTTGTCCGTTATGAACTCTACCGCGTTGCCTTTAGCGTTCCAAATCACATCGAACCCGCTTGGCGTTTCCGACAGCGCCTCGGCAACATCGCGCAGCTTGAAATAGGTGCTACCCCCAATGGTAAAACCCGTCAATCGCGCTTCCCGGCCATCGACGTAAATACGGCTTTCCGATACGTTGGCCGGAACCGGATTACCGGTATTCGCGGTTGCGTTCAAAGCCGGTGTACCCATAAAAAGAGCGAGGAGCAAGCCAAGCAACTTTCTCAGCAACTGTTTCATAAAGTTCACCATCCGAGTGCTTTGGAATAGATTCTCCTCTCATGTATCGGCTTGTCCGTCTCCAAACTTTACATGAGTCACAAACCGTCATAAATCCGCGCAGACAAAAAAGGAGGACGTTTTGCCCTCCCCGAAGTTTTTGCAATAAATGCTGTTTCCTAACGCTGAGGCAATCTTGCATGTTCAAGGTCATCAAGGTCGATCCACACGACAATGCGATTCCCCTGACCGGTCCGCAAAGGCTCCGTTCCCGTTCTCCATGCCTCAATGTCCGCCGGCTCCCCAGGACGATAAGGTACAACCGCAAGCTCTCCTTGCTCCCGCGAAGCCAACAGAGATGCAATCTTCCCTGTTTCGTCCGCTGACAAAGCCTTCATAGCAACCGTTATGGCGATATCCTCACCAGTCCATCGCGAGAATCCCCGCAGCTTCCGAATATAGCCTTCGATCTGCATTTGATGATTGCCGGCAACGAGCACGAAATGCCGCCCTCCGGCCGATTCCTTGCTCATGCGGGAGATTCGCCAATGGACGCAGTAGGCCGCAGCCGCATAAGCGGCGACGATCCATACCAAATCGATCATCATGATGTCCGCCTCCCCGCGAAATAACGATTCGCTCCTACGACAGCATATGCTGCGCGGAAGGCGCAGGTTCCGGGCTTCGGCGGCAGGTCGATCTTTTGAGACGCTTTCCGATCAAAAACAGCAGCAAGCATGCAGGTGCTTGACAGACTTCCTGGCGAATTTCCTGGCGTTTTTCGCGGATTGAGCGGGGGGACGCTGAATTGCGTAGGTTTATGAAGGATTGAATGGGAGGGGGATCGCCGGATAACGCGAGATTGCATAGGAATTGCACAGGATTGAGAGGGATGGCGTTGGGTTCGGCGAGGCTTGGTTGGAATTTTTCCAACCAAAATCGACTTTTTTGCGAAAAGATTGGGCTTCGTTGGATTTTGTCCAATCTGGCGAGGCCTTTCCCGCGTTTTTGCCCAAATTCCAAATTGCTCGTTGGATAAAATCCACTCAAGGCAACGGTCTCGGCGTTTTCCGCCCCCTTGATTGGACAAAATCCAGTGTAGCTCCCTCCGCCATCCCCTGATCCCTCGCATACGAATTTGCCCCCACCGCCGTCCCGCAAGCTTCCGTACGCGCTCATAGCCAGGCGAAAACCTTAAACATTCCGACATGCCAAAAAAACCGCCGAAGGCAAAGGCGGTTTCCCGAACGTCCTTATGTAATTTCGCTGCTCGAAAGCCGAATTCCCGCTCCGGCCTTACGGCTCAAAGCGTAACCCAGCCGA
Organism: Cohnella algarum; assembly: GCF_016937515.1. NCBI lineage: Bacteria > Bacillati > Bacillota > Bacilli > Caryophanales > Paenibacillaceae > Cohnella > Cohnella algarum. Next base: position 1,039,494 of record NZ_JAFHKM010000002.1, read on the forward strand.
ACTTGATCGAATTGATGACGGCTTGCGTCCGGTCGTCCACTTCCATCTTCTGCAGAATGCTGCTGACGTGGTTTTTGACCGTTTTTTCGCTGATGAACAAATTTTCCCCGATCGACTTGTTGCTCTTGCCCTCCGCCATCAGGCGCAGCACTTCCGCCTCCCGGCGCGTCAGCGGGTTGTTGCCGTTCGGAACGAACTTCGTCACCGTCTCCCGGCTGGCCGCGGCGCCCGAGGTCGCGCCGATTTCGTCGAGATACGTCATTCGGCGCAGCTGGTTGATCAGCTTGCCCGTCACCTTCGGGTGAATGTAAGCGTGGCCGACCGCAACCGTGCGAATGGCGTTGACGAGCGCTTCGGCCTCCATGTCCTTGAGCAGATAGCCGGAGGCGCCTTTGCGCAGCGTTTCGAAGACGTAGCTCTCGTCGTCATGGATCGACAGAATGATGACCTTGATATCGGGAAAAATATCCCGCAGCCGCTCCGTCGCCACCACGCCGTTTTCGACCGGCATGTTGATGTCGAGCAGCACGACGTCCGGCTTGATCTGGTTGCAGAACTCCAGCACCTGAATGCCGTCGCCGCACTCCCCGATCACTTCCAGATCGGATTCCATGTTTAAAATCCGTTTCAGGCCTTCCCGAAACAGCTGGTGGTCGTCTGCAAGCAGCACCTTGATTTTGCGATTTTGCGATTTATTCTCCATTATAGCCCAACTCCTTTCGCAGCTCTGCCTGGTTTGGAACTTCTATGGTGACCGTAGTGCCCTGTCCGACGCCGGAGGCGAAGGTGATTTTCCCCTGGAGCAGCTCGACCCGTTCCTTCATCCCGATCAGTCCGAATTTGGAATGGCTTCGCGCGCGCGCCTCCGTAACGTCGACATGGAACCCGACCCCATTGTCCCGAATCGTAAGTCGTATGTTCTCCTCCAAAAAAACGATCTCGAGCGTCACAAGCGACGCCTCCGCATGTTTGTAGGCGTTGCCGAACGCTTCCTGCACGAGCCGGAACATCGCGGCTTCGAGCGCGGATGACATGCGCTTTTCCTTCCCGACGACATCGAACTTGGTCCGAATCGAGGTCCGTTCCTCAAAATCCTGAACGAATTTGCGAAGCGTGGGGACCAGACCGAGATCGTCGAGCGCCATCGGGCGGAGGTTGAAAATGATTTTGCGAATTTCCCCCAAATCGTTGCGGATTTGCTTCTTCAACTCGATTAATTCGCCGCGCACGACCTCCAATTCCTGCGTCCCGAGCATTCTTTCCGCGATTTCGGTACGCAGCACCAAATTGGCGAGCGATTGGGCGGGGCCGTCGTGAATTTCCCGCGCGATCCGCTTGCGTTCCTCTTCCTGGGCCAAAATGATTTTCAGCCCGATCAGCTGCCGGTTTTTGCTCGATTCCAAAATGCGCGTCACCTGAGACAAATCCCCGGACAAATAATCCAGCACGACGTTCATCTGCGAGCCGATGGCCTCGGCCCGCTCGATGGAACGTTCGACGTTGCGCACGCGAACCTGAAGCTCGCCGCGCCGCTTTTTCAAATAGCTTTCCTTCTCCCTGTACACCATTAAATCCAGCTGCAGGTTGGTCGCCGTCTCGTAGGCGGACTTGATGTCCTTCTCGGAGTACCGCAAAAAGTCGCGGCTGACTTCCGTAAGCCGGATGCGCGCGAGCCGGTAATCCCGCTCCAGCCGGTCGACCGTCTCGATCGTCGTCCCCGTCTCCGCGAGCACCCGCTCCAGCTCCCGCTCCAGCGATTCCAGCTCCCGCCTTGCCGCCTCGCATATTTCAAACACTTGCATCTTGCTGTCTTCCATCACCTTGACGGCGTTCTGGATGACAAGATCGATTTGGTCCACGCTGTCCACGTATTCGATTCCCCCTGCATCATCCCCGACAACTGCATATGCCGATCGCCCGGCTTTCCGCCCGGCGGTCCGCACGCTCTCTTAAACTCGGAAAAGGGGCCCGTTTCCATCATATCACATTTTATACTGTTAGAAACCCGAATATGGGACTTTGGACCGAAGATTAATGAATTGTAATGCTGTTGTCGTCCGCTTTCCAGTCGACCGTCTGGCCCAGCTGCTCCGAAATGACGCGCAGCGGAACGAGCACCCGGCCGCTGCGAACGAGCGGTTGCGTCTCGGAAGCGACCCGAACGCCGTTCACGATCATATCGGGTTTGTTCAGCCACAGCTCCAGCATTTTGTCGCCGCGGAGCACGGTCACCCGCTTCGCCGTCCCTTCCCAGTCGGCGCTTCCGCCGAGCGCGTCCGACACGAAGCGGAGCGGCACGTACGTCGTGCCGTCCAGCGCGATCGGAGCGGCGTCAAGCGTGGCGGCCTTGCCGTTCACCGTCGCCTGCTTGCTGTTCAGCGTAAGCTTGACGCTTGCCGAGCTGCCGGCGGCCGCGCCGGTCGCCCCGAGCAGCTTCAGGTTGTCGAACGCGACTTCGCCCGTCAGCGCCCGTTCGTCCTGCTCCTCCTCTAGGTTGACGACGTACAGCTTCGTCAGCTTCGCCGGATACGCCAGGCCCGCCGAAGCCAGATCGGCCTTGATCGTCTTCCAGCCGGTCCAGTCGATCGCCGAAGCCAGCGTCACGAGGCCTTCCTTGCCGTTCGCGTCGACGAACGTCGCGCGCAGCCAGTTGTAGCTGCCGTCGCCCAGCACGTCGAGCGTCAGCGAGCTCGGGCTGCCGTCGACGGTAATGCCGGCGCCGTCGTTAAGCACCGCGTAGGCGAACCGGCTGCCGGTTCCGTTCGTGAAGTCGTACTTCAGGCTGAGCACCTGCGACGTTTCGCGGCCGGCCATGCCGGTGACGAGCGAGACGGAGCCTTCCGTCTCGTTCGGAAGCCGGCTGAAGCCGATGTTGTACGCGACGCTGTCGAAGTTCTCCAGCGTCCTCTCGGCGCCGGCGGTGAGCGCCACGACCGTCGAGAACCCGTCGTAACGGGCGATCGCGTACCCGATCTTCGTATTTTCGCCGACGCTTTGAATCGCGATATTGCCGTTCGAGGCCGTCGCGGTAAAACCGCGGAACTCCCACTTCAGCGCCGATGCCGGAACCGTCGCCGTCGTGCCGTCTTTGAGCTTCGCCTTCACCGTGACCGCGACCGTCGTGCCGGCCGCCAGCACGTTCGTGCTCGGCTCCGCGGTCAGGCGGTCGATCTGGTCGCCGCCGACGACCTGAACGTCGACCGTGTTGCTGGCTTCGCCCGCTTTGACCGTGATCGTGCCGCTGCCGGGCTTGGCCGCCGTGAACACGCCGTCCTTGAACGTGCCGATGCTGCCGGCCGCCGACCACGCCGGCGTCAGTCCGGCCGGATCGATCGGGTTGTAGTACGTATCGTAAGCCTTGAGCGAGTAGGTCGCCTGCTGGCCGATGAACAACGTCTTGGCTCCGCTTGCGACGATGCCTTTGACCGAGCCTTGCGGCGCCAGCGAGAATACGCCGATGCCGTTCGCCACAAGCCGCTGCGTCGTGCCGTAAGAGGTCGGGTGCGCAAGCGTGACGTCGAATTCCCCGAGAGGCCGCGTCACCATCGTCGTCGAGCCGCCGCCGTCCAGGTTGACGGCCTTGTACACGCCGAGCTGGAGCAAAATCTGCTGCAGCGCGCTCAGCGTCACGCCCGCCGTCTTCGTGTCGTCGTTTTCCTCCACGGTCACGAGGTATGCCGTCTTCCCGTCCGCCGAATACCCGACCGCGGTGCGCGCCCGGTTCGCGTTGCCGCTAAGCCCGCTGATCTCCCGCGAGAACGTCGCGGCTTTGCCGCCGTCGACGAGAATCGTATGCCCGCTCACCATCATCTGGAACGAAGTCGGGTCATAGGTCTGTCCGCTCGTCTGCGACACGAGGCTGTAGGTAGACGTTACCTTTTGCCCGACGGTCAGGCTGTTTTTGATAAAATCGGCCGCCGCCTTGTGCCCGCGCAGGATGTAGCCGTTCGCCGGAATCGGGGTCGCGATCTGCGTATCGACCGCGATTTCCGTCACGACGCCGTCCACGACGAGCGCTTCGGTCGGCGTCGTCGCGCTGTTTTTCGGGCGTTCCGTTCCCGTCCAGGCGCTCGTGTACATGTACAAAGCGTTGGCGTGGCTGAACCCGTTGTCCGGTTCCGTGCGGTACGCGCTCTGGTTGATGCCGCTAAGCGGGAACGAACTGCCGTCGACGGACACCGTGCCGGTGAACGAAAACCGGTCGATGATCGGCTTTTTGTCCTTGGTCAGGCCGAATGCGTACATGCCCGTAAGCTGGGACGTGCTGGACAGCAGCTGTCCGCTCGTAATTTGCGCCCCCATCGGCGCGCCTTCGCTCGAGCTGGACGTGTTGAACAGGTCGCCGTTGACGCCGGCCACCGCTCCCGTTTCCTTCGCCATGGCGGTGACGGACTGCCGCGCCGTGACGCTGCCGCCTTTGCCTCCGAGCGCATTGAGCTGGACGTAAGGGTTCGTAAGGTCGATTGCGAGGACGTGAATGTTTTCGGTCGTTTTCGCGGCGTCCGAGGGGACCCATTGGTAATCGATTTGCCGCGCTCCGCTCGTGACGATCGTCTCCGATTGCTTGACGAGCTTGTACGTAACCGCGGCCTTCGCCGTCGTCGCGGCTGCCGCGATCGGCGGCTTGGCGAACGGCCAGGCCGGCCCGAAAACGGCGGACAGCGCGATAGCCCCGGACAGAACGGGGATCCAAATTTTCCGATACGGTTTCCAATTTGTCGATTGTACTGGCATTTCGTTCTCCCATGCTGAAAAATGTACTCGAAAGACCCTGGACTTTCCGCCCACTTCTCTCTATTAATGTAGACTCCGCTTAGATCAAAAAGTTACATCCGATCATAGATTTAGATGAAAATATTTTGCATGAAAAAGAAAAGCTATCTCCGTTTGCGCGTTTTTACGGAGATAGCCTCGCGCGGATCTCGCATGGTTACTTTACATAGCGCTTCAAGATTTCGTCCCAATCGGTATGAAGCCGGACGATGTCCTCGTCGATAATCTCGCTTCCGTTCTGTACCTCGATGAACTCCAGATCGGCGATCGCCCGGATCCCGTGCCTGGCGCCGACCGGAATGTGCAGCACGTCGCCGGCCGCGACCCGCCGGATCTTGCCTTCCAGGGCAAAATCGCCCGTCCCTTTGATGATCGTCCACACCTCGTTGCGCTTGCCGTGGTAGTGGTAGCTCAAATTTTTCCCCGCCGCGATGCCGACCCGCTTCGTCAGCACCTCGTACTCGTCGTCCGTCACCGCATAGTCCAAAATTTTGTACCAGCCCCATCGCCGCTCCTCGTACATCGGACGCCGGACGAAATCGACGACGTCCTTGATGCGCGGGCTCGCGTCTTTGTCCGAGACGAGAATGCCGTCCGGGCTGGCGGCCACGACGACGTTGCGGAGGCCGAGCGCGACGATCGGAATGTCCAGCTCGTTCACGACATGGGTATTGGCGCTCTGCGCGTCGATTTTCCCCTTGCCGGTCAAATGCTCGGACAGCTCCTCCGTCAGCGTGTTCCACGTGCCGAGGTCCTTCCATTCCCCTTCGTACGGCACGACGACGATCCGGCTGCTCTTCTCGACCACCTCGTAGTCGAAGCTGATTTTCGGCAGCCGCTTGTAGTGACGGGCAAGCTCGGCAAAATCGAGCGGCATTTCCTTCTCGCGCAAAATGTCCATCAGCTTGCCCAGCTTGAACGCGAACACGCCGCAGTTCCACAGCGCGCCTTCCGCGATCAGCTCGGCCGCCTTCGCCTGGCTCGGCTTCTCCTGGAAGCGGCTGACGGAGGCGTAGGGGGCGTGCGGCCGAACCGTGCTAACGCCGGTCGGACTGCCGGCAGCCGGCCGGGAATCGCCGAACCTCAACTCCGATCGGACAGAGACATTCTCTTGCGAACGAAGGTCCGGGATCGCGCGCTCGTCGCCGGATTCGTCCGGGACGATGTAGCCGTACTTCTCCGATGGGAACGTCGGCTTGACGCCCATCAGCGCAAGCTCCGCCTCCGAACGGTTCAGCGCCTCGTCCAGCAGCTTCAACCGTTCAAAATAAGCCTCGTCCACGTACGGATCTACCGGTAGCACGATAACAGTTTCGTCGGGTCCGGCTTTTTGCACCGAATGCAGGTAAGCGGCCGCGAGCGCGACGGCGGGAAACGTATCCCTTCGCTCCGGCTCCACGATGAGCGGCACCTCCGAGTCCAGCTGGCTGTGAATCATCTCGACCTGGGACTTGCTCGTCGCGATAAACGTGGAGTCCGCCAGCCCGACGTTTTTCAACTGCCCCCATACCCGCTGAATCATGGAAATCTTCGGTTCGTCCGCGCCGCCCAGCACCTTCAAAAACTGCTTGGACCGCGAGTCGCTCGAAAGCGGCCACAGCCTCTTGCCGGAGCCTCCCGAGAGGAGTACGAGCTTCATAGGGTTACCTCACCTTAAAATGAAGTTCGAATCGACGATCGATCCTGATCAATCCCGCCACCTCTATATATACTTTTCCGGAGCGCCCCTTTATGATTTCGAAGCGAAAAAAAGCTATCCGGACCCGAAAAGCTTCGGACCGGATAGCTTGTCATTTGTTTATGATTACATTAGCGATTCAGCCAATTCTCTCAAAGCGTTAATTTCCGACTCGAATTCGCTGCGATATGTTGTAAGAATATCGGTGCTGAATCCGCCCGCCTTCAGTTGCGCCTCGGTATCGCTCACGATCGATTCGAACTGAGCCGTGCAGGACGCGAGCTTCGCTTCTCCTTGCGCGATAAGCGCGGCTTGCTTCTCCGGATCGGACTCCAGAATATATTGGGCGCCAAGGCTCACCGCCGTGTTCTTGCACTCCGTCTTCAGGTTCGTGAGCTTCGTATACGCAGCCGCCTCGATTTCGGCCTGCGTTTGCGCTCCCGTGCCGCCTCCGGCTCCGCCGCTGCCGCCGGACGTACCGCCGCCGGAACCGCCCGTGCTGCCGCCGCCCGTCGAACCGGAACCTGCATTGCCGCCGCTGCCGCCGGTTCCGCTCCCGCCTTGCTGAGCTTCGCGGTAGGCCTTGGACTCGCCGCTGACCGTCTTCGTCGCCGAATCCCAGTTAATCGTCGTTCCGACCGACTCCGACATGAAACGGACCGGAACGTAAATCGTTCCATCCTTCGCAAAAACTTGCTGACCGGCCGGCAGCTGCTTCGCCGTTCCGTCAAAAACCAGCTTCGCGCTCGTCGGCGTCACCTTAATCGTCGTCGCCATGGCCGCCGGCATCTTCGCAGCCGCCGCCGCATCCGCCAAATATTGCTTCAGCACGGCTGCTTCGGACGCCGAAGGCTCCGACACCGTTACCGTTTTCGTCGCATTGTCCCAAGCCACGCTCTTTTGCAGCGCGTATGCTACGAACCGAAGCGGTATGTACACGCGCTGCTCATGCGCGAACGCCGCCTGTCCGGACGGCAACGCCAGCTCCTGGCCGTCAAACTTCATCTTTGCCATGATCGTGCTTACCGTCGTACTGGCCGTGGCGGCGAAAGCCGAAAACGGCGTCACAACCGCCATTGCCCCTACCATTGCCGTCGCCAGCATCATTTTAAATTTCTTCATCGTATGCACCTGCTTTTCGTTTAGTTGCCCAAGTCTTCTTTGAGAGAATCCTCGTAGCTTTTGCCTTGGCTAAGCCCGTATTTTTGGGCGATCGCAATAAGTTCGTTGTACTCGTCCTCGGACAGCTTTTCGAGAATGAGCGCTTTGGCTTCCTTCTTTTTCTCGACGGTCAGTCCGCCGCTTGCAAGCTGCTGCAGTGTCTTGATGTCACTAGTGCTGAGCTTCGAAAGCATAATCGTCATGACCTTGGTTTTCTCCGAAAAGGAAATGTTCTCTTGAACCTCCTCCGCCTTGTCCACCGAAATTTCGGGATTATAGGTGGACGTAGGAGACGGCGATGGAGAAGCCGAAGGCGGCGATGCGGGAGGCGCGCTTCCTTCCGATGTCCCTTTGTTATCCCCTGAAGCTTGATCGGCTTGTCGGGATTTGCCTGTATCGGTTCCATCGGATGGTGAGGCAGGTTGCTCCGAGCCCTTCGGCGTAGACGACGGCGATGCAGGAGCTTCGCTTGAAGCAGGCGATGAATCAGGATCGCTAGAAGGCGAAGCGCTGCTTTCCGCATCCGGGCTCGCCGAATCGGTTTGGGAGGAAGAGGAGTCTAGCGGCTCTCCAACTGGTTCAACTAAGGAATTTAACACCTTATCTGCAGCATAGTTTATCGCAAAGTAACCACCTATGCCAACAATTAGAATAAGCGCGCCTAAAATCGACCCGATCCATATCAAGAATTTTTTCCATGACTTCCTTCTCACCAAAACCACCCCAGAACTTCAATTTATTATCGAAACTCATTTTGTACTATCTCCAAAGCACGTTTAATTACTTTGTCCATGTCATAGTATTTGTAGTCTGCAAGTCTACCTCCAAAAATAACGTTCCGCTCATTTTTTGCTAGTTCTAAATACTTTTGATAAACCGAATTATTTTTTTCATCATTAATTGGATAATAGGGTTCATCCTCTTTACCGCAATCCTGAGGATACTCTCTAGTAATAACCGTTTTGGGCTGCTCACCGAATTCAAAATGCTTATGTTCGATAATTCTAGTAAACGGTGTCTCGTTATCCGTATAGTTAACCACAGCATTGCCCTGGTAATTTTCGCAATCTAAAATTTCATGATCAAACTTTAGACTTCTATATTCCAATGAACCATACTTATAGTCAAAATACTGATCTATCATACCTGTAAAAACCGTTTTATTCGCCAACTTCACTAACTCATTTTTGTCTTTAAAAAAGTCGACATTTAGTCTAACGTCAATACCTTTAAGTAATTTCTCAATAATTACATTATACCCACCAATCGGAATCCCTTGGTAACGATCATTAAAGTAATTGTTATCATAACGGAAGCGTACTGGTAATCTTTTTATTATAAATGCTGGCAAATCCACTGCTCGCCTATTCCATTGTTTTTCGGTGTATCCTTTAATCAATTTATAGTAAATATCTTTTCCAACCAAACTCAGCGCTTGCTCTTCTAAATTTGCAGGTTCCTGAATATTAAGTTCCTCTATTTGCGATGCAATCTTAGCTTTTGCTTCATTCGGAGTTTTGGTTCCCCACAATTGGTAAAAAGTATTCATATTAAAGGGTAGGTTATACACTTCTCCCTTGTAATTTGCAACTGGCGAATTAATATAATGATTAAATTCAGCAAATTGGTTTACATATTCCCAAACTTCTTTGTCGCTCGTATGAAAAATATGCGCTCCATATTTATGTACGTTTATACCTTCAACATTTTCACAAAAAATATTTCCCCCTACATGGGAGCGTTTATCAATAACTAGACAATTTTTCCCCCGTTTAGTGGCTTCATAAGCAAAAATGCTACCGAATGGGCCCGCGCCTACGATTAAGTAATCATACATTTTGTTTTATTTCCACCTTTTTTTTAGTACTTTATTGATTGCTTGAAGTAAAAATTGATCACGAATCAAGTAAAGAATTGTGAAGTAAAATAAAAAACCAAAAATAATTTGAATGATATTTGTTACTGGTGCTGGAAACTGTGAATAGAAACCAATTACAAATACAAGAATCCCCATAAGAACCGATAATGCACCGTATTTTAACAACAACTTTAAAATTGTCTGGTGATTGATATATCCTTTAACGTAAACTAGCATTATTACTGCTACGACTAGCTCTGCTAAAAGAGTAGCGAATGCAGTCCCCCTGCTCCCAAATGTATTTACTAATAATAAGTTAATAATAATGCTAACGAGCGCCCCAACACTTACCGATATTGTAAATTTGTTTTGTTGATTTGTTGGAATAAGAATCTGCATACCAAATAAATTGGACAACCCAACAAAAACAATGATAGGACTCATTAGTATAATTAAGTCCCCTACAGATTCGAAACCATTTCCAAAAAACCATTCCGTGAATAAATGTGCTATTCCAGCTAATCCCGTTGCAATCGGTAAAGAAACAATTAAAATTAATCTACCAACTATTTTACTGTAGTGTGTAATTTTATCCAAATTTCCCTGAGTAAATTCAGCTGCTATTCTTGGAAGCATGACAGTACTAATTGATGTTATAAGTGCCAATGAAACTTTCACTATTTTTAATGCTTGATCATAGTAGGCAACTTCAACTTCAGACGACAACAGCCCTAAAATTACCCTATCTAAAATGACGTAGATCTGAATAATAAGTTGCGGTAAAAATAAAAAGAGAATCGCTTTACTATGTTTCCACGGGTTAATTTCCATAAATTTGGGCGGACTGACATATTTAAATATCTGTAACCACATTAATAATTGTCCAAGTGCAACTGTACCGCTAGAAATTATTACGTATAATATTAAATCTTCCATATCATTGACTAACAAGAATATCAATGAAACTGACAAGATTCTGACTACCGCATTTCTAATAACTACTTTCTTTAGTTCTTCAATTCCAATAAAAAACCAAGAAATATCCAATAACGAAGAAAACAATAAGATTGTTTGTAACAAGAAAATTAGTTTAAATTCTTTTACAAATAGTATAGCAAAAACGACATAAGCAAAAATAAAAACCAACGATGAAATGAACTGAATACAATAAACTTCCCAAAAATTCTTCGATAGTTCAGATTTCCCCTTCGTTTTAGAAGCGGCCATTTGTTTATTCCCATACAAAGGGATTCCTAATACTGCAAATATCATAAATACTTGTACTATTGAGTTAGAGTATGCCTGAATACCAATTCCTTCAGGCCCTATCACTCTTGATATATAAGGCATGGTGACCAGTGGTAATATCAAGATTAATACTTGATAACAAGAATTAAAAATATAATTGGAAACTAGTTTACTCACTGAAATTCCCCACTGTTCAAATTCAATAACAACAAACTTAATTTACGAGTAACTTTTTTCTTCTCTTAGATTTGATTAGTATCAATACGACCCATGGAACAATAAACATTGAACTAAATGAAAATTGCATTGTTAAAAAGAGTAACAAAACAAAACTCGTTAATGAGAAAACTAATATATCATCTTTAAATTTATTTCCAAATTTAATTACAAGAAAAACTATTGAGAGGAAGCATATCAAGCCCAAAACTATCCCAAAATTCGCTATACTTTCATCGAGAAGACTTGTTGTCATTTGCCATCCTAAATTCTCTGCAGAGAATAACCCTAATGAGGCTGACGTAACATATACACCATAAGGGTAGGGTTTATTTTGCCATTTCTCCCGGGGAATAAAAAAAGCAATATTATATAAGAAACTTTGTCCTCTATACTCAAGAATTCTTTTCTCTCCCGAATGCAATTCTTTATAAATAGCCATTTTTACATTATGGTCTCGTGAATAATCAATTCGAAATTGTAAGTATTCATTTTCACCGAATTTATCCAATTGGTACGAACTCTCAAGATAAGAAGAATATAAAGAATTAAAGATTAATATAATCCCAATTGATACAATGGAAATACCAATGGTCAAAATTTTATTTTTGTAATGTAAATAGAATTTGAAAATTAGAAGTGCAAAAAACAAAAATACTACGAGTCTTTTCCCATTCATGTATAAACCAACAAAAATTGATAGATATACAACCCACGAAATATAAATATGCCGCTTCGGTGTAATTATTAAGTAAACCATACCACTCAATACTGAAATAATTGTTGTATTTAAAAAAAGCTTATACAAACCATATATTTCATCGTTGGTTTTAGATAGGCCAATCAGAGAAGCATATTTAAATGAGGGTATCTTATCAATATAAATAATTAACAAAACTAAAGGTAATATTGAAATAAGAACCAGTAATAATTTTAAATAAAAATTCCCCTTAAACATAAAGCTAATTTGGAACTCTTTCTTATAATAAAATAAGACAATAAAAACAAACATATTAATGAGATTAAAAGCTAAATTAGTTACAGTATCATAACTTGATATCTCATATATAAATTGGGACCGTGTTGAGTAACTAGCTATTCCGATAAATGTATCTAAAATAAGTGGAAATGTGAAAATTGCATAGTAGACTAATAAAACTATAAAGTTATATGAAAACTGCTTTTTTAAAAATACTTTATGTAAAATTATAAGCACTATTAAACTTTGAAATAACCCAAATACTATATTAAACAATGATATCACTCTTTATTTTTTATTTGTTTTAATACCTCTAGATATCTCTTCGAGAAGTGTTGCAATGTAAAATACTCATAATAACAACTTCTATTTAATTCCCCCATCTTAATTAAATTATCTCTATTGTTAATCAAAATTAATATTTTTTGCACTAACTCAGTTATATTTTCATTTTCAAATAATATAATGCCCTCAGTCAATTTTGCAATTGACTTATTCCCTCCAGTACTTGAAGCAATAACTGGAATTCCTAATGAAAGAACCTCCAGCATTACAAGATCAAAATAAGTATTTCGATTTGGAAGAATAAATAGATCAGAGGCATTAACAATACTTCCAGGATCATCAGTCCAACCAACTTCTATAAAGTTTGGGCTATCGGATTTGATATTCCCCGTCCCACCACTAATAAATATTATATCTTTGTCGATTTTATAAATTTCTTTGGCTACTTTAACAAGAATATCGAATCCTTTAATTGAATTGTGCCTTCCAATATATGAGATAACAAACGCTTCTTGTGAGATCCCTAACTTACTTCGGAACGCATCTTTGGGAATGAAATAATTTAATGGTTTGGATCCCGTCAAATTGAAGAAAATTTTTTTTTCAAGCATTATTTTATCAAAATCCTGAATAAAGCTTGAATATATCTCCATTGATTCCTTTGAAGGAAAGATAAAGTACTCACACTTATTAAAGACACTGTCTTCGATTTTTTTGATTGTACTTTTATAATTTTTCAATTTTAATCTTTGATTATTAAAATTGCTTCGGATAACTTCTACGAATTCATCTGCAATACTCTCTGGTGTATGTGGAGTTAAAATAACTTTGGCTCCATTGAGATTGTATTTCATGAGAAAGTTGTAGTCCATAACATTATGAACATGAACGATATCCCCTTTCTGAAAAACAATACTACTAAGTTCATGATGAATGGGAAAATGTCTCAGTTGTATGGACTTCCTTTTCATAATTTTCTCAGTCAAGAAATTACTTTTTCCTATGATCTTCTTTAATTTCCCAACTTTATCTTTTGAAATTATTCCATCACTTCTCTTTGATATAAATCTTACTTCCTTTTCTCTTTGAATTTCCTGTATCCCCTCTTGAAGATTAGCTAAATATCCTGAGGGACCTCCCCTTCGAATGTCTAGCTCTCCTGGAAAAATTATATAATTCAAATTTTAATCCCCTTCTCTTTATTAGCTATACAAGAGAGAAAAAACGATTCTCTAGTACTATCTAAATTACTTTTTGTAAAACTTTTTGATTTGTAAAAGTTATACTTACAAATTTCAGCATACAAACTTTTATTAGTTAATAGATCTTCAATTTTTCTCGCTAATTCTTTATAATCCTTTTTTTTAATTATAAAGTCTCCTCTAACCACTTCAGGAAAGCCCCCTACATTTGACGTTATAACAGGGCAAGCCCTACTCATTGCCTCAATAGTAGCTCTATTCATTCCCTCCTGAAGGCTTGGCTGTACGTAGATATCTATTTGATCCAACCATCCCCAAACATCCTCTCCGCTTTTTCTTATACCATCTAGTTTAATGTTTTCTTCTAGCCCTTCTTTTTCAATTAAATTTTTAATTGTACCGATGTTCCCATGCCCCAGTAAGTGTAAGTGTATAGAATATTTATCCTTCAACAGGGAAATTGCTTTTATTGCAGTCTCATGTCCTTTAAACCTATTCCCAGAACTTCCAATTAATCCAATTTTAATCACTTCATTAAATCTCTTTTTATTTATGCGCTCCAACAATATAGTGTCTGGAAAATCATATATTTCTACATCCGAGCAACCAATATTATTATTAGTGTTTTTGTATCTTTTCTGTAAAAATTCATTAGTGACGTACAGCACATTCTGTGCATCTTTAATTATCTTTTTTGTCTTTAAATACATAATTGGGGCGGCTATTTTAGTTTTAATTTTACCAAAATTCCATAATGAGTCCCATGGACAAGCTACCAATTCGCAAATAATAACTTTTTTTTGCTTTATTGCTTGTTTATACGCCAAACTCCCAATTACGCTGGGTAATCTGACTACAACACAATCAACCTCTTTTATAATCGTATTTATTTGTTGAATAATTTTCATCCTATTCACTAAATAATCCTTATGTGAAGTATATTCGCTAATTGGTCGAATAGAAACATTCTGACCATCGGATCTTTGAAGGTTATTCTTAAAAGTTTCATTTTTATAATCATCCAAGTTTCTTACTCTACATCCAACGATCAGAGAAGAAAATAGCTTGAGGTACCGTTCCCAAAGAGAATATGAAAAACCAATTGAAAAGTAATGATTCTTCTCATCCTTAAAAACGGGAAAATCGTGGAAAAAGGCCATTCTCACCACTAGTTCACTCCTGTTTTAAAATTTAAAGGAGATATCCAGTTCAAATTCAGGTAAGGATTGGTCGAAACTTCCTATCACTGAACTATCCCTTCTATTAAGCCATGCTGATAATACAAACAAGTGATGAATAGGACCATTAAACACATAATTTTCTTTCCTGTTCCAATAATACTTAAATACTCGGTTTATCGAGGGAATTATACTTGAAGCAGTATTTATTTCTTTCAGAATATTATTCTGATTAGCTTTAATAAAACTCATAATATCATATCTGAATGAACCTTTTTCTTTTAAATACTTAAATTCACCAAACTCTGCATTAAGTAGTCGTCTTAGTGCCAATTTATTAGTTCTTTTATTATAATCATAGCGATCTTCTTCGCGCAGATTAAAATAATATTGAATTATACTACCATTTGTAAAAGGAAATATTGCCTCTGAATCCTGATTAAAAGCTGCAAGTCTTGCCTTCTCCATACAACAAGCAGTATCAAACAACCGTCCTCTTACATAAGCACGCAAATCGACTTCACTTAATCTTTTATAATTAATATAAAGAGATTTAAAAAAAGACCTATATTGCGTTTGATGTGGAAAGATATCGAGCACATTGGAATGTGATACGTGACTACCTGAAATTACCCTTTCGGTAGGATACATCATAAATGATTTCAAGGCATATGACATTTTAGTACCAAGCGGCGGCACTTCGAACTTATCCCACAAAAAGGGGAATAATTTAATTATGGAGTACTGTTTTAGTCTTGATTCAAGTTTAGACGGAATATGTCCCATATAAATGTCGTTTCCCATACCATCAATTACTATGCCTTTTTCAGCCTTTCCCTTTTCTAAGGAGTAAATGTAGGAAATAAGTGCATAATCTCCATTTATAGCAGGGCTTTTCTCACAGAAACGTATAAAAGAGTCATATTCCCCTAACGGATCTGCGTTTATTATAGTATGATTATAATTGAAACTTTTTGCTATTGCTTTTGCATCACTAGCTTCATTTTCTCTATAGTTGGGGTTATAAGTAATTGCATTTACATTTTTTATTTGTGCCTCCTTCAGGGCCAGCATTAGTGCTGTAGAATCTTTTCCAGAGCTTTGCATAATGTAAATATCACGCTTTTCGTGATCTAATACTGAAACTGCATCAGTTAGCACTTTTTTTAATTCATTATTACTACTATGCTGCTTATTCATTGATTTATTACTTAGGTAAGGAAAATCCACTTCATAGAACGCTTTATTTTTAAACTTCTCTATTGTTAACTTATCACCGATGGTCAGCCTGATAACATTTCTATATAAGGTAAAAGGCGGGGGAACGAATCCATATCCTAACAAAAACTGGCACCCCATTACCGATACTTTCAATTTTGATTTGGATTTAAGTTCAGCTTCAAGACTTTTCCATGAATCAAAAACCCCTAAACACTCTTTGTCTAGGTAAACAAATACATCTTTTGCACCTAAATTGTCACCATAAATTATAATAGATCTGTTATCTCCATCCCCATAAGGGAATTCATTAATTTCATATAACTTATTCATTTTGACCCTCCATTATATACCCTTTATACCATGATACAAAATGTCTAAGTCCTGTGTTTAATGTAGTTTTGGGGCAAAAATCTATAGAATTTTTTATGCTTTTAATGTCCGCATATGTTTTGTATACATCGCCCGGCTGCATTGGGTGAAACTCTAATAAAGCTTTCTTACCAATCTGCTTCTCTAACTCTTCAATTAAAGTCATTAATTTTTCTGGACGATTGTTACCTAGATTATATAATTTATATGGATGATTAAGAGTTTCAAGGGATTGAGATTTGTTGGATAATTTTATAACCCCTTCAACAATATCCTCAATATATGTAAAATCCCTATACATATCTCCATTGTTATAAACCATAATCGGTTTGCCTTCGATGATAGCCTTTGTAAAAGAAAAATAAGCCATATCTGGCCTACCATAAGGCCCATAGACGGTAAAGAAGCGAAGTCCTGTCGTAGGAATCTTATATAAATGACTGTACGTATGAGCCATCAATTCATTTGACTTCTTTGTTGCTGCATAGAGGCTAACGGGATTATCTGTTCTATCCTCTGTTGAGAAAGGGACTTTTTCATTTCCGCCGTATACAGAACTAGATGATGCATAGAGGAGGTGAGCAACTTTAAAATGTCTACACATTTCCAAAATATTCAAAAAACCGACAACATTGGATTGTATATAAGCGTCTGGATTTTCAATGCTGTATCTGACACCGGCTTGAGCGGCTAGATTAATTACGACATGGATTTTTGTATCAGAAAAGAGCCTCTGAAGATATACTTTATCTACAATATCAGCCTTATGAAAAGTAAATTGATCAAACTTGTTTAATATATTTAAACGAGCATATTTTAGTTCAACATCATAATATTCGTTGATATTATCAAGCCCAATAACTTTACACCCTAACTCTAAAAGTCTTTTAGATAGGTGCATGCCTATAAAACCAGCTGCACCTGTCACAAGATAAACTTTGCTGTTGTCTACTGATTTTAATTCCATATTAAACACCTACACCAATGTATTTAAATCCTTTTTCCAACATTGTTTGCTTATTATAGATATTTCTAAAGTCAAAGAAATATTGACTTCCTCCAACCGCACGAAGTTTATCGAAATCAAGATTACGAAACTCATTCCATTCAGTAAGAATTACTGTAGCATCCGTATTCTGAATGGCTTCATATGTGTTACTACACCATTTAATGTGGTCGCCAAGGTGCTTAAATCTCCAAGCCCCTTCTTTTATACCTTCCGGATCAAACACATTCAATCTTGCTCCCCTTTTCACTAATTCCGGCAAGATCACAAGAGATGGCGCATCCCTCATATCATCGGTATTGGGTTTAAAGGTGACACCTAAAATCGCTATCGTCTTATCTTTAAGATCCCCGAATGCACTTACGATTTTGTCGACCATTCTTAATTTTTGCCGTTCATTCGCTTCAATAGTAGCCTCAATAAGAGAAACTCGCTCTCCGTTGTCTTTAGCAATTTTAGTAAGAGCAACCGTATCCTTAGGAAAGCAGCTTCCTCCATAGCCGGGACCTGCATGCAAAAACTTGGGGGAGATACGCCCGTCTTGCCCCATTGCTTTGGCAACTTTTTGGACGTCGGCTCCAACCTTTTCGCAAACATTAGCAATTTCGTTTATAAATGTAATTTTCATTGCTAAAAAAGCATTCGATGCGTACTTAATCATTTCTGCTGTTTCTATATTGGTTTCAACAAATGGGGTTTCGTTAATATAAAGAACCCGATATACTTCCTTCATTACATCGAATGCCCGATGACTTTCAGCGCCAATTACAACCCGATCCGGGTGTGTGAAGTCCTGTACAGCAGAACCCTCTCTAAGAAATTCGGGATTTGAAACGATATCGAAAGAAAAATCCTCCTGTCTAGATTCTATTATGTCACGAATGATTGATTTAACCTTTTGGCCGGTTCCAACAGGTACAGTGGACTTATTGACAATCACTTTATATCCATTCATATACTCTGCAATATTTTTCGCCACATCGAGCACATATTTCAAATCAGCGCTACCATCTTCAGCTGGAGGAGTACCGACAGCAATAAAAATAACATCATTACTTTGGACCGCTTCTTTAATGTTTGTTGAAAAACTTAAGCGTTTATAATAATAGTTTTTTTGAACGATCGACTGCAAACCTGGTTCGTAAATTGGAATAACACCGTTTTTCAGTTCATTGATTTTATTTTGGTCGATATCCACACAAGTTATGGTGTGACCAAAATCTGAGAGAATAGCCCCGGACACCAACCCAACATAACCTGTACCGATAACTGCAATTTTGGCCACAAAGGCACCCTCCAATTCATAAAACTATTTTATTTATTTCGTCGACATATGCTCCAACAACAATATTCCGATCAAATTCTCTCTCAACTTTCAACCTCGAGCTTCTGCTCATTTTAATTTTTACCTCAAGAGGAATTTGAATGAACTGCTCGATTTTTTTGACTAAGTCTTCCGTGCTTTGGGGTTCAAATGTGAAGCCATTACGTCCTTCTTGAATGACCTCGCGGCATCCGGGTATATTTGAGGCAATTAAAATACGTCCCATCGCTGCTGCCTCAAGCAATACATTTGACATTCCTTCTCCACCCTGTGAAGGCTGTATAAGACAATGAGCTTCTTGTATAAAAGGTTTAACATTGCTCTGGTAACCTAAATATGTAACAATTCCCTGATCCTCATATTGTTTTATTTTATCTTGATAATGAGGTTGCGTTTTTTCAATAAAGCCAATGATATTAAACTCAACATTATTATACTTTTCTTTTATTCTTCTTGCGGCTTCTAAGTATTGATCTATCCCTTTGTCTTTCATAATTCTTCCAATAAAAATAAATTTGAGATTTTTATCGGCGGGAAAATCTTTATATTCATATTCATTCAAGTTGACGCCTGACCCAGGAATGAGTCGGTGATTATCGGAAATAATTTTTTTATTCAGTATAATGCTCCTGTCCTCCGTATTCTGAAAGAAAACGCAAGAAGAACGACGCAAACTCACTTTATATAATGTGGACAAGACGCTTTTCAACAACTTACCTTTATTAAAACCGCTTCCTAGCCCTGTTATATTATTTATGTACGGGATTTTTAATATTCTGCAAGCTATACCCCCATACAAATTAGGTTTTATTGTGTAAGTCAATACAACATCAGGTTTAATTTTCTTAAGAACACGCAAATAATGTAAAATTAATTTTAAATCCTTAATAGGATTCGTGCCTCTACGATCGACATTTGTTTCTACAAAGTGGCATCCCCACTCGATCATAGTCTGTACCTTTTCGTCCTTAGGCAATGAGATGTACACTTCATACCCATCACTTAATAATTTCCGAATTAATTCCTTACGAAAATTGTAAATTACAAACCCGTGATTCCCCAGCAGTAACACCTTTTTTTTCATCCAGCACCACACCTAATTGCAGCTATTTTTTATGGAAGTCTCAAAATCAGTTACACAATACTTAAAATTCGGCAGGATGCTTTTATGGTAAATTTTGCTTCCGAATACCTTATTTACAAAAGGGATGGTATTTGAAAGAATCTTTAATATCGGGTTAAACCAACGTATAAAGTATACTTTCCTGTTCATATTTTTCGCCATTAGTCTAATAATTTCTTTCGTCGAAACAAGTTCCTCATTTTGCGGAAAATAGACGCCGTTTAGTTCTTTATCGATAGTTAATCTTAGGAACTCACATAAATTGTGTATATAAATTACGCTTCGTTGATTCTCAATATTAGGAAATATCGGGGAAAGGGCGGCGATTTTTTTTAGCTTTGGAAAATTCCCTTTGCAGTTGGGACCATAAACCATTGGAGTTCTAACAATAACAGTCTGAAACCCTTCAACACTTAATCTTTGAATATACAAATCAGCATCAAGTTTACTTCTTCCATAAAAATCTACCGGGTTGGGAACTGTATTGGCATCAATACAGTAAGACTCTCCTATTCGGCTATCAGCACCGTAAATAATCATGCTGCTCATAAAAATAAATTGAGGTACATTTTCACTTTTCGCCTTTTGAGCAACCTCAATTGCCAAATCGCGATTAACCCGATAATAAAGGCTCTCTAAATCCGAAGAAGTTGAGACATGTGCTATTCCTGCAACATGCAGTACTACATCATATTTTGAAAAGCTCTTTTTTTTCCATTCGTCACCTCTAACGGATAATTCATCAACCTCATAACTATCCGGCCACTGATCTAACCAACTTTTAAAATTCGTTCCGATGTAACTTCCTTTTCCTGTGATCAAAACTTTTTTGTGCTTCATTGGTTTATTGAACTCCTTTTAATATCGGGAGCTTTTTCCGTATGATGAGCCATTCCTTCTTTTACTCCGTCTGATTTAATTACGCTTGTTATAGTAAGAAGAAATATTTTTATATCAAATGCCAAAGATATCTTGGCAGCATATTCCCCATCCAACTTCGCCTTTACTTCAATGGGAAGTTCATCGCGCCCATTGATTTGAGCCCAACCTGTTAATCCAGGTTTAATATCATTTGCCCCGACTTCATCTCTCGCTTGTATCAGATCGTACTGATTCCACAAGGCTGGTCGAGGGCCAACGATACTCATTTCACCCTTTAAAATATTTATGATCTGAGGCAGCTCATCCAGGCTTGATTTTCTAAGGAATTTCCCGAGCCTCGTAATAAAAAAGTCGGGATTCTCAAGGAGATGCGTTGGCATTTCCTTTGGGGTATCTGTTTTCATGGTACGGAATTTCAAAATGTAAAACTCTTTTTTGTTTTCTCCAATACGCTTCTGTTTAAAGTATACCGGACCTTTAGAATCTAGTTTTATTACAACCGCAATAAGAACGAAAAAGGGCCACAGACAGAGCAGCCCAACTATCGCGAGTACAACGTCTATAGCCCTTTTTATCGATTTATAGCCAATCATTTCATTCACCTGCACTTTCTATCAAGACACAAACTCCAATATCGGAACCAAACTCTCAATCGCATCCTTAACCACTTTCGGCTCCTCGCCGATGACTCTCTCCAGTCGGCTGAACTCGAGATCCAGTTCTTTCTGGCTGATAATGCTGGGCTTGCCGATGTAAATTCGCTCGTGCTGCGTTTTCGTGGCCCCTTCTTCCGCGGTGAGCAGTTCTTCGTACAGCTTCTCGCCGTCGCGGATTCCCGAGAACTCGATGTCGATATCGACGTACGGCTCGTATCCGGACAGCCGGATCAGATCTTCGGCCAGTTTGAGAATGCGGACCGGTTCTCCCATATCGAGAATGAAGATTTCTCCGCCCTTCGACAGGGCCCCGGCTTGAATGACCAGCTGAACGGCTTCCGGGATGGTCATGAAGTAGCGAACCATGTCCGGGTGGGTAACGGTGACCGGACCGCCAGCGGAAATTTGCTTTTTGAAAAGCGGAATGACGCTGCCGCGGCTGCCCAGCACGTTGCCGAAGCGGACGGAGGCGAATTTCGTTTTGCTGTGTACGTTCAGGCTTTGGACGTACATTTCCGCGATCCGCTTGGTCGCTCCCATGACGCTGGTCGGGTTGACCGCCTTGTCGGATGAAATGAGGACGAAACGGTCGACGCCGTATTTGTCGGCGCTGTCGGCCACGTTTTGCGTGCCGAAGACGTTGTTTTTGACCGCTTCCGACGGGTTTTTCTCCATGAGCGGAACGTGTTTGTGGGCTGCGGCGTGAAAAACGACTTGAGGACGATATAAATCGAATACGTAGTCGATTCGCGCGCGATCCTGGACGTCGGCGATGATCGGTTCTATATGTAAATGCGGAAAATTACGCTTCAATTCCATTTCAATGTTGTAGATGCTGTTCTCTCCATGACCGAGAAGCAGCAGCCTGGATGGTCGGAACGGCGAGATCTGCCGGCATAGCTCCGATCCGATCGAACCGCCGGCTCCCGTAACGAGCACGACCTTGTCCTCTACATATTCGGCGATCCCGACCAGATCGGTCTTGACCGGATCGCGGCCGAGCAAATCCTCGACGTCGACGTCCCGCATCGTGCTGAACGAGATTTTTCCGTTGACCATATCGCGAATGCCCGGAATCATTTTAACTTTAGCGCCTGTCGATATACAAAGATTGATAATCTCGGAGATAACGGTCTTGGGAGCGGAAGGAATGGCGATAATGATTTCTTTGATTTGATGCGAGATAACGACTGATTCGATGGCATGGCGGTCGCCCAGTATCGGCAAATTATAAGCGGTCAGGAAATGCTTTTGCGGGTCGTCGTCGATGAAACCGACCAGCTTGCGATCGTTCACATTCGGACTCATAAGATCTCTTGCGACCAATACGCCGCAATCGCCGGCTCCGAAAATAAGGGTAGGAATCTTGTTGTCTTTGCCAGGGGTTCGCCTGTTGCTCAGCACGCGCCAAAATACGCGCGCTCCCCCATTAGCAGCAGACTCGTTTCCAGCGTTCGAACGGCAACGGACAAGGGGACCCTATGATCCATATACAGCAAAGTAATCAGGTAGGCAGCTCCCCAACTGATCACGACGGCCTGACACATTGTCAATAGCTCCCGGATGCTGGCATATTTCCACATGCTGCGATACATTCCGAGATAGAGCATGACGATCAAGCAGAGTCCGGAGGAAAGCAGGCTGTATTCAAGAAACTGGCCGATATATTCGCCCGGCACACGCCCTTCGAACCGGAAGAAATAAGCCGTATAGCTGCTAAACCAAACGATTAGCAGATCGATCACGAACAATACGACCAGTTTTTTTTTGACAGCCATTTTGCATGCCTCCGCCTTGCTTAATTATTTTTATCGCCGTAGTAGTAATAGTAGTAGCCTTCGCTTTTTCTGCGTTTGACGTTGTTGATGACGACGCCGAGAATTTTGGCTCCAACCTTATCCAGGCCTTCCTTGGCTTTTAATGCGATTTCCCGTTTTACTTTTCCATGGTCCAATACCAGAATTACGCCGTCGCAACGCGTCGATAACAATTGGGCGTCGGTAACGGCCAACGTCGGCGGCGAATCGATTAAAACAATATCGAACCGTTCGCGAAGCTCTGCAATGACACTGGACATGCGCTTCGAAGCAACCATTTCCGCCGGATTCGGCGGAATCGGACCGGATGTAATGACGGACAGGCCGGGAATTTTCGTTTCCTGAATCGCCTCCTCCAGGCTGCATTGCTGGGACAGAACGGAGGATAGCCCCATCTGTTCGATACTTCAAACGTATGGTGCTCGGTCGGCTTCCGCATGTCGGCGTCGATCAACAGCACCTTGCGTTCGGATTGGGCATAGGTAATGGCCAGGTTGCCGATCGTCGTCGATTTTCCTTCTCCCGGGCCTGCGGACGTTACCATGATGACCTGCATTTTCTCATCGATCGAGGAAAAGTCGACGTTGGTCCGAAGCGAACGGTAAGCTTCCGAGATCGGCGAACGGGGATTCGTATGCGTAATAAGATTGCGTTTATTTGCCGGTCGTGACACGGGATAGCTCACCTGCCTGTTTGATGGATACCGATTCGCTCGGTTTCGCCTCCGCCATTTCCTCCGGCCCCATTCTCGTAATCATCGCCAATGTCGGGAGACCGAGAACTTGTTCCACATCCGCTTCCGTCTTCATCGTATCGTCCAAATACTCGAGCAAAAACACGACGCCGACCGCAAGCATCAGAGATACGATAAACGCGATGATCGTATTCAACATGACGTTGGGCGAAACCGGGCTCGGCTGTTGGGCGGGCTCCAGCTTGGCCTCGTTCAGAATCGAGACATTTTGAACGTTAAATAAAGTAGGAATTTCCTGTTTGAAAATTTCGGAGACGGCGTTGGCGATTTGGGCTGCTTTCGAATAGGAGAGGTCGTTCACGATAACCGTCATCACTTGCGTATTGTTGACCGAGCTCACCTTGATCTTGCGCATCAGCTGCTCGGAAGTCAGGCCGAATTCGGGGTGATTGGCGACGACTTTATCCAGAATGGCGGGCGTTTTGATGATTTCTTTGTAAGTGTCGATCATTTTGATGTATGTGTTGACTTCATTTAAATCCAATTGCTGTACGGTCGTGTTGTCGGAAGCGCGATTGACGATGATCTTCGTCGAGGCTTCGTAAACAGGCTCGATTACGAATTTGCTGTAGATGCCTGCCGCGATCGTGACGATTAGCACGAAACTTACGATCCACCAGATCCGCTTCCGGACGATGCGAAAGTAATCGCGGAGATCCAATTCATTGGACACGTCATGCTCCCTCCAAGCTGCTCCTGGTTTCGGTCTATGATGCTCTACGAAGCGTACAGAAACGAGTATTTCATTAACCCCATACAAAGAACATCCTCCTCCCATCAAGATGAGAGGAGGATGGCTCCTTTGCAGACGAGAACTATCTTCTCTTATTCCGCTTCAACGTTCAGAGCGCGGTAGACGATGACGGCAGCTTCCGCACGGCTCGCATTCGCGTTCGGGCTGAATTTGCCTTCGTTGCCGATGACGATGTTCTTGCTGGCCGCAAGAGCTACGCCGGATTTCAGGGACGACGGAATCGTGCTGGCATCCGAGAAGTTAGCGAGAGCAACGTCAACGTCGGACACGGCTTGTACGCCCTTCGCCACTTGCAGCGCGCGGGAGATCATCGTAGCGATCTCGGCGCGGGAGATCGGCGCAAGCGGATCGAAGCGAGTTTCGGAGCGGCCGTTGATGATGCCATTGTCAACCGCTGCGGCTACAGCCGGTGCATACCAAGCGTTTGCCGGAACGTCGCTGAATTTGGTAGACGATGCGTTCGGGTTGTCGAGATCAAGAGCTTCGACGAGAATCTTCGCAAATTCGGCGCGCGTTACGTTCGCACGCGGATCGTACTTGCCGTCGCCGCGGCCTTCGATTGCGCCTTTAGCGGCGACAACTTTGATTTCGCGGCCGGCCCACGATTGAACGCTTGCCACGTCGCTGAACGTTACGTCGTTTTCAACGCCGACGTACGAGGAGAACGTGTAACGGTTTTCCGTCAGAACGCCGTCGCCGTATACGCCGCCTTCAACCGATTGCGTGCTGCCGTCGATTTTCAGGACGGTCGTCAGTTCCGTATCGATGCCGGTCGTATTGACCAGCGGAATTTGGATTTGAACCGGTTCGTTGAACTCGTCATAAACGGTGCCGTTAACCGACAGGCCGTAGTTGAATACGTCCGTTACCGCCGGGCGGCCGCCGGTTTGAGCCGTCGAAGCAGCCGTTCTGTCGAGCGTAAAGATCACGTCGCCGTTGACGGCGCTGATCGGGAACTTCGTCGTGGCGCCGGAAACCTTGATCGCAACGAATCCAAAGTTCAGTTCGGATGCTTTCGCGGCGATGTCTTTCGCCAGGTTGACGACGCTGGACGAAAGCGTAACGTTGCCGAGATCGATCAGCAGCGTCGGCTTCTTCAGCTTCGCTGCATTGTCGGCACCGATAGCGTCGACAAGCGAAGCTTTCAGTTGTTCGACATTGCCGAACAGTTGAGCGAGGTTGCTGGCCGTCAAGGATACGACAGCTTTGCCGTCAACTTCGCGCACGTACGAGGAAGCGTTGAATTGAGCCAGCTTCGCAATAGCTTCGAACGCGACTTTGAGCGCTTCGTCGATCAGCGCTTGCTTCTCGGCATCGGTTGCGGTTGCAAGCTTAGCCTTGATAGCGGCAAGAGCGTTCTTCGCGTCGGCAAGCGTCGTGTCGGTTACGACGCCGCCACCGCCGCCGCCGACAACCGGGTGCGTGTACGTGTAGTAGGCGGCTGCCAGTTCGAGAACGGCCTGGTCGAACAATTGGGTTCCTACAGCTTCCCGGAAGCCCAGGAATGCTTGCTTCAGGTCGGCTGCGGTAATTCCAAACGCATCAAGTCCCTCGTTGTTAGCCACAAAATCGGCAAACACGGATTCAAGGAGAGCCGTGTAGCCCGCAGTCGGAACCCCGCCCGTCGCATTCAACTGGTTGTTGATGAGCGTGATCAAACCGTTCGTGCCATAAAGGAGACCGTACAGCTCTTCCTTGGTAAGATCCAGGCCGGATTCGGCTTCAAGCTTGGTCAACGTAGCAAGAACATCGGCGTCGTTGTCAAGAGCCAGAATCGGATGCTCGTCCAAGCCGAACGCAAGCTTGATCAGCGCTGCAGTCAAAATGTCCACATTTGCGGAATCCTGGCCGGAAATCGGCGCTCCGCCAATGGTAATCTTGCCTTTGACAGGAGCGAAGATGTCATCGAAATAGCCTTTTCCGCCGTCGTCATAAGTTACGTAAACAACGCTATTGACGCTGTCCAGGTATACTTTTTCCGCAACGCTATAAGGAGCGGTCTTATTCGCGTTGTCAAGAATGCCCTTAACCCCATAAACAATGTCCGTCACGCTGTATACGCCGTAAGAAATCGAACCTACGGAAGCAGCGGAAGCCACGTTGTTGAAACCAAGCTTCTGCGCGAGTCCCTTGCTGCTCAGCGGAATACCCGCGAATGCGGTTACGGCCAAGCTTGCTGCCAAAGTCGTTGCTGTCACTTTTCTCTTCAAAGACATCCACTTTCACCTCATATGTAATTTTTAAAGTCAAACCCTACCGCAGAATAACCCTATCAAAATACTATTTAACACTTTAACACTCTTTTAACTAAGATACCATTATTAATCGACAGTGGTCAACTTTTCCTGAGAAAACCTGCGATTTTCCCCCAAATATTCACACTTTTTTCAAAAACAACGGATTCGTTCAATGGACGATTATACAGCACGGAGGCTGCATTTTGTCTAAAATTCTCCTTAAATTTTTCGCCCAATTTGCTAGAGATCAGCTCATAGGCTTCCTGCAACCTGAATCCCCGGCGCTCCACATGGTGCGCATCCGAAGACACGATATGGATCAGACCGGCGCGGCACAAAGACCAGGCCGACTCTTCCGCCTTCTTGCCGAACAGGCCGAGGAGCGAATGCGTCGTCACTTGGGCGTACGCTCCGACCTCGACCAGCTGCGAAAGGCGCTCCGGGTAACGAAGGACTTCCGAGTTGCGCTCGGGGTGCGCGATAATTGGCCTCTTCCCCATGATCTTCAACTCGTGAATCAAATCCGCCATACCGGACGGAATGCGCCCCGTCGGCATCTCGAGCAAGACAAAGTCGGATCCCGCCAGAGACAGCAGCTCGCCGCGCTGCCAGGCGTCCAGCAGGTCGTCGTGAACCCGGATTTCCTGTCCGCATTCGACCCGCAGCGGTATGCCCTCCTCTGCCAGACGCTCGCGGAACTGCTCCGCCCTACGCCGGATCGCCTCCGCCTCGTTCGAATATGCTCCGTTGGCATGGTGCGGCGTCGCGATGACGGTGTCGATTCCTTCCGCCACCGCGGCACGGGCCATGTCCAGGGCGTCTTCCCACGTTTGCGCGCCGTCGTCGAGACCGGGCAGAATATGCGTGTGAATATCGATCATGTGCAGCCCCGCTTTTGCAAATTAGGATTCGAGCAATTCGGCGTACTCCAGCATTCTCTTGACCATGGCTGCCGCCTCGGCGCGAGAAGCGTTCGACTTCGGCTGGAACTTCGTCGCGGATACGCCGTTCATCACCCCCGCTTCCACATTCCCCGCAACCGCGCTCCTGGCCCAGTTACTCACCGCGTTCCCGTCCGTAAAGCGGGACAAGGTGTTGGCCGAGGAAGAAGGCTGCACGCCGGCATACGTCATCGCGCGCAGCATCATCGTCGCCATCTCTTCACGGGTGATGGAGGCGTTCGGGTTAAATGTGCCTTTCTCGGTGCCTTGAACGATTCCGACGTTGCTGACCGCCCCGATATAGGCCGCGTTCGCCCCGTTCGCGCCGACATCGCTGAACTTGGCCGCGGCGCTTCGATCTCCGGGGAGGCCGAGGCCGCGGGCGATAAACTTCGCGAACTCGGCCCGGGTAATGTTCTGGGCGGGAGCGAAGGTCGTCCTCGTCGGACCGTCTACAATAAATTTAGACGCAAGAATCGCCACATCGTTGCGCGCCCAATGCGAATTCATGTCCGAAAAAATCCGGTTTGTTTTTCCAACGACGGCAAAGGTCCCGTTTTCTTTCGCTTCGGTGCTCACTCTTACGCCGTTTGCGGAGCTTTCGATCGAGGTCGGCGCATACACCGCATCGCCGTACTGGTCGTCCCAGCGCACGACGGCCGTCTCCGAAGGGAGCGCCGATGCCGAACCGAGCGCGAACGTCTTTTTCACGCTGCCGCCCGCATTGTAATTGGAAACTTCCCGCTGATTGCCGCCGGACACGACCACCATCGAAAACGCGGCGGCCGTCGCTTGCGGCGTCGCGGTACGGTTTCCGATCGCGGCGGAGAGCGAGCTGTTGGCCGTCTGCTCCATCGTCAAATACAAGTAGGCCGAGGAGACATCGCCGCCGATGAGCGAAAGCTCCTGATTGAAGTCGATCGCGTTCAGCGGAATCGTATAGATCAAATTGCCATGCGCCACTCGGAACGATGCGCCCGAGTTCATGGAAGCTCCGCTGATCAGCCCGCGGAGCGGCAGTCCGACCATCCCGGCCGTTTCGGTGTCCGGAACTTTGAACGTCAATTGCTGCGCGGTCACCTGCGTCGTGCTCGATTTCAGCATCGCAAGCGAAGTAATCATCTTGTCCGCGTCGATCATGTAGCGGTTGCCCGATTTGCCCGATGCCGTCGTCGAGGAGGCGGTAGAGGCCGCGCTTAACCCGAGCAGCAGTCCGCCCTCCCCGTCCGAATTCAAATAGTCGGGCGCATTCGGGATCGACGACGATTCGTTCGTGACGGTCCGGTTGGAGAAGCCCTCCATCTTGTTTCCGTTCGCATCCTGCAGCGATACCCCCGAATTGAAATAGGTCAGAGTGACCGCCTGGCCGGAGGGAATGGCGGAAGCAAGCGTCAGCGTGACGGTCTGGCCCGAAACGGCGACGCTGCGGACGGTGATGTTGTTCCCGTTCGTTTGCACGACGTACTGCAGCGCGTTCGGAACGACGGATGCGTTCAGCGCGGAAGAGTACGTCAGCGTCAGCGTCGTGCCATTGAGGACCAGGGACGACAGCGTCGCGCCGCCGGCCGTCGCCGACCCTACGATGATCTGGTAGGCGCTGATCGTTCCCGCCGGGTTGCCCGCAAGATCGGCGATCGCCGGGGATCCGGGAACATACGTAACCTGGACTTGCTGATTCGCCGACAGCGCCCGGGAAAGCGTCAACTCTACCGTATTGTTCGCGATGGCGACGGAAGAGACGGTCGCCGCCGTCCCGTTAACGAGCACGGAGAAGCTGGATTTCAACGGAACGCGGGACGGATTCAAACCTTCGCTGAAAACAAGCTTGACCACGCTCCCCGAAGCGGTGCCGGAGACCAGCGTCGGCGGCACGGTATCGGTTGCGTTTTGAACATAGAAGCTGGTGAACGCCGCCACGGCGTTTCCGCTCAAATCGACGAGCGGAGCCGTTCCGGGGGCGTAGCTGACCGCCGCCGCTTCTCCGTTGCCGATCGAGAAGCCGAGCGAAAGAATGACGTTGGCCCCGCTGATCGATACCCCGCTCACTCCGCGGGCGGAACCGCCCACGCTGACCGTGAACTGGGAAGCCGACGGCGTCGTCGCGGCGCTCAGCGATTTGTTGAACGTCAGCGTCAGCGTCGCGCCGCTTACCGTTCCGCTGACGGGCTTGGGCAGCGTCGTGTCGGTCGTGTTCGATACCGCTTGCCCATTCAAGGCGGCGGCGTTGTTGCCCGATTTGTCCCGCAGCGGACGGTCGCCGATCGTATAGCTCAGCTTGACCGTTTGCCCGACGGTAACGCCGGATTGCAGCACGAGGCGCACTTCTTTGCCGGACACCGCGACGCCGTTTACCTGCCGCGGCACGTCGTTGACGACGACGTAATAGTTGGACGCGTAAGGCACGGACGTTTCGTCCAAATCCTCGTTATACGTCAGCAAAATGTTCGCGCCTTCGATTTTGGCGGACGACAGCCCGGGGGCAATCTTGTCGGAGCCGACGGTCTGGAAGGTCCAGCGATAATTGTTCAAAATGCCGGGAAAATAGTTGCCGGACAGATCGGTTACGGCATCGGCCGGAATCTGGACGACGTATTTGGACGCTTGCCTGAACGGCGTATCCGGCGTCAACGTCAGCGCGTTCGGGTTCGAAGGATCGACGCCGATCGTCAGCGGCACATGGTCGGTGCCGCCATCCAGCAGGGCCGTTCCTTTTTGGCCGTTTGCGCCTTGGACCGGCTTGTTGAACGTCATTTTCAAAACTTCGGTTTCTTTCACATAGTTCACGCCCGAAGCCGGCGACACGCTGACGAGCTCGGGAACGTTCGTATCCTTCGTAACGGTAAAACGCCAGGTCGTCGTATCGTTCGCCGCGATTCCCGGATAAAAGTTGCCCGCCGCGTCGCTCAGCGCGTTGTCTCCGATTTGGACGGCGTACACCATGTTGGCGGCAAACGTTCCCGGGGAGATCGTAATCGTGTCGGTGCCGGCTCCCGAAACCCGGTCGGAGTTCGCCGGAATAACCGTGTCCGTGCCGTTTGACAAGTCCTTGACGATAATGTTTCCGGGGCCCGGAATCACCGCTTCGTTGAACTTAAGCGATAGATTCGTGCCCAGCGAATTGGCGACGCCGTTCGGCGCCGGGGCGTACGTCAGCACCGTCGGAGCGGCCGTATCCCAACCGCCGATCTGAAAATTCCAGGACAGCGGATCGGTAATGCCGGCAAACGGGGCTCCGGCGCCGTTCGTGAAAGCGCCTGCCGGAACGATGACGTAATAGCCGCTTCCCCCGGCCAGCAGATTCGCGTCCGGCGTAATCGTCACGGCGGTGGCATTGTAGTTAAGTTGAATGTTGGGCGAGTTCGTGGCCACGTTGTATTTCGCAACCGTCTCGAACGTGGCGGAATTTTTGATCTCGATTTCCCCGGAGCCGGCTTTTACGGGTTCGTCGAACTGGATTCGCAGCTTCGTATTGGACGGGACCGAACTTGCGTCGTCGGCCGGGAACAGGGACGTGACGACCGGTCCCC
Source organism: Cohnella algarum (assembly GCF_016937515.1). Lineage (NCBI taxonomy): Bacteria > Bacillati > Bacillota > Bacilli > Caryophanales > Paenibacillaceae > Cohnella > Cohnella algarum. The sequence goes on from NZ_JAFHKM010000002.1 coordinate 1,070,683, forward strand.
CGCGGCCGCGATCCGCACCTCCGCGCCCGAAGACGCGGCGCTTGCGCCGGCGGAGGCGAACGTTTGAGCGATAAGGGCGATAACAAGCAGCCATGATAGTTTTCTTGAGCCTGGCAATTCCGTACCTCCTGATTAGGGCAGAGTTTATGTATTATTTCGGTTTTCGCGGACGTATTTATTAGAGAAAACGGCGAAAAACGCAAAAAAGCCGCGTCCCGAAGGTCGGAAGACCCGCGGAATGCGGCTTGCAAGCGAAGATGGTTAAGCCAATACGGCGCCTTTCTTCAGCAGCTCGACCTTATCCAACCGTTCCCAAGGAAGGTCGAGGTCGTTGCGGCCAAAGTGGCCGTAAGCGGCCGTTTGACGGTAGATCGGACGGCGCAAATCGAGCATCTTGATGATGCCGGCCGGACGAAGGTCGAAGTTTTCGCGGATCAGCTCCACGAGCTTTTCTTCGGGAACCTTGCCGGTGCCGTAGGTGTCCACATTGATGGAAACCGGCGTCGCGACGCCGATCGCGTAGGCAAGCTGGATTTCGCATTTGTCCGCAAGGCCCGCCGCCACGATGTTCTTCGCCACGTAACGAGCGGCATACGCCGCCGAGCGGTCGACCTTGGTCGGATCCTTGCCGGAAAACGCGCCGCCGCCATGGCGGGCATAGCCGCCGTACGTGTCGACGATAATTTTGCGGCCAGTGAGACCGGCGTCGCCTTGCGGGCCGCCGATGACGAAGCGTCCGGTCGGGTTAATGAAATATTTCGTTTCCTTATCCAGCCACTCTTCCGGAACGACCGGCGCAATGACGTGCGCGCGGATATCCTGCTGGATTTGCTCGAGCGTCACTTCCTCGGCGTGCTGGGTCGAGATGACGATCGTATCGACGCGAACCGGCTTGCCGTCCTCGTATTCGATCGTGACTTGCGTCTTGCCGTCCGGGCGCAGGTAGTCGAGCGTGCCGTTTTTGCGCACTTCCGACAACCGGCGGGACAGACGGTGAGCCAGCGCGATCGGAAGCGGCATCAGTTCCGGCGTTTCGTTCGTCGCGAAACCGAACATCAGCCCTTGGTCTCCGGCGCCGATGTCCGCGTTTTCTTGCAGGACGTCTTTGCCGTCGCGGCTTTCGAGCGCGGCGTTGACGCCTTGCGCGATGTCCGCGGATTGTTCGTTCAGCGAAGTCAGTACCGCGCAGGTGCTGGCGTCGAAGCCGTATTTCGCGCGGGTATATCCGATTTCGCGAATCGTGCTGCGCACGAGGGATGGAATATCGACATAATCGGCTTTCGTGCTGATTTCGCCGATAACGAGTACGAGTCCAGTGGCAACCGAGACTTCGCAAGCAACGCGGGCGTACGGATCCACTTTAAGAAATGCGTCCAACACCGCATCGGAAATCTGATCGCATATTTTGTCCGGATGGCCTTCCGTGACCGATTCGGACGTGAAGAGATGCCGACCTTTTATCGACATGATCTTCAACCTCCCCTACACAAAAAATGAACCTTTTCCGGTAGGAAAAGGTTGTAAAAGACAGACCTTCTGGAATTAAATAATACCGGAATTGTCGAGGAGTGTCAATCGAACCTGCCGAAACCGGGCGAATGCGCAAGCCTGATTTACAGTTGCGTTTGTTGGGCGCGCCGGACGAGCCGTTTCGTAATTTCCCCGCCGACGGATCCCGCTTCCCTTGCCGTCAAATGGCCGAGATAGGAGGAGCCTCCGCCGAATCCCGCTTGCACGCTGCCCAGCTCGCCGGCAAACTCCGCATCCAGCCCGCCCGCGTTATGGCCGAACGGCACGCCCAGCTCCGAAGCCACTTCGTACTTCATTTGATCCAACGCCGTGCCGCATTCCGGCACCAGCTTCCGGTTTCTTCTGTTTGCCATGTTGGCCGCACCTCCTTGATTGGTTACGGCCTTAGTATGCTCGGGAACGCTTTGCCGGAGGCGTATGACATTCTGGATGCCGGGGCAAAATGTAGCAGATTGGCAAAGGTTAGCCAAATCGCTCGCTCAACTAACCCTCAAGTTCCTTGAGAAACGCGCGAAGCGCCTCGCGCCAGGGCCGCAAGTCCGTAAGTCCGTTTTGGCGAATCGCTGCATGATCCATGACCGAATAGGCCGGGCGCGGCGCCGGACGCGGGAATTGTTCCGTCGTGCAAGGCTCGGTGCGGATCGCGATTCCACTCTCTTCAAAAATCGCCCGCGCGAACTCGTACCAGGAGCAAACTCCCGTATTCGACGCGTGATAAATCCCGTACGCTTCGGTTTGTGCAAGCTCGATCAGGAATTTCGCCAGGTCGTACGTATAGGTGGGCGAACCGATCTGATCCTCGACCACCGTCACGGAATCCCGCTCGGCCGCAAGCTTCAGCATCGTCTTGACGAAATTGTTCCCGTACTTGCCGTATACCCAGGACGTTCTCACGATAAAATAACGGTCAGAAAGCGATTGAAGCAGCGCCTCTCCCGCACGTTTGGACTTCCCGTACACCGATTGCGGGTCGGTGTTGTCGTACTCGTTGTAAGGCGAAGTGCCTCTGCCGTTAAAAACGTAGTCGGTGCTCACATAGCAAAGCTTGGCGCCTTGCTCGCGGGCCGCGATCGCCAGGTTGCGGGTACCGAGCGCATTGACCCGATAAGCCTCGTCCGGCTCGGCCTCCGCTTTATCCACCGCCGTATAGGCGGCGGCGTGGATAACGGCATCCGGGCGAACGGCTGCCAACGCTTCGCGGCACTGCTTTAGGTCCGTAATGTCCAGTCGATCCCGGCCATAGCCGACGAGGCGAACCCGGTCGCTACTCATGTGCACGAGTTCTTGCCCTAACTGGCCGTTCGCTCCGGTGACAAGCAGCGTTAACGCATTCCCGCTCATCGCCTCAGCCTCCCAGCCGTTCCCCGTACTGCTTTTCGTAGTATGCCTTATATGCGCCCGAACGAACCTGCTCCATCCATTCCTTGTTGCTCAAATACCAACGAATCGTCTCCACGATGCCGGACTCGTAGTTGAATTTCGGATTCCAGCCGAGCTCGTTGCGGATTTTGGTCGCGTCGATCGCATAGCGGCGATCGTGCCCCAAACGATCCGTTACGTAAGTAATGAGCGATTCCGGCTTGTTCAATTCGTTCAGAATCGTTTGGACGACTTGGATATTCGTCCGCTCATTGTTGCCGCCGACGTTGTAAACTTCTCCGTTGACGCCTTTGCGAATGACCAGATCAATCGCGCTGCAATGATCCTCGACGTACAGCCAGTCGCGCACGTTGAGCCCGTCGCCGTACACCGGCAGCGGCTTATCCTCAAGCGCGTTCTGGATCATGAGCGGGATGAGCTTTTCCGGGAATTGATACGGCCCGTAGTTGTTCGAACAGCGGGTGATGTTCACCGGCAGGCCGAACGTCTCGTGGTAGGCGCGAACAAGCAAGTCCGCTCCCGCTTTGCTCGCCGAGTAAGGACTGTTCGGAGCGAGCGGCGTCGTCTCGGAGAACAGTCCGGTTTCGCCCAGCGTCCCGTACACTTCGTCGGTGGACACTTGAACGAACTTCCGGATTTTGTATTGCTTGGCCAGCTCGAGCAGCGTTTGCGTGCCGAGAATATTCGTTTTCACGAAGACGTCCGGCTCCAGAATGCTGCGGTCCACATGCGACTCCGCCGCGAAGTTGACGACCACGTCGACGCCCTGCTCGAACAAAGGCTCAAGCGCCTTGCGATCGGTAATATCTATCTTCGCGAACTTATAATTCGGATTTCCCTCGACTGAACGGAGGTTTTCCAAATTGCCCGCATAAGTCAAACTGTCTACGTTGATGACGATATCTTCCGAATGCTCCCGCAGCACATAATGCACGAAGTTGCTTCCGATAAAACCGGCTCCGCCGGTCACGAGTAACTTCATCAATTTTAATCAACCCCATATACGAAATTGTTTTCTGCGTCGGCCAATTTCGAATGGCGGCTGTCTTTGTCGGAAAGAATAGGTTGGACAACTGGCCAATCAATGCCCAAATCGGGATCGTTCCATGCTATACCCCGATCATGTTCGGACGAATAAAATTCATCAACTTTATAAAGTACTTCTGTCTGCGGTACCAATGTACAAAAACCGTGAGCAAATCCTTTAGGAACAAACAGTTGACGTTTATTGGCGGATGTCAAAATAAAAGCTTCCCATTGCCCAAAGGTAGGAGATCCGTCCCGGATATCCACCACCACGTCGTAAATGGCTCCTGCAATTACTCTGACCAGTTTCGATTGAGCTCTGGGATTCAATTGATAATGCAATCCCGAAGAACACCCGCTTCAGAAGAAAACGAATGGTTATCCTGAACGAACTCACAAGCAATACCCGATTCCGAAAACCGCCCAGCATGATAAGATTCCAAAAAAAAGCCACGCTGATCTCCATGCACAACCGGATCAATTAGTTTGATGCCGGGCAACTTGCTGTCCGACACTTTCATCGTTAAGTTCCACCGCCTTGAAGTCCTATCCTTTAATCGTTGCGAACCCGTCGTCAAAAAGGATATCCTTGGCTAATTCATTTGCCTTTCGGTAGGAATCGTAAGTCCCTGCATCGGTCCACCATCCCTGTAGGATATCATACAACAACTCATTTTTGGAAATGTACGCGTTGTTGACGTCTGTAATTTCCAGTTCTCCGCGTTTGGACGGCTTCAACGTACGAATAATGTCGAAGACGCGCGCATCAAACATATATATGCCGGTAACTGCAAATTGGCTCTTCGGCCGCAACGGCTTTTCCTCGATAGATACAATCCTGGTTCCATTCAATTCAGGCACTCCGTATCTATTCGGATCTGGCACTTTCTGGATAAGAATTTTCGCTCCTTTCTCCTGTTTGCGAAAACTGTCTACATATGGTGCAATGCTATCGGAAAACACATTGTCTCCTAAGATAACGATCATGGAGTCATTGCCGACGAATTGCTCCGCAAGACCCAACGCTTGAGCGATGCCCCCTGCTTCATCTTGCACTTTATAAGTAAACGTAACGCCCATCTCCCGACCGCTCCCGAGCAAGTTAACAACATCGCCCATGTGTTCCTTGCCAGTAACTATAAGAATGTCGGTAATATTTGCTTCTTTTAACTTTGCAATGGAGTGAAAAATCATGGGGTATCTGCCTATAGGGAGAAGATGTTTATTTGTGACCTTGGTAAGAGGAAACAACCTTGAACCGGTCCCTCCAGCAAGTATAATGCCTTTCATATTCGGGGGCCCCCTCAAGATGAAAAGAGCATGACATACTTTCACCATGCTCTTGGTCGATTCTCTATTATAAAAACTGCTTAATAACTATAATGCTAACAGCAAAAATAATGACAGTCAAAAGAATATGCCGATCGTTTGTAAGTATATCCTCAGGTTTTCCTCCTGATTTTTCAATATGAATAAGATAATAATAACGAAATACCCCGTACAGCACGATAGGAATGGTTAACATCATGGCTTGTCCCTGTTCGGCAGCATACATGGAGTAAAACATAATTAATACCGCAGTTATAATCCCCATTAGCTGGTCAAGTAAATTGACAGTATAAAAATCAAGTACTTTTCTTCGTCTGGTCGGGTCCTCGTTAAATAGTTCGAGTTCATGCCGGCGTTTACCCAATGCCAGAAATAAAGATAGGCCCAGCGTACATAATATAAACCATGAAGTCAGCACTCCTCCTACCGCCAGAGCACCCGCAACGGTCCGTAAAACAAAGCCTAAAGCAATAATCATCACATCAATAATAACCACATGCTTCAAGCGAAAACTATAAAGCAGATTGATAATAAAATATAACAGTAATACACCGACCATATACGTATTAATAAAAAATGATAATAGGATGGACGCTATAAAGGTGAGAATTCCTACAATTATAGCCGTTGGAACGGAGATTGCTCCCGAAGCTATTGGTCTGTGACACTTTTCTGGGTGCAGCTTATCCTTTTCAATATCTACCAAGTCATTAATAATATAAATTGTACTTGCCATTAAACAAAACGAAATAAATGCAAGAAAAGCATTTGCAAAGACAAAGTAATTCAAAAACTCCCCCGCAAAAATTGCTGACGCAAAGACGAGTAAATTTTTTGTCCATTGTTTGGGCCGCAATTCTTTAAGAATCTCAATAAAAACATTTGTCTTCGCTTCTTTAAGGATAACCGTGCGAGAATCCAACTCTTCACCGCCTCTACATTAAAAGATGCAGGATATAACCTACACCTGTTCCTACCGTTAAGCCACCTATAACTTCAAATTTCGTATGTCCGACCCTCTCTCTGTGCCTTACTCCCGTATCTTTGATAAATTTATTTATACTTTCGGCATGCTGGCCCACATACTTTCTTAATCCCGTTGCATCAAAAATCACAATGAGAATTACGGCAATACCTAGCCCAAATACCGGGGAGCTCAATCCTTCCTGAAAACCAATGAGAGCTGTGACCGAAGTTACAGTGGTTGTATGATTGCTTGGAAATCCACCATTGCCTATAAGTCTTTTGGCCTCCTTGCCATGGCGTATATAATTTATTAAATATTTTATCACACCCGCTATTATCCAACCTATTACCGGAGCAAAAAAATAATACAATGCAGCGCTCCTCCCGTTTAAATATTTTGGTTTTTTTGAAATAAAGCAATGTACTTCTTAACAGCACTTTCTATTCCAAAACGTTCCTCAACAACGGTTCTTTCCTTAATGTAAACCTCTTTATTTAAAATTACATCGATTATGCCAGCAGCCAAAGCTTCGACATTCGAAACTTCAACAATTCTCCCCATCCCCGTTTGTCTAACGATTTCCCGCACGCCAGGAAGATTCGACGCAACTACAGGAACACCTGATAGCATGGCTTCAACTTGAACCATTCCAAATGCTTCTAAGGAGTTTATGCTTGGAAGAACAAAGAGATCCAGGGAATTGTAAAAATCTTTAAGCTGTCTTTGCGTCAATTTCCCTAAAAAAGTCACATAGGATTCATCCCAACCTATGGTTTCTTTAAGCTTATCATACACACTCCCACCCGCAACCGCTTTATAATCTCCGGCGATTAAGAATCTAGCGTTCGGAATGGACTTTTTTACTATTGGCGCGGCCTTTAAGAGTATATCAATTCCTTTCTCCTCTACAATCCTTCCGCAGAAACCAATATTTATATAATTCGAAACATCCGTTTTTGTCTGATTAGAAATTTCTTTATAAAATGGCGATGTTGGATGGATCTCCTGCAGTTTGTCTTCATACCTAGGGAGAATTCTGGAATATCGGGCATAATCTTTGCTGGAAACGACTATACTGGATGCTTTTTTTAAACTTACCACAGATGAAAGATCCATTGCCTTGGTTATTAAACGGCCAAAGAGAGAAGGCGATAAATTTATATCACAGTGATAAGTAAGCACCAGTTTCCTCTCAGGAGTTAACCGACCAAATAACCCCGCTTCAGCCATTGGCAGATGCAAATTTACAACGTCTGCATTTTTTTTTAATGCCATAAATGAAAAAATAAACGAAGGACTGATATAACCTTTGCTTATATGAAACAATATATTTTTGCGAATTACCTTTACCCCGTTTATCGTTTCAAATCCTGCCAAATCTTTTTTATGTTTAGAGGTTAATACTGTAACATCATGATCTTTTGCCAATTCTTCAGCTAGCGAACGGGCACATTCCGAAAGACCGCTAATGTATGGCCAATAATAATTTAACACGATTAATATCTTCATTATTTTAAGATTATCCTTTCAGGGTAATTAGTACAACTCCCGCGACAATTATAAACACCCCTAAAATGCGGTACATATTAATCGCTTCCTGAAATACATAATAGCCGATAACCAAAGAAAAAATGTAGTTCACGGACAGTAACGGATTTACAAAGCTAAGATCATATTTTGATAAAACTATAATCCATAATAGAGCGCTGACGAAGTACATAAATAAACCAATTAGGATATAAGGGTTGAATATCACCGCAAGCCCTGCAAGGATATCTCCATTGGCCAACGCCGAGATTCGAGATGTCTCTTTCATGGCTCCGTATTTGATCAAGGGAGGGCCGCTTGCACCTGTCAGCAAAATAAAGAAAATGATAGCTATCATTTTTAGCAATGTTGTTCCTCTTCCCTAAGTTATTGTCGAATCAAGTTTAAATCTTGTATGGCGATCCCCAATTCTCTTGGATCCTCCCCTACTTTTACATAACCCTCTTTAATTTCAAAGCTGATTTTCCGATTATCGGTAAACGAAATTGGCTTTGTGAAATAAACCGATGATTGGGTGATCAACAGTTCGTCTATTTTCTTGTCATCCACGTAAATTTCAAGCGTTCGTTGTTGGACACTGGGAGGAAGATGAGCCATAAATTGCAACACAAAGTTGCCCTGCGTATGTTCACCTAAGGAGAGAGAAAAATTGCTTGTTGTCCAACGCGTTGGTACCCCATTCCAATCCTCCATGCCATGCCAGCCCTCGAAAAGAAACAACTTAGCATCCTTATACAAAGTAAACTCAGAATTGTTCCATAAAGTTTCTCCATTCCTCTTAATAATGTCATTTTTTTTATTCGTAAGTACATAGTTTGGTTTAAAATCCGCTAGATGAAAAGGAGCAAAATACGAACCGGGTTCTTGAAAGAGTATTTTTCTGTCTCGCAAAAAATAGGACAGCAGGTGCTGATCATTCATATTAAAGCCATCTAACAATACGATCTCATCTTCCGGAATAAGCTTCTTCATTGCCTCTAGCTCCAAATATTCATTTGTAACGAGTTCCCCCTCCTTGACTATAACATTCCCTAATTTATAGATTTGCGCTGCGTTTGCCAAACACAGGCATAAAATTACGGAAATGGCGATAACCTTTCGAAACCTAGAAAATACACCAGCTAGTTTATACAAGCCTATAGAGAAAAGCAAAATAATAAACGGTTGGGCAAACATTAAAGTTTTATAGTATCCGTATGAAAATTTATTGATAAATGTTAAATAAATTAGCAACGCCATTATGAATCCTACAAATATGGCTAAATACGTTCTAATCGGTTTTTCAACTTTTATAAGTCCTATAAACGTTATTAGTAGTAATATACCGGCAATAGTACTTAAAATAAGGGATGGACTTCCGTAGTCCAGCGTCTTTATGCCAAAAATCATCAGAACTTGGTTCCAAAAGGGGATATAATCCACAATTCCTGTTGCATTTTGTGTTGAAGTAAATGCAAACAGATTGTATCTAACTGCCAAATAAATAGAAACCGGATTAAGTACAACAATCCCGGCAACAAGATAAAGAATTAACTTAGAATACGATTTAAAACTCTGTCTATTCTTCAAAACAAGCAGAACAACAAACAATGAAAAGGGAACAATCAAATAAGCCGTATACTCACTATAGATAGCAAACAATGCTGATATACTTAAACAGACGTAAGGGACCATTTTAGTATTTTCATCGATGAAAATTTTATATAATAACCCGAAGGATAAAACAAAGAAAGCATTCCCCCCAATTTGAGGCATATATTGGGTGGTGAACATCCAATATAAAAACGTATTAAGCGTGACCAAAACGGTAGCAGTATAGGTTACGGGTTTAGTTAAATTAAAACAGTGTCTGCATGTATAATATATCGCCACAGAAAGGAGGATAACGAAAAAGCAGGAAATCACATTGAAAGTTTGTACTGCCCCAATTCCAAACAGGTTCATTCCAATTGTATTTAAGTAGTCCGCCCCAACACGTGAGTACCTGGAAAAATGAATCTCTGCGATCGAGTAGAACGGATGCAACCCATCCGAAACGGATGGAGCAAAGTAACTCATATTTATTAACCACTCTGGAATAGATAAATAAAATATCAAATCATTATTAATACTTGAAAAAGATGTAGGAAAACCACTCACAATGCTTGGTAGACCGTAAACCAAAAAAATAACCAAAAAAAGAAAAGTGACCCCATATATTTCTTTATTTAAGCTCACATTAATACCTTTAAGAGAAAATAAAAAATGAATCAGCAGTATAATGCTGACAACAAATAATATAGGAATAATAAATTTTGAACCGTAAAACAAGCCAAAACTTTGTATTACGGAAATAAGAATGGATACTCCCATGAAAGGCAAAAGAATAAAAGATTCATTTTTAAAATCTCCGGTCAATCCCGAGACTTTACGAAGTCTTAAGATTGTTCCGAATAGAAAGGTAAAACCCAAATAAAATAAAAGAAGCGCCAAAGTAGTTAACATTACTATTCCCCTTCATTTATTTACGCAAAATAAAGTGCGAGATTTCCTTTGTCGTATTCTTAAAATCACAAGATTTAATAAATTCAAGAGCACGCTGACTCATATCACTTCTTATCCCTTTATTATTTACCAATTCCAGTAAGTATGCTAACAATAACTCCTCCTCATAAACATCGCAGTCGACCTTCCAAACACAATTATCCGGATATTCTTGATATGAACCTACATTCGAAACGATACAAGGAATACCGTAGCCTAGTGCACGCGTTAAAGTTCCCGAAGTCTCTCCCATAGTTGGCCATCTTAAGTTAATACATAGATTACTAGCCATAATATATCGCTTGAAATCTATAATATCCGGCGAATAAATAAATTTCACATTATGTGAAATGCCAAAATGTTTTACGAGCTTTAACAAATCCTGCTTTACATTTTGTTCAGCGTGACCAACTATATATAAATCCGTGTTCGGATTTGTTTTTAATAAACTTGCAAAACATCGAATGATAACATCTATCCGCTTGTTTGGAATCATATTACCAAACACGCCGATAGTAAATTTTTTGGGATCCATTCTGAGATGGTTTCTCATCTCATCCACTTGAGGCGATTCTAGGCTTGGATCGAAAGCAACCCCATGCGGAACGACTTTAATATCGCCGGTAAATGAAGCTGATGTTTCTATCGTTTCCTTTAGCCATTTGCTATGAACGATCAAACCATTGCTTAAATCAACAACTTTGTGGAATAACGGGAATTGCTGACTATTCGGATACGTGCCGTTCTCTAATAGCTGTCTGCCTGCTTCAAATCCTTCCGGGCCATATGCATAAGTTAGTTCATTACGGAATTGTTCTTTAAATCCTTTTACAAACGTAGTATGCATAAAGAACCCAAAAAGATTCAAATCATGCAGCAAAACCGTTCCCGGGTATTTCTTAAGCAATTCGTAAATCCAATCGTGCAACTCATTATTTCCCATATGATAGAGACGATAGGAAATGGAGTCTAACCTCGACTGTTGTTTTTTTACATCAATAACTTCAAAGTTCTCCGATATAAATGCATTTGACGGTGTTATACCATTTACAATTATTTTAATTTCAAAATAATCTCTAAGATAGATCAACATTTCTTCGCTGTAATCTGCTATTCCGGATACTTGAGGAGCAAGCGGACTAACGAATGCCAATATTGGCTTGCCGTTTGTCGTTTCCTCCATTATATTATTCAAAAGTTTTTTTAAAGTTTGCATACTATCAAGCGTTACGTTATTCCAATTAAAAAATTGGGATTGCTTTAAGCTTTTCTCCTTCAATTGTTGCTTGACCGTTGAATCCTCCAAAACACTATGGAGGGCCTGAACCAATTCCTCATCATCATCAGGTTTGACCAATATAGCAGCCTCTCCGGCTACTTCTACTAATGAGGAGCAATTTGTCGTTATAACAGGAGCCCCTACCCTCATCGCTTCCAATACGGGCAAACCAAAGCCTTCGTAAAGGGAGGGAAAAACAAATACTTCACATTCTCTATATAATGCAACCAAACATTCTTCGCTCACAAAACCCAAAAAGATAATTCTGTCAACCGGAGCATTTATAGATGATGCGTATTGTTTAAATTCGTTTTGTTCAAGATCATTCTTTATCCCGCTAATCACTAACTTTAGTTCGGGATATGCGGAAGATATATTAGAAAAAGCTTTGATAAGACCCTTATTATTTTTTCTAACATCATATCCAGTTAAAGAATAAATAAAAGGAGAACTCAAGCCTAATTCTTCCTCAAGAATATCAGGTTCCATGCCGGTTCTTGAATTCTGATACAATTCCTCATTGGTTGACGCATAAATCACTTCAATCCTGCCTGGGTTAATACTTAATCTCTGGACCAAATCGTTCTTGGAGGCTTGGGATATCGTTAAAATTAAATCGGCCTTCGAAACGATTTTACATCGTTCGTCATAGATTTTTCTAATATGATCAGGCCAAGTGTCATAGTAATGTTCCTTCATTATAATCGGGATTAGGTCGTAAACAAGGTAGGTTTTTTTTACCTTTAATTGCGTCATATCAGGCACTTCAATATCGAACATAAATGGACTGGTAAAATGGATAATATCTATCTTGTTTCTCAATATAAATTCGTTAATATCTGATTCTTCCCAATATTGATCTCGATTGATCCTATCATCCAACGAAAGAAATTCCGAAACAAACGTAAATTGCCATGTATTGTTTTTTTTTCTCATTAGGAAAAAACGCGATGCTTTATCCTTGGTAACGATATTTTTAAGCCAATTATAAGTATAAATGCCTATGCCTCTATTTTTTTCATTTGTATATAAAGTTTGCACATCAATAAGCAGCCTCATGAAATCAATTCCTCCTTATTAAAACCCTTGGAGTCAAAAAAATTTAATATACGTTCTGCTGTTTTGGGCCACGTATAAAACTGCTCAACATATTGGCGGCCTTTCTCTCCCATTTCCTTAAGATTGAGCTTTGGAGATGAAAACTCTTGCATCAAATTTTTAAAGCTTTCATAATCCTTATAGAATGATCCGCCGCCACTCCTCACGCAGTGTCCCTTTGTTACTGCACATAATTCATGAACGATAACCGGAGTGCCACAAAGCCAACTTTCCATAATTACAATTGAAAAGCTCTCCATTAGCGATGGCTGGATGAGTGCAAGAGCTCCTGCCATCGCATCGTATTTATCCTGATCATCTACTTCTCCAATGTGAACAATGTTAGGAGAGTTTTTCATCACTTCAACAAGCTGTTCCTCTCCCTTGCCTACAAATACGAGCTTAACGTCCGGGCGAATCTCTTCATTGTAACGAGAAAAAAATTCAAGAAGCTGGGGAACATTCTTCCCAGATACTTGACGTCCAACATATACAAAATAGTCGCCACTAATTTTATACTTTTGTTTAAATGTCTCCGGGTTAGGCTTTGATGCAAGCTCTACTCCTCCACCTGAAACAATGCAGTCTTCTTCAGCAATTCCATGCAACTGCAAAGTAAATTCTTTTTCCTCTATTGTATTGAACAATAAACCTTGTGACCGCTGAAACATATGACCGATTGAACTGAAATAAGCCATATCCTCATCATGTACACAGGGTACAATGAAAGAGTGGGATGGCTTGATTTTACTCCCCCAAAAGGTAGTTCCATAAAGATATGGAATAAAAATAAAGATATACTCATTTGCATTATTATCTATAAAATTATACATTGAGTCACTGTTGACCGTTTCCAGCAATAACTGCATTTCTTCTGTATAAGACAATTTATTTTTTTGTATCATCTTCCCCATTAACTGCTCGTATAACTCCAGATTTCTTTTTCTTAGGGAAAACCGTCTAATTTTTAACTCACCTACAACGGATAAACCCTCATTATAATAGTCCTTCCCCCAGTCCCAAAAAGAATCTCTGCCACAAGTAGTCAGAATCTCAACATTACAACCCGCATTCAATAAACTCTTGGCAATCCCGCCGGCAAATCGCTCTGCCCCTCCAGAAATACTATCCGAGAACCATGGAGTAACAACTGCAATTTTCATATAACTCTCCCAATAATTATTTTTTTAAGACAAGAGAAAAATTGTAGAAGTGATTGGCTTCATTTATTTTCGGAACAATTTCCTCACTCAAAAAAGAAGCTACTACCGTGAAGCCTGTTATTTCAAACAAGTGCTTTAATGCCTCCGGGAAAAGAGGTTTTTCGTGTGTTGGGTCCAGGTAATATACATTATGCATTACATAAGTTGAAGTAGTATTCGGAGTCTCAATTACAAGAGTTCCGTCTTTTTTTAACTTTCTATAAAGTAATTGAATAAATTCTATTTTATGCTTGACAGATAAATGTTCAATGACGTGTCCGACAAATATACCGTCCAAACAGCTATCCTTGGCCTCCGATAGGAAATTAAGCACATCGTTGACTTCAGCTTGGAAGCCTTTGGAGACACATTCCTCAATTAAGCGTGGGTTAGAGTCAACTCCGTATCCGCGAATTCCATGCTCTTGAAGTAGTTCTAGGAAGTAACCTTTCCCGCACCCCAAATCAACTACCACTTCGCTATTTTGAAAATATGGCATATATTTCGAATAGATTCGCTTTACTTCGTCTGGCTCTGCACTAAATTTATTTGCAAATGTGGAATAATCGAAATCCATTCTTTTTTCATCTTCAATCTGTTTCTTAACTTTTAGCAATTCGTCTCTCAGTGCATGGAGCAGTTCATCCTGTTTAAATAATTCATTTTGTAATGAAGCATTCTTTTCCTTAAGATGAGAAATAACTCTCGTCTGATTATTAAGCGCTTCAACAGCTGCATTTAATCCAAACCATATTTCTTGATTCAAGTACTTTTGTTGATGTGAGAAAACATCTACATACCATTTTGTAAATAATCGGGTTCCGAATTTCCGAATCGGAACAAGTACTTTTCCTAATAATTTAAATCTTGATACTAACTGAGGTTCTACAAAAGCGACGGGCATATTGGGGGTTACCCGCTGAGATAATCTTTTTAATTGCTGATTTAGCTTTTGCATTTGCTCTCCAACCGGTGTGCTATCCTGCAGCTCATTAATTGAAGGTTCATTTTCAAGGAAATTTACCTTATCTTGGCGCACGACAGTTCTTATTTGATTCATAACATCCCCAGGGGTGAATGTTTTTCTCATGGTATCCCCTCCTAAATCTCTCTAAATCTCCAAATATGCTTTAATTTTACAATCCCAACGTCATTTATTGTACTTGAAACCTTAAAGGAGTATTTTTTATCATGGTAATCATATTGATTCCCATTTGTATCGTGAACCGCAACAGATACGAGATAAGTACCCGATACTAAATCCAATGAAGGTACTACAAATTCCATCTCTCCTTGATCTGATTGCTTTAGATCCTTAACAACAAATTGATCAATCGAAGTGTTTGTTCCATAACAATGGATATTATTTATTGTGACTATACTGACTCCAAATACCGGGTTTTCGATATTTTTCTTTGCTCTAAACTTAAGTTTTATATGCATCCTCTCTCCGGAAAGAAAACCTAGCTTTTTATTGTTTTGGCCATCAGTAAAGATCACATCCGTAATTTCAACATCACGGTTTCCCCATCTATTTGCAGTTTCATTTTTTTCTTCAACTTCCAGCTCATCGATTGGGACCGATGAGTCAGGTTCTATTACCATATCTTCTTCAATTAATCTTTTATTTTCTTCTTCGCTCAAATAAGTCAGGTACTTATCAATAACTCGTCTTGGACTACCATCGTCAACCACTTTACTATTATTAATCCAAACGACCCGGTCACATAGCTTTTCCATAGCTCCCAAGTCATGCGAAACAAAAACGATAGTCGTTCCATTACTTTTGAGCTTCAATAACTGGTCCATGCATTTTTGCTGGAATGCAGTGTCACCGACAGCCAATACTTCGTCAATTAATAAAATATCCGGTTCAACCATAATCGCAACGG
This sequence comes from Cohnella algarum, assembly GCF_016937515.1. Taxonomy (NCBI): domain Bacteria; kingdom Bacillati; phylum Bacillota; class Bacilli; order Caryophanales; family Paenibacillaceae; genus Cohnella; species Cohnella algarum. The sequence goes on from NZ_JAFHKM010000002.1 coordinate 1,086,457, forward strand.
AAAACGCCAACCGCATGTACATCCCCGAAGAATAATTTCGAACCGGATTTTCAATATAATCTTTTAGTTCAGAAAAAGTAATAATATCATTTAGTTTTGCTTTGATTTCTTTCTTATTTAAGCCCAAAATCGCGGCATTCATATAGATGTTTTCTCTGCCTGTAAAATCGGGATGAAACCCCGCTCCGAGCTCCAATAAGCTTGAAACCTTTCCCTCTACATCTATCGTTCCCCGATCCGGATACAGGATTCCCGTCAGGAGCTTTAAAAGTGTACTTTTTCCAGAACCATTTCTTCCAAGTAATCCAACCGTCTCACCTTTTGAAATAGTTAAAGATACGTTATCCAGTGCTGTAAAAACTTCCGCTTTGTTCCGCCTGCCCAAAATGCGCTCTTTTAATGTTGATGCACGTTCCTTATATATTTTGAAAGATTTAGTCACATTACTGACTTGAATGACTTCCATCTAATTTACCACCCTTATATTTCTTCGGCAAAATGACGACTAAGTTTTTTGAACACCTTTAAAGAAAGTATGAGAAGAACGCTTGATAAAAGTGCAACAACCAGCAATTCAACCGTATTGGGGTATTGATTATAAAAGAAAATCTGCTGGAAGCTTTCTATTATGACTCGCATAGGGTTATAATCAAAAATATAGCCTATTTCTTCAGGAATCATATTGCTTGGAAATACGATAGGGGTCAGATAAAACCAAACCATAACCAAAATCCCCATAATATGCTCAAGGTCACGAAAATAAACATTCAGTCCGGATATCAATAAAGCCAACGATAATGTGAAAATAAAATAAATTAATAAAACAAGCGGCAGCAATAATAATGGCAAACCAACCTGAACCTTTGCTATTAACAGTATTGGAATTAGAATAATCAAACTGAAAAAATAATTTATGAATCCTCCCGAGACAACAGCCAGTGGCAATATTTCTTTAGGAAAGTAAATCTTTTTTACTAGGCCGGCGTTTCTTATAACAGCACTGGATCCAGCAGTAATAGATTGGCTTAAAATATTCCACGATATTAAACCAATAAATAAGTATGCCGTATAATTATCCATTTCTATTCTTACAACAAATTTGAAGACAATAGAATAAACCAACAACATAAGCAATGGGTTGAGAAGAGTCCAAAAAAAACCTAGAAAAGAACCCTTATAACGTGTCCTTAAATCAGTTAGAACCAGACTTTCCAGCATTTGCCTGTAGGCATATATTTCTTTTGCCTTTTTAAACATTACGGGAATACTCCTTAGAGTTGCTGGATATTTCAGTTCTCCAGTAGTTTAATATATCTTCTAAAGACTGTTTGATAGCAATTCGATTGCTCCATCCCGTCTGCTCATGTATTTTCGTAGGATCACCATAATAACGAGGATAATCCACCGGCCTATGCAAAGCTTGATTTTCCCTAACTTCAATGTTACTAAAAGTACTAAAGCTGATATATTGCTCAAGGATAAAACGGATGGTTACCGGTTTTCCAGAGCAAACATTATATATCTCTCCAAATCTTGCATTTTTCAATAAGGATTCGTACGCAGAAACAATATCTCTTACGTCGCAAAAATCCCGCTCCGAATTAAGATTGCCTACCTCTATTAAGGGCGCTTTTAGTCCAAATTCAATTTCAGCAATTTGCTTAGCAAAATCCGATGCAACAAAACCAATACGTTGCATCGGACCAATATGATTAAAAGGTCTGGCATGAACAATTCTTATTCCATATGCATTGTAATAATGCTGAGCCAACATTGATACAGAAGCTTTAGATACTCCATAAGGACTAATCGGCTGTAAGGGAGTCGATTCCTTAATCGGCATCATATCTGTTGGAACCTTGCCATATTCCTCGGAAGAACCTACTGTAATAATTTTAACTGAAGCAGAAACATCGCTTTTTTTTATTGCTTCTAACAAGGATATCGTATGATCCACATTTGATTGGAAGGTGTCTTTAACATTTTCCCAGGACTTTTTCACAGAACTCTGTCCCGAAAGATGAAATATATAATCCGGTCTGATCTCATTCAGATGTTTGATTAATTGATTTTCATCATTCAAGTCAACAGATAAAATATTCCACGGCAAACTATGAATAGCCATAATTGAAGTTTGTCTGGTTGTCCCCCAAACTTCGTACTCTTTTTCAATTAAATAACTGGCTAAGTGTCTCCCCACAAAGCCGTTAATTCCGGTAATAATTGCCCTCATATTTTCACCGCTCTCAAAGGTAGTTTAATACCTTGCCATATCTTGAAGCCTTCTCTAAATCGCTCTCCACCATCATTTGTACCAATTGCTCGAAACCGACTTCCAACTCCCAGCCAAGCTTTTTCTTTGCTTTCGTCGGATCTCCAAGAAGCAAATCCACTTCGGCTGGCCGAATGAACTTCGGATCGATAACAACATAATCCTGCCAATTCAGTCCTACATGACTGAACGCGATTTGCACAAGCTCTTCAACCGTATGCGTTTCTCCCGTAGCGATGACATAATCGTCCGGTTTGTCTTGCTGCAGCATAAGCCACATCGCTTTTACATAGTCTCCTGCAAAGCCCCAATCGCGTTTAGCATCCAAATTGCCCATCCGAAGCTCTTTTTGCAGTCCAAGCTTAATTCTTGCAACTGCGTTGGTCACCTTTCTGGTTACAAATTCTACACCGCGGCGAGGAGATTCGTGATTAAACAATATACCAGAACAAGCAAAAAGATCATAGCTCTCCCTGTAGTTAACTGTAATCCAGTGACCATATACTTTTGCAACCCCATACGGACTTCTCGGGTAAAATGGAGTCGTCTCTGTTTGTGGCGTTTCCACGACCTTACCGAACATTTCGCTGCTCGACGCTTGATAGAACTTAACAGCTGTATCTGTAACCCGAATTGCTTCCAAAATGTTAGTTACACCGATGCCAGTTGTTTGGCCGGTTAAACCGGGTTGATCCCATGAAGTACCAACAAAAGATTGTGCGGCCAAGTTATAAATTTCATCTGCATTTGCCTTCCGAATTGCACTAACCAAAGAACCTTGATCCAACAAATCCCCTTCAAGGAACTCAATCTCGTCCGCAATATGCTCAATATTTTCCATAATTGGGTAGCTTGTTCTGCGCCGCAATCCATAAACCTTGTAGCCCTTCGAAAGGAGCAGTTCTGCCAAATAAGATCCGTCTTGCCCTGTAATCCCCGTTATCAGTGCGCTCTTAGCCATTAGAAATTCTCCTTTGAAATTTATAAGTATTGCTCGAGCTTTTGCGTTCGAAGCTCTTTGAGCAGCCGTTTTACTTCTTGTGCTTTATCTTTTGTGCAAATCAGCGTGACATCCTCGGTGTCTACTACGATCAAATCCTGAATCCCTAACGTCGCGATTAATTTGCCGTTGTTGCTTTCAATGATGCAATGCTTTGTATCCATATTGAGCGTATTGCCTATAATTACATTGCCATTTTCATCACGGTCATTGATTCGGTCTAACGCTGTCCAGCTTCCGACGTCGTCCCAACCAAGTTTGCACGGAACTACATAAATATTGTCCGCTTTTTCCATGATACCGTAGTCGATAGATTCGTCCGGCATCTTGGCGAACTCCGACTTAATGACTTGTTTCTGAAACGGACTGCCGAGCGCACTTCGAATGGAATTCAACAGAATGTCTACTTCAGGCATATATTCTTTGATTTTCTTAAGTACTGTCGTCGTCTTCCAAACAAAAATACCGCTATTCCAGTAAAAGTTTCCGGCTTTCAAATAGTTTTCGGCGGTATTTAAGTCCGGCTTTTCGACAAACCGACTTACCCGGTGAACATCTAAACCGTTAACTTCATTGATTTGTCCAGTGCTTTCGATATATCCGTATCCCGTCTCCGGATAAAGAGGAGTGATGCCAAGCGTAACTATGTTTTCGTCTGTTGCCGCTACTTGCGTTGCCGTTTCAAGAATTCGAATGAACTCTTCTTCATCCTTAATGATATGATCGGATGGCAGAACGACCATTGTACTGTCAGGAAATTTCTGTTCGATCTGGATTGCCGCAAGTCCTACGCAAGGTGCCGTGTTTTTGCCAACCGGTTCAATGATAATATTCTCCTCGGGGAGATGCGGGATCTGAACTCTGATCAACTCCGCGTAGAGTTCATTCGTTACGATAAACACTTGCCGTATATCCATTAATCGTTCCAAACGGGCAACCGCCTGTTGGATCATCGACTTATTGCCGGATATATTTAAAAACTGTTTAGGCAGGTTCGTTCTGCTTTTCGGCCAGAAACGTTCGCCTTTTCCGCCCGCCATGATTAGACTGGTAATCGTCATAACCGGCCTCCTAATTGATCGCTTATCTCTTTTAAACGCTTTTCTACTTTAGTACCTACTGCCTGCGGGGAGAAGTCCGTTTTGATCGAATGCATCCCGTTCATTGAAATTCGATCATAAAAACCAGAATCATTCACCAGTTTCACCATATATTCGCCGGCATGTTCAATATCGGGATCTGCCCAGATTTGCTCCGCCGTATACGGCCCGTAATCTTTGCCGATTTTTTTAAGTCGATATCGGACAGGACACGAATTCTCTTCATTCATAAAATCGGTATTGGCAGACCAGTTCGTCCCGATAGCGGGTTTGCCTAAATACATAGCCTCAGCCAACCCCAAGCCGAAACCTTCGCTCCGATGCAGCGATATGTAACTATCCGCACACTGAATCAAAGCATTCGTATCGTTACGACTGAAAGTTTCTTTTAAGATATAAATATTGACATAGCCAGTTACAAGCGCCAAAAGCTGTTTCATATCCTCTTTATTCGAACCGGCATTATTTACTTTCACAATTAGACCGACAGAAGAATCATCCGGTTGAAATGCTTTCTTAAAAGCTTCAATAGAGGCAATTGGGTTTTTCCGTTCTTGGAAGCTGTTCATATCGTACATGGTAAGAAATAAAAACGATCGCTCCGGAAGTTGAAAATAGGATCGATTCCGAGGATTTTCTATTTTCACTTCAATGCCATGGGGTATGATGGAAACGGGAACATTGCTCTTTGCGGAAACAGACTCGGCCACGAAAGATGTTGGAACCCATACCTCGTTTACAAATTTAAAACCATCCAACCACTCATCCGGAAATTCGGGTAATTCCCAATGCCAGTACCCGATGTTATACCTTTTCTCAAAGAGCGATTGCCCAAAATGCGTATAAACTTCAACCATTTGTTCAGCATTCACGTGAAAGATATTTACATTGTATTGCGGAGCCTCAACTTCCTTGTGCCGCCACGACATATCGGTCATTCTTGCCGTATTCGTACCTTTAAAATTAATAATGTCAAACGGGATTGAGGTTGTGCTTATACACTTTGCCGCAATCCTGCAAGATTCGCCGATTCCCATTTCGGCCCTTGCATAGCCGATTAAGTTAATCCCCGTAATGTTCAAATGTTGTACCGATGTCGAACGTATGTCCAGCTTTTCCAAAGAGAAGGCTCTGTCGATTACTTTCTTCTTCAGTCTCTTTCTCATGGACTGCGGAATGAACGGAATCAACACTTTTTTCATAGAGATTGCTAACTTGTAAATGATCCTAAAAAGAAAAGACTTCATGAACTACGCGCACCGCCGATTCCATTTGCTCCTGCTATTAAACGCTTCAGAGCTCATATTATCGAATATTATACCATGTTTCCTCGCAGTTTTTGACTATTTCTGTAGATTCCTGTAATTGGCGAAACCCCATTCTATTCCACCCGATACCCGCCCCGCACCAGCACCGTCAACCCGTTCTTCTGGTTCGGATCCGGCTCGACGCCGCGGCCGTCGCGTGGGAACAGGATCAGGTGGTTGAGCGGCACCGGCTTGCCGTTCGTGAGGTCGGCGCCGGCCGTCAGATCGGACAGCCCGTTCGCATCGGTCGTATACGCGACCGCTTTGCCCACGCGGACGACAAGCTCGCCGCCGCCGTTCACCATGATGCGCTTGCCGAACGGAACGTTCACGACCTCCAGGGCATCGCCTTGCCCGTTTTCCGCCTCTCCTGCGCTACCGGAGGAGGAGCCGTTGCCGCTGCCCGTCGAATCCCCGTTCCCGGTTCCCTGGCCCAATAGTTCGGCTATTTTTTGATCTACGTAGCTTTTCGTGACGATCGGGTCATCCGTGGAGCCCGGAGCTGCCGTCGAAGCATCCGCGTATACGGTTTTGTAAAGGCCGAAACCGCCGGCAACGATTACGGCTGCGATAAGCGCCGAATAAGAAAAACGTTTCACGTTCATCATGATCCATCCTTTCGTTTTATCGTTCGTCATGGTTCAAGGGGACCGAATAACTTGCGCGTTCGTGCTCCTCGCGATTCCAGTAAAAAGAATACATGCTCAACTTCTTGCGGATAAACATGGGGATGGCCGGATAGCTTAATCCGAGACGATAACCGCTATACTTCGCCGCAGCTTCCAGCACCAGCCGGGGAACGGACCGCCAATCGCCGCTCTGCAGGAGCTGCTGCATTTGTTTTTTGACGAGCTTGACGCCTTGGCCCTCCGCTTTCGCATGCTTCAAAATCCAGTTGTGGATTCTCAGCGAAGCGCCGATGTCGAAGTTCCGTCGAAACTGCTGCCGCAACGTATAATGGTGGGAATGGATGACTCTCGCTTCCGACTGATAAACAACGGTATAGCCATTTAAAATGAACCTGGCGGTAATGACCATATCTTCGTTCAAAATAATCGGTTCCGGAAATCTGCCGATCGCTTCGAAAGCCTCCCGCCGATAGGCAGCGCACACGTTCGTAAAGAAAAAAAGCTTGATGCCGAGCCGATCCAAATCTTTAAGCGACTTGTGCTGCGGCTCGGGAGGATAATTCAATTCGGCCGTCATTCGTTCGAGCACGGCCGCGCCCGGCCTGGCGACTTGGCGCCCGCAAACGGACGATACTTCGGGATGCTCCGCCAGCGGCCGCGTGAGCGCCTCGAGCAGCCGGTCGTCCTCCGGCAGCGCATCCTGCGTCAGAAACACCAGCACGTCCCCGGACGCCTTGGAAGCCGCCATATTCCGCGTGCCCCCGTGATCGAACCGCTCTTTCGGGATTTGGAGCACTTTGGCCCCATTTTCCCTGGCGATCGCCACGGTCCGGTCACCGGAGTCGGAATCGACGACAATGATCTCGTGCGCCTTCACCGTCTGCCTATGGAGCCGATCCAGCAAAGCCGGCAAATAGCGCTCCGCGTTCAACGTCGGGATAATTACGGATATTTGCATTTCATAAGTCCTTTACTTTCATTGGAGTAGCTGACCAAGGACGTTCGCTTCTTCCGGATCCGCTTGAATCAGCCGCTCGTAGAGCGCCGGATCGTCCTTCCCTTGCTTGCGAAGCGACGCGAGGTAGTACCTAGCCGCATAACGGTCGTTCGGTTGGGACAAATCTTCCATAATACCGGGCTGCAGCACCTCTTCCGCCTTTGCATAGTCGCCGTTGACATAGTAGACTTGTCCCGCCGCTACACGGACGGAGTTCGGCACGTTGAAAGGCCGGCTTACGATGACGGTTTCCGGCAGCTCGTCGACGCCCGCCCTCAGGCGAACCATTTCATCGTGCAGCTCGATGATCTTGTCTTCCGCCGCTTGAGAGTCGCTTCCGGATTGACGCTGATCTTCCCATTGCCGAAGCAAAACCGATACGGCTTGTTCGTAATATCCCTGTTCGTACTTATTGGACGCGATGCCGTCCAGAATGATTTGAAGGGCGGCTTCGTCGTCCCCCGCCTTCTCGTGAACCAGGTAATTCATATACATGCCCGCCTGGTAATTCGGCTCTTTCGCAACGAGCTTGTCCAAATATTGTTGCGCAACGTCGAGGTACGTCGGGTCTTGCGTTTGCTCATACACCTGGTAATTGATCGCAACCGCCTGGTTGAGAACGATCGGGTGGCCCGGGTTTTGCTTCAAGCTGCTGTCCAGATGGCTCATCATCGTTTCGTAGGTTTGATTCGTGTTGACCGCTTGCGTATATTTGTCGAATTGATCGCTTGCATAAAGCCATTTGGCGGCAAAAACGACAACCGCAATCGACAACGCCCCGAGCGCGGCAGCCGTGCTATACTGAACGATCCGTCTTTTCGCTTCCGTTACGTTCGAGAAAATGACATTCCGCTGCGTTCCGGCCAGAATGCCCAGGCAAAGGAAGACGATGAATCCGTACAACAGATAGGACATGCCGAAATCGATCAAGGAGTGAAGAAGGATCGTAACCGGCGTCATAAAATAAAACAGCGTCACGGACCGTTCCTCTTCCTCGGCTTTGCGATAGGAGCGCAGGAAGACGACGAGAATGGCCGCAATCAACCCGACAATCGCGATGAAGCCGACAATGCCCGTTTCCGCCAGCAGCTGCACGAAATAGCTGTGCGTCTGCATGCTCGAGTAAGGGTAAGATTGGTACCGCTCGTAAAACGATTCCCACGTCCCTGTCCCGGCGCCAAAGATCGGATTTTGTTTCCAGATGGACAGCGCGTCCTTATACATCGTCAGGCGTTCGTACACGCTGTGCGTTTGGAAGTTGACGCCTTCCACCCGTTCGCGAATGATCGGCGGAAGAAATCGGGTGAGGAGTCCCGAGAAAATGGCCGCCGCCCCGATCACGAACACGCCGATGAAAGCAAGCGGCAGCGTCGCATTGGCCCACCGGGATCCGAAACGTTCGGTCATTTTCGTCACCTTCGGCTCTACGTACTTAGCCAGCGCAAAGGTTGCAGCCGACATGACAACGGAAACGCCGATCAGCAGTCCCCAATAGCCGATCGTTTCTCCCGAGAACATCGCGACCGTATCGAAAGCCGCCTGATTGGCCGCCGCTTCTTGAATCCCCGTAATGACGGCGATTCCCCGTTCCGTCAGCGCCGTGTAGATCGCCAGAGACAAGCCTACGCCGATAACGGAATAAAGAATGGCCATGATCTGTTGACGGAGCGTAAACATCGCCAAAGCGGCTACCGCGATAACGGGGAGGATTACGAGCGCCCCGCGGGAGAGGGTGAGAAAAAACGACACGATGACCGGCATCAGCATAAACCCGTGAAGGAGCTGCGCAAACCGGCTGCTCGTTCGATTAATTTCAATCAATATCGCGATCCACAGCGTCAGGAGCAGTACGGCATACGCATTTGGATATTGGAAGACCGACGTAATCCGCACCCCGTCCTGCGGCGTAAGCGAATCCAGCATATACGCGTTACCGAACAAAGTAAGGAACCCGTAAAAGACGACAAAATATCCGAAAATTAGATATACGGTCGGAAACCATTGCAATATGCTTTTATAGTTGGCAAGCAAAATCCCGGCGATAAAAAAGACGAACAACATGATGCTGACAAACAGTCCGTATTTCGCCAGGTAGGGAGAGCCCGCTTGAAACGTTGCCAGAAGGTAAACCAACGGAATGACCAGTCCCGCAACGCCGAGCGCCGCGTTCGTTTTCCATGTCGTATACTTCTGCACGATATGGATAACGCACCAGCAGACAATGAAGAACGCCACAAGCATGGAATATAGGATCGGTTTTTCAAACTGATAAGAGGACGGATTATGAATGCCGTATCCCTGAAAAATCCCATTGTTAAACCCTGCGATCAGCAGCAAGCAGACGATCCAGCCCCAAGCGAACGTATGCATGATAAAGCTCGGGTTCGGCTCCAGATCGCGCTTGCTTTGTTTCTTTGTACTCACCACTCGCCACTCCTCGTCAATACGCCCCCGTACCTTTGACCACTACAGGTATCGTTTTCAGCAAAATTTTCAACTCTAGTCCCAGGCTCCAGCGTTCGATATAATAGATATCCAGGTCGACCCACTGTTCGAAATCGAGGTCGCTCCTGCCGCTAACCTGCCATAGCCCGGTCATGCCCGGAAGCACGTCCAGCCGCCTCCAATGGTAATTCGTATATTGTTCGACTTCCTGGGGCAACGGAGGCCTTGGTCCGATCAGGCTCATTTCTCCTTTTAACACGTTCCAAAGCTGCGGCAGCTCGTCAAGCGAATACTTTCGCAGCCACTTGCCGGATCTTGTCACTCGCGGGTCGTTTTTCAGTTTGAAAACCGGTCCGCTTGCCTCGTTGTCTTTCGCCAATGACGACTTCATTCGCTCCGCTTCATTGTGCATCGAACGGAACTTCAGCATATGAAAGGACATTCCGTTCTTTCCGATCCGCTGCTGGCGGAAAAATACCGGCCCCTTGGAATCCAGCTTGATCCATAGCCCAACCGCCAGAAAAACCGGCGACAGCGCGGTCAATAAAACAAGACTTCCCAAAATGTCGGCCATCCGCTTAAGCACGATGTTCATGCCTCTGAGCGGCGTTTTGACCACTTGCATGCACGGATAGTCCAGATCTTTGCGGAACGTGAACACCGTGGCCATGCGGTCGTACATTTCCGGAATAATCCGAATGTCCACATTGTACTTATATACCGCATGGATGATCGATTCGATCATTTGGCGTTCGGAAGGAATCGTAATATAGATCGTGTCGACGCGCGTCTGTTGCAGGATCGTTTCCAACTGATCGCTTCTCCCGATGATCCCTTCTCCCGTTTTATAGTCGTCCAGAAATCCGACGAAATGGTTTTTGCTTTTCCCTTGGGTGACCTGCTCCAAAATTTCCGCGCCGACCTTGCCGGCCCCTACAATAAGGACGTGGTTCCGAATCGTTCCTTTTTGATTCAAATAATTGATCAGAGCTGTATAGAGAACTCTCCATAACAAGGACTCGCACAGGATAAGAACGATAAACGTAACCAATGTAATCCTAGAATATAGAAAGGTCGTTTTCAATAAGAAGGTAATGCCAATCGTGATGAGAAAGGCATACACGCTGGATTTCGCCACAAACCAGTATTCTTCCATGAACGAACGTTCGGCTTTACCCGAGAACAAGTAGCCTTGGATAAGGGAAAAAGCATGGATGACGAGAAACATGAGCAAAAACAGCGCGTATTCCTCGATAACCGGCATCTGCCCGATCCATGAAAATGGATTAAGTGAGTTGATGTGGGTAAATTCGGGCATAATTTTCACGGTCATCAACAAGTAGAAAGTAAGAATGTATCCGATGTATTCGACAGCAAAAAAGAATCCCCGTATTTTGAGTCTGTGATTGCTCGCTTCTAACCGTTGCCGCGAAGTCGTGCCGACGGCTCTCACCTGGGCAGGGAATGTACGGGAATCTACCGTTTCTGGAATGGCCATATTCGATCTCCAATAACTTAAAGATTACTGGCTCTATTTTATCATAGTCAGACGCTTGCGTGTCGATTTTCCCGGAACTAACGCGAATATTAAAACTGCCGAGGCATCGGCCTCGGCAGGGAGTGAGAAGAGAAGTTTAAGAGCCTGCTTCCTCGGTATTCCAGGTTTGCTCAATGTACCAATAGTCAAGCGGACGGTCCGCAACCAGCTTCTTGGCGCCATTGACAACTTCATAGAGGCGAACGTTGTAATTAAGGGTACCGTCTATGCCGTTATACTCGGACGTTGCGCCGAAGGTTGCCGTTAGATCCGTACCGGCGGCAAACGAATCGGCTTCGCCCTCCAAGGCAATTTCTTTGGAGAAGTACGTATACACCGCTCCATCGTTCGGATCCGTTCCTTCAACCGTCAGCAGCAGCTTTCGATCCGTGGCGAAAACATTATAGGTCGTATCCTTGATCAAGTCGTAATTCAGCACGAGTTTAACCTCTTGTCCCGAAGCTTGCGCGAACACTTGAGGCGTGATTTCATTGATCGTAAGCTTGTACGGAGCAAGGGATACATCTTTATATGTGGTATTGACGCCTTGGTCCTGCGGGAGACGAATCGCGACCGCGTTCACATAACCGTCTGCCGTGTTCGTGCCGGTCGTATAGTTCGTATCCGTCACGGCTTCGCCGACGATCAACTGCAGGCTGCTCGTATCGTAATCCAGAGGAATGCTTGCACTGAAGTTCAAGAGCGCCTTGTTTTTCGGATTTACTTTTCCTTCGCCGGTCGATATCGCAGCCGGGAAGATATCCCCGTTTGTATTTTTAAAGAAGCCGACCAGCTTAACCGGGTCGATTGTCCGGGATTCGTTGTTGGTCAACGTCACTTGCGTCGTATAAAGCTTGGTCGTCGTGCTCTTGTAGATATTAACGGAATCGACTGTTCCGCTCATCGCACTGCCTTCTCTTGCGATTGCGTACGCTTGTTCGGAACCGTACACCGGAATTTGGGCGATTGCCGAAGCGTTGGTCAATTCGCCAATCTTCGTCGAAGTTTGCTCATCGACCTTATTGTTCACCACAAGCTTAACCGAATTCAACGTGTAATTGGTCGGAAGCTTCGCATAAACATCGATATCTACGTAGCCATTGGCGTTCAAGCCAAGCTGATTGCTGATCGCGATCGTTTTAAAGTCCAGCTGAACCTTGTCATCCAGGTAGAAATAACCGGCAAGATTAGGCAAGGCAGCCGTCTCCGTGCCTTTATTCTGAATGCGGATGCGAGCGGTCAATACGTCCTGACTTTCCCAAGGCTGTCTTACAATCTGCAGCAGGCTGACTTGGTAGGAGCCTTGGGTGTTCGTATACGTAAATTGATTGCTTGCCGTCGTACTGCCTGTAGACCCACCGAACGAGAGTTGGTATGCTCCGACCGGCAGCTCTAGGGCGGTCTCTCCCCCGTTGTCCTTGGCCACGATAAGCTTCCAGCCGGTCGTTTTCAAGGAAGCCGGAATGTTGGCGGTTAGCTTGACTTCCTCCCTCTTCAGAGGAGCGATAACCAAATCTTCCGTCTCCTCCGGCGTCGCTTCATACATAATGCCTTCTGCCGTCTGAATGTAGTACTTGTATTTGCTCAGAGTTACCGCATTTTTTCCGACGTTGTTATAAACAAAATTGATGGTGGCCAAGTTATCGTCGCCGGAAGCTCCGATCGTGGCCGAGAGAACTTTCGTATTGACTTGCGTATTGCTGAAGTACAAAACTTTATACGATCCAGACGCCACAACGTTTGTATAGTTGGTCGGGAACTTGTAGCTGCCAACCGTCTTCTCATAGTTATTCGAACTGTAAGAGCTAAAGTCGAACTTCACGAGCCTGAAGATCAGATCGGAAAGCTTCGTCGATTGTCCTACGGTTGCATAAAGGGTAATGAACGTTTTGGAATACGGGGAAACCTTTGTTTTATTCGCATCCGCAGCCGACGTTTTAATAGGATATGTGCTTCCCGAAGCGCTGCTTAGCCGGAACCAGTAATCCGAAAGATCCAGTTCCTTCGCTTCCCCATTGTAAATGCTCAACGTAAACGTAGCGATTTGGCCGCCGTCCGTCGGCTTCAAGGCGACATCCACCAAATTGAAATAGCTCTTGCCGGATATGTAGATCGGTTTGACGACAGATGTCACGCTCGTTACTTTCGGTGTCGAAGCTGCAAACGCAGTTGTCGACGAAGCATATAAAGGAGCAGCGGCTATCATAGCTGCCGCAACGCCGATTGCAATCCGCTTTACTTTGCCTTTACGCAACATGATCCTTATCCTCCCTAAATTCCCTTTACTCTCAGTATAAAGCGAAAACATGAATAGAAGATGAATAGAACTTTAACCGCTAATTAGGAATCTAAACTATATACGTAAGAAACGTGCAAAAAGTTGTTGAAAAGAGGGAGTTTTCTTCTTTTTTATCCTTTCTTAAGCTTAATCGGGTAGGAGGCTACTCATTAGTTGAGTAGCCGACCTCCCACACCACCGTACGTACCGTTCGGTATACGGCGGTTCCTAAGTTTACATTCGAACAGACTTGAAATACGCTGAGAAGGTTGTGTAACCGGCTTTCTCCAGAAGTATGTCGGTTACAGTCGTGTGCAGGATTGGGCTTTTGGCTGTTCGCCAATAGCCTTTTCTTGTACTCGCGAACTTGAAGGCGGTGTTGTGGTCGTTTCCGAGTTTACGTAGCATGGCATATCGGGTTCGTACGCGTTTCCAACGTTTCCAAATGTACATGCGTATTCTTCTTCTGAGCCATTGATCGGTTACCTTAAGCAGGCTCTTCATATCCGCGAGTTTGAAGTAATTCAACCATCCCGTTATGAATTGTTTCAGCTTTAATTTCAGCTCGTCATATCCAAACCCTTTGCTTCTTGCCGTGAGCTCTTTTATTCTCGCTTTCATTTTGCTGATGCTCTTGGCGTGGGTACGTAATTTAATTCCGTCCTTGGACGGATAGAATCCGTAGCCCAGAAATTTGATCTTTCCGATGTAGGCCACCACTGTCTTCTCTAGGTTCACCCGAAGTCGCAATTTTCCTTCGATGAATGGCAGAATGTGTTCCAGCATCCGCGCCGCTGACCTTTTCGTCCTTGCGAAAAGGAGCATATCGTCCGCATATCTGACGAACTTGATTCTTCTGCGCTCCAGTTCGCGGTCCAACTCGTTCAGCATGATGTTACTGCACAGGGGACTAATATTGCCGCCCTGTACAAGTCCCAGCTCTGTCTCCTCGAATTTCCCCTTGTTGATCGCGCCTGCCGCCAGATATTTGTGGATCAGCGATACGACTCTGCCGTCTTTAATCGTTCTGGACAGCAGTTCGATCATCTTCGCTTGATTGACTGTGTCGAAGAATTTCTCCAAATCCATGTCTACGACATAGGTGTATCCTTCGTTTGCGTAGGCCTTACATTTCCTTAAGGCATCGTGCGCGCTTCTCTTGGGTCTGAATCCATAGCTGGTTTCAGCAAATTGGGCTTCGAAGATGGGTTGTAGCACCTGTGCCACGGCTTGCTGCAGCATTCTGTCCACTGCGGTCGGTATGCCCAGCGTTCGCATCTTCCCGTTGTCCTTGGGGATCTCCACCCTGCGGACCGGATTTGGACGATATTTTCCGTCCAGAACAAGCTTTACGAGTTCATCTCCGTTGTCTTTGAGATATTGTAGCAATTCCTCTACTTCCATCCCATCGACGCCGTGTGCGCCTTTGTTCCTCTTCACTTGCTTGTAGGCATTGTTCAGATTCTCCCGGCTCAAGATTTGCTCTAGTAGCTTGTCCCCTCGGCTGTTGGTGTTGGTGTTGTTGTTTTCAGTTATCCGCTTGTCGGTAAGCGCTCCCGCATACCCTTCGTGTTCCGCACTATCTCTTTGCGGGCAGCCCTTGCTACAGCAAGGTATTCTGCTTTCTTTTGTCCCGACTTTGGTAACTTTCATTGACTAACACCTCCTTAGGTTCAACCCTTCATAACGCTTGTCGCGTTACTAATATGGTCTCTGCTGACTTCTCACGATAAATCTTGTTTCAACCGCATCTCGCTCATCCGCTTCATGCGTCCGTGAGACCTCCCACGGTAAGACGCGTCGCTTTCATCCCATGTACCCGCCGTATTTACATCCTCGTGTCCGTGCAGTTTATTGGATTTTGTCTTGTTTAGCAGACTCGTCCCACTTTGGATGCCTGATGCGATTCGTGTTCCTCGGGTCGGGACTTTGCCTCCAGCTTCCTTCAGATTCCACCTCGCGATGGACACCCTTGCTCTTGGCTAATGGTTGGCAACTGCCAGCCCCCATAGCGGACTTTCACCGCCTAGCTGCGCGTCATGCGTGGCGCACTAAAAACAAAAGAGCAAGCCCTAAGGCTTGCTCTTTTGTTTAAAGCTAGAAATTACTTGCTGATTTCGCTGTCGGCAACTTTGTTGCCTTTCAGGTCAGCAACATTGGAGCCCGTGAACTTCACGACGATCGTTTGCGAGTTGTTGAATACATTTCCGGTGCCAGCCGTCAGCGTCAATGCGGAACCGCTGATGGACGGAGACAACGTCGTACCCGTGTACTTCGTGCCGTTAATGTAAACTTCAACACCCGAAGCCGTAACCGTGGTGTTCAGAACTTCGCTGAACGTTACTTGGATAGCTCTGTCGCTGATAACCGCAACCGATTGAGCAACCGGAGCAACGTTTTCGTTCAGGAATACAACTTGTTTGTAGTTGGATTCGTTGTCCGTGTTCAGCGTATTGCCGTTTTCGTCAACGATGTTCGTAACGCTGATCAGACGATCGCCGCTTACCGGCGTTGCGCCAGCAGGCAGTTCAGCGATTACGGTTTTGGTATTGCCCAAGAAGTAAAGGTTCGTACCGCTCGGCAATGCAACACCGTTAATTTGGAACTTGCTAACATCAAGCGCTGCAGTCGTCAAGCTGTGGCTGAATACGAACTTGATCTGGTTATTAGCCAGCGTTGCGTCGTTATGTCCAGCCGTACCGCCATTCGTGTAAATAGTAGCCGTAACGATACCGCTCGTCGTGTTGCCGGAAACCGTCAGCGTAACCGTCGTAGCCGAAGTTTTGTTGCCGGCAGCATCAGCAAAGAAGGATGCGCCGTTCGGAATCGAAATGTCGTATTTACCAGCCGGCAGCGAGGATACAGAGTATGCGACATAGTTTGCTTCGCCGCTTTCTACCGTACCGTCGTTGTCAGCATCGTAACCGCCCGTGCCGCCGGCAAGGGAAGCCGTTTGGTTAGTAGTAACAACGTTGCTGTTGGACGTATACTTATAAGTCAGGGACGCAGGCTTGTTAGCCACGCTTTCGCTGAATTTCAGGACGATCAGGTTGCCGTCGGAGAAGACAGACTCAATCGTCGGAGCCGTCGTATCCTTGGAAATCGTCAGCGTTTGCGTCGTGTCGGAACCCGTATTTCCTACAAGATCCTTGTAGCCGCTGATTTTCACGGAAACAGTCAGGAAGCTGTTGCCGCCCAGCCAGCCGCTAACGTTGTACGATACAAGCGTCTTGTCGCTGGAATCAATCGCACCCGTAACATTACCGCCATAAGTGGTATTGTAAACTGCACCAGCCGTACCGATTTCTTCGCTGTATTTCACTTTGATCGTAGAACCGTCAACCGTTACCGAAGTAACCGTCGGAGCAACGGAGTCGCCAGGAACATTCAGCGTCGTGCTGTAGTCGAAACGGTTGCCAGCGATGTCTTTACCGCCGATCAGGTAGAAGCTGTAGTTCTTGTCGGTGTCAAGGTTGTGCACTTCGATCGAAGTGATGTCGTTCTCAGCGTCTCTGCCAATGGAGAAGTAGACAGAGCTGGAAACCGAGCTCGAAATCGTTGCGCCGTTGATGGAAACCGTACCAACGTCCGTAAGCGGTTCGCTGAACGTCAGGACTGCTTTTTTAGCTTTGTACTCGACTTTGGAAACCGTCGGAGCCGTCGTGTCGGACAGGTAAACAGCTTCCTTGTAAGCCGTCAGAGACTTGCCCGAAGCGGATTTCAGGCTGCCGCTTACCGAGAATTGAGCGTAAGTGTTCAGCGTGAAGTCAGCAAACGTCAGCGTAACCGTCGTTTTGTCGTCGCTGATGGAAGTTCTCAGCGGCTCGCCGCTTCCGCCGATCAGGAAGTAAGAAGTAGCAGTTGCAGCGGCACCTACGCCATAGTTATGGCCGCCAACCGAAACGCCTTCTTGTACGGCTTTGTTGAACTTAACAGCGATTTGCTTGCCGTTCAGAACCGTAACGGATTCAACAGCGAAGCCGTCGATCGCAACGGAAACTTCTTCGGACTTGACAGCCGTCGTACCGGCATAAGCCGTTACTTTAACCGTATAAGTACCAGCGGATTGCTTCGTGGACGTGTACGTGAACGTCTTGTCGGCGTTCAGCGTAGCAGCAGCTTCGGCAGCGGAGCCTACAGCGACTTT
The DNA here is from genome assembly GCF_016937515.1 of Cohnella algarum. Classification (NCBI taxonomy): domain Bacteria; kingdom Bacillati; phylum Bacillota; class Bacilli; order Caryophanales; family Paenibacillaceae; genus Cohnella; species Cohnella algarum. The sequence goes on from NZ_JAFHKM010000002.1 coordinate 1,104,169, forward strand.
CACGCCGTCAACGTTGCCGTCGACTTTACCGGTAACGGTAATCGTGTCGTCGGAATTTACAACTGCTTTAACGTCAGACAGAGGTTGAACTTGACCCGCTTGGTACAGGTCGAATGCAACTTCGATCGTTTGACCGCGGGTTGCGTTGGAAGCGTAGCTCGTCGACGGAAGCGTTACGCCAGCGTCGATCAGCGCTTGGATGTAAGGAGCGGCCCAAGCAGCTGCGCCGTCAACTTTAGCGTCCGTTACCGGCTCCAGGCCGAGCGCGGTAGCTGCGACTTTGTAAACTTCTTGCAGCGTAACCGTTTGTTTCGGACCGAACTTGCCGTTGCCTACGCCGTTAACGAGACCAGCGTTGTCAGCGGCTTTGATTGCGCCGTACCACCATTGTCCGCTGACGACGTCAGTGAACGGGGAAGGAGCGGAAGTGTCTTCGGACAGACCCAGAACGGCAATGACGATCGTCGCGAATTGCGCGCGAGTCAGGTTGTCGTTCAGCATGTCGCTGCCCGTGGTCGTGCCTTTCAAAACTCCATTGTCTTTCAACTGCTGGTACTTCTGAGCAGTTGTCAGATTACTGTCGGCCGCAGACGCCATGGATGCGAACATACCGAATACCAGGGCGATGGCCAGAAGAAGAGACAAACTTTTCTTCATAACCTTTTTTTCTCCTCCTTGAAAAGGACTCTGTAGATTTGCTTTGTTCATAGAGAAATAGCTCGAATCTCTCATCTGCGTTTCACCCCCTCTCCGGAGCTGAGCATTGTCTATAATTGATGTCTGCAATCATGACTATGTAGTAGAACATGTCGCAGAAACTCGTAATCTGGAATACAAACGCAAAATAGGCAGGTAAAACATGCCACTTTATTCATTATACATGGGCAGTACCTTAGCGTAAAGAGAATTTTCCTCGAGAAACGCTAGATTATAGGTCTTTGATCCCTCTGGATAAGTCACATGATGTTAGACGTTCGGCCGACGAAAAAGTTGCGGACTTTTATGAAAAAGGCTCAAATTTTTATCGGGAACGTTGTTGTTGGCGCTCAATCGCCGCAATTATGTATTCGGGATCGATTTCTAGTATAACTTGTACGAGCCGTTTCGTCATTGCTTAACATTTTCCTGTCCGTAGAACTTCATCCAATTGATGTTTCTACTGACAAGCATGCGAAGAAAAAGAGAAGCCGGCACTGCTCAGCCGGCCTCTCCCCATGCTAGCTCAGGTTTTTCGGGAACATGCTGGTGCTTCTTTGCAATAGAGCCACGGCGATCTTGCCGGCTTCGGCCCGGGTCATCGGCAGCTTCGGATTGAAGTTGTAGGACGCCTTCGTCGCTCCCGGGACGGTGACCGGAGAACCGCTCATAATCTTCGCGGCGTTCACCGCGCTTACGGCCGGTCTTGCATAATATTGAATGTTCGACGAATCCAGGAACGACTTGGCCAGCGACGCTTCCAGCTTGCTGTCGTTCGCGGCGAGTTTCAGCTCGAGCGCCCTGGCGATCATGACCGCGGCTTGCTCGCGGGTCAGATTCCCGTCCGGATCGAAATAGCCTTCCGACACCCCGTTGACGATGCCCGCCCTTGCGGCCGTCTCGATGCTGGCGTAATCCCATACGCCGGAAGCCGCGGTCGGAACGACGTCGAAGAACGATTGGTTGTCGTCGTAATTCAGCGGAATATTGAGTCCTTTGACAAGGAGCGTCGCAAACTCGCCGCGCGTCGTCAAGTCGTCGGACCCGAATTCGCTGACCCGCAGATTGGTCATGATCCCCTTCGCGTACAGGGCGTTCAATACGTTGCGAGCCCACGAGTGATTCGTAATGTCGCTGAAGCCTCTGTTCAGCTTCATGACTTTGTAATACCCGAAGTCGTCGAACGGTACGGTGATCGTGTTGTTTTTCGTGTCGACTTCCCCGCCGATATTTCTCCATTCGCCGTCGTTCGTATAGGCGAAAACGGTGATCGTCGATCCGGCGTCGTCGACGACGTTCGAATCGTAGGTCAACGTCAGCTCCCCGCGGTTGGACGGAACGATTTTGCGGGTTCCCTGGAAGTCTTCCGGGAAGTTGATTTGCTCGTTGCCGGACATCGGAATCGAATACGGAGGCAGCCCTTGCGTTGCCGGATTCGTCGCATCCTCGCCGAGACCGCCGTTGATCCAGTAAATGTCGGACACCAGCGTAAAGTTGCTCGTGTTCGCCGTGCTCAGGAACCGGAATTTCAGGTAGTCCTCGATCTTGACGGTGGTGTTGCCGTTTTGCGACCCTCCGTTCGGATCCCGGTTGATGATGTTGCCGTAATCGTTGCGACGCTCGACGACGCCGTCGGCGGGATCGGCGATCCCGAACAGCAGCTTCGCATCCGTGTAGTACTTCGTCACGCCGCTGGCATCCTGGGCGGCCGACTTCATGACCGTTCCTTTCGGGAACGTCAGCGAGAGCTCTTTGTTAAAGACGGTATGCTTCGTCGACAGCGGCGCCAGGTATTGGGCGTCGATCTGTACCGTTCCCGTATAAAAGACGTTGACGGTTTCTGTAATCGTCGTGCCATCCCTGACGATTTCAACGCTGATTGCGTTGTTTTTGTTCTCTTTCAGGCCGATAAAATCGTAAACGAACCGGTCTTCGAAATCCGTCCGCCGGGTCGCTTCGTTGCCGTCGACCAGCACTTGCGTCGCGCCGTCCGCCTCGATATCGAAGTGGACGAAGTTTTTGTTGACGACGATTTGGTTGCCTACGGTCGGCTGCGGAGCCAGAACCCGGAAGGAAGAAGCTTCGCGGGTGATCTGAACCCGTTGCGTCGTCCGCGCGCCCGTGGAATTGATCAATTCCAGGTTATACGTATGCGTGCCGGGATCGGCAAACGACAGGTCGCGGAGCCGAATAATAAATTCGTTGCCGTTGTTGGCGTAATCATAAGTAAGCGTCGCGCCGTCGATCGGACTCGTAATCTGCGATGTCACTTGGGTCGGCAGCGTATCCAGATTCAGGCTGAGGAACGTCGCCGTGCTGCCGAAGTTCAAGTTCAGCTTCGATGCGCCGCTCCCCCGAAGCACGAGGTCGTACGACGTTCTGCTCGTCATGTACTGCTCGTTCGAATAAACGAATTCGTTCGACAAAGCGAAAATTCTCGTCAAAACTTCGTCGGTAAAGTCCGAAGGATTTACGGACGGGAACGCTGCGCGGTCATCGCCGGACGTCGGATGGAAATCCGAAATCGTCGAGACGTTCTCGTCGATGATGTAAATTTTCAGCTGCTTCGTTACTTCCTGTCTGTAGCCGGAAGCGTCGAGCGTAACGCCGGTGAACAGGATGGTGTTTTGGCCGTAGACGAGCGGGCCTTCGTTCTTGATGTCGATCTCCAGGTTGAAGCTGAGATTGGACGCGCTGACGTTCAGGTTCGTGTTGTCCCCGCCGGCGTTATTGTCGTTCGTCATTTCTTTGCCGTTGACGAAATACTGCGCGCTTGCGAGGTTATCGAAGCCGATATACTGCCCCTTGATGTTCAGCTCGTTGTCCGAATCCCGGGAGTTGAACGTATAGGTCTGGCCGTCGTAAAGATTTTCTACATATATATAGCTCTTCGAAGCGTAAGTGATCGTCGCGTTGTAAGCCGCGGTCGAGCCGTTGTAATTGAATTTGACCTGCTGGATGCCGCTGGCGAAGCCGGTCACTTCATAAACCCTTTCCGTGGCGGCCGCGGTGGAATCCGCGACGGGATTCAAGGTCAACGGGCTGGTGCCAAGCGGCAGATAGACGCCTTGCAGAGCGTTCGCGCCCGGGTCCGTTTCCGAGCGAACGAGAATGTAAAAGCTCGCGCCCGCCACTTGAGATCCGTTCAGCGGAACTTTGCTCGCCGTGTTGACAGTGTTGGTCGACGGATTGTAATCCGGCAGATAGAACATCTCTTTAATAACGGTATTGCCCGGCAAATAGCGGAACTTGCCTTCGAACGTATAAGAAGCGCCGTTATACCCGATGACCAGGCGAAGCGTCTGGTTGGCATCCGTCGTTATCGTATGAGGCAGTTCGAACGTAACCAGCTTGTACGCCGAAGTCACGCCGTCCACCCCGGGAATTTCGGTCTCGGTGGCCGTCGCGATCGTCGTCGCTCCCGCGTTATTGATGTTGTAAGTGGCATTGCCCGGGAACGGCGTCGCGTTGTAAGGCACGATCATTTGGAGCGACAGCGTCGTATTCTGCGTGCTGTCCGTCAACGCCGGAGAATTGTTGTTCAACAGCGAATATTCGGCAGCCCCGGTTACATCCTGTTTCAAGCCTACCTTCGAGAACGGCTGGTTGGGGTCGAAAAAGTAGATCATCCGCGTAACGTTAATGGAGTCGGCTCCGTTCGAAACTTTGAACGAGATCGTATTTTCGCCCGGGACGAGATCGAGCGTCGGCGTATAGAACGTGCCGTTGGCCACGAGAGACGCGACGATAGAAGACCCGCCGTTCAGCGTGTAGGACACGCTGGTCGCATTTTTGACGGATCCTTGAATGGATACGTTCTTGCGGTCCACGACGACCTGCGTGCCTTCGTTCAGCACGATCGTGCCCGCGGAGCTGCCCATTACTTTAATGCTTTCCACGTAAGGGACGCTGTCATAGAGCACGTAGAACGTATCGGAACGTTCGACGTTGCCCTGCATGCCGGTAAACGTGATCTTGTTGAAGCCGGCGAAAAGCGGTAGATTGCTCGCCGTAAACCGGTTGGACGCGCTCGCATCCGCCGTTACGGTGCTCGTCACGGAATGCGCCGAATCCGTCGCGTAATACGTCCGGGCGGGCGAAACGGTCGTGTCGGTTTTGGCCGTCAGCATTTCGACCTTGACGGACATGCTCGTCGAGGTTACGTATGAAAAAGTACCGGTAATCGTCAACGTGCCCGTCGTCGTCGAATACACGTTTTCCCGCGAAATGAGCGGATTGTCGGCTGTCGCCAGCGCCGAATCCGTAACCCGTTGGGCCGTGTTATTGAGAGAAGCGATATCCGGAATAAAGTACGTGGACGCCGCGCTTGCCTTCTGGGCGAATCCGAACGGCATCAGCGTAACCACGAGAGCGGCGATCGTCAGCCATACCAATGCCCGCTTGCTGCGTTGCATGTTTCAATCTCTCCTTTTAACCGATTCTGACGTAAAAAACGCGAGATATTTTTATCTATCGGCACAAGCCGGCGCATTCTTTAGGCTTTGCGGCAATTTTTCGCAAAAAACGCGAAAAGACCCCGAAGCCAAAATTCGGGGTCCGAACATTCAATGTTGTCTTATTTGGAACGCGAATCGGTTTGCTGCTTCAGAAACATCCGGTTGAGGAAGCCGATCACCGGACGGCGCGTCTTGTCGACGATGCCGATCAGCTCGGCGCCGATTTGCAGCAAGAACAGGAGTACGCAAATGACGATGAAGGTCACCCAGTTGCCGAGGCCGGATTTGGAAATAAGGGATTGAACGATGGCGCAAGCTCCGAAAAAGGCGGCGATTCCGTAGATGATCAAAACCGTCTTGCGATGGCTGAAACCGAGCTGCTGCAGGCAGTGATGAAGGTGGCCCTTGTCGGGAGCGAAAATCGGCTTTTTCGACTTCCAGCGGCGTACGATCGCAAAGAACGTATCCGACAGCGGCACGCCGATAATGAGCAGCGGCGTTACGAACGAAACGACCGTAATTTGCTTGAACCCGAGCATGGACAGCATCGCCAAAGCGAAGCCGAGAAACAGCGATCCGGAGTCGCCCATGAAAATTTTCGCCGGGTGGAAGTTGTATTTCAAAAATCCGATGACGGCCCCGAGCAGCGTGACCGCGAGCAGGATGACCGCCTCCTGGCCCATGAGCGCGGACATGACGAGAATCGTGCCGATCGCGATCGCCGATACGCCGGCCGCCAGTCCGTCCAGGCCGTCGATCAGGTTGATGGCGTTTGTGACGCCGACGATCCACAAAATCGTAAGCGGAATGCTGAGCCATTCGGCGACCGGCTGCATCGCCGAGCCGAACGGAATGTTGACGAGATTGATCTGAATATCGAAGCCGAATACGACGACGCAGGCGGCGGCGATCTGAACGAGCAGCTTCAGCTTCGCGGACAACGTGAACCGGTCGTCCAGCGCGCCGAGCAGCACGATCAGCGTGCCTCCCGAAAGCAGCGCCATAATCAGGTTGAGGTCATAGGCGTTCAGAAAATGTTCCGGCAAAAAAGGAAGGAACAGAAGCATGCTTGCCGTAAAGGCGGCATAGATAGCCACTCCGCCCAGCCGAGGCATCACTCTCGTATGCACCTTGCGTTGGTCGGGCACGTCCATGGCGCCCACTTTAAAAGCCAGTTTCCTTACAAGCGGCGTCAGCGCGAGCGATAGGGCCAGCGCCAGGGCAAAACCGGCGATTCCGATTCCCGCTATCCAGCCTGTCGGCATTTGCAACTCCCCTTTTCTATCTGTACCGGAATGAATTATACTCCGGGCGCATCACTTCAACAAGGTATTTTTACGGCCGATTTTCGTCATTTTTCTGCAAATGCTTAATTTTCAACGCGTTTTCACGGTAAATCATCGCATTTTCAGGACTTTATCTCCGTCTTTGATCACCTTAAGCGCGAATTGAGGGAGCACGAGCATTCTCTTGAACCGCCAAGGTTCCTGAATGAGCCGGTACAGCCATTCGATGCCGAGCTTGCGGAATCCGGCGGGGGCTCGTTTGAGTTTTCCCGAGATGACGTCGAGGCTGCCGCCGATTCCCATCATGACGGGCACGTTCAACGCCTCCTTGTGCTTCGCGATCCACGGCTCCTGGTTCGCGGCGGACCGGGCGACGAACAGCAGGTCCGGATTCGCTTGGCGAATGTCCGCGATGACCGCTTCGTCCTCTTCATCCTTGAAATAACCGTTTCTCCGCCCGACGAAACGCACGCCCGGAAACTGCTTCGCCAGGTTCGCCTCCGCGGCTTCCAGAACTTCCTGCGTCGAACCGAGCAAATACACGCCCCAGCGCCGCACGTCTCCCTCGCGAAGCAGCTCGTGCAGCAGGTCGAAGCCCGCGACCCGCTCCTGCACCGGCTCTTTCAGGCGGCGGGCCGTCCAGACGATGCCCGAGCCGTCGGGCACGACCAGATCGGCGGTCGCCAGCACCCGGCGATAGGCCGGATCGTCGAGCGCGGCCATCAGCATGACCGGATTGCCCGTCACGACGCGGTTCGGCCGCTTCGCCTCGATCTGCTCGGTCAGGTAACGAACGGTCGACTGCATGTCCATCTTGGAAAAAGGAACGCCGTATATAGAGACGGTTGGAAAGGCGCGGGAGTTGCTAGCGTTCGCCAAAAAATGTCACCTTCCGTTTCGTTCTTGCAAAATTTGAAGGATCCGCGCGGCCGGCCGCAGCGCTTCCTCCCTGAGCCGGTCCAGCGCCCCTTGCGCTTCGCGCCGCCACTGGCCGGGCATGTCCAGCAGCTCCTCCGCGCGGCTCGCGAAGCTTTCCGGATCGAGCGATTCGGTCGAGCCGACCGCCCGCTGGCCGAGGCGGGCCAGAAACTGGTCGATCTTCGGATCGTAGGACAGACCGATCAGCGGCACTTCGCGATTGGCCGCGTAGATGAGCGAATGCAGCCGCATCCCGAACAGCAAATCGCAATTGCCCACCTCGCGCAGCATGTCGCGCGGGGAGTCGTGCGCCGGGGCCAGCTCCGCGCCGGCCCCGAAGCGCCCGAGCCGTTCCATCACGTACCGCGAGGCCTCCTCGTCGGAACCGCGATGGAACGGCAGCAGGCGCAGCCGGACGCTTCGCCGTCCGGCCAGCGCCGCCAGCGCAGCGGCCGCCCGGTCGAGATCCGACCGGTCGCCGCGCCAGAAGCGCACCGACACGCCCACGACCGGGGGCGTGCCGTGCGCCTCGCGCCCGGCGGCCGCGGCATCGCCGCCGCCCGCGCGCGCCGGGGACGCTGCCGCCTCCGGCAGCGTCAAGCCCATGACCGGATCGGCGACGACGTCGATCCGGCCGACGCCGAACTTGCGCAGCAGTTCGGCCGATTCCGCGTCGCGCACGGACACGTACGCGGCTTTGCGGAACGCGCGGGCGATGATCGGGCGGAAGATCGCCCGATTCACCGGACCGATGCCCTGCGCGTAAACGAACGTCGGCTTCCCGCACCAGCGGGCGAGCTCGAGCACGCCGATATAATACGGGATGGACCCGAGCCCCGTCGCATCCTGGAGCAGGCTGCCCCCGCCGCTGATCAGCCCGTCGCTCGCGCGCAGCGCCCTTCGCATGTCGCCGAGCTTCATCCGGTTCACGGCGCGGACGCCGTACTGCTTCTCCGTCCAGGCCGGATCTCCGGAAAAGACGATCGGCTCGAACTTGAGGCCCTTATCCGCCGCCGCGTCTTCCAATGCCGTCAAGATGCTCTGCAGCACGGCCTCGTCACCGCTGTTCCGAAAGCCGTAGTAGCCGGACAGCGCCAGGCGGACGACGTTTTTTGCTTTTTCCTTCATTAGGGTACGCACCGCCCGTTTTTCCATTCAAATCTAATTTTGTTCGACGGGGTGTTCGGACAAATTTCGCAAGCCGGACGCGGCCCTGCCCTTGCGATTGACAGCGGACAGGTCCCGCCTTGCCGTTCGCGCATGAAGATGCGAAGTTCGTCCGGGCTAGGTTATCCTTCGGACCCGTTCGATATCGCCGACAGATACAGAGCCCCATTCGGACAAAAAAATTGGAACCTTGCGAATTATCGCATCATGCGTGAGAGCAAGCAATCCGCTTTGTCGATCCGATTGTCCATGGCCCCCTAGGATTTATCATACCAAGCCGGACTGCCGGACGATTCGTGCCCATTTTTGCATGATATTTCGCACAGACCTCTGCCAATTGCCGCCTCGGCGATGATATTTGTACGATTTTTCATACAAAACCGGCCAGCCAGACGGTTCCGCACTCATTTTTGTACGATATTTCATACAAAACCTCTTCATTTGCCGCCTCGGCGATGACTTTTGTACGATTTTTCATACAAAAACGTCCTGCCGACGGCCCAACGCCCATTTTTGCATGATATTTCGCACAAACCTCTGCCAATTGCCGTCTCTGCAGGGACATTCGAACGACTTTTCATACAAAGTCGCCCTGCCAGGCGCCAGCTGCCGCTTTGCCCGTACGCGCCGTCGCATTTCGCGCGGGGAACGCTCGCCTGCCCTCATGCGTCGGTCGCGAACCGTCTGTTGGTTAAGTCGCACCTCGCGCGGAGAGCTGCCCGCCTCCCCCCTGCGTTTTGCCGGGGAGGCGACGGGCCGGCTGGTCTCGCACCCACGCGGGAAGCTGCTTCGCTACCCTTTCGCTGCCTTCGTCAGCCGCCCGCCGTAGCGGCGCCACAGCGACTCGCCGATTTGCCAGACGCCGATGGCGATCAGGCCGATCACCGCTCCAAGGCCCAAGCCGAGCAGCACGCGGATCAGCGAAAGCTTGAGCGGCGTATGAATGTGCGCGAACGTGTCGACCATCGACAGCTGGCCGATCGAAGCGGCCACGAGCAGCACCGTCGCCCAGCGATAGCGCAGGGAGAGGAACAGCCCGAGCAGGAGCGCCGGGTGCGCCAGCGCGAATTCCTTGAAACGCGGTCGAACGCCGAACGTGTTTTCGAGATAGGAGCGGATCGTCAATTCAAGACTGCTCGCCTGTCCGCTGTTGCCGGTGCGCGTCAGGTAATAGTAGCCGACCCCCGCGATGACGACCGCGGCGACGATCATGAGCACCGTGATCGGCATGCGCAGGATGCGAGCGACGTTATCCTTGACCGAACCGTCGGCCCCGTACAGGAACACGTAGATCGCCACGAGCCCGATCGGCGCGAGATGCAGCAGGCTGACGCCGCGGAACTGCTGCAGCGCAAGGCTGTACGTAATGTCGTTCAGCAGCGCGACGACGAACGGGACGGCCGCAAGCGACAGCACCGACGTGCCGACGTACAGCACGGCGGCCTTGAGCAGCCGGGAAGCCGCGGACGCCGAGGCCTCCCGCCCGAGCTCGCGCTTGGCGCGAAGCCAGCGGACGGCCAGCACGAGGGCGGCGGTCGGCGCGGCGATCGCGACGAGCAGCGAGAGCGCCTGGTCGAGCAGCGAAGCTTGCAGCGCGACCACCCCCGCTCCGCCGATCGCGCCGAGGATCGTGATCGGCACGAGCAGCGAAGGAAGGAACAGGCCGGCCGTCAGCGCCACCAGGGCGACCGCCCCGGCCGTCGCCAGCGCGCGAAGCGCGTTTTCCGCGGGAGCATGGCGCACCGTGAACGAATGGGCTTCGCCGACGGTGAAGCCGAAGTGATTCAGCTGCTCGATCGCGCCGGCTTGCTCGCCGTCGCCTTTCAGCGCTTTGACGATCGTTTCGATCGGATTGTTGATCCGCACGTTCGCCGAATCCCTTACCGCGGCCGCATTCAAATAAATGAAGCGAATGTTGCGGTCCTTCACCGCCAGGACGATGCGATCCGCCAGCGTCGCCGGTTGGATGACGGACATTTCGGATTCCGAAATCGAGTGCAGCCGCGCCACGTCGAAATCGAGCATCCGGGCGAGCGAGCCGAAGCCTTGCTGCGGAAGCTTCAGGTTTTCGATGGCGCCGATGCCGATGCCGGCGTCCTTGAGCTGCGAGGCGAACGCCTTCAGCGTTCCGTCCGTCGCCTCGTTGCCGAACCCGGTTACCGCGTCGCCGTCGAAAATAATATTTTTCACGCCGTACTCTCGGAACGATTGCAGCCATTTTCCCATTTCCGTCTGATCGTACAGCTTGCCGCGATCGGACAGCCGGGGAACGATCATGAAGCCCTCGTCCCGCAGCTTTTCCATCGCGAGCGGGTTTGGCTGCATCGGTACCATATACGCGACTTCGGGCACCGTTTCCAACACGAGACCGCTACGCCCTTGCGCGCTCCATTCGCCCATGCCGATGCCGGCTTTTCCGAAGGCGTTTGCGATCAATTCCCGGATGACGCCCTCGTGCTCCGGCTTGTTGAAAAGCAAATACGTGCGATTGTCGCCGACCTCGGCAAGCTCGCCTTCCAGCAGCGCGGCTTGCGAGGCGTTATATACGTTCACTTCCCCGGACCAGATCAGTTCGTCCAAACTGCTTTCAAACACCGCCATGGCGTTGACGCCGGCATCCTTCAGAACGGCCAGCTGGTCGTCGACAAAAGCTTCCGGATTGAGCTGGGTTGCGGACACCTGCAACAAATCCCGGTAGTCCATGATCATTTCCACTTGATTCGCGGAATGCTCCGTGACCGAGCGGGCGTACATGACCGGCAGCGAGCCGATCAGACCGAGCAGCACGACCCACCATAACCACTTGGCCAATCTCCGGTTCCATTTTTCAAGCCAATGGGGCACAACATTCACTCCTTAAGTTATCAAGCATTGCGCTGTTGTTTGTCGGATGCGCCCGTCAGCTCAAGGCGTCCACTCGCTGCATGACCGCCGCGACCAGTTGGCCGAGGGCGGCTTCCGCCTTGTCCAGACCTTCGCCTCTAACGGCAAAGTACACTTTGATTTTCGGCTCGGTGCCGGACGGCCGGAGGCAGAACCAGGAGCCGTCCGCCAGCATGAATTTAAGCACGTTTTCCTTCGGCAAGCCGTCGAGTCCCGTTTCGTAATCGAGCACCTTCGTTACGGAGATTCCCGCGACCGCGGCGGGGGGATTCGCGCGCCAGTCGTTCATGATGCCGGCGATTTTGGCGACGCCGTCCTTGCCCTTGAGCGTGCGGGACTCCAGCTTCTCCATATACGTTCCGTACTCGGCGTACAATTCGAGAAGCACGTCGTACAGCGTCTTTCCTTGCTCCTTGTAGTACGCGGCGGCCTCGCTAATCAGCAGCGAAGCGACGACCGCATCCTTGTCCCGCGCGTAAGCGCCCGTCAAATAGCCGTAGCTCTCCTCATAGCCGAACAGGAAGGAATGCTCGCCCGTCCGCTCGAACTCGGTTATTTTTTCGCCGATATATTTGAAGCCCGTCAGCGTGTTGATGACCGACATGCCGTACGATTTGGCGATGTCCGCGCCCATTTCGCTGGTGACGATCGTTTTGACGACGGCGCCATTCGCCGGTAGTTTGCCCACTTTTTTCAAATTGGACAGCAGATAGTGAACCATGATCGCTCCCGACTGGTTGCCGGAAAGCACCTCGTAGCGGCCCTCGTTGTTTTTGACGACGGCGCCCATCCGGTCGCAATCGGGATCCGTTCCGATGATCAGATCCGCGCCGAGCTTTTCCCCGAGTTCGATCGCCAGCGCAAACGCTTCGCGCTCTTCCGGATTCGGCGACTTGACGGTCGAGAAGTAGCCGTCCGGCCGCTCCTGCTCGGGCACGACATGCACGTTTCCGAAGCCCGCCTTTGCAAGAGCTGCCCGCACCGGAACGTTGCCGGCCCCGTGAAGCGGCGTATACACGACGGTCAGCCGGTCGCCCGCTCCGCCGCGCAAAAACTCGGGCTGAACCGTCTGCGAGACGACGGCGCCGACAAACCGCTCGTCCGCCTCCTCGCCCAGCCATTCGATCAGCCCTTTCGCTTCCGCTTCCTGCCGCGTCAGGCGCTTCACTTCGTCGAACGACGCCACCTCCCGGATCGCGGCAATGACCCGCTCGGCATCGTCCGGAATCAATTGCCCGCCGTCCGCGCCGTAAACTTTATATCCGTTATACTCGGGCGGGTTGTGGCTCGCGGTGACGACGATGCCGCCCGCGGCTTTCAAATCCCGCACCGCGAACGACAGCTGGGGCGTCGGGCGGAGCGATGGGTAGAGGTACGTTTTGATGCCGTTCGCGGCAAGAACGCACGCGGCTTCCAGCGCGAACGTATCGGATTGGTTGCGGGAATCGTGAGCGATGACGACCGAAGGCGAGGAAAACCGGGCAAGCAAATAGCGCGCGAAGCCCTGCGTCGCTTTGCCGACGACGTAACGGTTCATCCGGTTCGTGCCCGCGCCCATGACGCCGCGAAGCCCCCCGGTTCCGAACTCCAGATCGCGGTAAAACCGGTCTTCGATTTCCGCGGGTTCGTCCGCGATCCGGCGCAGCTCGGCTTTCGTTTCTTCATCTACATTGGGATCGTTCAGCCAGGCGGTGTAAAGTTCTGTCGCTGTCGGTTGATTCGGCATGATTCACTGCTCCTTCTCCAACATGATTTTTATATTGACAACGGCGCAAGCCTTGCGCGGGATCAGCCTTTGGCCGGATCCGTCAGCGCGAACATCAGGACGCCTTCCGCCACGACGCGGTCGCCGACCCTAGCCGTTGCTTGGCCTTTGCCCACAGGACCTTTTAACCGGATAATTTCCACTTCAAGCGTAAGCGTATCGCCGGGAGTCACCTGGCCGCGCCAGCGAAATTCGTCCACGCCCGCGAAAAGTCCGATTTTGCCCTTGTTTTCCTCGACGGACAAAATGGCGGCGGCGCCGACCTGGGCCAGCGCTTCCAAAATAAGCACGCCCGGCATGACGGGATAACCGGGAAAATGCCCGACAAAGTAAGGCTCGTTCATCGTTACGTTTTTCAGGCCGACGGCCTTTTTGCCCGCATCGAGCTCCAGGATCCGGTCCACCAGCAAAAACGGGGGACGGTGCGGAATGATGTCCTGGATTTGCGTAATATCCAACATAAAGCAACCTCCTGATCGTTCTTCGAATTCGGACGGCTTTTCGCCCGGTTTGCATGCATACGCAGCGCTTTTTCGGTCGATACTTAAAACGTCCCTTTGGCGAGCTGCAGTCGCCGAGGTTGATATAAGAGAGCTTGCCGCCGTTGGCCGTTCGCGTAAAACCGGTCCGGCGGCGAGTTCTTTTGTTTATTTCGCGTTCGTTTCCGGGACGCCGTTCAGGTTGCGGAATTTCATAAAATAGACGCCCGTCGCCACGAAGCTGAGCGCGATCGCGCACCATAATGCCGCCGTTCCGCCGGGAAGCCCGAGAAACAGCAGCAATATCGCCAAATAATAGACGAACGTGGTCACCTTTCCAAGCCCGTTCGCGGGAACGGTTTTCATGCCGCGAAAATAAAAATAAGCGGAACTGGCGATCATGCCGATCTCCCGGAACGCCATAATGACCGCGGCCGACCACGGAATTTCCCTGCCGATGACAAGCGCCGCAACGACCGCCAGCATCATCAGCTTGTCCGCTAACGGATCGAGCATGATGCCGGTGACGGTCACCTGTCCGCTGCTGCGGGCAATGTAACCGTCGAGCAGGTCCGTAAGGCCCGCTAGTAAAACGATGCATAACGCCGCTACCGAATGGTCGTTGAAATACAGCGCCAAAAACAAGGGAATCATTACAAATCGGGACATCGTCAGCAAGTTAGGCAAGTTCATTCCCGATCCCCCATTTCTCCAAAGCTCCCATTATTATAACGCTCGGCCCATCGAGCGTAAACCTGACCGCCGCGAACGGCACAAATAACCCCCCGGTTGAGCCGGGGGGAGTCAAAGCCCGGTGGCCGGCGGCAGCCGAAGCCTCAGCCGCCTTGTGCGAAGACGAGGTCGTACATGTGCCGCCACGTTTCCCATTGGAACACATCGGCAAACTCTCTTTCACCGAGCACCACATATCCGAACGCCAGCCCTGCGGCCAAGGCGATCACGCAAACAATCGGAATAGCCAAAACTTTGAGGCACGTCCAGACGATCGATCTGAACGCTTTGCCTGCCGAACGTTTCTTGCCGTTCGCGGGCCGTTTCGGTTCCGGCGAACGGGTTGATGCCGTCACTGATTAATTCCTCCTTATGTTACCCGCGAAGGTCGGTCGCCATCTGCATCATTTGGTCGCTGGAGGACAACGCTCTGGCGTTTAATTGATAGGCCCGCTGCACGGTTATCAGGTCGGCCATCTCGCTCGTCAGATCGACATTGGATTGCTCAAGGAAGCCTTGACGGATGGAGGCGCCCCCGTCTTGTCCCGGCATGGCGGCCACGACTTGGACGACGTCGCCTACGTCCACGTTGTCGGGGACGCCGTACAGGTTGTCGCCGACCGATTGGAGCAGGTCCGGCTTCGTCACTTCCACCAGCTTTAGTGTGCCGAGATCGAGCACGGTCAATCCGTCGCGGCTTTTCGCCATTATGCCGCCGTCTGCGCCGACGACCAATTCATAGTCGTCCGGCACTTCGACGAACGTGTCGGCCGTGCCGTTCGAGGCGACGACGGGATATCCCGTGTTCGTCATCAACATTCGGGTTCCGTTGCCGGTCGGCACGAGTTCGAAAGCGCCCTGGCGGGTGAAGACGCGGTCCCCGTTCAACGCATTGCCCGCCCGCAGCTCGAACAAGGCGTTGCCTTCGATGGCGACGTCGGTCGAGCTGTTCGTCTGCTGAAGCGGCCCCTGGGTCAGATCGAGCGTTTGCGAGACGATCCTCGCTCCCCATCCTTGCGTAAACCCGAGCGGACTGCGGCGTCCCGGCAGCAGAAAATCGTCCTTGTGCGGTTGGACGCTGGTCAAAATGTCTTCGAATACGGCATCCTTCCGCTTATAGCCGCTCGTATTCAGGTTGGCGATGTTGTCCGCCAAAATATCGAGCTTCTGCTGCAGGGAACCCATCGATGCCGCCGCGCTGATCATGGAGTTGTTCATGCCGGTTCAACTTCCTCCTTCAATCTCTGGCTGATACGTCCGTTCGATTAAACCTTGCCGACTTCGTTGACGGATTTGTCCAGGCTTCTATCCAAATATTGGACCATTTTCTGATTGGCTTCGTACGCGCGAAGCGCCGACATCATATCGACCATCGACTGCGAAGCGTCCACGTTCGAGCGCTCCAGATAGCCTTGGCGAATTTCCACGCGATCCCCCGCCTGCACCTGGGCGATGCCGGCATCCTCTCCGTCATAGCGAAACAGGCCGTTGCCTTCGCGCACGAGATCGTTCGGATTGTCGACCCGCGTCAGCATCAGCTGCGGATTGCCCGCAAGCGGCGCGTTCGTCGTCCTGTCGATCAGCAGGCCGTCGGTCGTGATGGCGACATTATCCCAGGAACCGTCATACGCAATGTTCTGGCCGTTCGCGCCGAGCACCGGCAAGCCCTCGGACGTAACGAGCGTGCCGTCGTCCGTCGTCTGGAAGCTGCCGTTGCGGGTATAGCGCTGCGTGCCGTCCGGCATGGCGACCGTAAAGAACGCCTGCGGCTGATACGTGACGTTTCCGTCCGCGTTCACGAACTTGCCCGAGCCGTCGAACACGGCGCCGGGAACCGCGATATCGGAGACGAGCGCCATATCCTGCGAGCGGTTCGTCTCCATCAGGTCGCCCTGCATCAGGCCGAGCAGGCTTTCTTCGGCGAAAACGCCCGTGTTCAGCTTGCCGATCGACGAGCCGGACGGATCGCTCCCGCCCATCGCGTACAGGAGCACCTCCGGAAAGGCGCGGCTGACCGAGCTCGTTCCCTTGTAGCCGGGCGTATTGAGGTTGGCGATGTTGTTCGTCACCGTATCGTGGCGTCTTTGCTCCGCGATCATTCCCGATGCTGCCGTATACAGTCCTCTGATCATGTTATCCCTCCGTCATCCCAGCTTGCGGGTCATTTTGTCCAGATGGTCCAGCATGATGCCGGTGCCTTTGACGACGCAGTGCATCGGGTCCTCCGCGATGAGAACGGGCACCTTCAGCTCGTCGGCGAGCAATGCGTCCAAACCGTCCAGAAGCGCGCCGCCGCCCGTCAGAATCACGCCGCGGTCGATAATGTCCGCCGACAGCTCCGGAGGCGTCCGTTCCAGCACCGACTTGGCCGCCGCCACGATATTCGACACCGGCTCCCAAAGCGCCTCGCGCACCTCGTCGGAATGAATCGTGACGGTGAGCGGCAAGCCCGACACCATGTCGCGCCCGCGAATATCCATCTCTTCGCGCCGGCCGTCCAGGTGGACCGTGCCGATTTTGATTTTGATGTCTTCGCTCGTCCTTTCTCCGATCAGCAGCTTGTATTTGCTTTTTATGTACTTCATGATCGCCGCGTCGAACTTGTCCCCCGCGACTTTAAGAGAAGAGGCGGTTACGACGTCGCCCATGGACAGGACGGCCACATCCGTCGTACCTCCGCCGATATCGACAACCATATTGCCGCTGGGCTGAAAAATATCCATCCCGGCGCCGATCGCGGCCGCCTTGGGCTCCTCTTCGAGGAACACCTCTTTGGCCCCGCTTCTTTCCGCCGCTTCGCGGATCGCTTTCTGTTCGACCGACGTAATATTGGTCGGCGCGCAAATCAAAATGCGGGGGCGGCTGTACCACGAGCGCCCGCCTACCCGTTGTATGAATGCCTTCAGCATCATATCCGTCACTTCGAAATCGGCGATGACCCCGTCCCTCAGCGGGCGGATGGCGACGATATTGCCCGGCGTCCGGCCGACCATCCGGTGCGCTTCCTCTCCGACGGCGAGCACCTTGCGCGTATCGCTTTCGATGGCAACGACGGAAGGCTCGTCGAGCACGACTCCCTTGCCTTTAACGTGAATGGACACATTGGCGGTGCCCAGATCGATTCCGATGTCTTTGCTGAACATGTTTCGAGAATCCCCCAGCGAGATGAAATGACGGCTGCTGCGCATATCGGCCTGTACTGCCCGGCTTTAGCGAAGAGTTCCGATAATACCGTAATGGTATAGTATTCGCCGTCTTTTATTAAAATCCTCTTTTTTGTCGAGGGATATCCAAAATTATGCTTTTCCCGCTGTCAAAACTTCGCGTTTTTTGACCGTCGTCTTCTTGTACTTGATTTTCGTCGCTTCCCCTCCCCTCAAATGGCGAATCGATTTGTGATATTCCAGAATGTGCTTTACCTGGTCCGCCAAATCCGGATTGATCTCCGGCAGCCGCTCGGTCAGGTCTTTATGCACCGTGCTTTTGGAGACGCCGAATTCCTTGGCGATCGTCCGTACCGTGTTGCGAGTTTCCACTATGCACCGGCCGATCTTGATGGTGCGTTCCTTGATGTAATCGTGCACGCTCCCGCCTCCCTGCTCGAATAGATTGGTACATTATATGAGGGGCGCGGTCACTTATTCTTTGTTCTCGGGGCTGACAAGCTCAAGAAAGATCAGCAGCGGCAAGTCTTGTAGGTCGAACGTCCAAGCGGCATGTCCCGAAAAGGCATGAAAAAAGACGGAGTTTCCTCCGTCTTCGGCTGCATGCGCGTTCGTTTTGTCCTCCGCCAAGGCCTCGAAGGCCTTGTCCCGACATCCGCCCGCCAACTTAAAATTGGGCATCGTCCTTCATGGACGCCTGAACGATCACGAGATCGTTGCGGTCCCGCAAATCGATTTCATACGGCGTCGTCACCCTCGTTCCGTCCGCTTCCCGCAAAATGCGGACGACCGGCCGATAGTGCAAGCCGTTGTCCGCGTCGACGACCTTGCCGACCTGCCCGCTGCTCAGCTTCACCGTAACGGAAACCGGGAACATCGAAACGTTTCGCACGAAAAGCCGGACGAGCTCCAGATCGAAGTCGTAATTGCCGGAAGCGAACAAATACTCCATCGCCTCCCCGAGCGTATACGGCTTCCGGTAATGCCGCGGCGAAATAAGAGCGTCGTAAATGTCGGCGACCCCGACGATTTGCGCGTATTCGGGAATGTCCTTGTTTTTCAGGCCGAACGGGTACCCGGTGCCCCGGTACCGTTCATGGTGCAGCAGCGCGCATCTCGCGGCGGCCGGCGAGACGTCGGGAATGCTTGACAGCACTTCGTAGCCCTTGATCGTATGCTGCCGCATCAGTTCCCGTTCCGAGTCGCTGAGCTCGCTGGTCGCCTTGACGATGCCGGGCGGAAGGCGCGTCATTCCGATATCGAACAAGAGCGCTCCCGTCGTCAATTCGAACAGCCTGCTCTTGTCGTAATTTTTCGCGATGCCGATCAGGCAGGACAACAGACTCACCTGAAGGGAGTGCTCGAACAAAAATTTGTCCGTTTGCAGCAGCACGCCAAGCTCCTCCGCGATCGGCCGCTGCATGATGATTTCCAGCAGCACGTTCCGGTACTCCTTGCGGAACCGCTCTTCCAGTCCCGAATCGGCCACCCGTCCGATCGCATGCTCGGACTCCGCCAGCTTCGCCGCCGCGAGGGAAGCCTGCTTGCGCGCCTCGTCGTTGTTCCGCATCCGCTCCATGTCCGGCGGACTGTGCGGGATGTCCCGGAAGCCGAACGCGCTTTGGGCGGGGAGGGCGAACTCCTTCTCCTTCAAAGCGACGGTTCTCACGCCCAGATTTTTCAAACGCCGGATATAAGACTCCGTCAGCACGGTGTTTTTTTCAAGCATGACGATGCCGTTATGGCTTTGAACCGACTTCGCCAGGACGTCTCCCGCCTCCAAATCGCGAACGTCGACTTCCCTCCAACTCATATCTCTTCCCCCTCCCAGGCCGTCAAGCGCCCTACACTCGTTCCGGCACGAATGATTGTTCGGGCACGGCCCGAACGATGACGAGACGGCTGCTTTGGCTCAAATCAATCCGGTAGGGGACGGCGGCATCCGTTCCGTCCGCCTCCCGGATCACTCTCACGACGGGCCGATGGGCGAGCCGGCCGTTTACGCTTTCGACTACGCCAAGCTGACCGTTGCTAAGCAAAACCGCCGTCGAAACGGGGTACGCCGCGACATGGCGCAAAAACAGCTGGATCATTTCCATGCCGAAGTCGTAATTGCCGGCCGCGAACAAATACTCCATCGCCTCATGGTTCGAATACGGATTGCGGTGATGCCGTTTG
The DNA here is from genome assembly GCF_016937515.1 of Cohnella algarum. NCBI lineage: Bacteria > Bacillati > Bacillota > Bacilli > Caryophanales > Paenibacillaceae > Cohnella > Cohnella algarum. The sequence goes on from NZ_JAFHKM010000002.1 coordinate 1,123,894, forward strand.
GAAGTAAGCGCGTCGTAAACGTCGGATAGCCCGACGATTTGGGCCAGATCCGAGATCTCCTTCTTCTTCAATCCGTGCGGATAGCCGCTGCCGTTGAACCGCTCGTGATGAAGCAGCGCGCAGCGGGCGGCTTGCTGGGGGACGTCCCGAATGCCGCTCAGCACCTGATAGCCGAACGTCGTATGCTTGCGCAGCGTGGCCTTTTCGGCGTCGGAAAGTTGGCGCTTCGCCTGGATGAGCTTTGTCGGCAGCCGCGTCATGCCCACGTCGAACAGAAGCGCGCCGACCGTCAACTCGTGCATCTTCGCCGGATCGAAGCCGTTCAGCAAGCCGATAACGTTCGACAAGAGCGTCACCTGAAGCGAGTGATCGAACATGTACGGATCCGTTTGCCGGATGACGGCCAGCTCCTCCGCGAGCGGACGGGTATGAACGATTTCCCGCAGGCGGTTCCGCAGCTCCTCGCGAAAGCGCCGGCGGTCTTCGTCCGGAAGCAGCAGCCGGGCGAACGTCTCGTCCGCTTCGGCGAATCGCACGATCGAATCGGAAGCGCCCCGGACGGCGGCCGGGTCGTCTTTGATCCTGTCGAATTCGGCGGTCCGCAGCCCTAATTCCTTGTCCGCCTCGTGCGCCGCGGTCCTTCCTCCGGCAGGAGCCGCCGCCGGCTGCGCTCCGCTCCTCGAACGAAGGGCGATTCTCGCAAATCCCAGCTTCCGCAATCTCTCTATGTAGGACTCCGACAAAACCGTGCCGGCTTCCAGCATGACAATTCCGTTTTTGGCGAGCACCGCCCGATCCAGCACGTCTCCGGAACGCAATTCATTTACATGAACTTCCAGCATGCCATATCCTTCCTTTTTCATCCATAGTCTTAACGCCCCAAGAAAGTATCTAGTAGTATACTATCATAAACCGTTAAAAATTGGTCAAAAACTTATAGTAAAAAAGCACCCCCTCTCCGAAAATCAATTCTTCGGAGAGGGGGTGCCCTGCCGGCGGCTTATTTCGCTTAGTGCTCTTCCTTGATCAGCGTGTCCGGGTTGACGGATTGGCCGTTGTCGAGCACTTCGAAATGCACGTGCACGCCTTCGTCTTTCCCGATTTCGCTTTGTCCGGCCATCGCGATGACATCGCCCTGTTCGACCTCGTCGCCCGCTTGCACCTTGACGTCGGCCAGGCTTTGATAGACCGTGACCAGTCCGTTCGGATGCTCGATTCGCACTTCATAGCCGTTGATCGTGTTTTGCTCGGCCACTTTTACCAGCCCGCTCATGGCGGCAAGCACTTCGAACGTCTCGTTGTCCTCGCGGCCGAGATCGACGGCCGTGTGCGGCATGAACGTGTCGTTGTATTGCACCATTGCGGCGGCGCGCTGCTCTTCCGACCCGCTTGCGTCGTAGAACGGCAGCTTGACGACCATCTCGTCCTTGTTGCTTACCGGCCAGCGGAGCGTTTCCCCGTTCGCCGCGGCTTCCTGGCCCTCGCTTCCCGCCTCCTCGCCGGCGACCTCGGTCGGACTCGAAACGGTTTGCGACGCATCCTTGCCGTCGCCGCCCGAGTTCACCCAGAGGATCGTTACGATGATTGCTGCGGCGGCCATATAAGCGGCAGGGAAAACCCAACGTCTGGACAACAGTCTCTTCCAGCCCGTAGGTTTAACAGGGGTCGACGCTGCAACCGGCTTGATAGACTCTTCCACCTTGCGCGTGTTTTTGTTGTTTTGTTCATTCATTGTTTATCACCTCAGTAACCAAGTGTTACCGGATGATAGACTTTTATACACGCGCTTTGAAAGATTATACGAAACGAATTTCGCCTGCGCCCGGGACGGCGAAGCTCCAAACTATTTTCTGCGATCCGGATCGTTCAGAAACTCGGAAATTTCCTTTACTTCGGCTCCGGTATAGTAATGCTCCACGATATGCTCGGCGGTCAGCCCCTTGCGGGCCATGCCTTCCGCCCCCCACTGGCTCATTCCGACCCCGTGCCCGTTTCCGTATGTCGTAATGACGGCGGTTCGCTTTTTCGCCGACCACGTAAACGAAGTCGACCGAAGCCCGAGCTTTTCTCTTATCGCAACCCCCGAGAAGGTTTTCGTTCCTACCGCCGCCGTGCGCACCCGGTTCCCCGGCGCCTTGTCTACGATTTTAAGCGAGAGATTGGACGAAGATAAGCGGGCGAAAGCCGGCTGCGTCTTGATGCCCAGCTTGCGATACAGGGACGATAGAGGCATTTCGACCGTTTCCTCGTAGCCCGGCGCGAGCTTGGCGTCCCAGGGACTCGCAACCGGACGCAAATACGGAAGCGCCTGGCCGAAAACCTCCTCGGAAGCTTCCGTATACCCGTTCGTAGAGGAGAAGAACAGCGCCTCTATCGGTTGATCGTCGTACGTAATGATCTTTCCTCGCGTGCGCTTCACGGCCTCCTCCAGCTTCGTCAACTGCTCGGGCTTCGCCGCCTTCAGCTCTTCCATTTGCTTGACGGATTTATAGACTTGATGCGCAACCGAATCGGTCACGTCCGCATAACGCGCCGGCACGCCGGAACGATCCTTCGTCCACAATCGGCGAATGATATACGTGCGGGCCGCCATCGCCTGCGCCTCCAGCGCGGCCGGCTGGAAATCGAGCGGCATTTCGGCCGCCACGACGCCGAGGACATACGTCTCGAGAGGCACCTGTTCGACCCGCTTTTCTTCCGATAAATAAACTTTGACGAGAAACTCCGCTTGCGCGGCCTCCTCCCGCCCGGCAGCGACCGCCGTGCCGGCCGATCCGCCCGATCCGCCCGTTTCGCCCGTTGCTCCCGCTCCTTCCGCTTCGGCTCCCGTCTCCTCCTGCCGGCCGGCCTTCGGGCCGCCGGCGTCATCCGCCGGCGCTTTTCCGTCGGCTTGTCCGCTCCGCGGCTCCGGCGCCGCCTCGCCTTTCGGTCCGGCGGGCGGATTCGCCGCCCCCCGTCCCGGATTTTCTCCCAGCGTCTCTACCGAAACGACCGCTTGTCCAGGTTCCGGAAGCGGCTGTCCGGAAGAACGGTGCTCCGCGATCCAGATGCATCCGGCAATTGCCGCTCCCGCCAAAAAAGCGGCGATTCCCGTCCGGTTTCCGCTCGCGGATCGGCTGCGGCCTCGTTTGTTCATCGTTTCTCCCTCCAGCTTGTCCTGTTCGGGCAGCAAGCGCGGACGCCGCCGTCCGAGTCTTACAATCTATGACGAAGCCGGCGAAGATAGAACCGCAGGGCGATCCGTATGGAAGGCAAACGAAAAACGGCCCCCGCGATGCTGCCGCGCATGAAGGCGGCGATACATCGGCGGGAGCCGAACGATGGAAAGGATAATGGCTTTCTCGAACGCCAGGCAACGTTAGGCCAGCGTCGGCTGAGCGTGAATGAGCGGAACTTCGGCGGGCGCGCGCTCTTCCTTGGCGAACCCGGAAGCGCGGCGGGAAACCGGCTCGACCGCTTCCGTCGCGGCTTTCTGCGCTTCCGGAAGCCGGCAAATGTCGGCCCCGAGCGCGGCCAGCTTTCCGACGATGTCCATATAGCCCCGCTCGATATGATGAACGCCGTTGACTTCCGTAACCCCGTCCGCCGCAAGGCCGGCGCAAATCAGCGCGGCCCCGGCGCGCAAATCGGTCGCGCAGACGGGAGCGCCGACGAGCCGCATGCCGCCCTTGACGATGGCGGTGCGTCCGTCGACCTTGATTTCGGCGCCCATTTTGACAAGTTCTTCGACATGCATGAACCGGTTTTCGAATACGGTTTCCGTGACGATGCCCGTGCCTTCGGCCACCATCAGCAGCGCCATCATCTGAGCCTGCATATCGGTCGGAAAGCCGGGATAAGGCAGCGTCTTCACGTCGACCGCTTTCAGCGGATTTCTGGCCGCGACGCGAATCCCGTTTTCGTCGCTTTCCACCAGCGCGCCCATCTCTTCCAGCTTGGCGACGATCGGACCGAGATGATCCCGGATCGCGCCTTCCACATAGACGTCGCCGCCCGTAATGGCCGCGGCGATCATGTACGTTCCGGCCTCTACCCGGTCGGGAATGACGGAATATTCGACGCCGGTCAATTTGTCGACGCCTTCAATCCGGATCATGCCGGTGCCGGCGCCTCGGACCTTGGCTCCCATGGCATTGAGGAAATTCGCCAAATCCACGATTTCCGGCTCTTTGGCCGCGTTTTCGATGGTGGTCGTTCCGACGGCCGTAGCCGCCGCCATCATAATATTTTCCGTAGCGCCGACGCTCGCGATATCGAGATAAATTTTGGCGCCTTTCAATTTTCCGTTGACTTTGGCCTCGATCGAGCCTTGGCCGAATCCGATCTCGGCGCCCATGGCCTCAAAGCCCTTCAGATGCTGATCGATCGGCCTGGTGCCGATGGCGCAGCCGCCGGGAAGCGAGATCCGCACGCGCCCGAAACGGGCAAGCAGCGGCCCCATGACCAGAAACGAGGCGCGCATTTTGCGAACCAGTTCATAAGGCGCGTCATAAGACGTCAGCCTTTCCGCGCGAAGCTGCACGCTTCCCCTGCTTTGTTTGGCGCGCACGCCAAGAACCCCGAGCACCTGCAAAATGTTGGTCACATCGTCCAGAGCGGGCACGTCATGAATGACGCATGATCCTTGTTCCGCAAGCAAGGAAGCGGCCAGGATCGGCAAGACAGAATTTTTGGCGCCGTGCACGCGAACCGTTCCCGTAAGTGGACGGCCGCCGCGGACGATGATTTTGCTCATGGGTGTTCCCTCCGCGGGTATAGAATCATTCCGATGGCTCATATTGGTAGCAGCCCAAAAAACCCAATCTCCATAATACCACCGCTCGCGCAATTGGCACAAGCGGCAACTTTTGACAACCGCTCCGCATTTTCGCCAGATTTCGCGTCCGTTCGATTCCGATTCACCGTATTATTCAGTGTGGTCGATCCGCATTTTCGTTATGCAGGCGTAAACCGGCCGCGCTTCGCTAAGAACGGAAAAGCCATTTCAGCGACTCGGTCCAACCCCAATAATCCAGCACGAAACGAGCGAGCGAATGGCCGACGACAACGGCGATAATCAGCTGCAGCACCCGGGCTCTAGGGCTGCGGGGATGGCGAAACCACGCCTCCCACTTCACTTCCTGCAGCAAAAACCAGGAGACGGCAATCATGCCCAGCGTGACGACGATCGCAAATAAACTGTCCAACCCGATCGAGCTATAGCCGTTTAACGTGTCCATATCGATTTCGGCTCCTTATTTACGCCAATCTTGCCAGCAAGGCCGCCCATTCGGCTCGGCTGATCGGCCGATCGGGCCTGAAGGTGCCGTCCCCGAATCCGGACAGCCAGCCTTTTTCAACCAGCGCCGCCGCTGCCCCCGCCGCGAAATGATCCGCCGGCAAATCGGAAAACCGCTTTGCCGGCGAAGCCGGCTCGTTCAGCCCGGCCGCCCGAGCAAACAGGGCAACCGCCTCCGCGCGCGTCATCAGCGCATCGGGTTCGAACCGCGAGCCGTCGGCCCAATAGAGCCAGCCCGCCGTTTCGGCCCGCGCGATCGCGCCGTATGCCCAATTGCCGGCCGTTACGTCTTCGTAGCCGGAACCGGCCTTGGCTTCATTCGGCTGGAAAGCCCGCACGGCGATGACGGCCGCCTCGGCCCGTGTCAAGTTCCGGTCCGGCCGGAATCGGCCGTTGCCGTAGCCCGCCATCCAGCCGGCTTCCGTAACGGCCGCAATCGCCCGTTCGGCCCAATGTCCCGTCGCGTCCGTAAAGGACGTATAAGCCGGTTCGCCTTCGAATTTCAGCTTGTAGAACGTTTCGCCGTAGACGCCGTCGGCCGTTAGCGTCACGTAATACGTTCCGGGCTCGACGACGCGCGAACCGCTCAAGGAAGAACTTCCCCCGCTCCGATTCCAACCGCCGACCTGCTCCAGTTGCTTGTCGGACAGCCGCATCCGCACCGAAGCGCCTTCGGGAAGATTGTCGAGCTGCAAACGAACGAGGGTTCGGGAGCTGACCGTGAATTTGTACCAATCGGCGTCGTCCCCCGACCCGAACAGGCCGTTGCGCGTTTCCGAAGGATTCAAGCTGACCGGCGTAGCGGTCAAAGCGGTGTCGTTCGGCTCGTTGGGATCCTCATTCGGAATAATATATTCCAAATCGACCGTATACGTCCCGATTACCGCTTCCGGGCGCGCATTCACGGCGTTGCGGATTTTTATGTAATATTTGCCCGCGGCCGCGTTGGGCACAATCAGCTCTTCGCTTTCCCCGCTGCCGTTGATGTCCGTTTCCTTCGCTTTCTCGCCGGCTTTTTGCAGCGTGATCGACGGATCGATCCGGGTCGTATCCGGACTGACTTTTAATTTTAGGGTGCCCGATTTGGGCAATTCCACTACGGTCCAATCCTCGTCTCCCTTGACGTGAAAGGTCCCCGTCCACTGTTGGCTGCGAGGGGCAAGCGTATAGGCCGCGAGCGCCGAGTCGTTCGGTTCCATGGCGTCCTCCGCCATTTGAAATCCGGAAACGAGGCGATAGGCGCGGGGAGCGGCTTGCGTCCCTTCCGGATGCTTGGCCTGCAAATAATAGCGGCCTTTCTTCACTTTCCACTGCATCGAGGAAGCTCCGGAAACTTCGGCGGCAATCGCCGCAGTCGAATTGGACGCGTACAAAGCCAAGCTGCCGGTAGCTTTCGGATTTTCGTCCGAAACCTCGATTCGAAGCCTCCCGTCATAGGCGACGTCCAGCGCGTACCAGTCGCTGTCCGTTCCGGACGACCAGTTTGCCGCCACTTCCTTCCCGACGGGGAACGCGTATGCCGTCCCTTTCGAATCGTTCGGCTCGCGCCAATCTTCGTTGGCCGCGGCCGCCAGCGCCTTGTCCGCGCGCACGAGTCCGTACCCGGTGTCCCGGTCCCAGCCTTTCGCGCCGATATCCTCCGCCGTTCGGCGGAGGGTCTCCCGCAGCCGGACGGGCGTCCAGTCCGGATGCGCCGCCCGCAGCATAGCCGCCGCCGCGGCGACCTGGGGCGCTCCCATCGAAGTGCCTTCCATCTCGGTCGTGCCGCCGCCGGGTTCGAGCGTCTCCACGCTCCACATCGCGGCCAAATCCACCTCCGGCCCGGACGTCGAAGCGCTGTCCCGGCTTCTGCCGTCCGTGCCCGCCACCCCGAGCACGGTAGGATAGACGGCCGGATAGGATACCGCCGCCTTATCGCCGAACTCGAGGGCGTCGTTTCCGCTCGCCGCAACGAGCAGCACGCCTTTGGCTTCGGCATAGGCTGCCGCTTCCCGCATTTCGGGAACGTCGCGGTGAAGGCCGAGCGAAAGCACGACGATATTCGCCCCGTGATCCACCGCATAGCGGACGCCGCGGACAAGGTCGGCGTCGGTGCCCGCGCCGGTTTCGTCCAACGCTTTGACGGGCATGATTTTCATGTTCCAGTTCGCCGTGCCGCCTTTGCCGGCCGCCGCAATCCGGGCGACGATTCCCGCGACTGCCGTACCGTGGCCGTTATCGTCCTCCGGCGGCTTGCGCTTATTCAATAAATTGATCCCTTCGGTCAAATACGGAACCAGCTCGGGATGATCCAGATCGGCCCCCGTATCGACGATCGCGATCGTGCCTTCCACGTCGCGCTCCAGCATCCGCCACGCCTCGGGAAAGCCGACGGCGTTCAAATAGCCGGAATCCGCCGATGGCGCCACATTAGAAGATTCGGCGTAAGCGAACGCTTTATGTCCGTAGGCCGCCGAAATTTCGACATTTTTCTCTATTTTGAGCTTGTCTGCGGTTTCTGCCGCATCGGTCAGCCCTTCCGCCACGGCTTCCGAAGCGAAGCCGAGAAGCATGCCTCCCGCCAGCAATGCGCAGCCGGCCCAAGCTGCAATCGTCCGCTTGCCGATATTGCCGGCAGTTCGAGCGAGCATGACCATCAGCACCTTTGCCATTTCTTAAGTCGGTATGGATACGGAACGAAGGTCCCGCTTGCTTGCCTGAAATCCGTCTTACCCGTCGCTAAACACTTACACGTCAACTTGAGATTCGTAACATTAAATATTTCGAGAGGCTCGCGCGTTTCCCCTTCCTGACCGCGAAAAAACAGTACTTTTGTCACAATGCGCAGCGAAGAAGCCATCAAGCGGCACCGGGTTGACAGAGGAATGCCCGCAAAAATGCAGGCTTTGCCGGAGGTGAAAGGCCCTCGGGGGCGCGTTCGTTCTGAAAAAAACCGCATATTCGTATGAACGCTTCGAAGATCGGCCAATTGGGGAGGAAAAGCCTCCGCATTTGCAGGCTTTTACGTGCAGAGTTGGTGTGGTAACACGATAGAAAAGAGATGGCCGGGCGGTTTTCTTAACGGCTGAAACGCCGGTTCGCGAAAGTGCTCGGCCGCATGCATAGGGTTCGCCGAGATGAGTCGCCACGACTCAAATGGATTGGCAGCTTGGTGCGGAGGCGGTGAGATGGGTCATTTTTACTCAAATGCGTATGGCCGTGTGCGTTTGGCGGGTCAAGATGAATCGCCACGACTCAAATGGATTGGCAGCAAGCGTTCGGAGGCGGCGAAATGGGTCATTTTTACTCAATTGCGTATGGCTGTGTGCGTTTGGCGGGTCAAGATGAGTCGCCACGACTCAAATGGATTGGCAGCTTGGTGCGGAGGCGGTGAGATGAGTCATTTTTACTCAAATGCGTATGGCTGTGTGTGTATGGCGGGTCGAGATGAGTCGCCACGACTCAACTGGATTGGCAGCAAGCGTGCGGACGCGGTGAAATGAGTCATTTTTACTCAAATGCGTGCGGCCATCTGCGTTTGACGCGTCGAGATGAGTCACCACGACTCAAATGGATCGGTAGTAAGCGTGCGGACGCGGTGAAATGAGTCATTTTTACTCAACTGCGTGCGGCTATATGCGTATGGCGCTTCGAGATGAGTCGCCACGACTCAAATGGATTGGCAGCTTGCGTACAAAGGCGGTGTGCGTATGGCTGTTCGACTCGGTTTTGCCTGGTTTGCTCTCGACCCGTCCCCCTATTGCGCCCGAATCTAGCCCGGTTCGCCTCCGATTAGGCGGGCTCGCGCCCGGTTCGCTTCCCATTATGCAGGCTCGCGCCCGGTTCGCCTACCGACTTCGCCGACCGCCTCCCGCCCCCTTTCTCCTCTTCACCTTATTCCCTCCTGTTTCGACGCCAATACCGATCGCGCCCAACAGTCTACAACCCCATCCGCGGCGGCCGGCACGGCGACGAGCAGCGAGAAGCGCGCCCCCAACCCGCTCCCGCTTCGCCCGCGCCCGCATTCCCGCTCATCCCGCCAACAAATCCGTGCCGACTTCGAACAGGCGGTCGATCAGGCCGAGCAGCGGACCGGGAAACGCGCCGAGCGCGACCGTCCCTGCCGCGCACAGCCAAATGACGAAGCCCGCGGGCACCGGCAAGCGGACGGCAGGCTCCTCTTCCCCAGGCCGCATATACATTTGGCGGATGATTTTGAAGTAGACGTAGTACGAGACCGCGGTCGTCGCCACGATGATCGCCGCCAGCCCGTACGCTCCCGTCCGCACCGCCCCGAACAGGATGAACAGCTTTCCGGTAAAGCCCCCCGTAACCGGCAAGCCCGCGAGCGAGCAGAGCAGCACGGTCATCGCGACGGCCGTCCGGGGCGCCCGGTGATACAGGCCGGCAAAGGCGGACAGATCTTCTTTTTGCGAGGATTGCGACACGACGGTCAGCACGGCGAACGCGCCGATGTTCATCAACGCGTACGCGATCAAATAGAACAGGAATTCCGCAAAAAAGGAGGCGTGCAGGTCGGTTTTGTCCAGGGCAAGCGGCACCAGCAGCATTCCGGCGTTCGCGACGCCCGACAGGGCGAGCAGCCGTTTCGCGTTTTGTTGCCGCAGCGCCCCGACCGTGCCCGCGATCGCGGCGGCGGCGGCCAATGCGGCAAGCGCCAAAAAGACGTCCCCGGTCAGATGCGGATCGCTCCCGGCCGCGAAATAAGCCGTATTCATGAAAACGCGGTATACCATCGCCAGCGCGGCGCCCTTCGCGACGACGGCCAGAAAGGCGGTCACCGGCGTCGGCGCTCCCTGGTACACGTCGGGGCCCAGGCATGAAACGGAGCCAAAGCCAGCTTGACCGCGAACCCGGCAACGAGAAGAAAAAAGGCGACGTAAACGAGCGTCCGGAAATCCCCCGCCCCCCGCTCCAACCCTCGCGCGATCTCGTCCAGCCGCGTCGAGCCGGTCACCCCGTACAAGAACGACATGCCGTACAAAATAAACGCCGAAGCCGTCCCTCCCGTCACGACGTACTTGAACGCCGCCTCGCTCGCAAGTCCGCTGCTTTTGCGCGCTCCGACGAGAACGTACGAGGCGATGCCAAGCAGCTCCAGGCCGATGAACAAGGTCATCAGATCGGCCGAGGAGGCCATTACCATGGCGCCGGCAACCGCCGGAAGCACCAAATAGTAAAACTCGCCCTTGATCGGGACGTCTTTCGGGCGAACCGTCCCGAGCGAAGCCAAAACGATGAGCGCCGATGCGCCGAGAAACGACAGCTTCAGCAGATGACCGAAGTCGTCCAGCCTCAAGCTGCCGTTCAGCAGGCTGTGCGTTCCTTCCCCCCGGCCGCCGCGGCCTGATGAAAATCGTACAGGTGCCAGCAGACGAACGCAGCCGCGGCGGCGAGGCCGAGCACGGTCCCCGCCCCGATCCAGTCGCGGTTAACCCGATCCGGCAGCAGCAGATCGAGCGCGGCGAGCGCAAGGGCGAAGCCGACGAGAACAAGCTCGGGGGCCAAATACCAGGCGTCGCTCCACGTTAACGTTTGCACCGTTTCCATCGCTTAGCCCCCCATCCTCGTCCGAAGTTCCCGTACCAGCCCGTCGAACCCGTGCTGCAGCAGATCGGTGACCAGCGACGGATAAACGCCGAGCAGCACGATCAGCCCCGTCAGCGCCGCCATCGGCAGCGCCTCGACGAACCTCGCCTCCTTGAGGCCCGCAAACCGCTCCGGCAGCGGGCCGTACGTCATCGCCAGCACGCTGCGGAGGATATAGACGGCCGACAGCAGCACGCCGAGGACGCCGAGCGCGGTCAGCCACCGCATCGAGCCGAACAGGCCGAGAAACGACAGCAGCTCGCCGACAAAGCCGGACAGCCCCGGCAAGCCGAGCGCGGCAAGTCCGCCCGTCAGCAAAATGCCGGACGTGAACGGCAAGCTGCGCGCCAGCCCCCCCAGCTCGTCGATCCGCGTCGTGCCCGTGCGCTCGTGCAGGCATCCAACGACGAGAAAAAGAAGCGCCGCGATCAGGCCGTGCGAAACCGCTTGGAATACCGCGCCGGCGAAGCCGATTTCGCTAAGCGAAGCAAGGCCGAGCAGCACGATGCCCATATGGCTGATGCTGGCGTAGCCGAGCACGAGCCGGAACTCTTTTTGCGCGCAGGCCAAAATCGCCCCGTACAAAATATTGACGACGCCGAGCGCCGCCAGCGCCGGAGCCCATGCTTCCAGTTGCGAGGGAAGGAGAAATCCCGCAAACCGAAGGAGGCCGTACACGCCCAGCTTCAACAGGATCCCGGCATGAATCATCGCGACCGGCGCCGGAGCTTCCGCGTGAACCTTCAGCATCCAGGCGTGAAAAGGAAAAACCGGCACCTTGATCCCGAAGGCGACAAGCAGCAGGACAAACGCGATTTCCTTCATCCCCTCGGACGGAAGCGGCACCCCCAGGGCGTTAGCCGCGGCCGGGTCGGCCAAATGGGCAAGCATCGCGTCATAGTTGCCGCTATAGGTCAGCAGCGTGCCTCTCCCCGTTTCCTCGGCGCCGAACCCGATCGTGGAGACGAGCAGCAAAAAGGCGAACAGCATCGCCGCCGAGCCCAGCCCGTTGTAGACCAGGAAGCGGTTCGCGGCTTTTTCCCGTCCGAATGCTCCCCAAATGCCGATCAGGAAAAACGTCGGAAGGAGGGTTAACTCGTAAAAGATGAAAAAGAGCCCGACGTCCCGCGCCAGAAACGCGCCGTACATGCCCGTTTGCAGCAGCAGAAGAAGAACGTAGTACGTTTTGCGGCGCTTGCGGACATGCACGGATGCGAGAACCGCCATCAGCGACACGACGCCGGTCAGCAGCACGAGCGGCAGCGAAATGCCGTCCACGGCCAGATGGTAGTCGAAGAGAAGGCGGAAGGAAACGACGCCTTGCTCCTTAAGTTCCGCATCCACGCCTAGCGGAACCGACAGCCAGGTCGCATGCTCCGTATAGCGCTCCCCGCCGAACGCCGGCTCGTAGTCCATGTACAGGCCGACCGCCGCCAGCAAGGGCAGCCCCGTAAACCCGATCGCCGCCCCCCGAATCAGACGCCCGTTCTCGCGCGGGAGCAGAAGCAGGAGCAGGGAACCTGCGAGCGGAAGGAGCGCGATGATCGACAAAACCGGAAGCGCCTCCAGCATTACCAGAACCTCCTTCCGGCGATGGCGAGCGCCAGGACGACGACGGCGATGACGGCCGCGAGGGCGTAAACCTGCATTTGGCCGTTCAGCAGGCGGGAATGCAGCCGGCCGAGCGCCTGGACGGAACTGGCGGCAAGCCGGCCCGCCCCGTCCACGACCGCTTCGTCGAACAGACGCAGCGCCCGGCCGAGCCCCTGCAACGGCTTCGCGAACAAGAACCCGAGCGCCTCGTCCACGTAAAATTTTCGCTCGGCGAGCCGAATCGGCCAGGCGAAGGTTCGCTCGATCCCGTCCTTGTTCAGCGAGCCTTTGCCGTAGACCATCCAGCCCAGAAAAAGTCCGAGCGCGGCAGCGGCCGCGGAAACCGCCATGATCCAGAGGCCGTGCCCATGTCCCGTCTCCTCCCCGCTCAGCCACGACTCGAGCCCGCCCCCGAACGGCGACTGCGCAAAGCCGGCAACCGCGGCGGGCACGGCCAGCACGAGCAGCGGCACGGTCATGACCGCCGGAGCTTCCTTCGCCCGGACGAAAATTTCCGCATTGCCGCGAAACTTGCCCGCAAACGCGAGAAAGAACAACCGCGCCATGTAACAGGCGGTCAAAAACACGGTTCCCGCCGCCGCCGCGAACAGCAGCGGATGGCGATCCGCCGCCGCGGCCAGCACGGCGTCCTTGGACCAGAAGCCCGCCAGCGGCGGAATGCCCGTCAGCGCCAGGGCGCCGATGCCGAACGTCCAGGCGGTCGTTTTCATCCGTCCGCCGATGCCTCCCATTCGGCGAAGATCGCGGGTATGCAGCGCGCGGATGACGTTGCCGGCGCCCAAAAAGAGCAGCGCCTTGAAGAAGGCGTGCGTGAACAGATGAAAAATCGCCGCCGTCCACGAACCGCTGCCAAGCGCGAGCATCATATAGCCCAATTGGCTGACGGTCGAATAGGCGAGCACGCGCTTGATGTCGTGCTGCTTCAACGCGATCGCGGCCGCGAGCCCCGCCGTCAACGCCCCGATATAGGCTACCGCGTTCATGGCGAAGGCGGAGGCTTCGAAAATGTCGTACGTCCGGGCGACGAGAAATACGCCCGCCGCCACCATCGTTGCGGCGTGTATGAGGGCGCTGACCGGCGTCGGCCCCTCCATCGCGTCCGGCAGCCAAATATGCAGCGGGAACTGGCCCGACTTGCCCGCCGCGCCGAGAAAGAGGAGCAGCGCGACGACGGTCGCGAGCTCCTGCGAGACGACGCCGGCCTGGGAATCGAACACGTTGTGCAGCGTCACGAAATCGAGCGCGTGGCCGGGCATGTAGCGAAAGAGCAGCAGGATCGCGATCAATAGGCCAAGGTCGCCGACCCGGGTGACGATGAACGCTTTTTTGGCCGCCGCCGCGGCTTCCGGCTTCCGGTACCAGAATCCGATCAGCAGGAACGAGCTGACGCCGACAAGCTCCCAACCTATGTACAGGAGCAGCAGATTGTCCGCCAGCACAAGCCCGAGCATGGAGGCGGCAAACAGGGAGACGTAGGCGAAAAACAGGTTTTTCCGTTCGTCGTCCCGCATATAGCCGAGCGAGTAGATCAGAACAAGGACGGAGACGAAGGAGACGACGGCGAGCATGAGCGAAGTAAGGTTCGTCACTTCAAAGCCCGCGCGCAGCGACGCTTCTCCGACCGTCAGCCAACGGAATCCTGCGCTGTAGTCCTCGGCATCGCCCCCGAGCCGTCCGAAAACGATAAGCAGCGATAAAACAAGCGAAGCAAGCGAGGCGGCGATCGCAACCGCCGGACCGGCCCGCTTCAGATGGCGGCTCAGCGCCGTCAGCGCGGCGAACGCCGCGAGCGGGAACAGCGGCGCCAAAAAGGCGTATTGGGAAAACGCGGCCGGCATACGCTCACCCCTTCAGCTTGTCGTATTCGTCGACGTTTACCGTCGCTCTGCCGCGGTACAGGACGATGAGCACCGCAATGCCGACGGCGGCCTCCGCCGCGGCGACCGTCATCGAAAACAGGGAAAAAATTTGGCCGGAAAGCGAAGGAACGACGCCGTACCTGGCGAAAGCGATCAAGTTCAAATGGGCCGCGTTCAGCATGAGCTCGATGCAGAGCAGCACGATGACGGCATTGCGCTTCGTCAACACCCCGTACAGCCCGATGCAGAACAGAACGGCCGCCAGCGTCAAATAGGAACCGAGCAGGCTCATGCCGAATCCGCCTCCCTTTTGGCCAGCGCCACCGCCCCGATGAACGCCACGGTCAGCAGCACCGACACGAGCTCGAACGGAACGGCATACCGCGTGAACAACAGCAGCCCGATTTCCAGCGTGTTGTCTTCCGGCAGCGCCGCCTCCGGAGCGGGAAAGCCAGAACCTCGGATCGCGTAAAACAAAATGCCGAACAAGCACAGGCAAGCGACGGCGGCCAGCGTTTCCCGCAGCGGCCTCCCGCGCCCGGCGCCTTCCTCCCGATGGTTCGTCATCATGATGCCGAAAATCATCAAGATCGTGACCGCCCCGACGTAGAGCAGCACTTGCACGAAAGCGACGAACTCGGCTCCGAGCAAAATAAACAGCCCGGCCAGCGAAACGAACGCAAACGCCATCGACAGCGTCGCGTGCACGACCTTGACGAAGCTTAATGCCATGACCGCTCCCGTAACCGCGCAAACGGCAAGGGCGAAAAACGCGACGAACTCGCCGTTCGCCTGCCATGTTCCGTCCAGCATCTATTTGCCGCCTCCTCTCTGCGGAGCGCCGATGTTGTTGTTGTCCCGGCGGACGTTCCGATCGTTGCCCGCAAGCCACTCCCGATCCTTGAACAGCTCGTCGCGGCTGTAGGACGCCAGCTCGAAGTTGCCGGTCATGACGATCGCTTCGGTCGGACAGACCTCGGTGCACAAATCGCACAGGATGCAAATTTCGAAATTGAGGTCGAACGTGTCGATGACCTTGCCTTTCTTTTCCGGGTCGGGGTTCGGCTTGCCCGTCAGCGAGATGCAGTCGGTCGGGCAAATGCGGGCGCACTGATTGCAGACGATGCACAAGTCCGGCTCGAAATATTGGATGCCGCGGAAGCGGTCGGGCATCCGGATCGGGATGTCCGGGTACGCATACGTCGCTTTTTTCGAGACGAGCGTCTTGAGCGTCACGCCGAACCCTTTTGCCATGCCTGAGCCTTTCATTTCGCCAGCCTCCTTAGCCGAGCCATTCGATGCCAAGCGCCGTCAAAAAAATGTTCGCGATCGCGGCCGGCAGCAGCACCTTCCACGCAAGGCCCATCAACTGATCGACCCGAAGCCGCGGCAGCGTGGCGCGAATCCAGACCAGCGCAAAGACGACCGCCGCGAATTTGAGCGCAAACCAGACGAGTCCGGGAACAAAATCGAGCTGCGGCAGCGGCGCGTTCCAGCCTCCGAGGAACAGGACGGTCGCCAGGCACGCGATCGCGTAAATGTAGACATACTCCGCCAGCATGAAAAACGCGAAGCGAAAGCCGCTGTACTCGACGTGGTAGCCGGCGACGAGCTCGGATTCGGCTTCCGGCAGGTCGAACGGCGTCCGGTTCAATTCGGAGATGGCCGCGACGGCGAACACGGCGAATCCGACGATTTGGGGGAACAAGTTCCAATGCCAGAAGTACCCTTGCTGATGCAGCACGATTTCGCGCAAATTCAGGCTTTCCGTCATCATCGCCACGCCGACGACGGACAGCACGAGCGGCACCTCGTAGCTGATCATCTGCGCCGCCGAACGCATGCCGCCGAGCAGCGCGTACTTGTTGTTGGAAGCCCACCCGGCGATGACGATCGCGATCGTCGTGATGCCGGACAGCGCGATGTAATACAGGAAGCCGACGTTGAGGTCGGCGAATTGCAAATTCAATCCGTAAGGGATAACCGCCAGCACCGTAAAAGAGGGGATGAACGCCAGCGCGGGCGCGAGCACGAACAGCGCTTTGTCGGCTTTCGCGGGAATGGTGTCTTCCTTGATGAGGAGCTTCGCGACGTCCGCGACCGTCTGCAGCAGACCCAGCGGTCCGGTGCGGTTCGGGCCGTGCCGGAATTGCATCCAGCCGATGACCTTGCGCTCGAAGTAGATGGCGTACGTGACGAAAACGATGACGACGGCAAGAAGCAAAAGCGTGTACAGCACGTACGTTCCCGCCGTCCCCCAGGAGACGGGATCGTCCCAGAAACGCTGCATCAGCAATCCACCTCCCCGAGCACGATGTCGATGCCGCCGAGGATCGTCACCAGGTTGGTCATGCTCTCGCCGACGAGCAGCTTGGGCAGAATTTGCAGATTGACGAACGACGGCCGCCGAAACTTGAGCCGGTACGGCTCCGCCTTGCCGGTCGAAACGATGTAGCAGCCGATTTCGCCGCGCGGCGATTCGATGCGTACGTAGATTTCGCCGGCCGGCGGCCGGATCACTCTCGGCACCTTGCCCATCGTCTCCCCTTCGGCCGGAAATCGTTCGAGCGCCTGTTCCAGAATGCGCAGGCTTTGCCGAATTTCCGCAAGCCGGACGAGGTAGCGGTCGTAGCAATCTCCGCTCGCGCCGACCGGGACGTCGAATTCGAACCTCTCGTACAGGCTGTAGGGCTCGTTTTTGCGCAAATCCCATTTGACGCCCGTCGATCTTAAATTCGCCCCCGACAACCCGTAGGCGATCGCCGTCTCGGCATCGTAGGCGCCGACCCCTTTGATCCGGGACAGGAAAATTTCGTTTCCGCTGACGAGGCCGTCGTACTCCTCCAGCTTGCCGTACATCGAGCGGACGAACCGTTTGACCCGGTCGATCCAGCCTTCGGGAGCATCCCATTTGACGCCGCCCACCCGCATATAGTTATAGGTTAATCTCGCCCCGCACAGCTCGTTGAACAGCTGAAGAATCCGTTCCCGGTCGTTGAAGGCGTACAGAAACGGACTGAGCGCCCCGATGTCGAGCAAGTACGTCCCCCACCAGACGAGGTGGCTCGCGATTCGCTGGAGCTCCATGACGATGAGGCGAAGAAATTCCGCCCGCTCCGGGACTTGAAGGCCCATCATTTTCTCGACGGCGTGAACGAGCACGTAATTGTTGGTCATCGCGGACACGTAATCCATCCGGTCGGTGTAAGGAATGATCTGCGTGTAGTTCAGGCTTTCCGCCAGCTTTTCCGTTCCGCGGTGCAAATAGCCCATGACCGGCGTCGCTTCGGTGATGATTTCCCCGTCCAGCTTGACGATAATCCGAAATACGCCGTGAGTGCTCGGATGCTGGGGACCTACGTTCAAGAGCAGCTCTTCGGTCCGTATCACGCCGGCTCACACCTCCGGATCGAGCGGTACGTAGTCTTTGCGAAGCGGATGGCCCTCCCAGTCGTCGGGCATCATAATGCGCCGAAGGTCCGGATGGCCGGGAAAATCGATGCCGAGCAGATCGTAAATTTCGCGCTCGTTCCAGTTCGCGGTTTCCCACACCGGCGTCGCCGACGGAACGGACGGCGCCTCCCGGCCGGTGCGGACTTTGACGGCGTAGTTGTGTCCGCTGGCCATATTGAGCAAATAGTAGACGACTTCCATGTGCGTCTCGTAATCGACGCCCGCCACGTTCCGGAGGTAGTTCGCGTTCAGCTCGCCATGGCTTCGGAACAGGCGGGCGGCTTGCGGCCAGCGCTCGTTTTTGACGACGATCGTCGGCAAATGGCCGTTCGCCTCGTTGATCGAAGCCGCCTCGACCGCGTCCTCGGCGACGAGCTCGCGCAGCAGCCGTACGGCCCGGTCGAGCCTCTCCTGACCCGGCGAGGGCGGCTTCGGCGGCGGGGCTTCCGCCTGCGGCCCGCTATTTGCCGCCCCGGTTGCGCCCGCGCGCTCGGATTCGCTGTTCGCCCCCACTTGCCGCCGTTTCGCTTCGTTTTGCTCCTCCCCGCTCATCCGCTCGTCACCCGCTTCCCGGTTCTCGCCTCGTAGCGGATTTTCTCCTGAAGCTTGTTAATGCCGTAAATGAGCGCCGCCGGATTCGGCGGACAGCCGGGGATGTAGACGTCGACGGGAACGATTTGGTCCACCCCTTTGATGACCGAGTAGGACTTCACGTACGGGCCGCCGGCCGTCGCGCAGGACCCCATCGCGATGACCCATTTCGGCTCCGGCATCTGGTCGTACAGACGGCGAAGCAGCGGGCCCATCTTCTTCGTCACCGTTCCGGAGACGATCATGACGTCCGCCTGGCGCGGCGACGTCCGGAACATGACGCCGAACCGATCGAGATCGTAATGAGGCGCGCCGGCCGCCATCATCTCGATCGCGCAGCAGGCGAGGCCGAACGTGAGCGGCCACAGGGAATTGCTGCGGACCCAGCCTTTGAGCGTTTCCAGACTGCCGATAAACACGTTCCGCTCCAGCTCCCGGATGTCCTCCGGGGAGACGTTCGCTAGATTGAATTCCACTGCAGCACCTTCTTTCTCCAGGCGTAGACGAGGCCGATCAGCAGCAGGCCGGCGAAAATCGCCATCTCGACCAACGCAAAAAGACCGAGCTTCTTATACGCTACGGCCCACGGGTACAGGAAGACGGTCTCCACATCGAATATGACAAACATCAAAGCGTACAAATAATACCGGACGTTGAAGCGAATCTGGCTTTCGCCCACGGGATCGTTCCCGCTCTCGTAGGCGATTTCCTTTTCCGTCGTCGGCTTGGCGGGGCGCAGCCTTTTGCCGAGCTGCAGCACGACGATCGGAAACGCGATTCCAACAATCAGGAAGACGGCAACTATGACGTACTGATTGGCGTAATGCTCCACATCATCGCCTCCGTACGGCGGGACGGAACGTTCCCGAGCCCCCGGCCTAATCGTTTCCTTTTGCAATTATAGCAAAGGCTTCCAGCGGCGTCCACGGTAAAAGCGTTTTCATTTGTCGACAACAACCGCGCTCCTGTTCGATGAAAATATAGTGTTAGACGCCCATGCCGCTAACGCGGCACCATCATGCTATAATGATTACATGAATAAGAGCGAACTGAACGAAGAAGAAATTCAATTATGGTATAAGTGGAAAGGCTCCTTTCACAGCATCTTCGGTCGCGTAATCAAAGAGATGTCCGATCGCACCGGACTATCAGAGGGCGATTATGGAGTCCTGGACCGGTTAGACCTTCTGGGGGACGGCAGCCTACGCCAACAGGAACTCGCGGAATCTATGGACTGGGATAAGAGCCGATTGTCTCATCATCTAACGCGGATGGAGAAACGCAGGCTGGTGATGCGGAAGCCATTAGACACCGATCGCGGTGTTCAGGTCATCATTACTCCCACTGGCAAATCAGCCTTAAATGATGCACGTCCCATCGTCTCCATGGCCATACGCAAACATTTTCTGGATCAATTAACCGATCAAGACGTGGAGTCGATTACGAAGCTGGCGGAAAGAACAAAAAAAGGGTCTTCAGCATCTTATACTGACCCGACGCCATGACTGTGTATTTTTAAGCAGATATTGAACGTGAATTAATCCGGCCCCTTCCACCAAAACGATGGAGGGGGATTTTGCTTTTCAATAGCAAAATCCCCTCTAGGTACCGCAACATTCTCTGACTTTAAAAGCAAGCAGTTGCTATTGAAATTTTATAATACACATGCTTCAAGTTCCGTGAGGATTTTGTCCGAACGTTATGCTTTCCGGCGAAAAAAACGGACCGCCCCGGCGAGTTTCGGCGATTCGAAACGCGCTTGGGCGGCCATTGCTGTTGCATCCGGTCAGATAGCCTTCTAGGACGTCGTCCCTCCGATAAACGCGAGCGTTATCGGATACATGTACTGATTGCCTGCCGAATCCGTCAAAACCAGATGGTACAGAAGTTGATTGCCTTCCGCCGATTCGGCCGCGTTGAAGGAGATCGGAATCGATACCTGGAGCGTTTGCGGATCGGGCATTCCTTGCCAGATGACGGTGTTCCCGGTCCCGTCGTACAGTTCGGCCGTCGAACCGGAAGCAAGCTGGAACGAAACCTCGGCGTCGGTGATGCCGGCTTGAGGATACGCCATCCATACTTGGCCCCATTCATTCGTTGTGCTCAAACTCGCCTCCGCCGCCTGATCGACCCCATATTTTATCGACAAGCCAGGGATCGTTACGTTTTCCTTCCAGGTTCCGTCGCGCCACAGATGCAAATAGTAAACCGCTTCCCGTCCGGTTCCGTCCGCAATTCGGAATTCGTACACATTGTCGCCCTCGACCAGGCCTGCGAAATTGAATGCGTCCATCGGCGTGCCGTCGATCGTATAGCTGTAGTTTTCCTGGCCGCCCGAGTTGACGACCATTCTCACGGTCTCCGTCCCCTCGTTCCAGTTGTTCCAATACGTATTCCCGAAACGATACGGATACGTCCCGGTAAAGCTGCCCTCGTCCCCGTACCTGAGCATCAACCCTACCTCGGGGAGGAAAGGAGCTCGCTGTAGCGTGATTTCATGCGACAACAAGCGACCGTTCGCTTGCACCGCCGCGAAAGCGGTCGTGAAGTCGGAAACGAGCGGAACGCGATACGCCCCCGATCCCGCTGCCGGTTCCGCCTGCACAAGGTCGCCGTTCTCGTCGTAATACAGCACGCCGGCAATCGTTCCTTCGCCTTCGGCTACCGGGGCGATATCCGCGTACGCCGCTCCCTGGACGAAAGCGTTCCAGTCCAACGCTCCGGCTTCCGACCGAACGAATTGAATCGGACTGCCGGTTTCGTCGGCGCCGTCGATGGCCGCAAGGCCCAGGCCTTCCGGTTGCGAAGCCCCCGCCCAAACCTGCAGCTCGTACGTATTCGCCAACGTTCCGTCCACCGGATGGTACAATTTGAACTCGATCGTGTTCCAGCCTTCCGCAAGATCGGCGAAATACGGTCCGTCCGGATAAATCTGTATCCCGTTCACGTACACTCCCAAATCCCCGCTAGTCGGGTATGCCCCGATGAGAAGCCTTTCTTCGGGATTCGCTACGACTGCCGAGAAAGTATTGGCGCCGGTCGGATTGACGTCCACGGGAGTCATTTGATCGTCATCCAGGTAAACGGAAAATTCGCTCAGCTCCGGATAGCCGGCGTATACGGTTAAGCCGAGATAAACCGATTTCAGCACCCCGCCGCTTCCGTCCGCAATATCGTAATTGACGTCAAACTGGGTAGCCTCGCCTTCCCGGATCCACTGGGACAGGTCGACCGGGATGCCGGAAGCGATCGAAATCGTCTGGTCCGATACGACGATCTCGGCGTTCGCCACATTTTCGTCGAATTCGAACGTCATCGTGAAAACATCCGGAATCGACTCGATCTTCATCCCGTAATAACGTTCTTCGAACGTTTCACCCGGATAGGCATCTTCCAGCGTCCAAAACGCTTCTTCGCCGTCGATCTCGGTCGACCAGTTCACAAGCCCTTGCAGCGGTCCGGCCTCCCGCTCGATTGCCACGGCATGGGCCAAAACCCGGTCGCCCGTTTTCAACAATACGACCGCAAACGCCGACTCTTCCGTAAACGGGATGCGATATTTGCCGTTTTGCAGAGGGGCCGACGAGTAGCTTTCCGTTTCCGCATCCACGACCAGCACGTCTTCGATGGACGTCCCCTGGGGAGCCAAGGGCTCGATATCGACATAAGTCGCCTCGTAGCTCGCCATGCCGTACCAATAGGGAAGGATGTCATGGAGACGCTCGAACGCGAACACTTTCGTTCCGTCCGATCCTTTGACTCCGTCCAGCCTCAATCCGTAGAGCCCCGGATCGCCGGCCAAAATCGTGACCGCGTAGGCGTTCTTTAATTCCCCGGTTACCGGATTGTAAACTTCGATCTCCAAAACGTTCCAGCCTTCGTTCAATTCGATGCCGTCGAACGAGCCGTCCATGCCTTCCGCTTCCGCGCCGTTGACCTTGAGCTTGACACTGCCCATCGCCGCGCTCGCGCGAACCATAAGCGGATAGGAGGTGTCGGGCACGGTGCCGGTATACGTACCGTTGCCCGAAGGGTAAAGATCGACGCGCAACTCGCTGGCAAGCCTGACCTCCAAGTGGGACAGTCCGAAATCGTTCCCGACATAAACGGTCAAGTAAAGCGTTACGTATTTTACGATATTTTCGCCTTCGTCCACGATTCCGTATTCGACTCTGGCGTCGTTCGGTCCTTCGTGCCAAGTCGGCACCGAGATCGGTCCGGGAGTCGTTTCGAGATCGATCGCTTGATCGAACATGTACAATACGGGATCGACCACGTTTTCCTCGAATTCGAAGCCGACCTCGAATGTTCCGGGAGCCGTCTCGTAATATAGGGCGTAATCTTGATAAAGGGATTCGGGATATCCGGGCTCGCCCGGATAAACCGTTTCGTCCGTTAACGTCCAAGCGGTTTCTTGTCCATTGGCTTTCGTCACCCAACCCGTGACGCCGACCGGGTTCGGAGGCGGTTCGCGATTTACCGTGACGGTATACGTTCGGGTCGTTTCCCCGTCGGCGGCGATGACCGTGATTTCAATGACGTTGGCGCCGGCGTTTAAAATGACCGTGGTGCCCGAAACGCCATTCACGGTGCCATTCAATAGCAGTTGGGCCGAAGCCCCCGGATCGTTGGCCGCGAAATCCACCGTCAGGGTTGACGTGCCCGCCGGCACGGTCACGATATAATTCGTCGTGCCCGGATCGAATGCGGGATTAAGTTCTCCCGCCGACAGGCCCAGGGTGGCGAGGCTCGCATCCGTCGACGGCGGCTCCGACGAAACCGCGATCGTTCCCGCCGCCGATACCGGGGGCGCCGATCCGTCGTCAACGGTATACGTAAACGAGTCCGTGCCGGAGAAGCCCGCATTCGGCGTGTACTTATACGTGCGGCCTTCATACGGCTCAAGCGTGCCGTTCGCCGGGCCCGCGATTTCGTAGTCCAGCTCGTCTCCGTCCGCGTCGTCGCCCAGCAGCTCCACCAGAGCCCATTCTCCGGCAGTCGTCGACGCTTCCACCGCTTGCGCGGTCGGCGCCCGGTTCACTACGATCTCGTACGTCTTCTCGGCCACGCCGTTCTCGGCCGCGACCACGACCGATACCGTGTTCCTCGTCCCCGCGGCCAGCGCAACCGAATGGCCGTCCACGCCTTCCTCGGAACCGTTCAGCAGCAGCTTGGCCGTTGCGCCGTGATGGCTCTTCTCGAACTGCAGCGTCAGGCTTTCCGTCCCGGCCGGCACGTTGGCCGCATAATCCGTGACATCGGCATGAAAGACGGGCGACTGCTCTCCGAGCGACAGCGACAACCCGCTCAAGTTCGCGTCTGCGGACGGCACAGGCGAAACGTCCTCGACGACGACCGTGCCCGCGGCCGCTTCCGATTCGGCCAGCCCGTCGCTGACCGTATACGTAAACGAATCCGTGCCGGAGAAGCCCTCGTTGGGCACGTACTTATAGGCGCTTCCTTCATACGGCTCAAGCGTGCCGTTCGCCGGACCCGCGATCTCGTAGCTCAGCTCGTCTCCGTCCGCGTCGTCGCCCAACAGTTCCACCAGAACCCATTCTCCGGCAGTCGTCGACGCTTTCACCGCTTGCGCGGTCGGCGCCCGGTTCACTACGATCTCGTACGTCTTCTGGGCCAAGCCGTTTTCGGCCGTGACGACGACCGATACCGTGTTTCTCGTCCCCGCGGCCAGCGAAACCGAATGGCCGTTTACGCCTTCCTCGGAACCGTTAAGCAACAGCTTGGCCGAAGCTCCGCCATCATTGGCTTCATACCCGATCGTCAAGCTCTCGGTTCCGGCCGTCACGATCGCCGTGTAGCCCGTCGTTTCCGGGGCAAATGCCGGAGCCAACTGCTGCCCTTCGATCGCCAGCGACTTCAGCGTCGCGTCGTCGGACGGCGTTTCCCCGTTCGGCAGCGCCCGGTTCGCGTACAAGGTGTATGTCTTCGAAACGCCGCCGATCGTCGCCGTCAGCTTGATTTCGTTGCTGCCGGGGCTCAGCGGGATCCTATATTTCCAGGCAATCTGGCCCGGAACCACGGTCAGCGCCGCCATCATTACCGGCTCCGGCATGATTTCGTTCCCGTTTGCCGCAACCGCGAGCGCGGGCCCGTCGCTCGGAACGCTGAGCGTCAGCCGCTCCTCTTCTTCCGGAACGTCGAACTGCTGCACCGGATTCGGAGACGTAAAATCGATATTGAGCGACGAACCCGAACCGAACGAAAAGCTTACCGAGTTCAGCAGCTCCCGCGTTACCTTCACCGTATAGGTTTTCTTCGACGAACCGTCGGCGGCCGTCACTTCCACGTCGATCGCGTTTTCGCCGTACTTCAGTTCGACGGTTTGGCTGCCGCTCGCGAGCGTTTGGCCGTTCACCTTAACGGCCGCTCCGGCATCTTCGGCCGTCGGCGTCACCGTAAGCGACGAGACTGCGTTTCCGACGACCGCCGAATAGTCGGTATGGTCTTTTGCGAAAGCAGGCGCCAGCGTTCCCGCGGACAGCGCCAGCCCGCTCAAGTTTGCGTTCGCGGACGGCGGAACGATAACCGGGGAAGTCGTCGTTCGGCCGTTTCTTTCTGCAAGGTAGGCGGCGCGCTGCTCCGGCGTCAGGGTGGCCAAGTATTTGGCTTCGCTTGCCGCCTTCATCTGATCCAGGGCCTGCTGGTTTTGCGTTTGCTGGTTAGCCAGACGCTGCTGAAGAGTTTGCAACATATTTCCGGGCAAGGCGTCCAACCTGTCCTGCTCTTGCTTTTTCCGGGCCAGGGCTTGCCGGGCGGCTTCTTCCATCAACTCCATCATTCGGTCGATTTTGTCCTGATCGTCCTCGTCCAGGATCAATTTGGTATTTTCCAGATCGATCTCTTGGCCGGTCTGGTCCTTGACTTTTTTGACCGTATCTTCGGCCTGCTGCCGGTTAATGGTCCCCTGACGTAGCGCTTCGCTTATGACGGCGCCGAATACGTTTTGCAAATTCCTTGCAAATCGCTCCAGATCCTCCTGGGTGCCGGTCAGCGATTCCGGGTACCCCTCGTTCTCGAACTGGTTTAAATATTCGATATTTTCCTGGGTGATCTGCACCCCGTTTTCCAAAATCGCCTGGATGATCTTGGGGGAAGCCTGCGAAATAAATTGCTGCACGTCAAGCAACGTGATGGCGTCGGGCAGCTCCTCTCGCTGCATTCCCGGCAGCAGCGTCCCCATGTAACCCGGGTAGATCAACTGGGTCGGGGAAGGATTCGGAAGCCGTGTTTGCACGATGCCGGCCAACACGACGACGCGGGTCGTGCCCGAAACGGGATCGACCGCGACGCCCAAATGCGTGCCGCGAACGCCCATGATCGCCGTCGGCGTCTCCAGCTCGAATTCGTCGTCCCCGCCCGCGATCGACTTGACGTCCACCCAGGCCGAGCCCTTCAGCATGCTGATTTTCGTGCGCGTTCCCTTTTTGTCCGATAACTTGGAAAACGTAAGCGTCGTCCCGGCGTCCACCGTCATCAGATCGTCCTCGGACGTGCCGTTGGCGAACTGGAGAACAGCCGAACTGTCGGCGCCGACGGTCAGAATGTCCCCTTCGTTCAGGCTCATTTTCGTATACGCTTTAAACGTCTTCGAGCCGCCGGACTTTTTGACCGTAACGTCTCCCTCGTATTCCTTCACGATCGCCACCCGGCTGGAGGCGGCACCCGCATCGTCTGCCAAAACGCCCAGCAAGGGCAAAGCAATCAGCAGCGCGGCGATAAAATGCATCAGGCCTTTGCGAATCACTGAGCGGCACCTCCTTCGAACGATTTATGCCGAATGACGACCGTCCTGGCCGTGCCGTCCCATTGAATATCCAAATCCGCTTCCGCCGCGAAAAACCGCACAGGCACGAACATCCGGCCGTCCTTGAAGACGGGAGCGCCGTTCAATTCGAGCGAGAGGGCGAGTCCGTCCGCCGTTTTCGATACGGTTTTTTCGCCCAGCTTGATTTCGTACGTCGTCGATTCCTTGCTTAGCTTGCCCGTCTTCGATTGGCCGTCGTAGCCGACCTCGTAGCCGAGCGCCTCGCCGACGCTCCGCAGCGGCAGCAGCACCGCGCCGTCCTGAACGTAGGCGGCCGCGTCCGTTCGAACCGGCGAACCGTCCAGAAGCGTCGTCACCGTGCCGTCGGCAGCAGCCGGGCCGGCTCCGCGGTATTTGGCCAGCAGGCGGATTTTGTTGCCGGACTCGTCGGCGATCGCCAGTCTTCCGTCCTTCAAAATCGCCACGTCCGTCGGGCGGTTGAAATGCGCGGCGTACGTGACGCCGTCGTTCGCGCCGAATTCCGCGCCCTCTCCGGCCAGCGTCGCGACGACGCCGTCCTTGAGCAGCCGAATCGCGTGATTGAGGCTGTCGGCGATGACCAGCGTGCCGTCCGGGGCTACGGCCAAGCCCTCCGGCGCGTAGAAGCGCGCCGCGAGCGCGTCCCCGTCCGCGAACTCGCCTTCGGCGTACAGGCTGTCCGCCGCATACGCCGGCGCGGTTCCCGCTACCGTCGTCACGGTTCCGGCCGCAAAATCGATGTAGCGAATACGCTGGTTGCCGCGGTCGCTTACGTACAAATTGCCTTTCGCGTCGATCGCGAGCCCGCTCGGCTCGTTGAACTTCGCTTCGGCGATCGCTCCGTCCATATAGTCGCCGGACGACTCGATCGTCCCCGGCCCCATTTGGACCGTACGCGTCGATTCGGCCGTCAGCGTCGTCGCGTTTCCTTCGGCGTCGATCTTCCGAATGACGTGATTGAGCGTATCGGCCACGTAAACGTTGCCCGACGCGTCGACCGCCACGTCCGAAGGATGGTAGAAGCGCGCGGTCTCTCCCTGCCCGTCCGTTTTCCCGATCAATCCGTTGCCCGCAAGCGTGGATACGGTCCCGTCGGCGGAAATTTTGCGAATCGCGTTGTTGCCCGCATCCGCCACGTAAATGGTGCCGGCGGCGTCGACGGCCAGTCCCGAAGGCTGTTGAAACGCCGAGTTGGGCAGGTTATCGTCGTTATAACCGCCTACCGGCAGCCCGAGCTCGTCCTCGCCCACGATCAATCCGCCGTATGTGGCGACCTGATCGGTCGTCAGAACGCGCAGCAGGTGATTGCCCGCCTCCGCTA
The DNA here is from genome assembly GCF_016937515.1 of Cohnella algarum. Classification (NCBI taxonomy): domain Bacteria; kingdom Bacillati; phylum Bacillota; class Bacilli; order Caryophanales; family Paenibacillaceae; genus Cohnella; species Cohnella algarum. Next base: position 1,151,403 of record NZ_JAFHKM010000002.1, read on the forward strand.
CCAGCAGACGCCCGTCCGCCAGCTGGGCGACCGAATGCGGATACAACAGCGTCGCTTCCCGTACCGCGCCGTCTTCATTTCCCCATTCGGCTTGTCCGGCCCAGGTCCGGATCTCGTAAAGCTTCCCCGATTCCGTCCAGCCCGTCTCCGCCGACGCCAAGGACGCGAACGGAAAAGCGGCCAGCAGAATGGAGGCCATCCCGGCGGCGCGCAGCCTTCGACCTTTTTTCTCCATAAAAACACTCAGCTCCCATGCTTCTTATGTAATCGATTCTATGTAAAATTCCGGATTAACGATGTCCGGGCAAAGCCTACAACAGTATACCTTCGCCAGTTTAAAATCGGGTAAAAAATGCCGATTTTCCTAGGCATAAAGACGGATTTTTGCAAAAAAAGCCGGCCATTCTTTCGCGAAGAATGACCGGCAGCCCAAGCTTATCCGTTCGGATCGATTTTCCCTGCCAAATGCGCGGCGATTTTGCGCCCGTGGAGCCTTCCGGATTCGATAAAAATTTCGTTCGCGTCGCGTCCGGTCGAAACGACTCCCGCCAAATACAGCCCCGGCACGTTCGTTTCCATCGTTTCCTCGTCATGCGTCGGCGGAATGACGCCGTCCGGCGCTTCGACACCCATCGCCCTCAGAAAGGCGCGGTCCGGCCGAAAGCCGGTTAACGCCAGGACGAAGTCGGTCGGCAGCGTCGTCCGCTCGCGGTCCGGGCTTTCCGAAACCGGCTCGATTTCCGTTTCCGCCGGTCCGATTCGCACGACCCGGCTTTCCAGCAGCAGCGATATTTTCCCCTTGGCGACTTTGCCGTCGAAGATCGGCCGGACCCACGGCTTGATGTTGGCGGAAACCGACGGTCCGCGGTAGACGACGGTGACGGCAGCGCCGACCCTCTCCAGCTCTAGCGCGGCATCGACCGCGGAGTTGCTTCCGCCGATGATGACGACCCGCGTGCCCGCATACGGATGCGCCTCCCGGAAAAAGTGGCTCACATGCGGCAAATCCTCGCCCGGAATGCCGATCCGGTTCGGGTGGTCGAAGTAGCCGGTCGCCACGACGACCGCTTGCGCGCGCGTCTCTTTGCGCTCTCCGGCACGCGTGTGCGACACGATCCGAAAGCCGCCGCCCTCCTTGACCACCTCGGTCACTTTCTCATACCTTCGGATCCGGAACGAGCGGCGTTCGGCCACCGTCCGGTAATAGTGCAGCGCTTCGAGCCGGGACGGCTTCTCGTTGGGCGTGACGAACGGCACGCCCGCGATTTCCAGCAGCTCCGGCGTGCTGAAAAACTGCATATTGACCGGATAACACGTAATCGAATGAACGATGTTCTCCTTCTCGATAATAAGCGGATCGAATCCCCGGTCCTGCAGCTCGGCGGCGGCCGACAACCCGCACGGACCGGCCCCGATAATGACGACCTGTTCCAACTCTATTCCCTCCTTTGCGAAAACGGAAAAATCGCCGGGAAGCGCGCCCGACAGGGCTTCGCTTCCCGGCGATCGGATATAAGCGATGCGAAAATCAACGTTTGGACGCCGCTTGCAGACGAATCATCGCCCGCTGCAGCGCCAGTTCGGCCCGCTTGGCGTCATATTCTTCCTTTTGACTGGCCAGACGGCGCTCGGCGCGCTCTTTCGCCTGCTGAGCGCGGAACTGATCGATGTCCGAGCCGACTTCGGCCGCTTCGGCCAAAATGACGACTTTTTCCTTGCGGATTTCGACGAAGCCGCCGTGAACGGCAACCCATTCTTCCCGGTTGCCCTTCTTGACTCTGGCCACCGCGATGTTCAGGGGGGACACGAGCGGAATATGATTGGGCAAAATGCCCATCTCGCCGTTTACCCCTTGAACGATCACCATATCGACGTCCTGTTCGTATATCTTTCGTTCGGGCGTAACGATCTCAAGCCGTAAGGTGCTCACCTGTATTCCTCCTTAGCGGCGGATTAGAGCCCTTGTGCGAGCTTTTTCGCCTTCTCGACGGCTTCTTCGATCGTGCCGACGTTGTGGAACGCCGGTTCCGGAAGGTCGTCGTGCTTTCCTTCGAGAATTTCCTTGAAGCTGCGGATCGTTTCCTTGACCGGGACATAAACGCCCGGGATGCCGTTGAACGCTTCGGCGACGTGCAGCGGCTGCGACAGGAACAGCTGAACGCGACGGGCGCGGTGAACGACCTGCTTGTCTTCGTCAGACAGCTCGTCCATCCCGAGAATCGCGATGATATCTTGCAGTTCCTTATAGCGCTGCAGCAGCTTCTTGACGCCTTGCGCTACGTTGTAATGCTCTTCGCCGAGAATTTCCGGAGCGAGAATCCGGGACGAGGACGCCAGCGGGTCGACCGCCGGGAAAATCCCCATAGCCGCGATGTTCCGTTCCAGGTTCGTCGTCGAGTCCAAGTGGGCGAACGCGGTCGCCGGAGCCGGGTCGGTGTAGTCGTCCGCCGGAACGTAAATCGCCTGGATGGACGTGACCGAGCCTTTCTTCGTGGAGGTAATGCGCTCTTGCAATTGGCCCATTTCGGTTGCCAGCGTCGGTTGGTAACCGACCGCGGAAGGCATCCGGCCGAGCAGGGCGGAAACTTCCGAACCCGCTTGGGTAAAGCGGAAGATGTTGTCGATAAACAAAAGAACGTCGCGGCCTTCCTCGTCGCGGAAATATTCCGCCATCGTCAGGCCCGTCAGCGCGATGCGCAGACGCGCGCCCGGAGGCTCGTTCATTTGCCCGAATACCATCGCGGTTTTCGCGATGACGCCGGAGTCGTTCATTTCGTGGTAGAGGTCGTTCCCTTCGCGGGTACGCTCGCCGACGCCGGCGAATACCGAAATCCCGCCGTGCTCCTGCGCGATGTTATGAATAAGCTCCTGCATCGTAACCGTTTTGCCGACGCCTGCGCCGCCGAACAAGCCGACTTTCCCGCCCTTGGCGTACGGCGCGATCAGGTCGATGACCTTGATGCCCGTTTCCAGCATTTCCTGCTGGGTCGACAGGTTTTCGAACGTCGGAGCCTGACGGTGAATCGGATCCTGTTTCGAACGGTCGACTTCGCCCGCCCCGTCGATCGGGTCGCCGAGTACGTTGAATACGCGGCCGAGCGTCGCCGGTCCTACCGGAACCGTGATCGGCTTGCCCGTGTCTACTGCTTCCATGCCCCGAACGAGACCGTCCGTGGAGGACATGGCGATCGCGCGCACGAGATTGTCGCCGAGGTGTCTGGCGGTTTCGACCGTCAGATTGATCTCGCGCTCGCCGGAGTGCTTGATTGTAATGGCGTTGAGAATGTCCGGCAGGTGGCCGTTGTCGAATTCGATGTCGACGACGGGACCCAAAACCTGGACTACGCGTCCCTTGCTCATTCGTGTCCCTCCTAAAGCTTCGAATTATGCCAATGCGTTCGCGCCGCCGACGATTTCCGCGATTTCCTGCGTAATCGCTGCCTGGCGGGCACGGTTATAGTGCAATGTCAGCTGGTCGATCCGTTTCGACGCGTTTTTCGTCGCGCTTCCCATTGCGGTCATCCGCGAGCCGAACTCGCTCGCCTTGTTCTCGATCAGGCCGTTGAAGATGAGCGTTTCCGCGTATTTGGGCAAAAGAACGCCAAGCACGGCCTCCGGGGACGGCTCGTATTCGTAGCTGGCCGTCGGTCCGCCGGACTTGGATTCGAATTGCGACGCGTCGAGCGGCAGCAGCAGCTTGAGCGTCGGAATTTGCGTAATCGCGTTGATGAACTTGTTGTAAACGAGATATACCTCGTCGTACGATCCGTCCTCGAAGCCTTTAACCGCTTCGGACGCGATATGCTTCACGTCGATGAACTTCGGCGAATCCGGAATGCCCGTGACCGCTTCGACGATCGGGTAGTCCCGCCGCGCAAGAAAATCGCGTCCTTTGCTGCCGATCACAAAAATCCCGTACTCGGATTTGGACGCGTGCTTTTCCTTGATCGCGTTCGTCAGCTTCCGCAGAAGGTTGCTGTTCAAGCCTCCGGCAAGCCCGCGGTCCGAAGTGATGACGAGGTAAGCGGTTTTCTTGACCGGACGTTTCTCCAGCATCGGATGGGAAAAGCCGCCCCCGCTTGTCGCGATGCTCGAAACGACTTCCTTCAGCGTGTCCGCGTAAGGTCGGCCGGCGAGCGCCGCGTTTTGGGCGCGTCTCAGGTTCGAGGCCGCGACCATCTCCATCGCCTTCGTGATTTGCTTCATGTTCTGCGTGCTCTTGATCTGGCGCTTGATCTCGCGCATGCCTTTAGCCATTCATGTCACCACCTTATTGCCGGGACCGGCCGATTCTGGCCGGCCCCGCTCAGCTTTATCGCGCGTCTTGGGCGCTTAGGACGAAACGGCGAAGCTCTTCTTGAAAGCGCCGATCGCTTCGACGAGCGCCTTGGCGTTGTCGTCGGTCAGATCTTTCGTATCGCGGATGGACGCGAAAATTTCCGGTCGGTTCGCATCCAGGTAAGACAGGAAGCCTTCTTCGAAGCGGCGAACGTCCTGAACCGGAATGTCGTCCGCATGGCCCTTGGTCACGAGGAACAGGGACACGACTTGACGTTCGACGGCCAGCGGCTGGTTGACGCCTTGCTTCAAAATTTCGAGCGTGCGCACGCCGCGGTCGATCCGGGATTGCGTCACTTTATCCATATCGGAGCCGAACGCCGCGAAAGCCGCGAGCTCGCGGTATTGCGCGAGGTCGGTTTTCAGCGTGCCGGCGACCTTTTTCATCGCTTTGATTTGCGCCGAGCTGCCGACCCGGGATACGGAAATGCCGACGTTGACGGCAGGCCGTTGACCGGAGTAGAACAGATCGGATTCAAGGAAAATCTGACCGTCGGTGATCGAGATGACGTTCGTCGGGATATACGCCGAAACGTCGCCCGCTTGCGTCTCGATGAACGGAAGGGCGGTCAGAGATCCGCCTCCGAGCTCGTCGTTCAGCTTCGCCGCGCGCTCGAGCAGACGGGAGTGGAGATAGAAGACGTCGCCCGGGTATGCTTCGCGGCCCGGAGGACGGCGGAGCAGCAAGCTCAGCTCGCGGTACGCGGCCGCTTGCTTGGACAGATCGTCATAGATGATCAGGACGTGCTTGCCCTGGTACATGAAGTACTCGCCCATCGCGCAGCCGGCGTATGGAGCGATATACAGCAGCGGAGAAGGCTCCGATGCGCTTGCGGTCACGACGATCGTATAGTCGAGCGCGCCTTGTCTGCGGAGCGATTCGACGACGGTACGAACCGTCGATTGCTTTTGGCCGATGGCGACGTAGATGCAGATGACGCCGTTGCCCTTCTGGTTGACGATCGTGTCGATCGCGATCGTCGTTTTGCCCGTTTGGCGGTCGCCGATGATCAGCTCCCGTTGGCCGCGGCCGATCGGGATCATCGAGTCGATCGCCTTGATTCCCGTTTGCATCGGTTCGAATACCGATTTGCGGTCCATGACGCCCGGAGCCGGAGACTCGATCGGGCGAGTCGTCGTCGCGTTGATCGGGCCGTTGCCGTCGACCGGCTCGCCGAGCGCGTTCACGACGCGGCCGAGCAGCGCTTCGCCGACCGGCACTTCCATGATGCGGCCGGTGCGCTTCACTTGGGATCCTTCGCGGATGCCCTTCGTTTGGCCCATGATGACGACGCCGACGTTGTTTTCTTCAAGGTTAAGAGCCATGCCGACGACGCCGCCCTCGAATTCGAGCAGCTCGCCCGCCATACATTTTTCCAAACCGTGCACGCGCGCGATACCGTCGCCGACTTCGATGACCGTACCGACGTCCACGACTTGAATATCGGATTGATATTGTTCGATTTGCTGTTTGATCAGCGTGCTGATCTCTTCGGGCCGGATACTCAATTCGTTCACCCCTGTCTAATTTGCCGAAGTTTGGAGGCTTTTCTCCAGGCGTTCCAGTTTGCCGCGGAGACTGCCGTCGTAGAGCGTGTCGCCGATGCGGACCGTCAGTCCCCCGAGCAGAGTCGGATCGACCGTTTCGTTCACCCGCACCGTCTTGCCGAGCAGGGCGCCGAACTTGGCGGCCAGTTGTTCCTTTTCGCCTTCCGTAAGCGGCTTCGGAGTCGCGACGTGGGCTTCCGCCCGGCCGAGCGCTTCTCCGGCAACCTTAACGTAGGCATCCAAAATCGCCGGCAGTTCCGTTTGGCGGTCCCGTTCGATCAGCAAGCTGATCGTATCGAGCACGGCCTGGGACACCGCCTGGCCGAAAATAGCTTTGAACGCTGCGATCTTCTTGCTCGTGTCGATGTTCGGAAACGTCATGAAGGCGCGGAAGTCCGCATTTTGCTTGAGCGCGTCGACAATCGCCTTCAGTTCGGTTTCCGTCTCGGAGACGATCCCCTTTTCCGAGGAAAGGTCGAACAGAGCCTTGGCATATCTCTTCGCTACAGCGGAGCCGCTCATGATTTCGTCCCTACTTCTTTAAGATAATGGTCGACAAGCTCCTGCTGCGCTTTTTCGTCAACCTGCTTCTCGATGATTTTCGAAGCGATCAGAACGGACAGGCCGCTCACTTGCGCCTTCAGCGCGGATACGGCTTTGTTTTTCTCGCTTTCGATTTCCTTGACGGCTTCGTCTTTCAGGCGAACCGCTTCGTTGCGAGCTTGAAGAAGAATTTCCTCGGCCTGCTTGCTGCCGGTCGTCTTGGCCTGGCCGATAATGTCGGCGGCTTCCTGGCGAACCTGCTGCAGCGCCTGCTTTTGCTCTTCGAGCAAACGCTCGGCTTCCGCGCGGTTTTTGGCGGCGCTGTCCATCTGCTCGGCGACGAGCTGGCGGCGCTTCTCCATAATGCCGAACAACGGTCCGAAGGCGTATTTGTTCAACAGCCAGTACAAAATCAAAAACGCCAAAATCGCGATTACTGTCGATTCCCAGTTAAAAGTCATGGTCGCACTCCTTTCCGCACGCTGATCTTTTCGCGGTCAAAAAACATGGCGTGGAGGGCTGAAGCCTTCCCCGCCATAACTTGTTCAGGTATCCGATTAAGCGGCGAAGAATGCGAGGAAGCCGATAACGACGCCGATGATCGGCACGACTTCGACGATACCTACGCCGATAAACATCGTCGTTTGCAGCTTGCTTGCCGCTTCCGGCTGACGCGCGATGCCTTCTACCGTTTTGCTGACGATCATACCGTTACCGAAACCTGCGCCGATTGCGCCAAGACCTACTGCAATTGCTGCTGCCAATACTTCCATTGTGTATTTCCTCCTCAAAAATGGTTGGGTATTTTAGAAACCGGCAATACCGCGAGGCGCTCGCGCCCATGCGGCGGTTGCGGCCTTAATGCTCGTGCTCGTGTTCCTCGTGAACGATCGATTGCGAAATGTACACCATCGTGAGAATCGTGAACAGGAACGCCTGAATGGCGCCGACAAAAATACTGAAGCCTTGCCATACCGCCATGAACGGAAGCCCGATCCAGGAAAGCATCAGGATCGTCGTCAGCAGCACTTCGCCCGCGAAAATGTTGGCGAACAGCCGGATCGCCAGCGTAAGCGGCTTGACCAGCGTTTCGATCAGGTTCAACGGGAAGAAAATCGGGTACGGCTTGAAGTAGTGCGCCAGATAATGCTTGCGGTTCAGTTTCAATCCCAGGAAGTGAATCAGGAAGAAGACGATGAGCGCAAGTCCCGCCGTAACGGACAGATCGGCCGTCGGCGACTTCCACCAGGCGATTTCGTAATGGCCGTGGGCTTCATCCAGAACGGCCTGCGTAATGCCGAGCCATTCGATCGGATGGTGCACCTCGGTTACGATCCCGAACGGCAATCCGAGAAGGTTGGAAATGAAGATGAACATGATCAGGGTCATCCCCAGCGCCACAAACTGCTTGACGCGATTGAGCGGCATCGTGCTGGCGATCGTGTTGTGAATAAACTCGACGACCCATTCCATAAAGTTTTGCAGCTTGGACGGGTTTTCGACCGACAAATTCCGCACCGCCAGCCTAGCCACCACAAACGTGATAAGCGCAGAAACGACGATCGCAATAACGGTAGATAGGTCGATCTCCAAGCCTGCGACCGTCACTATCGGAAACTCATGCATAGCTGTGTAGTTCCCCCCCTTTCTTCAGGATTGACGTTTGTTGCTCACAAATGCGCAAAACAACAAAACGATGGGCATAAAGAAACAAGAGAACAGGACGGATGGCAGATGAAACTGGTCCGGAAAGCGGTATGCGGCCATCGTCGCGATCAGAACCGTCGCCAATCGGCTGGCCATCCCCATTCCGACTCTACGCGGCGGTTCGGAATCGTTTTTGAAAACGGTTCCGATGAAATTCACCCTCCTGCGGAGGAGATAAGAGTTCACCAGACTCGCCGCCACTCCGAGCGTCACTCCCGCGGTGTAAATGCGCCACTCGGGAACGACGGCCCACACGAGCAAGCAGATTGCCAGAAAAAAAAGCGCAAGCCGCGTAGCCCTTTGCAAAATTTCATCCATTTTTGTTCTCCAGAGCTTTCTTGACAAGTAAAATCGCAATCAGGAGTCCGACGATCAGACCCGTGAAAACGCCCGCAATCTTCCAGCCGGAAGAAGAGGGGGCGATCCAACTGCCAATAAAGTAACCCGCCGCCGTACTCAGACCGACCTCGAAGCCCAGCGCGCCGACCATCGCGAGCGCGTGCCACGGGTTGCCCTCGTTGCCCTTTTTATTCATAGTTTGTACCTCTGCCAGTCCTCATACATTTTATCGAAGTCGCAGAAGGTTTGTCAATTCAAAGAAATCAAAATTTGTGTGAACGCAGCTTTGAAAATTCGCGTCATTACGCGCTTTGCAGCCAACATTAACCATACAGCTCAACTGTATGCTGTATGCCGCCGCTTCCGCGTTGTCCGCAAACTCGACACGATTCGCGGCGGCGGTTCCGGGATAACCGTCCGAACCCGCCGTCGTTTCCATTATTCCCTTGTTAAAAAAATGCATCCCCGCTCGCCTGCTGCCTCGATCGCGCCGCTTGATCGGGGAGCCCTCTTCGCGGGTCTCGTCGTCCGAATTGAGACATCCCTTCGCGAAACCATCGTCCAACCGGGAATACCCTTCGCGAATCCTCCGTCGCCTGATCGAAAACGCCCTTCGCGAGCGCTCCGTCGCCTTCGTTGGATTTCATCCAATCAAGAGCGGCTCTTTTGCGAATATCGCTGCCTTCATTGGATTTTATCCAATCCGGCAACGCTTTTTCTATGAAATCTAGCATAATCCCCGTTTTTCGTTGGATAAAATCCACTACGTATGCAAAAAACCTGACATGAAGCTAGCCAAAATAAAAAAAGTCTCCTAATGTAGAGGAAGCAGACAAAATTGCCCATTTCCCTACAAAGGAGAACTAACCCATGGGCAATATACACCAAAAAACGGTTATGCGCAAGTGTTTAAAAGAACTTAAGCTCCATATGGGAAAACTTCCTTTGGCGGATCGCTATGCGAAGAAATTGACGATCACCGCGGCCATCCTGTTATGTATCGAGGGGGAAATTCAGCAGCGAAGGACCTTGGAAGATATTCAGCTCCATTTGACTACAGATCCTTATCTTCAAAAACTGGCTGGCGTGTCTTCCGTTCATGCCTCGACGCTGAATCGAAAGCTGGCGAAACTGCCCTTGGATTACTTGCAGTGCATCTTCGAACGGTTAGCCTCCCGACTGCAACAACTGATGCCAGGCGCCAAGGGAGTTGGTCATTTGGGTAAACTGGCCCCTATCGATTCAAGCAGTTTCCTTCTTCCGTTTGTGTTTGGCGATTGGGCCTTTTATCAGGATCGAACCAAGGGGGTGAAGATGCACACTCGGCTGCTATGCTTGGACGAAGAAAATCCCTTTCCGGACCGGATCGTCTTGTCCACGGTTGGGGTCTCTGATCAGATGGCGGTTGATGAGCTCGTGACACGCAAGGATCTGACCTACATTTTGGACCGGGGCTACGTGAATTACACGCGCTTTTGTGCATGGGCGAAAGACGGCATTACCTTTGTGGCCCGACTTAAAACGACCAACACGTTCACGGTATTGCAGGAGCACCCTGTGAAGGCCGACACGCCGATCCTGCGGGATGCAACCGTCACGATCTACGACAAGAAGACGAAAACCCATCGGCCGTTTCGCTTGGTGGAGTTCCAGGACGAGAAGGGTCGGACCTACAGGCTGCTGACCAACCGCTTCGATCTTAGCGCCGCGGACGTAGGGGAAGTCTATCGCTGCAGATGGCAAATTGAGTTGTTTTTTAAGTGGATCAAGCAACACCTGACGACGATCACCTTTCACAACCATGATCCGAATGCCGTATGGGCTCAGTTGTATCTGGGCGTCATTAGCTATCTGTTGTGCCAGCTCGTGCATCGGCAAACGCCGAACAAGTTGACCCTGTTTAACTTTGTTCGTTATTTGCGTCATTACAGCCAATACCCGTGGAAGCGGTTCGTCGCCATCTTGAATAAACCTACGGAACGAACCAGTCGGGGAAGGCAAAAGCGAAAACAAGCCAAGACCGTCCCTCGGATTCAACCTGGCAGAGGCAAAAATGAACGTGAGGTTGTGAAGATTCTAGTCCCGTAACGAAACCATTTGGATCCAAACCTTTTTTTGGCAATTTTTTCTGCGATTCCTCCCCTGTTGCTCGTTTTTCCTCTCCCCATCCAAACGACATGTAAAATATTAGGTCAAAGGAAATAATAATGACAAACCAACTCGGTACTGGATTTCGCGTTAGGTTTATTGCATGTATAGTGGATAAAATCCAACGTAGAGCGATATGACACGTCCTTTTCGCCCGCCGATTGGACAAAATCCAACCTGGTCTCGCTCCGGCCGGGCGCACCTTCGAGCTCTTCTCGCGCCGGCCGCTGAATCGCCGGCAAGCGAACCCAAACGCTCTCGACGCCGAAGGCAGCGCGGCGATGCCGGCATTGGCCGGCCAACGCCGGCGAGCCCCTGGCTCGCCGGCCCGCAAACGTCCGGAGCGTCCCGGCGTCAGTTCCCCGCGCGAAACGGCTCCGGTCTTTCCCCGCGCCCGAAGTGGTGCAAAATCGCCTGCGCGATTCGCTTCGAAGCTTGCCCGTCTCCGTACGGATTGGCCGCCTTGCTCATCCGGTCGTAAAGGTTCGAATCGGTGAGCAGCGCCTTCGCCCGTCCGTAAACGGCTTCTTCGTCCGTTCCGGCAAGCTCCAGCGTGCCCGCGTCGACGCCCTCCGGACGCTCCGTCGTGTCGCGGAGGACGAGCACCGGAACGCCGTACGACGGCGCTTCCTCCTGCAAGCCGCCCGAATCGGTCAAAATGAGGTGCGCGTGCGGATAAAAATTGTGCAGCTCCACGACGTCGAGCGGGTCGATCAGCTTGATGCGCGGATGGCCGCCCAAAATCTCCCGCGCCGGCTCCAGCACGGCCGGATTCGGGTGAACCGGGTAGACGACCGCGATATCCTCGAATTCGTCGACCAGCCGCCGGACCGCCCGAAAGACGCGGCGATGCGGCTCGCCTTGCGATTCCCGCCGGTGCGCGGTCATGAGCACGAGCCGTTTGCCGGCGGCCCATTCGAGCACCGGATGGGAAAAGTCGGACTTCACCGTATATTGGAAAACGTCCGTGATCGTGTTGCCCGTAATATAAATATCTTTTTCGGGTTTGTTTTCCTTGCGGAGATTTCCCGCCGACCAGTCCGTCGGGGCGAAGTGCAGGTCGGCCAGCACGCCGGTCAGCTGGCGGTTCATTTCCTCCGGGTACGGCGACAGCTTGTTCCAGGTGCGCAGGCCCGCTTCCACGTGCCCGACCTTGATCTGCTGCATGAACGACGCATAGCTGGCGAGGAACGTCGTCAGCGTATCGCCGTGCACGAGCACGATATCGGGCTTCGCTTCCCGGAGCACCGGCTCCAGCCCCTGCAGCACGCGAATCGAAATGTCGTTCAGCGTCTGGTTCGCCTGCATGATATCGAGGTCGTAGTCCGGCTTGATCCGAAACACTTCAAGCACCTGGTCCAGCATTTGCCGGTGCTGCGCGGTCACGCAGACGATCGGTTCGATCTCCCCGGGATACTTCTGCAGCTCGAGAATGAGAGGCGCCATTTTAATCGCTTCAGGGCGCACCCCGAAGACGGTCATTACTTTTACCGCGCTCACGTTGTTCGATTTCCCCCTCCAAGACCTTTCTTTTCCCCGCGGTTACTTTGTGCCGTAAAGACGGTCGCCCGCATCCCCGAGACCCGGCACGATGTAGCCGTGGTCGTTCAAGCGTTCGTCGAGAGCGGCCACGTAAATGTCGACGTCCGGATGCGCCTTCCGTACCGCTTCCACCCCTTCGGGCGCGGCGATCAGGCAGACGAGCTTCGTCGGGCGGCATCCGCGTTTTTTCAAAATGTCGATCGCCGCGTTCGCCGACCCGCCCGTCGCCAGCATCGGATCGAGCAAAATGAGCTCGCGCTCCGTCACGTCGGACGGCAAGCTGACGTAATATTCTACGGGCTGCAGCGTCTCCGGGTCGCGGTACAGGCCGATATGGCCGACTTTGGCGGAAGGAAGAAGCTCCAGCATCCCGTCCACCATTCCGAGCCCCGCCCGCAAAATCGGGACCAGGCCGAGCATTCGGCCCGCGATGACGCGGCCCTCCGCCTTCGCCACCGGCGTTTCCACCGTTACCGTCGCAAGCGGAATGTCGCGGGTAATTTCGTAGGCGAGTAAGGTCGACAACTCCTGCACCAGCTCGCGAAATTGCTTCGTGTCTGTATTTTTGTCGCGAAGAAACGTAATTTTATGTTGGATCAGCGGATGATCGCAAACAAAAAGACTGCCCAAAAGATCCCTCTCCTTCTTCCGATCTCACTGCCCGTCCATTATATCATTGTCTCCCCCCGCGCGCACTCCATCCTTCCCGGAGATAAAGGACGAATTTTGCGGGCCGTTCGCCGGACCCGGGCGCGCACCCATTCGCGTCCGGCCGCATAGCATACTGCAACAAGCGCTGGGAGGAATGCTCATGAGCGTCGGCTCGCCGAATAGCGGCCAAACCGTTGTTTACAGGGCGGAACAGCAATGGTGCGATTACGCGAAAAAGACGAGGCAGCGGCTAAGCGATATTTGCGGCAAATGCATGAACCGCCCCGTCCGCGTCCAGACGATCGACGGCCATACGTACGAGGGAACCGTTGTCGGAAGCGACTCCGGACACCTTCACCTGATGGTCCGTCCGATGCCGAACGACTACCGGTTTTTCGGACCGTTCGCCGCGGGCGCCATTATTCCGCTCGTCCTGTACGAACTGCTGGTCATTACGCTGCTCATCTGACGAAAACCGCGTCCGGGCTCGCCGGTTTCGCCCCGCTTCCCGGGCGCGCTTTCCCCGCCCCGCCGCTTTGGCCGGGCATGCAATTTCTGGTATTGCGATTGCGGTTCATGATTTTCTCCGTTCTGACAAACCTTATGAGAGTTGCTGCAGCGCAGCGCGCCGCCTCGGCAGCTCATCAGCAAAGGAGGAACGGAAATGGCCGATGGAACCCGGCAATCTTCGGCGAGTTTGCGGGACGCGCGGCAGGAATGGCTGCTCCTTGGAGTGAACGGACTGTTCGTCAGCGCCAACGCGCTCTCGTCCACTTTCGTCAACGTCTATTTATGGAAAATAAAAAACGACCTCACGATGATCGGCTGGTTTGCCGTCGTCCACCAGATCGTGATGGCTTTGACGTTCTGGCTGGCGGGGAAATGGGTGAAGGAAGGGGACAAGCTTGGCGCGATAAGGATCGGCATCGCCGTTGCCGCCGCCTTTTACGGCCTTGTGCTGCTGCTCGGCCCGAGCGCCGTCCGCTTCATCCCGCTGCTCGGAACGGTGCAGGGCATTTCGTCCGGCTTATTCTGGCTCGCCTACAACATCATTTACTTCGAGGCCACCAACCGCGATTCCCGGGACCGCTTCAACGGCCGGGCGGGTCTCCTGGGCTCGGGATCGAGCATGCTTGCGCCGTGGCTTTCGGGGATCGTCATCGCCCGTCTGGGCGGCACGTACGGCTACCGGCTTATTTTTTCCATATCGGTCGGCGTTTTCATCGCGGGGGTGCTGCTGTCTTTTTTGCTGAAAAGGCGTCCCAGGCTCGGCAGCTACGAGTGGTCGCTCGGCCTCAAGCGCCTGCGGGATCGGAGCAATCCATGGAGGACCGTCACTCTCGCCATGGTCGCCCAAGGCTTGCGCGAAGGCATCTTCGGCTTTATGATCACGCTGCTTGTGTATATCTCCACCGGAAGCGAGCTTCGTCTGGGCAATTATACGCTGTATACGTCCGCCGTCGGACTCGTCAGCTTCTGGCTCATCGGTCGAATGTACAAGCCCGCGTATCGAAAATGGGGGTTGTTTTCGGGAGCGCTGATGCTCAGCCTGGCGATTTTGCCCCTGTTCTGGAACGTCGGATACGCGACGCTGCTCGTCTTCGGGATCGCCACCTCGCTGTTTATGCCGCTGTATACGATACCGGTCGTCTCGTTCGTGTTCGATTTGATCGGCCAGGACAAGGAAAGCGCCGAACGCCGGGTGGAATCGGTCATCACCCGCGAACTCGCCCTCAATGCCGGTCGGTTGATCGGGACGATCGCGTTTATCGCCGTCGTTTCCTACCGTCCCTCTCCGCTTGCGGTCAACTGCCTGCTGCTCGTCTTCGGCAGCTCCCCGCTGCTCGTCTGGTGGCTGCTGCGCGGCAAGCTGGGCCAGCCGGCGGCGCCCGCCCCGTACCGGCGGACAAGGTCCGAGAAGCCGGAACGCCGGCGTTCCCGCCTCCCGAGTCCCGGCTAAAAAACGCAAAAAACCTCCTAATCCGCTTCATGACGGACTAGAAGGCAAGGCGAATGGCCGCCGGCACCGGGTCACCTTCGCTTGACCCGGCCGAAGCCGCCTATCTTCGTCTTCGGAGCTTTCGACTTCCGGGGTTTCGTCCAGCTCGACGACGACTTGCCGCTGCTGCCGCTTCCTTCGCTTCCTCTCGTAATGGTTCCCGCGGAGCCCGAGGAAGACGACGAACCGTCGCTCTTTTTGCTGAACAGCCCTCCGGAGCCGACGCCTCCCGTATCTGCGGTCGCGCTTCGCTTGAAAATCGACCCTTTCTTCTCCACGGTCAACGGCGGTGCCGCTTTCGTATCGTTTGCGGTCGGCGCGCGATACGAGCCGCTCGCGGGCGGGTTCGTCGTTTTGCTTGAATATCCCCGATAGTTGCCGTAACTTCTCGTTTTCGAGTCGAAAAGATCGCCGATCAGGCTCGCAAGCAGGTACCCCTCCAGAAAGGACGGGCTGTAATTTTGGCGGACGTACTCGGCGCTGTCCACTTCGACCAGCGTATCGTCGGGTTGATCCGGGTCCTGCTGCACGTGGATGATCTGGTCGGCGTAAACGAGGAACATGCGCTCCGCATCCTCCGCCGACATTTGCTGCGGCTTCTTTTGCTCCGCGAGCGCATTCGCGACTTCGGGCACGGTTTCCCCCGCGGCGCGGTATACGTAGGACGTTTGGTTGCCTTCCCCGCTGACCGACTCGAGCGGATACGTCTGCTCGACGTTGACGCTGCCGCAAGCGGACAAGAGCCCGATCGCAAGGCTGAGGATGACGGCCAGGTTCAAGTACCGCGTCCACCGCGGGAGGGACGCGTTCATTGCGCCGTCCCCCGAAGCCACTCGACATCGGCCGGAAGGACGCTTTCACCCTCGTAAAGCATAAACCGGCCGTCCTGCCACTCGACGCGCAGCAGCTTGCGGTTGTCGGATTGATATTGCCACACGTACAGCTCCCCGCCCGTTTCGGAAAAAGGCGTTTGGCCGGCTGCCGAAATCCGGGACGAGTAGCGCTCTTCCAAATGATAATGAATGCCGTCGAGCTCGATTTCGGTCGGCACCTCGTCGATCGAATCGAGCCGCCCGTCAATCGCCGAGTAAAGGCCGAATTGCCGGGTCGCCCGCTCCTCGACGGACAAATAACGGACGGCCGCCCCGTCCCGCAGCGTCAGCCACACCGCATTGCGGCTAAGCGGCTTCGTTCGGCCCGCCACCTGGTACGTGACAAGCGATACTTCGCAAACGTCGCCCGGCCCGAGCGACAGCACGCTTTTTTCCGCTTTCGGCGGCTCCGGCTTGCGAATCAGGTTTTTCACGCGTTTCAACAAGCTCATCGCTGGCAGCCTCCTTTCTTATCCATTATAGGCAGGCTCCGATAATAAGCGCTCCGACCGCATGCAGCGTGCCGGCGATCAGCCCGTGGCCGACGATTCCGTTCTTGACGCCTTCCGCCAAACGCAAATCGCCGATCGCCCCGAGCGCCCATTCGACCACCCGTTCCAGCACGAACAAGATGAGGAAAGATACGACGGACACGAGCAAAGCTTCCGCCAAATGATCGGACGTCGCGATCGAACGGGACAGAATATACCCTTGCGCTCCCAGCTTCATGACAAAGCGAACGATGACGGCGTTGTTCCCCTTCTTCATTTCTTCCATGTCCTTGTACTTCGTCAGCAGGGAGTCGGCCCCCATCAAGACGAACAGCAGAACGGCGCCTGCCGCCGTCCAAATCAGCGTCCCTACGATTTCGTTGAACGTCAACGTTCCGTCTCTCCTTCCGATTGGCGAACTTGCGCATCGGTTTATTCAGGGCGATAAAAAGAAGGAACCCCTCGAGGGGGCTTTTACCTTCATTCGTACTTTTTCAGCAGCGCCGCCAACTCGTCTTCGACCTCTTTGTCTTTCCCGAGAGCCGCAATTTCTTCGTCAAGCGACTTGCCTTTCGCGCCGTTGAGCTCCTCGGTCGCTTCGGCGTGGGCTTCCATTTGCATAACCTTGTCTTCCATGCGCTTGAGCCCCGCGAGCGCCGTATCGGAACCGAAGCCCGCCATCGCTTTGTTGATTTCGGCCTGCGCTTTGGCTGCGTTCGCCCGGGCGACGAGCGTTTCGCGGCGGTTTTTCAGGTCGGTGTACTGCTTGCGCATCTCGTCGAGCTTCTCGCGCAGGCGGTCGGCCGAGGCCTTGTTTTGATCGTAGCTTGCCTTGTACTCGGCAGCCTTCTGGGCCGCGGCTTTCTTCTCCTCGAGCGCCCGGCGGGCAAGATCGACGTTCTTCGCCTGAGCGGCGATGTTCGCTTGCTCTTCGCGTTTCTGAACGAGCGCTTCCTGCTCCTCGTACAGCTGCTTGAATTTCTTTTCCAGGGCGATTTGGGCGGCTACCGCTTTCTCCGCGTCCTCCAGATCGTCCTGCATATCGCGCAGGTATTGGTCCGTCATCTTTACCGGATCTTCAGCCTTTTCGATCAATGCGTACACGTTGGACAGCGTCAAGTCGCGAAGCCTTTTGAAAATGGACATATTCGCGTTTCCTCCTTAGGGGGTTCCCCGTGCCTTATAACCAATAGTACGTGGGGGAGGACTTTGGTTTCATGCCAGGACGGCCCTTCGACAGAAAAACGGCTTTCTCCGCCGCCGTACGGAGAAAGCCGCCGATCGGAACGACGATTCGCTGCCGTCAATCCGCGATGATGTGGTTGGCCTGACGCCGGGCCGCGTCTCCCGGGCTGTCGTCGAAACGCTTCCCGGGCGCGGCCGTTTCGGGAACCGGCCAATACCGCTCGCTTCCGGGAAGATCGTCGAACCAGACCGCCGAGGGCGGACACTCCAGCATCATGAACTTGCCGTATGGGTAGTGCTTGGACTGGTGGTATTTCAAGTAAGCCTTGCGGTTTTCGACCGCGAGGATTTCGATTTTGCCGGACGGATGGTTCATCGCCAGCTTCACGCTCTTGCCCGGGACGCTGGTCGAGGCCTTGGCCCCTTCCACAAGCTCGTATACCCGGCCGAGCGGCAGCGAGAAGCGGTTGTCGCGATCCGGCGGATAAATATAAAACCCGTCCGGCGCGACGCCGGCGCCTGCCAGCCGGTCGAGCAGCGACCGGAGCGTTCCCGAACTGTCGTTCACGCCCCTGAGAATCGGCACGTGGCCCATGACGATCGCATGAGCTTCCCGAAGCGCCTGGAAAGCCCGGCTCGCCTCGGGGTCACCTCGCGCGGATGATGAACCGTCGCCATCACGAAAATACGCCGCTCCGGCTTGGAATATTCGCCGATCAGTTGCAGCAGCGCCTCGTTCTCGCTGATCCGCTTCGGATTGAACAGCGGCAGTTTGGAATGGATGCGAATGACGCGAACGTGATCGATGCGGCAAAGCCGTTCCAGCACGTCGCGAAGCGCCGCGCTCCCGATCGCGAGACCGTCGCCCCCGGCCAGCGCCACGTTGTCGATTTCTTTGCGCCGGGCGATGTAGTCGATTCCCGCCGCGATCTCGGACAGCGCATCCGCGGGCTCGCCCCGCAGCTCGCGCACGCGAACGGCATCCGGCATGCGAAGCAGCGCCGTATTGCGGTAGATGTGCCGGCAGCCCGGCGCGTCGTACCTGGCATCGTCGCAGGATCCGTCCGATCCGCCGCAAAATTTGAGCTGACCGGTCGAAGGAACGATCAATCGCCGCAAAGGATCCGCCGGATCCTTCCAATCGATAAGGCTCATGTAATATTCGTTCAGACGAACGCCTAGCTTGCCGAGAATGGGGGGCAGCGTTCGATTCTCTTGGCCGGGAACGGCTGCGGCGCTGCCGACGTTGTGAAAAGATCTGGACGATGACATCCGAATTCCTCCTTCTCCCAGTGTATAGGCTCCGGCCGGCAGGGGACGCAAAAACCCCTTGCGGCAAGGCGGAAAGCACGCTTAGCCAGCGAGGGGTCGCAAAAGACAGAAAAGACCCTCTAACAGGGTCAATAAGTACGATGTATGCAAGATGCATTGACCCATCCACTGCAGACGAGGTTAGCTGACGGACTCGGGCAAGATGGTACCCTATGACGCCTCATCGGCGCCAATTAGCCCCAAAAGATTGGTTCCCCCGCTTCCCGGCCGTTACGCGCGGGAATTAAGCGTATTATCAGTATACACGGCATCATGAAGAAAGGTCAAAATTTTTTTTGCAAAAAGGCCTGCGCCTTGAAATTTTATGATTTTTTCCGTCTTTTGAACCACCATACGGCGACGGCCAGGCAGCCGAGGGCCAGCAGCGCGTACACGACATTGGAATATACGTCCATGTAACCGACGATCGTCTCCCAGGAAGCCCCCACGGCGGCGCCGATCAGGACGAGGGCGACGTTCCAAATAAGCGAGCCGACGGTCGTCAAAAAAAGAAACAGGCTGAAATTCATCCGGGTGCTTCCGGCGGGGATGGAGATCAGGCTGCGGAGCAGCGGAACCATCCGGCAAAGGAAAACCGTCCATACCCCGTATTTGGCAAACCAGTCGTACGATTTGTGCACGTCGGCGGGAGTCAGCCGCAAGATGCGTCCCCACTTGACGATAATGCGCTCCATCCGGTCGCGGTCGATGATAAAGCCGATGTAGTACAGGAGGACGGCCCCGACGACGGAACCGATCGTGGAGGCGATGACGACGCCTACGACGGTCAGGTTCGTGTAAGTCGTCATAAACCCGCCGAACGTCAAAATCACTTCCGAAGGAATCGGCGGGAAAAGATTTTCAAGCGCGATCAAAAGAAAGACGCCGAAATAGCCGAAATCGTTCATCATATTGGTAATCCAATTTTCCATAGGTTTCTCCCCTTGCTCCGTATACTAGAATAAATGCTTTCGCAACGTTCGATAAATAAAGGCGTCGAGCAGCTTATAGACGAAAAACAGGCAGACGAACGACGCGCCGTAAGCGGCAGCGATCGATTCCGCGAGGAGGATGGCCAGCGATTCGGACGGAAACACCCCCTTCGTCAGTTCGATCAGAAGAACAAGGAGCGCCGCGCATGCTGTCCATCCAAACAAATAATAGTGAGCGTGCAGTTGAAACAGATCCGTATGCTTGGACAGCCTCAGCAATTCTTTTACCTGAAACTGCGAGATGGCCTCCGCCGTCGCCTGCCGTTCGGATTTTCCCTGACGGATCAAATCCTGCGCGTAATCCTCCAAGTAGTTCCTTAATTCCGCCTTGTCCTCGGCGCCCATCGCCAGCTGTTCCACATACGCTCCGATATCGTTCATCTTCCGGTACATCGCGGCAAGGCGAATGTGGCCGACGTAGTTGACGCCGCTCCACAATACGGCGAGACCGAACGCGACGGCATACCCGACCGCCAGCCAGAACTGATCCTCCGGATTGTCGACGAGGTCGATGTAGCCAACCGCGGCGCAGACGGCCAGGGACACCAGCAAAATCCAGCCGAATTTCAGATCGCCGATGCTGAACGCTTTTCTTAGCCAAACCATGCCCCTTCATTCCCCTCAAATAAATCGACTGACGATTTCGTTGGTCTGGCGCCAATCCTCGATATACTTGTTCAAAAGCGCCCTTCCTTCGTCGGTGATCGAATAATATTTCCGCCTGCCCCCGTGGGTCTGGTCTCCCCAGTAGGAAGATACCGCGCGCTGCTTCTCCAGCCGTTTCAGCGACAAATACAGCGTCGCCTCCTGCAGTTCGAACGCTCCCGCCGTGCGTTCCTTGATCGCCTTGGAAATTTCGTAGCCGTAGTTGTCCTGGTTCTGGATAATCGAAAGGATGAGAAGATCGACGGTCCCCTTCAACATTTCCGTGTTCAAAATGGCGTGCCCCCGCCCAAACATTACTTAATATATTTAGGTACATGGCTATCATAAGGGAAAGTACTTAAAAATGCAAGGTACTTATTTCGGGCCGCGGTAAAAAAAAGGGGCTGCCCCTTTCGGCCTGTCGCGACCTTGGGACAACCCGATCGAGGGCGGCTTGTTGCGAATGGCAGGTCGAGATGAGTCGTCACGACTCAACTGGATCGTTCGCATGCGTGCGGGGACGGAGAGATGAGTCATGGTTACTCAAATGAGTGCGATGAGGGCGGCTTGTTTCGCTGGCCGTTCGAGTTGAGTCGTCACGACTCAACTGGATCGTTCGCGTGCGAGCGGAGGCGGCGAGATGAGTCGTGGTTGCTCAAATGAGGGCGGCTTGTTGCGAATGGCGGGTCGAGATGAGTCGCCACGACTCAACTGGATCGTTCGCGTTCGTGCGGAGGCGGCGAGATGAGCCGTGGTTGCTCAAATGAGGGCGGCTTGTTGCGAATGGCGGGTCGAGATGAGTCGTCACGACTCAACTGGATCGTTCGCGTGCGTGCGGAGGCGGCGAGATGAGTCATGGTTACTCAAATGAGGGCAGATAGGCTTGCTCGGGCTCTCTGTCACGCGGGTGAAAAAAAGGCGGCCCGCCGGGCCGCCTTTGAGGCATCAATCGAATCAGTATTTCAAATTCGGATAAAGCGGGAATTGCTCCGTCAACTCCGTAACCATCGCGCGCGCCTTGTCCAGAACGGCTGAGTCGTCCTTGTTCTTCAGCGTCAGGGCGATGACCTCGCCGATCGTTTTCATCGCTTCGGCGTCCATGCCGCGCGAAGTGACGGCCGGGGTGCCGATCCGGATGCCGCTCGTGACGAACGGGCTCGTCGGGTCGAACGGGATGGCGTTTTTGTTGACGGTAATGCCGACCGAATCGAGCACGTGCTCGGCATCTTTGCCGGTGATGTTCAGGTTGCGCGTATCCACCAGCATGAGGTGGTTGTCGGTGCCGCCGGACACCAGGTTCAGCCCTTGCGACAGCAGCTCGTCGGCGAGCGCTTTCGCGTTCGCGACGACGTTGGCCGCGTAGTCTTTGAACGAAGGCTGCAGCGCTTCGCCGAGCGCGACCGCCTTGGCCGCGATGATGTGCATGAGCGGGCCGCCCTGCGAACCCGGGAATACCGCTTTGTCGATCGCGGCCGCCCAAGGCTTGCGGGTCAAAATCATGCCGCCGCGCGGTCCGCGCAGCGTTTTGTGCGTCGTCGTCGTCACGAAATGGGCGTGCGGCACCGGGCTCGGATGCTGGCCGCCGGCGACGAGGCCCGCGATGTGCGCCATATCGACCATGAACAGCGCGCCGATGTCGTTGGCGATCTGGCCGAGCGCTTCAAAGTCGATAATCCGCGGGTAGGCGCTGGCGCCGGCCACGATCAGGCGCGGGCGGTGCTTGAACGCCGCTTTGCGCACTTCGTCGTAATCGATCGTGAACGTCTGCTCGTTGACGCCGTAGGCGACGAAGTTGTACAGCAGGCCGGACGCGTTGACCGGGCTTCCGTGCGTCAGGTGGCCGCCGTGGGCCAGGTTCATGCCGAGCACCGTGTCGCCGGGCTGCAGCGCGGCCAAATAAACGGCCATGTTCGCTTGCGCGCCGGAATGCGGCTGTACGTTGGCATGCTCCGCTCCGAACAGCTCCTTGGCGCGGTTGCGGGCGATCT
The DNA here is from genome assembly GCF_016937515.1 of Cohnella algarum. Classification (NCBI taxonomy): domain Bacteria; kingdom Bacillati; phylum Bacillota; class Bacilli; order Caryophanales; family Paenibacillaceae; genus Cohnella; species Cohnella algarum. The sequence continues at coordinate 1,173,702 of NZ_JAFHKM010000002.1, forward strand.
CTTCCGGAATGTCGACGTATTCGCAGCCGCCGTAATAGCGTTTGCCCGGATAGCCTTCCGCATACTTGTTCGTAAGCACGGTGCCCATCGTTTCCAGCACGGCTTCGCTGACGATGTTCTCGGAAGCGATCAGTTCCAGGTTATTGCGTTGACGGTTAAGCTCCAGGTTTAACGCATTGACGATTTCCGGATCTTGATTGCGCAATTGTGACATTTTGCATCCTCCTTTGGATTATGGAGCGGTTCGGTTTATAAAAATCGTTGGCGCAGCGCCATCTAGCTTTTTTTAAAAAATGCTCAATCGCAAGTTCGGGAGGCCGAGGAATCGGCCGGCAGTTCGTACACCGCCCGCTCCCCGCCGATCAGCTTGGGCCGGGCGTAGGCCATCGTGACCCGGGCTTCCCCGACCCACGGAACGGACGGGCGAACCGGCACTGCAACCGGACGCAAATGCATGCCGATCAGCGTTTCGCCGATGTCGATGCCCGCATCCGCCTGCACCGCTTCGACCAGACACGGATCGGACAACCGGCGGTACGCGTAAGCCGCCATCGAGCCGCCCGCTTTCGGCACGGGCACCGCGGAAACGATCGTCCACCCTTGAGCCTCGGCCAACGCCCGCTCGGCGACGAGCGCGCGGTTCAAATGCTCGCAGCACTGCCAAAGCGCGTGCAAGCCCGCCCGCTCGCAAACCCGGCGAACCCCTTCGTAAATCTGCTCCGCCACTTCGGCCGCGCCCGCGGTGCCGATGCGCAGGCCGCGCACCTCGCTCGTGCTGACGCCCGCGACCAGCTTCTGTCCCGGACGAAGCTTGCCCGCCGCGACCAGCTCGGCCAGCGCCCGCTCCACCCGGTCCGCCAAAGGCTCGCCGCCGTTTCGCCCGGCTTCGTTTCGTCCGGTTTCCGCCGTCTGTTCCTCCGCCGGCCGCCCCGGTTGCGCGGGCGACCCGGATCCGGACACGGCTTCCGATCCCGTTTCCGTCATGCCTCATTCCTCCCCGGCTCGAAGCCGCTTTGCGAATTTATTAGGGATGAAGGGAATACTGCGATTCGATCGCTTTGACCTTGTTGATCCGTCCCGCATGGCGCTCGCCCTGCGAGAACGGCGTTTCCAGCCAAACCCGGACGATTTCTTCCGCCAGGCCCGGGCCGATAATGCGTTCGCCCATCGCCAGCACGTTCGTGTCGTTATGCTCGCGAGTCGCTTTCGCCGAGAACAAGTCGTGAACGAGCGCGCAGCGAATGCCCGGCGTCTTGTTGGCGGCGATCGACATGCCGATGCCGGTTCCGCAAATCAGAATGCCGCGCTCCGCTTCGCCCCTGACGACTTTGTCGCAGACGGGCACGGAATAGTCGGGATAGTCGACCGAATCGGCGCAATTGCAGCCGACGTCGATGATTTCATGGCCTTGCGCCTTGAGAAAAGGCACGATGACGTCCTTCAAGCGATAACCGGCGTGGTCCGCTCCGATCGCGATTTTCATGTAAACAACCTCCTCTTCGTCCAACGTTTATTATACCTAAAAGCTCGAAAAAAGACGAAAAAGAGCAAGGCGCGCGAAAATACGCACGTCTGCTCTTTTGCCCAGGCGACCGGCCGATATTCCGATGCTCCACCGTGGTTACCCCCACATCGTCGCCAGTCACATCGGAACTTGCAACATGTACCTTCATCATACTTGAGGAAACGCAAAAAATCAATCCGTATCCAGCCGGCGAACGACCTGATCGAGCGCTTCCCAAATCTCGTCGGCGCTTCGCTCGTACATTTCCGGCGTACCGCCGTAAGGGTCGGCGATATCCAAATCGGGAAGCCGGCTCGCCAGCTCTTCCAGGCGCTTCCGGTCGGCTTCGGGCAAGCTTTCCCCGAGCGCCTGCCGGACCTGCCAATCGGCATAAAGCCGCTGCGCCTCCGCCAGATCGTTCATGGCGGCCGGTTCGCCGCCCATCGCGAATTCCTTCAGCGTGTACGTCTTGCCGGACGCTTCCGGGTAGCGGGCGACGACGGTTCTCTTGTGTCCGGTCGTCATCGTCAAGATGAGATCGGCCCATCGCGCCGTCTCCCCGTCAAGCGAGGTCGAACCTCCCGGCAACGGCAATTGCCGGTTGATCAAAGCTTGTGCGGCGTGGGGCGAAATCGGCATCCCGTCGATCGTGCTTACGCCGGCGGAACGAACCTCCAGGGGAATCCCCCCTTGTTCGGCCAAGCTTTTCAGCATCGCCTCCGCCATCGGACTGCGGCACGTATTGCCCGTACAGACCAGCAGAATCCGCCTCATCTTCATCCCCTCCTGCACACCCGAGGCCAATTGCCGTACGTACTCATTTTATATCAGAAACATGACGCCGAACGCAAATAAAATGACGCCCCCGAACGCTTCGCCGTACCCGCCGAGCGACCGGCTGATCCGCCTTCCGATCATCAGGCCCAGCACGCTCATCGCTCCTCCGAAAAAACCGAAGGCAAGGACGGTGAACGTCCGGTGAGCCGCGAACATCCCGAGCGAAACGCCGACCGAAAACGAGTCGATGCTGACCGTGAACGCAAACAGAATCATTCCCCAGAAGGTTCGGTGGTTGACCGTCTCGACGGCTTCTCCCCGGAGCGCGCTGTACACCATGTGCCCGCCGAGCAGAAGCAGCAGCGCCCCCGCCGCCGAAGTCGCCACTCCGCCCAGCAGCTCGCTTACGTAATGGCCGGCCCACATGCCCCCAAGCGGCATCAGGACGTGGAAAAGGCCGATTGCCGTGCTGATCTTGAGCACATCGAGCAAACGAACCCCTTTCAGGCCGATCCCGACGCCGAGGGAAAAAGCATCCATGCCCAAAGCGACCGCCATAATTAAAATCGTTAAAATTTGCCCAACGGATGCCGCTTCCATTCCCATCGTCCGTCCCCCTTGCCCACCTTGTCCGCAAATGCCGATATCTCAACATATGCGCATGGACAGGCGAACATGTCCGGGCCGGGATGAAGGGGGACGAGTACGGCAATCAGACGCGAACGATTCGTCCTCCGGAAGCTTTGAGCATCCGGTTCATAAGCGCCGCGCCGATGCCCTTCTCGGGAAAGCTTTCGGCGAAAATCGCCTCGAGGCCTCGCTCGTCGCATTGCCGGAGCGCGGCGTACAGCGCCTGCGCGGCTTGCTCCGGCCGCTCGCGGGAGCCGAGCGTCAGCACGGCGTCCGCGCGGTAGAAGCCGGCATGCTCGGCGCAAGCCAAAATGCCGACCTTGGCCCCGCTTCGCCCGGCGGCATCGGCTGCGTCCTGGACGCCGGAGCGCAGGCGGGCCGGATCGTCCGCCGCGATCAGCGTCATCCGCCCGCGCGGAGCGTAATGGGTGTATTTGACGCCGGGCGAGCGCGGCGCTTCGGAGGCTTCGCTCCCTGCGCCGGTTTCGTTATTCACGCGGTCGCCGCTTGGCCCCTCGCCGGCCGCGACGACTTTCGCGCCTGCGCCCGCCGCCTCCCGCAGCTGTTCCGCCGTCACGCCGCCCGGACGCAAAACGTGTACGGTCCCGTCCACGACCCGCACGACGGTGGACTCCAGCCCGACGCCGGTCGGACCGCCATCCAGCACGCCGTCGATGCGCCCGTCGAGGTCCTCCAGCACGTGCCGGGCGAGCGTCGGGCTCGGCCGTCCCGAGCGGTTCGCGCTCGGGGCGGCGATCGGGCATCCCGCCGCGGCGATCAGGCGCCGGGCGAGCTCGTGTCCGGGAACGCGGACCGCGACCGTGTCCAGCCCGGCGGTAACCCGAGCCGACACGGCGCCCGGGCGCACGGGCAGCACGAGCGTAAGCGGACCGGGCCAAAAGGCGGCCATCAATTTCCTCTCCAGCTCGCCGATCGGGCCCGCCAGGGCGTCGGCGTCCTTCGCGTCGGCCAAATGCACGATCAGCGGATTGTCGGACGGGCGGCCTTTGGCGGCGAATATGCGTTCCGCGGCCTCCACGCTGCGAGCGTCCCCGCCGAGACCGTATACCGTTTCCGTCGGGAAAGCGACAACGCCGCCTGCGGCAAGAGCCGCGGCGGCTTCGCGAATGCCGGCCTCTTCCCGCTCCGGCGGCCAATATATCGTATGCAGCTTCATCGTCGGTTTCAACCATCCTTGGCAACTTGATACTGCCATTATAGCACAGCCGCCCGGCGGTCAGGAGAACAGCGAAGCGATAAAGGCGAACAGCTTCTCGAGCAAAACCCAAAGGAAAAAGCCCGCTTTCGGTTCGTCCTGCCCCTCTCCCCCGGAAACCGCCGGCGCCGCCTCCCCGCCCGCGCCGTTCGCGGCGGCCGCGGCAACTTCGGCGTCCGGATCCTCGGCGGTCGCCGCCGTCAGGCAAAGCGGCGGGAACAGCACGCACCACCAGTTCGCGCCGACGCCCTCGCCGAGCGTAATGCGGAGCGCCTCGTAGTTTCCTTCCGGATAGAGCACGCCCCCGAATATTTTCGCGGGAAACGGAACTTCGGCAAGCTCCGCTTCGGCTCCGTAAACGGCGCCTTCTTCTTCGAGCACGCGCTCGGCGGCCGCCTGAATGTCTTCCATATGCGAACGAAGCAGCGCTCTCGACTCTTCGATCGTCGTCGGCATCGCGCCCCAGGAATCGATCAGCTCGGCGACGCGGTCGCGCACCTTGCTTTTGATCGCTTGATCCCGGTCGGAATCGGAATTCGCGATAATGCGGATGCGAATCGCTTCGTCGGGGATTTCCCCGCCGGCGTTCGAGCTTGCGAAAACGGAATAAGAGGACCAAACGGACACGCCTACGGACAAAGCAAAAAAGAGGAATAAAAAATGGCTAAGACCACGCATCGCTTTCTCGCTCCTTGGGAGCGCCCGTCGGCGCTATCGATGCGTTCCGGAACGTCTTAGCCACAGTATGTCCGGATTGGGAATCTATAAACCTATTAAAAGGGAGAAAGAGAAAATTTCGCGGCGCTTATCCGCGGACGGCTAGCACATGGCGGTCGATGCCCGCGAAGTCCCGCACGAACCGGATTTCGCGCCAGTCCGCCGCCTGACGGAGCAAGACGGCGACATCGGGCGCCTGCCCCGCTCCCACCTCCCAAGCGATGAGGCGGGGCAAATCGGGCAGCGCTCGAATCTGCAGCGCCATCGACCGATAGGGGGCAAGGCCGTCGGCGCCCCCGTCGAGCGCGAGATGCGGTTCGAAGTCCCGCACCTCGCGCTGCAAGCCCGCAATATCGCCGGAACGGATGTACGGCGGGTTGGATACGAGCACGTCGACCGCCGTCCGGCCGGCGATAAAGGGCTCCAGCAGATCGCCTTGCACGAAGTCGATCCTTGCATGCACGCCGTGGCGCTCCGCGTTGCCGCGCGCCACCGCAAGCGCGGCCGCCGACAAATCCGACGCGGCGACGCGCCAATTCGGCCGCTCGGCCGCCAGCGTCACGGCGAGCGCCCCGCTTCCCGTGCCGACGTCCAGCACGGAGAGCGAAGAGGCGTCCTCCCAGCCGGACGCCTCGGCCAGCACCGCTTCCGCGAGCAGCTCCGTCTCGGGCCGCGGGATGAGCACGTCCGGCGTCGCCGCGAACCAACGGCCGTAAAAATACTGGCCGCCCAAAATATACTGCACCGGCTCCCCCGCGGCTTTGCGCTCCAGCAGCCGTTCCCAGCCCTCCGCCCTCTCCGGCGGGAACGGCTCGCGCATATCGCGCAGCAGCTCCGCTTTGCCGATGCCCAGCGCGTGCAGCAGCAGCAGCTCCGCGTTCGCTTCCGCCTCCTCAATGCCGGCGCTTCGCAAGCGCTCCGCCCCCTGCCGCCAGGTTTCGCCGATCGTTGCGGCTTTTTTTTCCGTCATCCGACGCTCCTCCTCCCGTCCGCCGTTCCCGCCGCGGTCTGTTATGTCTGCCTCGCTATGCCGAATCCGGCAGCCCGATCGGCGTAATAACGGAACCCGTTTCCGTCAGACTTCTCGCTGGCATGCGGAAGCGCATGCCTCTTTTTACGCTTTATCGCCAGTATCCCCTTCGCTCAGCCCGGACAATCGGAATATTTCGTTCCGGCTTCGGGAGAGCGGAAAGACGCCGTCTGCAAACTCCGGACTAACACCAGCCCCCTGAGCCAACGGGATATCGTCTGCAGACTCCGAACTCACCCAGTACGCTGAGCCAGCGGGATATCGTCTGCAGACTCCGAACCCCCCAGTACCCTGAGCCAGCGGGATATTGTCTACAAACTCCGAACTCCCCAGCACCCTGAGCCAACGGGATATCGTCTGCAAACTCCGAACTCCCCAGCACCCTGAGCCAACGGGATATCGTCAGCAGACTCCGAACTCCCCCTGTACCCTGAGCCTACGGGATATCGCCTACAGGGAACACGGCCATAAACGCAGCTAGCCGAAACCCGGCCAGGCATTTCCATTCTTTGCGTCCTCCCGGCACGCGCGCAAACGCAAAACGGCCGGCCGCTCCTTTCGGAGGGCCGGACCGCAACCGCGTGAAAAGCGCGCCGCATTCGCTTTAAGCTCCGTTGTCCTTGGCGAGCTGCTCGGTTTGTTCCGCCAGCGTCAACGCCTGGACGATATCGTCCATTTCCCCGTTCAGCACCGAATCCAGCCGATGCAAGGTCAGCCCGATCCGATGGTCGGTTACCCGGCTTTGCGGGAAATTGTACGTGCGAATCCGTTCGCTTCGGTCGCCCGTACCGACTTTCTCCTTGCGTTCGCCGGAATACTTCGCTTCCTCTTCCTGCCGCTTCATGTCGACAATCCGGGTGCGAAGCACCTGCAGCGCCTTGGCCTTGTTGTCGTTCTGCGACTTGCCGTCCTGACACGTTGCCACGATGCCCGTAGGAATGTGGGTTACGCGCACGGCGGATTTGGTCGTATTGACGGATTGGCCCCCGCGCCGCTGGAGCAGAACGTATCGACGCGGATGTCTTTGTCCAAAATATCGATTTCGATTTCCTCCGCCTCGGGCATGACGACGACGGTCGACGTCGACGTGTGAATCCGCCCGCCGGATTCGGTTTCCGGTACGCGCTGTACGCGATGGGCGCCGCTTTCGTATTTCAGCTTGCGGTACACGTCCTTGCCGTCGATGCTGAAAATGACTTCCTTGAACCCGCCCAGATCGCTGACGCTCGCTTCGAGCAGCTCGGTCTTCCAGCCTTGCTGGTCGGCATACTTCGCGTACATCCGGTACAGGTCGGCCGCGAACAGATTCGCTTCCTCGCCGCCGGCCGCGCCCCGGATCTCGACGATGACGCTTTTGCCGTCGTTCGGGTCTTTGGGGAGCATCAGAATGCGAAGCCGCTCCTCCAGTTCCTTCTCCCGGGCCGAAAGCTCCTCGATCTCCATCTTGACCATTTCCCGCATTTCCTCGTCGAGCTTCTCTTCCTGCATCGCCTTGGCGTCGCCGAGCTGCTCCACGACCGCTTTATATTCCAAATAAGCCCGGTAGGCTTCTTCCAAATCGGATTGCTCCTTGGCATACGAACGAAGCCGCGACGGGTCGCTTACGACATCCGGATCGCAAAGCAGCTCGTTCAGTTTCTCATACCGGTCCGCCAAAGCTTGAAGACGGTCCAACACTGCATTCATCCTCCTAAAGTTGTGATGAACATAAATCGCAACTCTAGTATATCACATTCCCGCAAGCCGTGACGGGTTCTGCGCCTTTTTCCGCGCGTCCGATGGCCGCCAGCCGCCCCGGCAAAATACCCGTGCAGATAACGCGGCGCAAAAACCGCCCGCACGAATCGCAGGACTTTTCTCCGCGAGAGAGATTCGGTCCGCGCTTCGCAAGCGGGCGGTTGTTCTCACAACCCTGTATTCGGCTTATTGCTCGGCTTGCTCGTCCGGGAGCACGACGATCAGCTCGGCAGGACTTTGGGCCGGGAGGCTTTTCATGATGAGCGGGCCGTAATAGGCGCGAACCTTCGCTCCGGTTTGCAGCTCCTCCGGCTTGACGGGTTCCCCGTTCGCTTTGACGATCAGCGTGTCTTCGCCCACATTGAGCACGATTTGCGACGCCGGATCGGCCGCCGCTCCGAGCGTCACTTTCCAGCCGGCCTCCGTTTGGGCCACGCTGCTGACGGCGTCTTCCTTGATTAGCCGTTCCGCTCCGATCACGATCTTGGCCGCGGCCGATTGACCCGGGTAGCTCATCGCCACGATCGGACCGTAATCCGCCGCGACGTGGGTGCCTTCCTTGATATCGTCGACCGTCTTCGCTTCCCCGGCTTCGTTTTCGATAACCGTATCCGCGGTGACGCCCAAAATCATCCAGTCGGAGCCGCCTTTGCCGCGTACTTCCAACCGCGTCGTGTCGCCTTCGACCGTTTTGCTTACGACGACTCCCGTCATCCGGATTCGCTGCTCCTCGACCGACGGGTCCGCTTGGCGGGTTTCCGCTTTCGATTGCAGTTGAATTTGCTTGCCGGTCGCGACGACCTCGTAACCCAGCGCGCCTGCGGTATCGCGCACGGGCAGGTACGCCTTGCCGTTGATGTATACCGGCTGCAGACCGGTTTGATCGCCGTTGACGGTAACTTGAACGTCGGACCGCAAAAGCCCGCTGACCTTTTCGCTTAATCCCGCTGCTCCCGCGACGGCGGCGGTTGCTCCCATCACGCCTACGGCGGTAAGTACGATTAGGGCTTTCTTATGTTTCATTGTGCGTTCGCTCCTTCCGGAATTCCACAAGATGTCGGTTGCACTTTCCCAGACGGGCTCTTTTCCGGAAAGGTTGCATTTATATTTGGCAGAAACATGAATTGCTTATACGGAAAAAAACTACGCCTTGGCAGCGTCCTCAGAAAGACAGGCTTCTTGGCGGTCGGAAACTGGGGGAGTTCTTGACGCGGTAACGGAAGTAGCAGAAAGCGAAGCGCAAGAGGGCAGCGAGCATGTAAAAGGATTTGACGAATTCTTGGAGCGCTGCGTATGGTTCGGCGAGGGGAGTTCTTGACGCGATTATGCGAGAGGCAGCAGCCTGCAAGGGGACTTGACGGATTCCCGGGGCGCTTGCGTATGGTTCGGAGAAGGGACCGGCGTAAAATTAGGTGCCGGAAGCGAGGTTTGACGAAGGGGGCGAAGAACGTCTTGGCCTCTTTCGCGAGGTAACGCGAAGCTTGATTGGATTTTGTCCAATCAAAACCGGCTTTTTCGGGATGCTCGCCAGCTACATTGGATTTTGTCCAATGAGGGAAAACTTTTCGGGAGATTCGGCCCTATTTCCAAGTTTTTCGTTGGATAAAATCCACTCTAGGCCGAGCTTTCTCCGTCTTTCGCTCTGTCGATTGGATAAAATCCAACATAGGCTTCGGGCCGCTCCCCTGCCGCTTCGCTCTCCCGTTTCTGCAGGCGACTCTTCCGATGAGCCGCGTTCCCAGAGGGCGACTCTCTCGACAAGCCGCCATTCCGCCAGGGGGTTCTCCAGGCAAGCCGCCACTCCGCCAGGGGGTTCTCCAGGCAAGCGGCGTTCTGCCAAGCGACTCTTCCGACGATCTCCCCCAGGCGACTCTTCCAAAGACCTCCCTTCCCGCAGGGCACCGTGGCGCTGATCGGCCAAAAAAACGCCTTTCGCCCGGAAGGGGCAAAAGGCGTTCGATGACGCGAAACGAGATTAAACGTTGAAGCGGAAATGCATGACGTCCCCGTCGGCGACGACATAGTCTTTGCCTTCAAGGCGCAGCAAGCCTTTCTCGCGGGCGGCGGCCATCGAGCCGGACGCGACGAGGTCGCTGCACGAGACGACTTCCGCGCGAATGAAGCCGCGCTCGAAGTCGGTGTGGATGACGGCGGCGGCTTGCGGGGCTTTCGTGCCTTTGCGGATCGTCCATGCCCGCACTTCCTGCACGCCGGCCGTAAAATACGTGTACAGGCCGAGCAGCTTGTAGGCCGCGCGGATCAGGCGGTCGAGGCCGGACTCCTCAAGGCCGAGCTCCTGCAGAAACATTTCGCGGTCCTCGCCTTCCAGCTCGGCGATTTCCGACTCGACCTTGGCGCTGATCGGCACCACGTCCGAGCCTTCGGCCGCCGCGAACTCGCGGACCCGCTGCACGTACGGATTGCTATCGGCGCCTCCCGCCTCGCTCTCGCTCACGTTCGCCGCGTACAGCACCGGCTTGATCGTCAGCAGGTGAAGGTCGCGCAAAATGAGCCGCTCCTCGTCCGTCAGCTCGACGCTGCGGGCCGGCTTCTCGTCCGCGAGCGCCGCTTGTACCCGCTCCAGCACCTCGAGCTCCTGGGCGTACTTTTTGTCGCCGCCCTTCATGTTTTTGCGCGTGCGCTCGATGCGGCGCTCGACGCTGTCGAGGTCGGCCAAAATCAGCTCCAGGTTGATCACTTCGATATCGTTGATCGGATCGATCTTCCCCGAGACGTGCGTGATGTTCTCGTCCGCGAAGCAGCGCACGACGTGCACGATCGCGTCGACCTCGCGAATGTTGGCCAAAAACTTGTTGCCCAAGCCTTCGCCCCGGCTGGCGCCTTTGACGAGACCGGCAATATCGACGAATTCGAAAGCGGTCGGCACGATCCGGTTCGGATTGACGATATCGGCAAGCTGCTGCAGACGCTCGTCGGGCACTTCGACGACGCCGACGTTCGGGTCGATCGTACAGAACGGGTAGTTCGCCATTTCGGCGCCCGCTTGGGTAATCGCGTTAAACAGCGTCGATTTGCCTACGTTCGGCAAGCCGACGATCCCGCAAGACAGTGGCATTCGTTAACACTCCTGACTGAGGCGGCAGCCCGCGTCATTTCCCGCGCCCGCCGCCTACCTGTTCGATTCTCTGGTCATTATACCGGAATCGCGGCGGCCCCGTCTACTCGCCGGCGCGAGGCGCAAGCCCGGGGAACCGCCCGAAAGCGGCCGGTCATGGCCCGAATCGGCCGCGCCCTTCGGAGCTTCGCAAACGCCGCCAGCCTGCCTTACAGAGGCTTAGCCTCAAGCTTGCTTCCTCAAATGCCGCCAACTGCCTTGCGGAGCCCCAATATCAAGCTGCTTCGCAAATGCCGCCCAACCTGCCCCCAGCCTGCCTTACGGAGTCTCGAGCTGAAGCTTGCCTTGCCGGTACCGAACGCGGACCGGGCCCCGAACGGTCCGGAATTCCAGCTCGAAATCCCTCATCGCCGCCGGAATGCGCGGCCGAAAGTCGACGTTCGCCCAGCCCGGCGCCGCCGGCTTCAGGCCGATAATGTCCTCGATCAGCACGGGAATCGGCGCGCTGGCCCAGCCGTGGCAGAGGCTGGTGTTCCACTTCTGCTCTTTGCCCCACGCCTCGAAGCAGGATGTCGCTCCTTCGCGAACCATGTTGGCCCAGGAACGCTCGTCCTCGCACATGATCAGTTCGTAGATCAAGTCCGTTTCCCCGCAAGCGGCCAAAGCCTTGAGCACGAAATAGGACATGTACACGCCGCAGCTCAGCCTTTTTTCCCGGATCAGGGCCACGATCGGCCGGACCGACTCCGGCGGAGCGATGCCGAACAGAAGCGGCAGCACGTTGGCGTGCAGCGACGAATGCCCGGAGACGTCCGAATCGGCGAACAGCCCTGCCGAGCCTCGATAAAAAGCGTCGACAAACGCCCGTTTCAGCTTCGGCAGCTCGTCTTCGCAAGGTACGCCCAAGAAGTCCCGGATCTCCTGAACCGTTTGCACGCAGCCGATATAAAACGCATTGACAACGTTGTGGCAACCGTCCCCGACCGGCCGGGTCAGCGGAAAATCGTAGCCGTCCCTCAGGTTGTCGGGCCAGTCGACCAGGTTCCATTTTTCCTTCACGTTTTCCAGCAAGCCGTCCGGACGGGCGTACTTCCGGAAATAGTCCAGCACGCCTTCGGCGACGGGGAGCATTTCAAGCAAAAACGCCTCGTCCCCGCTGTGGCGGTAGTAAAGCAGCAGCTGCATCGGCCATTGCAGCGAGAAGTCGGCGATCTCCTGCATGAAATGGCCGGGCGCGACCGCCAGCAGCCCCGGGCAGACGGCGGCGGAAAGCGCGAAGTCGCGAATCGCCTTCTTGAACAGGCGCATGTCGCCGCCGATATACATATGGGTATGCCCCATCACGGTGTTGTCGCCCAAATACTGCCCCTTCTCGCGGGACGGGCAGTCGACGTAGTTTTCCTGCGCGCACAGCTGCACGCCGCGCAGGCAAATGTCCCATATCCGGCGCAGCAGCGGATCGTCCGTTTCGAGCCGGCACGCGCTCTCGTCGAGCGGATAATGCCGGACGACGGCCGCGAAGCTGTCCGGGCGCAGCGCCTCGTCCGGCCCGTCAAGCTCGACGTAGCGGAACGCCTTGTATTCGAACGGCTCGAACTTGTCCTCCCGTCCGGACAGCGTCCAAATTTCCCGATAGCGGCAGTTGCAGCGCAGCTCGTACCGGACGGACGAGCCGTCGTCCGCCAGCTCCTCCCCGTACCGCACCTCGATCCGCTCGCCCGGCCGCCCGCGCGCTTCCATCTCGAATTGCCCGGTCAACTCCCGCCCGAAATCGAGCAGGTAACGCCCTTCGGCAAGCCGAACGACGCGCTCGGGCGCGACCCGGTAGACGCAAACGGCGGGAACCGGCTGCGGAGCGAACGCGTAATCGGCGTCCGGCCGCTCGGCCGGTTCCTGCCAATCGTCATCCGGAAACCCGGCCTCCTGCCAGCCGGGGACGGCCAGCCTTTGATCGATATTCTCCAGAAACTGCGTTTCGTAGCCGACCGTTTCGCCGTCCCCGCCGCCGTAATGGCCCGCGATCCGGAATTTCCAGGTGCGGTCGGTCGCCAGCAGAAGCTCCTCGTCCGCATGCAGCTCCGCGATCGTCCCCTGCCGCAAATCCCCGCTGTTGTAGGCGCGGTTCACAATCCCCTGATAATAAACGTGCACGGCGATAACGTTGTCGCCGGCGGCAAGATAAGAGCCGACATCCCACTCGTTATAGTTGTAATGGAACGGGTACCCTTGCGCCGGTCCCTGGCCGACGAAGCGGCCGTTGACGTACAGCTTGTAATAGTCGTCCGCGGAGATGCGCAGAACGGCCCGGGCCGGAGCGGCCGCCAGCGAAAAGGTTTTGCGAACGAGCATATGCCGGTTGCGCAGCTGCTCGGGATGGGCGAACGAGGGCCCGGCCTCCTGTTCCTTATGGAGCAGCGATATCGGCTGCAGCGCCGCGAATTCCGGATCCGCGATCCATTTGGCCTGCCACGCTCTCATTGTCGGTCACTTCCCCCTGTTCGGACTGCCGCCGCGTCCCGGCGGTCCTTATTCAAACACCTTGCCCGGGTTCGCGGGATCGAAATCCGGGTATTGAATCCGTTTCGCCTTCCCGTCCGCAACCGCTTTCTCATAAGCGGCGTTGTACCGCTCGTTCAAGTCCGCGATGCCTTTGTCGACGTCGAGCGCGCCGAGCACGATCGCGTTGAAGACGAAGTACATGTCGTTTCCTTCCGGGGTGACGCCGGTCGGCAGCGCCGGCCAAATTTTGTCCTTGTCGGTCAGGGCAAGCTCCGGCCAGTTTTGGATCGTTTGCGGAGCCTGGGCCTTTTCCAGCACCGAAGGAACCATGACGAGGCCGAGCCCGTTTTCGTGATAGCCGGTCAGCAATTCGTCGCTGTACAGAAACTCCATTACCTTCCACGCTTCGTCCGGATGCTCCGTATGCGCGTTCATGAAATACCAGCGTCCCGCCAGATTCAAATGCTGCGAGCCGCTTGCGGTGCCGTCGATTGTCGGCAGCTGCGCCACGTCCCAGTTTTGCTCGGTCGGAAACTGGTTCATGTACACGCCCGGCTCGGAGTGGTTCCACGAGATGTACATGCCGATCTTGCCGGCCGCGAACTGCGTCCGCAGCGGGTCGATGTCGAGCGATTCCGAGCCCGGGAACGCCGCGCCGGACGTGAAAATTTCCCGGTACGCCTCGAGAATCGGCTTGTAGCCGCCAAAGTCGTATTTTCCGGCCTTGAAGTCGAAGCCCGCCTCCGCGCCGCCGCTTCTCATCAGGATGTAATCGATCGAGCGCGAGTAAGCTTGCGCGGGATTTTTCAGATTGGCCGCAAACCCGTAAATGCCCTCGCCCTTCAGCTTGTCGGTAATTTGCTTCGCGGTCTGCACCAGCTCGTCCAGCGTTTTCGGCGGCGCCGCGATCCCGGCTTTTTCGAAGATATCCTTATTGTAAAACAACCGCGGGGTCGTGCTGATCGCCGGCAGCGAATAAATGCTGCCGTCCACCACGTTGATGCCTTCGACGAACGCGCCCTCTCCGAACCGCTCTTTGAACTCCAGGGTCAAGTAATCGTTGAACGGAGCCAGGTTGCCCTTCGGCAAATTGTCGTTGAAAGCGGTGGCGCCGTCGAAAAAGACATCGGGACCTTCGTTCGTCGCCAACGCGATATCGAGCGACTGCGTATAGTTTTCGGCATAAATCTGGTAGTCGATTTCGATGTTGTCCGGGTTTTCGGCGTTGAAGGCGTCGATCTTTTCCTTCATGTACTCCTGATCGGCCCGATTCATCGTCCAAACTTTGATTTTCGTTTTCGCGGCGGTATCGGAAACGCTTTCACCGCTGGCCGAAGAATTCGCTCCGCCTCCCCCGCATGCCGTCACCGTCGTCGCCAGCAGCAGCAGCGCGGCGATTCCTGCCATCCGTTTCTTCATCTGTGCCCCTCACCTTTCTTGGTTGCGTTAGTAGCTGTCGCATTTTGAAAGCACATTCATTTTAGCAAGAAGGGCCGGACCCCTTAATCCAAAAAACGCATAACCGATGTTCGGAAAACGCAGGATTTCACACCAGCCCGTGCTGCGCCGCCTCCCGGTATTCCGTCGGCGTCATTTGAAAGTGCTTTTTGAAACAGCTCGAAAAATACCGCTGCTCCTCGAAGCCCACCTTCTCCGCCACGTCCTGGATTTTAAGCGTCGGGTCCTGCAAGTAGCGCAGCGCCCGCTCCATCCGGAATCTCGTTACGTATTCCACGAACGACTCGCCGGTTTCCTGCCGGAACAGCTGCCGCAAATAATTGGGGCTCAAAAACAGATTGGCCGCCGCTTCGCTGAGGGCGAGCCCCTTTTCGGAAAAATGGGCTTCGACGTATTGCTTGACCTTCTCGACGTGAGAGGCGCCTTTGTGCGTCTTGCTTCGCTCCAGTTCGGCGATGCACCGCTCCGCGAAATGCGCAAGCCAGTCCTCCAGCTCCCGGGTCGTATCGAGCCGGTACACGTTCGCGTAAGGATCGACGTCCTTTTGCCGCAAAAACGAATCGAGGCTCAGCTTCGCGTCGCCCATTACCTTGAGCAGCGCGATCGCCAGCTCCAGAATCGACAGCTTGACCCAATGGGGATGCGTCCTTTCCACCGACGTAATCTCCTCGATATAGTCGCGGACGGCCGGCCGCGCGCGGCCTTTGTCGAGCAGCTTCACCCGCAGGACGATCTCGTCCGCCCGTCCCCCGGCATTCGTCTCCGGAACCGCGGCCGCGCCGAGCTCTTCGAAGTTCAGCACCGTCCGGTTTTTCACCGACAGCCGCAGCAGCATCGCCTCCTGCGCTTGCTGATAGGAAAGCGGCAGCTCGGAGCAGGACTCGCAAACCGATCCCAGGGCAATGTTCAAGCGCTCCGGGTTGACATTCTTTTGCAGGGCGCGCCCGAGCCGGGTCAAATACCGGTCGATCGCCCCGAACCCCGTCTCCTTGGTCGGTTCGTCGCTGCCGATCAGCAGGGCGAGCTCCGAATCCTTGACGAAAAAATAGTGAACCTGAAGCTCCTGCGCGTACCGGCTTGCGGTTCCGGCCACGATCTCCCCCGCCATCGCGTCCGTGAGCAGGCCGCCGTGCGGAGGGCGATCCGCCCAGTCGAAACGGACCGCCGCGGCCGCCCAATACCGGCTGTCCAGCGAAAGGCCGAGCTGACGGGCGCGATCGGCCAGCTCCGCCGGATCTCTTCCGCCTTCGATCAAGTTGCGGTACAGGCGTTCCCGGTACAGCGGCAAGCTTTCCGCCACGATCTTTTGCAGCTCCGCCTGGTCTTTGCGAAACAGCTGCTTCCGGTCCAGCTCCTCCGCCAGCAGGTTGAGCCTTGCGACCAATTGCCGCGATTCGACCGGCTTCAGCAAGTAATCGTTGACCGCCAGCTTCAGCCCCATTCGCGCGTATTCGAAATCGTCGTACCCGCTAATGATGATGACCGCCACGTCGGGATAATCCGCCTTGACCTGCTCGATCAACTCGATCCCGCTGCGGTTCGGCATCTGGATGTCGGTAATAATCAAGTCCGGTGCGGCCGTCTGCGCCACGTTCAGCGCCTCCTCGCCGTCCGCCGCCTCGTAAATTTCATCGTACCGCGGACAACCGCCGCGGATCGCGCTCGCGATGCCCTCCCGAATCCACGCCTCGTCGTCGGCAACCAACACTTTATACATCGCTTTCCGCTCCTCCTTCGCTTGCCCCGGACGGGATGATCGCCGTCGCGACCGTTCCTTTTCCCGGCTCGCTCGCGATTTTCAGGCCGTACGCTTCTCCGTAGTAAAACTTGATCCGGTTGTTGACGTTATAGAGCCCGTAGCCGTCCTCATGCTCGTCCCGCACCGCCTGCAACCGCTTACGAATGAGCTGAAGCTTGACCGGATGCATCCCGGGGCCGTTATCTTCGACCGACAGCCGGACGCTTCCTTCGCCCATTTCGGCGCAAATGCGGATTCGGCCCCCGCCCTGGCGCTGCTTGATGCCGTGGTAAATCGCGTTTTCGATGAGCGGCTGCAAAATAAATTTGACGGTGGTCCGCCGCTCCGCTTCCGGGTCGCCGCAAAACTCGTATTCGAACTTGTCCTGGTAACGCATGCTCTGAATCGCCAGGTAGCTCGCCGCATGCGCAAGCTCTTCCTTGACGGGAATGATCTCTTTGCCGCGGCTGAGCGCGATCCGGTAAAACGACGCGAGCGCGGTGATCATTTTCGCGATGTCCGCCTGCCCCTCCATTTCGGCCTTCCATTTGATCGAGTCGAGCGTGTTGTACAAAAAGTGGGGCGACATTTGCGCTTGCAGCGCTTTCAATTCGGCGACCCGCTTCAGCCGCTGCTCGGTCCGGACTTGCTCCTTCTCCTTTTGCAGCTGCTCGATATAGCCTTTTTGCTGGCGAATGAGCTCGTGGATTTCTTCCTTCATAAAATTGAACGTGCGGCCCAGCTTGCCGACCTCGTCCTCGTACGGGTACTCGAACCGGCCGTCGAACTTGCGCCAGCGGACCCGCTGCATCGTTTTCTCCAGCGCCTGGAGGGGTCTGGTGATGGTCGCCGCCATCGCGAACGCCACCCCGAAGCTGGCGGTGATGCTGATGAGCAAAATGAGCCCCGAGTACGTTTTCATGCCGCGGAGCTTCTCCAGCAGCGTCCGTTGGGATTGAATGTTGACCAGCGTCCACGGGGCCACCTTCATCGGCGCGTAATTGATCGTATACGAATCGTCGCCGTATTGCGCCTCGCTTCTCCCGAATTCGCCGCCGAGCAAGCCGCTTTTGAAATCGGAGCCCGCGAGCAGCTGCCCGATCAAAGGCGAATCGCCGACGACGATGTCGCCGGATTCGCGGTCGACGAGCATCGTCGTGCTGCCTTCCTTCGGCCGGGAATCCCGCAAATACTGCAAAATCATGCTCTCCTTCAACTGAATGACCATGTACAGCTCCTCGCCGTAACCGCTTATCGAAAAGCGCAAAACGAGAGAAATGACCTTCTCCCCGCCCCGGTACAGCTCGCTTTCGGACCGGGGCAGCCAATAGACGGAAGCGCTCGGCTTCTGTCCGATCGCCTCGAACAGCTTCGTACCGGTAAATCGGACTCCCGGGTCGTGGGGCAGCGACAAGTCGTAAAAGCTCCCTTTTGGCGTATAAAGAAAAACGGAAGCGATAAACGGCTCCGAGTACCGCATTTCCAGAAACACGTCGGAAAAATAGCTGAGCGCGGACGCGTAATGGCGCGGATCGTCGTCGATCAGAAACCGGGCGGCCGTATCGTTGAACGTGCTGTCGGTCCGCATGTTCAGCGCCCTTGTGATGATTCCCTTCAGCTTTTCGTTCAAGTAGTTGTTGACCTGCAAAATGATCTCCGACGAATGGTCCGCTTCCGTCTCCGTCGCGACGTCCGCCGCGTTGCGGTACAGCAGCAGACCGGAAAACCCGGTGGAAACGATGACGAGCGCCGCGCACAGGACCGCGATTTTATGTTTGAGCCGCAGGTTGAAAAAACGATGGAACATAGGCATCCTTTTCGTTCACCGCTTCCGGACGTAAATGGCCAAAAAGCCGCGCTCCTCCCCGCCAAGGGAAAAGGCGACACGGCATCGGCCCCGCAGAACGTATCGTACCATTCCGTCGGGGCGTCGTACATGGAACCGTTTGGTTATTCCGTCAGCCCTTGACCGCTCCGGCGGTCAGCCCGTTGATGAACTGCCGGTTGGCGAACAGATAGACGATCAGAATCGGCACGATGGCGATGGCGGCGCCCGCCGTCATGATGTGCAGCTCGGCCGCCGCGTTGGCGGAATAGCGCAAGCCGACGACCGCGACCGTCAGCGGCTTGATGCCCGGGTTCGGAATGCTGAACACGAGCGAGGTGATGTAATCGTTCCAGGCGAGACGGAACGAGAACAGGGCGATGACGCCGAGGATCGGCCGGATGAGCGGCAGCAGGATCGACCGGTAAATCCGGAAGTACCCCGCTCCGTCCATCAGCGCGGATTCGTCCAGCTCTTTTGGGACGCTTTTGATGAAGCCCATGATCAGAAATATATTGCTCGCCTGCCCGCCGGTCAGCACGAGGGCCAGTCCGAACAGGTTGCCGGTCAGGCCGAGCTCCTTCATCAGCATGTACTGCGGATAGAGGACGATCGGCCCGAGCGCGACGAACATCACCGACAAATAAGCGGCCATCAGCGCTTTTTTCCCCGCGAAATCGTGCCTGGAGACGACATATCCGGCCATCGACGACGTGACCAGCGACAGCAGCATCGTCATGGCGCTGAGCAGCACGCTGTTCCCCGTATATTTCAGAAACTCCGCCTTTTGGAACGCTTCGGCGTAATTCGAGAATTTCCATTCCGTCGGAAAAAAGCCGCCGCCGGTCTGCAGCTCCAGATTCGACTTCAAGGAGCCGAAAACGGTGTACGCGACCGGGTACAAGGTGAATGCGATCATAACGACGATAAACGCGATCCCGACAGTTCGTCCCGCAATCTTTTTCATAAGTCGTTCCCGCCTTTAAAAGATGTTGTCCAGTTTTTTGGAGACGAGCAAATAAATCGCGGTGATGATGCCGAGAATGAGCCCCGTCACCACGCTTGCCGCCGCGCCGTACCCGATTTCCGGATGGTTCGAAGCCGAAGCGCTCACCGGGAAGAACAGCTGGTACAGGTACAGGAACACGACCTGCGTTTGGCCCAGCGGACCGCCTTCCGTCATGACCATGATGCTCTGGATATCCTGGAACGCCGCCAGAATGGCCAGCATCAGCACGATGCGCAGCACGGGGCCGAGCATCGGAATCGTAATCTTGAACAGGCGCTGCCAGTACGTGGCCCCCTCCAGGTCGGCGCTTTCGTAAATGTCTTTCGGAATCGTCTGCAAGCCGGACAGGAAATACACCATGTAATTGCCGACGCCTCCCCATACCGCCACCAAAACGACGGAAAGCATTGCAAGAGACGGCCCAAGCCAGTTGATCGGCTGGTCGATGATGCCGACGTACAGAAGAAAGCGGTTTAAATCGCCGTTATACACATTGAGCAGCAAATAAAACATAAGCGCCATGACGGCCGAGCTCATGATCGTCGGGCTGAAGACGATGACCTGAATCGCGGTTCGTCCCTTGAACGGAACGTTGAGGATCATCGCCAGCAAAAACGCCAGCGGGATAATGAGGGCGAGCTTCCCGCACGCATACACGAGCGTATTGAGCAGAGAGTCCCAATACACGTCGTCGCGGGAAAACAGGCGGACGAAGTTGTCCATGCCGGTAAATTTCGCCGCGTGAATGCCGTCGTAGTCGTACAGCATGTACCGCAGCGACCACACGATCGGATAGACGGTCAGGCCGACAAACAGCACCAGATTGGGCAGGAGCATCGCGTACAGCTGCCCGTTCCGAAACATTTTTTTGGAGGACGGTTTCATCGATTCACCTCTTGGGATGCGCTTTCATTTTGCGTTCATCTGGAACTATACCATGGCCGCCGGGAGGTGATAATCGAAAAAACGCAGGTCCGATGTATAAAAAAAACGCCATTTCATACGCTCCCGCTCGGGGAGCGGCCGATTCCGGCGCCTAGGCGCGCCGGGTTCGCCTCCGGATAATAACCGTCTTGCCGGCTCACACTTTAGAATAAGTTCGGAGTTCAAGCTACCCATCATCCGAATCCTACTCCAACAAGCGACGGGAGCGTACGAGATGGAAAACAAAAGCCGCAAAGGCAACTACAAAGGCACGACCAACATGAACGCGAAAAACCAGGATATGGCCTTCGTCAACGATACGATCGAACGGACGAAGTCGGTCGCGCCCGCGCCCGGCTCGGACAAGGAAACCGACCGTTAGGCGGCTTCCCCCGCCAGTGCGGCCGGCCAGCCGGAATTTTGGAAGATTGACGAAAAGCAGCAAGCAGCGGCCCGCGCCGCTGTTTTTTGTTTTCCCGGCGCCCCCTCCCTCGCTGTACAATCCTTTCATCGACCTTTTTAATGGATTAGGGAACCTTTTCCTTTTTGAATCGTCGGATTGTCGGGGTGAGACGAACGTGGAGCTGGACTATTTAAAGCATATGACCGGCGGGCTGGATCGCAACGCCCTGCTGGACGAGCTCATGATGACCTACGGCAAGGACGTCTGGAATTACGCCTACTTCCTGACGTGCCGCAAAGAGGCGGCGGAAGATATCGCGCAGGACGTGTTCGTCAAAGTGTATCAAAATTTGTATACGTTTCGCGGGGAATCGCCGATCAAGCCGTGGCTGCTGGCGATTACGCGGAATACGGCGCTGGACTATTTGCGGTCGTCCTGGGTGCGCCGAGTGAAGTTTTTGCCCTCGTATAAAGAAAAAGCCGCTCACCCGTCCGCCGAAAACGAATGGTTGCACCAAGAAGAGCACCAGGAAATCTGGGACCTCGTCATGAAGCTGCCGCGGAAGCTGAGGGAGTCGCTGCTGCTGTTCGCCCATCATCAGTTGTCCTTGAAAGAAATCGCAACGCTGCTCGGCGTGTCCGAAGGAACCGTCAAATCCCGGCTGTTCCGCGCGCGGGCGGCGGCGAACAAAGCCTGGGCGTCGTCCGGGACGGAAAGGAGCGAGCTGCCGTGAAGCCATCCGAACGCGACTGGGAAAGCCGATTGACCGAACTGCCGCTCGGCTCGGGCGGTTTTTCGGTGCGAACGATTCGCAAAGTGAAGGAGAGAATCGCCTTGGAGGAAAAGCGAAAAAGAAGAAGAAAGCTGCCGTTGGCCATCGCGTCTTTGCTCGCCGTTTCGCTGGCCGCCGTTGTTTTCCGCCCGCAGATCGAGGGGGCTCTCGCCTCCTGGCTCGGGCCCGGACCCGAACCCGTCCCCGTCATCAGCGAGACGGAAACGACGACGTTCAATATCGGTTATATGTACGGCTCGGACGATTTTATGGAGAAATACGGCAAGCCTTTTATCATCCGCCATCCGGCCGTACGCTTCGCTTTTGCCGAAGAAGCTCCGTTAACGGTCGACATCGTCGCCTACAAGGAATGGCTGGAGCGCGAGAGGCCCGATTTGATCCAGATTCCGCTCGCCTACCTGGACGATCTCTCCGCGGCCGGCTTGCTCGCCGAGCTCGATCCGCTGCTGCTGCGGGACGGAATCGACGAGCAAGGCTATCATCGGCCCGTATCGCAGGTGCTGCGCGAGGCGGGGGCGGGCAAGCTGTACGGGCTGGCCGACACGTTCGCGACGACCGGATTGTTTTACAACCGGGAGTTGTTCGCCGCTCGCGGCATTCCCGAACCTTCCGGTTCGCTGACGTGGGATGAAACGCTGGCATTGGCCGCGCAGTTTGCCGGCATGGAAAAAGACGGGCAGCCCGTCTACGGCCTCAGCTTCGGCTACCGGCCCGGCTTGTCGTCCAACGTCATGTCCATCGCCCTGAGCCTCGGGATGGGGATGACGACGGCGGACGGGAGCCGATCTTCCCTCGGATCCAATGCCTGGGAAAGCCTGTGGACGCCGTTCGTCCAAGGTTACCGCGACGGCTGGATCGCGAACGAGGCCGGCATGGAAAGAGGCAAAAACTATGCGATGACAGAGCTGTACAAGCTCGATCCGTTTCTGACCGGCCGGTCCGCCATGACCTTTCAGTCGAACGACTATTTGCGCAACATCGAAGAGAGCCGCGAGGCGATCGGCTTCGACGCGGATTGGGGCATCCTTCCCGCCCCGGCTCTCGACGAGGCGGCTCGGGCGCAGGGGCAGGCAATGGAAATTCCGTATGTACTCGCCATTTCGGCCGGCTCCTCCCAAACGGACGCCGCGTGGGAGCTGCTCAAGTACATCATGAGCCCGGAGCAGGCCGAGCGGCGCTCCCGAACGGCGGGGCACGCCCTGTATACGGTCGGGCAGCAATCGACGGATGCGGGCGCGCGGGAAACCTTTTTCTACGAAGCCGCCATCGATCCGTCGCTGTCGCTCGTCCTGCACGAACAGCAGACTTCCCCGGCCTATCAGGCGCTTTATGCGCTTGCCGCCGAGGAGGGACGAGCCCGGACGGACGAGCTGCTCTCGGGCGCGCTGACTGTGGAGCGTTTCCTTGAGGAGCTGGATCGGCAAGCCGAACAAGCGCTGCGGGAGCTTGCCGCGCAGGAGGAGGAGCTTCCGTGAAAAAACGTTTCGCTTCCCTGTTGGTCGCTTTGGCCTTGCTGGCCGGCTGTTCGCAAGAGGCTCCGAACGCCGAACCCGTCAACCTTCGCATAGGCGTTCCCGATCTCTACGCGTTCGACCGGCAGTACCGGGACTATTTCGATGCGGCGTTTCCCGATTGGGAAACGACGGCGATCGAATGGCCGGACGACGCCGACGCGTTTACGGCGGAGCGCTGGGGCGAGTGGCTGGAAACGGAAAAACCCGATCTGCTGCTGGCTAACGTTTTCGACTATCGCAAGCTGTCCGATGCGGGCGAGCTTCGCGATCTGGAGGAATTCGCCTCTCGCGGCGAAATGGACCTCGGACGGTTCAATCCCGCCGTGCTCGACTACTTGAAGACCAACGGAGACGGCAAGCTGTTCGGCTTAAGCCCCTTTTTCAGCACGTCGGCCTTATACTACAACAAGGATATGTTCGACCGCCTAGGCATCCCTTATCCGCAAGACGGGATGACCTGGCCGGAGACGTTGAGTCTGGCGAACCGATTCATGCGGGACGACCGCCTGGGAGAAGACGAATTCGGGCTCCATGTCAGATGGGTTCGCTCGCCGTTCGACCTGATCCGGCAAATCTCCTATACGGAGGGGCTGGAATACGCCAACCTTCAAACCGGCGCGGTAACGATCGATACGGAAAGCTGGCGGAACGTTTTCGAAGCCGTGATCGCTGCGTACCTGGACGGGACGTTCCGGACGCAAAACGTACAGGGCGAAGAAGCGGACGGCACCGTGTATTACGGGCCGGAGGCGTTGGCCGAAATGGATTTATTTTCGCAAGGGGCGGCCGCCATGACCGTGGATGGCGATGATTTGATGCAGCGGCTTAAGTCGGCCGCTCCGGGCTTTCGCTGGGGGGCCGTGACGGCCCCGGTTCGCGTTTCCGATCCTTCGCGGGCGGGCTGGTTCAACACGGGATCGGTCTTCGCGATCCCGGTTGTCTCCTCGCAGCCGAACGAGGCATGGGAGGCGATCGATTATTTCCATTCCGAGCGGATGGGCCGCGCGGCCGTCGCCCTCGGCGAAGGGCTGCTGTCGCTGAAGGACGATCCGGTCTGGCGGGGCGATGCGGATTATGAGGTGTTTTACCGGACGCTGCCCGTCAACGCGCTCCCCGAAACCTTCGAGCCCGTCGTCTCGCCCGAATTCGCTGAGCCGTTCGACCTCCTCGTCGAGCGCGGGATCGGGAGCGTCCTTGCGGGCAAAGCGACCGTCGAGGAAGCGCTCGCGGCCATTCAGAAAGAAGGCGAAGCTCTGGTAATGGAGTTTCGGCAGGAAGAGGCCGCTCCGGACGCTTAAATTCGGCCGGGGACAACGAAGGGCGAAGGTGTCCGGCGGCGGCGGTCCCTGTGTTGTGCACGTAGTGTATCCACTGCACTACATGACGGGGATCCGCCGGTTGCGGCACCCATGTAGCGCACCCAGTACTCTACATGACGGGAATCCGCCGGTTGCGGCGCCCATGTAGCGCACCCAGTACTCTACATGACGGGAATCCGCCGGTTGCGGCGACCATGTAGTGTACCCAGTACTCTACATGACGGGAATCCGCCGGTTGCGGCGACCATGTAGTGTACCCAGTACTCTACATGACGGGAATCCGCTGGTTGCGGCACCCATGTAGTGTACCCAGTACTCTACATGACGGGAATCCGCCGGTTGCGGTGCCCATGTAGCGCACCCAGTACTCTACATGACGGGAATCCGCCGGTTGCGGCACCCATGTAGTGTACCCAGTACTCTACATGGCGGGAATCCGCCGGTTGCGGCGCCCGTGTAGCGCACCCAGTACACTACATGGCGGGAATCCGCCGGGTGCGGCGCCCATGTAGCGCACCCAGTACACTACATGGCGGAAATCCGCCGGTTGCGGCGCCCGTGTAGCGCACCCGGTACACTACATGACATGAACCCGACCCCTAATGGCCTTCACGACCGTTACTGGCTTCCGAACGCGTCCCCGTCGGTCGTCGCAGGCGATTAACGGCCTAAACCAACCGCTATTCGGGCGCGGGATGGGAACCCGCCCCAATAGCGGCGTTACCCGGCCGAAATCGGGACGGGCGGATGACGGGAACCCGGCGGCAGCGCAATCTTTTATCGCCTTAAATGTTGATCTGCCTAATGTTCTCCGGCGATTGTACGGCGCCCCCCCGTCACGCCCTCACCCAGGCGTCGTTGTCGTAGCCCCGTTCCTCCCAGTAGCCGATGTGCGATTCCCGGATCAGTTCGATCCTGTTCAGCCACTTGACCGACTTGTAGGCATACATTTGAGGTACGACGAGCCGGACCGGCCCCCCGTAATCGCGGTGAATCGGCTGGCCGTCGTGCAGCACGGCGACGAGAACGTCGTCCATTCTCGCCTGCTCCAGGGAAAGCGCGTCCGTGTACACCCCGTCCCCCGAGTAAAACTTGACGTAACGGGCTTCCGCCTGGACGCCCGCCATTTCGAGCAGCTTGGACAGCGGGACGCCTTCCCACGTATTTTTATAAACCGACCAGCCCGTCACGCAATGAAAATCGCTTACCCGCACCTCGCGCTGCAACTGCAAAAACTGCTCCCAATTCCAGGAGAGCGGGCGATCCACCAGACCGTCGAGCGCAAAGCTCCAATCCGCCGAATCGAATGTCGGAAGACGCGTCACGGTGTACACGCGAAAATGTCCTTGCGCCCCGCCTCCGATCACCTGCTGCGACTCGGGAAGCGGCTGCGGCGCGGGCAGCATCCGGTTCGGGTCCGTTTCCCCCGACCCGATGCCGCCGGCGGAGGAAAGTCCCGCCCCGCTCCCGAGCCATTCCAGAAAGGACGGCGCGACCGCCGCGGTCAACGCGATGCCGACCGACCAGCGGATAAACTGCCTGCGGCTCATCCACCGGGCGGGCGCCCCCGGAGCCGGAAACCGGCTTCCGGCGCCAAGCTCGCTTCCCTCCCCATCGGCGGCGGCATCCGGCCGGACCGCGCGGCGTTCCGGCTTCCGCATCCAGCGGAGCCTCGTGACGGAATGATAAAGGATGTACGGAATTCCGACCCACGTCAGCAAGTTGTGCGCGACGAGAGCGGCGTTCGCCCATTGCGGGGGAAAATGCCTCAGCTGCCACAGCACGATGCCGGACAACAGCCAGCCGACGAGCAACGCGGCGACGACCGCCAGATTGCCCTTTTGTCTCGGCCTCTCCTTAAGCTGCTTCAAATGGCGCTTCAGCATCGGAGCGTACATGACGAGCAAAATCCCCGACACGAGCCCGAGGTAAATATGCAGCTGCTTCACCCACGTTCTGCCGCCGCCAAGCCATCCGCGCGCGGCGCCCCAAGAAAGAACAAGCCCGCTTGCGGCAAGCGCGAGCACCAGCCATCCGTTCCAGCGATGCAAGTCTGCCAGCTTTTTTCCGAATCCGGGTTTGCGTCCGCTCACGACATTTTCCTCCCGCCCCATTTCAGGATGCCAAATTATAGCACCGCGACCTTAAAATAATATGAATTCGTTCGCTTACATACCGGAACATCCGTCGGGCTTTTGCGTCTAAACGTACAACACCACGTTTAACTGGAGGAATGATGATGATGCGCAGAATGCTCCCGCTGCTGCTTGCGGCTCTTCTTGCGCTTCCGTTTGCCGGCTGCGGCGCAGCGAGCGATAACGATTCCGGGCCGGCGGTGAAGGAAGCGCCTTCGACGGGTTCCCCGGCGCCGCAATCGCAGCTATCGTCGCCGCCTTCGGCGATCCCCGCCAAAAACCTCGAAAAGCAAAGACCTCCCGTGACGGAGGCTGCCGGGGAAGTCGTGGAAGCTCTGCGGGACCGGGACTTGTCCCGGCTCGCCGATTGGATCGATCCCGAGCTCGGCTTGCGTTTTTCGCCTTATGCCCATTTGAATAACGGCGATCTCGTTTTTATGCCTGACGAGCTGCCCTCCTTCCGGGATGCGTCCAAGCGTGTCTGGGGATCGTACGACGGTTCGGGCGAACCGATTGAACTGACGTTCCGGGAATACTTCGAAACGTTCGTTTACGACCAGGATTTCGCCGGAGCGCCGAACGTTTCCGAAGGGAAGCTGACCGGAACCGGAAATACTCCGTTTAACGGCCTGGAGGTTTATCCGGATGCCTCTTTCGTCGAATATCACTTCCCGTCGGCGGAGGCGCAAAATTCCGGCATGGATTGGAAAAGCCTCATCGTCATGTTCGTTCCAAATGGCGACGGATGGCGCCTGTGCGCGATCGTTCATTCGCATTGGACGATTTGACGGACGCCGACTCCAAAAAAACAAGCGGCCCGCGCAGAGATTCCCTGCCGGGCCGCTTGTTTGCCTTCTGGATTACAGTTGGCCTTGGATTTTCGCTTTGAGCGCGTCTTTGCTTTGCAGTCCGACCAGCTTGTCGACCGGTTGGCCGTCCTTGAACAGGATCAGCGTCGGGATGCTCATGACGCCGAACTTCGAAGCCAGTTCCGGCTCTTCGTCCACGTTCACTTTCGCGATCGTAGCTTGGCCTTTCAATTCTTCGGACAGTTCCTCGACGATCGGGAGCTGCATTTTGCAAGGGCCGCACCAGGGCGCCCAGAAGTCCAACAGAGATACGCCTTCGGAAACGGTCGTCTCGAAATTGTCTTTCGTTACGGCGACTGCCATTTGTCTCCACTCCTCTTGGGAATAATAGGTAAAGGTAAGCCAATTATAGATAAACCGGAAACCTGGGTTTCCGTTTCACCTCGCGTTCCAAGTTTTCACGCCATCTGGCGCTCCTTGATTCGGGACAGCATCTGCCCGATCGTAATCCCGGCGAAGTAGGCTTCAAGCTGCCGTTCCGCGCCGCTGAACACCGAATTCATGACTTCCTGCATATTCGCCGAAACCATGCAATCCATTTCCGGATCGCCGCTGCACCAATTGGGCGTCAAGGAGCCTCCCGCCATTGAACGGTAAATGTCGGCCAGCGTCAGGTCGTCGGGCTCTTTGCACAGGCGATAGCCGCCGCCGGATCCTTCCCTTGTCGCGACGAAGCCCGCTTTGCGAAGGCAGCCGAGCACTTTCCGGATACGGGCCGGATGCGTGCATACGTTGGCGGCGATTTCCTCGCTGGAAGCCATGCCGTCGGGCCGGTGAGCCAGCAGAACGAGACTATGAACCGCTATAATAAATTCGCTGTTCATTCCAAGCAGCCCCCCCGGTGATTACTGTAATAATATCAATTACAGTTGAGGTTGTCAAGCGTAAAATCGATCGGATTTCCGGCTGACGAAACCGACGGCTAATTTCATGATGAGCCTCCCTTTGCCCGCTTATGCATCTTGCCTTGCCGATTTTGCCGCCGTTCCCGGACTCAATCGCCGGCCGAGCCTTCTTCCGACGAGCCCGGCGGGGCCTTGCCCGTCACGTCTCTAAGCGTCTCCAGAAAAACCTCCAGCGTCCGCGTCCGCAAATCTCCGCTTCGAAACAGCACATGAAAGCTCCTTCGCACGGGCATGCCGGACACGGGGAGCAGCCGCAGCGAGCCGATCCGGAGTTCCTTCCGCAGCGCCCACCCGGACTGAAGCGTGATGCCGAGCCCGGCTTCCACCGCTTCCTTGATCAGTTGCGTGCTGCCGAGCTCCATCAGCCGCCGCGGCCGCAGGCCGAACTCCGCGAACATCCGATCCGTCGCCGCCCTCGTCCCCGAACCGGGTTCGCGGACGAGCCACGTTTCCTTTTCCAGTTCCGCCGGTTCGATCCGTTCGCTGGCGGCGAGCGGATGGCCGATCCCGGCCGCGACGTACATTTCATCCTCGGCCAGCTTTTCCGCCATCAGCCCGCTGCCGATGTCCTCCCCTTCCACGATGCCCACCTCCAGGTCGCGGCTGCGGACCCGTTCGGCGATATCCGCCGTATTGCCGATCGCGATCGAAGGCCGGATGCCGGGATAGTCCCGGTTCAGGCGCGCCAGCGTCAACGGAAGCACGTATTCGCCGAACGTGTAGCTGGCCCCGATCGGCAGCGGCCCTCCCGTATGGCGCATCAGCTCGTCCACCATCTCCTTCATCCGTCCGTACAAAAAATTGATTTCCTTCGCGTGATGCAAGACGATTTCCCCCGCCCGGGTCAGGGAAACGGATTTATTGCTTCTCGTCAGCAGCCGGGCGGCGAACGTTTCCTCCAGCGCCCGGATTTGCTGGCTAACGGCCGGCTGCGTCATATGCAGCTTCTCCGCGGCGCGGGTGAAATTCCTCAGCTCCGCCACGACGGCGAACACATGCAGGTGTGCGTCCATGTTCGGCTCCCATCATAATTATTTGCTTATGGTTATGATAATAATAATTCATTTTTCTTATTTTATCCGGAGCGCTATGCTGGAAACAATCCCGACAAACCGAACCTTTCCCAACCGAGGTGTTCCCCTATGACCGGCTCGTTTACTTCGCATAACGCAGGAACCGCCGCGCTGCCTCCTTCCAACGGAATCAAGCGATATTCCGGCTTGTTCGGAGGAGTGCTGCTCGCCTTGATTCTGACCCTTGCCGGGTGGCAGCTGGCGAATTTCCCCGGACTTTCGGCCGCAGGTCCGATGGCGTGCACGCTTGCCGTCGCCATCGTTTTCCGCCGGATTTTCGGCTATCCGGAGGCGCTGCGCCCGGGCCTCGCGTTCGCTTCGACCAAGCTGCTTCGGCTGGCCATCATCCTGTACGGCCTGAAGCTGCCGATCGGCGCCGTTCTGCACGGCGGCCTGCCCTTCCTGGCGCGCGGCGCGGCCGTACTCGCCGTCTCGCTTGCCGCCGGCATCGCGCTCGGCCGGCTTCTCAAAGCCGATCGCGAGCTGACGCTGCTGCTCGCGATCGGCACCGGCATTTGCGGCGCCGCCGCCATTGCGGCATCAGCGCCGCTGCTTGGGGCCAAAGAGCAAAAAACCGCGCTTGGCGCCGGCCTGATCGCAGCCGTGGGCACCTTGTTCGCGGTTGCGTATACGCTTCTTCTGCCCGTGCTGCCGATCGGCGATGCGGCGTTCGGCGCGTGGGCCGGCCTGACGCTGCACGAGCTAGCGCATGTCGCGATGACGGCCGGCACCGCCGGCCCCGAAGCGATGAACGACGGCATGCTGGCAAAGCTATGCCGCGTCGTGCTGCTCGTCCCGCTCTGCCTGGCGCTGTCCGCCCGCTCGAGTTTCCTCCGCCGCCGGGAAGCCCGGGAAGCCCGGAAATCCACGGGTTTCCCTTTCCGCCCGAATGAGACGCCGGGCACGGACAACGCGCCGAGCACGGACGATGCGCCGGACACGGGCGACGCGCCGGGCAGCGGCCGGGCGCAAAGCGCAAGCCGCGCCAAACCGGCCCTGCCGTGGTTTTTGCTCGGCTTTTTGGCGATGAGCCTGCTCGGCTCCGCATCGCCGGAAGCGTGGCTGCCGCTGCCGGCCGGCTGGCGCGACGGCGTCTCGCAGCTGACGGCCGCGCTGTTCGCCGCCGCCATGGCCGGCCTCGGGCTAGGCGTCAACCTGCGCGACTTCCGGCTCGCCTGGCGCCCGCTGCTCGCGCTGCTCGCCGTCTCGCTCCTCGTCTCGGCCGGCGTCTACGTCACGCTCGCGTTTTAAAGCCCGGCCAGGCTCCAGTCCAGACTGCCCGGCCGATGCCGCCTCGCAGGCTCAGCCCGTCGCCAGCCGGACGTCTACCTGGACCGTCAGCGTCTGGTCCGACGTTCCGCGGTACACGCCTTTGACCGGGACGATGTCGAGATAATCCCGCCCGTGCGCCAGCTTGACGTACCGCCAATCGATCAGGTTCCGGTTGGTCGGATCGAAGCCCTGCCAGCCGACGTCGGGCACGTAGGCTTCGATCCACGCATGCGAGGCCTGCTCGAAGTCCGCGTCCCTTCCCTGCAAATCGCCGACAAAATGGTACCCGCTTACGTACCGAGCGGGGATCCCTTTGAGGCGGCAAACCGAAAGCAGCAAATGCGCAAAATCCTGGCATACCCCGGAGCCGATCCCGATCATCTCGTCGGCGGTCGTATGAACCCCGGTGGACAGGGGCTTGTACTCAAAATCAGCATAAATGCGCTCCGATGCCTTCTGCACGTAGTCGAAAACGCCTTCCCCCTCCACGCCGATGCTGCCGGCGTACGCCGCCACCGTCGGATGAAAGCTGGCGAACACGGACGGAAGCAAATACTCCGCATTGTCGTTCGCGAACGCTTCGCTGCGGATTTTGGCCCAGGCCAGCTCCGGCGGCAGCTCCGATTCCCGCTTGATCGGCGAATCCCGGGTGACGACCGTCGACTGCGACGTGATCGCAAGCTCCTTATGGGCATCGCTGGCCGTAAAGGAGTATACCCGATTGCCGAAATAATCCTCGTAAGACATCATCGAGACGTTGGGCTCCACGATCAGCCGGTGCTGGTAGCACGCCTGCCGTTCGTCCGTCCGCGGGGCGAGCCGAAGCTCATTGACACTGTCCGCCACCGGGTCGGCGTAAGCATACCTGGTCGTATGACAAATTTCCAGCCTCAAACGATAACCTCCCGTCCCGGGGAAAAAAACGTCTTCGCCATCGACTCCCCCAGCAGCCGATTGCCGTCCTGCAATCGAAGCAGCACGTCGCTGAGCGATTGAAGCGAAATCTCTTTCGGTTCGAGCCAGCTGAGCTCCGAACGCGCCTTGCCCGCCATCCGGATCGTCCGTTCGAGCGCGGCGACGCCGCCTTCCGATTTGCGGCGGAATTCCTTTAAATGGCTTTCCAACGAACTCAGCGAAAAATAAACGGATCGCGGAAAACTCTCCTCCAGCAGCAGGAACGACGACACTTCTTCCAGCGTCACGCCCTCGATCGCCAGTCTCCGGTACGCTTCGTAGCCGCCGACCGACTTCAGCACCGCGAGCAGGTACGCGTACGAGGAAGCGCCCGAATCGGCCGCCGATTGATAGACGGATTGCAGCAGCCGGACGATATTTTCCGAGCGTTCGAGACTTCTTCCGCTCTCCATCATGCTCCAGCATTCGTCCCTCAGGACGATCGACACCGCCGTGCCCTGATACGACGCAAGCCCCTCCTTGATCCGCTCGAAAAAGCGGTGCGGCTCGGCCCCGATCTCCTCGACGCTGATCTGCCGAAGCCAAAGATAGAAGCTGTTCAGCATGTTCCACAGCTCCGAAGGCAGCCGTTCGCGGACTTTTCGCAAGTTGTCCCTCGCCTGGGCGATGCACGTGATGAGCGAGTTGGGCTGGGACGCATCGAGCGTCAAAAACTGGAGCACGTCGCGCTCGCGGTACTCGCCGTACATCTCTTCGTAGCTCCGGGGTCCCCGATCGCGCCGACGATGCGCCGCCATACGATTTCTCCCGTACCGTTCGATTCCTCGCGCAGATGATAATAAACGTCGATCAGCCGCGCATGGTTCTCCGCCCTTTCCGTGTAGCGTCCGATCCAAAACAGCGATTCGGCAATCCGATCCAGCATGGCGTCACCCTCCTTTTATCTCGTCAATACCCAAGTATCCTTGCAGCCGCCGCCTTGCGAAGAGTTGACGACGAGCGACCCTTCCTTCATGGCGACGCGCGTAAGCCCTCCCGGAAGCACATGGACGTTGCGCCCGTTCATGAGCGCGAACACCCGCAGGTCGATATGGCGGGACACGAACTGACCGTCCAGGCACACCGGCGCCGTCGACAGCTTGATCGTCGGCTGCGCGATGTAATTATCCGGGTTCTCGCGGATTTTCTCGGCGAAGCGTTCCCGCTCCCATTCCGTCGACGAAGGTCCGATCAGCATGCCGTATCCGCCGGACAGGGACGTTTCCTTGACGACCATCTGATCCAGCCGGTCCAGCACGTATTCTCTTTCCTCGGGTTTGCTCATCAGGTAGGTGGGGACGTTCGAAAGAATGGGCGTTTCGTTCAGGTAGTAGCGAATCATCTCCGGAACGTAAGAGTAAATGGCTTTGTCGTCGGATACGCCGGTACCCGGCGCATTGGCGATCGCGATGTTGCCGAAGCGGTAGGCGTTCATCAATCCGGGGACGCCCAGCAAAGAATCCGGACGGAAAGCGAGCGGATCGAGGAAATCGTCGTCGATTCGGCGGTACAGCACATCCACCTTGCGCAGGCCGTTCAGGCCGCGGATGTAAATTTTGTGGTCCCGGCAGACGAGATCCCGGCCTTCGACCAGTTCGATCCCCATTTGCTGGGCGAGAAAAGCATGTTCGAAATAAGCCGAGTTAAAGCTTCCGGGCGTGAGCAGCGCGATAAGCGGATCGCTCTTGTCGGGAGCCAGATTGCGCAGCGCGGCGCGAAACGCATGCAGCGAATGGTCGATGCCGCGTACGGAGTAGGAAAAATACAATTCGGGGAAATCGTGCGTCATAATGGAACGGCTCTTGAATATATAGGAAAAACCGGACGGCGAGCGCAAATTGTCCTCTAGAACGAAATAGCGCCCCTGGTCGTCCCGAATGAGATCGATTCCGGAAGCGGTAATATACGTTCCTCCGGGTACCGACATCCGCATCATCTCGGGCCGGAAGTAGCGGTTGCCGATCACCATCCGCCGCGGAACGAGGCCGTCCTTGAAAATGTTCTGATCGTGGTAAACGTCATTCAAAAAGGCGTTCAGCGCCCGCACTCTTTGGCTGACGCCCCGTTCGATCGTCTCCCATTCCTCGCTCGGAATAATGCGCGGAATGAAATCGAACGGGATCGTCCTTTCCAGGGCATCCGGCTGTTCGGGCTGCATGAGGGTAAACGTAATGCCTTCCTCCATCAGCCGGCGGTTCATCGCGGATTGCCGCGCGGCGCGCTCGTCAAAGCTGAGACGGGAAATGACCGTCCGAACCTTCTCATAATGAGGGCGTACGTTGGCCCCTTCGAACATTTCGTCATAAAACCGGGAGGAGGTTGGCACTCTTGAAGATACGGCATTCCATAGTTCCATTCGGAGCGGCTCCTCCTCAAGCAGAACGTGGAGGAGAGAAGCCTTTCCTCCTTTCAGACGGATTCAGCAATCCGAGCCGTGCGCACGCTGAGGATTGTTATTGATTGTTATCATAGTCCGAACGAACCACAATGTCAATATTTATTACATAATTACAATAAAAAATCAGAAGACATGACTTATATGTAACTTTTTCAGTTATATTTAGGTTAGGTTTTAACAAAAAATGTTCTTCTTTCTCGCTTGTCGCGTCCCATGCTTGCCCGCCTTGGGCTCGCCGCTATCTTCGCTAAAAAAGCAAAAGCGTCTTCGACGTCCGCAGACGGAAGACGCTTTATGCCGGCTTGCCGATCTCTTTGGCGGCTGCCCTGAATTTTCTCGCCATTGCAAGCCGCCAAGGCAGCAGCATGCCGAACGCCAGCAGAAAAAACAACGCCCCGGTCTGGGGGACGGTCACGTACCGCTCCACCGCGTCGTGCAGCAAAATCCGCACCGCAAGCAGGCCGACAATAAGCGCGACGAACAGCTTCGACCGCTTCAGGTAAACGGACCCGTTCGACACTTCGAAGCTTGACGTGGCGATCAGCGGGTAAGCGAACAGCAGCGCTCCCGCTCCGAAAGCGGCAAGCCCCCAGCTCCAGGGAATCCGTGTTATCGGAAAAAGGAACATCAAAAAACCCGTCGCCATCCCGAGCGGGGGAGCGATAATTTTGCGAAGCGTGGCCGGCTTGCGGCCCGCTCTCAGCCGTATCGCGATGACCGCCGCCCCGCCGAGCAGGGAAGCCAGCAAGAACAGCCCTTGCAGCCGGGAATCGTCCATGCTCCGCGCCCCTTTCGTCCATTCGGTCGTTCCGTTCCTTCTATTGTAAGCCGCCTTTCCGCCCGGAGCAAATCAGATTCTTCCGCCCGCCTGCACCGCGGGTCCGCGTCGGCATAGGAGGACATGGAGGCGACCCGACGCACCGCTTCGCGGGAAATGCAGGATCGAGCGGGTCGGTCGGGATAGCGCGGGCGCCGGAAGCTGCGCGTGGTTGTGCGTGATCAAACAGGGTTCGGCGATGCTTGGTTGGATTTTGTCCAATTAAAATCAGTCTTTTTACGAAATACGTCATCTTCGTTGGATTTTGTCCAATCAGGCGGGGCCTTTTCCGCGTTTTCACCCAAATTCCGTGTTCCTCATTGGATAAAATCCACTCTAGCCAACGGTTTCCCCGTTTTCCGCTCCCTTGATTGGACAAAATCCATCCTAGACCCCATCCGCTTGGACGCCCCCTTCCGCCCCTTAATGTCCAGAAGCTCTTTCGCAGGGCGAAGAAGTTAAACCCTTCCGACAGGCCAAAAAAAGACCGGCGGTTCTCCCGCCAGCCTCGTTCAAATGCTCTCGCAAGTCCGCTCAAGCCATACAGCTCCCGCGCAGCAGCAGCTCGTACAGCTCGGACAGCGCGCCCACCGTCACCGTCGGGACGACGGCGCGCGCTTCCCCGTCCGGCGCAGGCAGGAACGAATGGCGCACCCATACCGTCTTCATCCCGCTTCGCTCCGCCCCGGCGATGTCGGTCGCCAGATTGTCGCCGACCATCACGCATTCGGACGGAACGACGCCGTATTTGCGCATCGCCAGTTCGTACAGCCAGGCATGCGGCTTGCCGACGCTCGCGATCGGACCGCCCGCGATCGACTCGACGGCGGCGAGCAGGGAACCGGTCTCGGGCACGAGCCGCCTGCCTTCGCCCGGATGCGAGTAATCCGGATTCGTGCCGATGACGCGCGCGCCCCGGGCGATTTCGTTGACGATTTGCTCCAGCCGGCGGTAGTCGAACTCGGTGTCCCGGCCGATAACGATAACGTCGGCGGAATCGGGACGCGCCCAGTCCAGCACGCGATGGCCGGCGGCGGCCAGCGCGCCGCTCAGGCTCGCGCTGCCCGCCGCCTTCACCGCCACCCGCCCGTAGACGTCCCTCAAATATTCCGCGACCGCCTCCGTGGCGCTGACGATCAGCTCGCCCTCGAGACGAAGCCCCATCTCCGCCAGCCTGTCGCGTATTTCCGTTGCATTCTCCCGCGAGTTGTTCGTAATGAAGCCGATCCGATAGCCCTGGTCCCGAAGCAGCTCCAGCAAGTCGTTGGCCCGTTCGGCGAGCTTCCGGCCGAAGTAGATGCAGCCGTCGAGATCGAAAAACAAGGCGCGGGTTCCGTCCATCCATCGATTCATCCCGAAGCTCCTACCGCGACTCGGCCGCCTTTTTCACGTATGCGTCCAGCGTGTCCGTGCCGCCCTCGCCCTCCAGCAGGATGACTTCGAAGCGAGGAACGCCGCCGCGCATTTTGACCGACAGGATATGGTGAATGTCGCCCTTGCCTTCGAAGCAGTGCAGCCCGCCCGTTTTGCCCATCTGAATATATTGGCGCCCGCGCTTCTCGGTGACTTCCAAATAGTGCACATGGCCGGATACGACGGTGTACGGGCGGTCCGCCAGCAGGCTTTCCAGCCGCTCGAAGATCGGGTCCGGCTTTTTCCAGGCCGGCTGGTGCAGGCAGACGAACGTCCAGTCGACGTCCGCGTTGTCCGCCAGCACCCGCTCGAAAAAGTCGATCTGCTCGCCGCTTAAGTGCGGGTCGATGAGCGTATCCTCGGTCATCTTCAATACATCCGCCGAAAAACCGTCGCCCGCCAAATCCCGGAACAGATCGACGAACAGCGCCTCCGGATTGCGGATCAGCGCCCGATTCGCCTGCTGCATCAGCTCCAGCATCGTTTCGGGCAGCGACAGCGGCGCCGTCTCCGTGTTCGCGACGAGGAAGAGCGTACGGCCGTAGCGGAACGCGTAGTAATCGACCCCTTTGCGCTCGCGCCACACCCGGATCATCGCTTCCGTTCCGTAGTCGTGGTTCCCGACCGTCTGGAACACCGGAACGCCCAGTCCCGCCAG
This sequence comes from Cohnella algarum, assembly GCF_016937515.1. Lineage (NCBI taxonomy): Bacteria > Bacillati > Bacillota > Bacilli > Caryophanales > Paenibacillaceae > Cohnella > Cohnella algarum. The sequence goes on from NZ_JAFHKM010000002.1 coordinate 1,210,365, forward strand.
CATCGGATCGATGCGGTCCCACTCCTCGCGCGCTTCCGCCTCGTCCGTCCAGTATCCCTCCACCAGGTCGCCGATCGAGACGACGAAGTCGGGATTCAGCTTCTTGGCGGCCTCCAGCCCTTTTTCGAACATCTTGTGCACGGCGCCGCCGGTCCGGTCGCTGATGAAGGCGAAATCGAAATCGCCGCCCCGCGGGACCGGCAGTTCCCCGAACCAGGGACCTTTTGCCGTTCCCTTGCCGAATTTGGCCTCATCGATGAATAGTTGGCGAATCGTTGTCATGTTCGCATTCCTCCCGTTGCCCGTATTATTGGATTAACGCATTCGCTTGCTTGGCCGCTTCCTTCATCGCGTCCTCGGGCGTCTTCTGGCCCTGCAGCGCGGCCTGAATCTGGTCCGTAATGATCTTCTGCACGCGGGTGCCCCCCTCGCCCGGGAAGTTGAACCAGGGCACCATCTCGTCGATCTGGTCGTAAGTCGCTTTGTAAACCGGGTTTTCCTCCAAAAACTTCTGCATCTCCGGATCGTCCAGCGCCGTCTGCCGCGATACCATGTAGCCGGTGGACTTGGAGATTTGAACCGAACGCTTCGGATCGACCAGGAATTTGATGAAGTCCCATGCCGCCTCCTGCCTCGCCGGATCCTGGGCGAATGTACGCGGAGCACCCTTTTTTGATTAAGCGAATGTAAAAGCGCCGCCTCCTTCCTTCCGCGGGCGGAAGCAAGGGGCGGCGCTTGTGGCGTCATAACGTATCAGTACGTCACCTGGTTGTTCAGCATGATCCAGATGGACCCGACGATGATGATCAGGACGATCATCAGGCCGAGCAGAAGCGTCATCAGGTTCCAGCGCGGACTCGCTTCTTCCTTCAAGTGCATGAAGAAAAAGAGCTGGACGACGAATTGCAAAATCGCGGTCGCGAACAGCACCACGTAAGCGGCAGTGCCTTCAACGATGTCGTTGAGAACGAGAACGATCGGAATGATCGTCAGAATGATCGACAGGACGAAGCCGATGACATAAGACTTGAGCGACCCGTGCGCTTCGTGCGATTCGCCGTGCGAGCCGTGTCCGCCATGGGAACCGTTCGATTGCGTGGAATGCGGATGTTGCGCCATCTTACATCACCTCCATCATGTATACGACGGTAAAGACGAAAATCCAGACGACGTCGAGAAAGTGCCAGTACAGGCCGATAACGTTCACCTTCCGGCGGGTAACGGGCGTAATGCCGTGTTTGCCGAGCTGGATCATGATCGCGATCATCCAGAAAAGGCCGATCGTGACGTGAATTCCGTGCGTGCTGACCAGCGTATAGAAGGCGGACCAGTAAGCGCTCGTGCCGATCGTGACGCCCTCGTGCACGAGGTGGACGAACTCGTTCAGCTCAAGGCCGATAAAGCAGGCGCCGAGAGCGGCCGTGACGGCGAGCCAGCCGATCAGCCCTTTGCGGTCGCCGCGGTTCATGCACAGCAAGGCCAGGCCGCTCGTGAAGCTGCTCGTCAGCAGGATGAACGTTTCGGCGATAATGCCGGGCATCTCGAACATTTCGGCGCCGGTCGGCCCGCCGGCCGTGCTGTTGCTCAGCACGGCGTAGGTGGCGAACAGCGTTCCGAACAAAATACAGTCGGTGATCAGGAAGATCCAGAAGCCCATCAGGCGAAGGGATTCGAGATCGTGATGACCGTCGTGCCCGTGATTTCCGGCGCGGGCTTGCGCCGCATGATTTTTGTTGCTGGCCATCAGACAGTCCCCCTCGCCGCGGCTTCCGTTCGTTCGATTTCGTCGACCGGAATGTAGTAGTCGGTATCGTAATTAAAGGAGTGGGCGAACATGCAGGCGAAGACGCCGAGGAAGCCCGGTATCGCCATCCACAGCCAGTCGAACACGAGACCGAAGCCGGCCAGGAACCAGAAGCCCGACATGATGATCGGGATGCCCGAATTTTTCGGCATGTGAATCGGTTCGAGCGGCGCAAGCGGCTTCTCCGGTTCTCCTTTTGCCTTGCGCTGTTTTTTCTCCCACCAATCGTCCAAATGCTCGACGACCGGCGTGCGGGCGAAGTTGTACATCGGAGCCGGCGACGGAATCGACCATTCGAGCGTGCGCCCGTTCCACGGATCGCCCGTCGTGTCGCGCTCCATGAACTTGATGCTGTGCAAAATTTGCCACACCATGATCAGGAAGCCCGCTCCCATCAAGAAGCCGCCGATCGTGGAGACGAGGTTCAGCCCCCACCAGCCGCTGTCCCAGCTGTAGGTGCTGACGCGACGCGTCATGCCCATCAAGCCGACGACGTATTGCGGCATGAAACAGACGTAAAAGCCGATGTTCCAAAACCAGAACGACCATTTGCCGAGCTTTTCGTTCAGCTTGAAGCCGAACACCTTCGGCCACCAGTACACGAGGCCGGCAATGTAACCGAAAACGACGCCGCCGATCAGCGTTTGGTGGAAGTGCGCGATCAGGAAGTAGCTGTTGTGGAACTGGAAGTCGGCCGGCGCGACGGACAGCATGACGCCGGTCATCCCGCCGACGACGAAGCACGGAATGAAGCCGAGCACCGTCCACAGCATCGGGGTTTCGAACGATACTTTCCCCTTGAACATCGTAAATATCCAGTTGAATACTTTAACGCCTGTCGGGATGGCGATAATCATCGTCGACACCGCGAAGAAGGCGTTGACGTCGGCGCCCGACCCCATCGTGAAGAAGTGGTGCGCCCATGTAATAAAGGAAACGACGCTGATCGCCATGATCGCAAACACCATCGATTTATAGCCGAACAGCTTTTTCCTTGCGAATGTCGCGACGATTTCCGAAAAAATGCCGAAAGCGGGAAGAACGACGATATACACTTCCGGGTGTCCCCACATCCAGATCAGGTTGATGTACATCATCGGGTTGCCGCCGCCGTCCAGGGTGAAGAAGTGCGCCCCGAAGTAGCGGTCGATAAACGAAAGCGCGAGCGTTACCGTCAAAATCGGAAACGCCAGAATGATGGCGAGACAGCTGCCGAGAACCGACCAGGAAAACATCGGCATCTTCATCAGCTTCATGCCGGGGGCGCGCATTTTGAGAATCGTCACGATAAAGTTGATCCCCGTCGCCAAGCTGCCGATCCCCGATATTTGGATGCCCCAAATATAGAAATCCTGCCCGACGCCCGGGTTGAACATCGTGCCCGACAACGGCGGATAGGCAAGCCAGCCGGCGTTCGGCGAACCGCCGATGACAAACGAAATGTTGAACAGCATCGCGCCGGCGAAGAACAGCCAGAAGCTGAGCGAGTTCAGGAACGGGAACGCGACGTCCCTCGCCCCGATTTGCAGCGGCACGACCAGGTTGAACAAGCCGAACATGAGCGGCATCGCCATGAACAGAATCATGATGACGCCGTGCGTCGTAAAAATTTCATTGTAGTGTTCCGGAGACAGAAATTCCATTTCCGGCATGACCAATTGCGTCCGCATCAGCAGCGCGTCCATGCCGCCGCGGAACAGCATGAGCAGCGACGCGATGACGTACATGATGCCGATTCGCTTATGGTCGACCGTGGTCAGCCATTCGGTCCAAAGCCACTTCCATTTTTTGAAATACGTCAGCACGAAGACGATGGCGGACATCGTCAGGACGATCGCCACGTCGGCGCCGTAAATGAGCGGGTCCCCCGTCACGAAAAAGTCCGCGGCGAAGTCCTTAATGTTTTGCCACATGGGACACCCTCCTTTTCTTAAGCTTTAATGATGCGCATGTTGTTCGGAACCCGTTTCCGTTTCCGATTGGCCGGCAGGCAAAGCGGCGGCATGCCCCGCATGCTCGTCGCTCCCCTCCCCGGATTCGGCGGAATCGGATTCGGCCTCCGTTGCGGAGTGCCCGCTATGGCCGCCCGATCCGTATTTCACCACGATCCAGTCGAAGAGGCCTTCAGGGAACGAGGAGAACGACAGTTCTTCGGTTACGCCCGGCAGGGCCAGTTCATTGTAGCCCTCCTGCGTCAGCGCCTCGGAGCCGTCCTTCACTTCCTGCACCCATTGATCGAATTCTTCCTGCGAAGTCGCCTTCGCGATGAAATTCATCTCGCCGAAGTGCTCGCCGCTGAAGTTCGCGCCCGACCCGTAATATTCGCCGGGTTCGTCGGCGATCAGGTGCAGCTTCATCGCCATGCCCGACATCGTATAGATTTGTCCGCCAAGCTGCGGAATCCAGAAGGAGTTCATCGGCGCGTCGGACGTCAGCTCGAAGCGAACCGGCACGTCTTCCGGGAATTGAAGGTAATTGACCGTCGCGATCCCCTGCTCGGGATACAGGAACAGCCATTTCCAGTCGAGCGAAGCCACCTGGATCGTGATCGGCTCGTGCTCGGATTCGAGCGGCTTGGACGGCTCGAGCTTGTAAGTATAATGTATCGTTACGCCGGCAAGCACGATGATGATCAAAACCGGGATGCCCCACATGAAGGCTTCGATTTTCGTGCTGTGGGACCACTCGGGATCGTAGTCGGCTTTTTGCTTGCGCTTGATCCGGTACTTCCAGGCGATCCAGAACGCCATGACGATGGTCGGCACGACGATGATCAGACAAAGTACCGTCGAAATCATGATCAGATCGAGCTGCTCCTTGCCGACGGTTCCTTTCGGGTTGAGCACACCCATTTTGTCGCCGCAGCCCGCTAACATAACGGCCATTGCAGCCAACGATATCGTAGCGGCGAGGCGTCGATACCCTCTCTTCATTTTGCAAACTCTCCTTCCCTCGCTGCCACTTTGAACCGTTGACGGCAAAGTTGGCCGTGTTGGTACGTAATTTGAACATCTCTGTTATACCAGAAAGTCTTGTGAAATAGCGCACAGTTAACAAATGCGTCATCGAACCGTCTTAATTTCGCAATATTTTGTTCACCGTTTTGCCCCATGTTGAAAACCGGACCCGAACGGACATGAAAAAAGCCTGCGCAGCCATCCCGCGCAGGCATTTCCGATCTTTCGTTTAAACCGGCTCCCGGTTCCGGTCCGGGCCGATTTTCTTCCTCTCGTCTTGCATCTTCTGCATCAACGGCGCCGCAACGCCGAAAATCCAAATTTGCAGCCCGCCGACCAGAAATCCGATTCCGATCATCAAGCCCAGATTTTTATCGTTGAACTCCGCAATGTGAATCGCCGAAAAAACGACGCCGAACGCGATGATCACCAGCGCGATCCATTTGAGCATTTTGGACATATCCCGGTTTTGCATGCCGCAGACCTCCTTTTTTGCAAACGCTATCTGTGAACATTGTATCACAAAAATGTGACGAAGTCTTGGATTTGTGAATATTTTTTGAACGGACTGCGCCCATTTTTATCGGTTATCCCCTTCCCCGTTTCCCCTACTTAAGTCGGGGAGCCGCTTCCTCCCTCCGATGGTTCGAACCGATTGGCGGATTGTGTAAAATGAACAAAGCAAGTACATGGATCAGGAGGAACCGGCGTATGATGAAGAGAGGGTTGTACACCGCAATCGGTCTCGTGTTGATAGCGATCGGCTGCGTGGCGCTTTATAACATGTTGAATGAAAAACCCGAAGAGGATTTTCGCCATGAGTGGCGTTTCGAGGCTGGCGAGCTTCGCGATTTGGCCATCGAGGGCGATTCCCGCGGGCTCAACGTCAAATACGAGGCAAGCGGGGACGGAACGGAATCGGTAAGCATCGAGGGCAGGGCCGACGGGGATGTCGTCGATCGAATCAAGCAAGCGAAGCTGCGGGACGGCCGGCTCGCCATCGACACGGATCCGGAATCTTTCCGGATCGGGATCTTCGACTGGGGCGATTGGAATAGCATAAACGACCGCTTCACAATCACGGTCAAGCTGGCCGATCCGGACGCCTTGGAGAAGCTTGAGGTGGAGAGCGATTCGGGAGGCGTGCAAATCGAAGGACTGTCCGCATCTTCGGCAAGCGTTTCGACGGAGTCCGGAAGCATCCGGATGTACGATTTCAAAGGCGAACGGCTGGAGGTCGAAGCGGACTCCGGCAGCATTCGGGGGAACGGATCGAAGCCGACCTCGCGGTGGCCGCCCAATCCGGGAGCGTCAAACTGCAGGACGTCAAAGGAGAACGCCTGACGGCCAAATCGGACTCCGGAAGCATTCAGGCGGAGCGGATCGAGGCCGAGCTCGAGGTTTCCTCCGACTCCGGCAGCATTCAATTTCAGGGGCTGACGGGCAAAAGCGCCATCTCGTCCGATTCGGGGAGCGTCCGCCTGGATAAGCTCGACGACTCCGACGCCGATATCAAGACGGAATCCGGAAGCGTCAAAATCGACCTCCCCGCGTCGTTCGCCGGCTTTTACGACCTGCAAAGCGATTCCGGATCGATTCGGGCTCCGGAGTCGAAACGGGAGACGAACGGCTATATAAAGGTAAGGACGGATAGCGGAAGCATTCGCGTCGACGAAAAATAAGTTCCGGGCACGACGGGCCGGATACGATTGAATTTGTTCCGGAGGGATCGAGTATGAGTACGGTTTGGACTTTAGCGGAAAATGGCTGGCTTGCGTTGACGGCGTTGTTCGGATGGCTTGCGGCCGCGGGCGCCGCAGGACTTCGTCATGGCGGAAGCGCCGAGCGCGTGCGGCGAAAAGCCCGCAAGCCGCTCGTCCGAAGCGCCTGGCTGCTGTTCTCTATCGCCGGAGCCGTCAGTGCGGCGCTGCTCAACTGGAAGGCCGCCGGCTGGCCGGCGGCGCAGGATGCCCTCACGCTGCGGCTGCCGCTCGTGCTGCTCCCCGCCCTGCTGGCCGCATCCGTTTCGTTTCCGCGCATCGCCCGCACCCGATGGCCCTCGGCCGCCGCAGCCAAGCGCGAGACGGGCGGCGCCGAATGGCGGGCCGTTCATCTCGCCCATCCGCTCGTGGTCGTCCCTTACCAGGCGACCGCTCTCGGAGCGTTGGCGGCGTTGTGCCATTCGGTGCTCGCGCCGCTGACGCCCGGGCCGCTGCTAGCGCTCGCGCCCGTCGCCGGAGCGGTTTTTCTCGTCGCCGCGCTTTATTTGCTCCAACTAAAAAAGTGCAACCGGCACCGGCATCCCGAAGTTCGCCATTCCGTGCTCCCGCCCCTGCTGAGACGCGCGCTGGGCGTCCTGACCGTAGCCGGCGCCGCCGTCGGCATGTGCATCCTGTACGGAACGCATATCAACCACTCGCCCGTCGAGCTCGCCCTGACCGCCGAAAACGGGCGCGCCCCGGCAATCGGGGCGGCGGACGGCCCCCGCTGACGTCTATTCTTTCCGCCCTTACTGGCGAATATCGACAAAGTATGAGAGAATAAGCGTATATTGTTTTTTGGGGCTGAAACGTGACGAGGCATGAAGAAGTGGTCGAACTGTTTTCCATGGTACGGCGGCACTCCCGGATGTGGAGACAGGAATGGTCTAAAGACAATCCGCAGGATCTATCTTTAAGCCATGCGCAAACTTTGGACATTCTCGTTACGGAGGGACCTAAGCCCAGCACCTATTTGTCCCTATCCCTGGGCGTCACTTCCGGCGGCATGACGGTCATCTCCGACAAGCTCGTCAAGATGGGGCTGGTCAGGCGCCTGAACGACGAGAAGGATCGCCGGGTGGTCATGCTGGAAATTACCGATGCCGGGAAAGCCGCGCACAAGGAACTGCAGGAGAAGCGGCTGTCCTTAATGGAGAAAATGTTCGCCCCCCTCGACGAATCGGAGCTTCATCAGATGGTGGATATTTACCGCAAATTGATGAACGCATACGACGACGCGTTCAATAAATAAGTCGTGCGCGCGAGGCCGGAACGGCCGGGCAGCCAAAGCATTTGCCGTCTAATTCCTGTCTTAAGACTGAAGGGGCCGTCCCTCAGGCCGATTTCGGCCTTTGGGACAGCCCCTTGTTTCGTATCGTTTTTACCACATGACGTAACCGGGCGAACCCGTTCCTCCCGTCATCATGCCGATCAGCGGGACGGTATAGGCGATCAGAATGAGCACGGCCGAAACCGCGATCCACAGCCCCCACCGCTCGAACAGTCTGGGCGTCCGCTCCGCCTCGTCGTAAACCTCACCGACCGGATATTCCGTTTCTCCTTTCGGGGATTGCAGCAACCCTACGACGACCCGGATCAGCACGAGCAGGCTGATGAACAGAATGATGCCGCCGACCGCCATCGCGGTATGATACGGCATCCACAGCACCGCTTCGAGGCTGTCGTTGTACGTCGTGTAGTCCGTGCGGCGCGGATCGCCGAGCAGGCCCGAGCCGTGCATCGAGCCGGACATGAACAGCATGCCGAGGCACCAAAGCACCGTCTGCACGATGCCCAGCTTGTTCATTCCCGCCGTCAGCGTGCGACCGGTCACGGCCGGGATCAGCCAGTAGCCGATGCCGAAAAACGTAAGCGCGACGCTCGTCGCCACCGTCAAATGGAAGTGCCCGGTGACCCACAGCGTATTGTGAACGACGGCGTTCATCTGGTGACTGGCGTTGATGAGACCGCCGGCCCCGGCCGGGATGAACACGAGCATGCCCATAAACGGCGCGAAAAATCGGACGTCTTTCCAGGGGAGCTTGCGCACCCAGCCGAACAGTCCCGTCGAGCCCTTGGCCCGGCCGCTGAGCTCGAAGGTGGCGAACAGCGAAAATGCCGTAATGAGCGTCGGCACGACGACCATGAAGGTCAGCACGACCTGCAGGAACTTCCAGAAGGGCGAAATGCCGGGCTCCATCAGCTGATGGTGGAAGCCGACCGGGATCGAGAACAGCAGCAGCAAAATGAACGACAGCCGCGCGAGCGCGTCGCTGTAGATTTTTCCGCCGATGATTTTCGGGATGATGACATACCAGCACATATACGCCGGCATAAGCCAGAAATAGACGAGCGGATGCCCGAAATACCAGAACAGCGTCCGGCTTAGCAAGACGTTGATCGTTTCCGTCCAGCCGAACGACCACGGAATGAACTGCAGCAGCACCGTCGCCGCCACGCCGAGCGTCGCGATCTGCCACATGAGCATCGTCACGACCGCCATAAAGGCCAGCAGCGGGGACAGCTTGCCCCGGTTCTCCTTCCGCCACCCTCGGTATTGCGCGAACACGCCGTAGCCGCTGATCCAGCTGCCGACGACGAGCAGCACGAGCGCGATGTAGAAGAACGGAGAGGCTTTGAGCGGCGCATAGAAGGTATACAGCACCGTCGCCTTGTTCAGCAAAATCATGACCGTGCCGAGCAGCGTCCCCGCCCCCATCAGGAAGAAGCCGATCCAGCCCATCCTGCGGGCAGCGTCGCCAAGCTTGCCGCCGAGCGTGCGGCTGACCGCCGAATACAAAAATCCGATGATGAAAAACGTGGTGAACACGAGCGCCATCAGCACGCCGTGGGCCGTCAGCAGCTGATAGTAGCCGATGCCGGCCGGCAGCGTAATGGAGCCGCTTTTGACCATGCTTTGAAGCATGCCGCAAACACCTCCAAGCAGCAGTGCTCCGTAAGCGAACAGCAGGTGGGCAAGCACGAGCTTGCCGTCCTTGCGGTCGAATGTCGAATTCATGGCTATCGTCCTTTCGGCCTGTTAGGTCACGACCAGCTTCGTGAACATCGCCTGATGTCCGGTCCCGCAATATTCGTTGCACAAAATGAGATACTCTCCCGGCTTGTCGAACGTGTACGACAAATGGCCGACCTCGCCGGGGATCGCCATCATGTTGACGATGGTGCCGGGGATTTGGAAGCCGTGCACGACGTCCGCGCTCGTAACGGTAAAGTTCACCGTCGACCCGGCCGGAACCTCGAGCGTGTCCGGGCTGTAGCCGAACGCGTAGGCGATCAGGACCGCGTCGTACTCTTTGTCTCCGATTTGCGTCAGGCCCGGCTTGTCGAACGGCGCGGTCTCGTCGAGCTTCGTCGGATCGACCGAATGCGAATGCTCGCCGATCGGCGTTCCCAGCCCCATCGAAAAGGCGGATACGCCCAGAATCAGCAAAAACAGCGCCAGCATCGACATGCCGAAAGCCAGCCATATTTTTTCCAGACGGTGAATATGCATGATGCGCTCCTCCCGCTTCGCGCGATTATCGGTTCGGATTAACTTCTATGAAGATACAGAACGAACACCGCCGCCCATGCCGCCGCCAGAAAAGCGCCCAGCAGCATGACGGAGACGAACGCCCCTTTCAAAGAAGCCGGTTCCGGAGGCTGAATCCCGGGTGTCGGCCCCTCCGGAGCCGCATCGCCCCGGTGCGTCGGAGCTCCCGATCCCGGTTCCTGCCGGTTCGGAATCGCGCCCTTGCCGGTCGCGGGTTGTGCCATGTCCAACGCCTCCTTTCCGTTCGTTTATTCGACAATCAGCTTGCCGACCATGTCCGCGTGCCCCGTTCCGCACATCAGATCGCAGTAAAATTCGAATTCGCCCGCCTGATCGGCCGTAAACGAGATCGTCTTGCCCGCCTTCACCGTCTGCTCGTAGCCGTCGATTTTGAGCGTGTGGTTGCCCTGCTCGTTTTCCAGCGTCAATTCGATCGTCTGCCCTTTCGCCACCCGGATCTCGGGCTGATCGAACTTGAAGTTGCTCGCTTTGATCGTCACGGCTTTGACGTCCGAAGCGGCGGCCGACGAAGCCGACGGCGCCGAATCGTCCGCGGGCGCATTCGCCTTCCGGTCTTCCCCTCCCCCGCATCCGGCGAGCAGCAGCGCCGCCGCCATCGTCCATACAGCCGCAGTCAAACCCCATTTTCTTGCCGCCATTGAAATCCCTCCACCTTGATCGGTCCAAATTGGTGATCCGCGTTCATCATAACGATTGCCGGCTTCCTGTCACTGTGAAAAAAATCACATGAACAAACGGCGGGATTGAACATTGTGTGAAAAACAAAAAACCGCCGCCGCGGAGCGCGGGACGGGTCAGACGGGTTTGACGGCGTTGCGGTTCGATTCGGCGTTCAGCCGCCGTAGCCCGGCGGCGTCGGATAGTAGTAGCCCGGATAAGCGCGGGGCACGTCGTACGGAGAGTAAGCGGGCTGCGCTTGCAGCCACGCGTTCGGATAAGCGTAACCGACGGGAAAACCGGACGCGAACGGCTGGCCTTGGAACGGTTCGGACAGCGCCTGGGGCTGCGGTTGGGCCGGTTGTCCTTGAACCGGCGGCTTCTCTGCCCCATCGCGTCTTTGGCAATCGGCCGGCGGCCCGATGACGACCGTTTGCTTGATCGGGGCGATCGCCTCTTGATACTCGGCCTCGTTCAGGCAATACGTGTGGGCCATCACGCTCGCGGGCGTCAGACGCAGCATATCCGACGCGAAAATCGCATCGGGCACCGGAGCATCGAAAATGGCCAGCAAGTGCGTATTGTCCTCGGTCGCCATTTCGTAATGCCACCAGCCTTGCGGGACGTTGGCCACTTCGCCGGGTTTGATCGCGAAGTTCAGCAGCTTTTTCGTGAACGGGTTGATCAGGGAGACGATGGCGCCTCCCGCCATGCAGTAGACCAGTTCGGAAGCGTTCTGGTGAATGTGGGGCTCGACCACGTTGCTTTTGCTCAGGAAAATGTCGAGCAGCGACACGTTGCCGAGCGTGTTCAGCTGGTTGATCGAGAGCGAGTTGATATAATTTTGCTCGTCCTTTTTGAACAGAGGGTTTTCGTCGAGATCGTAAGTAAATTGCACGGACGGAGCGGTGAAGTCCATGTACGATACCGCCACTTGCGAGCCACCTTTCGGATAGGATAGGCGCGAACCTATCGATATCGTATGTGGCTGCCCGCCGGAAGGTTCGCTTATCGCCGATTCGCGTCGCCGCCGCTATCGCTCGCCGCGTCCTGCCTCTCGTCTCCTTGAGCCTCAGGCCCGGGGGCGCAAGGGCTTGTCCGCTTACGCCTGCGGAGAGCCCGTTTGCTTTTGATATTTTTCCCCCCAGGACTTCATCTGCATGACGAGAGGAACGAGGGAACGGCCCAGCTCCGACAGCCTGTAGCCTACGCGCGGCGGGATTTCCTGATAAACGATGCGGTCGATGATGCCGTTTTTTTCGAGGTCGCGCAGCTGCAGGGTCAGCATCCGCTGCGTAATGCCGGGCATCTGCCTGCGCAGCTGGTTGAAGCGGATTTCGCCTTCGATCAAATGATAAAGGATGATGCCCTTCCATTTGCCGCCGATAATTTGCACCGTCGTTTCAACGGCTATTTCAGGCCACTTGCGGGCCGTTTCTTCTTTTTCCATCAGCTTGCCCATAGGATCCTCCCGCTTTCGGTATATAGAATGGTTCTACAATCCTTTTTAACACTTTCCGCTGAACAAATTCTGAAAAAACGGCCGGAAGCCGATCGAAAATCCCGAGAAATTACGATTTTTAACAAATCTTAATCCTAAAAGCGCCAATGTTTCCGCAACACTCCTTTGACATTGACTGCCGGTAGCCGCATAATGTTAATGCATGATTACGGTATTGTAAAATTGTTGAATATTTATAGAAGAGCAGGCGATTCGAGTTTTCGGCCTGTATTTAAGGTTGGGAACGCAAGTTCGCACATCTCTCGTCCGTTTTAGGAGAAAGGAAGGGTTATCATGTCGTTGCTTCCGCCCCATCGATTGCTGCGGAACAAGCCTTTTGTCTTTTTTACCCTTATTTTATTATTAAAAAGCTGCGTGGCCTGGTTCGTCATCTTCGACAACGGGCCCTCGTGGCGGACGGTGTTGACGGAAATTCCGTTTTTCTGGATTTTGTTTTGCCTGATCGAATGGTTTTCCCGCAAACATAAGCTTGTGTGGTATTTGGTCGTCAATTTGTTCGTCACGATTATTCTATTTTCCGTGTTTATGTATTACAAGTATTACGGCGTTATCGCGACCTACCACGCCCTGGAGCAGGTCAATCAGGTGACGGCGGTCAGCAACAGCGTGTTCTCGTTGATGGACCCTTATTACGTGCTCATTTTTATCGACGTCGTCATTATCGGCATCATGCTGTTCTCGAGCAAAAAGGTGCAAAACTGGAAGCAGATGAGCGCGCGGCGGGAAAGCCGCAAAGTCATTACCGCGTTGTTCGTTTTGTCCGTATTTTTGTGCCTGTTCAACATCCTGCCGAACCGCGCGAGCATGAACGAGCGGACGAAAGCGCAGGAAATGGGCATTCTCAACTACGAGCTCTATTCGATTCTCGATCAGTCCGAAGAAGAAGTCGTGGACAAAAACGAGATCACCCAGGAAGCCATCAATGCCTTGAAAGGCGTTCAGCCGAGCCAGACTCCGGCGTTCGCGCAAGCGGCCGAGGGCAAAAACCTGATCATCATCCAGATGGAATCGTTCCAGAATTTCCTGATCGGCATGAAGCTTGACGGGCAGGAGATCACGCCGAATCTGAATCAGCTCGCGAAAGGAAATTTCTATTTCCCGAACTTTTATCAGATGGTGGGCCAAGGGAATACGTCCGACGCCGAATACGTCGTCAACACGTCCTTGTACATTCCGCCTCACGGCGCGGCGACGATGAATTACGTGGAAAAGGCGCTGCCGAGCTTGCCGAAGCTGCTGAGCTCGCACGGGTACGATACCGCTACGTTCCACACGAACGTCGTGGAGTTCTGGAACCGCGGAGAGCTGTACAAATCGGTAGGCTTCGACCGGTACTACGACAAGGAATTTTTCGGGACGGAGGACGAAATCTTTTTCGGGCCTTCGGACGACGTACTGTATGAAAAAACGGCCGCGGAGCTTGCGAAGATGGATGCGGCGGAAAAGCCGTTTTACGCCCATGTCATTTCGATGACCGCGCATCATCCGTTTACGATTCCGGAAGACAAGTACAGGATGGAGCTGCCGGAGCGCTTCGAAGGCACGTTCGTCGGGGACTACATCCGTTCGCAAAACTATGCCGACTACGCCTTGGGCGAGTTCATCGCGGAGCTGAAGGCGAACGGCGTATGGGACAACAGCCTGATCCTGCTGTACGGCGATCACCTCGGCCTGCCGATCTATTCGCTGGACAACGACGAGAAGGCGCTGATGGAGGAAATTTTCGGCCGTCCGTACGGATACACCGACATGATCAACATTCCGCTTATTGTCGCCTCGACCGGCATGACTTATCCGGCGGAATTCACGCAAACCGGCGGCCAGGTCGACGTGCTGCCGACCGTCGCCAACCTGCTCGGCGTACCGCTTGACGGCCAGATCCATTTCGGCCAGGATCTGTTCAACTCGACGCAAAACTTGCTGCCGGAACGCTACTACCTGCCTTCGGGCTCGGTCATTGACGGCAGCACCCTGTTTATCCCGGGAAGCGGCTACGAGGATGGCGTTCAGTATTCGCTGGAAGACGATTCGGTCGCCTCGAGCGGCATCACCGAAGATCAATACGAGCGCGCGCTCCAGCTGCTGCGCCTGTCGGACAGCTACGTGAAACAGCTTCCCGACAAGGATCCGCAAGCTTCGGACGAGGAATAGGAGAAAGATTTTCTCGTTAAGCATCGGGCCTTGTTGGCCCCTTGCCTCCCCCCTTGCGTTAATCCACCCCTGCCCCCACCTCCGTTCCGCCTGGCGGTGCGGGGGTATTTTTTTGCGATGCCGACCGCTCGATGGCCCATGTAGTGCACCGGGTGCACTTCTTTACGCTCGTTCGGCCGCTTCATGTTCGATGTAGTGCACCGGGTGCACTTCTTTACGCTCGTTCGGCCGCTTTATGCCCGATGTAGTGCACCGGGTGCACTTCTTTACGCTCGTTCGGCCGCTTTATGCCCGATGTAGTGCACCGGGTGCACTTCTTTGCGCCCGTTCGGCCGCTTCATGCCCGATGTAGTGCACCAGGTGCACTTCTTTACGCCCGTTCGGCCGCTTCATGCTCGATGTAGTGCACCGGGTGCACTTCTTTGCGCTCGTTCGGCCGCTTTATGTTCGATGTAGTGCACCAGGTACACTTCTTTGCGCTCGTTCGGCCGCTTCATGCTCGATGTAGTGCACCAGGTACACTTCTTTGCGCCCGTTCGGCCGCTTTATGCTCGATGTAGTGCACCGGGTGCACTTCTTTGCGCTCGTTCGGCCGCTTTATGCCCGATGTAGTGCACCGGGTGCACTTCTTTGCGCTCGTTCGGCCGCTTTATGCCCGATGTAGTGCACCGGGTGCACTTCTTTGCGCTCGTTCGGCCGCTTCATGCCCGATGTAGTGCACCAGGTGCACTTCTTTGCGCCCGGTCGGTCGCTTCATGCCCGATGAAGTGTACTGGGTACACCTCTTTACGTCCGTTTGACCGCTCGGTGCCTCATGTAGTCCGTCTAATCCCCTTCTCAGCACGCAAACACGCCCGTTCCCCCTCATGTAGTCCGCCCAGTCCCCTTCCAACGATCTCTCCGAACAACCGTTCGCTTCGCCCGTCTCCGGATAAAGAAGACCGCCCCGCCAGACGAGTGGCGAAGCGGTCCGATATGGATGGCCGATTTCGTATGCGACGCGCATGCTCAACCGTTATAAAAAGCCTCCAGCTCGCGCGCCACTTCCTCCAGGGAAGCGTCCACGACCTTCTGGCGCTGCGGCTTGTCGAACAGGCGCGCGATTTCATCCGGGAACGTCTGCTCGATCCCGCACAGCCGGATCGCCTCGTCGAACTTCGCCGGATGCGCGGTGGCGAGCGAGACGCAGATGACGTCGTCGTCGCTGCAATTTTCCGCTGCCGCTACGCCGCAGGCGGAGTGAGGGTCGAGCAGATAGCCTTGCGCGTCGTGCTTTTTGATCGTTTCCAGGCACTCGGGCCCGTCAACGCCGTAAGCGTCGAACTCGATCTGCGCGATGGCGAGAAGATCGCGGGCAATGGCGATTTTTCCGTCGCGCTTGTACCCTTCCATCAGCTCGGCAACCTTGTCCGGATTTTCGCCTACGAGGTAGTACAGGTAGCGCTCGAAATTGCTGGCCACCTGGATATCCATCGAAGGGCTGTACGTGCTCTTGAATTCGCCCGGCGTATAGATGCCTTCGCGAATGAACCGCTCCAGAATATTGTTCTCGTTCGTCGCGATGATCAGCTTATGAACCGGCAGCCCCATCCGTTTGGCGAGGTAACCCGCGAAGATGTCGCCGAAGTTCCCCGTGGGAACGCTGAACTCGACCGCGGCCGCGCCCGTTTGCTTCCGGACTTGAAAGTAAGCGTAAAAATAGTAGACCGTTTGCGCCAAAATCCGGACGAAATTGATCGAGTTGATCGCGGCCAGCCGGTTTTTCTGTTTAAATTCGAGGTCGGCGAACAAATCCTTGATCATGCCCTGGCAGTCGTCGAAATTGCCGTGAACCGACAAGTTGAGCACATTTTCGTCCTGGACGGTCGTCATCTGCAGTTCCTGCACTTTGCTCACTTTCCGGTGAGGGTGCAAAATGCAAATTTTGATGCCTTCCTTGCCCCGCACGCCCTCGATCGCGGAAGCCCCGGTGTCGCCCGAAGTCGCCCCGAGGATGTGGATTTTCAAATTCCGCTTGGCGGCAACGTACGAATAAAATTGGCCCATGAACTGAAGCGCGATATCTTTGAACGCGAACGTCGGTCCGTGGAACAGCTCCATCAGGTACAGACGATCGTTCAGCTTGCGGACCGGGGTTACCTCGGGATGGCGGAACGATGCGTAGCTGGCCTGCACCATCGCCTTGAGGTCCTCCTGCGGTACTTCATCGTTCGTATAATAGGAGAAAATCTCCAGTACAAGCTCCTGGTAGCTCAGCGACTCCCATTCCTTCAGCTTGGCGGCGGAAACGACGGGAATTTCCTCCGGAACGAGCAGGCCGCCGTCGTTTCCGAGTCCCATCAGAAACGCGTCGATGAACCCGATTTTCCCGACGTTGCCGCGGGTACTGACATATTGCATGAATGGCTCCTCCTTAGTGTGCAGCAAATAAAAACGTCTACCGCGTCCTTGAACGCGATGAAGCTTCGATATGTGAACGAAGCCGTCCGCCCGGGATCGGCTTCCTCGTAGGACTCCGGTCGCGAATACACTTTATTATCGCTTAACGTCCAGTCCGAATCAATGCGTTTAGGCGTATTTTCCGCTTCAATCGACAAAAAAACCGCATGATCCGAATCCTTTTCGCGCGTTTCGGATTATGGCGGTTATTCGGTTTCCAAATATGCGCAATCAACCCGTAAGCCATCTAGATCCTTTGGGCGATGTCGAGACTGATGTCGGCCATCGTCACTTTGGCCAATTCGTTCTCCATCGCAAGCTGCGCCCGGCCGAACGTCGTTTCGAGCGCTCCCTGAATGTTGCGGCCGACCGGACATGCCGGGTTCGGGTTCTCGTGCATGGAAAACAAGGCCTCCTGCTCGCCCTGAACGGCCCGATAGACATCGAGCAGCGTAATTTCGCTCATTTCCCGCGCGAGCCTCGCCCCCGCCACGCCCGCGCTCGTATGCACAAGCCCGGCTTTGTTCAGCATCCCCATGATGCGCCGGATGACGACCGGATTCGTATTGACGCTGTCGGCGATCGAATCCGAGGTCAGGCGCTGATCCTTGAACATGTCCAGCAAAGACAAAATATGAGCCGCCACGGAAAAACGGCTGCTGATCGTCAAATCTGCCACCTCCATTCGCCGAGCTCAGGCTTCTTCGACGCTTAATTTTCCGTGGGCTTCTCCGGCCCGCCTCCGCGCTTCTTCGACCGTTTCGGCCGTCGCCAGGGCGACCGCCACGCGGCGGCCGGCTTTCGTAACGGGCTTGCCGAACAAGCGGAGCTGGGTATCTTCGACCGCAAGCGCTTCTTCCGCTCCCGCAATGCGGTAGTCGCCAAGCTCGCGCTCCGCTTTCAGCGGACGGCTCGCGCCGCAGGCGGCCAATTTGATTTCCGGAATGGGCAAGCCGAGAATGGCCCGGACGTGCAGGGCGAACTCCGATAGATTCTGGCTGACCAGCGTCACGAGGCCGGTATCGTGCGGCCGCGGCGACACTTCGCTGAAATACACTTTGTCCCCGGACAAAAACAGCTCGACGCCGAACAGCCCCGACCCGCCAAGCTCATCCGTAATAATTCGGGCAATCCGTTTCGCTTCGGACAGCTGCGCTTCCGTCATCGCGTGCGGCTGCCACGATTCGATATAGTCGCCGTCCTGCTGAATATGGCCGATCGGCGGGCAAAACAACGTGCCGGAAGCCGACCGCACGGTCAGCAGCGTAATTTCCGATTCGAAGCGGATAAACTCTTCGACGATGACGCGGCCTTGCTGCACCCGCCCGCCTTCCATCGCGATTTTCCAGCTGTCGGCAATGCCCTCTTCCGAGCGGCATACGCTCTGGCCTTTGCCCGAGGAGCTCATCAGCGGCTTGACGACGCAGGGAAAGCCCATCTCGCGCACGGCGGCGGCGAACTCCTCGTACGTATCGGCAAACCGGTAGCGGGCGGTCGGAAGCCCGAGCTTCTCGGCCGCGAGCCGCCGAATGCCTTCGCGGTCCATCGTAAGCCGGGCGGCACGGGCCGTCGGAATGACGCGATAGCCTTCCTCCTCCAGCTTGACCAGCTCCGATGTCGCGATCGCCTCGATTTCCGGGACGATGAGATCGGGATTTTCCTTCTCGACCAGCTCCCGCAGCGCCCGGGCGTCCAGCATATCGATCACATAGCTGCGATCGGCGACATGCATCGCCGGCGCGCCTTCGTAGCGGTCGACCGCCACCGTCTCCGCGCCCAATCGCTGCGCTTCGACGATCACTTCCTTGCCCAGTTCCCCGGAGCCGAGCAATAACAGCTTCTTCGTATGGTACATCGCGTCGCAAGCCCCCTGCGATTCATTTGGATAAGCCCATTATACACGAAAAAGCGGCCCCCGGGCCGATCCCGAACCGACGAAAAAGAGCCCGGGATTTTTTCCCGAGGCTCTAATGGGTTATTGTTGTCTCGCGATCAGTTCGTTATGCCGTTTGACGATGCTCTCCATGGCTTCGTCAAGGGTTTTCGGTATGAACGGCCGGTTTTTCACCCATCCTAAGAGGAGGATCGGAGGTGATCTGACGATGGCCAAGGATGTGCTTTGCGAAGTGAACTCGTGCAAGTATTGGGCGGCAGGCAACCAATGCGCGGCATCCTCGATTTACGTGGTGAACAACCGCGAACGGGACGCGCGCAATTCGGGCGAAACCGACTGCAAAACGTTCGAGCCGAAGATTTGACGGACGGAAGCAGCCGCGGCGATACCGAGCCCCTAACCGCGCGAATCGCGAGCGCCGAAGTCTGACGGCAATCCTGTGCCGCCGACGATCTGGCAGCCCGAAAGCGGCCCGGACTGGCTGCTTTTGGGCTGTTTCGCTTCTTTTTGCAGTATGCCCGTTGATGAGAACAATTATCAGAGAACGGAAAAATTTTTGCGAGAGCCGGAGTGAACGTTCCCGATCGGTTTATTTGCGGGCGGACGGCCGTTTGTTGTAGCCGCGCTCGCCGTACGGTTCGATTTTTTCCAGCCAAATTTCCTTCAGCACTTCAAGCTCGTCCTTGTACGGCTTCAAATCGGCGATGTTGTCCACATATTCCTCGCGCGGCTTGATCTGCTCCAAAATTTCGAACTCGAAATCGGCTTCTCCCAACTCGTTCCAATCCTGCTGCAGCTCCCGGTTGCTGAAATTGCCGAAATCGAGCATAAACCGGTCGCGGTTGAACGCGCCGTCAAGATCCATGCTGGCCCCGACGTACACTTTGCCGTTCGTCTTGCCGCGAATCTGGTACACGCCCATCTTGCGAAAGCTGTGCGCGTATTCGTTCGCGATTTCTTTTCTTTTCTGCTTGTCCATCTTCGTGGCTCCTTTCGTTTTTGCCGGCGCCGGCGCGCGTTTGTCCGTCTTGACCCAGTACCGGCTTCCGTCCGGTTCCCGGTCCATGAATCCGTACTCGATCAAGTACCGGCGCAGCGTGACGTAATCTCCGAAACGGCGCTTCAGCACCTCGTTGACTTCCTTTTCGGCGTATTTCCGGCCCGGCTCGAACGATCCGATCAAATGCTGCAAAATCGCCAGCTTCCGCTTTTCCTTTCGCGGAAATTCTGCGAGCGGACCGTCCGGGCCTTCCGGAAAATAGGCGCGGATCGTCTCCTCCTGCTCCCGCTCCGTCATCGCGTAGCGGTCGTCCGTCATCGTCGCCGCGGCGTGGACCGGAACGAACCGTCCGCGCCGATCCGCCTTCTCCTCCGCCAGCTCCATCGCGGCGACGAAAAGCTTGGCCTGCTTCGCCCGCTCCCGAAGCGCGAAACGATGATTCCGCACGGTGGAGGCGCTTCCGCCCAGCTCTCTTACGATCTCGTTATCCGGCAGCCCCTGGCGAAAATAGCGGAGCATCGTTTTCTGCACGTCGGTCAGGCCGGTCGCCTTCTTGTCCAAGGCCAGCAGCACCTCGAACATCGAGCCGTGCTCCGCCTCGACGTGACGTTCGGCGAATTTGGCCGCCTCGTACAATACGCCGTCCGACGGATAAACAATGCCCTTCACGAACCGCGCCCCGCAAACGAGACACGAATAAGCCTGTTCCGCCTCGCTCCATACGTATCCCCGTTTGATCTCTTCGATGGAGACATCCGGCAGGGATTCCGAAAACTCAAATTTTTTCATAGACAAACCACCACATTATTTTATTATTTATGGACAATATAACCATAACGTTTGGTTATTTCAAGTTTTTCGTAAAAAAACGCCCCCGACATAAAACGGGGTCGATCACTATCGGCCGCCGCAAAGTATGTGCATGGCGAGTTGAGACGGGCAGCCGCGACTCGATTCGATCCGCGGAAAGCCGAGCCGACTTCCGGATTGGATGGGAGATGTCGCCGGAGAAACGTCTCCGCTGTCCGGGCGGCGCGCCGCCGCCCTGCAAAAAAAAAAAAAAAAAACGCACGGAATTCCGTACGGTTTGACGAACCTATGTTATTGCCGGCCCCGAACCCCGCCGTCTCCCCACGCGCCACGGCTGAGAAAACTTCGGGATCGCACGGCCGGCCGGCGAAAAGGCTCAGGCAAACTTGCCGTTGCGATAATCCTCGTACGCCTGAACGATCTCCTCTTGCGTGTTCATGACGAACGGGCCGCGGGCGACGACCGGCTCGCGAATCGGCTGGCCGGCATAGAGCAGCGCGCGGAGCTTCGTCTCGGCCGTCAGCCGGATCTCGCTCGCCGCATGGCCCTCGGCCGATTCGAGGAACAGCACGTCGCGCGCCTCTCCCTTCGCGTCCCCGCTGCCAAAACGTCCTTCCCCTTCCAGCACGAACAAAAACCCGTTGTACGAACCGGGAAGCTCCTGCTTGACCGACGCTCCCGGCTCCAGCGTAAATTCGGCCATCGTGACGGGCACGATGTTGGCCGTGGTCGCCACGGCCTCGCCGGACGAACCGGAAAAGACCCGGATCGTCGCTCCCGGTTCGGAGCGGACCGGCATGTCGGCGGCGCGCAAATTTTGATACCGCGGCTCGGTCATTTTGTGCGAGCGGGGCAAATTGACCCACAGCTGAAGCGAATGAACCGTTTCCCCCGGCGCCGGGTCCTCCTTATGGATAACCCCGCGTCCGGCCGTCATCCACTGGGCGTCCCCCGGCAGCAAATAATCGACCTCGTTCGTTTTGGTGTCGAAATGCTCCAGCCTTCCTTCCATGACATAGGTGACCGTCTCGATTCCCCGGTGAGGGTGGAGGTCGAAGGAGTCGCGCTGAAACCAGTCCTCCGCCAAAAACAAAAACGGATCGTGCTCCTCCCACAGGCCCGGCTCCAAAATATAGCTGTTCCGATGCCCCGGACCGACCTGCCGAATGCCGGCATGCCGAACCCGGCGGATGCCGCGTGCGTAGACATTTGCTTGTTGCTCGTGCTTTTGTGCCATTTTGCGCCCTCCTCGGTCGAACGGATTGCTTTTTTTAAAGTATACACCGATTACTTATAATTTTAAAGTAACTATAGAAATTTATCCGCATTATGAACTGGAGGGAGGTTTTGGCGCGATGGTACGAGTAGCGGCAATATGGATGCGCGGTGGGCTGTTTGGGAGGTTAAACAGATGGCGGTAGCTTGCGGGTGCGCCACGGGCTGTTAAGGGAGGTTTATGCGAGGGGCGGCTTGCTTGGACTAGTGCGGGCTTCTTGGCGGACACGCGAAGGCGGTAGTTTGTTGAACCTAGACCGGATTCTTGGCAGGTTATGCGAGGGCGGCAGCTTGTTGGGACTTGAACGTGCTTCTTGGCAAGTTTGCGCGGGACCGTCTAAGCTTTCGTTGGATTTTGTCCAATCAAAAACGGCTTTTTCGCGATACTCGCCGGCTCCGTTGGATTTTGTCCAATCTGGCGAGGCTTTTTCGGAGATTTCGTCCGAACATCAATTTCCTCGTTGGATAAAATCCATTCTAGACCGAGGTTTCCCCGTTTCCCGCCCCGGCGGTTGGACAAAATCCAACATAGGCTCCTTCCGCTTGCGCCGATCTCTTCACCGTCTCGCAATTGGAATTGCATTGCACGCAGCTTCCACGAGTGGCACGAGCCAGAAACCGCACATCCCGCTAGGCCCACGGGCCGCAAGCCGCACGGCCGCTAGGCGCACCGCGCGCGGCTTCGACGCGCGGTGCGGCGTTGCCGAACCCAGTCTTCGCTTCGTCCCGGCGAAGAGTCTCGATCGTCAAAACGGCCGCTTATGACGCAAGCCGGTCAGCCGATGACGTACAGCCGGCTCGTTTCCTCCCACAGCTCGCCCGGCTCAAGGCCGATCAGCCCGATCTCCTCGGCCGGCAGGTCCACGTTCGGCGCGTTGACCAGGTTCACCTGCGGCTCGGGACAGAAAAATCCGCCCTCCGCGCCGTTGTTCCAGATCATCCACATTTTGTACGCGGTGCCGACGTCGTACACGAGCTTGACGCCGATGCGCGTGTCCGTCAGCTCCATCCGGTTGCGGCCGCCCTGCGGGCTCGCGGTGTAATGATTGTCCATCGGCTCGAAGAACGGCGATTGCCCTTCCTTGATCCGCGCCTCGGCCTCAGTCAACGGCTGGAATTTGCCGGTCGGCAGCATTCGCTCGTCCATTTCCCAGCGTTCGCCGATCGTCGCTTTGAACCGCATGTCTTCATTCGCGCTCCCCGGCGCGAACGGCGCGTTGACGGCGGTATGGAACGCCAGCAGGCACGGCATGCGCTCCGTCCCATCGTTGCGAATCCATACCCGCTGGCGCAGTCCCTCCTCCGACAGCCCGTACTCCAGCTTGATCGTGAACGCGAACGGCAAAAAAGCGTAAATCGCGTGCGAGGCGTCTACTTTGAGCGCGAGGACGACTCGGCTTTCGTTATCTTCTGCGCGAACGCTCTCGACGTTCCAGGCCGCCGTATGCAAGAAGCCGTGCAGATGGTTGCCCCGGGCGGGCTCGTTGACCGGAAATTCGAGCAGCTTGCCGTTCCACGGAAACCTGCCCCCGTCGTAACGGTTCGGCGGAAACAGCACCGGTATGCCGTGAACGCCCGGATTGGCCCGGAACGCTTCCATCCCGTCCTCTCCCGGCTCCCGCAAAAAGGCGTATCCTTTCTCCGTATCGCGAAAGGCGATCAGATTCGCCCCGATCCCCGGCAGCACCGCCGCTTCGTAAGGTCCCGACCGCAGCCATACCGCCGGCTCGCCGCAATATACGCCCTCGAATGCTTCATTCGCCATATCCAAAACGTCCTCCCGTCAACTCATGTGCTTGTACGTACATCTTCACCTTAAGATAGCACATTTGCCGCAAAAAGAGGAGATTTCGAAGCAAAGATAACCCCGCCCCGGAAGGGGCAATCCAGACAGAAGAAGATCCAGAAAATAAAGCGGGCCGAGCGGATGCAAGCCCGGCCGTCCGTACCGGTTCGGCGAAAAGTTAACGGAGCCGCCATCCGCAAAAGCCTTTGACAATGCGTGAGCGACGAGGTAACTTAAATGTTAGTCAGCTAATTATTTTAAGGGGTCGATATCGATGCTTCCGCCTTCCGAGCCACTTTCCCGTTTAATGCGCCATGCGCTCAAACGCCACCGCGATCTGGTCGACCGGCTGATCGCCCCTTACGACGTCTATCCGGGCCAGCCGCCGCTGCTGATGCAATTGTCCCGCGAGGACGGGCAAAGCCAGCGGGAGCTGGCGGGGAAAATGAGGGTCGCGCCCGCCACGCTCAACGTCATGATCGGACGAATGGAAAAAGCGGGCCACCTGCGGCGCGAATCCGACGACCGGGACCAGCGGGTGTCGCGCGTTTTTTTGACCGACAAGGGGCGGGCGGCCGCCCAAGCGGTGCAGGAAGCGCTGCAAACGGTGGAAACCCGGGCCTTTCGGGGCTTTTTGCCGGAGGAGCTGCTGCTGTTGCGCCGGTTCGTGCTGCATATGCAGGCCAATTTGGATGATGAAAATTCATTAGCCAACGAATGATTGAGGTGCCTTTTTCATGAAATGGATGTTTTCCTATTTGAAGCCTTACCGCGCGGCCGTCGTTCTCGCTCCGCTGCTGATGATTCTCGAGGTTTGCATGGACCTGATGCAGCCGCGGCTGATGGCCGGCATCGTCAATGACGGCATCCTCAAGGGGAACCTCGAGCACGTATGGCAAACCGGCGGCTGGATGCTCGCGGCCGCGGCCGCCGGCCTGATCGGAGGGGCAGGCTGCACCTACTATTCCGTTCGGGCGTCCATGGGATTCGCGACCGACTTGAGAGACGCGCTGTTTCAAAAATCGCAGACATTTACGTTCCGCAATCTCGACCGGTTTACGTCGGGCTCGCTCATTACCCGGTTGACCGGCGACGTCGTGCAGGTTCAAAACCTCGTCCAGATCATTTTGCGGATGCTGATCCGAAGCCTGTTTCTTTTCCTCGGCAGCATCGTCATGGCGCTCGCGATCAGTCCGAGCCTATCGCTGCTGCTCGCCGCCGCCGTTCCCGTGCTCTTTGCGTTTTTGTACGTGCTGCTGCGGCTGTCCGTACCGTTATACCGCGACGTGCAGAAGAAGCTGGACCGCGTCAACACCGTGCTTCAGGAAAATCTGGCGGGCATTCGCGTCGTCAAAGCGTTCGTGCGTGAGCGGTTCGAAAATTCGCGGTTCCGCAAGGCCAACGAGGAACACTACGGCATGTCGGTCCGCGCGGGCCGGCTGCTCGCCGTGAACATGCCGTTCATGACGCTTGCGCTCAATTTGTGCATCGTCGCGGCGCTCTGGCTGGGCGGGGCCCAGACGTGGGAGGGCGGCCTTGAGGTCGGCAGCCTGGCGGCGTTTTTGACGTATACGACGCAGGCGCTCATGTCGATGCTGTCGCTCGGCAATACGCTCGTGAACATTTCGCGCGCCAAAGCGTCCGCCGAGCGGATCGACGAAGTGCTGCGCACCGTGCCGGACATGGCCGAGCCGGAGGCGGACCGTTCCCGGAGCGCCGAATCTGAGGAAAAAGCCGGCGCGGCGGCTTCCCCGGTTTCGAACGGCCCCCGGCCGATCCGGGTCGCGCCGGGCCGCATCGAATTCGACAACGTCGTCTTCCGCTACCAAGCTTCCGAAGGGGAGCCCGAGCTGCAAGGCATTTGCCTGACGATCGAGCCGGGGCAAACGGTCGGCATTCTCGGCTCGACCGGCTCCGGCAAGTCGACGCTCGTCAGCCTGCTTCCGCGGCTGTACGATCCGACCGAGGGCCGCGTGCTCATCGGCGGCGTCGACGTGCGCGACATTCCGTCGGACCGGCTGCGCCAAGAGGTCGGCATCGTCCTGCAGCAGGCGATTTTGTTCAGCGGCACGATTCGGGACAACATCCGGTTCGGCCGGCCCGACGCCGCGCAGGAAGAAGTCGAGGCGGCCGCCCGGGCGGCGGAGGCGCATGACTTCATTTGCTCGTTTCCGGAAGGCTACGATACCGTCATCGGGCAGAAGGGCGTCAACCTGTCCGGCGGGCAGAAGCAGCGCATTTCCATTGCGCGGGCGCTCCTCGCCGAGCCGGGCATTCTCATTTTGGACGACAGCACGAGCGCCGTCGACCTCGCCACGGAAGCCCGGATCCGGCGGGCGCTGTCCGAACGCCTTCGGGGCTGCACCCGGCTCATCATCGCGCAGCGGGTCACATCGGTAATGGAAGCCGATAAAATCGTCGTGCTGGAGGACGGGAAAATCGCGGCCGAAGGCACGCACGAGCAACTGCTCGCCGGCAGCGCGATCTACCGCGACATTTACGAATCCCAGACGGGCAAGGAGGCGATCCGCCATGCTTAACCCGAACGCGAGGCCTCCGCGCGGGATGCCGGTCGCCAAGGAGCGCGCCCGCCATACGACGGCGACGTTAAAAAGAATATGGGACTACCTGAGCCGGAGCCGCTACGGTCTCGTCGCCGTCGTTCTGCTCGCGATCGCCGGAACCGGGGCCGGGCTCGCCGCCCCCTACCTGCTCGGCACGGCGATCGACCGGTTTATTTTGGAACGCGACCGCGAGGGGCTGCTTCGATTGTGCATGATTTTGGCGTCCATTTATGTTTTCAACGGGGTGGCCGGCTGGCTGCAGGCCCATTTGATGGCGGGAATTTCCCAGCGGACGGTCCGCAGCCTGCGCGACGATCTGTTCGCCCGCCTGCAGAAGCTGCCGGTCCGTTTTTTCGATCGGACCCCGCTGGGCGACTTGATGAGCCGGGCGACCAACGATATCGAAAACGTTTCGACGACGCTCAACCAAAGTTTTATCCAAATCATGACCAGCATGGTCACGCTCGTAGGTTCGTTGATTCTGATGCTGACCTTGAACGTCTGGCTGACGCTCGTCAGCATCGTGACGATTCCGCTCGTCACGCTGGCGACCAAGGCGATATCGGCGCGGACGCGGCGGCACTTCGCGGATCAGCAAAGGAGCCTGGGCGAATTGAACGGGTTCATTCAGGAGACGCTGGCCGGGCAAAAGGCGATCAAGGTGCTGCGCCGCGAGCGCCCGTCGATCGAGCGGTTCGGCGCCATGAACCGCGAGCTGCGGGCGGCCGGAACGAAGGCGCAGACGCTGTCGGGCCTGTTCGGGCCGGTCATGAACGTGTTCGGCCACCTGAACTTCATCCTGATCGCGGCGATCGGCGGCTGGATGGCGTTCCGGGAGTGGACCACCGTCGGCATGATCGTCAGCTTCCTGAACTATTCCAAGCAGTTCAGCGGGCCGATCAACGAACTGGCCAACCAGTACAACATGATCCAGGCCGGGGTGGCGGGCGCCGAGCGGGTGTTCGAGATCGCGGACACGGCCACCGAGCACGAGGACGAAGCCGCCGTCGGCGGACTCGACCGGGTGAAGGGCCGCGTCGCGTTCGAAGGCGTCTCCTTCGGCTACCGTCCCGACAAGCAAACTTTGCGCGACGTCACGTTTACCGCCGAGCCCGGCCAACTGATCGCGCTCGTCGGCCCAACCGGCGCGGGCAAAACGACGATCATCAACCTTCTCACCCGATTCTACGAGCTGGATGAGGGCCGCATTACGATCGACGGCAAGGACATCCGCGCCATCGACAAAAACGAGCTGCGCAGCCGGCTCGGCATCGTGCTGCAGGACGCGTACACGTTCTCGGACACCGTTCGCGAGAACATCCGGTACGGCCGCCTGGACGCAACCGACGAAGAGGTCGTCGCCGCGGCGAAGCTGGCCAACGCCGACGGCTTCATCCGGCGGCTGCCGCACGGCTACGACAGCCCGCTCGCCGCCGAAGGCGGCAATCTGAGCCAGGGCCAGCGGCAGCTGCTCACGATCGCCCGGGCGATTTTAGCCGACCCGGCCATTCTCATTCTCGACGAGGCGACGAGCAGCGTCGACACGCGGACGGAGCTGCACATCCAACAGGCGATGGCCGCGCTCATGCGCGGGCGCACGAGCTTCGTCATCGCGCACCGGCTCAACACGATCAAAAGCGCCGACCTCATCCTCGTCATCGACGGCGGCCGCATCATCGAGCGCGGCACCCATGACGAGCTGCTGGGACGGCAGGGCTTCTACGCGCGGCTGTACAACAGCCAGTTCGCGCAGCCTGCCGGTTAAACGCGCAAGGAGCGCCTTCCGAGGGAGGGCGCTCCTTGCTTCCTTTTGGTGCGGGTTTTTTTTGGGGGGGGGTTGCTGTTTCGCTGATTTGCGGCCGGTTCCGGGCGATTCCGCTGCTTTCGGCGGTTTCGTCCGCTTTTTGCTGCACGAATCCGGCTCGATACACCCGTTTAACGGCCTCCGAGGCCGCCTCGATATCCTTGACCGTCAGCACGAAGTGATCCAAACGATCGAGCTCCAATTTCAACGGTCTCGCCCCCCTTTCCCCGAATGAATCTATTCTTCTTTGATGACCAGCTTTCCGATTTTGTGCCCGATCAGCACAAGCGGGATGACAAAAAGCCCGGCAGGCGCATACGTCAAAATCTCCCGGAGCGTCAAAATCTCATCCTCGATCAACCGATAAAACAGGTAAATCCCGTAAGGAAGAAGGATCAGCACGCTCGTCACGACTCCGGGCGTAAGCGACCTGGCGAACAAAGACTGCCCCACATGCGTCAATACGTGAAAAAGCATGAGCGCGTTCGCGCCGACGAACAAAACAAAGCTTTGCCGCTCGACCGCTAAGTAGGTGACGGGAACGAAAACGACGAATTCGGTCAATACGGCCGCCGCGAACTGCGACGATTTCACGCCGGCCATACCGTTTACCAAGCCGCCGGCCCAGCCGGGCGCGATTCCTTTTATTCTGGCGCCGTGCTTTTTCCACCAGGACTCGACGAAAATGATTTCTTCCAAATCGTGAATCATAAACGCGGCCAGAAACAGCCACATCAAGGAACCGATCGTGATCGCGGATTCGACGTGAACCAAATGTTCTTCACCCTTTTTGCCGAATTTAAGCCCTGTACCCTATTATTCTGTGCATATATACTAAGCCTGGGTCTAACGACTTTTCCGAGAGATAAAAGACGCTTTCGATCACGCCTTAAATATTTCGCCATGCAAATTGTTTGCCAGGCAAAAGAATACCCTCATTTAAGGTTCGCTGGAATAAGGTTCGCCGGAAAACCTGCAAAACCTCTTTTTTCCCTCCTCCGGAACGCTTCGGCCACCCGATTTTGCCAGTTCCGGCTTTCTATGCCTGGCTTCGCTTCAGTGGATTTTGTCCAACCCAAAATGGCTTTTTTGCCGATTTCGCAAGCTTCAGTGGATTTTGTCCAATCTGGCGAGGCCTTTTGGGCAATTCCGTCCAAATTCCAAGTTCCCCGTTGGATAAAATCCACTGTAGACCGGGATTTCCCCGCTTTCCGCTCCGCCGATTGGATAAAATCCACTATACATGCAATAAACCTAACGCGAAATCCAGTACCGAGTTGGTTTGTCATTATTATTTCCTTTGACCTAATATTTTACATGTCGTTTGGATGGGGAGAGGAAAAACGAGCAACAGGGGAGGAATCGCAGAAAAAATTGCCAAAAAAAGGTTTGGATCCAAATGGTTTCGTTACGGGACTAGAATCTTCACAACCTCACGTTCATTTTTGCCTCTGCCAGGTTGAATCCGAGGGACGGTCTTGGCTTGTTTTCGCTTTTGCCTTCCCCGACTGGTTCGTTCCGTAGGTTTATTCAAGATGGCGACGAACCGCTTCCACGGGTATTGGCTGTAATGACGCAAATAACGAACAAAGTTAAACAGGGTCAACTTGTTCGGCGTTTGCCGATGCACGAGCTCGCACAACAGATAGCTAATGACGCCCAGATACAACTGAGCCCATACGGCATTCGGATCATGGTTGTGAAAGGTGATCGTCGTCAGGTGTTGCTTGATCCACTTAAAAAACAACTCAATTTGCCATCTGCAGCGATAGACTTCCCCTACGTCCGCGGCGCTAAGATCGAAGCGGTTGGTCAGCAGCCTGTAGGTCCGACCCTTCTCGTCCTGGAACTCCACCAAGCGAAACGGCCGATGGGTTTTCGTCTTCTTGTCGTAGATCGTGACGGTTGCATCCCGCAGGATCGGCGTGTCGGCCTTCACAGGGTGCTCCTGCAATACCGTGAACGTGTTGGTCGTTTTAAGTCGGGCCACAAAGGTAATGCCGTCTTTCGCCCATGCACAAAAGCGCGTGTAATTCACGTAGCCCCGGTCCAAAATGTAGGTCAGATCCTTGCGTGTCACGAGCTCATCAACCGCCATCTGATCAGAGACCCCAACCGTGGACAAGACGATCCGGTCCGGAAAGGGATTTTCTTCGTCCAAGCATAGCAGCCGAGTGTGCATCTTCACCCCCTTGGTTCGATCCTGATAAAAGGCCCAATCGCCAAACACAAACGGAAGAAGGAAACTGCTTGAATCGATAGGGGCCAGTTTACCCAAATGACCAACTCCCTTGGCGCCTGGCATCAGTTGTTGCAGTCGGGAGGCTAACCGTTCGAAGATGCACTGCAAGTAATCCAAGGGCAGTTTCGCCAGCTTTCGATTCAGCGTCGAGGCATGAACGGAAGACACGCCAGCCAGTTTTTGAAGATAAGGATCTGTAGTCAAATGGAGCTGAATATCTTCCAAGGTCTTTCGCTGCTGAATTTCCCCCTCGATACATAACAGGATGGCCGCGGTGATCGTCAATTTCTTCGCATAGCGATCCGCCAAAGGAAGTTTTCCCATATGGAGCTTAAGTTCTTTTAAACACTTGCGCATAACCGTTTTTTGGTGTATATTGCCCATGGGTTAGTTCTCCTTTGTAGGGAAATGGGCAATTTTGTCTGCTTCCTCTACAATAGGAGACTTTTTTTATTTTGGCTAGCTTCATGTCAGGTTTTTTGCATACGTAGTGGATAAAATCCAACACAGGCTCACGGTCACGGGCCTGCCACACTGGTTTGACGCACTAGCTCGCGGTCACCGGCCTCCGCCCCCAAAGCCATGCGCAACGCCCGCAAACGCCCCGCATCAAAAAAGGACAACAAGCCGCAAACCCGCGGCCCATTGTCCTCGTTCGATCAACTTCGTTCTTCAGTCCTTAACCTCACTCGGCCCCCCGCTCCCCAGCCGCTCCAGCAGCGCCAAATACTGCGCCCCGACCGCCTCGATGCCGTATGTCTTCCTCGCTTTGCGCTCGCCCTCGTCCGCCAGCCGGCTCCGCAGCCGCCCGTCGTCCAGAAGCGCGCAAATGCGATCCGCGCACGCCTCTTCGTCGTTCAGCTCGTACAACGAGACCGCCAGCTCGCCGGTCAGCAGCTCCGGCAGGGCGCCGACGCGCGGCACGACGGCCGGGCAGCGGCAGGCCATCGCCTCCAGCACGGTCATGCCGAACGACTCGTTCGTCGACGTGCTGACGTAGACGCCGCCGCCGGAAGAAACGGCGCTGTAAAAACGGTACATCGCGTCGTAATCGATTTTGGGGATCCACTCCAGATTGGCCAGCCCCATTTGCTCCGTTTTTTCCCGCAGCAGCCGCTTGACCTCCTCGGGAGCGGTGTACCCGCCGACAAGCCAAAACTTCAAATCGCTCCGCCGCTCATTCAGCCGGGCCGCCACTTCCAGAAACGACGTCCAGTTTTTGTGCGCATCCAGCTTCCCGACCCACAGCACGATTTTATCCTGCCCGGACCGCGCTGCGCCTGCGGCCGCCGGTTCGCCAAAACCGGCCCCTGACGGCGCCCCCGAATCCGGCAGTTGCCTCGACTCGCGCTCCCGACCGGACGCATCCGTTCCGCGCCCCTGCCTCGGCTCGCAATCCCGACCGGACGCATCCGTTCCGTGCCCTTGCCCCGGCTCGCGCTGCCGGCCGGACGCATCCTGCCCCCGCTCCGGAGCCGCCAATTCCGGCACCCCTGCCGCCGGATCGAACCGGAACAAATTCATATCCAGGCAGTTGTCGACCGCAATGGCCCCCGAAATGCCCATCTCTTCGAGACGCTCCTTCATATATGCGGAAGGCGTCAACACGTAGTCGAAAGGCAAATCGTCCTTCGCCTCGGCGAGCTGCCGCAGCGCGTGCTCGTACGTCGTGTGCACCTCGTGAATGACCGTCCCCGAATCGTTTGTCGACTTAAGCGCGTCGTACAGCTCGTACGTATCGATCGTGATGAGAAAATCGAAATCGTGCGCCTCGATGTACGCCCGAATCTCTTCGACGGTCGGAAGAATCCGCACCTTGTCGTAGCCTTCGAACGCAACCCGGCCGCCGTAATCCCCGACGAAGCCGAAATGAACCTCGCACCGGTCCCGCAAAAATTTCAGCCGGTTCGCGAGCTGCGTCGTCACGCCGCCGAGAATGCAAAATTGATACAAATAAAAGATTTTCATAAGCCCTCCGCTGAAAAAGGCGCCGCCCCCCGCTTTGCATCGCACCGATGCAGCACGGTTCCTTTGGCGTAGTACAAGCTGCCGTACCGATCCTCCGCCAGCAGGCGTACGCCCTCGTCCAGCACTTCGGCCCGATCGGCTTCCGGATCGTACGCGAAAAGGCGGTTCATGGATACGCCGTACAGCCGGCCGTCCCGCCAGAGCAGCTCGTTGCCCCCGCGCCAAAAATGCGTCTTCCCCGGCCAGCCGGCATCGAACAGCGAAACCGTTGCCAGCGTCCGTTTTTCCCGGGGATCGAACTTGAACAGCAAGCCGCCCGTAAGCCCCCACAGCATCCCTTCGTCGTCCGCGGCCAGCCCCGATATCGCCTTCTCGCCCGGCACCGGGACGCCTGTCCAGACCGTTTCGCGTCTTTCCCAGTCCCAAACGAGCAGCGAAGCCTCGTCCCGCGCCGGAGCGACGCCCAGCCCGCCCCATACCGAGCCGCCCGCGAACAGCAGGCGATCCCGGCACAGCAAGGAAACGACGCTTTGCTCCGGCAAAAGATGGCGGTACACTTCGACGATGCCGGTCTCCGGATCGTACAGCGTCACGGCGCCGCCATGCCGGCCGTAGCCGGGCACGGTGCCGATCGCGAGCATTCGCCCCGCCCAGGCGAAGACGAACGGCCGATCCTGCTCTTCTTCGCGCAGCGAAAACAGCATTTTCGGATTTTCGCCCGTCCGCCACGGCCTTGACGGATCGTATTCGAAAATGTTCGCCTTCGGGTACACTCCGATATACAGCCGGCCGCGCCCCGCGATCAAGCCTTCCGACTGCCCGATTCCGGCGAACGACGAGGCGATCCTTCCGGTTTCCGCATCGATTTTCGCCAATCCGCCGGCAAAATAGCCGCCGACAAACATCGAGCCCTCGGGACCGGCCGCGATCGATTGCAGGATGACGGGCTGGCCCGGAAGCTCGGGCTCGAACGTGCCGTGGCGGTCGCCCTCCGGATCGTAAACCCAGTAGCTTCCGTCCCGATGGACGCCGACGAGGCAGCGCCCCGAAGGATTCAGCGGGTGCCCGTCCAGCCAGCCGTAGTCGCCGGCCGGCTCCGGCATCGCGAGCGACGTAAACGCAAGCGACTTCGTTTCGGGATCGTAGCGGCACAGCCGGTCGTCTTTGACGAAATAAACGTTGCCGTTTACGTCGGGCCGCGATACGCTCAGCCCGGAACATCCCTCGATCCGGTCGGCCCATTCGCCGCGCGTCAGATCGTACACGAACAGCCGATTCGACGGCGTCAGCCGGGCGAACAGCTTGCCCGATACGATATTCAGATCATAGACGAGCTGCTCGCCGCCGACCTCGTCCGGCAGCGTTAGCTCGGCCTTGTCTCCCGTCACGGGATCCAGCTCGATCAGGTGCGGGGCTTGCGTTCCCATGCCGATGTAGAGCTTGTCCTCCCACGCCTCCATCGACCGCACGTACTGCTCGCCCGGCACGATGACGCCGTAGTCGCGAAAGCGGCCCGTCCGCGGGTCGTATTGAAACGCCTTGCCGCCGGGATAGCAGCCGCCGTAGATATTCCCTGCCCGGTCGACGGCGAGCCGCCAGGTGTACGTTTCCCCCGGAATGATCTCGCCCAGGTTTTCCACGCCGCGCTCCCGCGTATAGCGGTACAGGATTCCGCTCCCGCCGATATAGACGCCGCTCGGCGCATAGACAACGCCCCAGCAGTGGTCGGAGCCTTCCAGCGGAAAGCTCCCCTCCCCGACGGCTTGAAACGGATCGATCACGTGAAGCATGCACGGCGCGCCGCAGGACACCGCGTAAATCCGCTCTTTTCCGGGATCGCCGCCATAGGCCGACGCCCATACCGCCATCCCGCGAATCGGCTCGCCGATTTCAAGCGCCGCGGAAGGCGCTTCCCCTCCTCCGGCTTGCCGGTTTCCTATCGTTGTCATCTCCGTCACTCCTTGTCGGCCAGCCGATCTTCAAGCGCTTCATCGCGCCAGCCCTTATTCGGTCGCCGTATTGCGCGACGCTTCTAGGCCGGCGCCCCGGGCCGTCCTCCGCGAGGCGCGCCGCTCCTTGCCCGTTCCCCGATGCCGTTTCACCGCCCCCTATCCCTGCCGGACCGCTTCCGATTCGGCGAGCTTGTACCCCGCCGCCCCCGGATACGCGAGCAGCGCGCCGAGCAGGCTGTTCGGCGATTCCTCATAGCGGCGGTAGGCATCGGCGCAGCGGTCGACCGGAAAAACGGCGCCGATCAACGGCTTGACGGAAATATCGCCTTCCGCGATGAGCCGGATATACTCGGCCATGTTGCGTCCTTCCGTCCAACGCACGTAGCCGGCGGGATAATCGATCCCGTCCTTCTCGTACACCGGATCGTAGCGCCCGGGACCGCCCGCCCGGGAAATGAGCACCTGGGCTTCCTTGGCGAACATCAAATCCCGGGAAAAATCCGGCTTGATGTCGCCGACGATCAGCACCTTGCCGCGATCCCGGACCCATTCCAGCGCACGGTCGATCAGCTCCCCCGTTTTGCCGCCGGCGCAGACGATCGCCGCGTCGACTCCCGCGCCCGCCGTCATTTCCGCGACCTGCGCTTCGACTTCCTCCTGCGTGTACGCGACATGGCGAATGCCGAGCTCGCCGGCGATCGCCGTCCGTTCCGTCATTTTATCGTACAGCAGCACCCGGTAGCCGGCGGCTTTCGCGATTTGCGCGATCAGCTGGCCCAAAATGCCGGCCCCGACCAGCAGCAGCGATTCGCCGAATTGCAGCGACGTCTGCCGCAGCGCGTGCACGGCGATGGCGCCTAGACCGACCGTCGACGCTTCCTCCGGGCTGACGCTGTCCGGGACGGGAACGAGCAGCCGTTTCGGCATGAGCAGCCACTCCGCGTGCTTGGCGTAAGGGGCGCCGTAGCAGGCGACGCGCTGGCCGATCCGCCAGTGCTCCATTCCTTTTCCGACTTCCCGAACGATGCCCGCCGCGCTGTAGCCGAGCACAATCGGGTTCGCTTGATAAAGACCGTTCATCATCACTTCCGTTCCCGGACTGATGGCGGAATACTCGGTCTGAACGAGCGCGAAGCCGTCTTCCAGCTCCGGCCTCGGAACTTCCGACATGCGAATTTGCCCCAAATGGGAGATGACCGCCTTCATTTCCAATTCCACTCCATTCTCTCGTTCGTCGAATGGCTCCAGCGTAGGCGCTGCGCTCTATTCTTTGATCGCGCCGATCATGACGCCTTTTACGAAGTATTTTTGCAAAAACGGATAAATGACCAAAATCGGCACCGTAGCTACGATAATGGTGGCGTACTTGATCGCCTCGCTCATCCGGAACACGGCGTCCTGCGTCGCTCCGGACAGCATGTTTTGCGCCGAGGACTGGATCAAAATCTCCCGCAAAATCAGCTGCAGCGGATACAGGTTCGGGTCCTGCAAATAAATCATCGCCGAAAACCAGCTGTTCCAGTGGCTGACCGCGTAAAAGAGCGTCATGACCGCGATAACCGGCATCGACAGCGGAAGCACCATTTGCCACAAAATGCGGAAATCGTTTGCCCCGTCGATTTTGGCCGACTCGATCAGGCCTTCCGGTATCGATTGAAAAAACGTCCTCATGACGATCAGGTTGAACGCGCTCACCGCGCCCGGCAGCAAAATCGCCCAATAGGTGTCGTACAGCCCCAGCTCGCGGACGTTAAGGTACGACGGAATCAAGCCGCCGCTGAAAAACATCGTGAACACGATCAAGGCCATGAGGACGCTTTTGCCCGGTAAATTGGTCCTGGACAGCGGGTAGGCGCCCATCGTCGTCAGCACGAGGTTGATCAGCGTGCCGGCGACGACGTAAATCATCGTATTTCCGTAGGAGCTCCAGATTCTGTCGTCATCGAAAACGAGTTTGTAGGCATCGATGGTGAAATCGATCGGCCAGAACGTCACCTGCCCCGAGGCGATGGCGTAGGGATCGCTGAAGGAGGACACGAGCACGTACCACATCGGATATAAAAACGCGAACGAACAAACTAGCAAAAATACCACGTTCAAGCCGTCAAACACGATTTCTCCCGGACTGCGTTTCGTAACCAACGCTCTCCCCCCTTACCACAAGCTGTTCTTCGTCGTTCTCCGGCTGATGGCGTTCGCCACGACCAGCAACGTGAAGTTGATGATGGAATTGAACAGGCCGACCGCGGCCGAGAAGCTGTAGTCCGCTTCCATCACGCCCCGTCTGTACACGAACGTGGAGATGACGTCCGCCGTCTCGTACGTTCCCGGGTTGTAGAGCAGAATGATTTTGTCCCAGCCGACGCTAAGCAAATTGCCGATGTTCAAAATGAGCAAAATCAGCACGGTAGGAAGAATGCCCGGCAACGTAATATGAATAAGCTGCTTCCAGCGGTTTGCCCCGTCCACGACGGCCGCCTCGTACAGGTTCGGGTTGATGCCCGACAACGCGGCCAAATAAATGATCGAATTCCAGCCAACGCTTTGCCAAAGTCCCGATCCGACGTAAAGCGTCCGGAACCATTCGGGCAGGATCAGAAATTGAATCGGCTCCGAGATCAGTCCGAGGCCGACCAGCAGGCTGTTGATGATGCCGTCGGACTTCGTAAAATCGATGATCATGCCGCAGATGACGATGAGCGAAATAAAGTGAGGCAAATACGAAATCGTTTGCAAGACCGACTTCATCTTGCGGGAGCGAAGCTCGTTCAGCAGCAGCGCAAAGACGATCGACGCCGGAAAAATGATAATGAGCGAATAAAAGCTGATGAGGAACGTGTTTCTCAGCAGCCGCCAAAAGTAGTAGCTTTCGAAAAACTTTTCGAAATGCTCGAAGCCGACCCAAGGACTGCCCCAAAAGCCGGCGTACGGGTTGAAATCCTTAAACGCGATAATCAATCCGTACATCGGTTTATACTCGAAAATGAGAAAATACAGCATCGTCGGAAGCAGCATCAAGTATAAATACCGGTTTGCCGCTATTCGCCTCCACGTTCGCGCGAGCTTTTTGGAGGTCGTCGGCTCTTTCGGCCGGCTGGCCAACGTTTTTGCGGTCATGGCCATAGGTCGTCTCCTTTCGGGATGCGAGGGGTCAAAGAGCGGCCCCCATGCCGTGGGGAGCCGCTCTTATCCCATCGAAATTTGCCCTCGGATCAGTTTCCGTTAAACCGATCGTAAGCGGACTGGTATTGAGCCAGCACTTCTTTGATGCCCATTTTTTCAAGCTGCGCGATCACTTGATCGTAGGTGTCCGGCGAAGTGCGGCCCATGATCATTTGGTTGATCGTTTCGGTCACGTACGTCTGGATGTCGGCCATGAGCGGAGTGACGATGTCGTTCTCCTCCGAGGTGAACTTGACCGGCGGGAGCTTTTTGTCGTATTCGAGGTAGTCCGCGTACAGCTCGAGCGGATTTTCCGTTTGCCCGTTCGCGACGCGGATCTGCTCGGAATAGCGCGTATCCGCGACCGTCGACCACGTTCCGCCGCCGATCGTATGGTTCAGCAGCTCTTGCGTATTCGTCAGGCCGTTCGTCGGATACAGCACCTCTTGCTTGAATACCGGTTGGCCGTCCACGATGTCGTACGATTGGCCTTCGACGCCGAAGTTGTTTAGCAGAATGCCTTCTTCGGAGTATTGGTAATCCAGCCATTTGACGACTTCTTCCGGATTTTTCGTTTGCGAGGAGACGGCAAGGCCTTGATCGCCCACCTGCCAGCGGAAGGACACGTGTCCCCGGTCTCCGTTCGGGCCTTCCGGCGGCAATACCGGCGAAATTTTGAACGTGTCGTGCTTGCCGGCCATGAGCGTCGTGAAGTTGCCCATATAGGAGCCGGACCAGCCGAACCAGGCGCCGGCCACGTCGGTCGTCACCTTTTCCGTCAAGGTGTCGAACGTCGTGTCGACCAGGTATTCCGGATCGAGCAGCTGTTCGCTGTACAAGCGGTTGAGGAACGTCACGACATCCTTGAACCGCGGGTCGGCAGGACCGTATTTGACCTGGCCGTCTTCGACGAAGAACGGGCTGTTCATGCCGACCGGAACGCCGAATGCGGGCGCGAACAGCATGACGATGTTGTCCAGGAACACCGAAACGAGCGGGATTTCGTCTTTTTTGCCGTTGCCGTTCGGATCCTGCTCCCGGAACGCCTTCAGCACGTTGTACCAGTCTTCGGTCGTCGCCGGCTGCTGGAGATTCAGCTTATCCAGCCAGTCCTGACGGATTTGCGGGAACATTTGCACGAGGTCCTTCGACTCCAGAATGAGGTTGGGCATGTAGTAAATGTGCCCGTCCGGCGTCGTCAATTGGCCGCGAATGTCGGGGTTTTCATCCAAAATCTTCTTGAAGTTCGGCGCATGCTGCTCGATCAGGTCCTCCAGCGGAAGCAGCGCTCCCTGCTCGCCGTATTTGACCGCGTCCGCGCTCCATCTTTCGTAATAGATCATGTCAGGCAGCGATCCGGACGACATCAGCAGCGTGAACGCATCGGCGCTCGCGCCTTCCGCCGCGTGCTGGAAGTCGATGTGAACGTTCGTGTTCTCTTCCATTTTCTGAAACGAGGCTTTCTCGTTGAAGTTCGTGCCGCGGAAGTTGCCGCCGATCGGAGACCACAAGCTGAGGTTAAGCTTTTCTTCCGCGATCGGAAGCGAAAGTCCCCCGACGTCGCGTCCCCCGGACGGCGCGCTCGGCGAAGCCGCGGACGACGAGGAAGGAGATGACGAGGCGCTCCCCCCGGAGCCTCCGTTATTGTTCCCGCTGCACGCGGATAAAACGGCGGAAATCAGAAGCAGAGCGGATAATAGCAGCGCAAACCTTTTTTTCGCCACGTTCATGGTTCAACCCCCTGTAACTTGTTCGAAGTGATAATGGATGTCCGAAAAGCCGGGCAAGGCGAACGACGCTACTTGCCTTTTAATGGAACGGTAACCTTGGAATTGATACCCAACTGATTTATCATCACCCTCTTTTGGTTGGTCAAACCGTTAATCTGATTCCCAACTGATGTACACATTATATTTCACACCCATTCGAGTGTCAATATAATTGTTATAAACATGACCTTAGTAGTTATATTTATTAACATAAATAAGCGCATATCAAAGAGAATTCGGCTGGAAATCGCGAAAATAAAAGGAAATATGTTGGAATTCACGCATTAGAACGAGTTGGCACAAAATAATAAGCGCTTTCATTTTAACATGAATCGGAAGTTGCGGGAAGAGCATTAAGTTATTATACTGACTCACAACGAACATTATAACTTATACATTGTAAATTAGAAATACATCAATTGATGTTTTTTTGAAAATTTGCCGTTGCTGCGCAAGTTGCGTCTCCTCGCTCGCAGGCTTACGGCTGAGATTTTCGCCATTGCATTCGGCGAAAACGCGTTTCGGAATCGCCGGAGGGGTCCGCATCGGTTCGCCGATTTTAGCGCCGTATCGCGAATCGGATTTTCCGGCAGCCGCTTTCTTTCGCCTCTCAAGCTGACGAATCGCTCACCTGGCCTGCCGGGGCCTTCGTCCGTTCCGAACCCCCGCCAGCCGCCGAACGCCACAACTTTTTCCGCCTTTGCCGGACCGGCTCTCCTTGCTCCGCCTGGCTTCATTGGATTTCGTCCAACCAAGGCCGGCTTTTTCGCCAGATCCGCCGTCTTCGTTGGATTTTGTCCAATCGGGCAAGGCCTTTTTGGAGATTTTGCCCGGAATCTCCCTCTCTCGTTGGATAAAATCCACTGTAGACCGAAGTTTTCGCGATTCTCGCTCCGCCGATTGGATAAAATCCAACATAGGTTGCCTAAGCTGGATTCTTACCGTATGAACGACAGCCGCCAACCCCAACAACACCTGCAAGTTTCTAAAATTCCCGGAAGCGCCGACACCCCTCTACTAGTCCCGCTATCCCCCTGGCCATTACCGAATCTGCCTACTTTTCCCTGCTAATTCACGCTAACCTCTGCCATTCACGTTCCCCCAGCTATTTACGCTAACCTCTGCTAAATCCCCCTTGCTTCTCCCCGCAATTCACACTAACCCCTACGAAAACTCTACTTGCCATGAAAAAAAGCGAAAAAGCCGGACGGCATCCGGCTTTCTCGCTTATTCGCCGCGATTGCGGCATCGGTCAATGACGCCCGCCATACGGCCTGCCGCGCCATCCTTGCGGTCAAATCGCGCGGCATTTTGCCAGCTTATAATCGCCATGCTGCCCGTCACGCCCATCCGGTCTTGCCGACCGCGCGGAGACGAGCGCTTAGCTTTCCAGGGAAACCGAGCTTCCGCTGCCCGGAACGTCTCCGGGCGCCGCCTTCGCCTTGCTTCCCATGAAGGGCCACCAGTTCGCTTCGCCGAACATGCGGACCATGACCGGAATGAACAACGGCAGCATCACCAGTGCGTAAAGGAACAGCCCGGACAACACGATGGTCGCGATTTGCAGCAAGGACAGAACCCCCGAGGGGAGCATTGCCGCGAACGTGCCGCCGAGAATGACGGCGGCGGACATGATGACCGTGCCCATGCTTTTCATCGCGCTAAGGATCGCTTCCTGCGGTCCCATGTGACGGTTCTCCTTGAAGCGGTCCATCAGGAAAATGCTGTAATCGACGCCGAGCGCCATCAGCATGACGAAGCCGAAAAACGGCACGACCCAGCTCGACCCGGAATACCCCAGCATGTCGACGAAGATCAGCTCATTGATCGCCATCGACGTGTAATACGTCGCGAGCAGCGACAGGATCAAATAGATCGGGATGACGACGGAGCGGAACATGACGATCAAAATCAGAGCGATGCCGACCAGCATAAGTACGACAGTGCGAGAGTAGTCCGCCTGCGAAATGTTCCGCAGGTCGTTGTTGATGCTGGACACGCCGCCGATCGCATAGTTCGCGTTCTCGTAATCTGTCCCTTGCAGCGCCCGGGCAACCGCCGCTTCCACGTCTTCCGTCTTGGTCAGCGTTTCGATTTCATACGGATTGCCCGCAAAGACGACGTCGAATTTCGCCGTCTGCCGGTCTTCCGACAGGTACGTGTCGAGCGCCACCTGGAAATCCTCGTTCGCCAGCGCCTCGTCCGGCGCGAACCAACCGCCCAGCTGCGGGTCGGAGGCGGACGAAAGCTCGCCCAGGTAACCGCGGGCCGATGCCAGCCCGTCCTCGATTTGCGTCAAGCCTTCGACGCTGTCGTTCAGCCCGTCCGTCAATTGCGCCAGTTGGCCGCTCAATTGCGAGAAGCCGTCGGCAAGCTGCTGCTGCCCGTCGGCGAGCTCGCCGATGCCGACCGTCATTTCCGGCAGCCGACCGATGATTTGCCCCTGCCCGGCGGCCGCTTGCTCGATGCCCTGCTGCAGGCTGGCGATGCCCGCGGACAGCGAGCGAAGCCCTTCGGTCAGCTGCGCCTGACCCGCCGCCGCTTGCGCAAGGCCGCCGTTGGCCTGGCCGAGCCCTTGCGAGATGCCCGCAAGCTGCTCGTTCAACTGCGCATATTGCGCCCCGATCTGCTCGGCGCTGGCCGCAAGCTCCGCGACCGCTCCTTGCGCCCGGAGAAAATCCTCATCCTGCCGCAGCTCCGGATATTTGTCCGCCAGGCCTCCGAGCCCTTGCCCCAGGTCGGACAGCCCGGCCGCAAGCCCCTTCTGCGCTTCCGCCGCCTGATTGTATCCCTGCGTCAGCTGTTCGAGCCCCGATCCGAGCTGATCGTAGCTGCCCGACAACTGCGCGCTGGCGGCCGCGAGCCGCTCGGCGCTTGCCAGCGCCTGCTTGAGCCCGTCGTTCAGCTCTCCGGCGCCGGCCGAGCCGTCCTTCAGCCCCTGCTCGATGCGCTTCAACCCGGCCCCAAGCTCCCCGATTCCCGCCTTCAGCGAATCGGTGCCGGCCGCAAGACGCTGCGCCCCCTCCGCAGCGTTTTCCAGCTGCGGGGCCTGCTCGACCAGACTGTCGCCCGCGCTCTTCAAGCCGGAGGCGACCTGGCCGATTCCGTCGGCTCCTTCTCCGAGGCCGCTGTCCAGCGTTTCCGCCTGATTGGCGACCTGGAAGTCGGCGAGCGCCTCGCCGGTCGGGCGGGTCGCGCTGCGGACCGCCTTCACGCCGTCCACTTTCGCAAGCTCGCGGGACACCTGCTCGATCATCGCGAGCCCGTCCGTATCGTCAAGCGGTCTTTCGCTTTTCAAAACGACGGTGGACGGCAGCGAATCGCCCGGTCCGAAGCTGCCGGAAATCAGATTGAACGCTTTGACGGAATCGTATTTGTCCCCGATTTCATCAAGCGAATTGTAGGAAACGTCCCCTTTGTACGAAACGAGCAGCGGCACGAGAATGACGCCCAGGATCGCCAGGGACCAGAGCGGGCGCCGCAGCGAAAACTTGCCGACCGCTCCCCAGACGCGGCTCGGCTTATGCTCCAGCGCGCCGCGCGACGGCCAGAAAATCGCCGGCCCGAGCACGGCCATGAAGAACGGCACGAGCGTAAGGAGCGCCACCAGCAACACGGCGACGCCGACCGCGACCGCGACCGCGGACCGGTAAAGCCCGAATGTCGAAAAGCCGATGGCGGAAAACCCGACCAGCACCGCAAGCCCCGAGACGAGCACCGTCCGGCCCGACGTGCGGTAAGTCGCCGCGATCGCCTCCAGCCGGTCCG
This sequence comes from Cohnella algarum, assembly GCF_016937515.1. Taxonomy (NCBI): domain Bacteria; kingdom Bacillati; phylum Bacillota; class Bacilli; order Caryophanales; family Paenibacillaceae; genus Cohnella; species Cohnella algarum. The sequence goes on from NZ_JAFHKM010000002.1 coordinate 1,253,223, forward strand.
CCCCGTGCGCGAGCTCCTCTTTGAACCGGCTGATCAGCAAGATGCAATAGTCCGTCCCGATGCCGAACATGACGGCGACCAGGAAGATTTGCGTAAAGTTCGAAAGCGGAAAATCCATGTACTTGACCAGGAACGCCACGACCGACTGCGAAGCGATATAGCTGATCCCGATCGTCAGCAGCGGGATGAACGGAGCGACCGCCGAGCGGAACACGACGAACAGAATCGCCAGGATGAATACGACCGTAATCCATTCGGTCTTTTTCAGGCCTTCCTCCGAACTTTGAACGACATCCTCCTGGATGACCCAGTTGCCCGTCAAGTAGTGATCGACAGGCACGTTCGCCAGCGCCTCGTACAGCGATTCGGAAGCTTCTTCGTTCGTCCTGCCGTCCATCGTCACGTTCGCCAGCGCCAACACCGTCGTCCCATCCTCGGACACCATCTGGGACGCCAGCTCCGGCGTATCGAAATGCTGGATCAGCGAGGCGACGCCGAGCTCATCCTGACGCGCCTTGAGCGACTCCAGCCCGGTACGGATCGCCTCCATGTCGCGATCGTCCAAACCTTCGCCGTCGTGAAACACGAGGACGGTCGACTGGCCGCCCTGTCCCGATCCTTCGCCCGCCATCTCGTCCAGCATGGCCGCGGCGTTGGTCGACGAGTACCCGTCCGGCACTTCGATTTGCCCTTTCTCGCGAACGAGCTCTTGCATGTTGGGGGCGGTCAGTACGAGCGCCGCGACTCCCGCAATCCACAAAACGAGCACAAGCCATCTGAGTTTGACGATTGTCTTCATGAGCCTTAACCCCTCTCTTGCCTGTAAACTAATACATCCGCCAGCTTCTCGTAAGTCGTCAGAAACCGGTCGGCTTCCTCATCCGTGAACGAAACCAGGTAATCGGCCAGCAAATGATCCACCTTCTCCCCCAGCTCCTCAGCCAGGCGCCTGCCTTCCTCGGTCAGCAGAAGCGAGATGACGCGCCGGTCCTTCTCGTCCGGGACCCGCAGCACGAGCTGCTTGTCGAACAGGCGGGTCATAATCGCGGTAATCGAGCTCTTGCCGACGCAAAACGCCTCCGCCAGCTCGGTGGACGTGCACTTGCCGTGCGTCAGCAAATAGTCCGTAATGAAATACTGGTCGACCGTCAAATCTTCCGGCATCAGTTCCTTGATCAGCGAATGCAGCCTTCGCTGAACCGTAAACATCGTGCGCTTGTAGCGGTCGATCGCCTGCTTGCGCACCTGATTGTCCATAATAGTTTCACCCTCAAATGGTTGTACAATAGAACTATTTTACGATAAAACAATATCAAATCGGAAAACCGGTGTCAATTGCCGGAAATCGCGAAGCAAGAAACTCGCTTGACTTGACGGCGTTCCTGGAAAGACAAAACTTCCGGGGACAATCCATGGTGGAGGTGTTAGCGGAATAATACGAGAGGAGGTCTTGCGGCCGCCGTCTTTCGTCAACCACCGCTAGCTTGCGAATGTCGGGTTGAGATGAGTCGTCACGACTCAACCGGATCGGCCGCTTGCGTGCGATGGCGGCAAGATGAGTCATTTTTACTCAAATGCGTATGACTGCGTGCGTTTTGCAGGCCGAGATGAGTCGCTACGACTCAACCGGATCGGCCGCTTGCGTGCGATGGCGGCAAGATGAGTCATTTTTACTCAAATGCGTATGACTGCGTGCGTTTTGCAGGCCGAGATGAGTCGTCACGACTCAACCGGGTCGGCCGCTTGCGTGCGATGGCGGCAAGATGAGTCATTTTTACTCAAATGCGTATGACTGCGTGCGTTTTGCAGGCCGAGATGAGTCGCTACGACTCAACCGGATCGGCCGCTTGCGTGCGATGGCGGCAAGATGAGTCATTTTTACTCAAATGCGTACGGCTATATGCCTTCGAACCCGCCCAAGGCCCCGGTTGCCGGGACGGCGGACGGACTTTAAGGCCTATTTACGCCGTCGGGTTATTCTTAGCTCTCATGCACAGGCGCGCGGGCTATGTTAGCCCGCGTGCATGACGACTTACACGAGCTCCCGTCTTTGGCGCAGGCGAACGTACAGCAGCAGACAGGTCGCCGAGCATAAAAGCGCCAATACGGCGATAAACCCGTACCCCGCCTGCAGCCCGAGCAGCTCGCTGCCCGCCGTACCCCGCGCCGAAAACAGCTGCCGCACCCATTCGATGATATACCCGATCAGCAAATTGCCGACGACGCTCGCGATGCCCATCAGCGTAACGGTGAACGTGATGGCCGTATCCACGCCTCCGGCATAGCGCTTGGACAGCATGGCCATCACCGTCGGATAGATCGGCGCGATGCCGATGCCGGCAATCGCGAACAGAACGGCCCCCTTTTCCCCGATCACGATCGCCGCGAGACTGCACAGCCCGGAAAAGGCCGAGAAGATCATAACGGACACCGTATACCCGATTTTATCGGTGATCGGACCGACCAGCAGCCTGGACAGCATAAAGCACAGGAAAAAGACCGACAGCATTCCGGAAGCGTCTCCCGTGTCCCAGCCGTACGCTTTTTCCAAAAAATAAACGAGCCAGCTGCCCACCGCAAGCTCCGACACGACGCCGAAGGAAAGAACGGCGACGATCAGCCAGGCGATCGGATCCCGCAGCAGCCCCCGCACGGAAATCCGGTGTTCGCCTCCGCGGTCGCCTTCCGGAAACCGGCCGAACAGGGAAGGGATGACGGGAAGCAGGGAAAGCATCAGCATGATCAAGTACATGCCGCGCCATCCGAGCTCGCCGCCGCCGAACTGCCACCCCATCATAGAAGCGGCGAAAATCGGGGCGACCGTCGAACTGAGCCCGTAGAAAAAATGGGAGAGGTTCATCATCGTGCCGGTGTTTTTCGTGAAAATCCGGGCGGCCATGATCGCCAGGCCGATTTCCAGCATGCCGTTGGCGATGTACAAAAGAAAGTAAGATGCCGACAACGAGGCATACGATGCGGATATGTACATCAGCACGCCGGAGGCCGCCATCGAGACGAAAGCGATGATGCCGGTCAGCTTGATGCCGATTTTATTCGATAACGCGGACGTAAACGAGCACGCGAGCAAATAGCCGAGCGAATTGAGCGACAGCAGCAGGCCGAGCTGCCCTTCGTTCAGGCCGAAATCGGTCTGCATTCTCGGAATGGCCGGTCCTTTTATATTTTCCGAAAATCCGAAAATCAAAAATCCGCCGAACACGACGAGCAGCAGCAAAAGATAGTTGGTACGGCTTGAATCGCGCAAAATGGGTTTCCTCCGGCAATATGAAATAGACGATGCGACGATAATACGATTTTATTTCGAAGATGACAAGAAAAATCGCGGATAAAAACGCAAAAACCGCAGGCGCCGCCGACGCTCGGCGAGCACCGGTGAACGGTCTCGGCAAGCGGACGGCAGCCCTGCGGGCAGCCGGACTTGCTATTCGCGGTTTGCGCTCGCGGTCTTTCGCCCCCGGACAACGTAGCATCGATGCGGGCTTACGACGGAGCAGGGGTCGGGATCGCGACGTTCGCCCGTTCCCCTTCGCCCGCTTCCGCCGCCTCCGGCGCTTCGGTTGCCGCTTCCGGAGCTTCCGGCGGTTCGATTGCATCCAGAGGCCGTGCCGGGACGCCGACTCCGTCGTCGATGCAGCGCTTCGCGAATTCGGCGACCGCCTTGCGGTACCCTTCGGGGTCGATCAGCAGCGAATTGCCGTGCTGCGCCTTGGCGACGATAAGCCTCTCTTTGGGCGACCGGATCGCCTCGTACAATTCGTCGGCCATCGAGGGCGGCACGAAGGCGTCCCTGCCCCCGTGGATGAGCAGGATCGGCCGCGAATTTTTCCGAACCTGGCGGACAACCGATGCTTCCCCGAAAAAAAATCCCGCCCTCAGCTTGCAAATCAGGCTCGTCAGCGGGATGAACGGAAATGCCGGCAGCCTGAACATTTGTTTTAACTGGTACGTTAGAATGCCCTTGAGCGAGCTGTACGCGCAATCGGAGACGATGCCCTTCACTTGTTCCGGCAGCGGCTCCCCGCTCGTCATCAGCACCGTCCCTCCGCCCATGGAAACCCCGTGCAGCAAAATCCGGACGTCCTTGCCTTCGCGATCCACCAGGTATCGAATCCAGCGAACGTAGTCCTTGCGATCCGGCCAACCGAAGCCGATGTGCCGGCCTCCGCTGCTGCCGTGGCCGCGATTGTCGGGCATGAGCACCGTATAGCCCAGCTCCCGGTAAAAGTGGGCGAAAACCGTCATATCCTCTCCCCGGCCGGAGTAGCCGTGGGCCAACACAACCGCCTTGTTGACGGCGCCCCCGTCCTCCGCCTCCAAATAATGGCCGCGGAGCGTTATCCCGTCCTCCGCCCCGATTTCGACGCGCTCGAACGGCTGTTTGCCGAACCAGTCTTGCGCTTGCTTCACGATCGACGGATCGAGCTGGGGCACGTTCGGGTCCTTTTGCATGAACGTTTTCCGGTTTCGCCCGAACGCAAACCGGTACAAATACAAGCAAGTCGAAACGATCAGAGCCATCACGACGCCCAAGACGACCAACGCAATTGCCCATGCCGGCATGCCAACTTCCTCCTTCGGACCGGATTTCAAGCCGTGTGCCTCTAGTTTCCCGGTCCGGCCGAAAGTTCATACGCGAATAAAAGAAGGGACAGTCCGCAAGGCGCCATGACGCCCGGCTTTTCGTCCCTTCTTGCCGCTATGCGCGGCCGCTGCAAATGTCCGCATACAGCCGCTTGGTCAGCTCCGACGGCTCGATCGCCAATTCGTCGAACCGGTCGGTCAATTGGCGGTACACCCGATGAACTTCGTCGTGCTGGCCCAGCCTTCGATGGCCGCTCATCAGCAGCCGGTACGCTTCCTCGTTGTACGGCCAGGTCTGAATGTAGACGCGCGCCGCCTTGATCAGCCGGGCATCGTCTCCTTGCGATTCGTATCTTCGAAGAAGCTCCATCCGCAGATTGGCGATCTCCTGGTCCAAATGCCGAATTTCGGGTTCGGCCCAAGGATAGTCCTCGTCCATAAACAACGGCCCCGCGTACATCGAAAGGACGCGCTCCAGTTCCTTGGTCGAAAGCTGCGACGCCTGCTTCATCGCCTGCAGCGACTCCTTGAGCTGACGGTAATCGGACTCAAGCAAGTCGGAACCGAGCATGTACTTTTCCTCCTCGTAAACGACCGCTTTAACCAGACCGTACTGCCTGAACTCCCTGCGCAAATAGCTGACGCACGTATGCAAATACACTTTCGCCTTATGAAACGGCTCCTCCGGCCACAGCTTGTCCAAAATATGATCGCGGTGCACGAACTCGTGAAGGTGCAGCGCAAGGCAAGCGAACAGTTCCTTTTCCTTCCCGGTCCGCCATTTCAAATAGTCTCCGCGGCCGTTCATCGCCCCGACGCCGCCCAGCAGCTTGATCCGGATCGGCTCGTCTGCCTGCTCCGCATCGCGTCCCGCGGCTTCTTCGGCGCTTTTGCCGACGGATTCGAAGAACGATTTCCCTTTGCGGATGCGCTGCACCGTCTTTTCCAGCCGGCTCGTCTCCAGCGGTTTGAGCAAATAATCGATGGCCGCCTGTTCGAACGCCGAAATCGCATAGCGATCGTACGCCGTCACGAAAACGATCTGCGTTTCCAGATTTTCGGCCAAAATGGTCTCGGCCAGCTCCACCCCGCTCATGCCGGGCATTTCGATATCGAGGAACACCGCGTCCGGACGCAACTTCCGGATCATTTCCAACCCTTCGTACCCGTTCCCCGCCATGCCCACGACTTCGACTTCGCCCGTTTTCTGCAGCAGGATGCTCAAAATGTTGAGCGCATGCTCCTCGTCGTCCACCAGACAAGCGCGTATCATGGCTCATCCCTCCCCTCTTTTTCGTCGCGTTCGTCAAGCGGCAGCCAAAACGTCACCTTCGTCCCCCGGTCCGGTACGCTTTCCAGCAGCGGACGCTTGCCAGTGCGATGCGTCAATCTTTTCATAATGTTTGCGAAGCCGACGCCACGCTCGCCGGCCTTCGGCTCCAGCAGCTCCTTTCGTCTGGCTTCCGGCATGCCGACCCCGTCGTCCTCGACAATCACTTCCGCAAAGCGGTCTTTGCGGCGGATCGAAATCGAGACGGTTCCCCCGTTCACTTTGCGCGCCACGCCGTGCCGGATCGCGTTTTCGACGAGGGGCTGAATCGTCAGCGGCATGATCGACTGTCCGAGCAGCTCTTCGTCGTATTCGAACTTTACGTTGAGCCTTTGGCCGAATCTCGCCTTTTCGATGTCGACATAGGCTTGAATCAGCTCGATTTCCTGCTCGAGCGGCACGATTTCTTCCATCCGGTTATGGTGGAACAAAATCCGCAAATACGTGCTGAGCACGGACAGCAGCTCGCCCGCCCGCACCCCGTCCGTGTAGCAGAGCGACATGATGGTGCCCAGAGCGTTGTAGAGAAAATGGGGCTTGATCTGCGATTGCAAAAACGCCATCTCGTTTTGCGCCGCTTCCCGCGCCAGACGCTTCATCGCGAGCTGCGTGCGAATGCGGACGCGGACTTCCCCGGCGTCGATCGGCTTGGCGATCACGTCGTTTCCGCCCGCCGACAGGCAAGCCTCCACGTCGGCTTGCGTGCTTGCCGCCATCAAATACAAAATCGGAAGCTCGATCTGGGTAAACAGCTTGCGAATTTGCCTTCCCGTCTCGTATCCCTTGCCGCCCGACAGCATGACGTCCAGCAAGACGAGGTCCGGCCTTTGCGGCCGGCTGACGAATTCGAGCGCTTCCTTGTCCGTATGGGCCGTAACGACCCGATAGCCTTCGATCGCCAGCAAGTTGGCCATGATCTCGGAATTTTTCCACTCTCCGGCGATCAGGACGGTGTCGGTTCCCCCGGCAACCCCGGCGCTCCCGGCCGAGCGAGCCGCGGGTTCGGAAGCGGCCGCCGTCTCCGCCCGGCTTTTCTCCGCGCCGGCCAGCGCCGTGCCGGATGCGGCCGGAAGCCTGACCTCGAAGCCGATCCCGTCCTCGGAAACGCCGGCCTCCTCCATCAGTTGTCCTCCCATCCGCTCGATCAATTGCCGGGCGACGGAAAGCCCGATCCCGAAGCCGGCCTGTTCCGCCGCGTGCGTCTCCGGCGCGCCGCCGCCCTTCGCCTTGATCGCCACGACAACGTCTTCGCCGCCGCGCGCGCTGCTCACGGCCAGCTCCCCGCGCGCCGTATGCTGCAGCGCATAGCTGACGAGATTGGACATGACCTGCTTAAGGCGCGCTTCATCCGCGACGACATAGCGGGCATCGTCCGCGATTCGCCGGGACAGCGTCACCTTTTTCTCTTTGGATAAAAAGCCGTGCATCTCGAATTGGATCGAAACGACGGCGGCCAGATCGACCGATCCAAGCTCGACTTCCAGCTTGCCGTCCTCGATTTTCGCCAAATCGATAACGTCGTTCACCATGTTGGACATCCGAAATGCCGTGTTGCGGATCAGCAGCAGCTTGTCCCGGTTTTGCCGGACGCCGGCGGTTCCCGAAGGCGCATCCATCGCCGCTTGCGACAGGTTGATGATGCCGTTGAGCGGCGTATTCAGCTCGTGGGAAGTGCGAAGCAGAAATTCGGTTTTATATCGGTCGGCCTCCTTCAATTGCCCGGTCAATTTTTCCATCGAGCGGTAGGTATCGATGTAGCGGACCGCGAACATCATAAAGGTCAAAACGCCGAACGAATAAGCGAGCGCATCGGTTAAAATAAACATGGCCAGGCTGTCGTCCAACATATTGATGACCATATTCAACGGGAACAGCGTCAGGCTGAGAAGCGAAGCGATAAAAAGCTGCATCTCTCTTTTCCCGAAGGCCCCGTACTCCCCCCTCATATACAGCACGCTTAACGCTATGGCTAACAGACCGTAGGAAAGCGGAAGGCTGGCCAGAAAATACTCGAGCGCGTACGCGTAGACATAGTAGGGCACGAAAACGATAAACGCGCAGTAGGCAAGCACGGTGCCGCCCGCAACGGTAAGAACGGCTCGGAATACCGGCAGCTTCCTGAACATCGAATAAACGAAGCCGAGCATTATCGGAAACGGAAGGAACATCGTCAAATCCTTGAGCTTCCAGGTCAATTCGAAAGGGGCTTCGGGAAATACCTGCAAAAACGACCGTTCCCCGTTGAGCAGGATCGTGACGGCAAACAAGAGGTTGAACGCCCCGAACAGCAAAAAGCTTCTTTGGCGGCTCAGGAAAAAATGAGTGAGAAAGTAAAACAGACTGAACGCAAACAGCAGCAGAACGCCCGCCCACTCCAGCGAGATTTGCAGGAACCGGGCAAACTGGATGTCGGAATGGAGGCCGAGCCGGAGATGCGAAACGATGCCCCCGGTTTTGAAATCGAAATTGGCCACCTGGATGACGATATCGAGTTTGCCGTCTTCGGGAACGTAAAAGCTTACCGGATACGGCATGTTGCCCGGCCTGTATTCGTCCCGGGTCGGCGCAGGCTCGCCCGAGCCTCCGACGAGCTTGCCGTTGACGAAAATGTTTTCGGAAAAGCGGATGATCCGCTTTTGAATGGCCAGCAATTCGTCCGTCGGATCCACCCGAACCCGCAGCCGGTAGGTCGCGCTGCCCCAGGCTCCGATGCCTTCGCCGTTCCAAACGCCGGGAACGTTCAACAGCCTTTTGCCCGCGACGCTCCCGGCCTGGAGCTCTTCCGGCGTCAGCAATTGCCCGGGATAGAACTCCCACTCGCCGTCCAACGCGACCCGGCCCCGTTCCTTCAGATCCCACCCGCTCAAGTCCAGAATGCCGCCTTTGGCGACGGGGGAGGGGCTTTGTCGAATTTATTGACCAACATAATGGCAACGACCGCCGCAACGCAAAGGACCAAAACCGCCAAATAGCCGTCTATGAAAAAAAACGTGCGTTTCCGTTTCAGCTGTCTCACCCGCGCCTTATGTAAAAGATTTGCCTGTCGGGCCGATTCGAGCTTCCCGAAATGAATCGGGTCCGTGCCTCAATTCTACAACGGTTTCGATTGCCCGGATATCCCGTTCTTTTGCCGTCCGGACCGAGATGCTTTTCATTATGCGCCGAGGCGCTTAACATTTGCTGAAAAACGCGGGAGCCCCCATCGATCCTGGACAGCTTTGCAATCTTACGCAGGATTTCGCCAAATCGGAATGGGTAGTCGGCGTGTCGCGATCTTCGTTGAAGTTTTGTCCGATAAAATCCAGCGGAGGGAGCCCCGGCGCAAAAAACCCGTCCTCGGCCGGAAGGGCCGCAAGACGGGCTTTCGCGAAGCGGAATTTTAAAACGTGTTCCAAACCGTCACGTCTTCGACGGGCAGCCGGGAAGTCGGACGCCCCGGGGTGGCCGCTTTGCCGACGGCGATGAGCATGACCGGCACGTAGGGGTCCGGAATGCGGAATTCGGCGATGAGCTGCTCCGCGTTGTAGCCGCCCATCGGAACGGTGTCATAGCCGCGGGCTTTCGCCGCCAGCATCAGCTGCATGCTGACGAGTCCGCCGTCGATCAGCGCGATTTTTTCTCTCCGTTCCGACGGAAGCGCGCCATAGAGCTTGGTGGAATTCGCCGTAAACGTTGCGGCGAACTCCTCCGTCATATACCCGGCTTCGACCGCCAGGCGGTTGATTTTCTCCGATTGCTTGTAAGCATCCCTGTCGCCCAGCACGGCGATGACGGCGGACGCTTCGACGACTTGCTGCTGATTGTTGGCGATCGGCAACAGACGCTTTTTCGCTTCCGAATCGTTGATCACCAGAAAGCGCCAAGGCTGCAAATTGCTGCTCGAAGGCGCCAGCGTCGCCTCCTTCAGCAGATCTTTCAATTCCTGTTCGGAAATTTGCGCCGAGGCGTCGTAATGGCGGACGGAACGGCGTTCCCGGATGACCGATTCGAAGCTTGCCTGCGATTGCGCGGCGGATGAGACAGACATGTTCTCCACTCCTTTTTGGTTTCGATTGAACCCTTATTGTTACTATGCTAATATAATACACAGTAAATGCGACAAATGAACTGTAACGTCATATTGCACAGTATAAACCCCACTCTATACCGATGTCAATGCTGGGATAAATCTCTTTTCCCCAAACTCCCCATGCCTGCCGCGCTGCCGCGACCGGCCGCATCTCAAGTTTTCCCAAGCCGCCTGCCGACATGCCTCTTACGAAAACCCGATATCGTCCAGCATCGCTTCTCCGGGACCCTCCGGGAACAAAAACGTGATGCGGACTATCTCGTCCGGATCGAATGCCGGATTCGCTTCGGCGAACAGCTCCAGCGGGAGCTCGTACGTTTGAAATACGGCTTGTACGGACTCGTCGTATTTGCCGTCGTCCATCGTCTCTTCCAGCAAGGAAAAATAGGTGAACGTCGTGGCCGGCGAGGGCAGAATCGGCATGACGTCGCTTATCGCCACGCGCGCCGACGCTCCGGACGCATCCGCGAGCTCGACTTCCGCCTCGGACAGCGAAATGCCCGCTTCGCCCGGCTGCGGTTCCGCCGCGCCGCCCTCCGCATCCGGCCTGTCCGGCGACTCCGGCCCGCTTTCGGGCTCGGTCTCCGATTCGCCGCCCCGATCCGCGGCCCCGTCCGACATGGAAAAAACCAGGCTGACGCTGCCGCCTTCTTTCTCCCCCGCGAACGGCCCGTCCATCGCTTCCTCCGCAAGAAGCGTATAGCGGGCTTCTTCCTCCCATTTCAAGGCGACCGCCCGGTTGCCGGTTTTACGGCCGTCCCGGTCCGTCGTTTCCTCATGCGTCCAGTAGGACGTGCCGGCCGCTTCCGCGTCGATCCTGTCCGCGGGAGCTTCGATGTCGCTCGTTTCCTCGAAGCGGGCGACGGGCACGAATGCCGCGCTCTCGTAGCGGCTCCAGTATCCCGTATCCGGCAGAAAAAGCGCCCCCGCCCGATAATCGCGGAACAAGGCTTCATAACCGGATTCGCCTTTCAGCACCGTCTCCGCGAACGCCGTCAGGTACGCTTTCGCGATCTGCCGCTGGTCCTCGCCCGAAAGAGACGGAGAGCGCAAAAACAAAGCGGCCGGCATCGCCTCGTCCTTGCTCCCCCACGTCGTATTGAATTGGCCGTGGTTGGCGCCGTCCACGTACAACGAAGCTTTGAACCCTTCGGAAGACGGCGAAAAGCCGGCGCGTCCGTACTGCCTTTCGCCGTAAAAACTCGTAATATCGGCATCCGCCGCCCCTTGCAGCACGAGGTACGAAACGTCGGTCAGCCGCGTGACACGTCCGTCTACCGCCGTATCCGTAGGCGCCAGCGCCGCCACGCCCGCGATCGAATAGCTGTCCGGATCCGGCAAGCCGGCACCCTCCCCGAACCACTGATCGGCCGCGGCCGCCATGGCCGCCGCCTGGCCGCCTCGCGAGTGCCCGATCAGCGCGATCCGGTCAAAATCGATCCGATCGTAAAAAGGCGTCGACGCGTCCGCGGCGAAAGCCTGCAGCTGCCGGATGTGCTGCAGCAAAAGCCACGCCCGCGGCTTCATATCCTCGTCGGGAATGCCCGACCAGACGGAAAAATTCAAAAAGTTTTCGTCGACGGAAACCGCGGCGATTCCCCGACTCGCCAGCTGTTCCCCCAGGTAGGCGTACCCGCCGTCGGAGAAATCCTCCATCAGATGATTGCCGTGCACGATCAGGGCAAGCGGAAAAGGCCCCTCCCCTTCCGGCATCCACACTCGGCCGTTCAGCGGAAGGGACGTCTCGTCGAACCCCCAGAATCGTTCTCGGAGCCACGCCCAATTGCGGATATAGGCCGATCCGTCGACGGAGGCCGACACGACGGCCGCCCCCTCGCCGTATTCCGGCCGGTGCCGGTCTTGCCCGCTCCCGTACGTAAAGGCCTCGAACGCATAGCTTCCCGGCCGGGAGGGATCGTCCGCCCGCAAGGGGGCGATCGCTTCGCCCGCTGCCTCCGGCGACGGCAAGGCCGCCGGCTCGGCCGCCGTTCCTCCCGACGCTGCGGTCGTCGCTCCGACGGCCAGGAGCGCCCCGGCAACGGCAAGCCACGCCCCCAGCTTGCGCCGCCATCCGAAGCGGCGGCTGAACGTCATTCGCGCGGCAGTCCCCGCAAGGGCGAGGGTTCCGACCGAAAAGAAAGCGAAACCAAGCGAAAACCACAGCCCGAGATCGCCGAAAAACAAGATCAGCGCGACCTCCGATAACGCAAAAAGCGCGGCGCCGCACGCGAAGCCGGGCAGCGCGAGATGCAGCACCGCGAGCAGCCACGCGACGAGGCTTCCCGCGAGCAGCAAGCCGATCGTATGAAGCGCGACCGCCCCCGCGATGTCGAAGCCGGCGCCGAACCCGGTCGGAGCGCCGAGCGCGCCCAAGGCGGCCATCGCCCCGCCGGCGGCCCACATGCCGGCGGCGGCGGCGCGCCACGGGGCGGTGTCCCGCGCCAGCATCCGCCTGCGCCCCGGACGCAATCTGCGCCCGAGGCGCGCGGCCATCGGAGAAGGATGTATCGTTTCGTGCCGCAAAGTCGGTTCCATTCGCAACGCCTCGTTCCGCCGTTCTTTTTCGCATTTCAAGCGCCATGAATCGGCACTTACGCTGCCTTAAGCCTCTTCGTTCCGCCGGGCCACCCGCGCAAGCACATCCTCCAGCTCGTCCGGATACAGCAGCTCGACCGGGGAGAGCCCTTTCTCGAACTCGAACGTATCCCCTTCGATCAGCACGACGTATCGCCCCCTGAACCGGGCGATGTGCAGGCTGCCGCCGTAATCCGACATCCGCCCCTTGACGGAAATGTCGTCCAGCTTGAATTTAAGCTCCAGCTCCGGCTGAAGCTCGACAATTTGCGCCGTCGCTTCCATGACGTCGTCGTGCGTCCATTTTTCCTGCAGCTGCCTTTTGTCGCTGGCCGCCCAGGCTTCATACTGGCTGGCTTCCCGCTGCCGCCCGGGATGGCCTTGCGCTCCGGCGCCCGCGCCGCCGGGCTCGCCGGCATGCGCGCCGTAATCCGGGCTGTAATCCGGGCCGCCGCCGTCGGCGTTCCCCGCTCCGTCGCGCCGCCGATCTTCGGCTTCCGCCCCGCCGTCTTCGGCAAGCCGGAGCGGCGACTCGGCCGCGGGCTCGCCGCCCGCTTCCGGTTCCCGCGCCCGCTCGTACGCCCCGTCGTCCGCGGCCGTTTCGGCGGAAGCCGCGACGTATGGAGCCGCGTAAGGCGGCATCGCGTCCTCTTCGCCTTCCCCGCCTTGCCACTTCGTCTCCATATATTGCTGAACGAGATCGAGCACCTGGTCGGTCACGATTTCGGGCTTCGACTTTTCGTAGGAGACGTACTTGAGAAAGTCCTCGAAATAGCGGGCGTGCGAGGCCTGGTGAATTTTCAGCTCGAACGGCTCCAGCATCCCTTCCTCCGGCATGTTCGGATACTGGATCGATTTGATGTTGCGGGCGCTGATCGCCATTTCGACGTGCGAGATGAGGCTTTTTTCGTCGGAGACGCGCGCGATTTTGGACTCGAAATCGCACTTCAGCACGAAGACGAACGGATCGTCGAACAGCTCGTTCAACTTGCCCTGCGCGACGATGAAGGCTCCCCCCCGCACCGCGCTCGTGTTCATGTACAGCCGCACCATATCGTCGCAGGCGTAATGAAACTGCTGCTTGTCCCGCGCCGAACGAAGCTTTTGAAACAGATTGTAGTTCGGATTGCTGTCCGGATCGTGCCCCGGCTCCACCACAAACCGGCCGATTTTCGTCGGGGCGTTTTCCGAAACGGCATGGACGTCGGCTTTTCGCTTGGCGATTCGCGCGAACTCCGAGTCCAGAAACGATTTGATTTCGCTTTCCTCGTAATCGAACTGATCCAGCGTCTGGTAGTGCTTGTACCGCCTGCCCGAATCCGGATCGCCGGCTCCTTCCGTCTGAATCACGAAAAACGACAAATATTGTATGGAAAATTTCATGCTCCTGAAAAAGGCTCCTTTTCCGGACGGCCGCGCGCCGCCCGATGCTTCCCGTCGCGCGGGATGTTCCCGCTCTTCATTGTATAGCAAGACGGCGCGGTTTGGAAAAGGGGAATTTCGGGACTTCGGCTTGACGGGGCTATTGAGGGGCTAGGCGGGCCGAGCACGGCCCTGAGAGACGACCCGTTAGGATCAAAAACAGCGTCCGGCCAATGTCCGGGAGATGCTCAGGAGAGGTCGGACCTTACCCGGGCCATCGAAATCCGGAGCGACTCGCGCGTGTGGACGAGCATAAGCGGAGTCAGCTTTTGCTTGCTGCGGCTCACGCGGTTCGCCCCTTCCGGATGCATGAACCGCAACAACGTCTGCAAATAGACGGTCGACGTCCTTTCGAACCCTTTGGACGGTAGCGGCTTGCATTCGAACCCCAAGCCGTGAATAAGCCCCCGATGGAGCAGGGTGACGCCCACCAGCGCCTTCACTTCGATCAACTCCGGCCTCGTTTCCATCGCCTCGTCGATCCGTTTCAACGACGCCCGCGCCAGCCTTGCCGTCTGCAAAGCCGCCCGATCGGGCCCTAGCGTCCGCGCCAGCTCCAGCATCTGTCGGTTGTCCAGGTGCAGCTCGCCGATCCGGTCGCCGGGTTCGATCCTCGTGCCGTCCTCGCAGTCGATCGCTTCTCCCGTGTGACGTTTGACCATGACCTTGCAGATGCCGAACTCCAGCACATAATCGCATCCGAGTTTCATACCCCAGCCCGCGAGCTTCTCCCATAGAAGCCATATCTTCTGCATGACCGTATAGTTGGCAGCCCGCGGCGCTCGCGCTGAAGGCAGCGTTTGGCCCGCCGCCGCTGCCGGGCATTCAAGGGAATTCGTTTCCCGTCCGTTCATTTCCTCTCCCCGCTTCCGTCCGTATTCGTTCGAAGATCCATCTTCATTGTAGCCGCGCCGAATCCATTCGCCCCTCACCCGGCGTCGCATCGGATGCCCCACCTTTTGTCCCGTGAGGGACTGGACGGAGATCGGGGTTTTGCATTTTAGCCAAAAATGGTGTTGTCAAAAAACTGCGTATATAATATATTGTTTATGATATATACTGTTTATGAAATACACATGATTCGCGAAGGAGAGGAGCCTATCCATGAACGACCTTGCAATCGAAACGAAAGGGCTGCGGAAATCGTTCGGCCGCCATACCGTGCTTGACGGAATCGACCTGACGGTCCCCGCGGGCGCCGTCTATGCGCTGCTCGGCCCGAACGGCGCGGGCAAAACGACGCTGATTCACATTTTATCGACGCTCGTCCCGCCGGACGAAGGCTTGGTCCGGGTGGCCGGATTCGACGTCAAAACCGAAAAAAACAAGGTCAAACACGCCATCAGCCTTACCGGCCAGTTCGCCGCGGTCGACGAAATGCTGACCGCCGAAGAAAACTTGCGCATGATGGGCCGGCTGTCCGGGCTCTCGCCCGCCGAAACGACGGCCAGAGCCCGCCAGCTGCTGAACCGCTTCGACCTGGCCGCCGCGGCCCGCAAGCGCGTCAAAACCTACTCGGGCGGCATGCGGCGGCGGCTCGATCTCGCGATCAGCCTGGTCGTGCCGAGACCGATTCTGTTTCTGGACGAACCGACGACCGGCCTCGACACGACAAGCCGGCGGGCCCTGTGGGAGATCATCCTGCGTTTGAAGGAACAAGGGACGACCGTTTTTCTGACCACGCAGTACCTGGAAGAAGCCGATCAGCTAGCCGATCTGATTTCCGTCATTTCGGGCGGGCGCGTCATCGCGACCGGAACGGCGAAGGAATTGAAATCGCGCGTGGCCGGCGAAGTGATCGAATTGCGAGGGGCGGACGACGAGCTGCTCCAGTCGCTTCCCACGACCGGGCATCTCGCGGACATTCGGGAAACGCTGGACGGGTTGTATCCGCTGTTTCCGCGGGAAACCCGGGTCGCCATTCGCAAACCGAGCATGGACGACGTCTTTCTGTCGCTCACATCCAAAAAAAAGGAGGGAATTCCGTCATGATGACTCCAACGACAAGCAAGTCCGCCTCTTTTCTCGTGACGAACGCCGTCTTCATCGGGCGCAGCATCCGATTGAGCTTGCGCAATGCCGAAGCGCTGCTTATGGCCATTCTGCTGCCCGTTCTGCTGATGCTGATGTTTACGTATGTGTTCGGAGGGGCGATCGATACGAGCGGAAACTACGTCAATTACGTCGTGCCGGGAATCATTCTGCTGTGCGCCGGCTTCGGCTCGTCCGGCACCGCGGTCGACGTCGCGCTCGATATGAAGAACGGCATCGTCGACCGGTTTCGTACGATGCCGATCCGCAGCCTCGGCGTCATTACCGGGCACGTCGTCGCGAGCCTGGCCCGCAATTTGCTGGCGACCGCCATCGTCATCGGCGTCGCGCTTCTCGTCGGGTTTCGGCCTTCCGCGAGCGCGCCGGAATGGCTGGCGGCGGTAGCCGTCATCGCTTTGTTCATCCTGGCGCTCACCTGGCTTTTCGCCGCCATCGGCATGGTCGCCGGCAGTCCTTCCGCCGCCAGCGGATACGGCTTCATCCTGCTGTTCCTCCCTTATTTGTCCAGCGCCTTCGTTCCGACCGACACGATGCCGGATTGGCTGCAAGGCGTCGCGGACCATCAGCCGATTACGCCCGTCATTGAACTCATACGCGGCCTGCTGATGGGAACCCCGATCGGCTCGAACGGCTGGCTGGCCGTCGGCTGGTGCGCGGCGATTTTGCTCGCGTCCGTCGTTTGGTGCCTCGCCGCGTTCCGCCGCAAGGCCGGGCGCCGGTAAGGCGGGAAGTCGGCAAACGCGGGATGCCGGATGCCGGCTAGGCAAAGGACGCGGACTAAGAAAACGTCTGGACGCGCCCTTGGCAAGCCGGACATCCCGGCCGCTCGCGAACTAAAGGGGCTTGCCGGACTTTCGCGAGGCCCGGCGTGGCTTCATTGGATTTCGTCCAACCAAAACCGCTTTTTTTGCGAAGCTCGCCGGCTCCGTTGGATTTTGTCCAACCAGGCGAGGCCTTTCCGGCGATTTCGGCCTCATTTCAAGTTCTTCGTTGGATAAAATCCACTCTAGACCGAGTTTTCCTCGCTTTTCGCTCTGTCCGTTGGATATAATCCAACATAAGCCCCTCACCTGACCACCGCTTCCCCCGCCGCACGATCGACCGACCGCCGCCATGCAGCGAACCGCCGGCCGGGAGCTCAGTCAAGCGGCAGTTCAAGCTTATCTCATCGAATTCGGCAACTTCGGCAACTTGTCCGTTTTGGCAGGTGCGGAAAAATAACTCATCTCAACGACGGAGACGGGCTTTATTTTTGCTTTCTCCTTGCGTTCTTTGAAGCCTTCGTCTTGATTTAACTTTAAATAACCGGGAAAAATCGGGGATTGCCGAACCGTTATGGTTGAAAATCATCCATACTCCAGGATGGTTCCCTATCGCAGATAAAGCTTAAACGCAGCGGATTCCTTTCGGAGATCCGCCGCACGGATTCTAAAAAATCGCCGGCAAAACTTTCCGGCGTTCTCCGCGAAACCGGGCAAACCGATTCTGTGCCCCGGCCCCGTCTACTCGCCCTCGTTCGCCCCGGCGTTTTTGGAGGCGAGGTAATGCTCGATCCCGTCCAAAATCCGCTCCAGCCCGAAATCGAAATCGTTGCCGACCGTATTTTCGACCTCGCTTTCTTCCGTATACGCGCCGGACGCGACGATCGGATACAGGTCCGGAAAGCGTTCGGGATCGAGCAGCAGCTTGAGGGCGGCCCCGTAGCCGACTCCGCTGAACGTTCCCAGGTCGGAGCCGGCCTGAATGGCCCGGTCCATGTCCCGCTGGAGAATGCCGGCCGAACGCGAGTAGCCGCTGAGCAGCAAGACGATCGACATTTTCTCGAAATCGTTCAACGGAAATCGGCGAAGCGGCCGAAGCGCCCAGTCGACCACCCGCAAATTGTTCGGCCCGAGCGGGACGCCCGTAATCGGAATATCCGCAAACCACGGGTGAACCCGGAACACCTGAATGCATGCCGCGACATATTCCCGCATGCTTTGCCGCCAGTCCTTCTCCGGGTCGTCGGGCGGAATCGGAATCTCGCATACGGCGTCCTGCATAAGGAAAAGCAGGTCCTCCTTGCCGGATATGTACCGGTAGAGGGACATCGGCGTAAACCCGAGCCTGGAGGCGACCCGATTCATCGAAACCGCGGGCAGCCCGTCCGAGTCGGCAATCTCGATCGCCGCGTCGACGATTTTTTTGACGTTTAATTCGCCCTTCGGGCCTCTCCGGGACGGCTTGGCCAATCCCCAACTGAGCTTGGCTCCGTTCGGAAAGTTTTTGAACGCTTCGTGGTCCGAAAAATCATGGCTATCCATCTATCCGTCCTCCGCAGGCAACCCCAAAAAGTGTGTATCCTGTAAACAGTATATCATAATCATGGACCGGGAGCCGGATCGGATCGCCAAAAAGAAGGCCTTTCCCGAACGGGAAAGACGCTTTTAAATCGTTTCGCCGGCCGGCGGCTTCAGGTATTGACCGTCGACGTCGAAGCCGGCGCGAAATTCAGCACTTCGAGCACAACCGGGGAATCCGCAAGGATGGGGTCTCCGCCTGCGGGGACGGCGATGGCAAGCGAACCGACGCCGGTGGCGCCGGGCGTATAGGTGCAAATGCCTTCCATTTGAAGGACGCCGTTGACGTATACGCTGAAATAGCTGTTGTCCGTCGCCAACGCCGGCAGTGCCGCGACCGCCGCGCCGGTATTGTCGAAAAAGCTGGCGGCATCGATGCTGAGCGTCGCTCCCGCGGCCGTTTCCGCCGTCGTCACGTAAAAAAACTTGTCGGAGGCGGGTCCGACCGTCACCGACGTCTGGATCGAGACGGCGAGTTTCATTAGTTGCAATGCCATGAGATGAACCTCCTTTCCCAAAAGGAGTTGCGCGTAGCTTTATACCATATTCAAGGAAAGATTCGACAGCTTGTGCGCATCCCTTGGGAAAAGAACACCGGTTTTCAGGAAACGCGGACGAGGAAGCCGACCGATTCGAGAATGATCGGAGCGCCCGCAATAATCGTCTGGCCCGTCGGCGCCAACGCAACCGAGCGCGAATCCACGCGATAAAGGCTTCCCTCCTGCAAAACCCCGTTCACGTACAAATTATAGTAACCGGATCTCCCGAAGTCCGGAAATTCGGTCGCGGGCTCGCCCTGATCGTTCTCGAACCGTTCCGCGGCCAAAACTTGCGGCTCCGACATTGAAATCGCGGAGGGAGGAACGAAGAAAAACCGCTGCACGACCGGATGAACGGAGATGGCAGGCCATGCGGCCGGATCCGTTGGTCCCGCCGGACCCTCCGGTCCTGCAGCATCCGCAAAGCCTGCGGGACCCGCAGGGCAGGCAAGCCCAGCCGATCCGATCGGCCCGACCGGTCCTGCCTGCCCCTGCGGCCCGGGAGCGCCCGGCGGCGGATCGGCGAACCCGGCCTGCCGGAGCAATCGCGGCGGCGAGACGCGCTTTTTGCGGCATGCCGCGCTCGGCCGCCGGGCTTTGCGGCGGCGCCGCTGGCGCGGTCTCTTTTTGGAGAGAGCCGGGCAGGGGCGGATTTTTCGCTTGCGCCGCTTTTTTTTGCGGGAGATGGACCTCATCGCTCTCTCCCCCCTTTTGGCATGATGTATATTGTATGCGCCTGCCTTGCGAAGCGCACTTCCTTTTCCGGCGCAAAAAGAAACCCCTCCGCTCGCGAAAGGGCCTCGCCGGGCCCCCGCCGCTCAAAGGAGAGGTTGGTTTTATTCATCGAGCCCGCAAACCGCGGTTTAGCCGTTTTGCTTCTTCTCCGCGACCCAGGCGTCCAGTTGCTTTTGCAGCTCCGCATGCACCTTTTCGACGCCGGCTTTTTTCAGCTTGTCGATATATTCCGGCAAATATTCGGCGGGATCGACCGTGCCCGTGAACAGCAGCGGCTCGTATTCGGCCCGGATGGCCGCCACGTTGGCGTTTTCCGCCTTCACCGCCGTATCGTCGAAATTGAACCCGAACGTCGGCTGCACGACGGCGGACTGGTTCCACTCCTCGGTGACCTCCCACGTATCTTCCGCCTGGCCTTCGATCAGATAGCCGTTGAACACGTTGCCGAACACCCAGTTGGAAGCCGTATAGCCTCCGTTCGGATTCGTTTTGACGATGTTGTCGCTCAGCTTCTCGTAGTGCTTCCCTTCCAAACCGAAGCTCAGCAGGTTGAACAGCTCCCGGTCCGTATTGACCAGTTCGATCAGCATCATGGCGCGCTCCGGATTTTTGGAGGTGCGGCTGATTGCCGTCAGCGTCGCGATATTGGAGGTACGGGTCGTCGTCACGTCCGTGAGCGGAATGCCGATGATGTCCCGGCCGCCGTTTTTCGCCTTGATTTCCGCTTCGTAGCCCGGCTTCATCGTGTATTCGATGGACGCGGCGAACGTGCCGTTATGGCTGCTGTCGATCTGCTTGACCGTGGACGCGTCCTCGTTGATATAGCCTTTTTCGAACCAGCTGTGCATCAATTCGACGAATTGCTTGTATTCCGGCGAAGCTTCGAGGAAATTCACCTTATACGTCTCGTCCCCGAGCTTCACCCCGTAATCGTCGTAGCCCCAGAAAAACGGATGAAACTTCGTCAGCGGGCCGACGAGCATGAACGGTACGATGCCGGGCTCGTTTTGCTTGATCAACTCGAGGAACGGCTCCAGGTCCTCATACCGTTTGACGCTGGCGGGGTCCAGCCCGTATTTGTCCGCATATTCCTTGATCACGTTGATGCCGTAGCGCGAAATGACCGTCTGGTAGTTCGGAACGGCATAGATTTGACCCTGGTGCTTCGTCGCGTCCCACGTAAAGTCCGGAATCGCTTTTTTCGTCTCGGGGGCGTATTCGTCGATCAGATCGTCGAGCGGCAGGAACGCGCCCTTTTTCACGTTTTCGTCGTAGTTGAACGCCCAGTTCGCCGTCCAGACCAGGTCGAACTCCTCGCCCGCGGCGCTTGCCGTATTCAGCTTCGTCGTGTAGCTGCCGAAATCGATCGGCTTCAGCTTGACGGTCGCGTTGAGTTTCGGCTTGATGATTTTGTTGACCTCGTCTTCGATCAGTTGCTGGTCCGGCGACACTTGGGCGACGCCGTAATACCACGTGAGCGTGACTTCGGGCAGCCCGCTCTCGCTTCCCGACGCGGAAGCCGGCGCGGACGATTCGCCGCTTGCCGCGGGCCCGTTGGTTCCCCCGCCGCTGCCGCCTCCGCTGCACGCCGTCGCGAACAAAGCCAGGCAAATCATCAGAATGCCGACATACCGAACCTTTTTCATGCCAGAACCCCTCCGTCAATCATTTTTAATTTATGAACATGGACAAAGCAGCTTCGCGCCGTTACCCCTTTAACGAACCTACCGTCATGCCTTGCACGAAATATTTTTGGAAAAACGGAAAAATGAACATCATCGGGCCCGCCACCAGAATGACCAGCGCCATCCGCATCGATTCGTTGGGCAACTGGCTCATGTCCAGCCCCAGGCTTTGGATGTACTCGCTGTTGTTGCGGAGAAAATCGAGCGTGTTCATAATCCGGACGAGCAGCAGCTGCAGCGGGACGAGTTTATCGTTGTCGATGAACAACAGCGCGTTGAACCACTCGTTCCAATAGTTGAACGCGATGAACAGGCCCAACGTCGCCAGCGCCGGCGTCGAAAGCGGGAGGATCATCTGGAAAAAGATGCGCCGCTCGCTCGCTCCATCGACCTTCGTGGATTCGATCAGCTCGTGCGGGATTTTGCCCATGAAGCCCTTCATGATGAGCACGTAGAAGGGAGACAGCATGCCGGGAAGGATGATCGCCCACAGCGAGTCTTTCAGGTGCAAATATTGCGTCATCAAAATGTAGAACGGCACCAGACCGCCCGAGAACAGCATCGTGAAAAAGATGTAAACCGTCAAGGGCACTCTCAGCCGGTAATCTCTTCTCGAAACGACGTACGCGACCATGCTCGTGAGCAGCAGACTCAAGACCGTTCCGATGACGGTGATGAAAATGGTGTTGCCGTATGCCCGCAGCAAAGCGGCCGGCGACTGCAGAATGAAATCGTACGCGACCAGGCTGAAACGGGACGGAATAAATGAATACCCGAACTCCGCCAGCGCCTTCTCGTCGGTCAGGGAAACGGATACGATGAGCAGAAACGGGGCCAGAATTCCGATCGACAGGAGCACGAAAAACAGATGAAAAATCGCGTTGCTAACCCGGCCGCCCTTCAAAGCCGATTCGTTCACGGATGCCTCGCCTCCTACCAAAGGGAATTTTCCTCGTTGATTTTGCGGACGACGTAGTTGGCCGCCACCACCAGCACAAACCCGACCAGCGATTGATACAGCCCCACCGCGGCCGCCATCGACGTGTCGCCGCTGACGCTGAGCGCGCGATAGACGAACGTGTCGATGATGTCGACCGAGTTGTACAGAAGAGGCGAATTCCCCGATACGAAAAAGTGAAGGCCGAAATCGCCGCGGAACATGCTGCCGATATTCATGATGAGCAAAATCGTGATGAGCGGAGCCAGCATCGGAATCGTGATTTTGCGGACCATTTGAAACCGGGTCGCGCCGTCGATCCGCGCCGCCTCGTAATAAGACGGATCGATCGCGACGATGCCCGCGTAATAGACCAGCGCGGAAAACCCGATCGATTTCCACAGGTGGGCCACCGTCAGAATGGCCGGCCAGTTGGCCGGTTCCAAGTACCAGCGAACCCGCTCCGCCCCGAACGCTTGCAGCACCTGGTTAATGAAGCCGTAGTCGTGGTGGAGGAAAATTTCCGCCAAATACATGATGACGACCCAAGAGACGAAGGTCGGCAGAAACATGACGGTCTGGTAATACTTGCTCCATTTTCGCGAAATTTCGTTCAGCAGCACCGCCACGAGCAGCGCGCAGAGCGTCGTCACGATAAAAAACCAGACGTTGTAAAGAACGGTATTGCGGGTAACGATATACGCCTTCTCGGTCAGGAAAAAAAATTCGAAGTTGGCGAGCCCGACCCACTCGCTCCCCCAGATGCCCTTGTCGTACCGGTAATTTTTGAACGCGATGATGACGCCGAACATCGTCAGATAGCTGAAGACGAAAATATAGATCGCCGCAGGGAGCGCCAGAAGGCTGAGCTCCTTGTCGCTGCTCCTGAGCCGGGGCTTTCGGCGGGATTTCGGCCTGCCTTCGGCGGCGGCGCCGGACAGGACGGCTTCGGATTGGCGCATGCGTTCGGTCCCCCTCTCGTATGATGTCTCGCGGACGGCTCGATGCGGCCCGCTCCCTCATCATGGCACACCTGAAAGCGCTGCCGAAATCCTAAAAATCGCATTTCGTATCAATTTCGATCGCCGGATTTGCGAATCGCACCAAAAATCGTTTCCGCGCAGGCGGTGCCATCGGCTTGAGGCCACGCAGGCGTCGCGGCCGGGCTTGCCGGAGCACTTTAACCGTCGATTTCGGCCGTTATTGTTATGCTGGCAAAAAGGAGCCGCCCTCGTCGATCCGGGCGGCTCCAGCCGTTACTTCGATTTAGCCGGCATCAGCTCGACCGCTTCTCCGTCCCCGCCGTAGTGGTAGACGTTGAAGTACCCTTCTCCGACGATCGGGTTGTTCGCATCGGCATCCCATTCGTTCAGGACGACGCGGGAGCCCGATTTCAGAATGAACCGTTCTCCGCCGGAGGAGCGGATGACGCCGATTTCGATCTCGTACTCGCGCCCGGCTTCGAACGCGTCGTTCGGGATGATCCGCACCATCGTTTGCCCCGGCTTCCACGTCTGGAATTCGATCTGATCCTCCTTGATGACGACGAGGTACCCTTTGTTGCCGTTCACCCAGGTCGGATCGCCGGCGCGGTCGGAGCGCAGCGCGAACCCGTACCAGCCTCCGTCATACGCTCCGAACTTGGCGTTGAACCGCAGAAGCTCGCTGCCGAACTTCTTGCCTTCGTACCCGAACACGCCTTCGCCGGCGATGCGGACGTTCCCTTTGCGGAACTCGACCGCGTCCGAATCCGTCCAGCCCTTTTTGTCCTTGATGGCCTTGTTCAGCGTTTGGACCGGATACTTCGGCCACGGCCGGACGGTCACGGCCGATTCGGCCCGGATCTCGCCGTCGTCTTCCGAGACGGCGCGGATTGCCGCCGATCCGGACTTCACCGCCGTCACGACGCCCGCTTCGTCCACGGTCGCGACGGCCGGGTCGCTGGATTCCCACCGCACGTTCCGGTTCGACGCGTTCGGCGGCAGCACGGTCGCCGTCAACTGCTTTCTCTCGCCCATTTCGAGCGTCAGCGCTGCCGGGGACACTTCGATATCCGTGACCGGCTCCCGGAGCAGCGAAAATTTCACGTCGTCGAACCGCATATCCGCGACTCCTTCCACGTAGAACCCGACTTTGCCGCTCGGGCTGTGGGAAGGGTTCGCGCCTTGCAGGCGCAGCTCCCCGTCGACGTACAGGCTTACGTTCGGGCCTTGGACGACGAGCTTGATCGCATGAATGCCGCCGGGCAGCAGGTCTTCGCGGTCCAGCCCGACTTCGGCCAATGTGCGCCATTGCGAATCGTAAAGCGCCCATAAAGAGCCGCCGGCCGTCTTTTTGTAGAAAACGTATCCGCTGCCGTTCGATCCGTTGCGTTCGTACATCAGATAGTTCGCCCCTTCGGGCACCTCCGCGGGCATTTTCAGCCGATATTCGAGCACGTAGTCGGCGAATTCCCGCGGCGATTGGGCGTTCGCTCCCCCGACCAGGCGATACCAATGATTGCCTTCCTCATCCTCTTCGATGCTGCGATTGGGATCGACCGGCCAGCCGTTGCCGCCCGATTCGAAGTCGGTGAAGTGCATGACCCCGTCGCCGTCGGCAACCGTCACCTCGAGCGTGTCCGACAACGCCGGATTCGCGGCCGACCGCGCCGTAATCGTCGCTACTCCGGGCGCCAATGCCTGGATGCCGCCGTTCCCGTCAACCGCCGCAACCGCCGGATCGCTGCTGCCGTACGTCACCGAGACGTCCGCGGCGTTCCACGGAATGGCCTCGGCTTTGACGACGGCCGACTTGCCCAGTTCCAACGTGATCGCCTCGTAAGGGAATTCGACGTCGAGCAGCTCGACGGCATCCGGAGCGTGGGAAATCCCCACTTTCCCCTGCGTGCCGATCGCCTCGAACGGAATGTCGGCGAAGCCGGGAATTTGGCTGAACACCGGCGCGTCTTCCCGCAGGCGCAAATCGCCGGAGGCCAAATTTTCGAAGCCCGGATCCTGCGTCGTCACCCAGTTGTTTTCGTAATCAAGCAGGTCGAGAACGTCCCGCGCGCCTTCCGCATTGACGTCCGGCGACCGCTGAAGCGTCGGGTTGTACACGACGTTGCGCTTGAAATCGTTGCTGTCCGGATAATAGCGGTTCTCTTCGAAAAAGTTCGCAAGCTCCGGATACTTGGTCAAATACGGGGTGCCGATAAAATCGTTGTTGGCTTCGAAGAGCGCCTCCCATTGCGGCATGTAGTCGGTATCGATCTTGTTGCCCGGCGCGTTGCCCAGAAACATCTCATGGTTGTCGAACGGAACGTACGTGTCGACGAACAGGTTGTTGGTCGCCGAAATATAGGAGCCGGCGTTGTTTTTGATCGCGGCGTTTCCCATCTTGTAGAAAATGTTTTTCTCGATCGTCAACCCCATCGTCAGGTTGTCCGGGTAAACCCCCTCCACGCCCGGCTTGCCCTCGCCGATATGGTGGAAGTAATTGTGCCGGATGACCGTTCCCCGCTCCTGCGGAGTCGCCCCCGCGTTCATGTAAATGGCGCCGAGATCGGAAAACAGTTTGCAGACGTCATAAATGTCGTTGAATTCCACCAGATGATCGTTGCCGAAAATGAGAATTCCCGGATGCGGGGCGTCGTGAATTTCGTTGCCGATCGCCTGGTTGCCGACTCCCCGCAGGACGACGCCCGGATTGTAAGCCTTGTTGTAAAAGGCGAAGTCGCGAATATGGGAGTTGACGACCCGGTTGTTCCCGGGTTCGAGCGTTGCCGCGCTTCCGCCGTTGAGCGTGACGGCCAGCGATCCGATATGATGAATATGGGTGCTTTCGATCAAGTGGCCGGTGCCGTTCAGCCGATCGTCCGGGACCGGATCCATCTGCTTGCTCGGGACGTTGACGAAGACGGCGCCGCCCGCGAAGTTGCTGATGTCGCAGTGCGAGATCGTCACGTTGCTGCCCCCGATGATGACCGCCGCCGTGTCGCGGCCGTACTCCAGCGCGAGCTCCTCGAACCGGATGTGGGAGGCCCCTATCGTCGTGATCATGGGCTTCTTCAGCGTCGTTACCGTAACGTCGCCGTTTCCGGAAAGAAAAGCCGCGTTCGGAAGCAAATACAGCACGCCGCTGTTCCGGTCGATGTAGTATTCGCCCGGCATGTCGATTTCCTCAAGCAGGTTTTCGGCAAAATGGAAATCGGGATACCAGTTTTTTTGAATGCCCGACATTTCGCCGTACCGCAGCGTGATCGTCTTGTTTTCGGTATCGATGCTCGCGATCTTGTTGTAGGACCACTCCCAACTGTAGCCGAAAATGCCGTCCAGCCAAATATCGTCCGCCTGCGTCCAATACATCGGACGATCGTATTCGTACTTGAACGTCCCGCCCCTCTCCTGCAGGTCCGGATCGTTCGCCGTCGGTCCGGGATCGACGATATCGCCCATTTGAACGGTCCCGTCATTGGGCCAGCGGGCCAGCGTCATGCCCTGCCCCCGATGTACAGCTGCATCGGCGGCAGCAGGCTGATATCGCTCGCTTTCCAGTAGCCGTGCCGGCTGATTTGGCCGTAGTCGGTCAACCCGTGAGCCGCCAGGTCGAACCGGACGACTTTGCCGCGCGCGGCCGGATCGATGATCCGCTGCAGCACGGCCGGGTCGGCGACGGGCTCGAAACCGGTACGGTCCAGGTTCGCGCCGCCCGACAGCCGAACCGTCTCGCCAGGGTAGGCGCGATAGACGATCGGAGATTCGGCCGTGCCGGAATCCTCCTCCGTCAGCTCGAACGACTCGCTTCTCGGATACGTGCCTTCCCTTAAGTAGACGGTGACGCCCCCCGCCGGCAAACCCTCCCCGTTCTTGAGCGAGCGAACGGCGTTCCTCGCCGCCTCCAGCGTGCGGAACGGATCGTTCGGCCCTCCTGAATTGGAATCGCTTCCATTTGGCGCCACGTAAAACGCCTTCGCCGCCCCCTCCTGCGCTTGACCGCTCGGGGCGGGAAGCCCTCCCAGCGCTAACGCGAACACCAATAGCGCCGCCAAAAACCGCTTGCTCATCCCACTTCACGCCTTTCCTTTTAGTGTGGATTGCGGTTTCATTCTGACAAAGGGAGTCGGCGGCGGCTATCCCAAAACGGAGACAACATGCCGTTAAACGTATCAGGATTTGCATTTTATATCAATTCCGCGTGCCGTCGAGCCTTCTTTCTTCCCCGAGCGCGACGCTCATCCGGAATTCCTTCGGCGTCATGCCGAACCTTTTTTTGAACAGCGTAATAAAGTAGCTTGCATTGTTGAAGCCGAGGTAATCGGCGATTTCCTTCACGCTGAAGCTGCTGCCGAGCAGCATTTCCCGCGCCTTCTCCAGCCGGTACCCGTTAATGTAGTCGCCGACGGAAACGTTCTCGTATTGCTTAAACAGGCGGCCGACGTAGGCCGAGGACATTTTGAAATTCGACGCGACCGACTGCAGGCTCAAATTGACGTCCAGCGCGTTTTTCTCCACGAATTCCTTGATGGCGTCGACGACCACTTTGTTTTTGTCCTCCTTCTGGGCTTCTCTCTCCGCCAGACAGACCTGCTCCAGAAACAACGCGATCTTCTCCTTCATCCCGGCTAACGTGTCGGAGCGAATGACGCTCGTTCCGAGCGTCTGCATCGCGATCGAGTTGAAATGGCCGGCGAACACGGGCTCGCGAAGCACCTGTCGGACGACCAGCAAAATTTGTTGGACCGCGAACGTCATATCGTCGTACGGAAAAGCGGAGATCGCGTCAAACCACTTGTCGAGCAGCGCGAGAATCGCCTTCTCGTCGCGGGCGCGAATGGCCTCGCCGAGCTTTTTTTCCCATTCGACCGGAATCGCAACGTCGCGGCGGGCCATGTTGCCTTCCACGTCCTCCGGCGCGATGACGGCTCCGGGGCCGTACAGCACGCGGTACATCAGTTGCTGTACCGAGGCGCGGTAAGCGAGGCTGACCGCCCTGAAATCGTTCGCGGGATGGCGAACCGCCGCGGAGAACGTTCGGCGATAAAACTGCCGGCAAGTATCGACCGCATCGCCGAGCAACCTCCGCACCGCCTCCGAGTCCGATCCGTCGGCCGACGTGCGCGCGACGGCGACCAGAAAATCGTTTTTCATATCGAGAACCCGAACCGGAAACGACCGGCCCACCGTTTCTTCGGTAATGTTGCACGCCGCGAACCGGAACAAATCGTCGCGAACGGACGAGCGGGAGCCCGGCGACGGCGGATCCGGCGTCAGGACGGCCACCGTCCAGCCCCGCCGCGCCCCCTCTTCCTTCGGGAACAGCCGGGGGAACGCTTTCCGGCACTCCTCCAATTCCTCCTCGGTCAGCGATTCGCTGTCGGCCATCCAGCGCCGCAAATAATAATCGTGCACGATTTGCTGGTTCCGGTTCTCTTCCTGGCGGGCGAGTCGCAGCTTGTTCAGCGTCAGCTCGTATACGCCGGAAATATAGCTCATCTCGTCTTGCGTCTTGGGCCCCCCGCTGCCGGGACGAGCGCGCTGCGCTTAAACAGGTCGGTCAGCTTGCGGATCGGCTGGTACAGGCGGTTTGCGACCGCGGCCGAAAGCGCGACGGAAATCGCCAACGCGAATCCGATCAAAATAAAGGAAATATCGCGAAAAGACTCCACCCGCCCCATCACGTCGTCATAAGGCAAAACGCTCACGATCGTCCAATCGTTCACCCCGACGCTCATCTCGGACACGAGGACCTTCTCTCCGTCCATCCGGCTGATTTTGAACATTTCGGACTCCGGCCCGTTTGCGGTTGCCGGGCCGTTTGCGGACTTCCATTCGCTCGCGAACTTCCATTCCCTTGCGGAGTCCGGCCCGTCTGCGGACTTCGCTTCGTCCGCGGAATCCGCCCGTCCCTCGGTCTCCCCGGCCATCGGCGCGGCCTCGCCGCGATAGGTCAGCGCCTCCCCGTTCCGATCCAGCACGACGATTCCGCCGCCATGCCCTCCAAGGTTGTTCAGATTGGAAATATTGTCGAACACCCACTCCGGCCGGATATTGACGACGACGGCATTCGGAACCGCGCCGTTCGTCGGGTGGTTTTCGAGGACGAAAAAAGAGAACAAATCCACGCTCTCGTTCCGACCGTCCGTCTTCATCGGAATGAGCCTTCCGCCGGTCGGACGCCCGGATTCCCGCAGGACGCGCAGCGTCATCTCCTCCAGTTCCTTCAAATGCGAGCGGGACCACGCTCCCGAGCCTCCAATGTACATTCGCTCCGCGACGCCGCTGTACACGGCGATGGAATCGACGAAGGAGGTGGAATCGGCGACCGTATCGAGCATCCGCATCGTTTGGAATTTCGTGAAGGGATCCGGTTCTTTTGCGTTTTTCAAATAGACGATGCTTTGGTCGAAGCTCATCATGATCGCGATATTTTGAACGATTTCATGCAAATAATTGATGTTGTATTTGATTTGGGACAACACTTTCTCGTTGGCTTCCTTCTGCGTCTCCAGGACGATGTTTTTGGAGACTGCGTAATAAGCGACGGAGAAAATGACCAGCAGCCCGACGAACGACAGGTTGAAATACAGCACGATGCGCTGCAAATATTTGCGGCTTTTCAGCAGCCGGATGATGCCCACCGGAGGAAGCCCCCCTTTCTTATGTAGAACTATCATTTATGGAATGCGCTTTCATGTCAATCCAAAAATATGCGAATCATATAAAAATGCAAAAGTTATCATCAAAACGGCTTTGCCGTGCTCCGCCCGTCAAACTTTTTTTTGGCTCAGCTTAGCTTGGAGTTTGTCCGATCAAAGCCAGCTTTTTGCTAACTGCGCGGTCCCCCTGATTGGATTTTGTCCAATCTGAAACCGGCTTTTAAGCTAGTCCTGCCGCCCTCGTTGGATTTTGTCCACTCAGGCGAGGCCTTTTCGGCGATTTCGTCCGAAAAACCCGATTTTCGTTGGATAAAATCCACTGTAGACGGAGGTTTCCGTGTTTCTCGCTTCGGTCGTTGGACAAAATCCAACGTAGGCTTGTCCTGCATGCATGCGGAAGGACGAGATGAGTCGCAATGACTCATTTGAGTGCGGCTATATGTGTTTGGCGGGCTGAGGTGAGTCACTACGACTCAACTGGATCGACAGCGTTCATGCGGAGGGGTAAGATGAGTCATGAGGACTCATTTGAGCGCGGCTACATGGGGATGGCGGGTCGAGATGAGTCGATACGACTCAACTGCGGCGCTCCTTTGCCCCGCAAGCTTGCTCGAACGCCTTCGCAAGACGAAGAATTTAACATTCCTTCATAAAAAAATAAAGACGCGCCCTCGCTGGCGCATCTTTGGCCTTGCAAACGATTATAAGGGCAGCCGGTCGCTTGGCGCGAGCGGAAGCGTCGCTTCCGGCGATAATCCGCGGCTCGCTTCGCCGGCCGTTTCGCCGGGGACCCGTCTGGCCGTCACTCGGCTCCCGTTCCCCTCTTCCGTGACCATGACCGTCGGCGGCCGCTCCGCCTTCCCGCCGATCGCGAACGAGAAGAGGAACGCGGCTTTGCCGAGTGCGCGAAAATCGATCGTCCGCCGCTCGCCCGCATGGATAACCAAATCCAGGCCGCACGTTCCTCCCTCCCGGACGATTTCCCAGCGCCAATCTTTCCGTTCCCGGCTTTTCTCCGGATTTACCCGAGCCGCTGCATCTTTCCCGTCGGATACGTCTCCCCCGACCACTGCGTCTTGCCCGTCCTTTGCGTCTCTCCCGGCCGAAACATCTTCCCCGGCCGTTGCCGCATGCCGGATCGACGCATCCTTCTCCCCGAAAGCCGCGTACAAAATTTCGAACCGCAGCTTGAGGCCGTCAACGGTCGCGTGCGCGATCCGCCCGGACGTTTCGAAGCCGACGCCGTCCAGCGCCCCGCCGAATTCGAAGCGGAACCGAAAATCCGAGGCCCGAATCGAACCGTCGATCCGGTCGAGGTTCGGGTGAGTGTCACCGCCGTTGGTGACGAACCTCGCCCCGAGCAGCCAAAAGTCCCGCTCCGCCGACGCGCTCAGCACGGCCGAACTGTAATCGTACCCGTCATGCAGGCAGCGCATTTGCAAATAAACGGGCTCGTTCCCGTTCGCGAAATAGGCGACCATCCCGCGCGTCTGATTCCACATGATCTCTTCGCTGAACGTTCCGACCGCGTATCGCGGCGCGATTTGCGTGACGGCCCGCTTCACGTAGCCCGTCTCCGCATTGCGATAATAGGTCGTCTCCACGACCCGCTCCTCCGGCCGGACGAACATGTCCAAATAAGGCTCCGGACATTCGCACCCGATGCCGTACCATTCGGCGCTGTACTCCAGCTCGTCTTCGGCAAGGAGGAGCAGCCTGTTCCCCGAAGCCGCCTGCAGGAAAGACTTGACCGGTTTCGTCAGCAGCGTGCTGTAGCTGCGGCTGTGCGGCCCGGCCCACTGGCCGGTCGCCGGGTGAAAATGCTGGGCAATCATGCGCCAGGCGGCGTCCAGCAGGTCGGAGGCGATTTCCTTGGCCCGCAGCTGTACGGAAAATGCGCGGATTTTGGACAGTTCCACGATGGCGACCATCGTGTACGTCGGGCTGTTGAATTCCTGAAACGTCCCGAGCTCCTCCGTATGCCGCTTCAGCTTTTCCAGCCGTTGCAGGCCATACTCGGCAAACTCCTTCCGGCCGTAGAGCTCCCCTGCGATCAACGTGACAAGCGCGCCCATAATCGCGATATTCGTGTAATGGGGACCCACGTCGCGCTTGATAATCGCTTCGCAGGCGCAGCTTGCCGCTTCCCGGATTCGTTCGTTCAGCTCATCCGGCAGCCTGCCGCCGTGCCGCAAAGCCGCCAGCACGAGCTCCTTGCCGCAAAAATCGGCCCAGTTCCAATCCGGAGGCGCCATCCGCGCCAGCGGCTCCTCGTAAAACCACGGCCAGATGCCGTACGTATCGTTGCCCGGGTCTCGATCCTGCAGGGCGATGACGCGCTCGATGATCGCGGAGGCACGTTCCTCGTACGCGGAAATCCCCGTATTCAGCAGGCCGAGGGCGTACGCCAGCGACGGATAGGTCGGGTGCACCGTCGGATGCGTCTCCTTCGTCAGCGTCGTGTGATACCCGGGACTGCTGAACGGCAGCCGCAGCATGCCCGCATCCGGATCGAAGCTGCTTTCCTGAGACGCGATTTTTTTCAACAGCAGCGCTTCGTGGTCGAGCGCATTTGCCTTATTGCCCATTTTTCCGATCCTCGCTTTCCGTTTCCGAACTTCGTTCATTTGCCGTCACGGTCATTTCCGCGCTTTCCGTAATCCGCTTCAATTGCGATTACCGCATAAACTCCTTATTTTTCTCGTACCATTCCTGCGCCAGCTTCTCGACGTTTTCGCCTCCGAGGCGCTGCCATTCCTTGCGCACCTGCTCCAGGCCTTCCTCTGGGCTAAGCGCGTCGCCGCCGGTGACGACTTTGACCTCGATCTGCGCGGCGATCGGCGCGAACGTCGCGATCAGTTGGCTCGCTTCCGGAAAATCCGGGCTGTACGGAATGTCGCGGCGGTATTCGTTCTTCAGCGCGACTTCGAGCGAAGCCGACTTCGCCGTGGCGATTTTTTGCGAGATCGGATCCTGCGCGGCCATGACCGGAATCCAATCCGGCTTCGGGTCCCACTGGCTCAAAATCGCGTACTCCCGGGCGTAGAACGCTTCTTTCCGATATTTATCCGCGTCGATGCGCTGCGGGATTTCGCCGTTCACCAGCTTGTAATGCACGTTTTCTTCGCCTTGCTTCAGCGGCAGCCAGCCGTCCTCGATCATCCAGTCGAGAAATTTGACGGCCGTCTCGATTTTGTCCTCGTCCATCTTGCTGTTGAAGGCGACCAGAACGTTCGCGGGCAGTTCCTGATAAAGACCGTTTCGGCCGTACTTCGTCGCCACCGGCTCGAGCGGGGCGATTTCGGCGTCCGGCACGTTGGCGAGCAGATCCTGCATTTCGGTATCCATGCTCCAGGAGCCGAGATAGATGCCGGCCTTCCCGGTCGTCCACAGCTGGCGGGAGCGCTGGAAGTTGCTGTCCGTAATGTACTCCCTGTCGATGAGGCCCTGGTCGAACAGCGACTTCTGGAACGCGAGCGACTCGGCAAACCGGTCGAGCGTGCGGCCGTACTTCATCCGGCCGTCCTCCAGGTACCATTGATTTTCATTGTTGAAAAAGAACGCCCGCATAATTTGCACGCCGTTGCCGTTGAAGACGATCGGCACCGTATCCGCCGCGCCGTTTCCGTCCGGATCCTCGTCCTTGAATTTTTTCGCGACCTCGATCAGTTCTTCGACCGTCGTCGGCGCCGCAAGCCCCAGCTTGTCGAGCCAATCCTGGCGGATCCACATGCCGTGGTTGGCGATGACGTCGGTTCCGCGCGCGCTCGTAACCGCATACATTTTCCCGTTGATCGTGATGGCCGATTTCAGCTCGGGGTGCTCCGCCAGGTAGTTTTTCAAGGAAGTGCTGTACTTTTCGATATGCTCGTCGATCGGCTGAATCGCGCCCTGATTGGCGAGTTGGGCGATATAGGTTCGGTCGAACTCCCAGATCAGATCGGGCGCGCTGCCGGAGGCGATCAAGGCGCTCAGCTTCTGCTGCGCCTGGCCGCGGGGAACCGGCACCCATTTTACCTTTGCCGGGGAATTTTCGTCGATCCATTTCGTCCAGCGGTTGCTTTCGTAATTCCCCTCCTCCGTCGGCACCTCCCCGCGATCGAACATGGAAATGCCGATTTCCTGTTTCGTTTCGGCCGAGGCCGAGCTTCCGCCGGACGATGCCGCGCTTCCGGAGGGAGAAGAAGAATTCCCTCCCGATCCCCCGGAGCTGCAAGCCGCCGCGGCCAGCATCAAAAGCGACAAGCCGGCCGCCAGCAGCGGTTTCCTCGTTTTGTTCCGTGCGTTCAAATCGTTCATCCCCTTTTGAAATAGTCTAAACTATATCAAGGACTCATGGCCCTATGATATCATCCTTTGACCGAACCGATTAAGACGCCTTTCACGAAATGCTTCTGCAAAAACGGATACACGACGAGAATCGGCGCCACCGCGATGACGATCGCGGCCGCCTTGATCGCTTCCGGCGTCAGCAGCACCTGCGTGACCCCTTCGCTGCCCGAAAAGCTGTTGAGCAGGCTTTGGTCGACTTGCTGGATCATCTGGTAGAGCTTGAGCGTCAGCGTCTGCAGCGACGACTTCGTAATATAGAGCATCACGCTGAAATAGGAGTTCCACCAGCCGACGGCGTAAAACAGGGACAGCGCGGCGATGATCGGCTTGCACAGCGGAAGGATGATCCGCAGCAAAATCCGCCAGTCCCCCGCCCCATCGATCGCGGCCGACTCCTCGATTTCCTCCGGCAGGCCTTCCATGAACGTTTTCATGACGAACATGTTATACGTGCTGATAAGCGACGGCAGCCACAGCGCCCAGTAGGAATCCATCAAACCGAGCGATTTGATCAAAATAAAGTTCGGAATGACGCCGGTCACGAACAGCATCGTAAATGTGATCAGCATCAGCAGCGCGTTGCGGCCCATCAGCCGCTTTCGCGACAGCGGATAGGCGGCGAGAATCGTGAACGCCATATTGAACAGCGTCCCGATGACGGTGACGACGACCGTGTTGCGCATCGCCAGAAAAAGCTGGCCGTCCTCGAACAACCGTTTGTACGCCTCCACGTTGATTTCCACCGGCCACAGCGACACTTCTCCGGCGGTAATCGCCCTGCTGCTGCTCAAGGACGAAACGATGACGTACCAGAACGGGTACAGCGCGATCAGCGCGCATATTCCCAGGACGATATAGTTGGCGGCCGAGCCCAGACAAGACCAGCCCGGCCGGGCCGCTCTTCGGGTATTCATGCTTACCATAACCCCCTCTCCCCGAACAGCCGGGTCAGCCGGTTGACGCCCAGCACGAGGATCAAGCCGATGACCGACTGGAACAGGCCGAGCGCGGTCGTATAGCTGTAGTTCATGTTGAGCAGGCCGACCCGGTACACATAGGTGCTGATAACGTCGGCCACGTCGAGCACGGACGGATTTTGCAGGACGAGCGTCTGCTCCAGTCCGACGTCCATCATCTGGCCCATGCGGAGGACGAGCAGAATCGCGATCGTGCTGCGGATGCCGGGCAGCGTAATGTGCCAGATTTGCCGGAGCTTGTTCGCGCCGTCGATTTTGGCGGCTTCGTAAAGCTGCGGATCGATCGCGCCCATCGCGGCCAGGTACAGGATCGTGCCCCAGCCGGCGTCGCGCCAGATGCCCGATACCGTGTAGGCGACCGGCCACCAGGACGAGTCCGCCATGAAGTAGATCGGCTCGATGCCGAAGACGTTGCTCAGCAGCCAGTTCACGATGCCGGTGCTGGGCGAAAGCATCGCGACGAAGATGCCGCCCAGGACGACCCAGGAAATGAAATGAGGCAAATAGAGCAGGTTCTGCACCGTCCGCTTGAAGCCTTCCTTGCGCACCTCGTTCAGCATCAAGGCCAAAATAATCGGCACCGGAAACCCGAAGACGAGACTGTACAGGTTTAGAAGCAGCGTGTTCCGCAGCACCCGCCAAAAGTCGATGCTCGCAAACAGGCTTTGAAAATGGTCGAAACCGACCCACTTGCTGCCCAAAATTCCGTCTCCGAGCCGATAATCCTTGAACGCGATAATCTCGCCCGCCATCGGCGCGTATTTAAAGGCGAGATAAAACGCGAGCACCGGCAGCAGCATCAAATATAAATGCCGGTCCCGCTTAAGCCGGCTGCGGATGACGGAGCGGCTTGCGCCCGTCCTTGCCGCCCCCGGGCTTCCGCCCGCGAGCCGCGCGACTCCCGCCGGCGGGCCGCCGCCCCGGCTTGCGGGCGGCATTCTTCCCGGCCCTTTGCCGGTTCGATTTCCGTTCATGTTCGTTCACCCTTTCGTCGATGAGACCGTCTGGTCAGCCGGCGAACTCAGCGTACTCCGGGGCGGCCGTCGGCGATAGAGACACGTTTGGAACACGGTGCTTTTTTTTGCGGAAACGGCGGTGTCTTTTTTGAGAAGGGTGCCTTTTCTTGCGGTGACAGGCGTATTTTCCTGCGGTTGCGAGGATTCGGCGCGGTTTGAGCCGAGGAAATCGCGCGAAAGGCGGTTCGGGCGAAAGGCGGATTTGGAGAAGGACGGGGAGGGGAGGGGGATCAAGAGGCGGCAAGTAGGAGCCGATTTACCCGCGAAGTTTAAAACGAAAAAGCGGGCGTGCGACGAGATCTACGAGTTCATCATGCGGATTTCCGCGCGTTTTTCTCGTTCCCTGTCCCGCTCACGGCTCCTCCCCCTGTCCCGCCGCGGTCTGCGTCCGGGCCGACCAGTCCCGGTACTCCATCGGCGTCATGCCCGCATACTTTTTGAACGTCCGCAAAAAACTGCGCGCATTCATGTATCCGACCGCTTCGGCGATCTCGTTGACCTTCATGTCCTTGCCCGACAGCAGTCTCTGCGCCTCGCGGATGCGGATTTCGATCAAATAATCGATGAAATTGCTGCCGGTATGCTCCTTGAACTGCTTGCTGATATACGTGGGACTCAACTGGAATTCGTGCGCGAGCCGGTCGAGGGACAAATCGCTTTCCTGAAAATGCTCCCCGATATACCGAAGCATCCGTTCGACGGCGGCGTTTTTTCCTTTTTGGCTGCGCCGCTCCTCCACTTGGCCGGCAAGCGATTCCAGGTAGGATACGACGATCCCGCTGACGTTCGCCAAGCTTCCGCTGCGGTTGATCCGTTCGTAAACGCCGTTGAGACGGCCCGCCGAAGCGCCGATTTCGACCCCCAGGGAGCTTGCGGCCTGCGCCGGTTTCATGACAAGGTCGAAAGCGAGCTGGCGAATGAGCTCCGGGGGCAAATTGCTGTCCGCGGCTTCCTTCAGCGTCTCCTCCACGCAGGCTTTCATTTTGGCGGCATCCGCCTGCTTCAGCGCGTCCGCAACGCGGTCCGCCATCCGGGTCAGCCGGTAGTAATCCTGGCTGTCGAGCGGCTGAAGATCCTCGATCGAAATGACCGAGTGCCGGCCGAATACCATTTTATATTGCAGCGCTTTTTGCGACTCGTCGTACGACTTCGGAATGTCTTTCATTTCTTTGCAGCACCGGCCGACGCCGACGGTCACGACAAGGCCGAACTGCCCCCGCATCACGTCGAGAAGCTGCTCCAAAATCGCGAGCGCCCGCAGGTGGTTCTGCTCGGCGTCCCCTTCGGCGAAGCTGAACAGCACCGCCGCTCTCCCCTGGCCCAAATCGATGGCGACGCCCGCGTTTTCGGAATTGATCAGCTCCTCCGCCACGTTGCAGAACGCATACGTATACAGCGTTTCGTCCCGTGCCTGGAAATCGGCCCCTTCCTTGCCGATCTCGGCCGTGCATACGAGGAAACGCTCCGGAAACAGCCGAATGCCCACGGATTCCAAATGGTGCCGGACAGACGGATAATCCGTCCGATACCCGGCCAGCATATCCATCATCATCCGCCATTTCAGCACCGGCTTCGAATCCCGCATATGCTGCTCCAGATTGGACCGGTCCTGCACCAGTTGGTCGAACACCTTTTCCAGATAGGACAGCCCGGATCCCGGCCGCCCCTGCGGAATCCCCGCGCGGAACGACCCCGACATTTTGCCGACGAGCCGGTCGAGCGGCTTGAACGTCCACCGATTCACGTAAAAAAGGGCGAGCAAGGCGAGCGCGACCATGCCGGCGGCGAACGCCATCAGCAAGTTCCGCGTCACCTGCACCGGCTTGTAAATTTGCGACTCCGGCATGATGCTGATGAGCCGCCACCCCATATAGACGGAGTCGTGATAAAATACCGATTGCCGGATTCCGTCCACCTCGCCCGCGAAATAACCGCTGCCCGTTTTGGACAACGCCGTCCGGATGTAGGGGACCTCCTTCAGATTGCGGTAAATTTGCGTTTTGTCGTCGTGCGTAACGACGTTGCCTTCCTTATCGATGATGAACAGGTGGCCAACCTTGTTGTCCCGGAAAACCTCCTTGATCATGTCGTACAGCACGTCTTCCTTGATGTTGACGGCGACCATTCCCTTGCGGTAGCCCGGACTGCTCAGGGTCGGGTAGGAGCGCACGAGCGTGACGACGTCCTGATTTTCGGTGCCGTCCCATACCTTGTGGGTCGTCAGCCATTTTACATACTCGGGCATGTTCTCGTAATCGTCGAGCCAGTTGTCCGCCAACGCGTCGTCGTCCTTGAAATAGGCTTTATCCGTTAAAATGTCACCGCTTACAGAAGAATAAACGAAAATCGATGCGAATTGGGGATTGGTCGTGATGAATTTTTTCAGCTTCGTGCTCAGGGCGTAAAAGTTCTCGTATCGCTGGGAATCCTCCAGGTAACTGTCCAGCATGAAATAAACGAACTCAAGCTCCTCGGTCAGCGTCAGCAAATCCTTCTCCGACTGGCGGAACGCGACTTCGATCTTTTCGTCGACTTGCTTCAACAGGGCCAGGTTCGTGTTCCGCAAATCGCTTTCCAGCTTGCCGACCGTTCCGACGTAAGAAAGCCAGAAGGTCAGCGCGATGACGAGCAGGAAAACGCCTCCATAGATTAACATCGCTTTCGTCGAGATGCTGGCCTTCATCGTCTCGCCCCCATTCGTCCGGTTGTACCTAATGATAGCGCATGCAAAAATTTCGTCAACGCCGCCTTATTGAGCGGGAAGGAGCCGGATCGGTCGGATGACGCTGGGCCAGCCGCGTATCCGACCCGCGGCTCGCCAATCGTCGGACGCGCCGAGCCGTCCCCCACATGCGAAGCTTGGTTGGATTTTGTCCATTCAAAAACGGCTTTACCGCCGTCCCCTAAAACTTTCCCGAACTCTAAAAATAAATTTGCCGGCACTCCCACGATGGTTCCAATCCCGCAGCTCCGCTTATGATTCGAGCTCGATGCCTCTACCGGCTCTAAAAATAGGCCAACCAGAAATCTCTGGTTGACCTAATAATACGAAAGCCCCGGGACCGCGCAGGCCCCGGAGCCGTATAATCCTCCGTCAGTACGTCACCTTCCAGTTGCCGTCGCACGTCGCTCGAATCGTTTTGCGGGCTGAAATGTAGTCGGCCATGATTTCCGTCATGTCGGTCGGAACTTCGCGGACGACCGGCTTGCCCCGAAACATGTCGAAGTTGCCGCCGCCCCCCGACCGGTAGCTGTTCATGACGACCTCGTACGCCCCGTCCGGATCGAGCGGCTTTCCGCCTTGATTCAGCTTGACGACCCGCTGCCCCTCCGGCCGCGAAATGTCGAGCTCGTACTCGATGCCTTCCCACATGTCGTAATTGAAATGCTGGGGCTTCGGCGCCAAATAAGCGGGACAGATCCGCACCTGGCGTCCATCCCCATCCCCTTCCTCCAGCATGAAATAGCACGCGCTTTTTTCCAGACCCGCCTTGATGTCGCGGCCGCTCAGCAGCAGCACTTTGAGCGTGTTCGGGTAGATGTAGTTCGATACGATGTCCCGCATCGTGATCCGCTCGCCGAATCCTCTGGCCTCGTCGGTAAAGATCGCCGCGCAGGAGACGGCCGCGCCCGTCGTCTCCATCTGCACCCGGTTGACGAATTCGGTAAACGCATGGTCGGCAAGCCGCGCCGCGAACGGATCGGGGATCGCCATATTCCCCTCCGCTTTCCCGATCGGCTGGTCGAGCCACTCTTGCGTCTTTCGCTCGTCCTCGGCGAACATCGCGAGCAGCTCCGGATCGGCCGGCGTCGCGTCGTCCGCTTCGATGATTTCCGCCCGCTTGGCCGCGACGGACCAGTTGCCCGCTTCGTCCCGCTCAAACTCGATCCGGACTTTGGCGATCGCCTGCCCGGCGCTGCCCGGCTGCGCGATCGTCACCCCGTGCAGCTCGCCGGCCAGCGTCCGGTGCTGATGGCCGGTCAGCAGCACGTCCACGCCTTCAAGCTCGCGGCACATCGCGAAGCCCTGGTTTTCGCCGGTTTGCGGCTCCGTCTCCTCGCCCGTCTCCAAATCGCGCTCGAAGCCGCCGTGATAGCAGACGACGACGGCGTCGGGCTTTTCCGTTGCGCGGATATGGGCGACCCAACGCCGGGCCGACGACAACGCGTCCTCGAAGGCCAGTCCCGTTATGTTGTCCGGATGCTCCCAGTTCGGAACGTAATGCGTCGTCAGCCCGAGGATGGCGATGCGGACGCCCTCCTCCGTTTCGCGGACGAGATAAGGCTTGCCGAACGCCGGCTCCCCGTCCCGGCCGACGATATTCGCCGACAGCCAGGGGCAGTCGGAATCGGCCGCAACCTGCCGAAACAGGTCGAGCCCGTAGTTGAACTCGTGATTGCCCGGCACGGCCGCATCGTAACGCAGAAAATTGAGCGCGCGCGCCGCGGGATGTTCGCCTTGCCGGTCGTACTTGGCGTAGTGGTACATGAAAGGAGTCCCCTGGATCAAATCGCCGTTGTCCAGCAGCAGGAGAGACGGATCCCGCTCCCGCTCCGCGCGGATAACCGTGGCCAGCTTGGCCAGGCCGAGATTCCGTTCCCCGGGCCCGCGGTAATCCGTCGGGAAGATGTGCCCGTGAATATCGCTCGTGAAGAGCAGCGTCGCCGTCGCTGTAGTCGCAGTACTTGGTGAATTCAGACGAAAAACCTCCCCATTCCCTACCAATATATTATATGCATCTAACAATTAACAGAAAGTTTACGGCCATTTTACAATTCCGTCATGACATTGCTGAAATGCTGTGATATGATTACCCCATATTACAATAAATAACAGTTAGAGAAAAGTGGAGGGACACTATGTCAAAGAAATTCACAACACTTGCCATGATGCTTGCTCTGGTATTCGTATTCCTTGCAGGTTGCGGCAGCAACAATTCGAACAGCGGCTCCGGCGGCAACGCGTCCGAAAGCGCGTCTCCGAGTCCCAGCGCGTCGCCTTCCGCATCCGAGTCGCCGAGCGCATCGCCTTCGGAATCGCCGACCGGCTACGTTCCGACCACGCTGACGGTTCAATTCGTACCTTCGCAAAACGCCGACACGCTCGAAGCGAAAGCCAAACCGCTGGAAAAGCTTCTCAGCGATCAGCTCGGCATCGAAGTCAAAGTCAGCGTCTCTACCGACTATAACACGATTATCGAAGCGATGGCTTCCAAGCAAGTCGACGTCGGCTTCCTGCCTCCGACCGCTTACGTTCTCGCGAAGGAAAAGGGCGCGGCCGAAGTAATTCTGCAAGCGCAGCGTTACGGCATCGACGACGCGACCGGCGCGGAAACGACGGAGCTGGTCAACGGCTACAAATCGATGATCATCGTGAAAAAGGACTCCCCGATCCAATCGGTAGCGGATCTGAAAGGGAAGAAAATCGCCTACCAGAACGTCACCTCCTCCGCCGGTTACGTATGGCCCGCGGCGGCGCTGATGGATGCCGGGCTGGATCCGCTGAACGACGTCGAGCCGATTACGGTCAAAGGCCATGACCAAGGCGTCATCGCTGTCCTGAACGGCGACGTGGATGCGGCCGCCATCTTCCAGGACGCCCGCAACACGGTGAAGAACGACTATCCGACCGTCTTCGAAGACACCCGCGTACTGACGTTCACGGAATTCATCCCGAACGACACGATCTCGGTCCGCTCCGACATGGACCCGGCCTTCATCGAAAAGCTGAAAGCGGCGTTCATCGCGATCGGCAAGGATCCGGAAGGCGGACAAATCATTTTCGACATTTACTCCCACCGCGGTTATGTCGAATCCGAAGACAGCATCTTCGATATCGTCCGCGAATACAATGAAAAAGTAAAAACCGAGTAAGCGAACCCCGCGCAACATCCGAACCGAACGCCAATCGGGAGCCCGCCCGGCGCGGCGGCTCCCCAAAATTTCAAACCAGCCAGTCGAATACTCGTTATTCGCTGGCTTGTCTTTTATTTTATAACCCCCATTCAAAGGACTGATTGATCCGTGATCGAACTCCGCAACGTATCCAAGACGTATCCCAACGGAACAAAGGGTCTGAACAACATTAATTTGACCTTCGAAAAAGGCGAGTTCATCGTCATCGTCGGGCTGTCCGGCGCCGGCAAGTCGACGCTGCTGCGTTCGATCAACCGGCTGCACGAAATTACGGAAGGCGACATTCTCATCGAAGGCAAGTCGATTACGTCGGCCAAAGGCGCCGCGCTGCGCCGGATTCGCCGCGACATCGGCATGGTGTTTCAGAGCTTCAACCTGGTCAAGCGTTCCTCGGTCATTCGCAACGTTCTGGCCGGACGCGTCGGTTATCATTCCGGCTTCCGTACGCTGTTCGGGTTTCCAAAAGAGGACATCAACCTGGCCCTGCAAGCGCTGGGACGGGTTAATATAGCGGAAAAAGCGTACATCAGGGCCGACCAGCTGTCCGGCGGCCAGCAGCAGCGCGTCGCGATCGCCCGGGTGCTGGCGCAGGAAGCGAAGATCATTCTCGCCGACGAGCCCGTCGCTTCCCTGGACCCGCTGACAACCAAGCAGGTCATGGACGATTTGAAAAAAATCAACCAGGAGCTCGGCATCACGACAATCGTCAACCTCCACTATATCGACCTGGCGCGGGAATACGCGACGCGCATCGTCGGGCTGCGGGCCGGCGAGGTCGTATTCGACGGACCGGTCGCCGAGGCGACGGACGAAAAGTTCGCGGAAATCTACGGCCGTCCGATCCAGGAAGACGAGCTGCTGGGAGAGAGCGCCGTATGAATACCCAAGCGCCCCCTACGCTGCCGAAGCCGCCAAGCAAGCTGAAGCATATCCTGACGGCGGTCATCGTCGTCCTGCTGCTGTGGGCCAGCGCCGTACAGACGGAAACCTCGCTGGGCAAGCTGTACAACGGCTTGCCGAATATGTGGGATCTCATCGAGGAAATGTTCCCGCCGAATTGGGCCTATTTCGACAATATCGCGGGCCCCATGCTCGACACGATCCGCATGGCGATCGCCGGGACCACCTTCGGCGCGATTATCGCCATCCCGTTTTCGATCCTTGCCGCAAGCAACATGATCCGATCGCCGTGGATCTACCAAATTTTCCGGTTTATTCTGAATCTGCTGCGCACGATTCCGGACCTGCTGCTTGCCGCGATATTCGTCGCCATTTTCGGCCTCGGCATCCTGCCCGGCGTTCTCGCCCTGGCCGTGTTTTCGATCGGCCTGATTGCCAAGCTGACCTACGAATCGCTGGAAACGATCGACAACGGGCCGCTCGAGGCGATGACTTCCGTCGGAGCGAGCAAGCTTCAATGGATTTCGTTCGGCGTCGTGCCGCAAATCCTCCCCCACTTCATCTCCTACGTGCTGTACACGTTCGAGATCAACGTGCGGGCGGCGGCCGTGCTCGGCCTCGTCGGGCGGGCGGCATCGGCCTTTTCTACGAGAAGACGCTCGGCTTCCTTGAGTACGACAAGACCAACTCGATCATTCTGCTCACCTTGGCCGCCGTTCTGGTCATCGATTATATAAGTACGAAGCTGCGGGAGAAACTGCTATGAACCGGAACCGATGGAAACGCTGGCTCATTTTTGTCGCCCTTGTGCTGATTTACGTTTGGACATTCTGGGGCATCGAATTCGGCGGAATCAAAGAAACGGCGGGGCAAATCACGCGAGCGATCCTCGAAGGACTTTTCTCGCCGGACTGGGATTACGTCTATTTGCCCGACGGCGAAGACCTGCTCCGGACGATGCTGGAGACGCTGGCCATCGCCGTGCTCGGCACGTTTATTTCCGCCATCCTGTGCATCCCGTTCGCCTTCTGGGCGGCCGCGGGCAAGAACAAGGCGAGGACGCTGTCCGGAACGGGCAAATTCGTCCTCAGCTTCATCCGGACCTTCCCGGAAATCATCATGGCGCTCCTCTTCATCAAAGCGGTCGGTCCCGGGGCGTTCGCCGGCGCGCTGGCGCTCGGC
Source organism: Cohnella algarum (assembly GCF_016937515.1). NCBI lineage: Bacteria > Bacillati > Bacillota > Bacilli > Caryophanales > Paenibacillaceae > Cohnella > Cohnella algarum. The sequence goes on from NZ_JAFHKM010000002.1 coordinate 1,297,466, forward strand.
CTGCATTCGATCGGCATGCTCGGCAAGCTGTTTTCCGAAGAGGTGGAAAACATGGACGCCGGACCGACGGAAGCGCTGATCGCGACCGGGGCAAGCCGGCTGCAGGTGCTCTGGTTCGCCGTCATCCCGCAGGTGCTGCCGGGATTTCTGTCCTACACGCTGTACCGTTTCGAGATCAACGTGCGGTCCGCAACGATTCTCGGCGTCATCGGCGCCGGCGGCATCGGCACGCCGCTCATTTTCGCCCTCAGCACCCGGTCCTGGGAACGGGTCGGCATCATTTTGCTCGGCATCATCGTCACCGTTACGGTGATCGACCTCATCTCCGGCTATTTTCGCCGCAAGCTGGCCTGACGCCAATGCGAAAAGGACCGCAGGCTTCATTCGCAAAAGCCTCCTGCGGTCCTTTCTTTTTTGCCGTAAGCGTCAAATAGCCCCCACCTAGCGGCGGGAGCTCAGTTCGACTAATCTGTAGTTACTTTTTACTTAATCGGCACTCAGCCGGTAGCTCGTGCGACCATGGCATGAAGGGTTCGAGCGCGTCGGCATCGAGCGGTCCAGAGATTTGCGGCAACTGCTCGAAGAGGTACTTTAAGTAGTTGAACGGGTGCAGACCATTCTCCTTGGCCGATTCGATCACGCTGTAGATTACCGCGCTAGCCTTCGCGCCGCGAGGCGTGTTGGCGAACAGCCAGTTTTTGCGCCCGATCACGAACGGTTTGATCGACCGCTCGCTCCGATTGTTGTCGAGCTCCAGCCGCCCATCTGACAGGAACGCAGTAAGCTTATCCCACTGATTCAAGCTGTAGGCGATCGCTTGACCGGACAGGCTCTTCGGCAAGGTTTTGGACCGTTGCTCCTTCAGCCATCCATGATAGGCGTTAAGCACCGGCAGGCTTTGCTCCTGCCTCTTCGCCTGTCGCTCTTCAGCGGAGACTTCGGCAAGGTCCCGTTCAATTGCATACAGCTGGTTACAGTAAGCCAGGCCCTGTCCTGCAACGGTTCCCAGCTTCCTCATCTCCGGCGGCCCTGCCTTCAGCGCCTCGTCGTACTTGCGCCGGGCATGTGCCCAACAACCGACGAGCTTCACGTCTGCCACCTTGTGGTACCCAGGGTACCCATCCACATGCAAATAGCCTTTGAATCCGGACAGGAAGTTGCGCGGATGTTCGCTGCCCCGCGTCCGTTGGTATTCGTAGAGTATTGCCGGCGGCACATCACGTCCGGTCCGATATAGCCACAGGTAGGACGTCGCTTCCGCGGACTTGCCTTCTTCGCGCAGCACCTGAAGCGTCGTCTCGTCGGCATGCAGCACTTCTTGCCGCAGCAGATACGCCTTCATGGCAGCAAACAGCGGAGACAGCCATTGCTCCGCACCATACATCATCCAGTTCGCCATCGTCTGGCGAGACAACGTATAGCCAAGACGCGCGAACTGCTGCTCTTGCCGGTACAGGGGCAAGCCATCCACATATTTCTGCGTCATGACGTAGGCCATGCTGGACGGCGAAGCCAAGCTTCCGGGATAGACGGGCCTCGGCATGGGCGCCGTGACGATGGGTGTCTGGATCTCATGACGCTCGCAGTGGCGGCAAGCATAGACTTGACGAATATGCCGCATGACCTTGACCTGCGGGGGCACCAGCGCGATCTCGCTGCGCATCTCAGTCGTCATCTCATGCAGCGAGCCGCCGCAGCAAGCACAGGACTGTTCGCCTTCCTCGAGTTTGTACACGACGGTCTCTACCGGCAGGTCGGAGAAGTCGTCTTCACGCTTGCCCGTCTGTTTGCGGCGCTCGTACGTGATCTTCTCTGTAGGTGGCTCTTGTCCGGCTGGTGTGGCCAGCACTTCGGCTTCGTTGAACAGATTCAGCTCCATCTGGTCCGGATTCGTCTTCTCGCTGGAAGTGCCGAAGCGCTTTTGCTGCGCCAGACGGAACTGTTCCTCGTACCACTTGAGCTTGGCCGATAGCTCGATATTTTGTTGTTCCAGCTTCGCATTTTGTTGCCGAAGCTCTTCGATCTGAGGCGATTCCGCTCGATTTTCCATATGGTATACTTCGGCACGGATGGGGCAACGCCTGCCATAACATATGTCGAATTAAGCAAGGAATAGATTGCTAAATGACCGTAGCGGCGGTCACTTTCGGGTGAGCCTGCCGCTGGCTGAGCGAAAGTCCGTCCAGCAGCCAGCGGAGCTCGCGGGTCGTGACCGTGACCGGATCGCTGTGATCCCTGGGCCACTGGAACGTGCCGCGCTCGAGCCGGCGGTAGAACAGCCAGAAACCGTTGTGCTCCCAATACAAGATCTTTAACTTGTTCCGCTCGCGGTTGCAAAAGACGAACAAGCATGGAGAGAATGGATTCAGTCCGAGCCCCTCTTGGACAAGAGCAGCCAATCCGTCGATGGATTTACGTAAATCCGTGCTGCCACAAGCCAGAAATACCTGACGGCTGGTTAATTCGCTCAGCATATGACCTCCAAAGCCTGCACCACGTCGCGGAGCAAAGCGGGATTGAACCCGGCGTCAACCTCGATGACGGCTGCGCCGATTCGGATGCGAAGGCAAGCCGAAGGTGTGGCTTCCGGCTCGGGAGTAATATGAGCTTTGACGAAGGTGGCTGACTTGACAGCAGCAGGGGATGAACCGCTTAGTCTCTTCATCCATGTATAGAGCCCGCGACGATCCACCTGATTGGCTTTGCACCATCTTGCTGCTTTTTCTCCACTGGAACGGAAAGCGGCAATTCGTTCTTCCCATTTCTTCTGTACGTCTTCTCTGGCCATAAAAAATCCTCCCCCAATTGGACTATGAGGAGGATTATCTCACGGTTATTGCAAGGAACGAAGGTGGGGAGAGTTTGACGCTTACTTTTTGCCGCTCGCCCGTTATGCGGTTCTTCCTGTCCCCTTCTCGACTGCCAAACGGGTTATTCCAGCGGCCAGACTCGGACTGCCCGTTCTTCGGACGTCCCCGGTTCTCATTTAACCCCAAGCCGCATCCGGTACCCGAACATGACGTCCAGCGTTCGTCCTTGGAAATAGTTTTCAACCTTGGTCTTGAACGCTTGAATCTCACCTTCCAGCTCCGTCGCCCCAAGCTTGAGCGCCGTTTGTACCCCGCCCTGGCTGAGCGCAAGTCCGATATAACGGTCGGCGTCGCACCGTTCCACGTTGTGAAACACCGCTTCTTTCGCAAATCGAAACTGCCCGCTTGCCTTCAAGTTCGCCAGATGCTGCTCCTTGTCCCGCTTCACCGCTCGTTCCGCTTCCGGCACCCGCCTCGCGATCGTTTCGTCCGCCAGCCGGATCAGCTTCCCGTAGCCGCTCTCCGCTTCCCAGCCGGCCTGGGGCGGCCAATCGCAATCGTAAGCGGCGAACACGCCGCCCGGGCGCAGCACGCGGCCGATTTCCTTTAACGTGCTGTCGGGATCCATCCAATGAAACGATTGCGAGCAGGTGACGATCTCCGCCGATTCGGAAGCGATATCCAGCCGGTTCGAATACCCGCGAACAAACGAAATCCGGCTTGCGGCATCCGCGCTCAGCAGCGCTTGCTTCTCCCTCGCCTTGGCGATCATGTCCTCGTTCGGTTCGACCCCGACGATCCGGTCGGCCGCATCCGTCCATACAAAGGTGGACAGTCCGGTTCCGCAGCCGATATCGACGACAAGCGACGGTCTGCCGCCCAGGTAGCCGGTAAGCAGATTTACGACTTGGGCCGGCGCTTGCGGGCGATGGGCGTCATACAAGCTTCCGTAGCCGTTAAACCGATCGACATTGCTTTTCAAATTGCCTTCCGGAATCATCCGACTCCTCCTGTCTTGGGGCGGCTCGGCGGCCATCCGATCTTTTCCTCTATTATACACAAGAAAGAGGCCTGACGGCGTCCTTAGGATGGCACAACTCCCGAGGATCATGATTGTTAGCAGCGCTCAGGAGTGCGATCATGGCCGAGATGAGTAATGGTTACTCAAGTGAGTACGGACATTTGCGCACGTTCGGTCCAGATGAGTAATGGTTACTCAAGCGAGTGCGGCCTCACGCATACAGCCGGTCCAGATGAGTAATTTCTACTCAATTGAGTGCGTTCGCATGCGCATGGCGGGTGGAGTTGAGTCACCTCCGCCCAAAGCCTGCCCCGTCGATCAGCTTTCCGAAGCTACCGTGAAGCGTTCGTTGACGTGCTGCGGATTTTCGATCTCGTCCACGACCGCCACCGCGTAATCTTCGTAGCTTACGTAGCTCTTGCCCTGCGAGTTGACCAGCAAATGGTCCTTGCCTTTCAAATAGGAACCCGTTCTCTTGCCCAAAGCGATTTCCGCCGACGGGCTCAAGAACGTCCATTTGACGCCGTTGGACGCCTCGAGAATGCTCAAAGCTTTGCCTTGCGCCCGGGCGAGCGGCTTGAACATTTCCGGAAAATCCGGCGTGTCGACGACGCGCTGCGTTTTTTCCGGATCGACGAACAGGCTGCCGGCGCCGCCGACCATGATCAAGCGCGCGTCCGTGCCTTTCAGGGCGTCGATCAGCACGTTCGTCACATCGGCGTGCAGATCGACATTGTCGAACACCCCGTAAGCGCTCACGACAACATCATATCCCGCCACATCGGCCGCCTTCAAGTCCAGCACATCCTTTACCACGACGGCGGACGCGCGGGACGGCGCTTTCGAAGCATCGCGGACAAACGCGGTCACCTCGTGCCCGCGGCTTGCCGCTTCCTCCAGAATGCGGCTGCCCGCTTTGCCGTTGGCTCCGATAACTGCGATTTTCATGAGAGTTCTACCTCCGCCAGTGAAATTGTTTTTTCATTCGTAAACAACTAACCTGTAACCATAATAGTTACATATGAGAGGGATGTCAACCGGAGATAACAATTTTGAAAAAGAACGATTCTTGAAAGCTTGAGCAGCGTTCTTGAGCTTACTCTTACCGCCCGATCGCGATGAATCCTGCAATGGTGCAGGTTTTTTTCAATGAACGAGCCGCCGGCCGTAGACTTGGCCAACCATGCCCGTCCATCAATGCCCCCGGAACGAAAAAAATCCCGCAACCCAAACCGACGGGCGATTCGGGCTTGCGGGACGCTTATCCGCTTCAGAGAGATGCCTGCGGATGGCCGCCGTCGTCCGCGGCGTCGCGATTTCGCATTTCATGCAGCATCATGCCGATATGAAGCTGAAGCCGATCCTTGCTGTTGTCGGCGCTCAGCTCCAGCAGCTCGTACGCTCGCTCCAGCCGGTACATGATCGTGTTGTAGTGCGCGAACATCGCTTCCGCGGTTAGCCTGGCATTTTCGTTATTGCGAAAATAGCACTTCAACGTTTTGACCAGCAGCGTATGGTGCTTGCGGTCGTACTCGATAAGCGGCTCCACGATGCGGTCCATGAATTCCTTGATTTCCTCCGATTCGGGAAGCAGGTACAACAGCTGGTAGACGCCCAGCTGCTTATAACGGATTTGCGGATCGCGAATGCCGCAAACGGAGCTGATGTAATGGATTTTGCGCGCCTGGTCGCAGCTTCGGTACACCTCCTCCGGACGTTCGACCGAATCGCCGACGCAGAGCGACAGTTCCGATTTCAGCTCCGTATGAAAGCCGGCCTCCAGTTCGCGGACGATCCGGTCCAACTGCCCCTGCAGCTTCGCCCCTTTCTCTCGGGCCGCAAGGAACACCAGCTGCCCGTCCAGCAGCGTGACGTAAAGGCCTTCCCGCTCCGGCACCGTCCGGCGGAATTGCTTCGCGGCTTTTTGCAGCTGTCGAACGTCCACGGTCCGATCCAGCCACCGGACGGCGATCGCGCTGTAGCTTTGTCCGTCCGCGATTTTGCAGCCGCACGCTTCGGCCCTCGACATCAAATCCTGAACGGCCACGATTCGCCCGGTCAACCAATCGCTCAAAAACTGGTCGACGTATTTATACTCGACCTCGCGCCGCGCATGCAGGTTGGCCATTTCCAGGCTGACAAGAACCCCGACGCGATCGAGCGTCAACCGGTCGGCCATGCTCAGCTCCTGATTCCATTCGAGCAGCAGCAGGCTGCAGGCGTCCGAACGGCTGTCCGCGGCGGAAATGTAAACCCGGATCTTGCGCGAACCGACGGTCATGTAATTGACGCCCAGCTGAATCTCCTGGCACAGCCGCGCCCACTCCGGCGAATCGCTCCGCCACGGGAACAGTCCGGCCGCACGCGGCGAAAAATAAAGTTCGTTCGCCCCGTCCAGCAGCACGACCGGATTGTGCAGCATTTCGTCCAGCTCGCGCAAAAAATCGTCGATGCCGCCGCCGTACAGCAGCTGCTCCGACATTTTTTGAAACCGGTTCTGGAGCAGCGAAAGCTGTCTCGCCTCCTGCACGAGCACCCGTTCCATCACTTCGCGGACGACGTCCGAAAACGACGTCGAAAGCGGGAGCTCGATGATCGGAAAGTCGAACTGTTCCGCCATCCCCAGCACCCGCTCCGGAATCCGGTCGATATAACGCTTCGTTTTGATGCCGAGAGCCGCGACCCCCCGCTCGGCGAGCTGGGGAATCATATCGGCGATCTGCTCCGGCCGGTCGCGAAACGGAAATCCGCTTGTGACCAGAAATTCGCCGGAGCGGACCCAGTCGATGACGTCCGGCACCTCCATGACGTTCACGCGGTTGATCGCGCGATCCATCCCTTTATGCCCGGCCAGCACGACGGCGTGCTGCAGATGGGGATGAGCAGGAGGTCCCGGCACGTAAACGTCAGGTTTTCGTTAATCATGCGCCGTCCGGCTTCGGATAGTCCGAACTGACGATTTCGGTGTTGAAGAAGGAGTTCGCCGGAACGTTCGGCTCGACCGGCAGAAAGATGCTGATCTGCTCGCTCGGCGCATCGCCGGCGTTCGCGACGGAATGGACGACCCCCGCCGGCACGAGAAACGTGTCTCCCGCCCCGTAATCCTTCCACGTCCCGTTGCACAGCAGCTTCACTTTGCCGGCCGTCACGTGGATGATTTCCGCCACATCGTGAAAGTGGGGAAGCACGGCTCCGCCGACGCCGATTTTCTCCCACAAAATCGAGCTGGACCGGATCCCCAGCGCATCCGCGTCCGCCGCGCTGCAAATTTCTTTATGGTACAGATGCACGTGATTGGGCATCAATTCCCATGTCATGTCCTTGTTTTCGAGTACCTTCGTTTCGGCCGTTTGCGTCTGGTTCATGTTCGTCGTCTCCCCGTTCGGATGATGGATGATGCATGATGAATGGAAAAAGCGCTATGCGCCATAAAAGCAAGAAGACCTTCAGTTCGTGTTTCGCCTGAAAATGACCGCGACCGGCCCGCCGCCCGGCGGCCCCTGATGCTCGGCTCCGCCGGACACGTAAATCATCGGGTCGCCGCACAGGGAGGCCAGCACCGCCCCCACCGCCGCGCGGGCATGGCGGGTATGGTTGATGTCCGAGTCGTTCAGCATCGTATGCCGCCGGCCGCGGATCAAGCCCGACGGATCGGCTTCGGCCTTCGCGAGCACCTGCACGACCTCGGCCGACGCGTTCTCCCGCAGCAGCGACAGCAGCGAAGCCCCGTCGATCGCGTCCTTCATGACGCCGTGGCTCATATACAAGTCTCCGGCCGCCTCGGCGGAATTGCCGAACACGATCACTTCGCAGCAGGCCAGCTCGCTGCCGGCCGATGTCGAAGCGACGCCGCTGTATTTGCTCCAGTCCGCGCAGACGTCGGCTTCCCCGACCTCCCCTTCGCCGAGCTCGCCGAGCGCGATCGCCGCCCCGAGCGCGGAGGCGCCGCGGGAATAGCCCATCGATTTGTACGTATCGTCGACGATCGGCTCGACGCCGCGGCTTCGCGCGTCCAGCATGCCCGCGGCCGTCAGCAGCGGACATTTGATCTGCACGAAATGCACGTCCGCGGCATCCGCGATTCGCGCGTCGGCCATCGCTTTCCGCACCGCGCTCGCCACCTCGCGGATTTGCGCCTCGCGCCCGAGCTCCTCGGGCCGAAAATCCCGGGTGTGAACGACGCCGACCGCCAGCGATTTCGTTCCGTCCGCCGCGGCCTCTTCCCCGGCGGAGCGAACGGACCGGCTGATGACCGTATGATGCGGCGCCAGCACGCCCTCGGTGCCGCCCGACATGATATAGGAAATGCTGCCCGCCGCTTCCTCCCCTACGTAGCCGGAGAAGAAGCTCTTTAGCGTCCGAACCGCATATCCGCGGGTAAAATCGTTGACGCAGCCGTTGCCCTCCGTTTTGCCGAGCACGGCGATCACCCGCGAGGGGACGATGTCCCCTTGATCGATCAACCGTTTCAGTTCGGACGTATCGTCCGGCGAAGCGATCGGTACTTTAACGACGGATATGTTCATGCCGCTTCATCCACCTTTTGCCAGAAAATCAATTTTTTCTCGAGCCAGGACAGAATCCCGAACAGGATGAGCCCGCAAACGGCTGCCGCGGCGATCGCCGAGAACATGACCGGCGTGTCCAGATGGTAGGACGACACCAGCACCATGTAGCCGAGCCCTTTGCTTGCACCGACGAATTCGCCGACGATCGCGCCGACGATGGCGAGCGAGCTGGAAATTTTGAGCGCGGACATGACGTAAGGCAGACTGTTCGGCAGGCGCAGCTTCCAGAAAATTTCCCAGCGGCTGCCCTTGTATGCGGTGAAGAGCTCCCAGGCTTCGTGCTCCACCGCTTTCAGCCCTTTGACGCTGTTGACCAGAATAGGGAAAAAGCAAATGATCATCGAAGCGGCGACCTTGGACCAATATCCCGTGCCGAGCCAGATGACGAGCAGCGGAGCGAGCGCGACGACCGGCGTCGTCTTAAGCGCGATCGCCAGCGGGAACATCCCCTTTTCAACCGGACGCGAATGGACGAAAATGACGGCCGTCACGAAGCCGAGAACGTTGGCGAGCAGAAAGCCGAGCAAAGCCTCGAACATCGTCACCCCCATGTTGCTCAGCAGATCGGCGCCAATCACCTGCACGACATCGCTCGGCGCCGGCAGTAAATACAGCGGCAAATCGAAAATCAAAACCGCGGCTTCCCACAGAATAAGAAGGCCGAGAGCGTAGACGACGGGATACATGATGTCTTTCGCTTTTGCGCTCATTGATCCTTGACCCGCTTTCTCAATTCTTTGACCGTCTGGATGAATTCCGGCAGCTCTTCCATTTCCACTTCGCGCGGATGCGAAAGCGGAACGGCAAGGATGTCTTCCACCCGCGCCGGGCGTTTGGACATCATCACGATCCGGTCGGACATGATCACGGATTCCTGAATCGAGTGCGTCACCATGACGACGGTCTGCAGACTGCTGTCCGGATTTTTCCACAGGCGGAGCAGCTCGAAATTAAGCTTTTCCCGCGTGAATTCGTCGAGCGCGCCGAACGGTTCGTCCATGAGCAGCACCGAAGGCTCCGCCGCCAGCGCCCGGGCGATGGCGATCCGCTGCTGCATCCCTCCGCTGAGCTGTCCCGGGAAGTGCCGGCGGAAATCGGCCAGCCCGACCAGCTCCAGCGCCTGTTCCGCCTTCGCCCGGCGTTCGGCCTTGCCCATTTTCGCCATCGGGCCGATGCTGAGCGGAACCTCGATGTTCTGAATCGCGGTCAGCCAGGGCATGAGCACCGGTTTTTGAAACACGATGCCGATCTCGTCCGGATTGCCGTGATGAACGATCTTCCCGCCGGCGTCCGGCTTGAGCAGCCCGAGCAGCAGCCGGAGCAGCGTCGATTTGCCGCAGCCGCTCGGCCCCAGGATCGAAAGAAATTCCCCTTGGAAAATATCGAGCTCCACGCGATTCAGCACCCGGACGTCGCCGAACGTAAGCGAACAATCGCGGATGGATATGGCCGGCTTCCGGGAAGCCGCGTCCGGGCCCCCGCTCTTTTCCGTTTCCGCCAAGCCGAGTGTCGTCATGGCCTGCACCCTCTTTCTGGCTTTTATTGAATGAACTCGTTCGTAAAGGCGGCTGGCAAGTCCTGCTCTTCTTTCAAGAAGCCGACGTCCAGCAGGCTCGTTTGCAGCGCGCTCCATTCGGACTCTTCCATTTGGCCCAGCGGCGCTTTGTCCGCTTCAAGCAGCGGAATGCTGGCGTTCATCATCGCGGTTTCATGCTCCAGATTGAGGCCGTCGCCGTATTTGACCGTCACTTCGGCCGCTTCGTCCGGATGGTCGATCGCGTACTGCCAGCCCTTCATCGAAGCCTGCACGAAGCCTTTGACCGTCTCCGGATCGTTTTCGATCATTTTTTCGGTCGTAAACAGCGTATCCGCGTAAAAATCGATGCCGTAGTCGGACGGCGCGATCACGTTGACTTCATGCCCCTGCTCCTGCGCGGCGATCACTTCGTTGATGACGTAGCCCGGCCATGCTTTGACTTGCCCCGTCAGCAGCGGGCTCAGATCGAATTTGACCGGCATTTCCTCGATGGCTCCGTCTTCGATGCCCGCCTTTTGCGCCATGGCGCGATACGTAAGCTCCTCGTTCCCGCCGAGCTTGACGCCGATTTTTTGGCCGACCAGGTCTTCCATCGTCGCAAGACCCGATTCTTTCAACGTAAACAGGACGAAAGGAGAGGAACGATAAATGACCGACAAAGCGACGACCGGCGCGCCCTTCTCGCGGGACAGCAAAATCTGGTCGGCGCCGGTGACGCCGAAGTCCTCGCTGCCGGACGACACCATTTGCACCGACGGGAAGTCCGAACCGCCCGGACGAATTTCGACGTCCAGCCCCGCTTCCTCGTAATATCCCTTTTCCTTGGCGATATAAAACCCGGCGAACTGGGCCTGGTTGATCCATTTCAGGCGAAGCACGACTTTTTTCAGCTCTTTTTCCCCCGCGTCCGTTCCCGCCGCGCCGTCCGCGCCGGCATCGGAATCCGACTTTCCGCAAGCGGCGGCGACGAGCATGACCGCCATCAACAACACGAACATCGATTTCCATTTGCGCATCGTATCCACTCTCCTCCGTTGTTCCCGGTGTGTGCTCTTTTGAGATGTGTTACATTATATCACAATGATTTCTCGATTATATTATAAAAACTCCAAATATAAATCCTATTTCTTTGTTTATAAATACAAAACACTTCAAAAATCTCAATAAACCTTACATTTTGAGGTATATTTTCGCCGACTCCTCCCCAACTTCGCAACCTGTCATGTAAAGTATTCAACCCCGTCTCCGCCCCCATTCGAACGCCCGCCCCCAAGCCCTTCCTCCACCATTCGACAACAATTGACAGGAACGCCGGGCCGTTGTCTAATGAGAGGACAGGCACACGTTCAGGAGGCTCCTTTTATGACGATCAGGTCAAAGCTCGCCCTGTTCATTTCGATATTGATCGCCGTTATTTTAATGTTGAATATTTGGCTCTACTACTACTCCACCAAAAACCAGATGCAGCGGGATGCGGAAAATCAAATGAACGCCGTCGCCAGGCAGGTCGGGGCGACGATGGAAGCGATGCAGCAATCGCGCAGACTTATCGAAGAAACGCTGGGGGAACGGCTCCGCATCGCGGCAATCGCGGCAGCGAACCGCCTCGGCCCGGAATATCGCCATGTCGAGAACGATCAATTGGCCGAGCTAAGCCGGGAGCTGGGCGTCGATCACATTACGCTTTGGCGAAAAACGGAGGACGACATCGTCGTCGTCCGATCGTCCGACCCGAAGGAAATCGGGCTCAGTTCCAAAAACATGGATTACTGGTACGACGCGTTCGTCCAGCTTTTCGAACAGGGGAACGTGACGATTCCGCAAGGGCAGAAGCTGGACCGTTTCTGGTCCGGGCCGATCAACTTTGCCAGCTCCGATCCGGAACGCATCAACAAATGGGGATACTATTACGACGGAACGACCGATTATATGATCAACCCCTTCATTCACGCGGAAGTATTCGTCAATTTCGAGAGGGACCTCGGCACGGACTCCATCGTCCAAAAATTGCTGGACAGCAACCCCGATTTGTTGGAAATCACCGGCTTCGACCCCGAATTTTTCGGCAAACCGCCGATCATTAAATACAAGCAAGGCCAGCCTGTGCGCAACCTGGACGTCCGGGACATCGTTTTCGGCACGTACAGCTATGTCAACCAGACGGAAAAAGACGCGGCCCTTGTCGGCCAAGCCGCGAGGACCGGCGAGATGGTAACGGTGCCGGACCGCCTGAACGGCACGAACGTCATCCGCAGCTTCATCCCGATTCAAGGGGATAAAACCTACGTATACGGAGTGACGTTCAACCGGAATTCGATCGACGAGACCCTCAATCGGCAGATGCTGATCCTGACGCTGATCTCCGTCGCGCTGATCGCGCTTTCGATCGTCGCCAGCTACCTGTTGTCGGGGTTATGATTCGTTCGCTTCATCGGATCGTGACCAAGGTCAACGAGATCGCGGGCGGCATCTTCGGGCAAAAGCTGTCCGTACGCAGCAAGGACGAGCTCGGCCTGCTCGCGTCGCGCGTCAATACGATGGAGGACAACTTGCAGTATTACATGTCCGGCCTCAAAAACACCGCCGCCGAACTAAGCGATACGAAGCAATATCTCGAATCGCTGGTCAATCACACGTCGGACGCGATTCACGTCGCCGATTTGCAGGGACGCGTGACGCAGGTCAATCATGCTTTCGAGGGGATGTACGGCTGGAGCGAGGCCGAGGTGCTGGGACGGCCGCTCGACAATATTCCTCCGGACCAGGTTCGGGATTGGGAGGACATTCGGCGAACCGTTCTGGAGGGGGGAGCGGTTACCGACCGCGAAACGGTGCGCTATGCGAAGGACGGCACCCCGATCGACCTGAGCATTACGGTGTCTTCGATCCGGAACGAACAGGGGGAGATTGTCGCGATCGCCACCATCTCCCGCAACATTACGAACCGGAAGCAAACGGAGGAAATGCTGCGCAGGTCGGAAAAGCTGTCCGTCGTCGGCCAGCTTGCCGCAGGCATCGCGCACGAAATCCGCAATCCGCTTACGACGCTCATCGGGTTCGTGCAGCTGCAGCAAAAGAAGGGCTCCTTGCCCGGGGTTTACCTGGACGTCATGCTGTCGGAGCTGGACCGGATCAACTACATCGTCAGCGAGCTGCTCTTCCTCGCCAAGCCGCAAGCGTCCGTTATGGAAATGGCGAACGTGGCCGATATTTTGGGGGACATTTCGCTGCTGCTGGAATCCCAGGCCCGCATCAGCAACGTTCGGATCGTCACGAATATTCCGGCAAACCTGCCGAAGGTAAAGTGCGCGATCAACCAGTTGAAGCAGGTATTCGTAAACGTGATCAAAAACGGCATCGAAGCGATGCCGGACGGAGGCACTTTGCGAATCGAGGCGGAGACGTTGGAGGATAGCGGAGGCCTTCTGCTCCGCGTTTGCGACAACGGGTGCGGCATTCCGGAGGAAACGCTGTCCCGGCTGGGAGAACCGTTCTATTCGACCAAGCCGACAGGCAACGGCCTCGGCGTCATGGTTTCCCAGCAGATCATCGCCAACCATAAAGGAACGATCGATTTCCGCAGCGCTCCGGGAGAAGGGACGACCGTGGAAATCCGCCTCCCTTCCCGCGACGATTCGGACAGTCCCGACTTCGCTACAGCTTGAATGCGGCTTCGATTTCCCGAATCCGTTCATCGTCGATCGCCATGATCGTGCCCAGCGATTCCGCGGCAATGACCGCTTTGGCGCTGTATTCGGCGACCTCGAGCCGGTCGAAGGCGTTCAGCAGGCTTTGCCCCGCGACGATCAGGCAATCGTTCTCCGCGATGGCGATCGGCGTGTCCGGAGCGAAAATCCGCGCGGTCTCCTCCGGGGTCCGGAAGGTCGCGCCGAACGCAAGACGCGGCATGCCTCGCAGCAAAATGGGGCCAAGTTCGGAATTTGCCGCACGATGCTGAACGCGACCAGCGCCGGTGAATACCCCTTCATCTTTTCGGCCGTTCTTCGCCCCGCAAAAACGGTTTGTTCGCATAGTAATACATAACCCCCATAAACACGCTTCCGCCGACGACGTTCCCCAGCGTCACGGGGATGAGATTGCGGATGGCCCCTGCCGCCGTGACGGTCTCCGGGCGATCCAGAGTCAGCGAGACGGCGAAAATCGCCATATTGGCGACGCTATGTTCGTAGCCGGAAACAAAGAAGCAAAAAACGCACAGCATCATCGCAAACATTTTAGCGCCGTCTCCGCGCATCCTCATCGGCAGAAAAAAGGCGAGGCAGACGAGCCAGTTGCACAAAATCCCGCGAAAAAAAAGCTCCGCTACCGGGGCCGCCGCCTTATGCTCCGCAACCTCCAGCAAAAACCCGCTCGCGGAACGATCGGCAAACAGGCCGGCCAACGCGACGAGCGAGGCAAGCGCGCAGGCTCCAAGCGCGTTTCCGGCATAGGTCGCCGCCCAGAGCTTGCCAACCTCGCCCCAGCCGAGTTTTTTCCGCAGCGCTGCAAAAGCCAGATAAAAGGTGTTGCCGGTAAACAGATCCGCCCCGCCGTAAGAAATAAGCACGATTGCGGCTCCGAACGTCAGCGCGGCGGCGGGGTAAGCGAGCGGAGAGCCGGCCTCGTTAAAATAGTTGCCCGTTTTGAACGCCGCGATGACGCCGATGCCGACGAACATGCCGGCCAACGCGGAACGGGCGGCGTAACGGACGCGACTCTGCCCGTACACGCCGCTTTTTTTCATCGCCAGCTTCTCTACCTGCTTCAGCGCTTCGATTTCCATGCCGTCGCCCCCTTGCGACCGATTTTCCCGGGCGCGGTTCGCGCGCATCGATCGCCCCGCCGCGCCCCGCGACGCAAGACCAGCTTACCACATAACAAAACCGCCGGTTATGATTTGCATCATTGAACCGACGGTCGGGAAAACCTATTTTCGGGAGCGACTATAAAGAGACCGATTGGAGCTTCGCCTGCGTGAACAGCAGCAAGTAATCATGGCCGCCCGCCTTGGAGTCCGTCCCCGACATATTGAAGCCGCCGAACGGATGCGCTCCGACCATCGCGCCGGTGCATTTGCGGTTCACGTACAGATTGCCGCAGTGCATCGTCTCCAGCGCCTCCTCGATTCTCGCCTTGTCTGTCGAGAAAAACGAGCCGGTCAGCCCGAATTCCGTATCGTTGTACAATTCGATCGCCTCTTTGTAATCTTTCGCTTTGCCGATCGCCAGCACCGGCCCGAAAATTTCCTCCTGCATGATGCGGGCCTTGCCGTCGACGTCGGCAAAAACGGTCGGCTGAATGTAGTAGCCGTTCCCTTCGGCCTTGCCCCCTCCCGCAAGCAGCCGGCCTTCTCCTTTCCCGATTTCGATATAGTTTAAAATTTTGTCGTACGAGGCCTTATCGATGACCGGCCCGTTCGGGAAATTTCGCTCCGGCAGCCCGACGTCCAGCCGCTTCGTCAACGCGACGACCTTCTCGACCACCTCGTCGTAAACCGGCTCCACGATAAACGCGCGCGATCCGGCGGAGCATTTTTGCCCCTGGAACCCGAACGCGGAAGCGACGATCGCCTGCGCGGCTTTGTCCAGATCGGCCGTTTCGTCCACGACGATGCCGTCTTTGCCGCCCATCTCCGCGACGAGGCGCTTGATCCAGATTTGGCCTTCCGCCGTTTCGGCCGCGAGCCGGCTGATCCGAAGGCCGACCTCCTTTGAGCCGGTAAAGCTGACGAACCGGGTTTTCGGGTGCGTCGTCAAATAATCGCCGACCTCCGCCCCGCTTCCGGGAACGTAGTTGATGACCCCGGGCGGCAGCCCGACTTCCTCCATCAGCTCGACGAACTTGTGCGCGATGACCGGCGTCGCCGAAGCGGGCTTCAGCAAGACGGCATTGCCGGAAACGACCGCGGCCGCCGTCATCCCCGCGCAAATCGCCAGCGGAAAATTCCACGGCGGGATAACGATGCCGACTCCGAGCGGAATGTACTTCAGCTTGTTGTCTTCCCCGGCAAGCTTCGTCAGCGGCATCGTTTCGTTAATCGCGTCGAGACGAAGAATTTCGCGGGCGTAAAACTCGAGGAAATCGATCGCTTCCGCCGTGTCCGCATCCGCCTCCGCGTAATTTTTCCCGGCTTCCAAAATCATCAGGGCGGAAAATTCGTGCTTGCGCTCGCGCAGCAATGCGGCCGCCTTGAACAAATATTCGGCGCGCGCGCGGGCGGGAACGTTTTTCCACGTTTCGAACGTCTTCAGCGCGGTTTGCATCGCGCGTTCGGCAAGCTCCCGCCCCGCCTTGCTCACGCGGCCGACGACTTCGTCGACATTGCCCGGATTGATCGAAACGATTTTTTCTTCCGTAAAAATCCGGTCGGCTCCGATGCGCAGCGGATAATCCCGGCCCATTTCCGATTTCGCTTTGGCAATGGCGGCTTCCATCGCTTTCCGGTTATCCTCCTGGCGAAAATCGACGAACGGCTCGTTTGCAAAAGGACCGATGTCGGCTGTCAGACTCATTCCGAAAACCCCTTCCCTGCCCGTAAAGTGAAAAAGATTGGAAATCGAATGCGTTCGGTTGAATTATACAATGAATACAGTAAGTTGTACATATTTAAACAAATAAATGTTCATAATCACCTAATTTTGTACACTCATAAACATATTTATATGCGAACGGTCGACAAACCGTTCCTGAAAAACGACTTTCTTCGCTCGAACTGCCGGATTCCGGTTGACGAACCGCACGTTATTTGAATTGTGTTCAGTTAAGCGCGCTTCTCTACACATGTTCAATTTTGTACAATGTTAGAGTTTCAGGGCCATTCTTTTCCGGAAAAGATCGCGATTCGCTTGGACGAACGGCTCCCCCTTCCTATGCATTTTCCGTAGCCGACACGAAGTGGGCGTCCGCGGCGTTTCCCGGACGGCGGCGCGGTCTCCCGCCATGGCCGGCACGCCGGGCGCAACCGCAACGCAGGCGCGCGGTCGTCCTTGACCGGCGCCCGCCGCCACGGCAAAAAGGGACGCGCGGCGCTTCGCCGCTTCGTCCCTTTTCCTTTTTCGTATTCGTCCGCTTAATAGCCGTCCGTTTTGTGACCCATGTTTTCCGCCTTTTTCATGGCGGCATCGGCTGCGGCGGTGCTGGTGTGGTTTTTGCCCGCCTGCTCCAGCCCTTCCTTCACCCGCCTGCCGTACTCGGGGTCGGCTTGCGTGAAATACCCGACAAACGTTTCCTGGATGTGCGGCGCGCAGATTTTGAGATTGCTCACCAGGTTGGCGATCAGCTCGTCCTTCTCCACGTCGTCGAACGCGCGGTACGTCTTGCCCGCTTGCGCAAAATCGTTCGTGCGGTCGATTTTTTGCCGAACGAGCTTGGCATCGTAATGCGGTTCGTGGTCGCGCCCGCGCTTCGGGGCCTCTTTCAGCCCGTTAAGCGTGGATGGCTCGTAGTTGATATGCGGATTTTGCCCCGGCGCCATGTCCACCCGGTATTCCATCTGGCCGTCGCGCTGGTTGGTCGCCACGTGCTTTTTCGGCGCGTTGATCGGGAGCTGCAAATAGTTGGTGCCGACCCGGTAACGCTGCGTGTCCGAATACGAGAAGGTGCGGCCCTGCAGCAGCTTGTCGTCGGAGAAGTCGAGACCGTCCACGAGCACCCCCGTCCCGAACGCCGACTGCTCGGTCTCGGCAAAATAATTGAGCGCATTTTGATTGAGCACCATTTTCCCGACCGGCAAAAACGGAAACTGCTCCGGATCCCACAGCTTCGTCGGATCGAGCGGGTCGAAATCGAGCTCGGGATGCTCGTCGTCGCTCATGATTTGCACGCACAGCTCCCATTCCGGGTAGTCTCCCCGTTCGATCGCTTCGTACAAATCCTGCGTCGCATGGTTGTAATTTGTCGCCTGAATCTCGTCGGCTTCGCGCTGCAGCAGGTTTTTGATCCCCTGCTTTAGTGGCTCCCAATGGTATTTCACCAGCACCGCTTCCCCAGCCTGGTTTACCCATTTGTACGTATTTACGCCCGAGCCTTGCATTTGCCGGTAATTGGCCGGGATGCCCCAGGGAGAGAACAGGAACGTGATCATGTGGGTAGCTTCCGGCGTTCCGGCCAGAAAATCGAACATCCGCTCCGGGTCGGGCAGGTTGGTGACCGGATCCGGCTTGAACGAATGCACCATGTCCGGAAATTTGATCGGGTCGCGGATAAAAAAGATTTTCAAATTGTTGCCGACGAGGTCCCAGTTGCCGTCCTCCGTATAAAATTTAACGGCAAACCCGCGCGGGTCGCGCAGCGTTTCGGGGGAATGGGCACCGCCGATGACCGTCGAAAAGCGGACAAAAACGGGCGTGCGCTTCCCTTTTTCCTGGAACAGCTTCGCCCGCGTGTACTTGGAAACGGGCTCGTCGCCGACTTTGCCATAGGCTTCGAAGTAGCCGTGCGCGCCCGCCCCGCGGGCGTGGACGACCCGCTCCGGCACCCGTTCCCGGTCGAAGTGCGAGATTTTTTCGAGAAAATCATAGTTTTCCAGCGTTGTCGGCCCCCGGTTGCCCACCGTTCTCACGTTCTGGTTATCCGTGACCGGATGGCCCTGGCGGTTTGTCAGCGAGCTTTCGTCTTCCCCTTCGGCAAACCGGCTATCCGCCGAGCTGCCGACGCCCGTAACGGCCGTCCCGTCTGCGTTCAGATTATCGTTTTCCATTTTGCGGCGCCTCCTGGACAGTTCAATTTCGATTGCTAGGGTACCCGCTTCCTGAAATTTCATGCATTTCCAACGTATCCGACGTGGCCTCAAGAAGAAAACGGCTTGCCGTCGCCCGCTGGCTCGGCTTCCCTTGCTCGGCTTGTCTTCGTAGGACTTTGTCCGATTTCGTCCAATCGAGAGCGGCTTTTGCGCACCCGCGCGCGCGGCCGGCCGTTCTCGTCGGATTTTGTCCAAGCGGGCGAGGCCCTTTTCGATGATTCCGCCCGTATTTCCGTTGCTCGTTGGATAAAATCCACTATAGACCGAGGTTTCCTCGTTTTTCGCTCCGCTCATTGGACAAAATCCAGCCTAAGCTGCTGGTGCAGGTTTTCCATATTTGCCGAGGGGGCGAAATGAGTCATTTTTACTCAAATGCGTGCGGCGGTATGGGCATGGCGGGCCGAGATGAGCCGCCACGACTCAATTGGATCGACTGTGGGCGTGCGACGGCGGCGAAATGAGTCATTTTTACTCAAATGCGTGCGGCGGTATGGGCATGGCGGGCCGAGATGAGCCGCCACGACTCAATTGGATCGACTGTGGGCGTGCGACGGCGGCGAAATGAGTCATTTTTACTCAACTGCGTGCGGCGGTATGGGCATGGCGGGCCGAAATGAGTCGCCACGACTCAATTGGATCGAGGAGGGCCGAGCCCGGAACGACTTCATGAAAAAAGGCCGCCCCGAAGGACGGCCCTGACTTCCATGCGAAGAAGCTTCGCGCTCGCTCAAATGACCCGGTCGGCAAAATGCTCGAGGAACTCCTGCGCCTTGACGCCCACGCAAACGCGAAGGTTCGGCTTCCCGTCCGGCAGCTCGGCCGTTCGCCCAAGCTCCTCCTCGTTCAGCAGCACCTGCACGTTCAGCATTTCGGTCGTCACGAAATCGGGGTTGACGGCGACGCCGACGGCAAGCGGATCGTGAAGGCCGCACCCGCCCTTGCCCGGATGAATCGTTTCGTAAAAGCCGATATAAAATTCCGTCACCTCGGCCAGAAAACCTCCGAGCTCGGGATCTTTTCGCCGCCAAACATCAACCCGGTCGCGCCCGAGCATCGTCTGGAGCGTCACGTCCAGGCCGACCAGCGTAATCGGCAGCCCGGAGCGGAACACGACGTCCGCCGCCTCGGGATCGCTGTGGATGTTCGCCTCCGCATAAGGAGACACATTGCCCGCCACTCGAACGGCGCCGCCCATAATGACGACATCGCCGACGAGCGGGACGATGCCGGGATCCTTCTGCACCGCAAGCGCGAGATTCGTCAGCGGCCCGACGGCCACGATTGTCACTTGCCCCGGGAGGCCGCGCACCTGCTCGATGATAAAATCGACGGCATGCCGGCCGTCGGGCCGGCGTTTCGGCTCGATATCGAGCACGTTGCCGAGACCTTTTTCGCCGTGAATGTGGCGAACGGCTTCCTTGCGCTTGCGCTTCAGCGGGTCCGACGCTCCGGCCAGCACCGGCGCGTCCACTCCCAGCTTTTCCAGCATGTACAGCGTATTGCGAGTCGCTTCGTCCACCGGAACATTGCCGAAGCATGTCGTCAGCCCGAGCAGACGCAGCTCGGGAGAACGGGCCGCGTACGCGATCGCCAGCGCGTCGTCGACTCCCGTATCCACGTCGAGAATAATCGGTTTCACCAAATGTTCGCACCTCTTGTCGAATCTGATTGCTGTCCACTCAAGTGTAGCTTAAATCCTCTCCCGTTCCAACCCCGCCAAACGGCTCGATCCTTTCGCCGGTCCCACGGCCGGTCCCGCGGCCGCTACGCCCGGTCGGAGACGGCCGCCCCCGCCCCCGGCAGGCTGCCGCTTTGCAGCTTGTTCAGCCGCGCGTCCTTGCGGGCGAGCCGGTAGCCGAACAGAGCCGCCAGCAGTTGCTGGAACAGCATGCCGGAGATGACGGGCAGCGACACGGCGGCCGGGAAGTACTGCACCGCAATGACGGCCCCGGCGCTAATGTTGCGCATGCCGGCGTTGAACTGCATGGCGACGGAGTCTTCCCGGTTCCATCTCAGCAGCGAGGAAACGCCCCAGCCGATCAGGTAGCCGACGACGGCCGTGCCCAGCGTCACGGCGACGACGACCGCGAGATGGTTGTCGAACCGCCGGAAATACGGCGCGATGACGGAGCCGTTGATGACGACGACGACGAACATGCCGATTTTGACGAACGGGGCCAGCGACGGTCCCCATGCGGCGTTTACTTTTCCCTTCGTCCACTGGTTGACCAGCATGCCGGCCAGCGAAGGCAGCACGATCATCCACAGCAAGCCCTGCATCATTTCCCAAACCTGAATTTCGACCGTCTGGCCCATCAGCACGTACAAGCTGGCCGGCACCACGAGCGGCGAGAGCAGCGTATCGATCAAAATGAGCGACAGCGTAAGCGCGAGGTTGCCCCTGTAGATGGATACCCAGACGACGCTCACCACCCCGGTCGGCAGAACGAACAGCAGCAGGCAGCCCATGGCCGTAAGCGGATCGTCCGGAAAAAACAACTTCCCCGATAGCCAGCCCGCGCAAGGCATGACAACGTGCAAAATAAGCAAAATCGTCAGAAGCTTCCAAGGACGGTAAAGCTCCCGCCCGATATCCCCGAAGCTGGACTTCAAGCTCCCGATAAACGTCATGCCGGCAAAAATCCACGGCACCAAATACTCGTAAGAGCTCACCCGCGTCGAAAGCAATACCCCGATGACGATGGCGGACGGCGTCAGCAGCGGCATGATTTTTTCCAGAACGGCATTCAATCTGATCAAAAAAGCGACGACTCCCGATCGCACCATGAACGCATCTCCTTTTGCGAAGCCCTTTGTCCATTATACCTGCAATCGGACGCAAGGGGGGCGGCGGGGCGATCGGAATTCGTTATGCGAGTGCAAACAATCGTTTATCCAAAAAAAACAAAACACGCCTGCAAAGGCGTGTCGATAAGCGACTCCTCATTCGTCCCGCGTTGCCGCGGAGCGCCCCCGGCTCGGTCAGGGCCCGACCGGAAGCCCGCTCCGCCGAATCCGATAGACGGCCATTCAATCCAGGCCTGTCGGAACGTGCCGGAACGCTTCGGTGTCGAACAAGCCGAGGTCGGTCAGCTTGAGCTCCGGAATGACGGGCAGGCAGAGGAAGGATAAGGTCAAAAACGCGTTAAACTCCTCGCTCGCTCCGATCCGCGTCAGCGCCCGGTTCAGCGCTTCGATCTCGCGCACGATGTCCCCGTAAGGCCGCGCGGTCATGAGGCCCGCGATTTCCAGCGGCAGCGAAGCGATCGGCTCCCCGTCGTCGACGACGACCAGCCCGCCGCCCATCCGGCCCAAAGCGTCGACGGCCGCCAGCATGTCGCGGTCCGTCGCGCCGACGCAGACAAGGTTGTGCGAGTCGTGCGCGACCGTCGACGCGATCGCCCCGCGCCGGAGCCTGAATCCGCTCACGATGCCCAGCCCGACGTTGCCCGTGCCGCGATGCCGCTCGATCACGGCCATCTTCAGCAAATCGCGGGCGGTCGAAGCCTTGAAGACGCCATCCACCGCGTCCGCCTCGACGATTCGCTTGCGCGTTACGATCGAGTTGGGTATGACCTCGATGACGCGGACGTTGCCGGACGGTCCGACGGCAATGCGCAGATCCTCTTCGCGCAGCCTGGGCAGGCGCACCGTGCCGGTCAGCGCCGGCGGGACCGGACGCGAAGCCTCCGCCCGCGATCCCGCTACGACCCGCCCGTCCTCCGCGACCAGCTCGCCGGCGCGGTAGACCTGGCGGATCGTCATGTTCTCCAGGTCGTCGACGATCAGCAGATCGGCGGCATAGCCCGGAGCGACGGCGCCGAGGCCTTGCAGGCCGAAGCATTCGGCGGCGTTCAGCGTCGCGATCCGGATCGCCCGCAGCGGGTCCATGCCGTGCCGAATCGCCAGACGGATGTGATGATCGATGCTGCCTTCGGCGACCAGCTCGTCCAAATGCTTGTCGTCCGTGCAAAAGGCGAACCGCCGCTCGTTGCCCGCATTGACCGCGGGAAGCAGCGCCGCGAGATTTTTCGCGGCGGAGCCTTCGCGCATCAGCACGTACATGCCGCGCCGCACGCGGTCCAGCGCCTCCTCCGGCGTCGTGCACTCATGATCCGTGCGGATGCCGGCCGCCCGGTAGACGTCGATGGCGCCCGGGCCGAGTCCGGAACCGTGGCCGTCGACGGGAACGCCCCGGCCGGCCGCGTCCGCCAGCTTGTCCAGCATATCTTCGCGGGCCTCGGCCACGGCCGGGTAGTCCATCACCTCCGCCAGGCCCAGCACTCCCGGCCGGCCGTAATACGGGGACAGATCCGGCGCCGCCAATTCCGCCCCCGCGTTTTCGAACGGGGTGGCCGGCACGCAGGACGGCAGCATGAACAGCACGTTCAACGGCAGCCCGCGCGAGGCATCCAGCATATAATCCAGGCCTGCCGTCCCGCAAACGTTGGCGATTTCATGCGGATCGGCGACGACGGTCGTCACCCCGTGGGGAAGCACGACCTTGGCGAACTCCGCCGGCGTCGCCATCGAAGATTCGATGTGGACGTGCCCGTCGATCAACCCCGGGCAGACATACCGTCCTTGCGCGTCAATCACGGTTTTCCCCTCATAGGATCCGATCCCGACGATGACTCCGTCGCGAATCGCGACGTCCCCGCGGATCGCCTCGAGCCCGAAGACGTCCACGATTCGTCCGTTCCGAATGACGACATCGGCCGGCTCCCGGCCGGTTGCCGCCATAATCCGTTTGCGCAATTGCTCGCGATTCGCCTCGCCGCTCATGGGCTCTCCCCCTTTTAATGGAACAGCCCGCCCGATTTTCCGGAACGGTTTACTGCTCCTGCTCCAACACGCCGACCAGCAAATCCAGGAACCGCTCGCTGTCCAGGCCGGAAGCGGCATAGATCGACTGCAAATGCTCCCAGCGAAAATGATCCCGACGGTCCCATACGGTCTGTCCGAGCGTCAATGGACTAACCTTCTCCACGGCCACCTTGATTTCCTGCGTCTCAAGCAGGCTCGGATCGATAATCGAAGCGATCGCGACCGAATCGATAATGCCCGAGCTGGAATCGAAGCTTCCGACGGTCGAGCCTTCCTTCACGTACCGGTCGATCCCCAGCATGTATTTCGCTTCCTTCGAGGTCGCCCGCCGCAGCCGGTCGTAATGCCTTTCCTTGAAGTTGATGTCCGGATGATAGGCCACGTCAAGCCCGACCGCGGTCACTTTGGCGCCGCAGCCGAAGACGATCTCCGCCGCTTCCGGATCGACGTACACATTCCATTCGCTCGCCGGGTTGTCGCCCGTCGCGTTTCGGAACGCGTATTCGTTGAACCCGAACGCGCCGCCGATCAGCACGATTTCCTTCACCGCCGCCGCCAGTTCCGGCTTTCTCATGAACGCGAGCGCCAGGTTCGTCAGCGGACCGAGCGCGGCGATCGTCACTTCGCCGGGATGCTTCATCACCGTCTCGATGATTAAATCGGGGGCGAACATATCCAGCGCCTTCAGGCGGGGAGGGGCGAAAAAGTGATTGCCCAGCCCGTCTTCGCCGTGGGAATACGGGTCCTTCGGAAACGGCCGGACGAGCGGCTTGTTCATGCCCTTCGCCACCGGAATGTCTGTTTCGTTCATGAATTCCAGTATTTTCAAGGCGTTCTCGCAGGTCCGATCTGCGATCAGGTTTCCGCTCGTCGCCGTAATGGCCATGACCTCGATGTCGGGATGCTTCAACGCCAGCATGATCGCAATCGAATCGTCGATCCCGGGATCGCAGTCGATCAGTACTTTTTTTGCCATCTTTCCAAACGTCCTCCTCTATGCGTGTTGCGATTGCGGCCGTCCGCCGGGCGGCGTCACTTGACGCTCCCCTGGGTCAAACCGCTGACCAGATATCTCTGAAAAAAGACGGTGAGCAAAACGACCGGCAGACTGGACACGATGCCGGCGGCGGACATCAGCCCGCGATCCAGCCCCTTCTGGCTCACGAGCGTGCTGGTCAGCACCGGCATCGTGCGCGTGTTTTCTCCGGTAAGCGTGACCGCAAACAAAAACTCGTTCCAGCAGAAAATGAAGCAGATGAGCGCCGTGGCGGCGATCCCCGGCATAAGCACGGGCAGCACGACCGTCCGGATCGCCCGAAAACGCGTGCAGCCGTCGATCATGGCCGCCTCCTCCGTATCGGCGGGAAGCGCCGCGAAAAAGCCGCGCAGCAGCCAGATGACGAGCGCCATATTAAGCGCGCAATAGGTGATGATCAGCAAAAAATGCGTATCCAGCAGCTTGACCCGATAGGCGAACAGAAAAATCGGCACGATGATGACGACGGGCGGAATCATCCGGGTCATGAGCAGCAGATTCGGCAGCAGCGCGCCGCCGGTGCGAAACCGTTCGATCGAATAGGCGGCGAACACGCCCGCCCCGACCGTCACGAGGGTCGCGACTCCCGCGATCAGCAGGCTGTTCGTCAGGCTGGGCACGAAATCCGGATGCTTGAACAGCGTCAGGTAGCTCTCGAAGGTCGGGCTTTTCGGAATCCAGACGGGCGGTATCGCCATCTGGTCGACCGGCCGCTTAATGGAAGCGAGAAGCACCCAGACGATCGGAAGCATGAAAAACACGAAAAACAAGGCGAGCGCGAGCGTACGGATGCTTTTGAGCGCATTCCTTCGGGCGCGTCTTGGGTTCATCGTTTGCTCCCTCCTTTGTTCGTCCAGGAGAGCAAGCCGAAAATAACGACGGAAAGCAGGATCATGACGGCGGCGGAAATCGCGGAAGCGTAGCCCATGTCATAGCGGCTGAAGGCGATCTTGTAGTTGTACAAGGACACGAGCTCCGTCGCGGAGCCCGGCCCCCCGCTGGTCAAAATGTACACCAGGTCGAACGTCCGCATCGCGTCCATGCCGCGCAGAATGGCAACGGCCGCAAGACCCGGCCCGAGCAGCGGCAGGGTAATCGACCGCAATTCCCGCCACCAGCCCGCCCCGTCCATTTTCGACGCTTCGTAAATCTCCCCGGGTATCCCTTGCAAGTTCGCCAGCACCAGAATCATGACGAACGGGCTCCACTGCCACAGATCGGCGACGATGACCGAAACCATCGCCCAATTCGCGTCGGTAAGCAGCTTGGTGGTGTCGAACGGAATATGGAGCGCGTTAAAAATCCCTTCCAGCGGCGTAAAATCCGGCAGCAGGAAAATGCGCCAGGCCACGCCGACCACGACGGGAACCATCATCATCGGCACCATGAACGCGACCCGGAAAAACGTCCTTCCCCACACCTCGCCGCGAAGCAGGAGCGCAAGCAGCGTTCCGACGACCATTTCTCCCGCTACCGCGCCGAGCGTAAACACGACGCTACGGCCCATCGAACGGTAAAAATTCGCATCCTCCAGCAGTCTCGCGAAATTGTCGAGCCCGGCGAAGCGGATGCCCAAATCCGGCCGCAGAAGGGGATAGGAGAAAAAGCTTAACCCCACGGCCGCGGCGATCGGAACGAGCAGAACGGCGACGATGATGACAATGCCCGGCAGGACATACCGGACCTTCCCTTTTGCGAGCGACGACAAACCGGCATACACCACCTAACCGTGAAAAGTGAAGAGAAGGAAGCCGTCCTCCTTCTCCTGAATGTCTTTCTTTTGAAAAATTAATAGCCGTGCGAAGTCATCAGTTCGTCGAATTCGTCCGCCGCCTGCTTCAGCGCGTTTTCGGCCGTATCTCCCCCGTAGAGGAACTTGGTGATCGCCGCCGGCAAAATATCGCCGGTAATCGTCGCGCCTTCCGGAATGAGCGGCAGCGGCTCGAGCCGGAACGAATTCATGATGTCGGCATGCGGAGCGTAGTAGCCGTATTCGGCGGCGAGCGAGCCCGTCAACGCGGACGAGCGGGCCGGGATGTTGCCGACAGGAGCGGCTTTTTCCAGCATTTCCTGGCTTGTCGCGAACTCGATCCACTGGAACGCTTCTTCCTTCGCCTCCGACGCCTTCGTCACCGCGAACCCGAACGGCAGATAGAACCGTTTGATGCCCTCGGCATTGCCGTCGTTCGTCGGAATGGCCGAGAAGCCGACCTTGCCGACAACCTTGGATTGATTCGGATCCTGGGCGGCCTGCGCCACGGTCGTAGCCATTTCCGCCATCGCGCTGCGGCCCTGCAGGAATTCGCCCATCGCTTCCGTCCAGCCGTATTGCTTGGCGGCAGGGGACGCGTATTCGAACAGCTCCTTCAGATCGTTCAGCGCGTTGACGCCCGCTTCATTGTTGAATTGCTGCTTGTATTCCGCATCGTAAAGATCGCCGCCGTAATTAAAGAGGCGGTTGTAGAAGCCGAAGCCGACCAGAATGCTTTGTTGGCCCATGAGCGTGACCCCGCTCAAATTTTCGTCCGGACGGTTGAAAAACTCGGCGATCTCCTTATATTCCTTCATCGTCTTCGGCGGCGCCAATTCATAGCCGTATTTGGCTTTGAACGCTTCCTTCTCGGCCGGATCCTCGAACAGGTCCGTCCGGTACAGGATGCCGTGCGTTTCGTTCATATAAGGAACGAAGTACAGCTCTTCGTTCTCCCCGTAATAGGCGTTCTCGATGCCCGGGAAGTCGTCCGGCTCGAGCTGGTCCAGCTTGTCCTGGGCCGTGGCGATCGGATCGAGGTAACCCGCGACCTGGTATTGGGACACCCAGCCGATCGGGATATAGGCCAGATCGAAGTCCACGCTTCCGGACGTGAACTTGAGCGTCAGCTGCTGCTGGTATTGGTCGTAAGGAAGCTCGACCACGTTGACCTTGACGTTATACTTGGCCTCGAAATCCGGAATAATGCTTTTGAACGCGTCGGCATGGGAGCTTTGCTCGGCCATGATCGTCAGCGTTTTGGGCTCGGACGAGGCTCCTTCCTGTCCGCCGGCGGACGGGGATGCCGTGCCTGCGTTGCCCGAATTGCCCGAGTTGCCTCCGCAGGCGGCAAGCAGGCCGACGATGATCGATACGACGAGCAACAGCGCGATTTTTCTGGTTTTGAACATAAGCGGCGTACGCTCCTTTTTCTCCGGATGTGTTGCAGACCCTAAACCCTCAACATGTCAGCGTCGCGTGAGATTTGGTGACCCAAGCGAGTTGATGTTATGATAGTAACAAAAAAGCAGCCGCAAGAATTTCACGATTCGGCTGATATCGTTTTATGATTCGGCTAAACTATTTTTTTGGAGCGATCGGATGAACCGCCTGCTGTTCCTTTCTTATAATCATTATCCGGAAAACATTTATATCCCGCCGCATACGCACGCCTGTTTCGAAATCGTCTATTATTTCGACGGCCACGGCAGCACGACGATCGGAGCGGCCCGCCACGAGTTCAAGCCGAACCATTTTGCCGTTATTTCCCCGCACATCCTGCACGACGAGAAGCACGCCGCCGAATCCGACTTGATCTTTATCGGCTTTCTGTGCGACAACCTGTCGGCGGGCACGATGAACAAAGTGTTCGAGGACGACGACCGCCGCACGATCGCCCAATACATGCTGCGGATGAAGCACGAATTCATCGCCCACCCGGAAGGATTCTCGGAAGTGCTGAACGTGATGGTCGAGGAGCTGGCAACGCAAATCAAGCGGATATCGGGCATCCGCCGGCATAACACGCCGAACCGGGACAGCTTGAACTTCATTATTAATTACATGGACGAAAATTTCCGCCACAAGCTCGCCGTCTCGACGCTGGCCCAAATGACGGGCTACAGCTACGACCGCTTCCGGCACCTGTTCAAGGAAAAATTCGGCGTCTCCCCCCAGCATTATTTGCTATTGAAACGGCTCGAATACGCCAAAATGCTGCTGATTCACACCCGCACGCCCGTCTCGGACATCGCCGTGGAGTCGGGCTTCGTCAACAGCGCGCAGTTTTGTACCCTGTTCAAGCGCGAGACCGGCATGACCCCGAAGACGTTCCGGCGGCAGCTGTATCATGCGGAGGAGTAGAAGAGGAGTAGCTAAGGCGGCGGGATGAGTCGCCACGACTCAACTGGACCGACCGCGGGCATGCGGAAGCGGCGAGATGAGTCATTTTTACCCAAATGCGTGCGGCTGCGTGCGTTTGGCGGGTCGAGTTGAGTCGCCGCGACTCAACTGGACCGGCAGCATGCGTGCGGAGGCGGTGAAATGGGTCATTTTTACTCAAATGCGTGCGGCTGCGTGCGTTTGGCGGGTCGAGATGAGTCGCCGCGACTCAACTGGACCGGTAGCATGCGTGCGGAGGCGGCGAGATGAGTCATTTTTACTCAAATGCGTGCGGCTGCGTGCGTTTGGCGGGTCGCGTTGAGTCGCCGCGACTCAACTGGACCGGCAGCATGCGTGCGGAGGCGGTGAAATGGGTCATTTTTACTCAAATGCGTGCGGCTGCGTGCGTTTGGCGGGTCGCGTTGAGTCGCCGCGACTCAACTGGACCGGCAGCATGCGTGCGGCGAGTCTTTCTTCCGCAAAAAGCCCCGCGGTCGGTCGCGACCGACGGCGGGGCTCACGTCTATTTGGCGCGGATTTCGATCAACCGCGCCGTGCGGGCCTGCGGCAGCGTGACCGTCAGCACGCCGCCGGCCTTGTCCCACGTCAGCGCGCTGTCGTGCGCGGACGGGTACGCGATCCGGACGTCGAGCTCGCGTCCGGCAAACCGCGGCATCGGCAGCGCCGCCGATGCCGACTCGCCGCCGATGCGCCATACGGCGACATAGGCGCGTTCGCCCGCGCGCAGGCCGAGGCTGACCCAGTCGTCCTGCTGCGTCGGCAGGCCGAGCGGCCAGAACGGCAGCGCTTCGGGAATGTCCTTGCGGATCGACTTGTAATAGTCGAGCGCTTCCTTGACGAGCTGCCGCCGGCGCGGGCTCAGCTCGGCCAGATGGCCGCTCTGGTGCACCCGCAGCAGCAGCGCGTTCACCATGTTGAAGACGACCTCCTCGTCGTCGCCTTCCCGCAGCGGGTACGACCAGACGGCGGATTGCTCCGGCGTCAGCCCCGCCGGCGAGCCGGCCGCGATCGCCGCGTAGTTGACGTAGTTCTCCTGGTCGCTCGTCGACTGGATGCTGTGGCGGCTGAGCATCGCGTAGTCCATCCGCATGCCGCCGCTCGAGCAGTTTTCGATGACCAGGTCGGGGTACCGCGCGAAAATCGAATCGAGCCAGGCGAGGTACGCCCGGTTATGCCGCAGCAATCCGTCGCCGAAGCTGTCTGCGTCGGTTTCCGTGCCGATGCCGGCGTTGATGTTGTAATCCATCTTGATGTAGCCGACGCCGTAATCCTCGACCAGCCGGCGGATGACCTCGTTCGCGTGCGCGATCACCTGCGGATTGCGGTAATCAAGCTGATAGCGGCTGCGGTCTTTGACGCGTTTGCCTTGCCGTTTGAAAAACCAGCCGTCGTCCGTCTCGGCAAGCTTGGGACTGTTGATCCCCATGACCTCGAGCTCCAGCCACAAGCCCGGAACCATGCCCTTGGAACGGATGTAGTCGAGCACATATTTGATCCCTTCCGGGAAACCGTTCCGACGAAGGAAGCCACTCGCCGACGCCGTCCCACCATTCGCCGACGGCGTACCAGCCCGCGTCGATGCAGAAATATTCGCAGCCCGCTTCGGCGGCGGCATCGATGAGCGGCAGCAGCTTCGCCGTCGTCGGGTCGCCCCACAGACAGTTCATGTAGTCGTTGAAAATGATGCGCAGCTCGCGGTTGTCGGCGTTCGGACGCCGGATTTTGCGGCGGTACGCCGTGAGCTGCCCGATCGCCTCCTCGAAGCCGCCCGCCACGGCGCCGACCGCGACCGGAACCGACGCGAATTGCTGCCCCGGGCGAAGGCGCACCCACCAGTGGTTGTCGTGCTCGGTCGGTCCGCTCGCGAGCAGCGTCAGCCGGTCGACCTGATCGATGATCTCCCAGTGCCACGAGCCGTTATGCTCGATCTGCCAGAACAGGCTCGTCCCGGCTTCCCGGTTCTCCAGCACGGCCATCGGCAGATGCTCGGACGCGGACCACGATCCCGTGTTGCTGCACGAAACGCGTTTGGACGTGCGATCGATCAGATGCGACAGCCCGAGCTCGGGCAGCGTATACGACCGCCATTGCAGCTCGCTTTGCCACCCGTTGTGGGCGAGCGTCAGCACCATTTTCTCGTCGCGGTCCCGCTCGCCCTCCTTGTCCAATCCCGTCAGCGCGAACGAGGAGACGTACTCGACGTCCGCTTCCGCCTCCCCTTCGTTTGCGAGCGTCGCCCAGCAGCGCGCCGTTTGCACGCCGTCGTAAAACTGAAAATGCTGAACCGCCTTCAACCCCGTCGCCGGATCGCGAAGCTCCACCTCCAGCTTGCGCCCGGGTTCCGTCCGCGAATCCCGGTGCGTTTCGTAGCGCATGCGCAGGCCCGGATAAGTCGCCCGGTGCGTCCGCCCGTGATATTCCGCCCGGTCTTCCCCGGACAGCTGCAGCTCCAGAAGACGGAAGCCGGCCTTCTGCCCGTCCCGCACCGTCGACTCGTCAAAAGGAACCGCCCCGAAATGCAGCAGCCGCACGTCCCGTTCTTCCGTAATTTCGAGCAAAAGATGAAGTCCGTTTTCGTTCAACCGGATGGATGAATTCGCCAAATCGCTCACCTTCCCGTATAAAAGTAGGTCATATCCGCACGCAAAATCCCCGAAAAATCCCCCTATAAAAACTTGACCCAGCGCGAAATCGCGCTGAGTCAAGGTGAAGCCCGGGAAACGGGGTGCCGGCAATCCGCGCCCGTTCGCGATGCGTTTCGAAACGCTGCCGCGGTCCGGCCGCCCCCCGTTCATCGGCCGCGCTTATTGATTGGAGCCGAGTTGAATCCAGGCGGTCTGGATTTCCTTGATGACCGCATCCTTCGACTTCGTGCCGCCGATATAGGCTTGCATCAGTTCGCCGAATTTTTGGTGGAACGTGTCGAGCGAATAGTTGATCGACAGGTCGCCCGACGGCTCGGTTTTCAAGATTTCGTCCATCTGCTTCGGCATGTCCAGATCCGGAAGCGGAGCATCCTTGATCGGCGGGATGACTTTCGCTACGCCGGAGAACCAGTTTTTGCCGTAGTCGGACGTATACAGCCAGTTGAAGAACTCGATCGTTTCATTGACGACGGCGGAATCCTTGTTGATCCGCAGCGCCTGGTCGGCGCCCGTAATGATTTGGGATTGTTCGGCCTTGTCGCTGACCGGGTAGCCCATAATGCCGATTTGGATGTCGGGGTTGATTTTCTTGATCGCTTCTTCGTCCCATGCGCCCTTGCCGGTCATGATGGCGGCTTTGCCGGAAGCGAAGTCGCTTACTTCGGCGTTGCTGTCGCGCTCAAGCGGCTTGTCGGTGCCGTGTTCGACCGTCGTATCGACGAATTTGAAGAAGTTGTCGTTCAGAACCGGATGATCGGCAAACGTCGTTTCTCCCGCGACGAAGTTCGCGACGAGCGTTTTCGCGTCGATGCCCGCATCTTGGGCGGCGGCGTTGACGAAGTGCTGGAAGACGTGCTTCCAAACCCACCATTCTTTATAGGCGTTCGCAAACGGCGTAATGCCCTTCGCTTCCAGCTTGGCGATCGCGTCGTCCAGTTCGGCCAGCGTTTTCGGCGCTTCCGTAATGCCGGCTTCTTCGAACAACTGCTTGTTGTAAATCAGCGTGAACAGGTTGCCTTTGACGGGCAGGCCGAGCACTTTGCCGTCGGCGGACGTCATGTTTGCGCGAACGGCGTCGGTCATCGCCGCGGCCAACAGTTCGTTCGTCAGGTCGGCGCTGTATTCCGCGAACGTGTCGATGTCGCCGCCCGCCGTCGTTTGAAAGACGTCCGGCGTGCTGCCGGCCGCGATCCGGGACTTCAGAACCGTGTTATAGTCGGCTTGCATAATTTCCAGATTGATCGTGACGTTCGGCTTCACTTTTTTGTATTCTGCGATGTAAGCGTTGAACGCGTCGGTATATTCCGGAGAAGCCGTAAACATGTTGATCGTGACCGGCTTGGAGGCATCGCCTTCCGCGGCGCCCTCGCCGGCCGCATTGTCGTTCGCGGCGTTGTTGCCTCCGCACGCGGCGAGAATGCCGGCGATCAGCACGAGGCTGAGGGACAGCCCCATCCATTTTTTGAACATCTCTTTGTCCCCGCTTTCCTGATTGTTTGATCTCGAAGCCTATTCTAAAGAAATTGCCCGGCGATAAAAATGTAGATAAGTGGCGTCTTGAGGGTAAAAAAGTGTTCCGTTCGAAGCGGTTCACTTTTTAGCCGTTCGTCCGCGTCATCCGGTATTCGGTCGGCGAAATCGAATAGTAGTTCCGGAACGCTTTGCTGAAATAGTTTTTATCCTTGTAGCCCAGCATTTCGGAAATTTCCTGGATTTTCAGCTCCGAATCGTTCAGCAGCTCTTTCGCCTTCTCCATTCTCACCTTCTGCACGTATTCGTGGATGCCAAACCCGAATTGCTGCTTGAACAGCTTCATCAAATACTCGCGGCTCAGAAAGTAACGCTCGGTAAACATTGAAATTTTGATATCTTCGAAATAGTGGCGATCGATGTACTCTTTGATGTCCGCCACTTGAAACGGCCGCTCCAGCGCGGTCAATAACCGGATTTGCTCCCCGTAATAGTCCAATATCCGGTGCATGAGTTCTTCGAATTGCTCGACCGAATCGTAATCCGTCGCGATGCCGGCCGCAAGCAGCCCCTTGTCCCCGGCCGGAAGCTTCTCCTGCGAAACGCCGAGCTCGAGCGCCATATCGTTCATAAGCACAACGAATTCCTGAAGCGTCCGCTCCGCGTCGCCAAGTCCGAACGCCCCGGAGCTCTTGATTTTTTTGCAAAATTCGCCGAGCGCGCTCTTGGCCTGGTTCCGGTTGCCCGCCTCGAGGGCGCTGCGAATGAGCGGCATCCGGCCCGTCATCGAAAACACTTCGCGGGCGCCGCCCCGATTCTCCTTGCCGGCAACGACTTCGCCGCCTTTCAGCCTCAGCAGGTCGATGTCGTTCAAGGCCGACTTCGCTTCCTCGTACGAACGGGCGATGCCGCCCGCGGCGTCGACGGGCTTCCCCACGCCGGCCGCGATGCGAATGCCGAGCAGTCGGGCGAGCGTCGCCGAAGCCCGTTTCATGACATGAAACGAGCGGTAAGCGAGATCTTCCGGGTAGCTGCCCGACATCGTAAAAACGGCGATCATCTCGCGCCCCTGCTTCGGATTGGCGAAAGCGAAGCCTTGCACGCCGCCGTCTTCCGCGGCGGTCTCGTTCAAAACGTTCGCCGCGGCGAAATGCAGCAGCTCGAGGTCGTTGTGAAACCGCGAGCGGCTCGCTTCGTCCAAATTGACGATCCGAACGACCGCGACGGCGAAGCGCTTGTCCGGGTCGTCGGCGCCGATAAGCGGAAGCAGCGTTTCGTTCGGCTGCTTTTTGAACGTTCCTTCGATAATGGAGAAATAGATTTTCTCCTTCAGCTTCGGCAAGGACATATTCAGCGCGATATTGCGATTAATAAACTCGCTTTCGTCCTGCCTCTTGGCCTTCAGGACGTCAAGCGCGCCCAGAAGCGCCTGGTTCAAATCCTGACGGTTGACCGGCTTCAGCAAATAATCGACGGCCCTCGAACGGATCGCCTGACGGGTAAACTCGAAATCGTTATAGCCGCTCAGCACGATCGTAAACAAATCCGGAAATTCGCGCTCGACCGCCTGCAGAAACTCTACGCCGTTCATTTCGGGCATTTTCATGTCGACGATCGCAATATCCGGCTTGAACTGCTTCAGCAGCTCAAGCCCTTCCCGCCCGTTCGTCGCTTCGAGCACTTCCTCCACGCCGAGCCCGTTCCAATCCCCTAAAATCCGGATCGCCTCGCGAACCGGCTCTTCGTCGTCGACGATGAGAACTTTAACCATTCTTGCCGTCCCCCCGCGGTATCCACATGCTCATCTCGGTCCCCTTGTCGTTTGCTCCGATGCCGAGCCCGGCCTCGTCGCCATAGAGGAGCTTGAGCCGGGTATGCAAATTAACGAGACCGATATTTTCGGTTTCCCGATCCTCCCACTTTGTTTCCAGCGAATCCAGAATTTCGGTCAGCCGCGTCGGCGCAATGCCGGGCCCGTCGTCCCGCACAGTGATGACCGCGTGCGAGGGCGCCAGCACGGCGCTGATCACGATCGTAACCGGAGCCGATACTTTTTCCAGGGCGTGCTTGATCGAGTTTTCGACCAGCGATTGAAGAGACAGCTTCGGAATTTCCAACTCCATCAGCGAATCGTCCCATTCGATCTCCACCTGAAGACGGCTGCCGAACCTTGCCTTTTGCAAACCCAAATACCGCTCGATATGGTTCAATTCTTCCCTAGCCTGCACAATGTCTTTTCCGCTTATGCAGTAGCGAAGCGTCTGCGCCAGCGCATCTACCATGTCGGCAATGTCGTAACGCCCGTTCTTGAGCGCCTTTGTCGAGATGGCCTGCAGCGCGTTGTACAGAAAATGGGGATTGATTTCCGCTTCGAGCGCTTTTAAAATGGCGTTTTTTTCGACGAGCTTGCTTTTGTAGCGTTCATTGATCAAATCGTTGGTGCGCCGGACCATTTGGTTGAAATGCCGGGTCAAGTACGCGATTTCGTCTCTCCCCTTCACTTCCGCCTCCGCATCGAACGTGCCTTCGCTGAACCGCCTCATTTGATGCGACAGGTTTTTGAGCGGCTTCGTGATCGCGCTTGACAGAAACGTCACCAGCACGACGGACAGCAGCAAAAACGCGAAGCCGATCAAATAGCTGATATTCCGGTTTGTTTCGGCGGCTGCGTACAGCTTGCTGTACGGGATCGTTTTGATCAGGCGCCAGCCTTCGCGCTCTCCTTCGTTGGCAACGACGAGATACCGCTCCTTGCCGTTCGACCAGGCGAGCCGGTCTTTCGCGTTCGCTTCGAGCTTGTCCGGCAGGCCCGCATCCCGGACGGTTTCGTAAAAGGCAAGATCGTCCGCGTGAAAAGGTACGCCGTTCGAATCGACCAGCAGCACATGTTCTCCTTCGCCGAGCGGAACGTCTTCCATCAGCTTGTCTTTGGCCGTCGGATTCATATAGAACGAAATGACCGCCTGCGGCTCGCGCAAAGCGAGCGAACGCAGCACCCGATGGTACGCCATAAAGCTTCCGGAAGGAACCGCCTCCCGGCTCGCATTGTCGAAAAACGACTCGTACGCCCGATTCCGGTCGCTGGCCAGCGTCTCCTTATACCACGGCGTTTCCTCGATGCCCGGTTCTTCGCGAACGCGAACCGTCACGTTGTACGCCTCGCGCGTCAGCACGTAAACCCTTTGCTTCTCGACCAGGTACAGCGAAATGCTCTCGACGTCGCCGCGGGAATAATACAACGTCCGCAAATAGTTCTCCAAATACATGCGCGAGCTGTAGCTTGTCTCCTCCGTGGCGATAGCGGCGATAATCTCGTCGTATCGGATTTGCGGAAGCGACAATTGCTCGATTTCGGCCAGGTAATTTTCCAGATTCCGATTGACGAGCAGCAGATTGTTCCGCGTGCTGGCGATGCTGCTTTCCACCGCTTCCCGTTCGAGCATTTGATACGAAATGACGGTGAGCGAAGCGACGACCAGTATGATAATGGACGTAAAAAGCAAAATAAGCTTGTTGACCAAACGTCTGGTCATGCGATCCCGAACGGTCGATACGGCTTTGCTCAGCCTTTTGATAAGATTGGCCATCGCTCCCCCTTGAACGGCGCACAGTTCACCTTTTTACCCTTAACTGTTTATTTAAATCCATTTTGGCGCCAAAACCGCTGTTTTATAATGCATTATAGCTGAAATAGGACTGCTGCATAGCCCTGGCGGCCGGCAGCCCGTTTGAAAACTGTGACGAAAAAGAGGTGCACCCATGCGCAAAATCGGCAGAAAATGGTCCGAAAAAGTCGAGTTCGGCTTCTTCACGTGGCCGGCCCTGATTTGTGTCGCCATTGCTTTTTATATTCCGTTTGCGATGACGATTCGCTACTCCCTGACCCAATGGAACGGGATTTCCAAAAATCCGAAATTTATCGGGCTGGATAACTTCAAGCAAATTTTTTCGGGAGACGCCAATTTCCTGAACGCGTCCTGGTTTACGATCAAGTATGCGGTGTTGTACATCGTCATTATTAACGTTCTTGCCATATTGCTTGCGCTCGTGCTCGACATGAAGCTGAAAACTTCGACGTGGCTGCGGGCGGCGTTCTTCATTCCGTACATCCTGAGCCTGGTCATCGTCGGCTTTATTTGGAAATTCATTTTCATGCAAGGGTTCGAATCGCTCGGCGAAAGCACGGGTTGGGGCATCTTTAATCTCAGCTGGCTGGGCGAACCCGGCCTGGCGTTCATTTCGGTCTTGTTCGTTTCCATTTGGCAATCGATCGGCTTCTACATGGTCATTTACATCGCCGGCCTGCAATCCATTCCGGACGACCTGAAGGAGGCGGCCACCGTCGACGGAGCCGGACCGATTCGCCGTTTTTTCAACATCACGCTGCCTTTGCTGGCGCCGTCGATCACGATTTCCGTTTTCATGGCGCTGACCAACTCGATCAAAGTATTCGACGTCATCCTGTCGCTCACGGGCGGGGCCCCGGCGGCACGACGTACAGCGTCGCCTACGACATTTACCGCGACACGTTCCAGAACAACCTGTACGGCTACGGCACGGCCAAAGCGCTCATTTTGTTCGTCGCCGTCCTGATCATCACGATCATCCAATTGACCATCTTCAAGCGCAGGGAGGTTGAAGCCTGATGACATCGAACAAAGCGGGAAAAATCGTGCTCGAAATCTTCATGTTCCTCCTGTCGCTGCTGTTTCTGTACCCGCTGTTCCTGGCGATCATCAACTCGCTTAAAAGCTTTCAGGAGGTCATGACCGACGTCATCGCCCTCCCGAAAAGCCTGGCTTTCGAAAACTATTCCTACGTCTGGAATTTCATCGACTATCCGCGGCTGTTTCTGAACAACGCGATCATTACGGTGCTCGGCCTTGCGGGGATCATCCTCGTTTCGTCCATTGCCGCTTACAAGCTTGCGCGGACGAAATCGCGGTTCAGCTCGATCGTCTACTTTCTGTTGATCATGCCGATGCTCATTCCGTTCCAATCGATCATGCTCACGGTGCTCCAGCTTGCGAAAAATATTAATCTTTCCGACAGCACCTGGGGGCTCGGCATTCTGTACTGGGGCTTCGGCGCTCCGCTCGCCGTCTTTATTTATCACGGGTTCGTCAAAGGCATCCCGAAAGAAATCGACGAAAGCGCCACGATCGACGGGGCGTCCGGTTTCCGGCTGTTCTTCTCCGTCATCTTCCCGCTGCTGAAGTCGGTCACGACGACGATCATCATCATCGACGTCATGTGGATCTGGAACGACTTCCTGCTTCCGCTGCTCATGGTCAACGGCTCGCCGTCGACGAAAACGCTGACGCTTGCCGCTTACACCTTCGTCGGCCAATACACGTCCGACTGGCAGTACGCGATGACCGCCATGGTGATGGCCGTTCTGCCTTCGATCGTCGTGTTCATGTTCCTGCAAAAGCACATCGTCAAAGGCGTCGTCGCCGGCGCCGTCAAAGGATAAGCGGACGTCGGCCGCGCATGGAAGGAGACGCTGCCCGATCGGCGAAAAGGAGCGGCTGTTCGCGCAAGGCGGGTTGAGATGAGTAGCCACGACTCAACTGGAGCGGCAGCGTCCGTGCCGCAGGGGGCAAGATGAGTCATTTTTGCTCAATTGCATGCGGCTTTATGCGTTTGACGGGTTGAGATGAGTTGCTACGACTCAACTGGAGCGGCAGCGTCCGTACGCAGGGGTTTAGATGCATAAGGGGTGGGTCAGCCTTTCGGGCGGCCCCCTTTTTTTATCCAGATTCATTTGACATTGAGAATGATTTTCATCTAGAATGACATTACTGGGGCTGCGTTCCCCCGCGGCCCCAGCCAGATAACCAAAGCAGCCTTCATACCGACTTTATTCTTATGAACAGCAAGGAGTGAGCCGCATGTTGGTTCAAATGAGGACAATTACCGTCAAGGCCGGATTTGCCGGTCAGGTAGCGGAACGCTTCGGCAGGCCGGACCATCCGATGGCCGATATTCCGGGCTTTATCGATTTGAGCGTCATGATCAAAAAGGCGCGCAAAGTTGAAGAACAGGAGCAGGTCGTCGTCGTCGTCCGCTGGGAATCCGAAGAAGCGTGGAAAACATGGGAGAAAAGCCCGGCCCATATCGAAGGACACCGCAATTCGCGCAACCAGGAGAAGCCGGATTATCTGCTCGACACGACCGTCAGCATGTACGAAGTGAAGTCGGTCACGCTGCCGAAGGCATCGTCCCCGTCATGAACGAAGGCTCGGGCCGCCTCTTGCGAATCTTCCCGCAAATCGCAAGGGACGCTCGCGTCAAGGAGCGGAAACGATAAAATGACGATAAGACTGCGCGGCCATCATCTTCTCTGTCTGCTAGGTTTCAGGGGCAAGGGATATTCCGAAGAGTTCTGCGTCAACATGACCTCGGTCTACGAAACGCTTCGCGCGGATCCCGATACCCCGATCGCCATCATCGAAGGTCCCGACGACATCTGCCGGGCTTTTCCGGCCGATCAGCCGAATCACTGCCATAACGAAAGCGTATACCGGAAAGATCGGGACATTTTGCTCAAGCTCGGATTGAGACCGGGATTGAATGCGAGCTGGACCGAGATTGTCGGCCGGGTGACGGAGCATGTCCGGCCCCGGGATATCGATCGGTTCTGTCACGACTGCCCCTGGCAACCGTTAGGCCTGTGCCAGGAAGGGGTCGCCCACATTCGCTCCGGCCGGCCCTTGCGCCCTTTGCCGGGAAAGACGACCGGGTGACGCGCATTGCCCTTCTGGCGGGTTTCGCGGGGGGGACATAGCATGGCGCGGAATTAGGCGGGATGGCGCAAGGCCGGGGAAAGCTTGGTTGGATTTTTTCCAATCAAAACGGGCTTATTCGCGTTTTTTCCGGTTTCGCTGGATTTTGTCCAACCTGGCGAGACCTTTTTGGCGCATTCGCCCAAATCCCAAGTGACTCATTGGATAAAATCCACTCCAGATCGCGATTTCCCCGTTTTCCGCCCCCTTGATTGGACAAAGTCCAACATAGGCCCTGATCAGCGAATGGTGCGGGATCGTCTCTCCCGGCACGATCAGATTGACGAGCGTCGGCGTCCCGTCCTCGTGCAGGCGGACGTTTTTGAGCATGCCTTTCCGAAGACGGTAAAGCGGACCCGACTCGCCTTGCCGGAACAGCGTTTCGCCCTTATGCAAAATCACGGGCCAGCCCCTTGGCTTAAAAAAATAGCCGTCTTTGAAGCCCTTGGTTCCCCCAAGGGTTTTTTGTTATTTTGTCCCGCCGCCGATAGCGAAAGAGGGCGCCCTTCGGCGCCCTCTTCCGTTAGCTGTATGCGATTAATACGCCAGCGTGAACAGGCCGTTGATGTGCGACAGGTACCGGATGTTGGACGCTTCCTTCATCAACGTCGCCGGCAGGCCTTTAAGGCGCGTTTGACTCGCGCCGATCGTGCCGATGCCGTCCTTGCGGCCGAGGCTGCCGAGCGTACCGGAAAATACCGGCGTAAAGCTGTCCATTTTGCCTTCTTTGAAGTACGCGGACAGGTTATAGCCGACCGTTTCGCCCATTTGCCATGCCAATTGCGCGGTCGGCGGATACGGTCGTTCGCTGCCGGCAGGGAACACGACGGCGCAGTCGCCCGCCAGGAACACGTCCGGATGCGAGGTCGATTGCAGCGTTTCCGTGACGGTCGCGCGGCCGCGGTTGACTTCGAGGCCGGAATTGGCGACGACCGGATTGCCTTGCACGCCGCCCGTCCAGACGAGCGTATTCGTTTCGATCGTGCTGCCGTCCTTGAGCGAAACGGAAGAAGGCGTTCTTTCCGTGATCGCGACGCCGGTCAAGAATTGCACGCCGCGCTTGGACAGGCTTTCCACGGCGCGGGCCACCAGTTCGGGCGGGAATACCGGCAGGATCGAAGGAGCGGCTTCGACGACGTACAGCTTGATGTCGTTGAAGTCGATGCCTTTGGCGCGGCATTGCTCCGGCAGCTTGTCGGCGAACTCGCCGATCAGCTCGACGCCGGTCAGGCCGCCGCCGCCGACCACGAACGTCGCGTGCGCTTTGTCGCCCGTTTTCTTGTAGGCGTCCAGTTCGGCTTCGACGTGCGCGCGAATGCGGTTCGCGTCGTTGACCGACTTGAGCACGAAGCTGTGCTCTTGAAGACCCGGGATGCCGAAGTAGGCCGTTTCGCTGCCGAGCGCCACGACGAGCGCGTCGTACTTGTACGTAGCGCCGCTGGCTCCCGTCACTTTCTTGTCGTCGGGCTTGATTTCCGAAATCGTGTCGACGACGATGTTGACGCCTTTGTTTTTCAGCAGTTTTTCAAGCGGCAGGGAGACGGCTTTCTCTCCGATCGTGCCGCCGGCAAGACGGTGAAGCTCGGTAATGATTTGGTGCGTCGAGAAACGGTTCACAAGCGTGATTTGGGCTTCCGCAACGCTCAGGTGTTGGCGCGCCGTCAGGGCTGCTAGCAAACCGCCGTACCCTCCGCCCAGAATCAGAATTTGTTTCGACATATCCATCCTCCGTTCTTATGCGTTTCGGGTCTGTCTTACGGGCGCGGTTGCTGTTGCTGACGTTCGGCGAGCACGCTGAGGAAAGCTTGCGCGAAGCGGAACGATTTTTGCACTTGCGGATCTTTCAGCAGCTTGAGCAATCCGAACAATCCGATCGTTGCGGAATCTTGCTGCGCGCGGTCGTTCGCTTCGATCGCGGCGGATGCGATGCCTTTCGCCTTGTCGACGACAGGCTTGGCCATTTCTCCGATTCCTTGCGCGAAATCGTTGATCAGCACTTTGTCCGTCGCGACGGCTTGAGCGAAATCGTAAGCTTTGGTCATGAGCGTGACCAATTCGGCCAGCTTCGGCAGATTTTCCACCAAGGTGGTCAACGACTCCTGGACCTCGGGCTTCATCAGTTGATCCAATACATCGACCGGTTGGCGTTGCGCTTCGGCTTGCTCGGCAAGCGTTTCTTGGGAAACAGCTGTTTCGGACATACGGGAGCGTCCTCCTTTGCAAGGATGTCAGTATGGTTGCTATCTTCGTGCCTGTCGGCCAATGCAAAAATCGAGGGCTGGAAACCGAACATTGTAACAAATTTCACATGAAGAACCGAAAAAACGCGGCGCTCTTGCGTCAAGTTTGCAAACGATTCGGTTCCGGCACCCTCCTGTCTTTCGCATAAACACGGGCAGACGTCGAACCTTCGTGTCTATTCTACACCTTTTCGCCACAAACTTGAATGGATTTTTTACAAAAAAACGAAAAGAATGTGATTTTGTTCACCAAGTAAAAACGACTCGTCGTCCGAAGGGCGGAGAACGTCGTTTTTGACGGAGCGAATTTCATCGAATAAATAAGGGGGCCAAAAACGTTTGCGACAATCGTTCCGCGATCTCTTCCGAGCTGTAGCCCGATTCGTGCAAATAAAACATCATTTCCGGCGTCAAGGACGAAGCGGCCAGCACGCAGGACGTAAACTCGGGATCGAGGGGAATGAGCTTCCCCTCGTCCTGAGCTTCTGCGAGCAGCTTCCGGATCGTCCCCCGGATGAACTTGAACGGGGGCGCTTCGAACAATTGATCTCTCGTATCTTCAAGCCTGGCGCAAGAAAGCATCGTCCGTACCCATTCCATGTCGCGGTTCGTAAAAACGATCAAATCCGTGATGATTTTCCCGAGCCTCTCCTCGACGGGACGTTCCTTGCTGCGCTCCAGATACGTTTCGATTTCCTCCATGAAGCGGTCGAACTTGTCCTTCATCAGGGACCTGCACAGATCGCCTTTGTTGGAATAGCGGCGGTA
Source organism: Cohnella algarum (assembly GCF_016937515.1). NCBI lineage: Bacteria > Bacillati > Bacillota > Bacilli > Caryophanales > Paenibacillaceae > Cohnella > Cohnella algarum. The sequence continues at coordinate 1,340,069 of NZ_JAFHKM010000002.1, forward strand.
AAGCGTGCCTTGGCCGATTCCGACGGTTTTGGCGATCTGGTGCATGCTGACGGCCTCGACGCCAAAATCGTTGAACAGGGATTGGGCCGTCCGCAGAATTTCAGCATTCAACATCTCCGTACTTTCTCTGCGCGACATTCCTCTCACTCCCTTTCGCGGATTAATGGAACGATTTCGCCTGCTCCTGAGCAGTCCGCACCCGCTTCAAGAAGAAAGAGATGACGAGCGCCGCGATCGCGAAGATGCCGCCGAGCGTAAAGGCGTCCTGCAGCCCCGCCACCAAGCTTTGAACCGCTTCTTCGGGCGCTTGGGGATTGCTCGATTCGGCCAGATAATCCTTCTGCCCGGAGGACAGAACGCTCATAAACAACGCCATGCCGATCGCCCCGAACACCTGCTGGAGCGTATTCAGGATCGCGGTTCCGTGCGGATAGAGCTCGGGCGGAAGTTGGTTCAATCCCGTCGTTTGCGTAGGCATCATGACGAGCGAGATCCCGATCAGCATGACGATATGGAGGAAAATGACATAGCCCGCGCCGGCCGAAGCGGTAATGCCGCTGAACGTCCAGGTTGCCGCGCTGACCAGCACCAGGCCGGGAATGACGAGCCATCTCGGACCGAACTTGTCGAACAGCTTGCCGGCGATCGGAGACATAATCCCGTTGACCACGCCGCCCGGCAGCATGATCAGGCCGGATTTGAACACCGTGTACAGCAGAGCTCCCTGCAGGAAAAACGGAAGCAGCGCCATCGTCGAAAACAGCGTCATAATGACGACGATGAGCAGGATCGTCGCGATCGAGAACATCGGATACTTGAACGCGCGCAAATCCAGCATCGGTTCTTTCATTTTCAACTGGCGCCAAACGAACAGCAGAAGTCCGAGCAACCCGATGCCGATGCACCAGCCGACGACCGGTTCGGACCACGATTCTTCGCCCGCCTTGCTGAAGCCGTAAACGACGCCGCCGAAGCCGACCGTCGACAGCAAAATCGAGAGCAAATCGACTTTGGGCCTCGTAATGGTGGAGACGTTTTTCAAATAAAGAGCCGCAAAAATGACCGAGAACGCGGCCAACGGGATCACGCAGAAAAACAGCCAGCGCCAATTCAACTGATCGATGATCAAGCCGGACAGCGTCGGGCCGATCGCGGGGCCGAACATGATGACGAGACCGATCATCCCCATCGCGCCGCCCCGTTGCTCCGGCGGGTAAATAATCAGGATCGTATTCATCATGACCGGAAGCATGAGTCCCGTTCCGACCGCCTGAACGATCCGTCCGGCAAGCAGCACTTCAAATACCGGCGCCGCGCCGCAAACGATCGTCCCGACCAGAAACAGCGTCATGGCGGTCAAAAACATTTGCCTTGTCGTAAACCATTGCTGCAAAAGCGCGGTGACGGGAACGAGCACCCCGATAACGAGCATGTACGCGGTGGACAGCCACTGCACCGTCGTCAAGGCGACTCCGAACTCGTTGACCAAATCGGGGAAGGCGATATTCAGCAGCGTTTCGTTCATGATCGAAACGAACGCACCGATAATAAGCGCAGCTACGATTGGTCCTCTCCTGATGTTGCTCAAGTCGATGCTTTGAGCATTTGTCTGTGTACTGCCTACGGCACTCAAGCCATACTCCTCCTTCGAGCTGAGCGTCGCCCCGGCGGCAGGGGCGAGCCTGAACTCTTCTGTTGCGGACAATTGTCCGATAGGGACAACAAGAAAGCGGACAGTTGTCCGATAGGTGGATTCTACCAAACAAGGGTCCGCGTGTCAAAGCTTCTTTTTCATCTTTTTCATTGTTTTTTTATTTTATTTTCCTATTGTTTTCGCAAGATTTTCGCAATGTTTCCGCTCGGTTATCGAACCGGTTTTTGCTGTCCCGCCGCCTTCTTTTCATTATAAGCCCGAAGCAGCGTGAACCGGTTCGGGCGAACCCGGTGCGCTTCCCGCAAGCTTCTGGCCAGAAGCTCGCCGCTCACGCCCAGCTCGGATACGGAGGAAGGGCCTCCGACCCGGCGCAGCAGCCCGCGCAGGGCGTCCGGGTCCGGAATGTCCCGCAAGGCGCCGCGCAGCTCGGCGGCCGCCGCCTCGTTCGGGGCATACTCCCCCATCTCGAGCCCGCGATAAAGGCCGGCGATTTCGGCGCAGGCCGCCCCGACCTTCGCTCCGTGCAGCAGCTGCCGCTTTCCCGTCCGGATGTACTCCATCTCCCAGTAATGGGACAGATGATGCTCGGCGCCGGAGGCCGGATGGGATTGCCCGAAGACGAGCATGGCCAGCCCGGAGTCGATCAGCGCTTCGGTCAACACGCGAATGCCGTCTTCGGTCCGGCGGCCGATGAGGTCCGCATGCTCGACGCAATCGCGCAGCGCCTGCTCCGTAATGCCGGCCACCGCTTCGTTATAGGGTTCGCCGGCCGTCAAGCTGCCGAACTTCCAATCGAACAGGGACGTATATTTGCCGAGCATGTCGGCGAATCCGGCCGCGGTCAAAGCGGCGGGCGCCCGGCTCATCACGGCCAAATCCGCGAAAATCGCCGTCGGCCCGATCGCCTGCACGGTGATTTTCTCCCCGCGGATCAAGATCGGCGCTCCTCTGGACGCAAAGCCGTCCACCGAGGCGGCCGTAGGGACGGACACGAACGGGAGCCGCGTCGTATAGGCCGCATACCTCGCGATATCGTGCAGCGTTCCGGAGCCCGCAACGACGATCGCGTCCGCGCCCGACTTCTGCAAGTCGAGGATAACCTGGACGATCGAAGCCTCGTCCGCGACGACGTCTCCCTGCGCGTTCGGCTTCACAAGCGTCGCATTCTCGGGAAAGCCCGCCCCGGCAAGGCCGGCCGCGACCGTCCTTCCTGCTGCGGCCAGCGTATGTTCGTCCGCGACGAGCAGCGGACGCCCGTACCCGCGCTCCTTCATGAAAGGAGCGACCCGGCTCTGCGCTCCCGCTTCGACGACGACGGCTTCCGGAAAGCCGACCGTCGCCTCGTTGCCGAGCTGCCTGGCGGCGGCGGCGATTTTTTCTTTTATTCCGTTCATGGGGACATCCGCTCCTTTAATCGTTCATCCAATTCCCGCAAGGAATTCAAAATAAAATCCGGCCGGTGCGGCGCCCCCCCGACGTCCTCGAGCCGGGTCGATCCGGTCAGAACGAGCGCGGTCGCGATGCCGGCCCGCCGGCCAAGCTCGATGTCCGAAGCCAGGCTGTCGCCCACGATCAGGCAGCGTTCCGCGGGCAGCCCCAGCGCGGAAAGCGCCGCCTCGGCCATCCGCAGCGAAGGCTTGCCGACGACGATTTCCGGCTCTTTTCCCGTCGAGTACGCGATCGCCCCGATCATCCCGGCCACGTCGATCGAGTCGCCGAAATCGCCGGGAAACGTCCGATCCGCATTCGTAGCCGCGATCCGGGCGCCGTGGCGCACCGCCCGAAACGCCTGGTTCAGCTCTTCGTAAGTCAGCGTCTCGTGAAGCGTGATGACGAGCCATTCCGCCTCCTCCGGCATTTGGGCCATCCGGACGCCGTGCGCCGCAAGCTCCTCCTTCAGGCCCGGGTCGCCGAGCGTCCACACCTTGGCCTCCGGCGCGGCATCCCGCAAATAAAGGGCCATGACGGTCGAAGTCAAAATAATCTCTTCCTCGGCCGCCGCGATGCCCATTCGTTCCAGCTTTTCGCGGCACATCCTTCTCGAAGCGTTCCCGCGATTGCTCAAAAAAGCGATTCGCTTGCCGCCCGCGCGCAGCCGGGCGATCGCTTCCGCCGCTCCGTCTATCGCCCGGGCTCCTTTGTACACCGTGCCGTCAAGATCCAGAATCAATCCGTCGAAACGTTCCAACACGCCCGCTCTCACCCGCTTTGCTTTTCGTCTTGCTTCTATCGTCTCACCGGCGGCTTTCGGATGTCAACGATCGGTTGTTTTTGCCGTCGTCGACATTCGTCAATAAACGAAAGCTCGATCTCCTGCATATGCCGGCGTTCTCCGACGTTTCCCGGCGTTTTCCGTCATTCCGCGATCATAACGCGAATGCGCTCCCGTTCGAGCCGTTTGACGAAGGCGGGTTCGGCCGCCGCGTCCGTAACGAGCGTATGAATCGCGGGCGGACGAATCGAGACGGCGATCGACCGGCGGCCCAGCTTCGTATGGTCGAGCAGCGCGACCACCCGCGAAACGCCGGAGGCCATCCGTTTTTTCAACTCGGCTTCGTACACGCTGAAATCGGTCATGCCCGCCTCCAGCGTGAACCCCTCGGACGACGTAAAAAACAGGTCGGCCTGCACATCCTCCAGGATTCCCTGGCCCAGCACCCCTTCGACGGTGCGCGAGCCCGGCCTGAGCACGCCCCCGATCAGAATAACGTTGATGCGGGGATTTTGGCTGAGCAGCATCGCCGCGTTCAATCCGTTCGTCACGACCGTCAAATAATCCAGATCGACGAGGCATTTCGCCAGCTCCAGGGCGGTCGTGCTCGCGTCCAGCATGACGCATTGGCCTTTGCTCACCAGACCGGCGGCGGCGCGTCCGATCGCCTGCTTCTCCGCGCGGTTCAGCTCGCTGCGCGACGATTCGATTCCCGCCGGCCCAAGCCCCGGGGAGGCAGCCGGAATCGCCCCGCCGTGCGTCCGCTCCAGCTTGCCCCCGTCCTCCAGCAGCTTGAGATCGGCGCGCAGCGTCCCTTCCGACACGCCGAACTCCGCGGCCAGCTCCTTGACGACGATTTCCTTCCGTTCCCGAAGCAGCTCCAATATCCGTTCCCTTCGTTGCGGGGCAAACATGCGCGATCGAACCCTCCCGGCGATTTGGTTTCCGATTCGTTGACTTTAGAATAACGGCAAACGACGACATTCCGCAACAAACGCCAATCGAACGCCGATCGGCTCCGCTACGGATCCAACTTGAAATCTTAAGCATTCTTAAGATTGTCCCGCCGCTAACACAAAAATCTTCGGTTAAGCTATAGTAAGGAGAAGAAACCGCAAGTTAGGAGTGCATACGCGTTGACTCGCCGAATTCTAATCGTGGACGACGACCGCGAAATCGCCGGCCTGATCGCTATATATATGAAGAACGAAGGCTTCGAGACGGAGCTGGCCCACGACGGGCAGGACGCTCTCGACAAGCTGGAATCGGGGGCGTACGATTTGGTCGTCCTGGACGTCATGATGCCGCGAATGGACGGTCTGGAGGCTTGCCGGCGCATTCGGGACCGCCAGGGAGGCATCCCTATTTTGATGGTCAGCGCCAAATCGGAGGACATGGACAAAATCCTCGGCCTGATCACCGGTGCCGACGACTACATGATGAAGCCCTTCAATCCGCTGGAGCTGCTGGCCCGGGTCAAATCGCTGCTGCGGCGGTCGTATCAGTACAATTCCGCCCTGTCGGCCGCCTCCCCGGAAGACGGAACGCTGACCGTCGGTCCGCTTCGCGTTCACAAAAAATCGCACACCGTCGAAGCGGACGGAAAGCCGATCCATTTGACCTCGACCGAATTCGGCATTTTGTATCTGCTCGCGAGCCATCCGGGCCGGGTGTTCAGCGCGGAGGAAATTTTCCAGCACGTTTGGAAAGAGAAGTTTTTCGATTCCAACAACACGGTCATGGTCCATATCAGCAAGCTTCGGGACAAGCTCGAACAGGAAACGAGCGACAAGCTCATCACGACGGTATGGGGGGTCGGCTACAAAATTGAACCCTAACCCGGTCGGCCGCATGGTCTGGCGTCTCATCTGGCATATCGTCTTCAGCGCGATTTTCGCCGTATGTACCGTCTACGTCCTGCTTGCGTCGGCCGCCTCCCTGGCCCGCAACACCCCGAAGGAGCTCGAAGCCGTACGCCGTTTCCTGTACCGGGTTTACGACCTTTTTTTCGCCCAATTCCCGGATTTCATGTTTTTCGCGGTCATCTTCGCCTTTTTCGTTCTGTACATGGTGCTGTTTCAAATCCGGCGATATCGGTACATCGCCGACATTAACCGCGCGATCGCCCACATCGCCGAAGGAAACTTCGACGACGAGGTTCCGGTCCGGCAGCGGAACGAGCTTCGGGAGCTGGCCGTCCATACGAACGGTCTCGTCGAACGGCTCAAACGCTCCCTCGACGAGGAACGCCGGGCGGAACAGACGAAAAACGAATTGATCACGAACGTCTCCCACGACTTGCGAACGCCGCTGACATCCATCCTCGGCTACCTCGGGCTCGTCGAGCAGGACCGTTACCGGGACGAAGTGGAGCTGCGCCACTACGTTGCGATCGCTTACGACAAGTCGCAGCGGCTCAACGTCCTCATCAACGACCTGTTCGCGTATACCCGGATGCGCAACGGAGCGATCGCCATGCAAAAGGTGAAGCTGAATCTGGTCGAGCTGATCGGGCAGCTGCTCGTCCACCACCGGCTCGCGATGAAGGACGCCGGAATGGAAAGCGCCGTGCATGCCGCCCAAAGCGAAATCGCGGTCATGGGCGATCCGAACCACCTCGCGCGCGTCTTCGAAAACCTGCTGACGAACGCGATTTCATACGGCAAAGACGGCCGGAAGGTCGACTTCCATGTCCGGCAAGCGGCGGAAATGGCCGTCGCGGAAGTCGTCAACTACGGCGATCCGATTCCTTCGACGGACCTGCCTTACATTTTCGACCGTTTTTATCGGGTGGACAAGTCGCGGACCGAGCATGACGGAGGCTCAGGCCTGGGCCTTGCCATCGTCAAAAGCCTCGTCGAGCTGCACGGCGGGCGGATCGAGGCGGAAAGCGACGCCTACCGGACCGTGTTTCGGGTGTTCCTGCCCGCGGCCGTTCCGGACGAACCCGAAGGGAAGAGGCCTCCGGCATGAGCTTTCATGTTCGCAACGCGCTGCTGTCGGCGGGACTTCCGGCGCTCCGTGTCCGTTTCTCCTCCGAATCGGATTTTTAAACCATTCTTAAGAAAAAATTACGATTTTGCTTCGGTTCCTTTAAACTTCTCCCCCTACAATGTTCCTTAGCGAAATTCAGGGGGAATACATGATGAAACGGCTGTTATTGGTTGCCTTCATTGCGCTCGTGGCGACGTTGACGATAAAAGGAAACGATTGGCTCGGCCAGGCCGAGGCCGAGTGGCCGGAATTTCAGGCCAAAGCGGTCGTCATGCTGAACGCGGATACCGGCGAGTGGTTGTATGCCGGCAACGGGGACAAGGCGCTGCCGCCCGCCAGCATGTCGAAAATGATGACCGAGCTGCTCATTCTGGAGGATGTTCGGGAAGGACGCCTCCGGTGGGAGGACGCCGTCGAAGCCAGCGACTACGCCGCGAACGCCCCCGGCGCCGAAATGAGGCTGAAAGCCGGGCAATCCTATACGGTGGAGGAGTTGTTCGCCGCGATGACGGTTCATTCCGCCAACGACGCCGCCGTGGCGCTGGCCGAGCGGTCGGCGGGCAGCGAAGCCGAATTCGTCGAACGGATGAACGCCAAAGCCCGCGAAATCGGCCTGTCCAAAAAAACCGCATTCGGAAACGCGACGGGACTGTCCCGCCAGGACTTGCTGGCGTTTGCGGAGGCTTCGTCCGCCAAGGATACGGTCATGACGGCCAAGGATGTCGCGCTGCTGGCCAGGCATTTGATCACGAGCTTTCCGGAGATCGTCCGGTTTACGACGGAGTCCGCCGCGCCGGGACCGGGCGAGAACGCGGGGGAAACGGTCCGGCTGCAGACGACCAACGAAATGCTCCCGGGGCAGCGTTTCGGCACGGCCGGCAACGACGGGTTGAAGACGGGCTATACGGAAAGCGCCGGCTATTGCTTCACGGGCTCCTTCCTTCGCGGCGGCGAGCGCTATATCACCGTCGTCATGGGGACGGAAACGCCGGAGGCGCGATTCGAGGAGACGGCTAAACTGCTCGATGCCGCCTGGGGAAAGGAGGGAACGCCGGGGTGAGCCCTTTCGAAAAGCGGGAAGCGCTCAAAACGCTCGAGACGCACTGCTACCGGATTTGCTTTTACCTGCTGAACGAGGAAAAAACCGCCTGCGAGGCGGCGAAGCGCGCCCTGATTCAACTGTACGGAGACGACGCCCTCTGGACGATGAACGAGCAACTCCGCGAAAACCGCATCCGGAAAATTTCCTCGTTTCACGCCTTGGCCGTGCGCGAAGGCGTTTCCCGATTTCGGACCTAGAAGATCGGCTCCCGTTTTCCGCTTGCGGACTTGCGGGAGCTTTTTTGATATGCGTCGCGGCTCCCGCAGGCCGTTACCGTTTTGAAACTATCCCACCGTATCGACACCTCCATACAAAAAAGTGCGCACTTCTCAACCGTTCCGATTCCTTTTATACTAAGCCAAAGCGATGCAAAGGGGGCTGTATAGTTGGAATACCGAATCCAAATGGGCGGCGGAAGCTTGGGCCTGGGCTCGCGAATCGCGACCGAGCCATGGACGGGGCCCTCCGAAGCCGCCCGGAGTTTGCCGGAATGGGAGCTGCCGGCGGGAACGTATCGGGCCAAAGACATTGTCCGCGAAGCCGGAACGATTCTGGAAGCGGTCTGCGTGCGACTCGGGGACGCCGCGATCGCCGAGCCGCTGCTGGACAATCTTCAGGCCAGCTTGGCGATTTCCGGCAGAGAGGCGGTACTGCCGTTCGCTTCGCTTGCCCTCGGGGACGAAACGAAAAGCGAATTCGTCCTTCAGGCGCAAACCATCGGAGCGTCGCTGGCAAGGTGGGCGCGGGAGTTTTGCGCCGAGAGGACAGGATGGAAACGGTACGGAGAAAAAGCCTTGGGCAGGCTTGTCCTGAGAAGCCGAGCAACCCTGCGCTTTGGACGGGCTACCGGAATACGTTAACGATCGTTGCCGGCGGCATCGTTCTCAACGTCTCCCTGACGGTATTGGCGGCCTACGTGCTTTCGCGCCGGAACGTGCTATGGAACAAATTTCTGACGATATTTATCGTCGTCACGATGTTTTTCAACGCTGGGCTCATTCCGTTTTATCTCGTCGTCAAGGGCTTGGGCATGATGAACACCTTGTGGGCGCTGCTCCTCCCTTTTGCCATCAAAACGTTCCATCTGATCATCGTGCGCACCGCTTTTTTATCGCTGCCTCCCGAGCTCGAGGAGTCGGCGCAGATCGACGGCGCCAATCACCTGACCACGCTGCTCAAAATCGTCGTTCCTCTGTCCATGCCGGTCATTAGCGTTATCGTCCTTTATACGGCGGTAGACAAATGGAACATGTGGTTTATCCCTTCCGTGTTTATTCAGGATCGAACGCTGTATCCGCTGCAACTCGTCCTGCGCGAAATTTTGATCAACGACGCGACAGACAACATCTCGTTCGGAGCGGGAGTCGGGGAAGCGCGAAAAATCGGCGAAACGATCAAATACGCCACGATCGTTATCGCCACCTTGCCCGTGCTGTTTATTTATCCGTTTTTGCAGAAGTACTTCGTGAAAGGCGCCCTTATCGGGGCAGTCAAAGGTTAATGCGTTTGAAACGAAAGGCTCGCATGTCCGTTATTCGCGGACCGTTGGAGTTCCCCCGCCGATCGCCGAGCGTCGGGGTGTGTCTTTTTCGGCAAGCGCCGGTTCCCGGGTTCCCTTTAGCGGAACCTTTTTTTATGGAAAAAGGGTTGCTTCTAACGTAACGTCAAGTTCTACAATGGGAATGGGAGGGAACAGCCTATGACCCGTTACATGTCCATCGGCGAATTCGCCAAGCTTACCGGCGTCAGCCAGCGGACGCTTCGCTACTACGACCAGATCGGCCTGCTCGCGCCAAGCCATATCAGCGATTCCGGACGCCGCTTTTATGACGAAAGCGATCTGATCCCGCTTCAGCACATCATCGCTTTGAAGTATCTGGAGTTTTCGCTGGATGAAATCCGCGCCGCTTTGCCCCAGCGTCCGGCAAGCCTGAAAGAATCGCTTGCGCTGCAAAAAGAGGCGATCCGGCGCAAGCAAGATCAGCTCGCCCAAATGCAAAAGGCGATCGACTACAGCTTGTCCGTGATGGAGGACGGAGAGCTCGATACCCAGTTGATCAGCTTCCTCATTCATAGCGTGCTGAAGGAAAAGGAGCACCTGCGCTGGCTCGCGCAGCATTTCCCGGAACCGACCGTCGAGACGTTGACGGAAGTCATGCGAACCCGGGAGCTGGAGCTGACGAAGCGGTCCGTCGACATCATGCAAGCGTTGAAGCGCGACCTGCCGCTGTACGAGCCCGGGCATCCGCGGTTGCAGTCTCATGTCGCGCAGTTGATGGAGCAGGTTGCGGAAATATTCGGTCCGGGGTTCAGGCTCGAGGACCTCGATATTGATGCGGAAGCGCTGGATCATGTCCCGGACGCCCACGTCTCCCCGTTTACCCGCGAGGAAGAAGAAAAGCTCCAGCAAGTGTTCGAATGCTACGCGCAGCAGCAGAAGGGGGAAAAGACCGATGTATGAGCAGCCATCCGCAGCAGGGGGAAAAGCCGCCTTGCAGGAGCAGCCCGACGCCATGCCGGTAAAAAAGATGTCGCCGGAACAATCGCACGCTTCCGATGAAAAAACCGCGCCGTCGGAGCGGCCGGCCGTTTCGGCGACGGCCTGGCGCAACTTCATTTCACTGCTGAAAATCGGAAAGCCCGCCAAAAAAATTCTCGTGTTCGCCGCCGCGCTCAGCTTGCTCGAAGCGGCCGCCGGATTGGTCGTCCCGCTGTTTGCGCGCGACTTCATCAATCGCTTTGCCGACATCGGGTTCAGCGCGGCCCTGATCGCGGGACTGGTCGCCGCCTTCGTCATGCAGGCGCTGGCGGGAGGCGTCGCCCACTACTTGCTGAACGCAACCGGCGAGCGAATCGTCGCGGGCATTCGCAGGCGCCTGTGGGGCCACGCGCTGGAATTGCCGGTCGCCTATTACGACAAGCACGAGTCCGGCGAGCTGATGAGCCGGATCACGCAGGACACGAGCGCGATCAAGACGCTCGTCGCCAGCCACCTCGGCACGTTCGTCTCCGGCATCGTCTCCATCGCGGGCGCCGTGATCCTGCTGTTCGTCATGGACTGGCGCATGACCGTCATTCTGCTTTCCGCCATTCCTCTTTCCATGCTTGTCCTCGTGCCGTTCGGCAGAAAAATCTACCGCATCTCCCTGCAGGCGCAGGACGAAATGGCCGGCTTCAGCGCGAATCTCGGCCGCGTGCTCAGCGAAATCCGGCTCGTCAAGGCATCGAACGCCCAAGCTCCGGAACGAAAACGCGGCGGCCTCCAAATCGACAACCTGCTGCGCTTCGGCTTGAAGGAAGCGGTCGTGCAAGCCGTCGTCGCCCCGGTCATGACGACCGTCATTCTGATCGTCTTCGTCGTCATCATCGGCTACGGCGGCGCCCGGGTCGCATCCGGCGACCTGCTGGCGGGAACGCTCGTCGCGATTCTGATCTACTTGTTCCAGATCATAACGCCGTTTACGATGATGGCGTCCTTCTTCACCGCCTTTCAGAAGGCGATGGGCGCCAGCGAGCGCATCCAGGAGTTGCTGAATACGGCGGGAGAGCAGGCGTCGGGACTGGAGGGCGGCGCTTCCGGTTCGGACGCATCCGGCGACGGCCGCGTTCCGTCGCCCGAGGATCGGACCCGCGACCGGAATGCATCCGGGCGCCGCGCCCCGCTTCCCGCTGTCGCGGCGGCCGATTCGGGCGAAATACTTTCGCGACATCGCTCGGGATCTCCCGGCGGTTCGACCGCCGCGTTAACGGAACACGGGGTCAAGCCGGATTTTTCCCGTCCCCTCGTTTTCGAAGACGTCTCTTTCGGCTACGATGCGGACAAAAAAATTTTAACGAACGTCCGCTTTACCGTTTTCCCGGGGCAAACCGTCGCGTTCGTCGGCCCGAGCGGCGCGGGCAAAACGACGGTCTTCTCGCTGATTGAAAGGTTTTACCTGCCGACGGACGGCCAAATCCGGCTCGGGGATACGGACATCTCGGCCATCTCCTTGCCGCAATGGCGCTGCGAAATCGGCTACGTTTCCCAGGACAGCCCGCTCATGTCCGGCACGATCCGGGAAAATATTTGTTACGGCATCGAACGCCCGATTTCCGACCGGGAGCTGGCGGAGGCGGCCGAACTGGCCAATGCGGCGGAGTTCGTCGCCAAGCTGCCGCAGGGCTTCGACACCGAAGTGGGCGAACGCGGCGTCCGGCTGTCCGGCGGTCAGCGCCAGCGCATCGCCATCGCGCGGGCGCTGCTGCGCAACCCCCGGCTGCTGCTGCTGGACGAAGCGACGTCGAACCTGGACAGCGAATCGGAAGCGCTCGTGCAGCACGCGCTGCAAAATTTGAAAAAAGACCGCACGACGCTCGTCATCGCGCACCGCCTGTCCACCGTTTTCGAAGCCGATCAAATTCTCGTGCTCGAACGCGGAACCGTGACCGGCAGCGGCACGCACGAACAATTGCTGAGCGGCCATCCTCTCTACCGCAAGCTCGTCCGGCAGCAGATGAAGGCTGCGCTTCCGGCGAACGACGGCGAGGAGGCGGAGGTTAAGGCTGCAGAGATTAAGGTTCCGGAAACTCCGTAGGGGGCAGGGGCGCCCGAAGGGTTGCCAGTTCCGCGTCCCGGGCTTTATGATAGGAGGGATAAAAAGAGACAAACAGGATAGGAGATAACGGCCTTGGCATATAAAATCGTATTTTTCGATATCGACGGCACCTTGGTAGACGAGGAAAAGAAAATCCCGTTAGACGCGGTCCAAGCCGTCCGCGCGCTGCGGGAAAAGGGAGTCGTTACGGCGATCGCGACGGGACGCGCGCCTTACTTTTTCCAATCGATCGCCGAGCAGCTCGGCATCCGCACTTTCGTCAGCTTGAACGGCGCCTACGTCGTGCACGAAGGCGCCCCATTTACAAGCATTCGATTCAACGCGAGGCGTTGAAACAGCTGGTTTCGCTGGCCGAGGCACACGGGCATCCGCTCGTATTCGAGGGCAGCGAAGGCTATTTTGCCAATACGGAAGACCATCCGCACATGCTGGAGTCGGTCAACTCGCTCAAAGTCGAGCTGCCGGGCTACAACCCCTCGTTCTGGGAATCGGACGACATTTTCCAGGTGTTCCTGCATTGCGAGTCGCACGAAGAGCACCTTTATGAACCGCTGTTGTCCGAGCTGCGGCTCGTCCGCTGGCATCCTTCGGCGCTCGACGTGCTGCCCGTCGGCGGCTCCAAGGCGCTCGGCATCGAGCAGCTGCTCGCGCATCTCGGCATCGCCAAGGAAGAAGCGGTCGCCTTCGGCGACGGCCTGAACGACAAAGAGATGCTGTCGTACGTCGGCCTCGGCATCGCGATGGGCAACGCCCACGAACAGCTGAAGCCGTTTGCGGACTACGTCACGTCCGACGTGGACAAGGGCGGCATTGCGGGCGGCTTGCGTTACGCGGGATTGCTCTGACGGATCATGCTCGCCGGCGCCCGGCACGCGCCTGTCGCAACGCGCGATAGGCGCTGCCCGATCCCGGTTCGCTCCCCTTGAAGCAACCGTGCCGCCACTGCCGTCACGCTTCGTATCGCGATGCCTCGCGGGCGCCACCCGCTTTGAAACTGGTTTCGTTTGAACGGGGCCGGAGACGGCCCGCCAGCCGAATTAGCGGTCGCCGGAGGCCGTTATTTCGCTTGAGCGACGCCGAAAACGGCCCGCCACCCGAATTAACGGTCGCTGAAGGCCGTTATTCCCGAAAAATCGTGTGATTTGGGTAAATAGCGGCCCCGGGAGACCGCTATTTCGCTTGAACGAGATGGGGTGCTGCCGGCCCATAACGTCTGGGAGGGCAGCCTCTTTTTCACACGCTTTTTGCCATAATCGACTCCCGCATCGCTTCCCGCTCGTCCGGCGTCAGGCGCGGGCAGTTAAAGCACTTCTCGCCCCCCTCGCGGCAGTAATACATGCAGCAGGCGGAACGAATCATCCACTGCTCCCCGGACGGTAGGGGCTTTCCACGAAGCGCGGCCGATGCGGGAACGGATTGCGGCGGCGGTTGAACCAGTCGGCCGGCACCGTTTCGGTCAAAACCCGGTAGTCGTGCTCAAGCCTCGCCAGCGCTTCTTCCCCTTTTTCCATCTCCGCGATCATGCCCTTCACCCGGAGCATGTGCGCGCCGAATTGTCCCCATACAAGCTCGGGCTTCAATCCCGCGCATCCCGCGATCGTCTCGATCGCAGGCGCGACGGACTCGCGAATGAATGGTTCCCACTCCCGCATGATGAACGCTTCGCGCTCCGGACCCGGCTTGTCGGGCACATCCTTGTACCGGGCTTCTTTTATTTTGAACCCGAGGTGGGCATGGTCCCGTGAGACTCCAATTGGAACGTTAAATTAGACAAAGACAAGTCCGGCATCCGATTGTGCTGAACGATGAAAATCAGCGAGACGGCGCACAAGTTGCACAGCGTCATTCCCGCAAACGATACCGGCAGCTCCAAGCCCGTCGCCCGAACGAGCCTGCCGCCGCTTTCCAGCACCGGAAGCAGCTTCCCGCCGTCAAGCAGATCCGTTCCTTCCACCTCGACAAGCGGGTGCTCCATCCCCTCGAGCGAAATATGAAAATAGCGCTTCACCAACGAAAAATCGATATCCGTGGACATGCGAACCCTCCCGCGCCTTTCTTTGCTCTCATCATACCTCGGGAGGAGTCGGTAATCAATGAGAAAGATTATTATTGTCGGCGAGAAGCAACCGCCGTTCGTACGACCATTGCCCTCGCCTTATAAGAAAGCGCCTTGCGGGCCTTCGCGGGTTCGGCTTTTCTTTGGTCGCTTCCGTCCGCCGCCGTAACCCCAGTCCGAGAGCTTCGGGCAGCAACCAACGCGCTTGGCCTCGCTGGATTTTATCCAATCAAAACCGGCTTTTTCGCGAAACTCGCCAGCTTGGTTGGATTTTGTCAGATTTTGTCCAATCAGGAGAGGCTTTTTCAGAGATTCCGCCCGACATTTCCGCATCCTCGTTGGATTAAATCCACTGCAATATTGGTTACTGAAGGACAAGAAAATTTTCCCCGGCAAAGTCGATGGCCATCGACCGGGCAAGCATGCGTTTGGCGGGTTAAGATGAGCAGCCTCGACTCAACCGGATCGTTAGTGGGAGTACGGCGGCGGCGAGATGAGTCATATGGACTCAAGTGCGTGCGGCTTAATGCGAATGGCGGGTTAAAATGAGTAGCCACGACTCAACCGGATCGTTAATAGGCGTGCGGAGGCGGCGAGATGAGTCGTCGTTACCCAACTGCGTGCGGCTTTAAGCGTATGGCCGGTCAACATGTGTAGCCGCGACTCAGTTGGATCGGATCGGGAGGCGAGCCGACTTCCGATTCGAAGAAAAATCGCCGGCAGGCCGCGACATCCGTCGCGCCAGCCGGCGATTCGTTTTTCTTTTTACTGCGTCACGGCCCGACGCATTTCCTCCCGCCTTGCCGCCGTTGCCTCCTCGTCTAGAACGTAGCCCGCTCCGGCCGGCTTCACGACGACGCCGTAATCGCGCAACGCGGCCTCCGGCGTCACGTAGCCGTTCAGCACATCGTCCAGCACGCGCGAGGCTTCGCGCTCGTACGGATGGCCCCAGCCGCCCCCGCCCGAGCGGTGGAACGTCAGAATGCCGCCCGGCGCCATCGGCAGGTCAAATTCCGTCTCCGGCACCGACTTCGCGCCCGGCCGGCCGTCGTCCACGATCACCGCGTTGGACGGACCGTCGCCGCCGCCGCAGAAGCCCTTCGTCGTGTTGCGGACGCCGGCCATCATGACGCTCGTGCGGCTTTCGGCCAGGTGCTGGATCCGCACTTCAAGCCCGGGCGCGCCCCGCCATTTGCCCGCGCCGGTGTAATCCGCCGCGTACTCGTGCTTGAGCACCCGGCACGGATATTGCAGCTCGGTCATTTCGATCGACGGCAGAATGACCCCGGTCATGACCGGCGGATACAGTCCCCAGCCGTCCGTGCCGTAAGCCGCGCCCGCGCCGCCCGTGTAGCCGAAAAAGTTGAGGTTGACCCACGGGCGGCCGTCCTCGTACTGTCCGTGCGAGTAGGCGAGCGGCAGCTTGTGCGCGTTCACCCCGACCCGCGTCGGCGCGCATTGCGACAGGGCGAGCAGCACCGCCTCCGCGATTTCCGCGCCCACGCAGGCGGTCGCATGGCCGCACGGAGCCGGCGGCAGCGGGTTGACGACCGTGCCGGGCGGCGCCGTTACGGTCACCGGATTCATATACCCTTCGTTGATCGGAATGTCCTCGTCGCAGCAGGTGGAAATGCCGACGAACGCAAACGACGTCGTATTGGAAAGCGGGCTGTTGACAAAGCCCTCCACTTGCGGGGACGAACCCGTAAAGTCGATCGCCAGGTCGCTGCCCGACACGGTCACCGTCGCCCGGACCCGGATGTCGCGGTTGCCTTGAAAATCATGATCGGCAAACGTCTCCGCCGTATACGTGCCGTCCGGCCAGCTCGCGATCTCCTCGCGCACCCGCCGTTCGGTGTAGGCGATGCGGTCGTCGATCGCCTCGGCCACCGCCTCGCCGCCGTAGCGGTCGAGCAGCTGCTGCACGCGGTCCGCCGCCACCTGGCAGGCGCCGATCATCGCGTTCAAGTCGCCCTCCAGCCAGTGGGCCAGCCGGTTGTTGCCGAGAATGAGCTCGAACACGTCCTTGCGTTTTTCCCCGCGTTCGTACAGCTTGACCGGCGGAATGCGCAGCCCGTCCTGCCAAATGTCGCGGGAACGCGGATTGTAGCCGCCCGCCACCGGCCCGCCGTTGTCGCCCATGTGGCTGCGGACCGCGGGAAGCAGCATCGGCTTCCGGCCGTAAAACACGGGCGTCACGATCGTCCAGTCCAGGCTGTGCGAGCCGCCGTAATACGGATCGTTGACGAGCAGCACGTCGCCCGGGTGCAAGTCGTAACGGAAAGCCTCCATCAACCGGTCGACCGCGCTGACGACGGCATACAAGTGCAGCGTGCAGCCGGGCGCCTGGGCGACCAGCCGGGACGTGCTCCCGGGCAGGTCGAAAATGCCGGTCGTAAAATCGTGCGCTTCGTTAAAAAGCGGCGACCTGGCTGTCCGGGTGACGACCGCGCTCATCTCCTGGGCGACCGAATCGAGCGTCCCGCCTACGACCTGCGACAAAATGCGTTTGTTCGTCTCACGAGCCATCGGCCTCGCCTCCGTTTTTCCCTGATGTATTCGGCCCGGCATAACGGAATTCCAGCAAATCTCCGGATTTCAGCACTTGCGGGCGCGAGCCGTCGGATTCGGTTGCGGCGCGAACCGTCAGCGCGCTCTTGTCGGGCGAGAACACCTTGAACTCCCACTCGCCCTCCAGAATCCGCAGCCGCACGTCCATGCCGCCGCCGCGGTCGTCCGTCCGCTCCCTCCGCTCCAGCCGAAAGCCGTACCCGGTTTCCATCTCCTCCGCCGAGGCAAGCCGTCCCGACCCGTAAAGTCCGGACGGCCCCCAGCCGCCCGGCGAAGACGGAAAGCCGGGGTCGACGCGAAGCGGAACGACCTTCGGCGAACCGATCGGCGCGTACAGCATGGCCCACGGGCCGTTGCCATGTACGGCCGGGTAGGCCGCATCGGCGTTGCCGCCGCGGTCCTGCGCCCGTTTGCCGCCGCCTCCCAGCGCGTCCGTCACCGCGGCGGCGACGGCATGTCCGGTCACGCTGCCGCCAAGCGCCGTCGCCGCCGGAAATTCCGGCGCCACGACCGAGCCCGCGGGCATCTCGAACCGGAACGCCTCAAGCAGGCCGTCGTTGAGCGGCAGCTCGTCCAGCCGGTCCGCCAGCGCCGCCGCCACCGCGCATGCTTTCGCCGTTTCCGCCGTGCAGTTGAAGGGGTTGTCCCCTTGCCCGGAGCTGCCGGCAAAATCGAACACGAACCGTCCCCCTTCCCGTTTGCCATGTACGCGAACCGTTCCCTGCGCTTCCTCGAACGTCCATTCGGCCCTGCCCTCGTGCGACGCCCCCTTGCCGGGCAGCGCCCGCAGCGCTTCCGCGTTCGTGTAGGCGATCATGGAAGCGACCGATTGCCGGACTTTCCCGTCGCCGTATTGCTTGATCAATTCCAGAAGGGACCGCTGCGCCTCGCGGCAGCAGGAGTGCATCGCCTCCAGATCGGCGCCGAGCCAGTCCGGCGTCCGGCTGTTCGACGTCAAAAACCGGAACACGTCGCGCTGCAGCTTGCCGCCCGCGAACAGCTTGACCGGCGTGATCCGCACGCTTTCCTGCCAGAGTTCAAAAGCGACGGGATTGTACCCGCCGGGAATTTCGCCTCCGAGATCGGCGAGCTGCGCCCGAATCGCGGGGAACATCGTCAGTTCCCCGTCCACGAACACCGGCACCGCCATCGTCAGCGCCTGTCCTTTCGTGCCGCCGCCGTAAGGGTCGGCCGTAACGATGACATCCCCTTCGGCGATGTCGTAAGCAAACACATCGAACGCATGCCGCACCGAGGCGCGCAAAGCGTACAAGTGCTCGGGCTCGAACTGGATTTGATGCGCCAGCTCGAGTCCCGGGGTCAGCACGGCCGCGGCGAACATCCGGTTTTCCGCAATGAGCGGAGAACGGGAGATCCGCTGCAGGCGCTCGCCCGCGTGCATGTTCAGAGCCGCCAGCTTGCCATAGATGATTTGCCGCTCGATCCGGTTAGCCGACGTCTCCGTCATACCGCAGCACCCTCTCTTTCCCTCCGGACCTCGATCATGCAGTTGCCCAAGGCGTCGATCAGCGCTTCGTGGCCCGGATAAACGACGATCGTCGTGCCCCACTGCTCGATGACGGCGGGACCCACGATCATGTTGCCCGGATTCAGCAGATCTCCGTTATAGATGGCGGCGTCGACCGCTTCGGGACCGAAATGCACTTTGCGGGTTCCCGTTTGCGCCGCCGCCGGGTTCTCCTCGTCGAACGGCGATTCCCGCAGCGGGATCCGGTCCCGCACGCCGATCAGATCGAGGCGCAAGTTCAAAATTTCGACCGGCTGGCCCGGATTTTTGTGCGCGTACAGCCGCTCGTGCCAATCGTGGAATTGCGAGACCGTCGCCTCCATGTTGAGCGCCGTCACCCGCCGCGTCCGCGTGCGGATCGGCAGCGTCACTTCATGCACTTCGCCTTCGTAGCGCATGTCCACGAACCGCCGCGCCTCGAACTGCCGCGCCGCCGCGCCGCCGCCGAGCTTCTCCCGCGCGGACTTCTCCATCTCGTCGAACGCGGCGTTGATCGCCTCCAGGTCGACGCGGTCCGCGCGTTCGAACCGGGTGCGCAGCTCGGTCACCTTCAGGTGCGCGGACACGTCGCCGAGCGCGCACAGCACGGGCGCGAACTTCGGCACGATCACGGTCTCGATGCCGAGATCCTCGGCCTGCCGCCCGGCGTGAATGGCGCCGGCCCCGCCCGCGGCGAGCAGCGCGAACCGCCGGGGATCGTGTCCGCGCTGCGTCGTCACGAAACGGATCGCATTGGACATGTTGTTGTTGACGATCTCGGAAATGGCGATCGCCGCTTCCATCACGGAAATGCCGAGCGGCTCCGCAATGCGGGTGCGGATCGCCTCGACGGACGCTTCCTTGTCCAGCTTCATTTCCCCGCCGAGAAACCGGTCGGGATTCAAGTAACCGAGCACCAGATTCGCGTCGGTGACGGTCGGTTCCTTCCCGCCGCGCCCGTAGCATGCCGGGCCGGGGTACGATCCCGCGCTCCGGGGGCCGACCTGCAGCAGGCCGCCGTTGTCGACCCAGGCGATGCTGCCGCCGCCCGCGCCGACCGTGTGAATGTCGAGCATCGGCAGCGCGACGCGGTACCGGCTGATCCAGCTTTCCGTCGTAAGCGTCGGCTGCAGCTGCTCGATGACCGATACGTCGTAGCTCGTCCCGCCCATGTCGACGGTGATCAGATCCGAATAGCCGATCCGCTCGCCGAGGAAGGAAGCGGCGGTCACCCCGCCTGCCGGACCGGAAAGCAGGCAGCCGGCCGCCAGCTTGCCGCTTTGCACGATATTTTGCACGCCGCCGTTGGACTGCATGACGTACAGTTCGCCGCCGAAGCCTTCCTGGCCGAGCGTCCGCTCCAAGCGCTCCAGATACCGCTGCAGCGCAGGTCCCGTATAGGCGTTCACGACCGTCGTGCTGACGCGTTCGAATTCCCGGATTTGCGGCAGCACCTCGCTCGACAGCGAGACGAACAGCTGCGGCGCCTCTTCCCGCAAAAGGTCCCGAACCCGTTTCTCATGCTCCGGATTGATGAAGCTGAACAGGAAGCAGACCGCAACGGCCTCTACTTCTTCTTGCGCGAAGAAGCGCGCCGCCTGCCGGACCGCTTCCACGTCCAGCGGCTGAATCACATTTCCCTTCGCGTCCAGCCGCTCCGGCACGCCGATGCGCAGCCTGCGCGGCACGATCGGGTGCGGTGCCGGGAGCCGCGGCGAAAAGACGCTTTCCTTATAGGCCCGCCGGAACTCGATCTCGTCGCGGAAGCCCTCGGTCGTGATCAAGCCGACTTTGGCCCCGTTGTATTCCAAAATCGTATTCGTCGCTACCGTCGTGCCGTGAACGATCAGGGAGCAGCGCGCGAGGAACTCGCGCAGCGGCAGCCCGAACCGCTCGCCGAGCTTGGCGATGCCGTTCATGACGCCCTCGGAAGGATCGGGAGTCGAAGGCGTTTTGGTAGACGTAAGGTTTCCGTCGCCGTCCAGGGCGACCAAATCGGTAAACGTACCTCCGACATCAATGCCAAGCATCCATGACGGATGTTCCGATGCAGAATTCATGGGTGAGCAGCCTCCATCCGCGCGTCCGTTAGAATCCCGTTTGATCTTCGCGGCTCCGTCCGAACGCATAAGGAATTTTCAATAGATTCAGCAAATAAGCGACCACGATATACCCGGCAAGCGACAGCACGATCGCATTGACCGGGCCGATGCCGAACGTCAGCCTGGAAGCCGCAAAGCCCGCCAAAATCACGACCGCAATGGCCGCCACGTTAAGCTTGTCATACTCGGCGCCGGGACCGAAACGGTACTCTTGCTTGCGGATATACGGACCGACGATCCAATGGTCGGCGATCATGACGCCCGCGATCGGCGGCACGTACGTCCCGAGAAAATTGAGAAACGGCACGAATTTATCCTGAATGCCCGTTACCGCGATCGCGATGCCCAGCGCCCCCATCACGAGGACCAAAATGAATTTCGGCAGCTTGATGACGTTCCGCAGCCCCAGCGCGCCGGTGTACAAATTGCTGTCGTTCGTCGTCCATTGCGCAAACACGAGGATCAGAAAAGCGAAAAATCCGAGGCCGATTTGCGCCATTGCCGCCGGAATGTTCGCGGTTGCGCCCAGGCTCGGCACTTGCGCCGCGAACGTCATGGCCGCTCCGGCCAAGATGCAGAACAGCCCGCCCAGGAAGTATCCCGTAGATACGCCCATGCCCCCGCCAAGCGGCGTTTTGCCGTAACGGGAAACGTCCGGAAACACGACCGCGCCGAGCGCCGCGTTGCCGACCACGAGCGTAATGCCCGCGAACAACGTCATCGGCTCGCCCACCGGAACGGAATTCAGCAAAGCTTCAAAGCTTCCGGCATGATTGACCGCCGCGACAAAGCCCCAAATCGACAAGATGAAAATTAGCGGAACCGCGATAAAGCTGACCGCCGCAAGCCCGCGATAGCCGATAAACGCGGTCGCGATCATCAAAATGCCGCCCCAAATCATCGCAACCGTCTGATCGGCGAACCATTGTCCGGGGAACATCTGCTCGATTGTCAACCCGAAAAACGCGATCTGCCAGCCGAACCAGCCAACGCCCATCGTAATCGAGAGAAGAAGGCCGAAAATCCCCGCACCCCAACGTCCGAACGCCTGCCTGGCCAGCACGGTCGTCGACACGCCGTATTTCGCGCCCATCCAGCCTTGGAAAAATCCATAAATCGCAAGAATCAGCATGCCGAACACGCCGGCGAGAACGGCTTGTCCGAAGCTCAAGCCGGCCGCCAGCGATCCTCCCGCGAACATCGTCGACAACGAGATGATCCATGCGCAGCTGGTCACGGAAATATTTAAAAACGATTTGCGCTTGTCGCCCGGCACCGCTGTAATCGAATAATCCTCCACGCCGGCATTGCCTGCCGGATTCGATGCCGTCATTTGAGACTGCGTCATCGAACACACTCTCCTTTGGATGGTCATGTTAGCCCCGTAGGGGCCCGTTATTCCGCTTCGTAACTCAGCTCGCTGCCCCGCTTCAGCGTGTTGCCGATCGTGCATATTTGCGAAGCGTGCCGAACGAGCTTTTCCTTATAGCCGGACTCGAACAGGTTGGGAAGCTCGACGCTCAAGTCAAACCTCTCGATCCGCGAGGCCCCCGAGCCCGCTTTCGCGGAATGAAGAGTGACGACAAACCGATCCGCCTCGACGCCGTCGCGCTCCATGGCCATGTTAAGCGACTTGGCCACGCAAAGCGCAAGCGAGCACTCGAGCAGCACGATCGGCGTCCAGGAAGTCGAAGCTTCCGTTCCCCATTCGACGCCTTCCCCGTCTTTTACAACGTAGTGATTGTCCGTCCAGCTTACTTCGATCATGTCGGTTCCCTCCATGTTGTGTAAAACGAAAAACGCTCGGTTCCTGTAAATCACACGCCGAGAAGCCCGAAAAACTCGAATCGCGCCGTCTCCGCGGCCAGCTCCTCCGCCGTTCGCTCCGTCAAATTCCCCTCGGGGTGAACCGGACCGAACAGCCACCGCGAGACGACGCCTTCGATCAGGCTCATCAGCAGCGCGGAACGCACCTCGACGTTCATCGACTCGGGAAGCATTTTCAGCTCGATCGCCCTGCGCATATTGCGCCGGAAAGCCTCCTCCATCGCCACCCGTGTCTCGTGCGTCGCCTTGCGGATCGTTTCGTCCCCGCCGCTTCCCGTTAGTAGCATTTCCATTAAATAGCGATTCTCGCGAGCAAATTCGAACAATCCGCCCAAAAGCATTTGCGAGGACTGCACCATATCCTGCACGGAGCCGACCTGCTTGCGGTAGCCTTGCCCGATGACCTGCAGCAGCCGCTCCTTGCCGGCGGCGATAATTTCCAACGCCACGGCTTCCTTGCTCTTGAAATACCAATAAAACGTCCCCTGCGCCACCCCCGCCTGTCCGACGATGTCCGAGATTTTCGTCTGCCTGTACCCGTACTTGGCAAATCGCTCCACCGCGATCGACATCAGAAGTTCCTTGCGCCCCAAGTCGTTCGGAACCTCGTTGTCTCTATGGTCCGAAATACGTACCCCACCTCTCGATTGACTAGTCAGTCAAGTAAATCATATGGGGGAACTATGGATTTGTCAATTGGGGGAATGAATCGTGTCTGGGAATCGTCGAACGAAGCTGTTGATTCAATCCATGTATAATAATGGCGAACAGGGGGGGAAGGTCATGAAAAAAGCGGAATTCGAAAACCTCTTCTGATTCTCGGCATCTTATTCTGGGCAGAGGGATTTGCTGTCTTTATTGAAGAGGAATTTTCGCCTTATTTTGCAGAGGGAATTATTTGGATAATAGCGCGGGTAATCCTGCTTACACCAGTTCAGGAAGTAAGGGACTGTCCAAAGAGTCATCATTGACCCCGGGCAGTCCCTTTCGTGTCTATCGTGTCTAGTAAGCAACGGCTGCGGCGCTGTTTTTCACGATCCCCGTCAAAACGACATGCAGCCCCGCCCCCGGCTCCCGCCGGACGACGGCCTCGACTCCGTAAATGTCGCGAATGGCGCGCTCCGTCACGACTTCCTCGGGCGTCCCCGCCGCCGCGACCGTTCCGGCCTTCATCGCGATGATCCGGTCGCTGTAGCGGATCGCCTGGTTGATGTCGTGCAGCACCATCGCGATCGTAAGGCCGTGCTCCTCGTTCAGCCGCTTGATAAACTCGAGGATTTCGAGCTGGTAGTAGATATCGAGATAAGTCGTCGGCTCGTCGAGAAAAAGAATCGGCGTCTTCTGCGCAAGCGCCATCGCGATCCAAACCCGCTGCCGCTCCCCGCCGGACAGCCGGTCGATCGCGAGGTTCCGCTTGCCCGCCAGATTCGTGCAGCCGAGCGCCCACTCGACCGCCCGCTCGTCCTCCTCGCGGTCTCCTCCGAGCATCGTCCGGTGCGGCATGCGGCCGAAGGCGACGAGCCGCTCCACCGTCATGTCCGAGGGCGCGTCGTTCTGCTGGTGGACGACGGCAAGCTTGCGCGCCAGCTCCTTCGGCTTGTACTGGTGAATCGCTTTGCCGTCCAGCACCGCCCGGCCGCCGCCCGGCGCATGATTGCCCGACATGACGCCGAGCAAGGTCGACTTGCCGCAGCCGTTCGGGCCGATGATCGTCGTGATTTTCCCGCTCTCGACGAGACCGGAAACTCCTTTTAACTGATTCGTCTTTTTGTCGTACGAAAACGTAACGTTGTCAATTTCCATGGACTCGCGCGCTCCTTCTCAGCAGGAAGATAAGGAAAGGCCCGCCGATGACGGTCATCATGATCGAGGCCGGAATTTCGGTCGGCGCCAGAATCGTCCTGCCCAGCGTATCCGCCGTCAAAATGAGCAGCGCCCCGGCCAAAGCCGAAAACGGGATCAGAATGCGGTGATCCGAACCGACCAGAAACCGCGCGATATGCGGAACGAGCAGCCCGACAAAAGCGATCAGCCCCCCAATCGCGGTCGCCACGGCGGCAAGCAGGACGGCGACGATGGACACGAGCAAACGCGCGCGGTTGACGGGAAGCCCCAGATTGCGGGCGGTTTTGTCCTGCATCGCGAGCAGATTGCACCAGGACGACAGCAGCATCGCCAGCGCAAGGCCGGCCGTGCCGTAAATCAGCATCGTCTGCACGTCCGTCCACGTTTTCAGCGTGAAAATCGAGGTCGTCGCCTGGTTGACGCTCGTCACCGCGTAGCTCCCCCGATAGTTGAACGACTGCCCAAGCCCGGTGAAGGTCGCGTTGATGGCGATGCCGACCAGCACGATCCGGATCGGGCTTAAGCCCGACTTCCACGAAAGCGAGTAGACGAGAAAAAAAGCGAACGCCCCGCCGAGAAACGCAAAAAACGGCAGCCAAAAAAACAGCGCCGGAAAAATCGTGACAAACAGCAGCGAGATAAGCCCCGCCCCCGACGAAATGCCGATGACGCCCGCGTCGGCGAGCGGGTTGCGCATGACCGCCTGCAGCAGCACGCCGGACACCGCGAGCGACGCGCCGACGAACAAGGCGACGATCAGGCGCGGCAGCCGCAAATCGCGAATGACTTCGACCTGCTCGTTCGTGCCGGTCCAAAGCCCCTGAAGCAATTCCCAAAACCCGACCTTGATGCTGCCGGTCGCGGTCGAGTATGCGACGACGGCAAGCAGCAGCGCGATCACGACGACGAAGCTCAGCACTTTTTTCGTCATGGATACAGCATCCCTACGAGCGCGTCGAGCGCCTCATCGGCCGCAAGGTTTCCGGTCGTTCCGAACAGCGCCTCTTCCAGGTCGTAAACCCGTCCGTTTTTGACCGCGTTAAAATGTTTCCAGATGTCGTTTTCCTTGAATTCCTCGTCGAACATCTTCACGACCTCTTCCGGCATGCCGTGCGCCGCGCGCAAGATGACGTCCGGATTCGACTGGTGCAAATACTCGCTGTTGGACGCGAGGTATTCCACCGTCTCTCCCTGCACGACGTTGACGCCGCCGGCCATTTTGACGAGGTCGCCGATGTAGGAATGCTCCGTCGCCACCAGATAACTGCCGGGAACGCCCATCAGGATCAGCACCTTCGGCTGCTCCTTGCCGGCTACCGCCGCCTGAACTTCGGCGATTTTATCGTCGTATTTCGCGACGAGCGCCTTCGCTTCGTCTTCCTTGCCGTACTTCCCGCCGATCGTCGAAATCGCTTCCTGCATCGAGGCCAGGCTAGTCAAATCCACGAATTCCGCCTCGATGCCGGCGCTTTCGAACTTGGGCTCCAAATCGTACTGCAGCGTCGTGACGGACAGCACCTCCGTCGGCTTCAGCGATTTGACGATTTCCAAATCCGGGCTCATCGGGTTGCCGACCCTCGTCGCGCCGTCGTAACGGGCCGGGAGCGTCTTCGCGCTCGTCGGCACGCCGACCAGCTCGATGCCGAGCGCGTCCATCATCTGCGTGACCGCGACGGTCGTCGCCACGATGCGGTGCGTTTCCGCCGTCTGAGCGGATGGACCTGCCTGGGCGGAAGATGCCGTCTTTGCGGACGGAGACGAAACGCCTTCTTTCGCCGACGCCGAGCATCCGGCCGCGGCGACGAGCAGCAGCGCGCCCAGCCATAAGCCCCATCGTTTTTTCATCGGTGCAAAACTCCTTTCAACCTGCTTTCCGGGCCGTTCCCGCCCCGTCCGTTCCCGCAAAACCTCGCAGACGACGATCCGATCGAAAGCGGCGCCTTGTTGGAACTTTTCTTCATCGTCGGGTCATTGGCCGGGCGTATGCCGTTTGGCCGAACCATCGCCTTCGTTGGATTTTGTCCAGTCAACAGCCGCACTTTCGTAAACCTCGCAGCCTTCGTTGGATTTTGTCCAATCAACAGCCGCACTTTCGTAAATCCCGCCGCCTACGTTGGATTTTGTCCAATCAGATGACGACTTTTTAAAAGATTTGCCCGGAATTCCCGTTTCTCGTTGGATAAAATCCATCCTGGAACGCTTCATTCGCCAAATAAGCTTTGTAGATTGGATGAAATCCAACGTAGGTTTTCCTATCCGACAAAGGGTAAAGGGGGCCTTCTTCAAAGGCGGCCAAATCGTCAAAACTCACGAAGGATGCCCTTTTCCGGCACCCTCCGCGAATCTCTTCGCGCGCCGTCGTCCCGGCAGCGAATCGCCGTGCGACGGCAGCGAACCCCCGCGCGCCGGGAGCGCGCGGCGTAAGCGTTATTGCTGCTTCAGCAGGCGCATGATGAAGGTGACCGCCTCCGCGCGCGAAGCGTTGTCGTTCGGCTTGAGCAGCTCGCTCGACTTGCCGCCGATCAACCCCAGCTTGTAGGCCGTGGCGACGTACGGGCGGGCCCAGGATTGGACCTGGTCCGCGTCCTTGAACGGCAGCTCGGCCGTTTCGTCCGGCTCGATGCCGAGCGCGCGAATCAGAATGACCGCGATTTCCGTGCGCGTGATCGGGTTGGAAGAACGGAACGTGTTGTCCTGGTAGCCGCTGACGAGACCCGCTTCGACCGCTTGCGCGATATACGGCCGGACCCACAGCGGAATGTTGCCGAGGTCTTTGAAGGTCAGGCCGTTTTCGGCGCTCGCCAGCTTCAGCGCGCGGGCGATCAGCGCCGTGAATTCGGCGCGGCTTACTTGCGCGTCCGGACGGAACGTGCCGTCCGTAAAGCCGGTTACGAAGCCGAGCTTCACCGCTTCCTCGATCGTGCCTTTAGCCCAGTGGTACTGAATATCGCTCAATCGGACCGTCTCGCCCGCAGAGCCGGTTTCGGTGCCGGAGCCCGCGTTTTCCCCGCCGCTTTCTTCCGTCTCTTCCTCTTTCGGCCCGGCTTCGATCTTCACCGGCACAAGCCGCGGCGCGCCGAACTTCAGGTCGATGTCGTATTCGTGGTGGTAGTTGTATTCCGGCCAATCGATTTTTACCCATGCCGGGATAATCGCCGTCAAATCCGCGACTTCGAATTCGACGGTGCGCGTGTTTTCGGCGGCGTTGGATTCAATCGTATTCGGGGTGACGCCGTTGACCGTGAACCCGGTAATTTCCTTGCTTTGCTTGAGCGTAACCGCCACGTAGTTGATTTTGTTTTCGACTCTCAACTTGGCGGTCGTGACCACATAGCCGTTCATGACCGACGTATCCGTCGTCCCTTTTTTCAAAACGGTAAAATCCATCGTATAATTGCCGTCGGACAGCAGGTAACCTCCGGTTCCGCCGCCATTGCCGCCGGTTCCGTCCTCTTCGGCCGGAGTCGCGCCGCCCAGCGCGAATTCGAACGTGCGCTCGGTCTCGTCCCCGTCAACCTTCACAAACGCGGTATACGTCGCGCTCAGATCGTAAAGCTCGAACTGCACCGCCTTCGCCGCCGTCAACGCAAGAGCCGCGACTTCGGACGCCTTCGGATAGACGAAGCTGCTTACGCCCGTTTTTTGCAGCTTGGTAACGGTCGCCCCTTCCGCTACGTTGAACGTTACCGTACCTTTCGCGTCTTCCACCGTCAGGCCGAGCGTACCGTCGACATGCTCCTTCGCGTTGTCCGGCAACGTCAGCGAGACGTTGTATTTGCCGTTCGCCAGGCCTTGCTTGATGCTGCCAATGTCGAACGCGAAGCGGATATTGTAAGTCGCTTCGTAAGGAGTAGGGACCCCGTTGTTCAAATAGGTCGTCACGACATGAACCTTCGCCTTCAAAATGTCTTTCAACTGCGCGACTTCGAACTGGACGATGCGGGTATCGGCTTTCTCGTCCGCGCTCAGCGTCGTCGCTTCCGCGTAGTTTTCGCCGTCCGCGGCCACTTTGAATTCCTTGACGACAGAGCTGTCTGCCACCGTCATCGCGATCCGCTTCTTGCCGTCCTTGACCGTAAGCAGCTTCGGCGCCAGGAAGTACCGCTCCATCGTGGACGGCGCGTCTTCTTCCGCTTTCAATACCGTAAAATCGATCGTATAATTGCCGTCCGCAAGCGTCGGCTCTTCCGCAGGCTGCTCCGGTTGCTCTTCGCCAGGTTGACCCGGTTGTTCCGGTTGTTCCGGCTGTTCCGGCTGTTCCGGTTGCTGCGGTTGTTCCGGTTGTTCCGGTTGCTGCGGTTCCCCCGGCTGTTCCGGCTCTTCGGACCCCGCGAGCGGAATCGACGCCGTGTCGAAACCGAATTCGATGTCGTACTTGTTGTTATAGCCCGGAATCGTATCCGTAGCGTCTATATGGACATAGGATTTCGATCTTGCTCCCAGATCGGCGACCTTAAATTTGACCGTCCTTTTATCGGCCGCCGTGTCCTCGCTTACCGTCGTCACCTTCGGGTATTTGTAATCCTCCGCTCCCTTGGGGTCGCCGTTGTCGACTTCCAGCGTCACCCACCAGTGGGCTTGCGTCAGTACGACCGTGACCCAGGTCTCGCCGTTGGCGATTTCGACCTTGGCTTTGGCGGCCTTGTCCATGTAGCCGTCCATTACGGATGCCGAATCCGTGCCTTGGCCGTCCTCGACCTTGTAAACCGTGTAATCGATCAAGTACGTGCCGTCCCGATACACCGCGGACGAGGCGGATTCGCCGGTTGCGGCGGAAGCTTTGCCCGGAACGAAGTTCAATCCGGCAAAAAGCGTAAAGACGGCCGACAATAACGCGATAACTTTAAAATAAGATCTGTTCAACATCGCATCTCCTTTTCGTGGTCAAGTCGTATGTTCCGACGCCGCGTCGGCCGCGGCGCGGTTGCGAAGCTTCGCTCGGCGCAACAGAAAAACCGTCGCCGCCGCGGCGGTCGCCAGCAGGCCGACGAGCAGCGCGATCGCGCCCGCTCCGGGGCCTGCCGAATCCGCCTCCTCCTCCGCGGGGGAGGCGAGAAAGCCTTCCTGCGGCTGCGCGGACGCGCTTGCCGCAGCGTCCTCCGCCGCCGCTTCCGGGGCGGCGGAAGGCTCGCTCTCCGCAGCCTCTCCGGCTGCGGAAGCCGATGGAGCGGCAGCGCCCGCGGATGCGTCGTTGCCGCCAGGCGCGGCGCCGGCGGACGCGCTCGGCGCCGCCGTCTCGGCCGCGGACGCCCCGGATCCCGCCGGGCTGGCGGCCGCCCCGGACGCCGCCGGACTCGCGTCCGGCGTCCCGCTTGCGGCGGGCGCCTCGCTCCCCGCCGCCCCGCTGCCGGCGGACGCGCCGCCCCCCGCCGCGCCTGACGTTCCGCCGCCGGCTTGCGCGGCGGAATCCTTGGCCGGCTCCGGCGACGGCGACGCCGAAGCCCCGCCCTGCGCGCCCGGCGCAGCTCCGCCCGCGGAGGCGCTCGCGCCGCCCGACGTTCCGGCCGGCGACGGCGACGCCGAAGCTCCCGGGGCCGCGGACGGCGCCTCGGCTTTCGGCGTCTCGGCGGGCCCGGCGGACGGCGTCTCCGCCTCCGGCGGTTCCTCCGCCGCCTTGACCAGCTTGGCGCTGGCCGTGTCGAACACGAACCGCACCGTATAATCGTGATCGTAATCGATCGATTCGACCGTCACGTGCATCTTCACCGCCAGCGGGGCGGACAGTCCATCCACGCCGAAGCGAACGGTGCGCGTGTCGGCGGCCTTGTCGCTGGCCACGACCGGGGCGTCTATGTAGGAACCGCCGCTCGGCACCTGGAATTCCGTAATCCATGCGCTGTGATTCATCCGGATGTCGACCGTCGCCTCCCCGTTTTTCACGGTGAGTCCGGCAGGCTTTTCAAAATAGTCGTTGGCGATCGATACCGAGTCGTCATCCGCCTTCTTGATGACATAATCGATCGTGTACTCGCCATCCGCCATGTCTACGGCAGCCTGGGCCGCAGACGGCCAAGCAAGCAGCGCCATGAGGCACGCAAGCGGCAGCCATGCGGCGGAAATTCGGTTCCTTTTTCTCATGCGAAAACGAACAACCTCCCATCGAATAATCATTTTTTAAATGATTATCATTCTCAATTAACGACAAAAAAAGAGAAAAACCTGCTCTCCTCTCCCTCCGCCCTGCCAGGCAAATCGCCCGCAGCCCGCGTAAAACCCGGCTTTCCCTTACTTCATCCCATCACCTCGGCTCGATCATAACGACTCGAGTATACCACTAGAAGATATTGACATCAAGAACGATTCTCATTATCATTGAGAATAAATCTCAGCAAAGTCGAGGAAACAGGAAATGAACCTTTGCAAAATCGCCGGACTGTCCCTCCTGTCGATCGCCTTGGCGGGATGCGCGACGGGCGGAGCGGCGGGCTCCGGCGGCGCCTCCGGGGAAGCGGCCCGAATCAGCGTTCGCGACTTCGCGGACCGGACGGTCGTCTTCTCCGAAGTCCCGAAAAACATCGTCGCGCTGAGCAACGGGGATATGGACATCGTCTACGCGCTCGGCGGCACGCTGGTCGGCAGGCCGACCTCCTCCGGTCCCCTTCCCGTGCCCGAGGCGGCCGACGTCGAGCAGGTCGGCTCCACGCACGAAGTCGATCTGGAGAAAATTACGCTCGCCAGGCCCGACGTCGTGCTCGGCAGCGCGTCCATGAACGCGAAGGACGTTCCCGCGCTCGAGGGTATCGGAACCAAAGTCGTGCTGACGGAAGCGAACTCGGTCGACGACATTAAGAAGCAGATCGGCCTGCTCGGGCAGCTGCTTCGAAAAGAGGAGAAGGCGAAGGAGCTGATCGCGGGCATCGACGCCAAGCTGGCCGAAGTCCGGTCGGCCGCGGGCGAATCCGGGCCCCGCGTCCTCCTCGTGTACGGGGCGCCCGGGACGAATATGGCCGCGCTGCCGAATTCGCTCGGGGGCAGCATTTTGGAGCTGGCGGGCGGAACCAATATCGCGGCCGACTATCCCGCCCTGCAAAATTTCCCGCAGTACGCGCAGCTGAACGTCGAACGCATCATGCTGGCGGATCCGCAGTATATTTTGATCATGACGCACGGCGATCCGGAGGCGGTGCGCGACGGCTTCGTGAGCGAAATGGAGAAAAACGCCGCCTGGAACGGCATCGACGCAGTGCGCAACGGCCGGGTGGACGTCCTGCCCTCCGATCTGTTCGGCACGAATCCGGGAACGAGAGTGACGGAAGCGATCGATTTGCTCCGCGGTTTGTTCGAGGCGGGCGGTGGCCCCGCGGAATGAGAAAGCTCACGTTACGCGATAAGCGCAGGATTTTCCTGTGGCTGGCGCCGATCGTCCTGCTGCTGTCCGTCCTCTGCGGACTGGGCTACGGTTCGGTGCCGATATCGCCGCGGGACATTTGGCTGGCGCTCGTGTCCGAGGGAGACCCGCTGTACCGGCAAATTTTGCTGGACCTTCGGCTGCCGCGGGTGCTCATCGGCCTGCTGGTCGGCGCCTGCCTGGCCGCGGCTGGCGCGCTGCTGCAGGGCGTCATGCGCAACCCGCTGGCCGATCCCGGCGTCATCGGCGTTTCCGCCGGCGGCGGGGTCGCGGCGATTCTGACGATGGTCGTCTGGCCGCAGGCGAGCTTCCTGCTTCCGGCGGCCGCGTTCGCCGGCGCGTTCGCGAGCTCCGTCGCCATTTATTTGCTTTCCTGGGACAAGGGAGCCTCCCCGGTCAAAATCGTGCTCGCGGGCGTCGCCGTCAACGCTTTGCTCGGGGCCGTGACGAACGGGCTCATGGTCGTCTACAGCGACCGGGTGCAGGCCGTGCTCCCGTGGCTGGCCGGCGGCTTGAACGGGCGGAGCTGGCACCACCTCGAATTCATGGCGCCGTACGCCGTCGTCGGCCTGCTGCTGACGGCGCTGGCCGTCAAGCCGGCCAACCTGCTCATGCTGGGCGACGAATCCGCCAAGCTGCTCGGCCAGAAGGTCGAGCTGCAGCGGATGCTGCTCATCCTGCTCGCTTCCCTGCTCGCGGGGGCCGCGGTCAGCGTCGCGGGGCTCGTCGGCTTCGTCGGGCTCGTCGTTCCCCATGCGATGCGGCTGCTGATCGGGGAGGACTACAAGTTGTTGCTCCCCTGCTCCATTGCGGGAGGGGCAGCGCTCGTCGTGCTCGCGGACACGGCGGCGCGCACATGGTTCGACCCGATCGAGCTGCCGGTCGGCATTCTGCTCGCCTGTCTGGGCGCGCCGTTCTTTTTGATTTTGCTTCGAAGGAGGAGTCGGCTCGCATGACCGCGATCGAAACGGAACATCTGCGGCTGGATATCGGCCATTTTCAATTGGATGACGTTACGCTGTCGTTTCCGGAAGAGCAAATCACGGCGATCGTCGGCCCCAACGGCTCCGGAAAATCCACCCTGCTTAAAATGATTTCCCGGCTCGCCACGGCGGACGGCGGCGAAATCCGGGTCGGCGGCTTGCCCGCCAGGTCGTACAGGGCGACGGATTTCGCCCGCGTGCTGACGATGCTGCCCCAGTCCAAAGGGATGTTCCCCGATTTGACGGTGCGGGAGATCGTCGCTTACGGCCGTTCGCCGCACAAGCGTTTCCTGGAAAGCCGGTTGTCGGCGGAGGACCGGGAAGCGATCGATTGGGCGCTTGCCGCGACGGATACGGAGAAGCACGAAGACCGTCCGTTCCATACGCTGTCCGGAGGCGAGCAGCAAAAGGTCCGGATCGCGATGGCGCTCGCCCAGAAAACGGGCATTCTGCTGCTCGACGAACCGACCACCTTTCTGGACATGTCCCATCAGCTCGACGTCATGGAGATGCTCCGGAAGCTGAACCGCGAATGGGGCATGACGATCGTCATGGTGCTTCACGATCTGCAGCAGGCGGCGGCCTACAGCCATCATCTCGTCGCGATGAAGCACGGACTCGTCGTGGCGGAAGGCGCCCCGCGCGCCGTCATCACGCCCCGTTTTTTGCGGTACGTTTACGATATCGAAGCCAAAGTCAGGTTTGAAGAGGATTATCCCATTATCATACCGGTCAAAAAGGCCAAGGAGGACACTACGATGGTCATCGTTACGAACACGTCGAAAATTTCCAAGGGCAACGCCCACAAGCTGATCGAGCGTTTCGACAAAGTCGGCAAAGTCGAATTCATGGAAGGCTTTCTCGGCCTCGAGGTGCTGCTGACGGAAAACACGAAAGATTACGAGGAGGTCAGCGTCGTGACGCGCTGGCGGCAAAAAGAGGATTTTCAAGCGTGGACCAAAAGCAGCGCGTTCAAGGAATCGCACAAGCATCGCGAAATTCCGGACTACATTTTGGAAAATAAAATCACGTTCCAGGAAGTCAAAATCGTGCGCGATCCGCGGACGGCGGACGAACGCCCCGCCGCCGAAACGGAGGAAGCGGCCGGTTGACCGTCTGGATCAAGCCGAAGGGGCGCATCCCGCGAGGATGCGCCCCTTTCTTTTTACAGATATAGAATGATGGCTAAAACAGCTGCAAGCACGAGGCGGTAAATCGCGAACGGCCCGAGCTTGATCCGGTCGATCAGCTTCAGGAAAAACTTGATCGACACCAAAGCGAACACGAACGCGCTTATGAAGCCGACGATGAAAAAGGGCAAATACTCCGCCGTGAAATACTCCCAGTTTTTCAGAAGCGACAAAAAGCTGGCCCCGGCCATGATCGGCACGGCCATAATGAACGTAAAGTCGGCCGCCGTCTTGTGGCTCATGCCGAGCAGCACGCCGCCGGAGATGGTCGATCCCGACCGGGAAAAGCCCGGCCAGAGCGAGATGCACTGGAACAGGCCGACCAGCAGCGCCTGCTTGTACGTAATCTGATCGACCGTTTCGGTCTTGATCCGCTTCGGCGCGAACCGGTCGGCGGCCAGCATGAGCAGCGCCCCCGCGACCAGGCCGACCAGCACCGTCTCGGTCGAAAACAGATATTCGTCGATGTAGTCCTCGAACGCCAGCCCGAGCACGGCCGCCGGGAGCAGGCCGACGAGAACCTGAAGGAGGTTCAGCCGCTTGCCTCCGTTGCTGCCGGCCTTTTGGTCCAGCTTTTTCAATCCGAGCAAATCCAAAAACCGGTCTTTGAACGCGAACAGGACGGCGAGAATCGAGCCCAATTGGATGACGATCTTGAAGGTGTTCGCTACGGGCTTGGTCAAAAATTCCTCCGAATGCAGCCACATGTCGTCGACGATGACCATATGGCCGGTGGACGATACCGGCGCGAATTCCGTCAAGCCTTCCACGGCGCCGAGGATCACCGATTTCACTAACTCCAACCAATCCAACCGCTTCACACCTTTTTCTCTATAATTAGGAAGTCCGTTTTCCAGCGGTTTCATCATACAGAGAAAATCGTTGAAAATCAATCGGACCGAAGTCGGGGCTTCGCTAGAGACCGGATTTGGAACCGGACCTGCGGAGGGTCAAATGGATCACTTCGGACAGCACGAGGCCGAACGCGATCGCTCCCGACAGCGTGAACGCCTGAAACGCCTGCTGGACCGCCTCGTCGTACCGATCGAGCACCACGTTGCGCATCGCAGCGTAGGCGGCGCCGCCCGGCACGAGCGGCACGATGCCCGACACATTGTAGACGGTAATCGGAGCCTTGAAGCGTTTGGCGAACCATCGGCTGACGAAAGAAACGACAAACGCGGCCAGCCATGTCGCGATCACCGGATCGGCATCCGCCCGAAGGAGGCCGTAATACCCCATCCAGCCCAGCATGCCCGTCGCCCCGGCCAGCGCCAGATGATTTTGCGGCACGTTAAAGAGCAGCGCAAAGGCGGCGGAAGCGACAAAGCTCGTCAAAAGCTGCACGAGCGCCGTCATCATGCTCCCATGCCCCTTAAGGACAGCACGATCGCGATTCCGGCTCCGATCGCGAGCGCGGTGAATAACGCTTCCGCTCCTTTGGACAATCCGGAAACGAAGTGGCCGGCCATCAGGTCCCGGACCGCGTTCGTGATGAGAACGCCCGGCACGAGCGGCATGACCGACCCGATGACGATGGCGTCCAGCTCGCGTCCCCAGCCGATCGCCACGAACAGCCAGGCCAGGCATCCAAGGATGAACGACGCCGCAAATTCCCCGAACAACCGGACCGGAATCCGTTTGGCCGCGAGCTGGAGCGTCAAATACCCCCGCCCCCGGCAGCCATCGCGGGAACGAAATCGGACCAGCCCCCGTGAAACATGATGAGGAAACAGCCGCTGGCCAGCGCCGCGGCCGCCGTCTTGAGCCGGAGCGAATAGCCCTCGGCGGAAATTTCCGTCTCCCGGAGCAGCCGGTACGCTTCGGGGGCGGACAGCCCGCCTTCTCCGATTTGCCGGGAAATCGCGTTGACCTTCATCACTTTGCGCAAGTCGGTCGAACGGCTCGTAATCCGGCTCAAGCTCGTAAACGAATCGGCTCCCTCCGCCCTCGTTCCTTCGATCGTAAAAATAATCCCGGTCGGGGTCACGAAGCTGTGCGAGCCGGGCAAGCCGAAAGAACGCGCGATTCGGGTCATCGTATCCTCGACCCGATACGTTTCGGCTCCGTTCTGCAGCATGATTTTTCCGGCCAGAAGACAGATGTGCGCGATCTGGCGCGTAAATTCGGGGGATTGCGGCACCTTCCGTCTCTCCTCTGCTCGGTTGCCGTTTTTCGGGGCGGCTTGTCCGCGCCTCTTGGTCCCATTTTAGCAAAACTCGCCGGCCGCCGCCAAAACGAACGGTAACGCGCCGCTCCCGGAAATCGGAGCGGCGCGTGCCGGTTGGAACGGCTATTCCGAGGCTTCGCGCCCCGCGGGTTGTTCCTCCCCGTCCGTTTCGACCATCCGCTTGAGCGCGGACAGCTTGTTGTCCCAATACAGCTCGAAGTACGACAGCCAGCGCTTCAATTCGAGCAGCGGGTCGGGCTCCAGCCGGTAGCGGGTTTCCCGGCCGACCTTGCGTTCCTTGACGAGTCCCGCGTCGGCCAAAACCCGCAAATGCTTGGAAACGGCGGTCCGGCTCATCGGATAATGACCGGATATCGCCGTCACCGGCAATTCCCGATCCGCGAGCAGCGAAAGCATGCTGCGGCGGGTAGGATCGGCGATCGCCTGAAACACGTCGTGCTTTCCCGCAGCGGAAGCCGGCATCTCAGCCTCCGACGTGCGCGCGAAGCTTCTCGACGATCCCGCTCCACCCGTTGTCCATCCGGTCGCGAACGACGCGGTGGGATTCGTTGAACTCCGTGACCTGCTCCGCGTCCCATCCGGAATGAATGAGCGTGAACTCCGTCTTTCCGTCCCGTTCCTTCAACTCGAAGCGAAGCGTCCAATCCTTCCCCCATGTGAAAGCAAGAAGGGCCGGGGGCTCCAGTTCGGTTACTTTACAGGGGGAATCGCCGAACGGTCCGGCGCGCAGCGTAAACTCATAGCCCAGCTCGGGCTTGAAATCGCTCGGCATGAACCATGCGGCGATGCCGTCCGCCGTGGCGACGGCTTCCCATACTTTTTCGATCGGCGCGTTCAGCACCAGCGTTTTGCGAATATCGGGAATGTTAGGATTGTTTTCCGACTTGTCCATCCAAGCGCCTCCTCATCTATCAAAAAAACGAAACCTTTTGGTTTCTCTTATGATTTTATGACACCCGTAGGTTTCATGTCAAGCGGCGATTCCCGGCAAACGCCAAAAATAATAGGACATCCGGTTAACCGCTGATAACCGAATGCCCTACCTTGCCGAATCCTTGCTATTCAATTGTTCCGTTACGCTCCTATCTTGGTTAATGAGGCCGTACGTACTTGCCGCGCTTCTTAACCTTAGTCGTTTTGCCGAAAATGAGACCGTCCCGCGTCAGCTTCGGATTCCCGCTACCCGGTGCCGCCACCTGTTCCATGCTCGGCGGGCCGCTTTCAACATCCGTCTCGGGTAGCTTCGCTTTCCTAACCCATTGGACTATCCCCTTTCCTTTTGATGACTACAGCTTACTTGAAAACGATATATTGTTCAAATATTCAGAATATTATTATTTCATCATTTTTTATCGTTTTCGGTCATCCGGCCCGGCTTATCAGATCGAATCTGCTTCTTTCGCCTATTTTCTTGTGCCCGTTCGTCGTTTGAAAATTTGCGCTGCCTTCCCACCCGTCCGTTTCCCCGGGCTTCCCGTCATTTTCTGCATCCGGCGGCATACGCCTTAGTCCGCGATCATATTTTTAAGGAGACCTCGAACCGTAACGATCCGCGCAACGACAAGGAGCGTGAAGCTTTGGACAGAACCGCCGACACCCCGGACAGCCGGTTTTCCGTCCCGCAGCCCATTCGCCCGGACGGGGCCGGGGCAACCGACCCGGGACCCCGGAACGTCATGCTGGATATCCAGAATCCCGACCTGCTCGTACCGCCCGCGACCGATGCCGGCATCGTGCCGAATTTGCGCTTTTCCTTTTCCAATGCCCATATGCAGCTCAATCGCGGCGGCTGGTCGCGCGAGGTGACCGTTCGGGATTTGCCTGTCGCCACGACGCTGTCGGGCGTCAACATGCGGCTGACGCCCGGCGGCGTCCGGGAGCTGCACTGGCATAAACAGGCCGAATGGGCCTACATGCTGCTGGGCCGCGTCAGGGTCACCGCCGTCGATCAGGATGGCCGTAATTTTATCGCGGACGTCGGCCCGGGCGATCTGTGGTATTTTCCGCCCGGCATTCCCCACTCGATTCAGGGTCTTGAGGACGGCGCCGAGTTTTTGCTCGTGTTCGACGACGGCAGCTTCTCGGATATCGACACCTTTTCCATCTCGGATTGGTTCGCCCATACGCCGAAGGACGTGCTTTCGGCCAATTTCGGCGTGCCGGAAAGCGCGTTTGACGGCATGCCCGACGACCAGGTGTACATTTACCAGGCGGAAGTGCCGGGACCGCTCGCGAGCCAGCAGGTTCCCGATCCCCAGGGGGCGGTGCCCCTCAGCTTCACGCACCGGCTCCTCGCCCAGGAGCCGATCGTCACGCCGGGCGGGACGGTGCGCATCGTCGACTCGACCAATTTTCCCGTCTCGAAGACGGTCGCCGCCGCCCTGGTCGAGATCAAGCCCGGCGGCA
This sequence comes from Cohnella algarum, assembly GCF_016937515.1. NCBI lineage: Bacteria > Bacillati > Bacillota > Bacilli > Caryophanales > Paenibacillaceae > Cohnella > Cohnella algarum. The sequence continues at coordinate 1,378,652 of NZ_JAFHKM010000002.1, forward strand.
TGCGGGAGATGCACTGGCACCCGAACAACGACGAGTGGCAGTATTATTTGACCGGAGAGGGACGCATGACCGCGTTCGCGGCGCAGGGAACGGCGAGAACGTTCGATTTTCGGGCGGGCGACGTCGGCTACGTGCCTTTTGCGTACGGACATTACATCCAGAATACCGGGGATACGAGCCTGTGGTTTCTGGAAATGTTCAAAAGCGACCGGTTCGCCGACGTCTCGCTCAATCAGTGGATGGCGCTGACCCCGCGCGAGCTCGTGCGGACGAATTTGAACGCGGGCGAGGAACTGCTCGATTCGCTGCGCAAAGAGAAATGGCCTGTCGTCAAGTACCCCGGAACTCCGGCGCCGTAACCGGCGAATTTCTCCCTGTCCCGTACGGGGAGCTTTTTTTGTTTTCTCGATGGGAACGGTTTACAATGGAAAATAAAAGCGATTCGGAAGGAGAGACACCCGTCTTGAAAAACGACCTGATCCGCAGATTGACGACCTACGCGCAAGTCGACACGCAGTCGGACGATAGCAGCGACACGTGTCCTTCCACCCCGGGGCAGTGGACGTTGATCCGCATGCTGGCCGAGGAGCTGGAGGCCATCGGCATGCAGGAAGTGACCGTCGACGATAACGGGTATCTGATGGCCACGCTGCCCGCGAACACGGACAAAGAAGTCCCGGTCGTCGGCTTTCTCGCGCATGTCGACACGGCGACGGATTTTACCGGGGCGGGCGTCAAGCCGCAAATCGTCGAAAACTACGACGGCAAGGACATCGTCCTGAACGAGGCGCGGCAGATCGTGCTGTCGCCGCGGGACTTTCCGGAGCTGGCCGGTCTCGCGGGGCACACGCTGATCACGACCGACGGGACGACGCTGCTCGGAGCCGACGACAAGGCCGGCGTTGCCGAGATTATGACGGCGATGGACTATTTGCTGAAGCATCCCGAGATCAAGCACGGCAAAATCCGGGTCGCCTTCACTCCGGACGAGGAAATCGGGCGCGGCCCGCACCGGTTCGACGTGGCCGCGTTCGGCGCGGATTGCGCGTATACGATGGACGGCGGCCCCCTCGGCGAGCTGCAATACGAAAGCTTTAACGCCGCCGCGGCCACCATCACGTTCAAAGGGAAAAACGTCCACCCCGGAACGGCGAAAAATAAAATGATCCACTCCGCCAAGATGGCGATGGAGCTGCACGGGCGGCTGCCGGCGGACGAAGCTCCGGAGAGGACGGAAGGCTACGAGGGATTTTACCACCTCATCTCATTCCAGGGGGACGTGGAGCAGACCGTGCTCCGCTACATTATCCGCGATTTCGACCGGGAGCGCTTCGAATTCCGCAAGGCGTACATATCCGGCCTGGTCGGCGAGCTGCGGGACAAGTACGGCGCGGAACGAATCGAGCTCTCGCTGAAGGACCAGTACTACAACATGCGGGAAAAAATCGAGCCGGCACGGCACATCGTCGACATCGCCTACCAGGCGATGGTGAATTTGGGCATCGAGCCGGTCGTCAAGCCGATTCGCGGCGGCACGGACGGGTCCCAGCTGTCCTACATGGGATTGCCGACGCCCAATCTTTTTACCGGCGGGGAAAATTACCACGGGCGCTACGAGTACGTCTCCGTGGACACGATGGTCCAGGCTGTGAACGTTATCGTCGAAATCGCCCGCCTGTTCGAGCAGCAGGCCGAGTAAGCCGACGGGCGCGTCTCACCCGACGCGCAACGGCCCGGCATCCGCAATCGGAGGATGCCGGGCTTTTTTGTGTTTTCATTTGCCGGTCGGCTCCGATCGGTTCGGCGATCCCCCCCTTGTTGACGTATCCATGAAATCGGGGATTCGACTCAACCGGAGCGGCATCGTGCGTGTGAGGGGCTTGAAGGAGTAATATTTACTCATTTGCGCGCGGAGCGCTGCGGATGGCGGATCGAGTTGGGTCGCCACGACTCAAATGGACCTGCGGGGGTGGCCGAGCCGACTTCCCGTGTGGGCGGGAATGTCTTTCTCTGCGGGCTCGACTTTTTTTGCTCGACTTGGGCTTCGTTGGATTTTGTCCAATCAAAACCGGCCTTTTCGTGAAATTCCCCGGCTTGGTTGGATTTTGTCCAATCAGAAGAAGCCTTTTCGGTGATTTCGACTGAAATTCCCCTTGTTCGTTGGATAAAATCCACTGTAGAACAAGATCTCCCCGTTTCCCGCTTCGCCCATTGGATAAAATCCAACATGAGTTTGCCTACCACTCGTTTCCCCTGTTTGAATGGCTCCTTCCAGTGCACCCCAGCACCCGAAAATACCGCCAATGTCCACCGTTCGTCCGCTAACGTCCCCCCAGTAACCACCAGAGTCTGCCGTTCGTTTGCTAATTCCCGCCAGTACTCGCCAGCATCCCGTTTGTCCTCTAATGCCCCCAATTCCAGTTAATGTCCGCCGCTCGTCCACTAATTCTCCCCAGTACCCGCCAGGTCCGCCGTTCGTTGTCTAACGCCCGGCAAGTGCCCCCATTTACCGGCCGGTACCTGAGAGTGCCCACCCGTACTCGTCAATGCCGCCAACTACCTACCAGCGCTAAAAGCCCCTCCGGCAAACGCGAGTCGCGTACCGAAGGGGCTTTTCCGAAATCAACCGTAGGTCGCGGCGAACCAGTCGGCAGCGGCGGCTACCTCCGTTCCGGTAAGCTGGTGCCCGCCTTCCTCCCAGTGGACGGACACGGCCGCTCCCGCCCCTTGCAGCAGGCCGGCGAGCTCCTCCGTCTCGCTGGCCGCGCAGATCGGATCCCGACGCCCGGCGCCGATAAAGCAGCTCGTCCCCGACAAGTCCGGGAGCTTCAAGTTGCGCAGCGGGACCATCGGATGATGAAGAATCGCCCCGCGCAGAGCGTCCGCATAGTGGAACAGCAGGCTCGCGGCAATGTTCGCCCCGTTGGAATAGCCGATGGCGACGAGATTGCCGCGATCGAATCGATATTCGGCGGACGCCTGGTTCAGGAAACCGTTCAGTTCCTTCGTCCGGCAGATCAAATCCTCCTCGTCGAACACGCCTTCGGCCAGCCGGCGGAAAAACCGCGGCATCCCGTTTTCCAGCACGTTGCCTCGTACGGACAGCACCGAGGCGTTCGGGGAAATCCGCTCCGCCAGCGGAAGCAAATCCCGTTCCGTCCCTCCCGTCCCGTGAAAGAGCACCAGCACCGGGGCGTTCGGATCGGTTCCCTGCTGGAAAATATGCTTCATGGCCGGTCCTCCTTCAGAACCCGCAGCTCAAACGGCGGCAGGCCTTGGATGATTTGCCCGCGATGGGGTTCGTACCATTCCGGCAGCATCAGCTTTTCGCCGAGCCGATCGGGTTCTTCGTCGTTGGCGAAACCCGGCGGATCGGTGGCGATTTCGAACAAAATTCCGCCAAGCTCCCGGAAATAAACGGCGTTGAAATATTGCCGGTCGGTCACGGGCGTCGGCTGAAAGCCGACCTGTTGGACCAGGCTCCGAAACGCCAGCTGCTCCTCGTCGTCCTTCGCTCTCCAGGCGATATGATGGACCGTTCCCGCTCCGCCTTGACCGGGACTCGTCTGCGCGGTGTCGATGTCGATCACGTTGCCCACATCGCCGAAGGAGCGGTAGCGAACGATGCTGCCCTCGCGTCCGGCCGGCTCGAGGCCCATGACCTTCTCCAGCACCTGCCCGGTATGATCCGGAGCGGCGCTGTACAGGACGGCGCCTCCGAATCCCTTAACCGCCATCTCCGCTGGAACGCCGCCGAACGACCACCGGCTCGCGGGCCCTTCTTCCCGGGCGACGATTTCAAGCTCCATGCCGTCCGGGTCGCGGAAACGGAGATACGTTTCCGAAAATCTTTCGCGCTCCTCGACCGCGATTTGAAAGCGGGCAAGCCGTTCCCTCCAGAACGGGAGCGCGTCCGCGGGGACGGCGTAAGTCGTGACGCCGACCTGCCCCGCCCCGATGCGTCCGCGGCGCGAATGCGGCCACGGAAAAAACGTGATGATCGTTCCCGGGCTCCCCGCTTCATTGCCCAAGTACAGGTGATAGACTTCAGGGGCATCGAAATTGATCGTCTTTTTGACCAGCCGAAGTCCGAGTACTCCTGCATAAAAATCGACGGTCTTCTGCGCGTCTCTAACGAAAGCCGTAATGTGATGAATGCCTGCCGTACGCAAGGTCATAATCTCCATCCCCTCCATAAAATTTAAGTTTCTTTAATTTAAGATTTATTGTCAAAGGAATTCGTCCTTGCGGACGGTCCTGGCCAGCTAAATTCACCATAAGCTGAGGCGAAGGTTTTTCGATTTCGCGAGTTGCTCTGCGAAGGCTTCTTCCATTTCACGAGTTGCTCGGCGTAGACTTCTCCATTTCACCGGTTGCTCTGCCTAAGGCTTCTTCCATTTCAAGGTTGCTTCTGCCTAAGGCTTCTTCGATGCCGCGAGTTGAGCAGCGAGTATCTGATGGGAGCTAAACGCGGGCCTTCGCCCTTCGCGTCCGGCTACTTGTAGCCTTCCTGCGCATACTTTCCGAGCTTCTTCAGCAGCGCGCTGGCGATTCGCTTCTCCTCGGCCGAAAGCCCTCCGACCGCCGCATGGATCACCTCCGCATGCTTCGGGAACACCTCTTCGATAAAGGCTTTGCCCTTATCGGTCGCCTCGGCGTAAATGAGACGCCGGTCTTCGGTCGAAGCTTTGCGGACGACGAAGCCTTTGTCCTGCAGCTTGTCGACGACGTACGTGATGTTGCCGCTGCTCATCAGCACCTTGCCCCCGATCTGTTGGATCGGCTGGGGGCCCTTATGATACAGCAGCTCCAGCACGCCGAACTCGGTGCGATTCAATCCGTAACGCTTGATGTCGCGGTCGGCATGAGCGTTCACCCATTGACTGGACCTGGAAAGAGCAATGTAAAGATCCAGGGAGTCGTCGCGCGTATCTGTCATAGCGTTTCCTTCTTTCCCCTTCGGGATTCGTTTTTTATCTTAATTTTAAGATGCTTTATTTTGATGAACTTGTCAACCTCAAGCCATAGCTTTTCTCGGGTTAACCTATTCAAGGATAATCGGAGCTTTGGCACGTTCAACAACTCGCGTACAGTGCTTCGCTGCATGACGGCGGTCGGGTCGACCTGCTCTTCGGCAATCGCCGCGTTTACGGCCGCCGCGATTCGGTTATTTTAACGGAGCCAACAAAAAAAGGAACCGGCCCGCGGCAACCGCTTACATTGTATAGCTGCTATAGAAATGTTAGTGAAATGGCGGTATAATACGAACGAGCATGGTTACCAGCCTATATTTTACCAAAACCCAAGGAGGAACATCATGAGCAGTCTTTCGCCGCAAGTCGCCCCGTTTCGAAAAGCCGATTATCCCGTCGACCCGATTTATTTGAATCGGTGGTCTCCCCGCTCGTTTGCCGAGAAGGACGTTCCGGAAGAAACGCTGTTCACCGTGCTGGAAGCGGCGCGCTGGGCGCCGTCGGCCTTCAATCTTCAACCGTGGAAATTCATCGTCGCCAAAACGAAGGAAGACCGCGAGCGCTTCGCTCCGTTCATCGGCGAGTTCAATCAGGCCTGGTGCTTGAAAGCGCCGGTGCTGATCTTGATCGTCTCCCAAAAAACGTGGGAAAAAGGCGACATCGGCTCCCATTCCTTCGATACGGGCGCCGCTTGGGGCTATCTGTCGCTCGAAGCGACCCGCCAAGGGCTCGCCACGCACGCGATGACCGGCATCGACTTCGACAAAGCCCGCGAAATCGTCGGCCTGCCCGACGACTATGCGGTGCAAGCGCTCGTTGCCCTCGGCTACCAGGGACCGAAGGAAAACCTGCCCGCTCCGATGCAGGAACGCGAGCAGCCTTCGCCTCGGAACCCGATTCGGGATTCCGTTTTCCAAGGCGTTTTCGGCTCCAAGTAAACGCCGTTAATCGCGGACAACCGCCGCTCGAGCGCAGGCTCGTCCGGCGGTTGTTTTCATTCGGCACCGGGATGATCTTCCTTCCGGATGGCGGCTTGCGCCATGCGGACGATTTTCTCCAGGCCTTCGATATATTGATGGAACATCTCCATGCCCTTCGCGGTCGGCTTGCACGTCGTCTTGGGACGCTTCCCGACAAACGCTTTGACGGCTTCGATGTAACCGGCTTCCTCCAGCACGCGAATGTGGTTGCCGAGGTTGCCTTCGGTCAACCGAAGCTCGTCCCGCAGAAAGGTAAACTCGCATTCCCCATGCACGGCCAGCAGACTCATAATGCCCAGGCGGGCCTTGGCGTGAATCGTGTCGTCGATCGAGTCCAGAATGCCGTCGCTCATCGAGCCTTCCCCCGGAGCAGCAGGACGAACCCCGTCGCCACCAGCGAACCCCCGCCGAGCAGCCCGAGAACGAGAAATTGATAGTCGAGCAGAAACGCCCGGGTCGCGATCGCCAGAACGATGAACCATAACCCGAGGACAACCGTCCCCCTGCCGGTCAGCGGCCCCAGGGAAACGTAGGCGACGCCCACCAGCGACATCCATAGAAACGAAGCATGCTCCGCCCGGACGATTCCCGAAAAAAGCAGGAAGCTGCCCGTCAGGAACACGGCCAGGAACGGAAGCCAGAACATCCACCCGAAGGCGCCGACTTCGGATGCCGGCGAAGGCGAACGCCTTGCTTGCCGGATGCCGGTAACGGCGGTCAGCGCGCTGGCGGCGATCGCGCCGATGGCCCAGTACCAGTTCGGCCACACGGACATATCGAAATGCATGCCCACAAAGCCAAGCATGACATAAGTGCCCCAAATGAGCAGGTACGGCGGCGATTCGTCGACTTTGCGCTTGTTCCGGGAAATCAGTTCCTTGATGAATTCGATATCCTTCAACGCCTGCTGCGGCCCTTGGGTCGAGGGCGGTCGCCTGTCGCGGTTATCGGCCAACGCAAATCACTCCCTCATCTATTTTCCCAACGGAACAATAGAAAAGCAAGCGCCCATGCCAGCACGGCAAATCCGGCCAAAACCGACAGCCCCAGCGGAAACTCTCCCAGACTTTGACCGGCCCAGACGCCTTGCCCCATCTCGACGAGATATTTCATCGGCAGCGCCTTGCCGATCGCCTGCATCGCCTCGGGCAAAAACGCGACGGGCATGGCGACCCCGGACAGGAACATCATCGGAAAAAAGACGATCATCGCCAGGCCGCTGGCCGCACCGGCCGTCCGGGCCAGTCCCGACAACGCGAAACCGAGGCTGAAAAAGCCGAGACAGCCAAGCAGCAGCACCGCAAGCAACCCGCCCAGCGCCGCGAACGCGATTCGAATATCCCAGACGAGCTTCGCGATCAGCAGGATTTCCGCCGTTCCCGCCAGGACGAGAAACAATCCCTGCACCGAATGGGAAGCCAAAATGGCGGAAACGGGCAGCGGCGTGGCGCGGTAGCGCCGGAGATTGCCTTTTTCCCGGTTGGTGACGATGTTGATGTTCAGCGTAAAGACCGACACTGTCACGACATTCATGACGCACAAGGCCGCGACGTAGGACTCAATGTACCGGGTGCCCGCCACGACTCCCGGCTGATCGCCGTACATGGAACCGAAAATAAGCAGCATAAGCGGAGGGTAAATCAAAATCCAGAACAGCGTCATCCAGTCCCGAAAATAAAGCCGAAAATCAAATGCGATCAAGCGCAAAGCCGCGTTCATGCCGTCGCCTCCTTCTGCGTCGCTTCCATAAACACTTCGTTCATCGAGGCATCCTCCAGCTTCAGCCCGCTCACGAGCCAGCCCTGGCGATCGGCCAGGCGGTACAGATGCTGCAGGGCGACGTCCATATTGTCGGAGTGAAGCACGACCTGCTCCGCTTCCATCTCGACGCTCAATACGTGAGGCAGCGCCGCCAGTTCCTCCCGCGTCGCCATTCCGGCGTTGCGGCAGCGGATCCGCCGGGTCCGCCCGAGCTTCGCGATCAGGCCGGACGGCGTTTCCAGCGCCACCAGGCGGCCTTTGCTGATGATGGCGACCCGGTCGCAAAGCTGCTCGGCTTCCTCCATGTAGTGGGTCGTCACGACGATCGTGCGGCCTTCTCCCCGCAGTTCGCGAATCGTCGCCCACATCTCCTTCCGCGCGTTCGGGTCCAGTCCCATGCTCGGCTCGTCGAGAAACAAAATTTCCGGATCGTTGATCAAGGCCAGCGCAAGCGCCACCCGCTGCTTCCATCCGCCGGAAAGGGACTTGATCATGGCGTTCCCCTTGTCCTGAAGCCCCGTCAGGCGGGCGATTTCCTCCGGATTGCGGGCGTTTTTGTAAAAGGACGCGAACAGCCGGAGAACTTCCTTCACCTTGGCCTTTTCGGGAAGGGTCGTCGCCTGGAACAGCACGCCGATCCGCTGCTTGATTTCCGCCGCTTCCTTGCGGATGTCTTTCCCGAGCACGAGCGCTTCGCCGCCATCGGCCGTTCTCAGTCCTTCCAAAATCTCGATCAGCGTCGTCTTGCCCGCTCCGTTCGGCCCGACGACGCCGAAAATTTCGCCCTTGTTCACCTGCATGGTGATGCCGTCGAGGGCGACGGTTTGGCCATATTGCTTGCGCAGTTGTTCAAGTTGAATGACAGGCTGCATTCGCGCTCCTCCTCGCATGTTCATGTTAACTCTGTAATTCAGAGTAATCTGATACACGGAGAATTTCAACTAAATTTTGCCTAAAAAAAGAACCGCCGCCGCTGCGACAGTTCCGTTTCTCTGCTTTATTGCGCAAGTTCCGGCCTTTATCCGCCGGTTCTCCCCATTGCCCCCGCGGTTCGCCACCAAGCCGCCGTCGGAATATCCGATTCGCCGATCGCCAACGTTTGCCCGATTTTGGGCGTCAGGATCGCAACGCCGCGGGCTTTGGCCGCCTTGACCGCGCGTTCGGCCGGATCGGTCCAATGGTGCATCGCCAGCGTGAACGCCCCCCAATGCACCGGGATCATTCGCTTGCCCTTTACATCCAGATGAGCCTGAACCGTCTCCTCCGGCAGCATGTGGATGGCCGCCCAGCGCTCGTCATACTGCCCGCATTCCATAAGCGTGAGGTCGAACGGCCCGTACTTGTCCCCGATTTCCGCAAAATGCGGCCCGTACCCGCTGTCGCCGCTGAAAAACACGCGGGCTTCCGGAGCGCGGACGATCCAGGAGCACCACAACGTGGAATTGCGGTTGGTCAGCCCTCTGCCGGAAAAATGACGGGCGGGCGCGCTGGTCAGAACGAGACCTTGGAACTCGGTTTCCTCCCACCAGTCGTGCTCTTTGATTTTGTTCGGTTCGACGCCCCAGCGCTCCAGGTGGGCGCCGACGCCGAGCGGCACGAAAAACCGGCCGACCCTGTCCTTGATTTTTTTGATCGATCCGTAGTCCAGGTGATCGTAGTGGTCGTGCGAAATGACGACCGCGTCGACTGCCGGAATCCGGTCGATCTCGATCGGCCGGCCGTACCGCTTTCCGCCGAACGCGGGGACGGGGGAGGGCGCGTTCCCCAGCATCGGGTCGAACAGCAGCGTGCTTCCGTGAATCCGCAGCATAAACGCCGAGTGGCCGAACCAGGTGACTTGAAGCGGGTCGGCTTCGGGAGCGTCAAGCCCGTCGAGAGGCTCGGACGCAAGCTCGTTTTCCGGCCTGCGGCCGGAATTTCCTTTGATCTGCTCGACCAGCAAGCCCGCCATCGTCTTCGGGCTCATCTTCATCGAGGTGGGGACGGGATTGTTGAACTTGCCGCCGGAGAAATTCCCGGAATTTCGGATTCTGCGCTTCTGTTCCGGGGACGGCGTTCCTCCGAAAGCCGGATATGTCTTCATAAAAAGGAAAACGAGCATTAGAACGGCCAGTACAACGAATAAAACCGTAAGCCAAAACGTCATGGTGTCCTCCGCCTCCAGGCAATCGGTGTTTTTGCTTTCATTGTAATCTCCCGGAGCGGAGAAGTCTAAGGCAAGACGCTTCGGCTCCTTCGGGCGCAGCGAAGCTTGGCGTTGCGGCGCCGTCGGCGAAATCGGCTTCAGCCTTCCTCGAGCCGCAGCTCTTTGCGGATAAACTCCAGCATCAGACGATTGTGGCCGGGGACGACGGCATGGCCCGTGAACGGATAGACGCGGATTTCCTTGCGGCTCGGAATCCGGTTGTAGGCAGCGAAAATCGTCTCCGGCATGCACACCGTGTCCTTCAGGCCGACGGACACCATCACCGGAATGCGGATGCGGCCGGCCAAGTTGACCATGTCGAAATAGCTGAGCGTATCCAGCACCTGCTCCAGCTTGTCGGGAAAGCGGGCCACGAAATCGGCCGCTTCCGTCAGCGAGCCCGTCGAGTTGAGCAAGCCGAAGTCCATCTGGCACATGTTCGGGATGTTCGCGATCGCGACCGCCGGCTTGTCGCTCAGCGCCGACGCGATCAGCACGAGCCCGCCGCCTTGGCTCGTCCCGGCGACGGCAATGCGCGAACGGTCGATTTCGGGCTGCTCGCTCGCCCAATCGATCGCCTTCAGGCTGTCGATCGCAAGCGCGCGATAGTAGCAATTTTCCTTGTTCGTAATTCCTTGCGTAATCCACCCTTTGGTCATTCCATACGTCTGCGGAAGCAAATTGCCCGTCTCCCCGCCTTGGCCGCGGACGTCGACCGAAAAGACGGCGAGCCCCATCAGCAGCCATTGGCTGTAATCCTCGGGGAACCCGCTGCCGCCGGAGTAGCCGTGAAAGACGACCACGCACGGCAAATTCCGCTGCGGCGCGAACTTCGGCAGCAGGTACCAGCCGTGGATGAGCGTCTCGTCATAGCCCTCGTACGTCACCCTGTAAGCGTCAACAAATTTCAGCGGGGAGTCCCGCTTTTCCCGCTGGCCGTTCAGCGGTTTCGGGCCGAACTCGGCCAGCGTCCGCTCCCAAAATTCGTTCAAGTCTGCGCGCGCGGTCGATGGCGGATCGGCTTGCATCAGCTCGTCAATGCGCCGTTGAATCGCGTTCGGATACGTCGTCGTCAACGTTTTGCCCCCTCGTTTCGCGGGCTGCGGGCTTTGCCGCGCCCTTCGCCCTCCGGTCGTGCCGCATGCGGGTTGCGCCCTTCCGGCACGGCCGGTTCCATTTTGTACACATTATACCAGACGATCTGATGGCGGGGGCCATTTTCGCGTGTTTTCTTTGCTTCAAACTGGGAGCGGCTTGCTTAACCCCCGGCTACGGGAATCCAGATCGCGAACTCCGGGTCCGGATCGTCGGGATCCTGGGCAAGCGGGTACTCTTCGCAATGCGTGAGGCTTCCCTCAAGAACGGACAACCCCTGCTGTTCGATCCATCGATACAGGTTCCGGTACGTAGCGTCGATGCTTTGTCCTTTTCGGTGCGCGGTTGCCGCATAGGTCAAAGCCGGCACGTCGACCCGCGCCATCCCGTCCGGCGTCGCTCCGCGACCGTCGACCCGAACCGCCGCGTAATGGACGAAAGAAGAAGCGTCCGGACCCGCATGATACGAAAGCCCCAACAAAATGCCGTCGTCCGTCCGGCCTTCGATTTCCGCCAGCCTGCTTGCCAAATTCCGCTGAACGGCCCGGATCCCGCCCGCGCCGGCTTCGGCGAACGTCCCTTCCCAGCGCATGCCTACCGCGGCAAACGCGGGCCGAGCAATGACTTCGATTCGTTCTTCCCTTCGTTCCATGGTTTCGCCTCCATTTTCGCATGCCGCCCCGTTCTTCAAGAGGCGCCTTTTCCTATTACGAGGCGGAACCGGAAAGAGTTTCCTTTTCCGGACGGGCGTATACGTACACTTTCGTCCGCTGCGGATCGCCGCAAACGACGACCCGCTCGGGCTGCCAGCCGGGCAGCGCGAAGCAGACGCTGACGACGCGGGCTCCCGGCGACAGGCGGCTGCGGAAAATTGCGTCGAGACGCTTCATCGCGCCGGGATGCAAATAGCAGACAACGACGTCCGCCGTCTCGTACCGATAACGGTACAGATCCCCCTTCTCGAACGAAACGGGGCCGTTCGCGCGCCGATTCAAGCGAGCCGTCAGCCGCGACGCGAGCAGCGGCACGGTCGAATTTTCGATCCCCGTCACCGTTCGGACGGGGCAGTGCCTGGCCAAATGAAAGGCCAGCGTCCCCCAGCCCGCCCCCGCGTCGACGACGGCTACGGCGTCCTTCCGCATGCTGGCGATTCGTCCGATTTCGGCAGCTACCGCCCTGCGAACAGGAGCGGACGAAGGCATCGGAGAAATGCCGTTTTTCCAGCTAGCGAGCACGATCGACAGCGCCCCCGCCAAAGCCGCCGCAATCGCGATTACGGACAACATCACTTCGAGCGTCATGCCTTACGCGCCCGATCTCGCCCCGAGCCGTTCGTACAGGGCGTCCCGCTCCCGGGCGGCCCATTCGTGATCGGGGCGTTCCTCCAGCAGGTACAACAGCTGATCGTGAAAATCGTGGATCGAGAAGCCTTCCGGCAAATCCGCGAACAACGTCTCGAAATCGTATTTCGGCAGCTCCACCAGCCCGTCCCCCGCCCGCTCGAGCCAGCGCATCCAGTCGCCGATCGAAAGCGACCCCGCGCGCCATAAATCCGCCTGCAAAGCCAGGCAGTCCTGCAGCAGCTCGTATTCCGCCTCGCCGGACCAACGCCGGCAAGCCCGAACGGCCAAATCGTACAGCTTTCCGGCGGCATCCCGAGCCTCGTCGGCCAATTCGATTTGCAATCCGGCGGCGAAATCGTCCGCCTCGATCGTGTCCCCGTTATCGTACAGCAACGGCGCGTATGCCAGCTGGCTCACGATTTCGTTCAACGTATCGACATCGAGCTTTTGGGCCAAAAACGCCGCCGCGAGTTCGTACCGCATGTATCCAATCTCTCCCGTCTCACCTGTGATCCTGCCAAAAATTCAACGGCACCATACTATCTTCGATCCGCAAAAAGGCATATCCTTCCGCCTCGAGCGTTTCCAGAATCCGCGGCAGCGCGGAAATCGTCGTCTTCCGGTCGTGAAGCAGCACGACCGGGGCCGTTCCCTGGCGCTTGAGCTCCCGGACATCCTCTTTTATTTTTTTCAACAGCCCGTCCGTGTCCCCCTTGTATTTCCAATCGACCGTGTCGAGATTCCAATCCCACAGGCGATAGCCCGCCGCGGCCGTCGCGTCCCGATAGTCTTTCGTAAAATAAGGCTTGCTGCCATACGGGACCCGAATCAGGCTCGAGGTCACGTTCGCCGCCTTTTTCAGCCTTTCGTTCGCCTCGTTCATTTCGTCCAGCGACGCCTGCGGCCTTTCGTAGAACCGCTTTCTGTCGTGGGTCATCCCGTGCAAGCCGACCCGATGTCCTTCTTCCACCATCCGCTCGACCGCTTCGGGATACTTCGCGACCGCCGGCCCGAGCACGAAAAACGTCGCCTTCGCGCCATGGGCTTCCAGGACGTCGAGCAATTCCATCGTATGGGAGGTGGGACCGTCGTCGAACGTCAAATAGAGCGGCAGCTTATTTTCCCCGGCTCCCCGCCCGGTTTCGGCCTTCGCCTGCCGCAAAAACGCGTCGTCGTCAAGCGCAGCTTCCCGATCGCTCAGACGGATCGCCGGCAGCTCCGGATACGTTTTCATCTGATACTCGAAATATGCGGTCAAAAATTCGAGCGGAACGAGCAGCCGGCCGTCGCGCGCGAACAGCCAAAGCTCCGTTTCCCGCCCGTCCGGTTCCACGGCCACGTTTTTCTTCACGAACAGCGAGACGGATTTCCCCCGGCCCGACAGGCGAACCTCCTCGCCCTCCACCTCGATGCTCAATTTCATCGCGTCCGCCATCTTCCTCACCGGCACGAATAAAATCCCGTCGCGCGTCTCGGGAAACGCGTCCGCAAACGAAATCCCCGAATCGTTCACGGCTATGTACGGCGGCAGACCGGATAGGCCGGATTCGGCCGCCGCGTCGTCGCGAAGCATAAAAACGGAAACGAGAATAAGGGCAACGGTCAAAAAAACGAGCTTGGCACGCACCTCGAGCACCACTCCTCGCCGCCAGGGCAGGCTGTCGTTTACGAAAAGCCTATCATTTTTCCATAGAAGAAGGAATAAGAGATTGTGTCGATCGATAGGAACCATTACCGAATAAAAAAGCCGCTTAAACCGCGGTTTTACGGTCAATAACGACGGGAAATCCGTTCGGTCGCCAGGTTTCCCGTCGCTGAAGAATACGCCTGACGGCATCCTTGGAAAGACAGGACTCCCGGGGATCGTAAATGGTGGAGATTTAGGGCGGAATGTCGCGAGAGGCGCATGCGCACAGCCGGGGGAGATGAGTCCCCATGACTCAACTGGAGCGTTCGCGGGCGGGTGGAAGCTGTCAGATGAGCAATATTTACTCAAGTGCGTGCGGCTGGGTGCGTTTGGCGGGGGGAGATGAGTCGTCATGACTCAACTGGAGCGTTCGCGGGCGGGGGAAGCTGTCAGATGAGCAATATTTACTCAAGTGCGTGCGGCTGGGTGCGTTTGGCGGGGGGAGATGAGTCGTCATGACTCAACCGGAGCGTTCGCGGGCGGGGGAAGCTGTCAGATGAGCAATATTTACTCAAGTGCGTGCGGCTGGGTGCGTTTGGCGGGGGGAGATGAGTCGTCATGACTCAACCGGAGCGTTCGCGGGCGGGCGGAGGCGGCGAGATGAGTCATGGCTTCTCAACTGCGTATGGCTGTAACGCGCCTTGCCCCCAAGCTTGCATGGACACATTCGCACGGGAAAGAAATTAAAAGACTGCCGACCTTTTCGGCAGTCTTTCGCCATCCGGCGGCGTTCGCCGCATGCGGCGGGTTAGGTGATGCGCACGGCGAGTCTTTCGTCGTCCGGCGACGTTCGCCGCATGCGGCGGGTTAGGTGATGCGCGCGGCGAGTCTTTTGTCGTCCGGCGGCGTTCGCCGCATGCGGCGGTTCGGAGACGCACGGCGAAGGTCTTTCGCCTTCGACGCATTGCGCCGCATGCGACAAGAGGCGCAACGCGCCTGCGAGTCATTCGCCGTCCGCGATCTCGATGCGTTTCGCCTGCGGCTTCGGCCGCTTCGGCCGCTTCGGCACTTCAAGCCGCAGCAGCCCGTTTTTGAGCGAAGCTTTCACGTCGGCCTCGTCCAGGTCCTTCGCGTAAAACCGGCGGACGAATTCGCCGTAGCGGCGCTCCCGGCGCACGACCCGGCCGGCCTCGTCCTGCGCCTCCGTTTCTGCCTTGCGCTCCGCCTTGACGGTCAAATACGGATTTTCGTATTCGATGCGGATGTCGTCTTTTCCGAAGCCCGGGAGCTCGGCCTCGATAAAGTACGCCTGCTCGGTCTCCCGGATGTCCGTTTTGAACGGAACCGGCGCGTCCGTGCGGAACGGCGCGAAGAAAGGTTCGCTCCACATTTCGTCGAAGGAACGGGTCAAGTGGCGAAAAACGTCTTCCCGACGTTTGGCAAACGGTACGATCGCAAACATGTTTCATTTCCCCTTTCGATTTTTGACTAAATTTGACCTTTGCACGACTTTATTATAACGGGGGATGGCGCGACCGACAAAACGGATAATCCGCCTTATTTTCCCGTAGGGGCTTGTTTTTGCCGTTTTCCCCGAACTTTACTGACCTTTACTGACTATTTGATCATTTTTGACCTTATGGGCGAAGCCATCCCTGGCTCCCGTCCGCCCGATCTTGCCGGCTCGTTCGCCTGCGTCCGCGGCAAAACTTGTCCTATTTACCCTGAAATCCGCGGCCTGAACCGCATTTCGGCGCAATTTTTCGATCTCTCCGTCCAAATGAGAGAATTCTAACCGTTTTTTAAGAAAAAGGGTGCAACCTTTGCCGCACCGGCCTCTTTTTTCACCTTGGAAAATTTTATGAAATTTGGCTTGTGCTATATTAGGTTCAGTTAAAAACGGAAAATAAAACAGGCACCCTTAGACTGCAGGAGGATCGTCGATCGATGATGAAAAGAAAACTCGCCAAGTGGGCGTCCATCGGTTTATTAACGGCTGTGGGATATTTCGGAATAACCGCCGTTTCCTCTTCGGAGGCCAGCGCGGCCACGGCGGAATCGCTCGAATTGCTGGCGGTCGGCAAAGAATACATCGGCACCCCTTACAAATTCGGAGCGGCTAGCGGAAGCGCGGAAGCGTTCGATTGCTCTTCTTTCGTTCAATACATATACGATCAAATGGGTCTTGAGCTTCCCCGCACGACCAGCTCGCAGGCGGATATCGGAGTGAAGGTGGCGAAAGCTTACCTTAGCGTGGGGGATTTGGTCTTTTTCAAGACGGGAAGCAGCTCCATCGGCCACGTCGGCATTTACGCGGGAGGCGGCAAATTTCTGCACGCGTCAAGCAGCAAGGGCGTGACGATTTCCAAGCTTAGCGACAGCTACTGGAAGAACAGATACGTGACGGCTCGCAGAGTGCTTTAAAAATCGGGCGCAAGTTTCCGGAACGGCAGTAACACGTGACGGCACGGCTGTAAGACGGTCGCGTACGCGGGCGCAGGTGGCGCGGGTGGATCGAGGAATCGAGACACATGAATGATTGCGTGCGCGAACGGCGCGGCAGATTGAGGCGCAAAGACGAGTACGTGCGCGAGCAGGCGCTGCGGATTTGCCGCAAGAACGAATGCGAATGCGTACGCGTGCAGGCGCTGTTGATTTGGCGCAAGGACGAATGCGTACGAGAGCAGGCGCTGCGAAACAGCCTTCAGGCGACCGCCAGTTCGCCCGATGCTCGAACCTCGTTGGATTTCATCCAACGAAGAGCGGGCTTTTCGCGGGAATTGTCCCCTAGGTTGGATTTTGTCCAATCAAATGGCGGCTTTTTGGCCGATTCGTCCGATTCTCGCATTTTTCGTTGGATAAAATCCAGTATAGGCAGCGGTTTTCGCTTTTTTCACTTCGCCGGTTGGATAAAATCCACCGAAGGACTCCCGATATACGCGAGCTCCTTCGGTTATCTTGCCGGGGCATGACGAAATGGCACAGCATGTCGGAACGTGCAGCATGTCGGCAACTTGCAGTATGGCGAAAACGTGCAGCGCGTGGAAACTTACAGCGGTGCGATATTGTACAACATGGCGAATTCTTGCAGCGTGACCGAAATTAGCAGAGCGGTAAACTCTGTAGCATGACGAAAACCGGTGGCGCGACGGAACCTTGGTCCCTCATGCGCCGGCGAGCCGTGACGACGATAAAAAGAATGCTCCCTCCGGTTCGGAGGAGCATTCTTTTTGCGCGTTCGGCTTGAAATTCGGCAAACGGAACGCGGGCTTGCGGCCGGTCAATCCGTCGTTTTCTTGCTTCGCATCATGAGCAGGAACAAATAAGGAGCGCCCATGACGGCCGCCACGATTCCGGAAGGAATCTCGCGCGGGCTGAGCACCGTGCGGCCGACCCAATCGGCGGCGACGAGCAGCGTCCCCCCAGCAGGGCGGCCACGACCATCGAACGGCGGTGGTTTGCGCCGACGAGCAAGCGCGCCGCGTGCGGAGCGAGCAGGCCGACGAAGCCGATGGAGCCGACGTTCGCCGCCGACACGGAAGCGAGCACGACGGCGACGGCGCCCGCGAGCAGCCGGGTGCGGCGCACCGGGAGCCCGAGCCCGGTCGAGCTCTCGTCGTTAAAGGAGAGCAGATCGACCCGCCGGCCGAGCCACCAGGCGAAAGGAAGCAGCAGCGCGACCGGCGGCAGCATTTGCGCGACGTGCGGCCAGTCGCGGGCATACGTGCTCCCGGCCATCCAGGCGAGCGCCGGCGCCAGCGTCAGCTTCGCTTGAAGGACGAGGATGTTGATGACCGCGGAGCAGGCGGCGGCGACGGCGATCCCGACGAGGATGAGCACCGTCGGGCTTAAGCCCCTTCGCCAGGCGATCGCGTACACGAGGCCGGAAGCGGCAAGGCCTCCGGCGATGGCGCCGAACGGGAGCCAGCCGGCCGGGAGCTGCGGGAAGGCGATCAGCAGCAGCAGCGCGCCGACGCCGGCGCCGCTCGTGACGCCGACGACCTGCGGGTCCGCAAGCGGGTTGCGGACCGAACTCTGCAGCAGGCAGCCGCTGACCGCCAGCGCCATGCCGACGAGTCCCGCCGTCAGCAGGCGCGGCAGCCTCATGTCGAGCAGGATCGAGCGGTGAAGCTCGTCGCCCCCGCCGGCCAGCGCGGCCAGCATTTCGGCCAGCGAAAGCCGGACGCTGCCGCTCATCAGGCTGGCGGCCCAGACGGCGAGGAGCAGCGCGCCGAGCAAGGCGACCCAGGCCGGGTACGGAACGGCCCGGACCCAACTCCCCGGCGGAGCCGTCGGAACGCCGGAACGGGCGGAGCCGCGTGCCCCCGCGTGGCGGGAAACCCGCAGCGCCAGCCAAATAAGCCACGGCGCGCCGATGATGGCGGTGACGGCCCCCGCCGGCAGCTCGCCGAAGCTGCTGACGACGGAACGGGCGAGCGTGTCCGATCCGACGAGGATCGCCGCGCCCCATACGGCGCTGACGGGAATGAGCCACGCATGGCGGGCGACGCCGGACAGGCGCACGAGGTGCGGGGCGATCAGGCCGACAAAGCCGATCGGGCCGACGACGCTGACGATGACACAAACGAGCACGACCGCGAGCGCCATGCCGGCGAACCGCGTCGCCCCGACCTTCTGCCCGAGCGAGCGGGCCGTTTCGTCCCCGAAGGCGAGCAGATCGAAATGCCGGGAGGCGAGCACGAGCAGGAGCAGGCCCGCCCCACCCAGGGCCACGCGAACCGCGCACCGCTCCAGTCGTTCTGGATAAGCGTTCCGGACCCCCACAGAAACAAGCCTTGCGTCGTTTCCTCGAACAGCAGGTGAAGCGCGCTCGTGATCGAGGAGAAGACGAGCGTGACGATCATGCCGGACAGCGCGAAGCGGGCGGGCGTCCCTTTGCGCCCGCCTCCCATCGCGTAGACGGCCGCGGCAGCGGCTGCGCCGCCGGCTACCGCGAACAAAATCGGCGCCTCATGCAGCAGGCCCGGAAAAAAAATCGTGCCGACGACGACGACGAGGTAAGCTCCGGCGTTGACGCCGAGCGTCGACTCGGAGGCGAGCGGGTTGCGCGTCACCGTCTGCATGAGCGCGCCGGCCGCCGCCAGGCCGGCACCGGCGATAATGCCCATGACCGTCCGCGGCAGCCGCACGCCCAGGACGAGCTGATGCTCGGCAACGTCCTGGGATCGAAACAGCGCATCGACCACGGCTCGCAGCGATACGTTCGCCAACCCTTGCGTCAGGCTGACGAAGACAAGCGCGGCAAGCACGGCAAGCCCTCCCGCAAGCATGCCCAACGGCTTCCAGCCCGCCCCGCGCGCAGCGGTTCGGGCTGGATCGGCGTTGCGGAAGGATGGCGTTTCCGCCTCCCGGCCTGCGGGCTTCATTGCGTCAGCAGGTCGGTCGTTTTCTGAGCGAGCAGCTTGACGGACAGCGGCCCGCCGTAAGGCCACGTGTCGCCGCCGAGCGCGTAAACGCGGTTTTCCTTGACGAAATCCAGGCCGCTCCAGACCGGATTTTTGGCGAGGAGATCAAGGGCTGGGTCGGTCGACTGGATAATATGAAGCAGCGTCGCGTCCTGTATGCCCGGCAGCGCTTCGACGTCCGTCGTCGAAAAGCCGTAGCCTTCGAATTGGCTCGAATGATAGGCGTTCTTGAGCCCGATGCGCTCCAGCGCCTTGACTGCAAGGGCATTATCGGTCGAAAGCCGGAACGTAACGGCGTTCTGATCGCTGAACGCCATCGCGAGCACGAACGGCATGTCGGCTTTGCCCGCTTCCGCCAGCTTCGCCTTGTTTTCTTCGTAAGACCGGTTCAAATCCTCCAGTACTTTGTCCGCTTCCGCCGTCTTGCCGACGACGTCCGCGATCGTTTTGAACGTCTGTTCCATCTCCTGGTATTGATCCCCTTGGCCTTCGGCCGGATACGGATCGAACACGATCGTCGGCGCGATTCCGGCAAGCTGCTCGTACGTGCTCTCGACGCGGAATTTCACCCCGATAATCAAGTCGGGCTTCAAGGAAGCGATCATCTCCAGGTTCGGTTCCTGGCGGGTGCCCACGTCGACGACATCCGCGCTCAATTGCGGCTCGATATTGACGTTTTTCTTGTAATTTTCGATATCGGCAAAGCCGACCGGCTGCACGCCCAGCGCCAGCAGGTCTTCGCCGTACGTCCATTCGAGCACGACGATGCGCTGCGGTACGCCTTTGACTTCGGTCGTGCCCATCGCATGCTCGATCTTGCGCGTCTCATCGCCGGAAGGCGCGGCCGACTCGGAAGCCGATGGCGACGACGGCGCCGCGGAAGGCGACTCCGAAGCGCTCGGAGAGGCGCCCGAGCTCGAATTGGATCCGTTGTTTCCGCAAGCGGAAAGGACGAGGATGAAAGCTAAAACGAAAAGTAAAACGGAAGGCTTGAACAAACGCACAGTGTGGTCCCCCTGACCGTTCATGTAGCGGCGGAGTTCCGACAGCCTCGGCTGGTTCAGCCTAATGATAACCGTTATCAAATCCGCCAGATTGAATGATAATGGTTATCATTTTCTCTGTCAATAAGCTTTTTTACGAGGACGCGGTTTTTCGCCCGGCCATCTTTTTCCAACCGGCTGCCGTCGCTTCCGCATCCCACCGGAAAGTGGCCGCGGCCGCGCCGAGACAAACGATCGTGAAGCCCGCAAGCATGCCAAGCGGCATCCAGATAGCCGACAAGCCGTCTTGAGGCCGAATCGCGACGGACATGGCTTCCACCAAGTAGTGGAAGGGCTGCATCCTCCCGACGATCGCGACCCACTGCGGCGCGCGTTCGAGCGAATAGAAGGCTTCGCTTGTCAACAGCATCGGAAAGCTCATCAAATTCGAGATCATGTTCACGTTGCCTTCGTCCCTCGACAGGTTGGCGGCAAGAAACCCCAGCGCGGTGAAGCAAACGGTGCCGAGCAGCAGCACAAGCAGAATGAGACCGAGGGCCGCAAAGCCGATTTTTATCCCGAACGAAATCGTGCCGATGGCGATGACGCAGGCGCTGACAAGAAGCGTCAGGACGGTTCGCGAACCCGTTGTCGCGGCAATGAACGCCACGGTCGAAAAAGGCGTCGCCCGCAGCAGCTTGTAGATGCCCCGATTGCGCTGAGCCATGACGTAAAAGGCGGTGACGATGGTCGCGCCGAACAGAACGTTCGTCGTCAGGACGCCCCCGAGCAGCCGGTAAGAGTAGTCCGAATCGTTAAAATAAAGTCCGAGCCCCATCAGCATGGCAACCGGAAAAACGATGTTCCAGACCAGGGTATGCATGTCGCGAAACAGGCTTTTCAGCATCGTAGTCAAAATAACCCGCATCGAGCGTCCTCCTTAAGTCAATTGAATGTAAAGCTCTTCGAGATTGTCGGCGCCATAGCGGGCGAGCAGCTCGTCGGGCGTTCCGGAAGCCCGAACGCGCCCTTGGCTGATAAGCACCAGGCGGCCGGCCAGCTTGTGCACTTCCTCCATATCGTGCGAAGTAAATACGATGGAGGCGCCCGAATCCGCCAGCGAACGGATCAGCTCCCGGATTTCGCGCCGGGCCCGGGGATCGAGCGCGGCCGTCGGCTCATCCAGAAACAGCAGCTTCGGGTCGTGCACGAGCGCCATCGCGATGGCGAGCCGCTTCTGCTGGCCTCCCGAGAGCCGAAGCGCATCCAGTCGAGCCGAATCGGCCAACCCGCAACGGCTCAAATGGCCGAAGAGTTCCGCGTCCTTCGGCCGCCGGCCGTAAAAGGCGGCGAACATCCGCAAATTTTCAATGGCCGTAAATCCCGGAAAAAAGGGCGTGGACTGAAGCTGCAGTCCGATGTGCCGGGACGGCTCCGAAGTCCAGTAAGCAACCGCCCCCGCATCGGGCCTGCAAAGTCCCAGCACCAAGTCCAGCGTCGTGGATTTGCCCGCTCCGTTGGGACCGATAATGGCAAGCACTTCTCCCTCCCGTATGTCCAGATTCACGCCGTCCACGACCTTTTTTTGCCCATACGTCTTCTTCAGTCCTTTCGCCTCGATAAGCAGGTTTTCCCTCATGCGCGTTTTCGCTCCTTTATAACCAATATTATATATCCAATGTTGGATATATGACTGAGATAATAGCCGCAGCCGAAGCTGAGGCTTATTCCCGGACTAAAGCGATGATTTTGTTCAAAAAAGCAACATCGTGCTCGAGCAGCGAAATCGCATGATCGAATGTCGCGACGGCAACCTCGGACAAGCCGTATTGCTGTTTGATTTCCTTTCCCGAGCGCCATTGAGCTAGCGTCGCCTCCACCTGCCCGAGGTTCCGCTCCAGCAGTTCCAAAGCCTCCTGCTTGGGAATGTGTTCGATCCAGGCGAGCCCGAGCGAGAAGTCGGACTTGACGGAATGCGGAGGAAGCGTCAGCGTTTCGCGGAGCAGCCTCTGGAAGCATTTCTCTCCTTCCTCCGTAATGCTGTAGATTTTGCGAAGTCTCGCGCCCGTCCGTTCTTCTGCGGTTGCCGCGATCAGACCGTCGCCTTCCATTTTGTTGAGCGCGTAATAAATGGAACCGGACAAGACGTTCGTCCACAAATCCATCCGGCTCGACTGGATCAGCTGCTGGATCTCGTAACCGTGCATCGGGCGCTGGCGCAGGAAGGAAAGCAAAATGAGATTGGTCATGACGGTCACTGCCTTTCCTTCTCTTGGGCGGTCAAGCGTTAACCCGGATTGTATATCCAACGTTGGATATACGGCGATTATAGCCCCGCCCTTTCCTCTTGTCAACGGTCCGTTCCGCAAAAAAACCGGCCCCGCCTGGTGCTGCTGGACATCCACCTGCCGGCATACGACGGGTACTACTGGTGCCAGCAAATTCGCACGCAGCCTCCTATTCGTTCAGTAAACGGATCATTTTCTGCACAGTATCATTCTCTTCAAGAGGACGATAAACAGTTAGCTTCAGTTCGGGGGCATCGTAAACTCTAAAGGTGATATGTTCCATAACCATGGTTCCAACACGCGGATGATTGATTATTTTCTTGCCGATTGGCGTACCCGAAATATCATAGCTTGGCCACCATAGCCTGAATTCGGGGCTGATCTCCATTAACTCCGCGACCAAATCCTTAAACCAGTTTTCTCCTACAAAAGGAGTGCTTGTTGACCGGAATTGCGCCAATAGTCGTTTTGCGTGGTTTTTCCAATCCCCAATTAGATTTCGGTAAGCGGGCGAAGCAAAGCATCGCCAAATTGCGTTTCTCTCTTTTTTATCCATCTTTTCAAAATCCCCAAAGACCTGCTCGCCCGCTTTATTCCAAAGTAATATATCCCACCGCTGATCTGTCACATAAGCCGGACATCTCTCATATTCATTCATAAAATTTTGTACGATCGGAATAAGGCTTTCCTCGATCGAAGCCGTTTGTTCTACTGGCAGCTGCCCGAGAGCCAGATTGTACAGATGATTCCTCTCCTCGGCATTAAGCTGCATGACCGTTACGAGACATTCAAGTACCTGGGTGGAAACTTGTATATTTTTTCCTTGCTCCAGCCATGTATACCAGGTAAGACCGATGCCTGCAATCTGCGCCAACTCTTCTCTGCGCAGGCCTTGGACTTTCCGTCGCGGCCCTACGGGCAATCCGAATTGTTCAGGAGTAAGTCTGGAGCGCCTCGATTTTAAAAACTTTCCTAACTCCCTGCGTTTCTCTTCCCGATCGCTCATGATCAACTTCCTTTCGTTAAAACCATTACTTTTAATACTATGATAAACAGGATTCTATTCATAGTATTTCATCTACATTAATCTTACAACTGCAGCACCTCCAATTTGAAGACAAAGGAGTGATTGTATTGCAAAGTAGCGGCAGACCCGGGCTTACGCAAGGTCTGATTGCGCTTATGGCGGCAGCCTGCGGATTTGCCGTAGCGAACGTCTATTTGAACCAGACCCTTCTGGTCGATATAGCCGCAACATTCGGGGCGGCTGAGGCCGAGGCTGGGATCGTGACGACACTCGCCCAGGTTGGTTATGCCCTAGGTAACCTTATGATCGTGCCGCTAGGGGACATTTTCGAAAGACGCCGACTAATTCTTGCCTTGCTGGGCATGGCAAGCCTGTCACTGGTATCCTCGGCTCTCTCCGGTTCGATTACATGGTTGGTCGTCAGTAATTTCTGTCTTGGCTTAACCACGGTAATTCCGCAAATTATCGTTCCTTTGGCCGCGGAGATGGCGGATGAACGCAATCGCGGAAAAGTGCTAGGGACGGTAGCCATCGGACTGGTCTGCGGCATACTGGGAGCCAGACTTGTCAGCGGCTTGGTGGGCAGCTTGTGGGGATGGAGAAGCATGTACTGGATTTCGTTCGGATGCATGCTTCTGCTTGCCCTACTGATTCGGCTTCGCTTTCCCGTAAGCAAAGGAACGGCCTCATTACCTTATCGCGGACTTCTTCTTTCCCTGGGGCCTCTATTTATGAAAGAAGACGTGCTTCGGCGTTCTTGTTTAAGTCAGGGGATGATTTTTGGATCATTTAGCGTTTTTTTTACGACAATAGGATTCCTGTTGCAAGCGCCCCTTACTCCTATAGCAGCGCTGTCGTCGGTCTGGTCGGCCTGGTAGGAATCGGTGGCATGATCGCTACACCTATAATCGGAAGGGTCATCGATAGAAAGGGGGCTTCTTTCGCCAACAAAATGTGTATGCTTGCGGCTATGATCTCCTTCCTGATCGCCGTGACAGCGGGACACTGGCTACCGGCTTTGATCTTGGCCGCTTTTTTGCTGACGGTCGGAACACAGGCTAATCAGGTGGCCTGTCAAGCCAGCATTTTCAGCCTCTCCGCTTCCGCGCGAAGCCGATTGAACGGGCTGTATATGGTTTGCACCTTCCTGGGGGAGCATTGGGATCCTATTTAGGGGTATGGGCATGGACCCGGTGGCACTGGACAGGCGTTTGCATTTGCGGCATGGTCATGATTGCGGCCGGGATGGGCGCTGCTCTGGGAAACAAAAAACGGCGTTAACAGCCGCAAACGATAAGTTCATGAAGAAAGGGATGGATCTAACATGACATTTGTTGATGAAAACTACAAAAAAGGAATGGAAATTTTGTCTAAAATCGATGGGGAACATTATAAGGCCATCGTGGACAGCTTTCAGGATTCCGTAGCACCGGATCTGGGGAGATTGGCCGTAGAATTTAACTATGGGCAAATTTTTTCCCGTCCCGGCTTGGATTTGAAATCGCGCCTTCTTGCCACCGTGGCTGGTCTTACAGCCATGGGAAATACGCAGCAACTGAAATTTTACATCAATGGCGCGTTAAATGTAGGGTGGACCGAAGAGGAGATCGTCGAATGCATGATGCAAATGATCATCTACGCGGGTTTTCCGGCGGGGTTAAACACGATACTTACCATCGCAGCAGAAGTATTTGAAGAACGAAACCTTCAATCAAAATAAACCCATTTTCTTTGGACATCTGGGAGGCATAAATTGGCTGGAACTAACGCTTGCCAAAAATACCGACCGAGCTGCCACAGTATCAGCCGCAAGACACATACACGGCCGAACTATCCGTAGCGCAAGAATAACCAACACGGTTTATCCGGGTTGGTTATTCTTTTGGAAGGCTGGCTAGTAGAACAAACAAAGGGATGGATAGTTTGAAAATCCAGTATATCAAGTAAAGGAAGTAACAGCATGTGGACCGTTCTGTTCACGGTTATGAGATCGAAAGTGTACAGGAAGTTCGTAATTGATGGCGACAAAGCTGACGAGAAAAATAACCGCAGCGCTGAACAGCGAGATGAAGGTCAGGCTCAGCGTCTGGTTGCGAATCTGGAACCGCAGCGAAGACTTCCACAACACTCGGATTTCCTTCCAAATAACGGGGGCGGCGGCTTGGGCGCCGCAGCAACCACCCGGCAAATTGATGGAAAAACAGAAATTTCCCGAGCCCAACGGGCCCATGATCGCCGTAAACTCTCCCGATTCCACCGTCAAATCGCCTCTATGTGCCGCTCCATGTAGTCAACTGAACGGACTGCTTGTGCCGAAAATCCGGCGGACGGCGCCTTGTAGTCCACCGGACGGACTACTTGTGCCCAAAATCCGGGCGGCGCCGCCCGGACGGCTCTCCGACCGCCGATTTGGCCCGTAGTCCGGGCCAGCCGGCCTGCTAGACGACGGCGCCGTCCCGCCGCAGCCATTCCCGCAGCAGCGCCGCGTCCACCTGCGCGGCCGTCGTGCCCAGATCCGCCGCCAACGCGGCGGCGGTGCCCGCGGCCTGGCCGGTCGCCATGCAGCTCGGCGTCAGGCGGGTCGTCGCCAGCGCCTCGTGCGTCGTCGAAATGCAGCGCCCGGCGGCCAGCAAGTTATCGACCCCTTTCGCGACCAGGCAGCGATACGGAATGTCGTAAGCGCCGGCGCCGCCGATCCAGGCGGCTTTGACGCCTTTGCCCGACGGGTCGTGGATATCGACCGGGTAACCGCTGCGCGCGACGGCGTCCGGGAATTTGCGCCCGGACACGACGTCGTCGATCGTCAGGCTGTACAGCCCGTCGATCCGCCGCGACTCGCGGACGCCGATCTGCGTGCCGACCGCCGAAATCGAAGCTCGGGCAAAGCCGGGCACGCTCTTTTGCAAAAATTCCGCCATCAGCAGCACCTGCCGCCGGCCCTCATCCTCCGCTCTCGTCAAATCTTCGACGTCAGTTCCGCTAAGCCCTGCACCCGCGTGCAGTTGACCAAAACCTCGTCCTCGGCCGGCCCCGCGAACAGCAGCACCTGATCGCGGTTGATCGGCACGTTCGCCGCCTTCCACTCGGCATAGAAGCCCTGAATGCCGGTAAGCGGGATGCGCTCCAAATCGGCAAACGGCGTTTTATGATAAAAATTGTCCGGATTTTCGATCATCGCCCGCTTCACGGCTTCCAGATCGACGCCGCGCATCCGGAACTTCATCGTCATCGGCTGGGTAAGCCGGTCGCCGTCCCGCCCGATAAGCGTGGGCGCGCCGGACAAGTTCGCCACGTCCGCGTCGCCCGACGTGTCGACGAACATCGTCCCGCGCACGCCAATCCGCCCGGACTTGCCGGTCAGCGTTACGCCGGCAATCCGGTTCCCCTCCACCTCGGCCTCGTCAACGAAGCTGTGCAGCAGAAGCCGAACGCCGGCTTCCTTCAGCATATCGAGCGCCGTCACCTTGAACAGCTCCGGATGGTACGGCGTGACGGTGCTGACGAAGCCGACCGTATCGCGCAGATGGCCGGGAGAGCCGCCGCAAGCCATCAGCCGCTCCACCAGCTCCTGCGGAATGCCCCGGATGACCTGCTCTCCCGTTTCGGTATGAAACGTCATCCACGGGTAGACGAGCGCCGCCGTAGACATCCCGCCCAGAAATCCGTACCTCTCGATCAGCACGGTGCGGGCGCCTTGACGGCCGGCCGCGATCGCCGCCATAATGCCGGCCGGGCCTCCCCCGACGACGACGACATCCGCCTCAAACGTTTTTTTCATTTTCGCTCGCGCCCCTTCCTAGGATAAGGCCGGCAGCCTTGATTTTCATTCCGGCCGCTTTCGGTCAGGCCGGCCCTTTTCCTGCTTGGCTTCAAATATTCAGCATTCAATCCGGTCCATTTCGGCTTTGAGCCATACATCTTCTTCATCTTCAACTGCCGCCTTCAACTTCCGGCCGGACATCTTCTCCGTCCGGCGTCTCCACTTTCAGCCGGGTATCTTCTCCGTCGCCGTCTCCAACGTTCAGCCGCATCTTATCACTTGGCCGACCGTCCGATCCGCGCTTATCTAACTCCCTTTTTATATCCGCTCTGTTTCTTCATCTCTTTGCTCCGCCCCGCTTGGCCGTTAATCCTTCAGCCCGGTCATCGCCACGCCCTCCATAAATTGCTTCTGCGCGAAGAAGAAGACGATCAGCAGCGGCAGCGTGGCCATCACCGACGCGCTCATAAGCAGATGCCAAGCCGTGCCCGCTTCGTCGGTAAAGAGCGACAAACCGAGCGGAATCGTCATCAGCTCCCGGCTGTTCACGAAAATAAGCGGATCGTAAAACTCGTTCCAGCAGGTCAAAAAGGTGAAAATCGTCAGCGTCGATATCGCGGGCCCGGCGAGCGGCATCATGATCCGCCAGTAAATGCCGAACCGGGAGCAGCCGTCGATCATCGCCGCTTCCTCCAGCTCCTTCGGCAGCGTCAGGAAAAACTGCCGCATGACGAATACGCCGAACACGCCGCCCGCGCCGAAAATCGGCACGACAATGAGCGGAAAATGCGAGTCGAGGAACCCGAGCTCCCGCATGAACAGAAACATCGGAATCGACGTCGCCTCGTGCGGAATCATCATCGTGCTGAGCAGGATGAGAAAGACGAGATTGCGCCCGACGAACGGGATTCTTCCGAACGCGTACCCGGACAGAGAGGCGAACAGCACCGTCCCTGCGGTGACAAGCACGGCGATATAGACGCTGTTGAAGTAAAACCGGCCGAACGGGATCGTTCGCAGCACTTCGGCATAATTCTCCCAACGGATGGGCGAAGGAATCCACTCTGGCGGAAATACGAAAATGTCCGAAGGTTCCTTCAGCGACGTGGACAGCATCCAGACGAAAGGCAAAATCATCAGGACGGAGATGACCGCCAAAATCGAATAATGAATCAGCACGCCCGGACGAAACCGGAAACGAGGGGACGATGGTCTTGCGATCGGTTCAGCTTTCATGGAATACCCACCTTTTGCGAAGCTGCCACTGAATCAGGGTAAATACCAAAATGATGCAGAACAAAATGAACGCCACCGCGGAAGCGTAGCCGAGATCGTACAGCTTGAACGCCGTTTCCCAAATGTAATAGACGAGCACCTTGGTGGAGTTGCTGGGGCCTCCCTGCGTCATGACATAAATTTGACTGAACACTTTGAGCGAGCCGATCACCGTCATGATGACGGTCAGAAAGACGGTCGGCGTGATCATCGGAAGCGTCACCTGGAAAAACGTCCGGGTCCGTCCGGCGCCGTCGAGCTTGGCCGCCTCGTACAAATGCGCCGGAACCTGCTGCAAGGCCGCGATGAACAGCACCATGTTCAGGCCGACGTTTTTGAGCACGCTCGTCACGATGACCGCCGGCATCGCCAGGTCGGGATTGTACAGCCAAGCAGGGCCTTGAATTCCGAACATTTGCAATATTTGGTTAATAAAGCCCGAATCGGTGGCCAGCATGTACTTCCATACGATGGACCAGACGACGAGGGACGTAATGACGGGCGTAAAGATCGCCGTGCGAAAAAAGCCCATTCCCGGCAGGCTCTTCGTCAGAAGCAGCGCGAGCAGCAGCGCCAGCGCAATGTTGAGCGGGACGAGCCCGACCGAAAAGTAAACGGTGTTGCCGAACGATTTCCAGAAGATGTCGTCGTTCATGATGTTGCGGTAGTTGTCGAGTCCTGTGAACGACGAGCTGCCGAGCAGCGGCCAGTCGGTGAAGCCCATATAGAAGGCCATTGCCATCGGGAGAAGCAGAAAACAGATAAAACCGAGCACCATCGGCGAGATGAACAGCCATCCGGTCAAATTCGCGTCCCGGACGAGCGGGTTTTTCGAGGCTTTGCGTCGGCTCGAGCTCATGGCGTCATCATCCTCCCGCTTTGTCGATCGCTTCGCGGAACCGGCTCACCGACCGGCCGATCGATTCCGCGGTCGAGCCGATCGAAACCGCGCCGACAAGCAGCGCCTTGACGCCGCAGCCGATCAGATGCGGGACGTCGTCCGGCGTCACCTTCCGCTGCGTCGGCACGATGACCGGCAGGCCGGAGCGCTCCGCCAGCCAGCGGTATTTCAGCAGGTCCGCCAGCGTCAGCGGCGTTCCGTATTCCGCGCCGGGCACGACGGACGCTTCCAGCGCGTCGATGCCGAACGCTCCGGCGGCTTCGAGCAGCCGCAGGTCAAACTTGTCGTCGATCGCGAACGTCCGGGCGAGCCCTTGCGCTTTGAGCATGAACGTCGGAAGGTGCCAGGCGTAGATGGAGAAAAAGTCGAAGCCCGCCTCGGGCATGGCCGCGATTTCTTCCCGGCTGACGTCGGCCGCGGAGCCTCACGGCACGACGCCGAGCGGCCCCCGGAACAGCGACCGGATTTGGGCGAACGTCTCCTTGTACGATTCCAGCGAGCCGAAGCTGTTTCCGCTTGCCCGGTGCGCGACGTTAAGGTGAACCTTCAGCCCGTCGGCCCCTTCCCGGACGGCTGCCTCGGCCAGCTTCGCATCGTTGGCCGGCAGGCTGACGAACAGCTGCAGCTTGCCGCTTTGCAGCGATTGGCGTAAACGGTTCATGACGGGGTCTCCCTTCGAATGAGACGACGGTTCGCGGATAAGCGAACCGTCGTCCCGCTTTTCGTTATTTGGTTAACAGCGGATCGATCGCTTGCTTCATTTGGTTCACGATGTCGGCCGGAGCGGCGGACTGTCCGAAGAGCCGGTCGAAGCCGAGCAAAATTTCGTTGTCGATTTTGGTCCATTGCACATGGCCCGGCTGCACGACGGCTTTCGGCATTTCGTCGATCAGCGCCTGCTTGATGTGCTCCGCCGGAGGATTGTTCGGCTGATTCAGGAACGCGTCCGAATTCAGCACCGATTGGCGCGGCGGCACGAAGTAGGTCGACGTTGCCTGCACGCCTTCCTGGCTGGCCAGGAATTTCAGCAGCTCTTTCGCTTCCTCCGGATGCTTCGTCTGTTCGAAGACGACGTAGCCGGCTTGCCCCATCATCGGAGCGGAACCCATCGAACCCGACGGGAACGGCGCGATGCTCCATTTGAAATCCTTGATTTCCCGCGCTTTGGACATGTAGCTGTAACCGTCGAAGTACATGCCCAGCTTTCCGGTTTCGAAGCTGATCTGCTCGCCCGCTTTCGGGTGGGAGCCGTCGACGAACATCATTCGGTTCAGCATCTCGAACGTTTCGACGCCGTACTGGTCGTTCCAAGTGAAGGATGTCATGTCGTCGTTGAAAATGTCGCTGCCGTTGGACCAGGAATAGGACGGAAGCATGATCCACGTTTTCCAATCCCGGAAAAACGTCGCGCCGTACGTTTTGTCCGCGCCGGTGCCGGACGTAAGCGCTTTAGCCGTTTCTGTGAATTTTTCCCAAGTCCATTCGCCGCTTGCCGCCAGCTCGTTCGGCGTCGGAAGACCGGCCTGCTCGAACAGATCCGCGTTGTAGAAAATAACGCTCGGCGGCGTCGAGAACGGCAGGCCGTACAAGCCGCCTTCGCTCGAAAACAGCTCCAACGTGGACGGAATGAAGTCGTTCAGGGCGAACTCGGCGTCATCCTTGATGTCGGAGATGTCCGCGAGGATGTCGTTCGCCATAAATTGCGGCACCATCCGTTCGGAAATCCACGCCAGATCCGGCAGCTCGCGGCCGGCGGCAAGAACGGACACCTTTTGCTGATAGTCGGCGAACGGCACCGATTCGAGCGTCACCGTAATGTTCGGATGCGTTTCCTTGAATTTGGCCAGCAGCGTTTCATACATGTCCAGGTGCTGCTGATTGCCCCAGGTCATAAACTTCAGCTCGACGGGCTCGCCGCCGGCCGATCCGCCTTGCTGCGTGCCCGACGCTCCCGGCGCCGTGGAACTCCCGGCATTTCCGGAATTGCCGGAATTGCCGCACGCCGCCGCAAACACGGCAAGCGCGACGAGCAGCATGGCCAATAACGATTTTTTCATCTCTCTTTCCCTCCCGCTTCGCGCTGATCATGTCGTACGTCTTTTATTGTAGGGAAAGGCAATGTTACAAAATATCACGCGACATACACTTTTGGTACGTTTTATTAGCCAGTTCGCTTTAGCCCCCGTGCTCCTCGCGGTAAACGCCCGGGGTAACGCCCGTCGCTTTCTTGAACACGAGCATGAAATGCTTCGGGCTCTGGTAGCCGGACAGCCGCGCGACGTCGTAAATTTTCAGCTCGGTGCCGGCCAGCAAATATTTGGCGCGCGCAAGCCTCGCCGCCATAATGTAATCGGACAGGTTTTCGCCGGTTTCCTGCTTGAACAGCTTGCTCAGGTAAACCGGGCTGAGATGGACGAGCTCCGCCAGCGTTTGCAATCGCAGATCCCCGTCCGGATGGCCGTCGATATGGGCTTTCAGCTTGCGGATCAGCTTCCGCCCGTCGCCCGGGGGAATTGCCTGCTCCTCCTCCGGTCCCGCAGGTAGAGCGATGCCTCTTTCCTTATCGATAAGTCCACGGATGCGCTCCAGCGCCTTAAGCATCGCCGCCCGGTCGATCGGCTTCAGCAGATAGTCCGCCACCCCGTGGCGCAGCGCCTGCTGGGCGTATTCGAAATCGCCGTAGCCGCTGATGATGACCAGCGGCATATCGGCGTACCATTCCCTCACTTTGGCAATTAGCGTCAGGCCGTCCATCTCCCGCATCCGGATGTCGGTGATGATGGCGTCGGGCACGTCCGTTTGCAAATAACTCAACGCTTCCTTGCCGCTCGCCGCTTCCTTGACGATTTCAAAACCGTCGGCAAGTCCCGTGATGACGCTGCGGATGCCCGTGCGTATCGTTTCCTCGTCTTCAACCAGCAATAGTTTGATCATCGCCGCGGCTCCTTTCTACGGCCGGAATCGTAATGGTGAACGCCATGCCCATGCCGGGGCTTCCGTCGATATGAAGATCGGCCTCCGGACCGAACATGAGGCGAATCCGCTGCGCGATGTTGCGCAGCGCCAGCCCGCGCTTCCGCGCGCCGGGCGGATCGGGGACGAGCAGCGACTGGCGCAGCCGCTCGATTTGCCCGTCGTCCATCCCGATGCCGTCGTCGCGCACGATGATGAGCAGCTCGTCCTCGAACGCGGCCGTGCTGATCCATATCTCGCCGCCTTCCTCCCGGTCGCCGATGCCGTGGAAAATCGCGTTTTCCACGATCGGCTGGAGCAGCAGCTTCGGCACCTGCAGCCGCTCCGTCCCCGGCTCGACGTCGAACCGGACGCGCAGCCGCTCGCCGTAGCGGAGCTGCTGGATTTTCAAATAAGCGCCGACCGATGCCAGCTCCTCCTCCAGCGCCACCGTTCGCCCGCTCTGCGTCACGGTGTACCGGAGCATGCCGCCGAGCGCCGTGACCATGTCGGACACCTCGTAATTGTTTCTCTTGAGGGCCATCATGTTGATCGACTCGAGCGTGTTGTAAATAAAATGCGGATTGATCTGGCTTTGCAGGCTGGCAAGCTCGGCCTCCTTCTCCCGGATTTCGACCGCGTACACCTCGTTGACGAGCCGGTTGATTTCCTCGGCCATCCGGTTGAAGCCTCTTCCGAGCTGCCCGATTTCGTCCTGCGTTTCCACGGGAACGCTCTGCTTGAAGTTGCCCGTTTCGACCAGCAGCATTTTCTGCTTCAGCTTGACGAGCGGCTGGCTGATCCGGTACGCGAAAAAAATCGCGATCAGGCAGGCCGCGGCGACGAACAGGACGGCGATGAAAATCGTGAACTTCTGCAACTGCTTCGTTTCCTGGAGCAGCACGCTCTCGGGAATGTAAGCGATCACCTTCAGCCCCGAATAGGAAGAATTATCGACGACGGTAATGAAACGCTGCCCGCCCGGCGCCCGCTCGTACACGCCGCTGCCGTACGTCGCGCTGACCGCCCGCAAATCGCGGGCTAGAGACGGATCGGTCTCGCCGCTCGTTTTTTCGAAAAACAGGTCGTTGCTCCCGTTCATGACGAACAAATTGCCGTTCTCCTCGAACCGGTAATTCGCCAAAATCGTGCGAAACACGTCCAGCTTCAGGTCGATGACGATCATCCCGAGCTGACGGTTGCTGCCGGGCTCGCGAAGCATGCGGGCAACCGAAAAATACTCGTCCGGGTCGCCGGGAATGTAGTGGCCGAGCGAATGAGGGGGAATGAGCGCCCAGGCGCCGTCGGCTTCGCGCACCTTTTCGCTCCAGGGCAGCGCCCCGATATCCGCGAATTTCATCAGGGTGGAATCGACGTTCGTAAAAATAAAGCCGTTGCCGGCGATAATCTGGATGCCTTTCACTTCCTGAAGGCCGTAGGCCGCGCCCGAAATGTAGAGGAACATTTTCTCCCGTTCCTCGATGGTCGGACGGATCCCGGCGGAGGAGGCGCCGCCGTATTTGTTCAATATCGCCACCACGTTCGGATCGTACAGCGGCGTAAGCGACAACCGCTGCATCTCCGCCAGCGTCCGGTCCAGGTTGCGGTTGATTTGCTCGGTAATTTGCACGGTGTTCTCGGTCGCCCTACGCTCGGTGGACGACGAAAACTCCCGGTACGTCACGATGCCCTGCAGGCTCAGCGGAACCGTTATCATCAAGATGCTCAGCAGCAGCAGCTTCCAACGCAAGCTCATTTTGGCGAACATAACGCTCTCCTTCTTGGTGCGAATCTTATGGGCTACGGGCGTCCCGAAATGTAACAAAAGTTTACTTCATCGAAAAAGAATTAAGCAACGGTTTATTTGAAACGCCAAAAGACAGGAAGCAAAACGGAAGCCTCCCGCGAATTTCGATAGAATAGGGACGGGCGCGGCCGGCCGGTTCGCGAATAGCATTTATACCCAACTGCGTATGGCTGCATGCGTTTGGCGGGTTGAGATGAGTCATCGCGACTCAACTGGATCGACGGCTTGCGTGCGGGGGCGGTAAGATGGGTATTTTTTACTCAACTGCGTATGGCTGCATGCGTTTAGCGGGTTGAGATGAGTCATGACGACTCAAATGGATCGACGGCTTGCGTGCGGGGGCGGTAAGATGGGTATTTTTTACCCAACTGCGTACGGCTGCATGCGTTTAGCGGGCTGAGATGAGTCATCGCGACCCAGCTGGATCGACGGCTTGCGTACGGGAGCGGTAAGATGGGTACTTTTTACTCAACTGCGTATGGCCGCGTGCGTTTAGCAGGTTGAGATGAGTCATCGCGACTCAACTGGATCGACGGCTTGCGTGCGGAGGCGGTGAAATGGGTATTTTTTACTCAACGCAAGCTTGCTCGGCGCTTTCGCACGGTGAACACGACCAGATGGGCATGAGAGGCAGCGAAGCTTCGCTGGATTTTATCCAATCAAAACAGACTTTTCCGCGAAACCAGTTGGCTTCGTTGGATTTTGTCCAATCTGGCGAGGCTTTTTCGGGGATTTCGCCCGAAACTCCCGTTCTTCGTTGGATAAAATCCACTGTAAACCGCGGTTTTCCCGTTTCCCGCTCCGGCGATTGGATAAAATCCAACATAGGCTGACTCGCGCCAATCGGCACCGCGACCGCCCATCGACGAAGGCATCCCGCCGCCCCTATCCGGTGCGTTCGACGCCGGTTTCTACCCTCAGCCCCGCTCTCCTTCTCCCCTAATCTTCCCTAAAACTCTTTCGTAAGGCGAATAACTTAAACTTCCCGATGCCGAAAAAAGGGCGCCGCGATCGCGGGCGCCCTTTATCGGGATGCGGATAGACTCCAGCGCGACGGGAGAACTCGCCGACCGGGGCGAACCTCTCGCGCGCGTCCCGGCTTCAGCTGTATCTATCGATAATGTCGGCCAGCACGCCGGCAACATGCGAGGGCCTTCGCCCAAATCGCCGCCCGACAGCTCGACGCGGACGAACGTCTCGTCCGTATCCATCGCTTCCGCGAACAGGCCGAAAATGCTTGTCGCTTTGCGGTCGATCTGCAGGAGCAACGTTAAGCCGTCGCCACGGCTTCCCAGAAACATGAGCTCCAGTTCGTCCAGCCGCCCGCGGTAGCGTCCGCCGCCGGGAATCCATTCGAACTCCTGAACGAACGGCAGCGAGCCGCCGAGACGGGGCGCGTACACCGTTTCCGTCTGCTTCAGGCGGAATCCCAGCATGTCGATCGCGTCCAGCACGACTTTCTGATCGCGCGAAGGCATAATATGAATGCGGTCCTCGTCGGTCGGATCGACCGCGGATTGGATGTCCGCGTTCGTTTTGATCCAGACCGGCGTACGTCCGATCGACAGCGGCGTATTGCGCGGCAGGTAAAAGGAAAACGGAACTTCCTCGCGCGAGCCCGGCGCCAGAACGAACGGCTCCGTCACGCGAATGCGCGCGATTTCCGCGTTCTGATGCAGTTTGCTGTCGTTCACTTCCCGAACGTACTGGGACATGACGGTGAGGACGATTCCGTCGATCCGCTGCTCGACCGCCCCTCCCTCGATCCGCACGACGCCTCGGACTTCGTCTCCGGGAGCATAAGAGGATGTTTCCAGTACCGTGTCCACCTTTGCCGAACCGATGCCGACGCTTGCCAAAATCCGGCCGAAAAACGACATAGCCCACCCGACCTTTCAACTGAATTGGATAAATACATCCTCTTATACGAGAGAGAGGTAGAAAAGATTCATCCGCATACGGAAATTTCCATCGCGCCGGCCGCCTCCTTCAGGTCAGCAAGGATTTCGCCAGCCTGCCCGCGGCCCGGAGCCGGGGCCTTCTCATGTGCCGCTGCACGTGACGATAATCGGTCAGCATGACGTTGGCATCCTTCATCGCGTATTCGAAATCGGCGTCGAGCATGAGCCGGTATTCCCAAACCCGCTTCTTCCAGGACGGAATCGATTTCGCCAGCTTCTCGTCCTCGACCGCCGGATGAATGTACGTCTCGGTAACCCCGTCGGGCAGCTCGTAAAGCCTGGCGATCATCATGGCGCGAAACGATTCGTAGCTTTCGCCTTCTTCGGCATGGTACGGATGGCTGATCAAATAGTCTGGAACGCCGACGCCGAGCGTATCGGCGAGCGCGACGACTTTATCCAGCGCGCGCTGCGTTTCCGGGCTTGCGATGGACGCCATGAACGAGTCCCTCGGCTCGAAGCGGCGAAACAGCCGGAACGGCAACCTCCTGCGAGAGCATAACCACAGTACCTGGGGCAAATGGCTTTTGCCCGTCGCCAACCCGTACAGGCTGCCCATATGATTGTCGGCGTGCGCGATGTCGATCCCCGCCCGCCTCGCCGCTTCGAACTGCGCCTTCATCTCGAGCCTCACCGCCCTCGGTTCGGCGTTGCGCTCGAACTCCTCGACCGTGTGAAACATAAATCCCTCTTCGTCGTGCAGCGAAGGATGCCCGGTGAGGCTGCGCCAGCGAATCGCGTCGTATTCGCTCGTAAACGTCAAATGCAGGCCGACGCTTCCGATTCGGCGTTTTCGGCACCACGCCGCCGCTTCCGCGAACGCCGGAGCCGGCGGCATGATCGTCGCCGAAGACACCTTCCCTTCCTCCAGCAGATGCATAATCGCCCGATTGGCCGCGGCGCTCTGGCCGAAATCATCGCAGTTCAGAATCAATCGTTTGGCCATGCTCCTCCTCCTTTCTCCTGCGCCGGTCAAAGCCCGCCGGCGCCGCCGGCGCGCCCGGATCCTTCATGAACATCGAAACGGCGAACGAAACGGCGAGCAGGCAGAGCGGCACGATGCTGATCAGCACCCGAAACGTCGTCTCCGGATGCGGGCCCGGTTCGTCTCCGCTGACGTAACCGAACGCCAGCCCGACGAGCCAAAAGGCGACCGCCGAAATGAGGCCGCTCGAGCGGGTCACGAATCCGGCAACGGCCGTGTAGACGCCCTCTCTCCTTCGGCCGGTTTTCTCGGCGTCGAGGTCGACGATACGGCTCGCGAGCAGCGCCGGGGCGACGAGAAACCCGGCCATGCCGAAGCCCGCGGCAATGCCCGCCGCGATGCCGCCCCAAAGGCCGCCGGCGAACCAGAGCGGGATGACGGACAGTCCGTAGACGGCCAGCGCGAGGCGCCAGCTCTTGAGCCCGCCCAGCTTGCGGACGATGAAGTACCAGACCGCCACGAGCGGAATGATCGACACGAACACGGAGGCCAGCACGAACGCAACTTGGGATTCCGGAATTTTCAGCGCGTATTTGGCATAAAAGGGAATCATCGAAGCGAGGAGTCCGTTGACGGTCTGGGCGAACGAATTGGCGATGTAAAACGTCCAAAAGGGCTTGTTTTTCAGCGTTTCGCGGAACGCTTCCTTCAGCGGGAGAGGGGGCGCCTTGCGCGCGTTTTCGTCCTCGCGGACCGAGAACGCGAACCACAGCATGAAAGCCGCGAACGCCAGCGAATACGCGACCGACATCGGGCCGAAGCCGATGGCGGCATAGACGATCGGCGTTAGCGCGGTGCCGATCAAAATCGCCGCGATCTGAAAGCCCTGCTGCACGGCGGACGCCTTTGCGCGCAGCCGCTCGCCCCGGAACAGCTCGGGGAACAGCGCGCCGTAATTGACCCACAGCAAGGTAGAAACGCTTTCGAACAGGACAAGAGCCGTCAGAAACCAAACGAACAGCCCGCTCTCCGAAAGTTCGCCGGGAACGGAAAACACCATGATGAACGTCAGCATAAAGAGGGGGATGGAAGCGAAAATCCACGGCCTGCGCCTTCCGTGCCGGGTGTTCGTCCGGTCGGACAGATAGCCGGCCATCGGGTTGTTGACGGCGTCCCAGACGAGGTAAATCGTCCGGGCGATCGTGGCCAGCCCGACCCCGAGGCCGAGCTTCTCCACGTAGTAATAGCTGTAAAACGAGCTGAAAGCCTGACTGGGAATCATCATGGCGAACATGCCCAGCGCATAGGCCGCCGGGGAATTGATAAACTTCCTGTTCATCGGATCGGGCCCCCGTTTACGAAGAGTAAAGGCAGCAGCGAGAACGACAGGAACAGGCTGAAAGGAAATCCGAAGCGGGTTCTCGTTCCATTTTACCACGGCTGCGGGATCGGGAAAGCAAAAATTTAAGCGTTTTCTTTTCTTCCGGTCACGGCCCGCATCGGGATGGTCCGTTTATGATCGAGTCCGGCGAGACATGCTAACGGCAGAGAACGATAACTTTTAAAAACGGAGTGACGTGATGACGCAGCCATCTTATAAAATCGCCCGCTTGGACAGGCAGCCGCAAGCCGTAGAACAAATCCGCGAGCTGGAGCGCCAGTTAAGCGCCGAAGCCGGTTCCCCCGTTACGTTGATCGCCTATACCCGGTCGGATGACGAAGGGGACGCGGTAGACGAAACCCGGCTGCCGGGGGTCTAAGCGCGAAAAAAGCCTGAAAGCGGGACGTCTTCGTCCTGCCTTCGGGCTTTATCGGATTGCGCCTTTAGCGGGTTTTCACCAAGATTTTGCGGATGCTTTCGCCCGACAGGTGGTATTTCCCCTCCAGGGCTTCGACGGACCATCCGTCCTCATGAAGCCGGCGGATTTCCCGGTTCCGTTCCGCCAGCATTTGTCTCGTGCCGCTCACTTCTCCCCAGCGGGCGCGCCGCTCCTGCGGTTTCGGTATATAAATCAATTCGCCGTTCACATACTTTTGGAGTTCTTCCAGCAAGCTAGGGGGAAGCACATCCTTCCCGTTTTTGTATAGCAAAACAGACGTCCTCCTCGAACAGGTTTTCGCACGGCCGGCCGCTTAACGCATTGCCAACGTTCATGTCTTGCTTCCTCCCCTCGTTTGGATATTCGTCTTTGCCGCAAAAACGCGAATACGGCTTCCCGCGCCGCTCTTCGGCTTCGAAAAAGCGGCATCGGCGGCGGACCTCGTCGCCGGTAGCCTACAGTATATAAAAAGTCGGCTTGCGCCACAATCGTTTTTTTCCATGTAAAAGGGAGGCCGGAACGGCCTCCCCCGGTAACGGCGACTTCCGCTTACGCGGAAATCACCTCAGGATGGTTGATCAACGGGATCATCTCCTTTCACGCTTATTAGTCGGCCCGACAACCTTATTGTAGCTCCGATTCCGCCCGGCAAAAAAGTGAACAAACGGCTATAATCAATTTTTCCGGAGTACGTCCAGAATCGTCTCCACCACGAGCTCCGGCTGGTCATGAATGACCATATGGCCGCTTTGTTCGGCGACGATCAGCTCGCTGTCGGTCGAAATTTCGAGCATTTGCCGCTGGCCGGACTGCCAAATCTCCTCTAGCTTTCGGCCGCCGGCTTCCGAAATGCCCGCTTGGGCGTAGTCCTGCGGCAGCCCCCGGGCGATGATCCGCACCGGCAGCGAGCCCAACCGTTGTCCGCGAATGGCGTCTTCGGTCGAATAAGCCAATTCGGCTTCCTTCTCCTTCGCCTCGAAGTATTCGGGGGTTGCGATGACGTTGAGAAATTGCCCCCGGTCTTCCTTCGCCACCAGGCCCTCCAGCAAAAAGTCCTGGAACAAACGCAACAGTCCCGACTGCTTGAGCAGTTTGAGGATAGAAGCCGGCGGATTCCCCGCGAAGTTCTCCTCCTTCAAAATTTCCCGGGTGTCCCGATCGTCGTTCTCCGGCCTCGCGTCTACCAGAACCAGTCCCATGACCTCGTCCCGGTACGTTTCGGCGAACAGCCGGGCATACATTCCGCCCAACGAGTGGCCAACCATCAGGTACGGTCCCTCGATCCCTTCCTGTTTCAGCGCCGTGTACAGCTCGCCGACGATATTTTCCCCGGTGCGTTCCCGGCTCGCCTCCTCGCTCCAGGCATATCCGGCCCGATCGTAGGAGACGACCGTGGCGTGGCGGGCCAGTTCCTCCGGGATATCGCGCCAGGACAAGCTCGTTTCGCCGCTTCCCGCTTCGAGAACGATCGTCGGGGAGCCGCTGCCGGCTTTGACGAGATGAAGCTTGTAGCCGCCAACGTCCACCAGGGTGCCGGGCGGAGGATAATTGTTCGCGGCTTGCCTCGAAGCGACGGCTTCATACGCGAAGCCGGGGCCGATCGCGAGAACCGCGACCGCCGCCGCGATCAAAAGTCCGTATTTCAGCTTTTTCCATTTCGATTTCTTCTTCCGCTTGCCGCCTGTGTCCATCTGAAAAATTCACGCTCGCTTTTCATTTATTTAGTACATTGTATTACAAAATCATTTTAGCACGTTGTATTAAAAAAGAAAAGCGCGTATAATAAAGCCATGCCGAAAATCGTCAATCATGATACGCAAAGACGCATCGTCGCCGAAGCCGCTTTAAGGGTGATCCGGCAATCGGGCCTGGAACAGGCCACCGTGCGCAAAATCGCGGAAGAGGCTGGATTGTCCGTCGGTTCCATGCGCCACTATTTCTCCACGCAGGTGGAGCTGTTTGCTTTCTGCATGGGTTTGTTCGTCGAACGAGTGGAAAAAAGACTGGAAGCTTTCGAGCCTCAAGGGCCGCTGCTGGCGGATTTGAAGCGGATACTGCTGCAGTTTTTGCCCGTCGACGACGAGCGGACGCTGGAAATGGAGGTCTGGTTCGCTTTTCATTCGAAGGCGCTGGTTTATCCGGAATTAAGGAGGTTAAGCTCGAATATTCAGGACGGGTTGTACAAGGTTTCGCGGTTTGCGCTGGAGGAGCTTGTCCAAAATAAGCTGGCGCGGCCCGGCATCGACGTCGAGATGGAAACGGAAAAATTGTACGCGCTCATCGACGGATTGGCCATTCATCGGCTGATGCAGCCCGAACGGCTGCCGAACGAAAGGCTTGAAGGCATCGTCGAAGCCTATCTGCAGGCGTTATGCGCCGCTCCCGGAGCGGCGGACGGAAACGATTGACAATACGGGCTCGCCTCCTATATTCTGTAGCCGTGAACCGCTTTTCGGCGACCTGCAAACGCTTACTATCCGTTGGCGCCGATAGCGCACACCCATTTCGAAGGGGGCTCCCGTCTATGCCGCAAGGACTGTTGGGAACGAAAACGATCACGCAAATCGGCATCCTGGTCAACGACATCGAGAAGGTAATCGAGGCGTACGCCGATTTTTTCGGCGTGGAGAAACCGAAGGTCATCGTGACGGACATCGCCGACATCGCGCAAACCGAATACAAGGGCCGGCGTTCCGAGGCCCGGGCGAAGCTTGCTTTTTTCGACATGGGGTCGGTGCAGCTCGAGCTCATCGAACCCGACCGGGAGCCGAGCACGTGGCGCGAATATTTGGATGAGCATGGAGAAGGCCCTCATCACATCGCTTTTGTCATCGAGGGCATGAAGGAGAAAATCACCCTTTTGGAAGGCAAACAGATGGCCCTGCTGCAAAAAGGCGAATATACCGGCGGACGGTACGCCTATATGGATACGATGAAAGAGCTGAAAGTGATCGTCGAGCTGCTGGAGAACGACGGATGAGCGCCCCGGGGAAAACGATTTTGGCGATCGCGGGCGACGATTACCATCCGGAGGCTCCGATCCGGGAAGCGCTGGAGCAGGCGATCAGGTCGGCGGCGGACACGAACGCCGCCGGGCTGCGGATCGGCGCGGCGACGGAGGCCGTCCGCGTCCGTTACGCTTCCGCGGAACGTCTGCTTGAGGAGCTTGCCGAGCGGCCCGCCGCCGTCGTTCTGTTCAAGGAAAACCGGATCAATCCGCAGGACCGCGAGATCAGGCAATGGATGACCGAAGAGGCCGAATCCGCCATCGCCGCCTATGCAGAAGCCGGCGGCGGGTGGCTCGCCTGGCATTCGGGACTTGCCTCTTACCGGACGGACGGGGCGTATGTCGGCATGCTGCGCGGCTATTTCCTCCATCATCCCGAACGTCACCGGCCCGTGCGCTATAGCGCGGAAGCGGCCGGCCCGCTCGCGGGAGGCTTCCCGGAGGGCGATCCGGGAAGCGGCTCGGGCGCCGCGAATCCGGCCGCGTCGTTCGAATTCGCGGACGAGCATTATTTTGTCGCGTGCGACGAACCGAATACGACGGTTTTCCTCCGCTCCGAATCCGCCGACGGGGAGTCGATCGCCGGGTGGGCGCATGCTTACGGCAAAGGCCGGGTATGCTGCTTGACCCCGCCCACACTCCCGAAGGGCTGCTTCACCCCGGTACGGTCGGCACGCTCGGAAGGTGCGTCGCCTGGATCGCGAATATCGGATAGTCAATACGGGTAGGGGTAGGGGTAGGGGTAATACGGCGCGGGCTGTGCGGCCGCATAATTCGCGAAGCTCGCATAGCCCGGATAGCCCGGATAATTCGCGTAGTAGCCTTGCGGATAGAACGGTGCGGGAGGTTCGGGGGCCGTCTCGGGCGACGGCGCGGCCGCTTGCGCGAGACGGTCGTCCATGCTCGGAGCGAAGCCCGCGGGCGGCCCTAAAATGACGGACTGCCGAATCGGCTCCACCGCCTTCTCGTATTCTTT
The DNA here is from genome assembly GCF_016937515.1 of Cohnella algarum. Classification (NCBI taxonomy): domain Bacteria; kingdom Bacillati; phylum Bacillota; class Bacilli; order Caryophanales; family Paenibacillaceae; genus Cohnella; species Cohnella algarum. The sequence goes on from NZ_JAFHKM010000002.1 coordinate 1,421,724, forward strand.
TTCATCCACGGAGTAAGCAAGCTGCATGATTTGCCCCGGCGTCATCCGAAGGAAATCGGAACCGTACACGATATCGGGCGTCGGCCGGTCGAAAACGGTCAGAATATGCGTGTCGTCCTCAAGCCCCACGATCCAGTGGAACCAGCCTTTGGGGAACATGGAGGCCTGGCCCGGCTTCAGCCGGTAGGACATCAATTTTTGCGTAAACGGATTGAACACGGTCGTCGCGACCTCGCCGCCGATGACAAAGACGAGCTCGTTCACATTCGTGTGCCAGTGAGGCTGAATAATGATCCCTTTGTTCATGCGAACGTTGAAAAAGCCCGTCTGAATCGCCGGCAGCTGCTCCGCGAACAGCTGCGTAATGTAATTGTCCGCATCCCGGCGGTACGTGACGACTTCGTTGGAGTCGCCCGTCAAGGTAAGCGACGGCGACGTTAAAACCGGATCCACAAGCTTTTTCCTCCCGCATAGGTTAATGTCTATCCATATGTATGCATAAACCGGCGGAATGCTCCTCGCTGGAAATGCAAGCCCTCCCGACCGAACCTCGTCTTGTTCCGCGCGATAAAGCCTTGGCCGCCAGGAACGCCGGTAGCGCAAGGGCGTTTGTGCTATAATCGATTACGGAAAAAACGAACAAGGACGGATGAACATGCCCGATTATGACGAGGCCGGTACCGGCCGTTCCGCTCCTCGCGGAAGGCCGAGAAGCAGGGAAGTCCATGAGCGCATCCTGGATGCCGCCATCGCTTCGCTCGCCGAGACCGGCGTCGAGAAACTAAGCATCGAGGCGGTCGCCCAGCGGGCCGGAGTCGGGAAAACGTCCATTTATCGCAGATGGAGCCGTAAAGAAGACCTGGTGGCGGACGCTCTCGAACGATTGAAGCCCCGCTCGGAACGCCGACGCGGGGCGAACTGCGCGAAGATATGTTCGAGCTGGCGCACGGCTTCGCTCAGAGCATGAACAACCCGCTGGGCAAGCAAATGCTTTCCGTGCTGGTCTCCGCTTTGTCCGGGAGCTCGGAAATTTCGGAGCTGTACTGGCAGAAGCACTCCTTGCCCAAAACGAAGGAAATCGCCGAATGGTTCGAGCGCTATCATCGGAAGGAGCCGCTTCGGGAGGATGCGAACCTCGAGGTCGTCTCCGAGTTTCTGATCGGCTTTATCATGTACCAGCTGTTGATGAAACCCGCTTCCGCCGATTTGGAAGATCGGCTGAACGCCGGAATCGACCTGATTTTGAACGGAATACGCCAACCTCCCGCCCGAAACGATGGCGGACCCCGGGCGATCGGATCTCGCGATGGCTTCGCTCTCCCCGTCCGCCAGAGGCCAAACCCGCTACTCCACGTCCAAGCTGTGCAACCTCTATTTCGCTTACGGGCTCGATGAGCGGCTTCGGCAAGCGGGCCGGGCGATCGAGGTCCATGCTTTCAATCCGGGCATGATGCCCGGCTCCGGACTCGCCCGGGACTACAGCCCGCTGGCCCGCTTCGCCTGGAACTCGATATTGCCGCTGCTGCGTTTCGTCCGTCCGGGCGTGCGCACGACCCGGCAATCCGGAGCCGACCTGGCGCGGCTGGTCGCAAGCGAGCCGCCGGGCCGAACGAGCGGAACGTACTGGGACGGCTCCAAGCCCATCCCCTCTTCCCCGGAATCCTACAGCCGGGAGCGCGCCGCGGAACTTTGGAGCTGGAGCGCGGGCAAACTCGGCCTGGCCGAACATGTCTAGAGGATCGTTAGAGGAGAATCAAGGGATTCGGTCGTCCTTACCTCTTCGTAAAAATTTGAAAAACGACGCCGAACCGGTCCGTTACCTGGCCGTACGCCGGACTGAAGTAGACTTCCTGCAGCGGAAAGTCGACTTGCCCGTCCTGCCGCAGCGCGTCAAAAAGCGCCTGCGCCTCCTCCGCATCGTTCGCGGTCAGGCAAAGGCTGACGCGGTTTCCCTCGCGGTTCGGCTGACCGGGCAGAACATCGGCCACGAACAGCTTCCCGTCCCCGACCTTCAGAACGGAATGCGCCACCCGCCCTTTGTCCTCGGCGGGCAAGGCGGCTTCCGGGCCGCTCGGCGCGTCTCCGAACGTTTGCATAAAAACAACTTCCGCGCCGAGCGCCAGCTTGTAAAACTCGATCGCGTCCTTGGCTTTGCCGTCCAGCATGATGTACGGGGTCAATTCGAAATTCATCGGTTTGCAGCTCCTTTTGTCCGGGTGATTAGAGTTTTTTCGAACTCGGAGCCAGTATAAACGTTAAACGCGACAGCTTTCGTCTTATTTAAATCAATGAATCCGATCAAACGGTTCACTCCGGATGCTGCGGAGACAAATGCAGCTCCCGGTATTTGGCGGGCGTAATGCCTTCTTTCCGGCGGAAGGTGGCGACGAAATGGCTGACGTCGTTAAACCCGGTCATGGCGGCCACCTCTTTCAGCGCCATGCCGGGCGTCGCGATCATGATCTTCTTCGCTTCGCGAATGCGGAGCCGGATCAGAAAGGAATAAGGGCTCATCCCGAACGCGTCCTGGAACAGCTCGTTCAAATAGGAAACGCTCATCTGGGCCTGCTCGGCGATTTCCGGCAGCCCGATATTGGCCGAGCGGTTGCGCTCCATCCATTGCACGACCGGGCGCAGCTTGTCGTAAAACTGCGAGAGGGAGGGCTGGTCGTTTCGCCGTCCGAATTTGCGCAGCAGCATGAGAAAATGGTACATCTCGGTGGACGATTCCAGGCCGGAAAACTCGGGATCCCGGCCGGCCTTGTCGATCATGTCCCGGATGGCGTCGGCAAACGATACCTTCTCCGTTTCGGTGTACAGGGCGGAAACGTTCATGTCCAGCGAATCCAGAATCGCCGAAGCGGCCGCGCCGCCGAACGTTACGTACACCGTCGACCAGCGGTCCGAAACCGGGAAGTAGCGATGCGGGGTAAACGGGGTCAGCAGCACGCCCTTGCCCGGCGTCAGCATGACCTGCCCGCCCTGGAACTCGAAGGAGCCCTCTCCCTCCAGCGTCTGCAGCCAATGATAATAGGGATAGCCGTCGGGCCGGTCGAAAATCCGCTCCCACGCGCTGTAGCCGATCGTTTCGATAAAGAGCGGAAGAGACCGTTCCACCGACGTAAACACGTTGCGAATGTTGTCATCGCCCCATTTCATGCGCATCCCTCCCTGCCGGTTGTTCTCTCATTATCCGACAAGGGAGGGCGCTTTTTCAACGGTTCGCTTGCCTGCCCGGACAGCCCAGTCCAACGCTCTCGGGTGCGGACCGTTCGGTCGCCGCCACCCCGCTAAGCCGCTATTCGCTATTCCTTGAACGCGTCCAGCGAGGGCAGCCTGTTGCCGGCGTAATCGAACAGCGTCAGGTTCGACCAGTTGTTCTCGTGCCCGACGGACCAGGCCGGCTTGGACGGAATCCAGCAGGGCTCCCAGTAGTAAACGCCGGCGCCGTGCCCTCCGGGCGTCGCGCGAACGGTTTCCATCAGCTTGCGAAGCCACGCCGCCTGTCCTTCCGGGCTCGCCGGATAGCCGGGGTACAGCCACTCCTCGGCATTGAAAATAAGCGGCTGCTCGTCGGGCGGCGTCATCGTCCACGGATAGGCGGCTTCCACGACGACGATATCCTTGCCGTAGCGGCTTGCGAGATCCGCGAGATTTTCCGTCAAATCCTCGAGCGTCCCGTGCCACCAGGAGTAATAGGAAAGCCCGATCACATCGAAATCGACGTTCATTTCGGCCATCTTGTCGAAAAAATAGCGGCTGCCGGCGTTGTCCCCGCCCCGGTCGATATGAATCATGACCGGAACCGGCGCCGCGCCCTCCAGCGCTTCGTTCAGCCCCCGAATGCCCGCGCGGACAAGCTCTCCGAGCTTGCGCCACTGCTCCCCGGTGTTCCATTCCCCGTCGACGCGTCCTTCGCTCCATATCATGCCGTTCGTAATCTCGTTGCCGATCTGCACCATGTCCGGCAGCGTGCCTTGCCTTTTCAACGCTTCGATCGTATCGCGGGTAAACGTCCGGACGGCGTCGGTCAATTCGGCGAACGGCAGCTTCTCCCATGCCTTCGGCATGTGCTGCTTGGACGGATCGGCCCAATAATCGGAATAGTGAAAATCGAGCAGAAAATGCAAGCCTTTCTCTTTGATCCGCTTGGCCATTTTTTTCGTTTTTTCGAGATTGCAATAATCGAAGGCCGGCTCGTTCCAAAGCCGCAGCCTCGCGGAATTGATCCCGCTGTCCTTCAGGATGTCGAGGACGTCCCGCTTTCTCCCGTTTTCGTAGTAAGCGCCGCCCTCCGTCTCGATTTCGTCGACGAACGAGATGTCCGCGCCTTTCAGAAATTCCTTTTGCATCGTATGATTTCTCCTTCTCTCTTTCGAATTCAGCCTTTCGTCCCCCGGCCGTCAGCCCGGAAATGAAAAACCGCTGCAAAAACAGATACACCAGCGCGACCGGAAGCGCAATCAGAATGGCGCCCGCGGTGAATACGGTGAAATGGTTCGAATACTTTTCCGTGACGAAGTGATACAAGCCGACCGCCAACGTATACTTGCCGGAATCGTGCAAAATGATCGACGGCAGGATGAAATCGAAAATCGGCATCATGAAATTGGACAGCGCGACGATCGCCAAAATCGGCGTAATGAGCGGCAGCAAAATCCGGACGAACACGCGCAGCTGGCCCGCTCCGTCGATCTTCGCCGCGTCGTCCAGCTCCCGGGGAATCGTGTCGAGATACCCTTTGACGAGCCAGGCGTTGAACGGAATCTGCCCCCCGACGTAAATGAGGACGAGTCCGGTCAGCGTATTCAAAAGCCCGATCAGGTTCAGGAAAATGTACAGCGCGACCATCGCCATCATGACCGGGAACATCTGCAGCAGCAAAAACGCATACAATCCGCTTTTGCGGCCGACGAAATCGAACCGGGACAGGGCGTACGCCGTCGCCGAGGTCACGATCACCGAGAGCAGGCTGGTCGAGGCGGAGACGATCAGCGTATTTTTGTACCAGGTCAGGTAGTCGCTTTCGGGACTCGCGAACAGCCATCTGTAATGCTCAAGGGACGGATGGCGCGGAAACATGCTGGCCGAGTACAGGCTCGTCCCCGATTGCAACGACAGCCCGGCCGCCCAGGCGAGCGGGTAAAGAATGACGGCGAACGCGACGGCCAAAACGAGGTAGATGCCGGCCACTTCGAGCCGGGATGCCCAGCTTGCTTTCATTGGAAATTCCGCTCCTCCTTGAACGATTTCGACCGGCGGAATTGGAAGAAGGCGAACGCGATGACGACGAGGCCGATAATCAGGGAAATGGCGGCCGCCATGCTGTAGTTGTTGTTGGTGAACGTCAGCTTGTAAACCCAGGAAATCAGAATGTCCGTCCCCCGGCCGTCTGGCCCCGAACCGCCGGGCCGCCGCCGTTGAACAAGTAGATGATGTTGAAATTGTTAAAATTGGTCGTGTACTGGATCAGAAGCAGCGGACCGGTCGCAAACAGCACGTGCGGCAGCGTAATGTGCCGGAACTTCTGCCAGCGGGTTCCCCCGTCCACGTCGGCCGCTTCGTACCATTCGTTCGAAATGCTCTGCAGCACGCCCGTGAACAGGGCGAATAGAAACGGGAAGCCGAGCCAGGCCTGGATGCCGATCATCGCGAGCTTCGTGTACAGCGGGTCGGTCAGCCACGGCAAGCCGCTGCCGCCGAACCATCCGGCCAGCGTGCGGTTGATCGCCCCGAATTGGTCGTTGAACAGCGCGGAGAAAATGAGAATCGACACGAAGTTCGGGACGGCCCAGGGCAGGATCAGCACGGTCCGGATCAGCTTCTTGAACTTGATCCGCTTGTCGTTGACGATCAGCGCGAAAAACAGGCCGATGCCGATCTGCAGCGACGTCGAGACGACCGTCCAGACGACCGTCCACGAAAAGACGCTGACGAAGGAACGGTTCCAGAGCGGAACCGTGGCCAGCTGGACGAAATTGTCGAACCCGACCCAGTCCACCAGATTTTTCGGCGGCGAATTGTACAGGTTGTAGTTCGTAAACGCCAGCGAAATCGCGAATAGCAGCGGGAAGATGACGACGAAAACGAGCATCAGGAAGCCGGGAACGGTGAGCAGATACGGGAAGGTCCGCTCGTACCCGGATTTGACCGACTCCTTCCATGTCGGCCGTTCCCAGCCTTCCCGAATCCGGATCGCCTGCCTGCGCGCGTCGCGGACGTTCAGCGCGTAGAGGCCGATGGCGATCGCGAGCAGCAGCACGGACAAAATGCCGTAGACGAGCAAAAAGATCGAATGATCCAGCCTCGGGATCGTGCCGAGCGTGTAAATGCCCCAAAGGCCGAGCTGGATGAAATCCGCGAAAACGACCAGAAACGCCGCTTCGATGACGATAAAGGCGATTCCTTTCGCATAGCTTCGGTTATACAGCTGCCCCAGGCCGGCAAAAAGGAGCGACAGGACGAGAGCAGCCGCCGGGCTGTGCCCGGCCCGGCCGTTCGCGCCGCTTCCTTTTTCGCCCGGCGGCCGCTCAAGACGCGTTTCCATCGGGTCTCACCCTCGTTTTCATTTGCCGGATGCGGCAATTTGCTGCTCGATTTTTTCCACCGTCTCGTCCAGCACCGCCTGAACGTCCTGCCCCTGCAGGATGAAGTCCAGGGCGCTGTCCATCTCCCACACCGGCGTCATTTCCGGCACGTTCGGCATCGGAATGCCGCTGGCGATCTGATCGATGAAGCCCTGGTACAGCGGATCCCCGATTTCCGCCGTGACGGCCGTCCGCGCCGGAATTTCGCCCGTCGTCTCGTAATAAAGCCGGGCGTTCTCGTCGTTCGTCAAATACGCGGCGAGGTCCATCGCCCATTGCGGGCTGACGGAATAGGAGGACACGAACCAGCTTTTGACGCCGACGAAGGAGGGAGAAGGCTTGCCGTTGACGGACGGAAGCGGCGCCGTTCCGAGCTTGTCGCCGAGCTTTTCCCCGAACGTCTTGAGCGACCATAGTCCGTCGACGACCATGCCGGCCTTGCCTTCCGCGAACAGCGTCTGCATGATGTCGGTCGTGAGCGTCTCGGGGATGGCGTTCTCTTTCATGAACGCTTGGTATGCCGTCAACCCTTCCGCCGCGCCGGCGTTGTTCAGCCCGATGTCGGCCACGTCGTAGCTGCCGGGACTTCCGCCGAAAATGTATCCGCCGTAGTTGGCGATGAACGGGATCGCGTAATAGAAGTCCGGCACGATCAGAAAGCCGAAGCGGTCGTTGGCCGGATCGATCAGGCCGGCCGCGGCGTCGGCGGCGTCTTCGACGGAAGCCGGCGCTTCCGCGACGAGCTCCTTGTTGTAGTAAAGCGCGTACGTTTCGACCGTAATCGGGTAGCCGTACGTTTCCCCGTCGTAGCGAACCGCTTCGAGCGCCGCCTCGCTGTAGCCCCCGCCGCCTCGCCGTCCAGCTCGACCGGATCGGCCAGCCCTTGCGCGACGACGTCCCCGAGACGGTCCTGCGGCTGATAGAACAAATCCGGTCCTTTGCCGGACGGCGCGGCGAGCGCGAGCTTTTGAACCTGCTCCGCGCCGCTCACGGGCGTGACTTCCACTTCGATCCCGGTCTGCTCCGCGTATTTTTGCGCGATCTGCTCGACCGCCTTCAAGTGATTGGCATCGTCGTTCGCCCATACGACCAACTTCGCGGGCTTGGCCGCGTCGGTCGCGGATTCGCCCGTCGGAATCGCTTCTCCGCGATCCGGGGCGCACGCCGCCACGACGGCGGACAATACGGCGATCGCGACGGCCGCCGACAGTTTTTTGATAACCGGCATGTTGAGTCCCCCTTGCTTTTCTGCTCCGAACGCGAGGCGTCCGTTCACCTCCGATTATAAAGCGTTTCCAAACCGCTTTATATATAAGAAATGCCCGCCGGCGATATAAGAATCTTATGTCCGGATCGCGATCGCGAGGACCGGGATTCGGGCGGAAAAATCAGAAGGCGGGCACCGTCAATTCGTTTTATAAAGCTTCACGTTGTCCATGTTGATCCAGTTGCCGGCGTTCGCATCGGAGTAAACGCCGATCTCGATCTGGCCGTTCGTCACCTGGATGTTGTCGATGCGGATTTTGACCCATTTGGCCGCGCTGACCGGAAGATCCTGCTGCAGCTCGCTGCCGCCGTAGTTTTTCGCGTAAAGATGAACTTCGTTCTGGCCGCCGCCGTTCAAGATCCAGGCCGTAAGCGAGTACGTTCCGTTGGCCAGCCCGGTAATCGTCTGATAAGTCGAAGCCTCATAAGCGGCGGCCTTCCAGTGGGTAAGCTTGTAATCGCCGGTAACGCCGGGCTCCTCCACCTTGATCGCGTCGTAGTCGGACGGATTTCCCGCCCAAACGCCCCAGCCCGAAGGCGAATTCGTCCAGCCGTCCTGCTCGAAGTCGTGGTTGACGACCCGATTCGCCGGCACGCCCTCGTCGAATACGGCCAACGTGGGCAGCGCGTTCCCGTCGAAATCGAACAACGTCTGATTGTCCCACGGGTTGGACAGCAGCCCCGTATCGTTATTGTACAGCTTGCCCGCCTCCGTCCCCAGTTGGCGCCTTCGACCGGAAGCCATGCCGGCTCCCACCAGAAAATGCCGCGACCTCTTCCGTTCGGCACGTCGCGGACGATTTCCGCCAAATCGCGGATGTAAGCCATTTGCCCGGCCGCCGAAGCCGGGTAGCCGCCGACGCTTTCCTCCGTCGTATAGAAGGAGTTGCCCAGGCCGTCGCCGTCGCCGAGCGTCCAGCCGTATGCGGTTTCGACGATCATGACGTCCTTGCCGTATCTTTTGCTGATGTCGTTCAGGTTGTACTGCAGCTCGCCCATCGTGCCGTGCCAGAACGGATAATAGGACAAGCCGATAATGTCGTAGTCCACGCCCTGCTCCTCGATTTTGTCGAACCACCAGCGGTACAGGTTGTTGTCTCCGCCATGATCCAGATGCAGCGCGATTTCGACGTCCTCCCCGGCGCCGAGCGCGTCGTCGATGCCCGAAATGCCTGCCGACAGCAGCTCGCCCAATTGAGTAAAATCGTCGATGCCGCCGCCAACCTTGCCGTCGTCCCACAGGATGCCCGAGCTGGTCTCGTTCCCGACCTGCACCATTTCCGGCAGCACGCCCTCGGCTTTCATCGCCGTAATGACGCCTTTCGTATAATTGTAGACCGCCGTCTTCAATTGGGCATACGTCAGGCTTTGCCAGGCTTTCGGCTTCGTCTGCGTGCCGGGATCGGCCCAAAAATCGCTCAGATGCAAGTCCAGCAAAATGCCCATGCCTTCCGCCTTCGCCCGCTCGGCCAGAGCGATGGTCGTCGCCAAATCGTTCGTGCCCCCGCCGTACGGGTTCCCGACACTGTCATACGGATCGACCCACAGCCGCAAGCGAACGTAATTCATGCCGTTGCCGCTCAAAATTTCCAGAGGATCCTTCTGAATCCCGTTTTCGTAAAAGCTCCCTCCCAACTCTTCCACTTCGTTCAGCATCGAGACGTCCGCACCTACGATCAGTCCGCCCGGGTTGATCGCCTGCGCTTTCGGACTTGCGGCCGGCAGCAGCAGCCCGAGCAAAAGAGCAAGCATTCCCAGTTTTCGCACCTGCTTCTTCATCCGTTTTGCACTCCTTTTGAAATGAGTTTTTGGCAGATGATGTCGAGGCCAGGATGTCCAATCGTTCCCGTCTCAAATTATAAAGCGTTTTCATTTTGCTAGATATATAAAAAACGCCCGCCCGGCGATATAACAATCTTATGCCGCCGGCCGGACGCGGCACATCCCGCTCGACGACCTGGAGGGCGCGACGGAGGAGGTTTGGGACGAGCTTTACGCGGTGAATGTGAAGGGGATGTTTTTTTGCGCGAGAGCCGCGGCCCCTTATTTGAAACAAAGCCGGGGAGCGATTGTCAACCTCGGCAGCATCGCGGGACTGACGGGCTCCGGTTCGTCCCTGCCTTACGCCGTCTCCAAAGCCGCCGTGCACGGGTTGACGAAATCGCTCGCCCGGGCGCTGGCCCCGGATGTCCGGGTCAATTGCGTAGCCCCGGGAGCGGTCGCCACAAGGTGGTGGACCGGCAGGGAGGAGCAAATGCGGACGCTGGCTCCCCGGTTGCTGCTGCGGCGGACGGCCGCCCCGGAGGACATCGCCCGTTTGATCTGCGCCGCCCTCGAGCAGGAAGCGATGACCGGGCAAATCGTCACGGTTGACGGCGGGCAGACGTTGTAGGATCGGGCTACCCGCCGTTCCGATCCGGCCGTTCGCGCAAGGAGGCGGCGATCTCTTCCCGCGCTGCCTTCGGCATTTTTGCCAGCACCAGCTCGTACGATTCCCGGAACATCTGAACGACCACCTCGTCCGGAACTTCGCCGTTCAGCAGGACGGTGTTCCAATGCCTTTTGTTCATATGGTAGCCGGGCAGCACCGCGCCGGGATACGTTTCGCGCTGCAGCCACGCCTCGTCCGGCGATACCTTCAAGTTGACGCTTTCCGCCCCCGTTTGACGGCTCATTAACGCGAACATTTTGCTTCCGACGAACAGCACCGCCATATCCGGGTCGAACGGATACCGCAGGCTTGTCCCTTTATACGTTAACCCGAGCTCGATTAATTGCGCATGATTCACCTTTTCGTCCCCCCATCCCGAATGTTCGCAACCCGATTTTGTCCCTTAGCGGCGGAAATGGCGAAATTGCTCGGGCGTCACGCCGACCGCCTTCATGAAAACCCGGTAAAATTGGCTCGCGCTGGAGAACCCCAACCCGAACCCGATGTCCGTAACCGACTCGTCCGAATTCCGCAGCCGGCGCTTCGCTTCCTCCATCCTTAGCCGGAGCACGTACTGGTACGGAGTCGACCCCGTCTCCTCTTTGAAGGAACGGATAAAATGATATCGGCTTTGCGCCGCGAGTTCCGCCAGCGTATCGATCCGGATCTCTCCCGCGTAGTTCGCGTGAATGTAGTCCAGCACCCGCCCCAAAAAAGGATCGGTTCCGAAAACGGCCGCGGACGGCGCCCGCCCGCGATCCCGCGGCTGATTGCCGGACAAGGCGTTGTACAAATAGGACAGCACTTGCGTCTCCGTCTCTTCCTTCGCCAGCCGGTCCGACGGGTCGCAAGCCAGAAGGGCGTTCGTCCATTTGCGGAACTTCCCGGCGACGGAAGACGGGTCGAGCCGCTGCCGCAAGGAAAACTCAGGTTCCTTCCCTCCGGCAAGCTCCTTCATGCGGCTTTGGCGGACTTTGAAAATCAGCACGCCGGATTGAAGCCCGATATGAAAAGAGTGCCGCTCCCGGGGATGCTGGACAAGCCCGTCTCCGATCTGCAGGTCGTAATCCTTGTTTTCTTGCGTGAACCGGCAAGCGCCGCGAATCGGAACGGTAATTTGAAACTCGTCGTCGTGAGTATGCGGGAGGTTGACGAACTCCCCGTCAATCCGCCACAGCTCCAGCTGCGGCGTCGCCATTTGTACGATCATCGTGGATCACCCGCCTTTATTATAGCAAATCGTGCTTTCGTTCCGGGCAATAATCGCGAAGACAACGCCGCAAGAGCCCGTTAAGATGGGAAAAAAAGAAAAAAGGTGATCCGAATGACCCAACCCGCGATAGCCGAAACGGCCAGGCAGGCGGCAGGCGCCATGCTGATCGGCGTCAGCGTCGCGCATTTGCTTAACGATGCGATGCAATCCGTCGTTCCGGCCGTATTCCCGATTTTCCAAACGTCGATGCAGCTCAGCTTCGCCCAGATCGGATGGATCGCGTTTACGCTCAACGTGACGGCCTCGATCCTGCAGCCGCTCATCGGGGCCTATACCGACCGCAAGCCGCTGCCGGCCCTGCTCCCGCTGGGCATGGCCTTTACGCTGCTCGGCATGATCGGCATGGCGCTCTCGCCCGGGTTCGCGGCCTTGATCGTATCCGCCGCGCTCGTCGGGATCGGCTCCTCCGTCCTGCACCCCGAATCCTCCCGCGTGGCGCATCTGGCCGCCGGCAAAGGGAGAGGGCTGGCGCAGTCGGTCTTTCAGGTGGGCGGAAACACCGGCCAAGCGCTGGCCCCGCTGATGGTGGCGTTTATCCTGATGCCCCAAGGGCAGCTCGGCTTCTTATGGTTCACGCTGCTGGCCGCCGCCGGCATCGCGATCCAATGGCGCGTAAGCCGATGGTACCGGGAGAGAATCCGGCTCTTTCCGAAGCCGGACCGCCGCGCCGCTGCGGCAGAGGAGCGCACGCTGTCGCGCGGCTTTGTCGTCGCCGTGCTCGGCATTTTAATTCTGATGCTGTTTTCCAAATTCGTCTACCTCGCCAGCATGACCGGCTATTACTCGTTTTATTTTATGGAAAAATACGGTTTGCCGCTGGAGAACGCCCAAATCTCCTTGTTCGCCCTGCAATTCGCGGGGATGCTCGGGACGCTGCTGGGCGGGCCGTTGGCGGACCGCTTCGGAAGGAAAAAAATCATCTGGTTTTCGATTCTCGGCTCGGCGCCGTTCTCCGTCTGGCTCCCTTACGCCAGCCCGACCGGCTCCGTTCTTCTATGCCTGGCCGTCGGCGCAATTCTCATGTCCGGCTTCTCCGTCATTATCGTGTACGCCCAAGAGATGCTGCCGGGCAAGGTGGGCACGATAGCCGGCCTCTTTTTCGGCTTGTCCTTCGGCATGGCCGGACTCGGGTCGGTCGTCCTCGGCTGGCTCATGGACCGGACAGGCGTCGCCCTGATGACGGAAGTCTGCTCCTTTTTGCCTTTGCTCGGCCTGTTTGCGCTGTTTCTTCCCGGCGATTCCCGGATCATGCGCGATCGACAATCTTTGCGCCCGTAAAAGGAATTGCCAAAAAGATGTCGAATGTATCCTTTTATGATCAAAACCAGAACGAAATCCATCTTAAAATATACCGCCGTGATCCTTTTGTTCGTGGCCGTCCTTTTCGGGCTGCGACTGGCATGGTCGCATTTTTTTTACACGCCGGAGCATCCTCCCGTCGTTCGGGGCGTGCTCGACATGCGGGACTGGGACTTCGATACTCCCCGGTCCATCCCGCTGGACGGAGAATGGGAGTTCTATCCCGATGCCCTGCTTTCGCACGAGGATTTCAAGGAAGCGAATCCGGAGCCCCGGTACGCGAACGTTCCCGGAGACTGGAGCGCCGCGTTTCCGGACGATTCCGGCGGTTCGAGCGGCTTGGGCGGTTCGTACGGTTACGGCACCTATCGGCTGCGCATTCTGATCGATTCCCCGGACCAGCCCCTTGGGTTCTGGTTTCCGCGAATCCAGTCCTCTTCCACCGTGGAAATCAACGGTCAGCCGGAGGCGCTGTTCGGCCGTCCTGCCGAGGATGCGGATGCGTACGTGCCGGAAGTCAGCTCGTATACGGCGACTTATATCCCCGACGGAGCGGAGGAGATCGAGCTGCTGATCCGGGCGGCCAACTACGACCACCCGTATGACGGCGGCATCGTCCGTTCCGTGCGCTTCGGTTCGCAGGCGGCGATCGACACCGAGCGATGGTACTCGATCGGCTTTCAGCTCGCCACGTTCTTCATTTTGATGCTGCACGGGTTGTACGCGTTTATCCTGTATCTGTTCAAGCCCCGCGAGCGGACGTTTCTCGTCTTTTTCCTGCTGCTTCTGGCCGCCGGCACCACGATCGTGTCGGATCACGACTTCGTTTTGCAACTGTGGCTTCCGTTCGACTTTGCGTGGATGGTCAAGATCAGACTGCTCTCGTATATGTGGCTTTCCTTCTTCATGCTGCGGATGGCGCTGAAATTTTCGGCCCTGGAGTCGCCGTCCCTGACCCGGTGGGTCCGCATTTACACCGCCGTCCTGCTGCTCTATTCCGGCTTTCTGGCGGTCGCGCCGGCTTCGCTCGTTTACGTCACCAGGGAATGGCGGGTATTTTCCGTGCTCTATCTGGCTCCGCTTATCTGGTCCGCCTATTTGTTCTGGAAAATGTTCTCGCGCAACAAGAACGACGGCATTTTTCTGCTGCTTGCCGCTACCGGCGTCTTTTCCAGCGCCTTTTGGGGAATCTTCATCTTCAACAGGGTCTACTACCCGATCGATATTATCGCGGCGATTATCGGCTTCTCGACTTACTGGTTCAAGCGGTATTTCCGCAATGCCGAGGAGAACGCCAAGCTGAACGAGCAGTTGCTGGCGGCCGACAAACGGAAAGACCGGTTTCTGGCCCATACGTCGCACGAGCTGAGAACGCCGCTGCACGGCATGATGAGCATCGCCCAAAGCGTCGCGATCAAGGAAAAGGAGTCGATGGACGGGAAAAGCGCGGAAGACATGCAGCTGCTCGTCACGATCGGCCGGAGGATGTCCCACCTGCTGGACGATCTGCTGGATGTCGTTCGGCTGCGGGAGAAACGCATCATTCTGCAAAAGAAGCCCATATCCTTGTCTTCCGTCGCGTCGGGCGTCATCGACATGCTGAACTATTTGACCGAGGGGAAGCCGGTTCGATTGAAGTCCGAAATCAAGGACTCGTTCCCGCCCGCGCTGGCCGACGAAAAAAGGCTCGTCCAAATTTTGTACAATTTGGTGCATAACGCGATCAAGCATACCGAAGAAGGAACGGTCGCCGTCTCCGCCGAAATCCGGAACGGCACGATCGCCGTTCGGGTAACCGACACCGGATCGGGCATGGACGAGGAGACGCAGGCGCGCATTTTTCTGCCTTACGAGCAAGGCCCCGGCGACGGCGGCGGCATCGGGCTCGGGCTCAGCATCAGCAAAGAGCTGGCCGAGCTTCACGGCGGCGGATTGACGGCGCGCTCCGAGCTCGGCAAAGGCTCGACGTTCGAGCTGACGCTTCCGCTTGCCGAATGGGCCGCCCTGCCGGAGGCTTCCATGCCGGACGAGCCGGTTCCGCCGCTTGCGGAACCGTACGCGGAAGTCGCCGCCGCCCGGAGCCTGGCGGACGCATCCGCCGTCGGGCGAACCGCTTCGCCCGCGGCGTCCCCGCCCGTAGGAGAGCATGGCGCGACGATTTTGATCGTCGATGACGACGCCGTCAACCTGAAGGTGCTCGCCGGCATTCTGGCGTCGGAGCCGTACCGCATCCGCTCGGTCACGTCGGCCCGCGAAGCGCTCGAGCTGCTGGGCGCGGAGCCGTGGGACCTGATAATCGCCGACGTGATGATGCCGCAAATGTCCGGCTACGAGCTGACGCAAAAGGTAAGAAAACGGTTTTCCGCCTCCGAGCTGCCGGTGCTGCTGCTGACCGCACGCGGCGAGCCCGCCGACATTTACGCCGGCTTTCGGGCCGGGGCCAACGATTACGTGACGAAGCCGGTCGACGCCATGGAGCTGAAATACCGCATCTGGTCGCTTACCTCGTTGAAACGATCGGTGCACGAACAGCTGCGTTTGGAGGCCGCCTATTTGCAGGCGCAAATCCAGCCCCATTTTCTGTTCAATACGCTGAATTCGATTATGGCGCTAAGCGAGATCGACTCGGAGAGAATGCGCAAGCTCGGCAACGCGTTCACTTCGTATTTGCGGATCAGCTTCCACTTCCTGAACACCGGCGAGCTGGTTTCGCTCTCGCACGAATTGGACCTTGTGCGGGCATACCTGTACATCGAAAAAGAGCGCTTCGAGGATAGACTGCAGGTGTCCTGGGAAGTCGAGCCGGGAATCGACTTCCGGCTTCCTCCGTTGACGATCCAGCCGCTCGTGGAAAACGCGGTCCGGCATGGCGTGCTGCGGCAGGCGGACGGGGGAACGGTCCGGATTCGCATCGTCCGCCGGGAACGGTTCGCTCTCGTCGAAGTGATCGACGACGGCGCCGGCATGAGCGAAGAACGAATCCGGGAATTGCTGAAAGCGCCGAAGAAGGACAAGTCCGGAATCGGTCTGTCCAATACGAACCGGCGGCTGTTGCAAATGTACGGCAAAGGATTGTCCGTTCAGAGCGAGCTCGGCAAAGGAACGACGGTGTCGTTTGAAATTTCCGACCCGGGCTGACGGCAGACCGCCAAGGGCCGCGCTCCGCGCGGCTTTTTTCGTTGGCTCCGGATCAGGTTTCCGTCATGATGCCGCCGTTGACGTGCAGCACCTGGCCGGTCACGAAGGAAGAATCCTCCGACGCCAGATAAATGTATGCCGGGGCCAGCGCCGTTCAACCGTACAACGCCCGCATCGCTTCGAGCTTTCGCCCGATATAGGCGACGGCTTCCGGCGGTTCCGTAATTTTGGCCTCGCTTCCGAGCCCCCACACCAGATCCGCATAAAAAAACAAATCCTCCGCCGCGATCCGGACGTTCGCGATCCCGCCGCCGTCCTCCCTGCGCCGGATAAACGGCGCGAACCGGGGGTTCGATTCCAGCAGCCATACGCCCTTTTTCGTCAGCTCCACCCGCAGCCCGGCCTGTTCCAAGTGAGCTTTGGAGGGCTTGCCGAGCACGGTTTTCCGCCGGACCTCCTCCCGGGGCCGGACGGCTTCGTTCGGCGCGGCGGACAGCATGCGGTCGGCCCGGAATTGCCGGACCTCTTCCCGAACGAAGCAATAGGCCGGGCAATACCAGTAGCCGTCGCTCGCGTAGAGTCCGACGGGCTGAATATCGCGCTTCGAGACTCCGCTTGCGGAGTTGTACTCGATCGTGACGACGCCGCCGCCCATGACGGCTTGCAGCAGCGTTTGCAGGATGTCCGGCGACATCGGGCGATACGGGCTCCAGAACATGACCCGGCCCTTGAGCCGGTCGATCTGTTCCTTTTTGTCGGCGGGCAAGTAGTGGTAAAACTTTTGCAGCGCGGCGCCGGTTACCTCCCCGAACGGAAGCGAGCCGAAAAATTCAAGCGACTGCGCCGCGAAAAACAGGGCCGTCGCTTCGTTCTCGGAAAAGCTGATAGGCGGAAGCACGCGTTCCCGCAGCAGCTTGTACCCTCCCCCGCGTCCCTGGACGGAATAGACCGGCACGCCCAGCGCGCTCAGCTCCTGCAAATCCCGCGTGACGGTTCGGACGGACAGTCCGAATTCGTCGGCCATCTCTTGCGCCGTGAACGATCTTTTCGCGTTGATCCACATGATCATTTGAATGAGGCGCGACGATTTCGCCATACCGGCTCCTCCTTTGCGAACGGATGAAATTACTTTTAGTTTATCACTTAAATAAGTCAAATTATGTCCTGTTTATGCGTTATCTTTACCTTGAAAGAACATTCGCAACAAATTCAAGGGGGAAACCGGTATGATCAATCAAACGCGGGAATCGGAAAAAACGGGCTTCGTCTTTATTCACGGGGCCGGACTTAACGGCCGGGTCTGGAGCCGGGTGGCGGAAAATTTGGACGCTCCTTGCCTGCTAGCCGAGTTCCCCTGCCGCGAAGGCCCGGCGGAGTCGCGCGGCGGGCTGTCGCTTGCGGAATATGCCGATTGCCTGAGGCGGCAGATCGAAGCCTGGGGAACGGAGCGGTTCGTCCTCGTCGCGCACTCGCTCGGGGGCCTGCCGGCGCTTCGCCTCGCATCCAAGCTGTCCGATCGGGTGGCGGGATTCGTCGCGGTGGGAGCGGCCGTCCCGAAAAACGGCGGTTCCTTCCTGTCCGCGCTGCCGTGGCCGAGGCGGGCGATTATGGCGGGAATTTTGCGCAAAATGGGGACGAAGCCGCCGGAAGGGGCCATTCGGGCCGGCCTGTGCAACGACCTTCCGGCGGACCTCGCGGAAGCCGTCGTGCGCGGCTTCGTGCCCGAGGCCGTGCGCGCGTATACGGACCGGACCGACGCTCCCGTGCCGGACGTGCCCAGGCTGTACGTCAAGCTGACCCGGGACAAGGAGTTCAGCCCCGCCCTGCAAAACCGGATGATCGCGAATTTGGCCCCGCATGCCGTCCGCACGCTGGCCGCCGGCCATCTGCCGATGCTGAGCGATCCGGACGGACTCCGGGCGATCCTGCGCCGCTTTCCGGCGGAAGCGGACGCTTGCCGCCAAGCCTAGGGCCGCTTCAGCGCGGCTCTTCCAGAACCTTTGCCAGCCCGATAAAGCTCCTGGCAGGATGAACGAGGGGACGCATTGACGAAGCAGGGTTGCGCGGGATGACGCAGGGCGCGGGATTGCGCGTGGTAGTGCGGGATGACACAGGGTGGCGCGTTGATTGCGCGGGTTGCCTGGGGTGGCGCGGGGTTCGGCGAAGCCTGGTTGGAATTTGTCCAACCAAAAACGGCTTTTTCGCGAAACTGTCCGGCTTCGTTGGATTTTGTCCAATCTGGCGAGGCCGTTTCCGCGTTTTTACCCAAATTCCAAGTTCAAAGTTGGATAAAATCCACTCTAGACCACGGTTTCCCCGTTTTCCGCTCCCTTGATTGGACAAAATCCAACATAGGTTCCCTCCGCTTGCCCCTCCTCCCTCAATTATCCGCAAAACTTTTTCGCAAGATGAAGAACTTAACTTTCCGTTCTTCAAAAAAACGCGAATGAACAAAGACGTTCATCCGCGTCCCTTATGCGCAAGAGCGTGATTGATGAATGGAATGGCCGTTCCTTTTTACAGCCATCTCAAGACGCTCATTCCTCCATCGAAACGATTACCGCGACTATGTCATTTCCCCGCGCGATTCCGCCGCCCGGCTAGCGGCGCGGCCGGGCCCTTTGCGAAAACCCGCTGCCAACAGGACGGCCAGGCTGATACCCGCCAGGCTCCACAGCACCGCGTAGGACAAGCCCGTCTCGCGCTCCCCGCCGAAATACATGACATTCCGCAGGCCCGAGGCGACGTAGCGGAACGGCGTCCACGAGTACAGCCAATCCCGCGTCGCTTGAGGCATGAATTCGGGCGCGAGATTCAGAATCGGCAGCGAGAAAAACAGCAGCAGTACGAGCAAGGCCACGGCCGGGAGGCCAAGCCAGTTGAACAGCGCCGACTGCATCAGGAAAAACGCGATCGCCGCCAAACTCAGGAACAGCCAGACATCCGCCGAATCCGTCAATTCCATTCCGTACCAGGCTGTCGCCATCCAGACGAGGAAACCGGACGCCCCTATCGCCAGGACGATTCCGGTCAGTGCTTGTCCCGATAACGCGCCCCATCTGCCTCCGGCCTCTCTCGCGCTTTTGACCGCTTGAAACAGGAGCACGCTCAGCACCAGCGTCCCCATCCAGACGATCTGGGTCAGCATGTTCGGCGCGCTGCCGCTCCCGTTGTTGGCGCCAACCGGATTCACGGACGTCTCTTCGATTTGCACGGGGGCAAGCAGCGCCTGCACGGTCCAGACCGGAACCTGTTCGGCGCGCTGGCCGACCTGCTCCAGCACTTGCCTGGTCAGCTCCCGGCTGACATTGCCCGCGACCTGCTGCAGAATCGTCCTCACGGCGGAAACCCCTTGCGGGTTCATCCCCTCGTTCAAGTAGATTTTCACCGTCGCCGGCGCGGGTTCCGGTCCGGATACCGACAGCACGCCGGCGCTGAAATCAGCGGGCAAGACGAGCGCGCCGTAGACCTCCTGCCCGTTCATGGCCTCCAGCGCTTCTTCCTCGGATCCGACCGTTCTCCACTCCACCGGCAGTTGCTCCAGTCCGAGCAGATTCCCTTTGACCGCCTCTCCCAAAGCCAACTGCTCACCCGTTGGCAGTTCGGCCGGACGGTCGAGAACGGCAAGCGCGACCGGCAAAGCTTTGGGCTTCGCCCCCAGCACGGACCCCATCATCGCTAGCCCGAAAACCGTCAACACGACCAACAAGGCCACGATCGCAATAGGCACGAACTTCGATTTCAAAAAAGTTGTCATCTCGATCCCTCACTTTTATGAACAAGTTGTTGATTACTAGCCACAGCGTTAATTATAATGAGGGGAAAGAGAACTGCAATCGTCAGTTTTCGGCGAAGTGTTCAGTACTGAACGGGGCCGTCACGGATTGTCGAGGATTGCCTGCAAATTTAGAAAGGGGGGATCCCCATGCCGGAAAAAGCGGCCGATCGCCGTACCGTACGCACGAAGAAACTGCTTCGTCAGGCGCTTATCGAACTGATGAGGGAAAAGGGAATGGATCATATTACGGTCAGCGATCTGACGGCGCGCGCGGAAATCAATCGGGGAACGTTCTATCTGCATTATCGGGACGTGTACGACCTGGTCGAACAATTTCAGCAGGAGATCATCGACGGGCTGAAAGAAATCGCCGCCCACATGAATATTCAGGATATCGCCGGTTATGCGGACAAAGACGAGCCTTATCCCGGGCTCGTCTCCATTTTCGAATATTGGGAACGACATGCCGATTTCGCCGGCGTCATGCTGGGCCCGAAAGGCGACCTGTCCTTCATCGGCCGCGTGAAGGAATTGATGAGGGAACGCATTTACGGCAAAGTCCTCGAAACGCTGCGGCTGTTCGGGCAGGACGACCGCGTTCCCATTCCTTTGGATTTCGTCATCGCCTATACGATATCGGCCAACTTCGGGTTTATTCAGCACTGGATCGAAACCGGACGGAAGCAATCGCCTGCGGAGATGGCGAGGATGATGACCCGGCTGATCAGCCAGGGCCCCCTGGCCAGCGCGGGCATTCGCCCGGTCGACTGAACCGCCGCCCGGCTCGCGGCGCGGCCGGCCCGTCACTTGGCCGTCAGCCCGAGACGCTCGTACTGCTCTACGGGCGCGTCGTTGTCCCGCATCAGCTTCAGCAGCAGCCCGATCATCCGCGCCTCGATCTCCGGATCGCGAAACGGACGAAGCTGCCGCGGATCCTCCCGCACGTCGAACAGCAGCGTTCCATAAGCATGAAGATCGCCCCGGGTTTGAGCGGGAATGCGCAAGGGCTTCACGTTTTTCGTGAACGAAAACGGCTCCGCCAGCTCCAGCCGCGTCAGCTCCGCCGGATGGAACCGGCTGCGCATGTGCGTCGGCATGAGCGTATAGTCGTACAGCGGCTCGTTCTTCCCGGACGCGGCCGCCCGCATGTACACGTAGCGGCCGTCCGTCACGTTGACGTGCCCGCCGTGAATGCCGAACAGCGCCGCCTCGCGCACCGGCTCGTCCGTATCGATCGTCCGGCGGAGCGGCTTGCCCTGCATGTCCGGCGGCAGCTTCGCGCCGAAGAAGTCCAGCAGCGTCGCCGGAAGGTCGATCGTTTGCACGAGGCTTTGCCGGCGCTCTCCCCGCACGCCGGCGCGCGGATCCCAGACGAATAGCGGCGTATGCGCCACCTCGTTGTAGAACGGCTGCACGCACTTTGCCCACTGGTCGTGCTCGCCGAGCAGGAAGCCGTGATCGGTATTGACGATCAGCAGCGTATCCTTCCACAGATCGAGCCGGTCCATCGCGTCGAGCACCTTGCCCAGGTAATGGTCGCACATCGCGAGCAGCGCCGCGTATTCGCAGCGCATGTGCGCCACGTCCTCCGCCGACTCGGTCACCGGGCCGTAAACCGGCCAGTCGCCGAGGCGGCCGTCGTACTCGTGGGCGTACAGCTTTTTGAACGATTCCGGGCTGTAAAACGGCTCGTGCGGATCGAACGTCTCGATCTGCAGAAACCACCGGTCCTCCCTATGGTTCCGCTCCAGAAATTCCAGGCCGGCCGCGAACGTCCGGGCTTGCGGAAACTCGTCGTCGGCCCGAATATACCCGCGGTTGACGCGGTCCTGCCGGAACATATTCCGGGCGATCGGGTGAAGTCCTTCCAGGCTCAAGCCTTCCGGATCCTTCACCTCTCCCTTCCACGGATCCCCCTCCTGCCCCCGGATCAGCTCGAACGACCGGTAGCGCGGATGATACGTCCCGCCGCCGTCTTCCCAGTAATGCTGATGATCCGTGACGAGATGCGTGTAGACCCCCGCTTCCCCCAGCAGCTCGATCGCCGAATCGTCATACGGCTCCAGCGGTCCCCAACTGCGGTGCAGAAAATTGTAGCGCCCGGTGTGCAGCTCCCTTCTCGCCGGCATGCAGGGCATGCTCCCGACGTAGCTGTTGTCGAACGTCGCCGTCCGGGCCGCCAGCCGCTCGAAGTTCGGGGTCTTGATCCAATCGGGACCGCCGTACGGAGACAGCATGTGCCGATTCAACGTGTCGAACATGACCATAATCGCTTTCATCGAATTCACCCTTTCACGCTGGATGCCACCATGCTGCGAATGAACTGTTTCTGGAACACGAAAAACATGACGACGATCGGCAGCGACACGAGCAGCGACGCCGCCATGAGCAGGTTGTACTGCACCTGGTGCTCGCCGCGGAACACCTGCAGCCCCAGCTGCAGCGTGCGCATCGCTTCGCTGTTCGTATAGATGAGCGGGTGGAAAAAGTCGTTCCACACCGCCACGAACTTGAAAATGCCGAGCGTAGCGAGCAGCGGCCCGCTCTGGGGCAAATATACGGAAAAGAACAGCCGGAGATAGCCGGCTCCGTCGATATACGCCGCATCGTCGAGCGCGCGCGGGAACTGCAAATAAAACTG
Organism: Cohnella algarum; assembly: GCF_016937515.1. Taxonomy (NCBI): domain Bacteria; kingdom Bacillati; phylum Bacillota; class Bacilli; order Caryophanales; family Paenibacillaceae; genus Cohnella; species Cohnella algarum. The sequence goes on from NZ_JAFHKM010000002.1 coordinate 1,444,137, forward strand.
GCGGGCCATGAACACGCCGAACGCCCCGGCCAGCTCCGGCACGATTAGCGCGTAATAGCTGTCCAGCCATCCGTTGCCGCCGGCGCCGAGCCAGTCGTTCCCTCCGAAGAGCGGGATCGACTTCAGGATGAGAAACTGAGGGATGACGACGACCTGCGCCGGAACCATCATGCCGACGAGCAGCGTCAGGAAAATCGGCTGCTTGCCCTTGAACCGGAGGCGGGCGAACGAAAAGCCGGCGAGCGAGTTGAACGCGAGACTCCCCGCCACCGCGACGGCCGTCACGATCGCCGAATTTTTGAAATACGTCGGCCAGTCCCCCATCCGCATCGCCCGGGCGTAATTTTCCGGATGCCAAGATGCGGGCAGCAGCCGCATCGCCCCGAGCGAAAATTCCTCGTCCCCCTTCATGGAGGTGAAAAAAGCGGTCAGCAGCGGCAGCACCGTCGCGGCGGAGAAAAGCGCCAGCGCGAGGTAGGCCGCCGTTCGTTCGAGCTTCGAAAGTTTCATCCGTTCACCTCTATTCGGCCGCCTGGTTCCGGCTGCCGATGCCGTACTGAATCAGCGTCACGACCAGCGTGGCGGCCAGCAGAAACACCGCCATCGCGGCTGCGTAACCCATCCTGTACTCCTGGAAGCTGGCCCCGATAATTTGCGTGACGATCGTCGTGCTGGAGTTGGCCGGTCCGCCGCCCGTCAGGACGTAAACCAGATCGAACACCTGGAACGAGCGGATCGTGGCGGTGATGAACAGGAACAGCGTCATCGGCTTCAGCAGCGGCACTGTAATGTGCCATAACTTCCTGAAACCGGAGGCCCCGTCCAGACTCGCCGCCTCGTACAGGCTTTCCGGGATGCTCTGAATGCCGGCCAAAAACACGATCATCGCGTAGCCGATCCCCGTCCATACGCCAATGACGATGACCGTTTCCAGGGATGTCGCGGGATCGCCAAGCCAATTTCGGCCCTCGATTCCGAAAAACTCGAGCAGCGGATTGACCGGCCCCTGCGCCGGGTCGAGCATCCACAGCCACGTCATCGCGACCGCCACCGACGAGATGACGCCGGGCAAGTAGATCAGCGCGCGAAACGCGGCAAGCCCGCGCAGCTTCATCGACAGCAGATTGGCCAGTACAAGCCCGATCGCCATGCCCGGCACGACCGTGCCGATCCAGTACCAGGCCGTGTTCGCGACGGCGCGGTGAAAAATCGAATCGTGCAGCAGCCGGGAATAGTTTGCGAGGCCGGTCCAAACCGGCGCGCTCAGCATCGAATAGTCGGTCAGGCTCAAATAAAAGATCCACAGGATCGGAACCAGCACGAACACGGCAAACAACAGCACGTTAGGCAGAATGAGCAAATACGGTATGACTCGGTTCCAGCCTTTTTGCATCTCGTTCCTCCTCGAAACCACTGGACGCGCCGGGCGCGGCGGCCTTGCGGGTCCTGCGCTCATGCCGCTCACTTGGCGGCGGCGATTTCCTCTCTTGCCATCTCCGCGTTCGACTTCAACGCATCCGCCGGCGGCTTGATGCCGTTGAACGACTCCTCGAGCGCAAGGCGCAAATACTTCACGTTAATCGCCCAATGGCCGGAAGCGCCGTACCCCGCGCGTCGTTCATCGCTTCGAACGCGACCTCGTTGCCGTCGCCCAGCTTGACGAATTCGTCCTTCGCCGACCGCAGCGGCGGGATCGATCCCGTCTTCGTCGCGAATTCGAGCACGTTTTCCTTCTCGAACCAGAATTTGATGAACGTCCACGCTTCTTCCGGGTGCTTCGTCTTCTGCGCGGCGGTCAGGAACGTGCCGAGCATGAGCGCGGTTTGCTTGCCTTCCGGCCCTGCCGGGGGCAGCGTCCAGCCGATCTTGTCCGCGCCGATCGATTGCTGCAGCGATGCCGCTCCTGCCGTGGAGACGAACGCCATCGCCGCCTGGCTGTTGACGAACGGCGTGCCGTTCACCTGCTGCTGGTTGGAGGCGATGATCGCGCCCGACTCGTACAGATCGACCATCTTTTCGACAAGGCCGACGGAGGCCGGCGAGTCGAACGTCGGATGGCCTTCCGCGTCGTAGAAATCCTCCCCGAGCAGCAGCAGCAGCGACAAATACGACTGTTCTCCGTTGCTCGTCTGGATGTCGATGCCGGCGCGCGTCGTTTTTCCGTTCTCGGCCTTCTTCAGCTTTTCGGCATAGGCGAAAATGTCGTCGAACGTCTTCGGCGGGCTTTCCGGATCGAGCCCCGCTTCTTCGAAAAAGTCCTTCCGCCACGCCAGCGGCCGGATTTCCGGCAGCAGCAGCCCGTATTGCCCGCCTTCGTACTGCCCGGCCTCCAGAATGTCCGGGAAGAAATCGTCCTTGCCTTCCCATCGGTCCGCCTCGATATAGGGCGACAGGTCCAAATATTTGCCCTGATCCACCGTGGAGATCAGTTGGCCGAAGCCAAGGCCGTGGATGTCCGGCTGCAAGCCGCCCGAATAGGCGACCGTCAATTTTTGAAAATAGTCCGCCCACGGAATCGAGGTCAGCTCCACCTTGATCCCGGGGTGCGTCCGCTCGAATTTTTGTATGACCTGCTTGACCGCTCCCGTCAAAATCTCGTCCGTTCCCGGGTACCAGAATTTCAAGGCAATTTCCTCTGCGTTTGGATCCGATGCCGCGGCGTTCGAGCTTTCGGACGGTCCGCCGGAGCAGGCCGCCAGCGCCAATGCCAGCGCCAGCAGCATCGCGAGAGTTGCAATCGATCTTTTTTTCATGCGGGTTCCCCCTGTCCTCTGGATGTGGTCAGACAAGCAGCATGCCATCCGGTCGTCCGGTCTGAAGCACAAGTTTACTATTCCGAGTAAATTACTTGTATTAATGCTCGCCAATGGTTAGTATTATAGCATCGAGGATTCCGAATCGTATTTATCCGCGGCAGGCGGAAAGGTTTCAAAAATGCAGATTTATTCTGACCGCAAAGAGGGACGACGATGAACAACCTGATGGAATTCAGCAATCAGAGCTCGCTCGATCATCTGAACTTGAACGTCCGCTGGCTGAAAGAGTGGTCATTGACCGAGGTGCCGCATCATCATTTGTTCCTGTTTCCGTACACCGCCTTCTGGATCGTCTTGTCCGGAACCGCGGCCATCGAGCTGAACCAGATTCCTTACGAGCTGAAGCAAGGGGATATCGTGTGCATTCCGTCGAAGTCGGCCCAATCGTGGAAGCGGATCGGCGCCGGCGAACCCTTCCATTATTTGTCCCTGGCATGCGAGGCGAAGGTGGGGGCGCTCGATTTCATCCGGTCGTACCGCTTCCCCCATGTCGTTTCGGACGTCCGCAAGGAGGAGTTGAACGGGCTGGTCGCGGCCTGGCGCGAGCTGGCGAAGGAGTACAACGAATTTCTGGAACTTTTCGACGAAAAAGACATCAAATCCAGCGAAAAAGGCGCCGGGCGATTTCCCGTCTTTATGCTGAATACCGAGCAGACGATCCGGCACCTGCGCATCCGGGCGCATGGCATGCTGTGGGTGCAATCGCTGTTCCGGGTCCTGCGCTCCCGGCTGCCCGAACGGCCCGTCGCTTACGACAACCGCGTGTTCGAGATTTGCGACTACGTGGAGCAGCGGCTGCACGAGCCGCCTGCGCTGGACGAGCTGGCGGCGTCCGTCTCGCTGAGCAAGGAGCAGCTCAGGACGCTGTTTCATGCGACCTTCGGCATTTCGCCGATGAAATATGTCCGGCATATCCGGCTGCAGCGGGCCCGGGATTTGCTTATGCTGACCTCCTATCCGATCAAGGAAATCGCCAAAGCGGTCGGGTTCGAGGATCAGCACCATTTTTCCCGCGCGTTCCAGCAGTCGGAGGGCATGTCGCCGATGGAGTACCGGCGAAGGCTGCTGCAGGGCGGCGGCGGTTAGCGGGCCGGTTGCTTATGCGTTTGCGGGCCGGTTGCTTTTGCGTTCGCGGACCATCCGTTCGCGCGCCGAATATGCCGGAACGGATCGCGTTTTGGTTCGCGGCGGCCGCCGGTTGGGAAAAGTGCCCGCTCTGTAGCCGCTTTCAAAAGCGGACAAAGCAAGATATAATGAAACACCAAAAGAGATTTTTCGGGAGAGAGGAATTGCGATGGATCAGAAGGAACAGAAACAGCCGCCGAACTCCTGCTGCGGCGCGACGGGACGCCGGGAAGCGGTGCAGCCCGTAGAAATGTCGTTCGGCTCGTTCCGAAGGGAGAAGCAGACGATCGAAACGCCGGAGCCGGCGCTTGCAGCCCCGCGGGACATGATTTTGCTTCCGGGCGGCGTTTTCAAAATGGGGACCGACGACCGCGAAGGCTTTGCAAGCGACGGGGAAGGTCCGGTTCGCGAAGTGGAGCTGTCCCCTTTTTATATCGATCCCTGCGCCGTGACCAACGCCGAGTTTGCCCGCTTCGTCCGAGAGACCGGCTATGTGACCGAATCCGAGCGATTCGGCTGGTCGTACGTATTCCACCTGTTCGTTTCCGAAGAGACGGCCAAAACGGTAACCCGCTCCGTTCAGCGCACCCCGTGGTGGTGGGTCGTGGAGGGCGCCAGCTGGGATCATCCGGAAGGGCCGGACTCCGACATTCGGGACCGGATGAACCACCCCGTCGTGCAAGTCACGTACAACGACGCCGCGGCCTACTGCGATTGGGCGGGCAAGCGCCTGCCGACCGAAGCGGAATGGGAATACGCGGCCCGCGGGGGCCTGGAGCAGAAGCGCTATCCCTGGGGGGACGAGCTGAAGCCGAACGGCGAGCACCGCTGCAACATCTGGCAGGGCAAGTTTCCGACCGTCAACCACCGCAGCGACGGCTATGCCGGAACGGCGCCCGTCGACGCGTACGAGCCGAACGGCTACGGCTTGTACAACATGGTCGGCAACGTCTGGGAGTTTTGCTCCGACTGGTTCAGCCCGACCTATCCTTTGACCGCTCCGCGGGTCAATCCCAAAGGCCCGCCGGAGGGGCAACGCAAGTCGATGAGAGGCGGCTCCTACTTGTGCCACCGCTCCTATTGCAATCGCTACCGGGTTGCCGCGCGCAGCGCAAATACCCCCGACAGCGCCTCCGGCAATATGGGCTTCCGGTGCGTGCGGGACGCTTGAGAGTCGGACGCGGCCAAGAATGACGGCTTTGCCGTTCTCTACGGGATGCCGTTCTCTGCAGGATGCCGTTCTCTGCGGGATGCCGTTCTCTGCGGGATGCCGTTCTCTGCGGGTTCGGCTTTCCGCGCCCGGTTTGGCTTCGTTGGATTTTGTCCAATCAAAGGCGGCTTTTTCGCGAAATTCACCGGTTTGGTTGGATTTTGTCCAATCAGGCGAAGCCTTTTCGGAGATTTCGTCCGAAATTCCCGTTCCCCGTTGGATAAAATCCACTATAGACCGGGGTCTCCTCGTTTACCGCGCCGTCGATTGGACAAAATCCAACATAGGCTTGTCCGCTCCGGTTTCCCAGGTTTCCGCCAACGTGCGACTTATACTTTCGCATCCTAAATAAAGGCTTACATGTCCGCCAAATCCCAAAAACGCGGCCTTTTCGCCGGACAAAAGCCGGCATGTTCGCCACCTTCAGGCCCAGGATGTCGTCTTCTTCAACTCACTATATTTGAGAAACTATAAAAAGTGTAGTAAACTGTAAGCAACGGTAACGATCATGAAGGAGGCGAGCCGAATGTCCAATCCGGCGAACATGGAGATAGGAATCAGCACGTTTTTGGAGGCCGGACGGAACCCGGCAACCGGCAGGCTGGCCATCAGCCATGCCGAACGGCTGCGCAACGCGGTCGAGGAGATCGTGACGGCCGACCAGGCCGGTCTCGACGTGTACGGGATCGGCGAGCATCACCGGATCGATTATGCGGGAAGCTCCCCCGTCATTCCGCTCGCGGCGGCGGCGGCGATGACGAAACGAATCCGGCTGACGAGCGCCGTCACCGTGCTGTCCTCGGACGACCCGATTCGCGTGTATCAGGATTTCGCTTCCCTGGACGGCATCTCGAACGGACGGGCGGAAATCATGGCGGGCCGGGGATCGTTCATCGAATCGTTCCCGCTGTTCGGGTACAGCCTGAACGATTACGACGAATTGTTCGAGGAAAAGCTGGAGCTGCTGTTGAAGACGAGAGCTTCCGAGAAGGTGACGTGGCGCGGCGGCCACCGTCCCGCCATCGACAACCTGGGCGTCTACCCGCGCTCGGTTCAGGACCCGCTGCCGGTGTGGATCGCGAGCGGCGGCAACCCCGAGTCCGCCGTGCGGGCGGGGGCGCTAGGACTGCCGATCGTATTCGCGATTATCGGCGGCATGCCGGAGCGCTTCGCCCCCTTGGTCGAGCTTTACAGGAAGGCTGCCGCGCAAGCCGGGCACGATCCGGCCAAGCTGCAGATCGCGACGCACTCGCACGGATTCGTCGGCGATTCGACCGAAGCGGCGGCCGACGCGTTTTTTCCGCTGACGCAAGCGCAGATGAACATCATCGGGCGCGAGCGGGGCTGGCCGCCGTACACCCGGGAATCGTTCGACGCCGCGCGCAGCCTGCGGGGCGCGCTCTATGTCGGGGATCCCGAATACGTCGCGGAGAAAATCGTCCTGCTGCGCAAAAACCTGGGCGTCACCCGGTTTTTCCTGCACATCGACGTCGGCGCGATGCCGCACCGCGAGGTGCTGCACGCCATCGAGCTGCTCGGCACGAAGGTCGCGCCGCTCGTACGCAAGGAGCTAACGCGGATCGAAGGATAATGAGACGAAGAGGCTGTCTTCCGCCAAGCGGACGGCAGCCTCTTTTCGCTTCCGAACCGGAAAGTTTACGCCGCCCCGCAGCCGGATATGCTGATAAGACGGAGAAAACAAGGGGAGGGATCCTCGTGGGCTGGATGCCGATCTATGAGAGAATGGCAGAACTGCGCATGGTGCAAAAACGCCGGAAACTGACGGAAACGGAACGTCTGGAGCTGGAGCACTGTCTCGATATTAACGCCGACTACTGCTACCGGCTGGCCAATCTGTACAATTTGTCGTTAATGGCATCGATGATCGACGATCAGGAGTGGCAGCACGAGCTGTGCGGGGAAATCGAGAAACAGGGCGGCAGAGTGCCGCGCTTATAGCCAATACAAAGCCGAAAAAGCAGCTTGGCCGCGGGCCTCGCCGCTTTTTCGTTTGCCCGGTCACTTCCGCAGGAAGCGAAGCGTCGCCTCGTTGACGATGCCGGCATGCTCCATCGTCAGCGAGTGGCTGGCGCCGGGGATCACGCGGGTTTCCAGGTCGGCAATGAGGCTTTTCGCGGTCTCGGCCACTTTCCCCGCCGGGTAAATGACCTCTTTTTCCCCTATGACAAGAAGCGTGGGCACCGCAAAGCCGCGAAACTCCTCCGGCGGAATAACGGAAGGCACGACGTGCAGCTGCGGCATCGCCCCGCGATAAGCGGCGACAATGAGGGAGCGGATGGCGGGCTCCAGCGGCTCCTTGTTCCCCGACAGCCAGATGAACGCCTTATCCGTCAACCTCTCGGAATGAAAGATCAGGGCGGGAAAAATTTTGGCGAAAAACTTCAGGTTGATTTTATGAAAGGATCCCGCCGGGGCGTACAAAACAAGTTTGGACACGCGTTCGGGGCAGGAAAGCGAAAAATTGAGCGCCAAAAAACCGCCCATCGAATGGCCGGCCAAATCCGCCTTGTCGAGCTTCAGCGCATCCAGCGTTTCAAGCAGCCACCGCGCGGCCTCCTGCCGGCTTTTTAGCGGAGCCGCGGGCCTGCTTTTGCCGAAATCGCCCATCACGTCGATCGCATAAACGGTGCGGTCCTGCGCGAACGGCTTGACGTTCGGGTACCACATCGCGCTGCTCATCGTCATCCCGTGAAGCAGGACCAGCGGCTTTTTGCCCTCTTCGCCGAAGCGCAAAACATGCGTCTCCCCGAACGTCGTCGGGACGAACCGGGATTCGAACGGCAGTCCGAATTCGTTCAGCGTTTTGTCGTAGCAACGGTAATATTCCTGTTCGAGAGTCGGATCCTTAAAGAGAGATATCACAGCAGGCTCCTTGTTTTTCTTTCTATCATATCATCAATGCGGACCCTAAAAAAACCGCCGCCGGACGAGGCGTTTTACGACTTTGGTCCGAGGCGTAGCGCGCGCAAATACGAAAAAGGCGCGAGGACGCGGACGGCACCGGTCAACTCACGCCTTTTTCGTCGATTTTGGAAGACTTCCGGAGCATTTTTCTCCGGCCGGACAGCACTTTGTACCACAGGTTTCCCTGTTCGTCCCGGAACAATTGAAATCCCATCAGCTTCAACGGCGTCCAAATCTCGTGAAAGTAATGATAAGGCATTAATCCCCCTCCATTGCAACCAATATAATCCATTCCGCGCCCAAAGAATAGTTACCCGTGTCATTACTTTTATTACAGGTCAGTCATAAAATAGTAAAAAAGACCCCTTGCTTGCAGGGTCTTTCTTGAAAAATCTTTTTTCCCGTTCATTCCGCATGCTCATGCAACGTGACGCTTTCGATATAGTTGATCATTCTTCTTAGTTCCTTTGCCTGATCTCTGCTGATTTCCCCGTTTCCGAACATCCGGCGGATTTCCGCCCGTTCGACGTCGATGACCTTAAGCCGAAGCTCCTCCTTTTGCGCCTCCGCGATTTCGTCGAACGATGCCGTCGGCCGCTTCAAGCGGTCGATCATCCTTTTGTAATCCAGGATGACGGAATACGCGATGCCCGATTTTCCGTGCTCCTCGGCGTAAGTCTCCAGTTGGCCGAGAGCCGCCTCCAACGCCTTCAGCTGCACGTCCCGCCCCAACCGCAGCTTGACCACGTTCGCCGCATCGCGTCCGGCCCGCTTGCGGTAGCGGCCGGTCGACCGCTTCCAGTCCCTGACCGCTTTTCCGATGAGATAGACGATGCCGGAACGAACGTCGGTGGACAGGGCTTCTTCCCGGATGTCCAGCGACTTTTCGAAAGCTTCGAACACCTCTTTGTTCATTCCTTCGCCGTTCATCGCCTCGTGGATATATTTCCGCTCCGCCCTCAGCGCCATGAGCCGGATTTCCGTCGCCTTTTGCCGGCGTTCGTTCGCCTGCTCCAGCGAATCCCGCTCGGAGTGCAGGCGCCGGAACGTCCGTTTGTATTCGTCGATCAACTGATAGGCGGCCTCTTCGTTCTCCTCGTTCATTTCCGCCTTCAGCTTCTTCAGCGAAGCCAGCAGCAGTCTGCTCTTGGCCTCGCGCATATCCAGAAAGTCCGCGTTCTCCCCTTCCGCGGCCGCCTCCCCTTTGCTTAACAGAGGCAAAAACACGGTGGCCGCGATGAGCGTCAGCAAGATGACGCCCGCCGCCAGAAAGACGATGAGCGAACGCTGGGGAAAAGCCTCCCCGCTTGCGGTCGCGAGCGGCATGGACAGCACCCCGGCCATCGTGACGGCGCCGCGCACGCCGGTCAGGCTGACGAGCAGCGTATTGGCCAGAGCGGGTTTGGAGGTGTCCGCCGATTTTTTGAAACGGTATTCGTAATATGAAAAGAGGCAGGACCAGACGAAACGAATGGCCAGGATGGCGAAGCCGATCGCGACCGCATAGCCGACCGCGAGCCCGTTGTCGATGAAGGGATTTTCGACCGTCGCGCGGATGGAAGGGGGGATGATCAATCCCAACAGCAGGAACACGATGCCGTTCAGGACGAACAGCACCGTCGACCAGACGTTTTCCGTGAGCACCTGTTCCTCGGCCAGCACGGTTTCCGTCCGTTCCCGGAGCAGGGAATGCACGATGCCGCCGACGACGACCGCGATCACCCCGGAGGCGTGCAGCATCTCTTCCGTGATGATGAAAATCAGGAACGGCGTCAGAAGTTGGAGAAGCGAATGCAGCGTGACGTCGTTGATTCCCTGTTTGCGCAGCGTGAACCGGAGCCAGGTCATGATCAAACTGAGAACGAGGCCCAGGACCGCCCCCGCAATGAACATATAGGTAAAATCGAAGACGGCTTCCCGCAGCGAAAAATAGCCCGTCACGACCGCCGCGACCGCATAGTTGAAGGCGACCAGGCCGGACGCGTCGTTGATGAGGGATTCCCCCGGACGAGATTCAGCACCTTCTCCGGCAGATGGATCCGTTTGGCGATCCCGTTCACCGCGACAGGGTCGGTGGGCGACAAAATCGCGGCAAGCGCAAACGCGGCGGCAAGCGGGATTTCGGGAATGAGCCAGTGAATAAAATAGCCCCCGCCGATTGTCGTCAGGAGAACGAGAATGATCGCGTTGCCGAAAATCGGGGCTTTCATCTGCCACAATTGCTCGCGGGGAAAATGCCGCCCGTCGTTGTACAGGAGCGGAGCGACGAACAGCAGCAAAAACCACTCCGTTTCGATTTCCAGCCGGATATTCGGAAACGCGAGCGCGAGCGCGAAGCCGAAAGCGATTTGCGTCAAGGCCGTCGGAATAAAGGGGATGTAGTGGCTGATGATGTTCGAGATGACGAGACAAACGAGCAGCAGAATGACGCTCATCAAGAGACCCATTTACTTCCCCCTGAACGATTGGAAAAATACATCTATCCAGTGTTCCAACGCACAAGTCTATTTAAACCATTCCGGCCGTCAAAAAACGAATGATTTCCCGATTGACGACGCCGGGCTGCTCCTGGTTGATGCCATGCCCGGCGCGGGAAACGATTTTATACGAAAACGCCCCTTCGTTCAAAATCTCCAGCATCTCCTTGTTGAGCTTCAATCGGTGCTCCCCCAGCATGAAAAAGAGCTTGTCCTTGACGGCCGCGCCTTTGATCGGGTCGTATTTTTCCAGCTTGTGCGCGAACATCGCCTGGCGGTTGTGGCTTTTCATCAACAGAATCAGATGCTCCGCGATGAGCGGATGCCGCTCGAACAAATCCGAGTCGGGAGCGCTCATTTTTCGGAGGACTTTGAGCAGGTTCCGGTCCGTCGGGACGACGATTTCCGGAAACATCAGCAGAAGCGTCCGGATCATCGATTTCAGCGGGGCGGTCACGATCCCGCCCTCCATGCAGACGGCCCGCGCTACTTTCCCCGGATTTTCCGCGGCATAGTTGTAGGCCATATAGCCGCCGTTCGAAACCCCTGCCATATTCACCGATTCGAACCCGAAATAGCCGATGACTTGATCGATCCAATCCGTTTGGCGAAACGAGCTTTTGTCGTAGCGGTCGCCCGGCACGCTCTTGCCCGGTCCGCCGATCGTATCGATCGCGATGCAATAAAAGCGCTCGGACAACTCCTTCATGTTCAGCGCCCACATGACCGCGGAGTTGTCCCCCACTCCGTGAAACAGCATCAACGGCGGATTCGCCGGATTTCCGCAAACGATGCAATGGGTGATTCCGTACGCCGTATCGACATCCGTTTCTTCGTAGTCGGTTGCCCAGGTCCCGAGCAGCTCGTCGTAAGACCGTATGACCTTCTGTTTGGCGCTCCCGTTTTTAAAAATGCGCATCGCGCTCTCCATCCCCCTTGGGCGATTTTTTCATAAATCGCAAAACGACCTCCGCCGACGGAAATGGCAGGTCGCCGACCGTCTGAATCCTCGCGATGCCCAAGCCCTGGATGGTCGAAAAGTACGTAATGGCCAGCATCATCGGATCTTCCTCTATGATTTCGCCGGCCTTCTGCCCCTCGACGATGATCGGGATCAGATGCTCGAAGGGCCGCTTCATTTTCTCGGCCGACACCCGTTTGGCGCTCTCCGGGGCTCCCTCCGATCCTGCGCTCTGCAGCAGGATGAGCCGCCAGTGCTGCATGGCGATGCTGTCCGGGGCCAGGAAGGCTTCGGTCAGCCAGGTGATTTTGTCCAACGGCGATCCCGGCAGCTCCGCCGCGAAAGCGACGGCTCGCCCGGCCCCGTCCGCCGCAAGCTCGACGATTTGGGTAAAAATCTCTTCCTTCGATTTGAAGTACGTATAAACATAACCTTGGCTGAAACCGGCGCTGGCGGCGATATCCTTAATTTTTGCCGCGGCGAAGCCCTTTTTCGAAAATACCTCGATGGCGTGCAAAAGAATTTGCCGAATCGCATAATTGGGCATCGCGTTCGCGAAGTTTTCGGCAAACCTTGCTTTCAACCAATCGCTTTGCCGGGACATGGGCTTGTTCCTCCTCTCCCGCGTGTTGAATGAACGTTCGTTCATATTCTACTATAATTTAACATTAAAATTCAGTTCGGACAACGGAAAGCGGCTTTTTCGTTCTCTGAGGGCGCGACTTTCCCGGTTCGGCTTGGCTTCGTTGGATTTTATCTGATTTTATCCAATCAAAGCCGGCTTTTTCGCGAAACGGGCCGTCCCCGTTGGATAAAATCCTCATTTAAAAAATGCATGCCCGAATTTCGGCGACGGGGGGAGCGGCAGCGTTTTATAATAAAAGCATCTAATTCACGTGCGGGGTGTGGAACCGATGATCGCAACCGAACGCAAGCAGGAATTTTACGATACCGAATACGAAGGGGTCTTTTATGTCGGCGTCAAAACGACGGGCGTGTTCTGTCGTCCGACCTGCCCGGCGCGAAAGCCCAAAATGGAAAACTGCGAATTTTTCGAGACGGCGCAGCAGGCGCTTTTGGCCCCGTACAGGCCCTGTCAGCGCTGCCGACCGCTGTCCCATCCGAACCAGGTGTCGGACGTTGTGCGCGTCCTGGTCGAAGCGGTCGAGAACCATCCCGAGAAACGCTGGAAGGGCCGGGATTTCCGGGAACTCTCGGTGGACGAGTCCACGGCGCGCCGCCAGTTCAAAAAGCGCTTCGGCATGACGTTCATCGAGTATGCGCGCGCGCGGCGCATGGGACTCGCCTTAAAAAACATCCGCTCCGGCCAATCGGTCATCGACAGCCAGCTGTCCGCCGGATATGAGTCGAGCAGCGGCTTTCGGGACGCCTTTTCCCGGATTATGGGGGCGGCGCCGACGCTGCTGGACGACCGCAAAATATTGAAGGCGGCCTGGATCGACACGCGGCTCGGCCCGATGATGGCGATCGGCGACGAGTCCGCCCTCTATTTGCTCGAATTCATCGACCGCCGCGGCCTGGAGCGCGAGGTGGAGCGCCTGCGGAAGCGGACCCGGTCGGCCGTTATCCCCGGCATGACCGAACCGATCCGCTCGGTCGAACGGGAGCTGGGCCTCTATTTCGAAGGGAAGCTGACCACGTTCGAAACCCCGCTCTTTTTGCTGGGGTCCGAGTTTCAAAAAAGCGTATGGGCGCAGCTGTTGAAAATCCCGCCGGGGGAAACCCGCTCCTACCTCGACATCGCCCGCTCCCTGGGCCGGCCGACCGCTTCCCGCGCCGTCGCCCGCGCCAACGGGTCCAACCAGCTGGCCATCGTCATTCCTTGCCACCGCGTGATCAATTCGAACGGCGACCTTGGCGGATACGCCGGGGGAATCGCGCGGAAAAACTGGCTGCTGGAGCACGAGCGGCGGGGAGAGGGATAGCGCCGCGCCGCCCTGTCCCTTATTCCGGAAACACTCTTGCCACCGTAAGGATATAGTCCGTCTCCTCCGCCGGAAAATTTTGCGTTACGGTCACATCGCCGTCGGCTTTAACCTCCGAAACCGGAGGATATCCTTTGACGCCCTTCCGGCGTCGGAAGTTTCATTGCAAGCGGGAAATTATATAATAGAAGGAGCGAGTTTCGAAGGAGGATCCAGATGGCGAACGAGTCCTGCGACCGGAGAATCAGGAAATCGAAGGCAGCGTTGAAAGAGTCCCTGCTGGCGCTGATGGAGCAGAAGAATTTCGAGGACATTTCGATTACGGATATCGTGCGGGCGGCCGAGCTCAATCGGGGCACCTTTTACAAGCACTATCAGGTGAAAGAGGAGCTGCTGAACGAACTGCTGGACGACGTCGCCGCCGAATTTATCGAGGCCTATCGGGCGCCCTATCGAAACAAGCAAACGTTCGAGGTCAAGCACTTGACGGCATCCGCCATTACGCTCTACGACCACGTTCAACGAAATGCTCGGTTCTACACTCTGTTGGTGATGAGAAACGCCTTCGGCGGCTTTCAAAACCGCATCTGCGGCATTCTGAAAAATCTGTATCTCGAGGACGTCACGGATATGTCCCTGAGCCCGAAGATCGACCGGGAGCTTCTGGCCGGCTTTCGCGCACACGCGGTGTTCGGCTTGATCGCGGAGTGGGTCAAAGGCGGTTTCAAGTACAGTTCGACGTATATGGCCGAGCAAACGCTGGAAATCATCCGCAAAAACCAGGAGAACGACGCGTACGCCACCAATCTATCCCGAACGGAAATCACGAGATAGCGGTCGCCGTCTCCCTGACCTTCGCACGCAAAAAAAAGGCGGCACGCACGCCACGGAAACCCGATGGCCATGCATGCCGCCGGCGCCGAATCGACGCTCGGCGCTTATTTCAACATTTGACCCAGCCCTTGCTTCGAGTCGATGTTTTTCTCCATCGCGTCCGCCTCGGCTTCCCAATCGTCGAATTGCCCGTAAGCCGAGTAAATGACGGAGCCGGTCGGCAGCTCGGGATGCTCGTTTTCGCCGTTCGTTCCCCAGTTGACCCAGCCGGAATCGTTGCGCTGAACGATCTGGTAACGGGACACGACGTTGCTCGTGTACCACACCATCGCATAGCCGGTCCGGTCGTTGAGCTCGGCCGTCTTGTTCGCGCTCATCGGGAAAATCGTTTGCTCCGGAGCGGCGTTGACGTCGACGAATTTGCCGAACTTGACGTTTTCGTTGCGTTCGCTCTGGTGAACCTGCTTGTGCGATTCCGGAATGATGTCCGCGATATGCCGCTTGATCTCCTCCGCGCCAAGGATGCCCTCCTTGACGCAGAACAGCCGCCAGAAGAAATCCCAGGACACCTTGTTGATGTCTTCGCCGATGCTTTCCTTATACCTTTGGATATTGGGGCTGTTTTGCTCGTCGGCATGCTCAAGCAGCTTGTGCACGCCTTCGGACAAAATGTTCGCGTACAGATCGCCTTCCCGGTAATAGGTGCCTCCGTAGCAGGCGAACGACGTGAACACCCGATCCCCCTGTCCGCTTTCGAATTCGTCGCCGACCGTGATTTTGTTGACGACCGGAATGCCGTCCACCGTCGTCGAGAAATCGTCCACGTCGTACTTTCTCCGGAACCACGGGGTATTATAAAAGAACTCCCACGTAATCGCGAACTTCTTTCCCTTCAGATTTTCGTCCAGGCCGTCCGGCACGGTGCCTTTGAACAGATAGCGGCAGTACAGCGGACCTTCCTCCTCGACGACGCAGTCGACCGTCGTATGCTCCGGAGGATTGATGAGCCCGTTTTTGGGCGTGAAAAAGGGGCCGTAAAAGCCGCCGATCGCGTTGGAGCAATCCTTGATCAGGTTTTTCCCTTCCGCCTTCGCCTCGAAATAGCGGATTCCCCACTTGCCGTAGGAGGTTCCGTCCGCCGTCCCCGAACACAGCTCCAGAATATAATGGCCCGTGTCCAGCCGCCGGAAGCCGTCCTTCTGGGTGAGCGCCAGCTTCTCGATGCCTTTGAAATCGCCGGTTCTCGGCGCCGGCTCCTCGCCCGCGTACAGCCAGTAGGAGGCAACGAGCTTGTCCATGTCGACCAGATACACGATGGATGCCTCGAGAAGCCGATCGCCTTCCGCGCGAACGTCGATCAGTTGAAACGGGATTTCGCGCTCCTTATCGTCGACGAGAACGAGACTGTCCCGATGAATGCGATAATCCGTAAAATTCAATTTGGTGATGACGGGCTCTTTCTTCCGGACCAGCCGATCCGGGTTGTTGAGCATGATCTGAAATTTGCAGGTAGCGTTCGAAAGGATGGAGTTCACAGCTCATGCCTCATTTCGTTTAGTTTTTCGCGAATTTGAAGGAAAAATTCAGGCGTTTTCCCTTTTGGGCGTCGACGAGGATCGCGATGAGAATGATGATCCCTTTGACGACCAACTGCCAGAACGAGCTGACGCCGAGCAGGTTCAGCCCGTTGCTGATGACCCCGATGACCATGGCGCCGAGCACGGTTCCGCTGATGCGGCCCCGGCCGCCGGCCATCGACACCCCGCCCAGGACGCACGCCGCGATGGCGTCCATCTCGTACCCTTGGCCGACCGAAGGCTGGCCGGAGTACATCCGGGCCGACAGCACGATTCCGGCAAAGGCGGCGAGAAAGCCGGTGATCGTATAGACGGCGATTTCGACTTTTTTGATCGGCACGCCGGACAGGCGCGCGGCCTCCCGGTTGCCGCCGATCGCATAGACGTACGTGCCGAATTTCGTTTTGTTGAGCAGCACCGAAAAGATAAAGATCAGGACGAACATGTACAAAACCGGCAGCGGAAGAAAGCCGAACAATTGGCCCGTTCCGATCGTCGTGTACGCGTCGTTCGTGATCCGTACGGATTGGCCGCCGCTGTACAGATAGGCGATCCCCTGCGCCACGTTCATCGTCGCCAGCGTCACGATAAAGGCCGGCAGCTTGAACCAGCTGACGATGCACCCGTTCAGGAAGCCGACGACCGTGCCGATCAGCAGTCCGAGCAAAATGGCCGGAACGAGCGGGATGCCGGCGTTGACGATGAAGCCGACCGTCAGCGTGCCGGTCAAGGCGACGACGGCCCCGACGGACAGGTCGATGCCGGCCAGAATGATGATCAGCGTCATCCCGAGCGCCAGAAAGACGTTGATCGAGATTTGCCTCAGCACGGTGATCAGGTTGTCTTCGGTCAGGAAGACCGGAGACGTGAGCGCCAGCGCGACAAACAAAAGCACCAGCACGGCAAGGATGCCGATATTCCCTTTAAAAGTCCGGTGATAAAGTCCGCGTAAGCAGGCTTTTATCACGGTTTTGTCGAATTAATATCGTAACACGACTATCGAAAGAGTGATTAGGTATGAAAGCCCGCAAGTCATCGGCTATCCAGCCTCAGATGTTCCAATTCGTGGATATGGATGAACTCGTGCCGAAAAAGCACATCCTGCGCCAACTGAACGAAGCGCTTGATTTTTCCATCGTTCATGATTGGGTGGCGCCTCTATATACGGAACGTACCGGCCGCCCGGCGGCTGACCCGGAGCGGATGGTTCGACTGATGCTGCTTTCGTATTTGTTCAACCATTCCGAACGGGAATTGTATCAACTGTTGCCCATGCATGCGGGCTATTTGTGGTTTTGCGGACTGGATTTCGAATCCGTCGTGCGCCCGGACTCATCGCGGCCGTCCCTGCCGGATCGGACGACCTTGGTGAAGACCCGGAAATTGTGGCGAACGCACGGTGTTTTTGAGAAGCTGATGAAACATGTCGTCGATCAGTGCATCGCCGCGGGACTGGTCCAACCCGATGTGCATGTCGGCGTCGACGGCACCCAGGTACGGGCCAACGCATCCATTCACAGCTTGAAAGAAATCACCCTGGCCCCGGTGGAGTCGATTGAAGACTATTTGGCTCGCATGGCCCGGCAAGATGAAGAGACCGGTGGTGTCGCCCATGATTCCGATGATGACCGACAGCCGCCCGCACCGCCCGCGCAAAAAGAGCGGCTGCTGGAAGACGAAGCGACGCATGAAGATTTTCATGGCAAAACGTTCTCGAACAAGACCCACCGCAGCGTAACGGATCCGGATGCCCGCTTGTACAAAAAGAGCAACGGTCAGGAAGCGCATTTGCGGTATTTGGTGCATGATGTGACGGATATCAAATCCGGCGTCATTCTGTCTACGCAAGCGAGCATCGCGTCCGGAACGGCTGAGCGTGAAACGAGCTTGCGGCAGCTCTTCGCGATCCGTTTTGCCCATCCGCAAATCCGGATTCGGACGCTTTCTGCCGATAAAGCCTACGGTACGACAGATTATCTGCAAGCGTTGTTCGAGCAAGGGATTGTTCCCCTGGTTTCGCTTCGCAACCTGACACTGGAAGATGTACCTGCTTGGAAACGTCAAACGAACGATCCGGAGAAACAACGCAAACGGCTGGCCAAAATCCGGGAAATCCAAATTCGAAACAAAGCCAAACGAATTCAGCTTATGGGTTCTTACCGTCATCTGCAAAAGTTGCGGACGCGGTGCGAGCATGTGTTTGCCGAAAGCAAAGTCGCGCATGGCCTGGGCCGCGCACGGAGCCGTGGACTGGACTGCATGCAAGAGCAGGCGGTGCTCACGGCCATCGTTCAAAATCTGAAAAGACTGTGCCGGTTTAAGAAAAAGCGACCACAAACCGGTGTTTTGGCATGTCCAAAACCGAAATCCGTGATGATGGAGGCAGTGTCGGACCTGCTCATTTCGGCGCTGGTTGGGTTGTTTTCCTCTTTTTTTATGCCGAAGAGACGGTTACAACTGACCTAAATCACCGGACTTTTAAACGCCGTCAGAAACGGGCTTGTTCTCTCCATTTTGCGGGTCATGGGTTTTACCCTCCTGTTGCGTAACGCATGATATTTTCTTGCGTAAGCTCGGACTGGCCGAGCTGCGCCGCGATTTTCCCGTTTCGCATGACGCATACGGAATCGCACATGTTGATAATTTCCGGAAGCTCCGAAGAGACGAGAATGATGGCGAGGCCTTCCATGGCCAGCTCGTTGATGATCGAATAAATTTCGGCCTTCGCCCCGACGTCGACGCCTCTTGTCGGCTCGTCCAGAATGAGCAGCTTCGGCCGGGTGGCCAGCCATTTCGCGAGAACGACCTTCTGCTGGTTCCCCCCGGACAAGCTCGACACTTCGGCGTCGGGCGAAGCCGTTTTAATATTCAAATCCTTGATGTACTTGTCGATAATTTCGCTCCGCTTCCGCTCGCTCACGAGAAGCTTGTTGCTCATTAGATGCTTCAGCTCGGACAGCGTCATGTTGAATCCGACGGAGTTCATCAGGACGAGCCCCTGGCCTTTGCGGTCTTCCGGCACCATCGCGATCCCCTTTTCGATCGCTTCGCCGCAGTTTTTGATCGCGAGCTTTTCCCCGTTGAGGTAAACGGAGCCTTGGTCGTACGGATAAGCGCCGAAAATCGCCTGCATCAGCTCGCTGCGGCCTGCGCCCATCAGCCCGGAAAAGCCGAGGATCTCGCCTTTGTGCACGTCGAAGCTGATGCCTTCGAACAGGTTCCGCTTGCTCAGGCCCTCGACCTTCAGCACGACCTCGTCCCCGCGCGCATACGATTGACGGCCTCCATCTACTTGGCCCGGGCCGGACGGAAAGTCGTCCTGCTGGAGAAATCGCCCCAAACGGGCGGCAGAGCGGCCACGAAGGAACTGGGCGGTGCCCGGCTGAATCTGGGCGCGCATGCGCTCTATGCAAGCGCGCTCGGGATCTTGCGGGAAGTCGGCGTCGAACCCCGGGGAGGGTCGCCGAAGCCCGGCGGTCCGCTCGTCTTCAAGCGCGAGGGCGGCGAGACGGCGGTTCCGCTGTGGAAGCTGCTGGTCGGTTCTTTTCTCGCATGGCCGGAAAAAACGGAGCTGATCCGCTTCTACGCCCAAATCCGCAAAACCGAGACGTCCGCCCTGCAAGGCATCAGCCTGCAGCGGTATCTGGAGGACCGCATCCGCAGTCCCCGCGTTCGCAACATCGCGATGGCGCTCGTGCGGGTCAGCACCTATTGCGACGCCCCCGAACTGGCCAGCGCCGGCGCCGCGATCGACCAGCTCCGGCATTCGTCGGTGCTGTACGTGAACGGCGGCTGGCAAACGATCGCGGATCGGCTGAGGGCGCAGGCGCAAACGGCGGGGGTCGCGATACGCTGCGGCGCCGCGGCGCGGGAAATTTCCGGCGCGGATCCGGAGATGACGGTTACCCTGAAAGACGGTACGCGGCTGCAGACCCGCCGGGTGCTGTCGACGGCCGGGCCGAAGGAGACGCTTGCCCTGCTGGACGCTCCCCTTCCCGCCGGGGAAGCGGACGCTTTTTCCCGGCTCGTTCCGGTTTACGCGGCCTGCCTGGACCTCGTCGTCGCCGGACTGCCGCAGCCGAAAACGACGTTTTCCCTGGGCGCCGACCGCCCGTGGTATTTTTCCAACCACTCGGCCGCAGCGACATTTACCGACAACCCGGAACATTCGGTCGTGCACGTCATGAAGTACCTGCCTCCGGGGAAAGACACGGACGCCAGGCAGGACGAACGCGAATTGGAGCGTTTTCTCGATCTCATCCAGCCCGGCTGGCGCAAGCACGTCGTGCAGCGCCGCTTCCTGCCGCACATGCTCGTATCGAATGCGGTCGTCGCCGCGCGCACGGGCGGATACGCGGGACGGCCGGGGCCGGTCGTCGAAGGCAGGCCGGGCCTGTACGTCGCGGGCGACTGGGTAGGCTCGGAAGGCATGCTGCTGAACGCTTCGCTGGCTAGCGCCAAGGAAGCGGCGATGCGTATAATCGGCGATAAAGAACAGAACAAGGAAGCGATGGAACGTGGAGCTTGAGTCCGTTTATGCGGCATACAGGCCGCTGCTTCTTTCGATCGCGTACCGGATGCTCGGTTCGGTCAGCGACGCGGAAGATCTGGTCCAGGATACGTTCGTGGCGGTCCGGCGGCTTCAAGCCGAGAGCGGCGCGGAGCATGTTCGGAACGCGAAGTCCTTTTTATGCAAAATGGTGACAAACCGCTGTCTCGATTTTTTGAAATCCGCCCGCAAAAAAAGGGAGCTGTACGTCGGTCCGTGGCTGCCGGAGCCGATCGTGCAGGCTTATCCGCAAGCCGGCGCGGGGCATGATCCCCTGCAAACCGTCGAGCTGGAGGATTCGATTTCGTACGCGTTTCTTGTGCTGCTGGACCGGCTGACCCCCGTCGAGCGCGCGGTGTTCATCCTCCGGGAAGCGTTCGACTACGACTACCGCGAAATTGCCGGAATGCTCGGAAAAACGGAGACGGGCTGCCGCAAAATTTATAGCCGCCTCAAACGCAAAATCCAGGCGGAGCAGCCCGTCGGCCTAACCGACGCCGAGCATTCCGAACGGCTTGTCCGGCGCTTCATCCAGGCCGCCACGACGGGCAACATGGAGGCGCTGATCGGGATGCTCAGCGAGGACATCGTCGTTTATTCCGACGGCGGCGGCAAGGTGCAGGCGGCCGTCCGCCCGATCGTCACGCCCAAGCGCGCCGCGGCGTTCTTCTGCGGGCTCGCGTCGAAGTTCGCGGCATGGAGCGACATCCGCCTCGTGCGGGTCAACGGGCAGACCGGTCTTGTTCTGTCCAATCCCGCGGATCCGTATCCGACCGTCGTCAGCATGGAACTGGGGGACGACGGCGGCTTTCGGCGCATTTACATGGTGCGAAATCCGGATAAGCTTCGGCACTTGCAATTCGGGTAATTCCATAGCCTGAAAACAAACAAACGAACGCGGGCAGCTGCCCGCGTTCGCGCGTTTCCGGAGGTTCGCTTTATTCTGCTGCCGGCGGCGTCGTGATCACTTTGGCCGGCGGCGTCGTGACGTCCAATTTGACCGGCGCTGTCGCGTTCCCGGCCTCATCCGTCACGATGATGTAAATATCGTATGCCGTCGCATCGGCCGGCAGGGGATCGAGGACGAGAACATCGTATTCCATGTCGGCCTCCAAGCCCCCTTGACCGAAGGCAAGGGCCGCTCCGTTCTCGCCGTTAAACCCGGACTCGATCTGCTCCGCGTCCGGCGGCCGGTCCCCGTCCGGAACGACGACGTACTTAAGCCAACCCGCTTCATCCGTCCGCACTTTGAACATCACCTGGCGGCTGCCGTTCGGCAGGACCGTCCCCGCTTTCGGATAGGTCGGCGCAAAATTCGGAGGCGTCGTGTCCCCCGGCGGCTCGACGACGTCCGACGGCGGAGTCGTGACGTCCACTTTGGCCGGTGCCGTCGCGTTGCCCGCCGCATCCGCCGCCACGACGTAAACGTCATAAGCCGTTGCGTCCGCAGGCAATGCTTCCGTGACGACAACCAGCTCCTCGCCTGCCGTCATCGCCCCGCTTCCGCTGTCCAACGCGGTATCGCCGAAGCCGTCCAGACCGGCCATCACCTGCGCCGCGCTCGGCGCCTCCGCCCCTTCCGCCACGACGACGTAGTACGCCGTTCCGGCTTCGTCCGCCCGAACGAGAAGCTCAACCTTCCGGCTGCCGTCGGCCTGCGCTGCGCCGGCTTTCGGATAAGTCGCCGCAAAGCCCGGCGGCGTCGTGTCCTCCGGCGGCTCGACCGCTATCGTGTAGCTGGCGCTCATCACCGCGCTGGCCGTCTCGCCGGCCTTTACCGCGAACGCCTTGATCGTCGTCGGCCCCGTTATGGCGATGGGCTCGCCGTACAGAGCGCTGTCCGTCGTCGGCTCGCTGCCGTCCGTCGTATAGTAAATGCTTGCGCCCGCCGTGGCCGTGCTCAGCGCAACCGCGGTCCCGGACGCCACTTCGCCGCCTGCCGGATCCGCCGTCGGCATCGCCGTAACGATGACCGGAGCCGGAGCCGGAGACGTCACCGGCGGCGCCGGCGGATTCGTGACGGTCAGCGCGACGGTTTGCCGGGCTTCGGACATCGGCGCGTCGAACAGAGAGCGGATGCCCGCAACCTCGATTCGGGCGTTCGCCGCATTTCCCGCGTAGAAGGTCGACTTCAACGTGACGATCAGCTGCTTGCCGTCTTCGGAGAGCGTGTACGTCGCGTCGCCGTCCCCGAGCGGGATCCCGTTA
Source organism: Cohnella algarum (assembly GCF_016937515.1). Taxonomy (NCBI): domain Bacteria; kingdom Bacillati; phylum Bacillota; class Bacilli; order Caryophanales; family Paenibacillaceae; genus Cohnella; species Cohnella algarum. The sequence goes on from NZ_JAFHKM010000002.1 coordinate 1,466,765, forward strand.
ATCCGAATATTCGACAGCTCGAACGAATCGGGATCGATCGCCGCGGAAAATTCGATGGTCAGCCGATTGCCCGCATCCAGAACGGCGCTTCGGACATCGAGCTCGGGCTCGATCGCCTTCTTCGTCTCAAAGGCGCTTTGAACGAGCGTTTCCCGGGTGGCCGCGCCGGTTCCTGCGAAGGTTCCGTCGCTTCCCGCTTGAAGCAGCTTTAATTCGAGCGCCCGGGCGACGTATCCTTTCGCCCATTCGGAAGCGTCGACGTTGGAGGAGGACCCCTGGGAGGGGGTGTTCGTCTCTTCCCCCAAGCCTCGGACAAGCACCGCGGCAAGCTGTTCCAGCGTGACCGTTCCGGAGGGATCGAACTCTCCGTTGCCCGTGCCCTCCATCAATCCCGCTTCTTTGACCGCTTCGATAAAGCGGCTTGCCCAGTGCTCCGGAGTCACGTCCTGAAAGCTGCCGGAACCGGGAATCAGAACGGAATCGACCTTGAGGTCGAACACGAGAGACATAACCTTTGCGAGTTCCGCCCTTCTCATCTGCTCTTGAAGGCCGAATGAGTCGTCGCCGGTTCCTTCGAAAACCCCGGCTTCGAGCAGGGCTTCGATTTTCTTCTTCAACGACGGATCGACGGACTCCAGATCGGCGAATTGGGACACGTCCGCCGCCGAGGCGGCCTGGGACGTCAAGGCCAAACCGCAAACGAGAACGGCCACGCTCCAAAAATGCCGTTTGCCTGTTTTGCGAATACGAACCCCTCCATTATGTAAAAATGATGGGAAAACAGACACGAATTTCCCTAAATACCAAGTATAAAAGCAAAATACTTTTCCGAAATAGGGACTAATGTCGCATTTCTCGTTCGATAGTCCCTTCGGATGGATCGGATTCGTCGGCAAACGACACGGCAAAAAAAGAAGCGACCCCGTAAACGAGGCCGCTAGTCGATCGTATTTTTTTTGACCCATTCGAGAGTATCTTCCAGTCGCTTGAGAAGCATCGGATGCTCTTCGCTTACTTTCTCGCGCATATAGTCCAAATCAAGCATTTCAGTCAGGTTCGAACGGTTCCCGATCGGCGAGATACGCTCATTTTAAATATTCCTTTATAGGAATATTCTCATTATGGTATATTTAATCCACAAAGACAAACCGCCCGACAAAGGGCCTAAATGACGGAGGTTTTATCAATGGCGGAAAACCAAGGATATCCGGAAACCGAGAACGCAGAGGACAGGGAAATCGTATTGAACCGCAGCTTTAACGCTCCGCGGGAATTGGTCTGGGAAGCCTGGTCGCGTCCGGAACATCTTGCGAATTGGTGGGGGCCGAGGGGATTCAAGATCGCTTCGCAGCAATTCGATTTCAAGCCGGGGGGCGTATGGAAATTTACGATGCACGGCCCTGACGGCGTCGCCTTTCCGAATCAAATCGTGTTCGTCGAGATGCAAAAGCCGGAGCGGCTCGTCTATGCGACGAGCGACGGAGAAGAGGAAAGCCCGGGGCAGTTTCAAACGACGGTTACGTTCCGGGAAGACGACGGCGGAACTTCGATCACGATGCGGCTGCTGTTCAAAACGGCCGCGGAACGCGATCACGCCGTCAGAGAATACGGAGCGGTCGAGGGCGGCAAGCAAACGCTGGACCGGCTTGCGGAACTGCTCGCCTTGCTTACCGGAAACTAACGCAAAGAAGCAGCGGATGAACGATTCATTCGCTGGCTTTTTCCGTTTCTATGCCGGCCTCGGCAAAGCTTGGTTGGATTTTGTCCAATCAAAACCGGTTTTTTCGCAAAACACGTCATCTTCGTTGGATTTTGTCCAATCTGGCGGGGGCTTTTCGGCGTTTTCACCCAAATTTCATGTTTCTCGTTGGATAAAATCCACTCTGGCTAACGGTTTCTTCCTTTTCCGCTTCCTAGATTGGACAAAATCCAGCATAGGTCTCCCTCCGCTTGAGCTGTCCTCTTTTCTCCGTTCCTTAAGCTTCTGCAACCGCTCTATAGCGAGGTGAATTCCAAAATAAAACCGTCAAGGAAGACATCCCCTGACGGTCGAAATCCATTTTGCCTTATCTCCGATCGGACCATAAAAAACGCGGAATACGGCCGAGGATGGCAGGCAGGACGCTTACATGTTCTTCGTCCGCGAACTTGACATGCTTCATATAAACGTTTTGCTGGGCCAGCGGACGCAAGCCCTCCGCTACTTTCTCCGCCCCCTCCAGCATATCCTCCAGTTCGTTGGCGCCGATGGCCAGCAGCAAGTGAAGCGGGTGCTCTCCCTGCCAAGTCTGTTTGAACCTCTCCAGCTCCTTCAGCACCTCGCCGTTTCCCCACCAGACGGAGGGGCTCCCCGGACGGATATCCGATTCCGACGACCAGAATCGGATCGTACCCCTTCGGCTTGCGCGTTTGCAGCCTGACGGCTTCCGCAAGCGTCCGGAACAACGCGTCGCCGTCCAACGCATAGACGACCGCATAGCCGCTTGGCGGAGGCTCGTCCGCCGGGGCGGCAATCAGAATCCGATAATCCAGCCGCGCGTTCGACGTCATCGGATATTCGTAGCAACGATCGGGTATATACGGGATTTTCGTTTTTGCGTTCATGGCGCGAGGAACCTCACGACGTCGTCGATCACGTTCCCTTGCGCGATAAGCCCGCCGCTCAGCCAGTAGTCGCTCTCCGTCTCGTACACGTTGCCGTTTTTGACTGCGGGCATGTTTTTCCAAACGTTGCTTTCCTTCAATTCGTTCAGAAATTGGTCTCCCTGGCTTCCGTCTTTCACGAGGAAAATATAATCGGCATCCAATTCGGGCAGGATTTCCAGCGAGACGTCGAGGGCGCCGCCCGAAACCAGGCTGCTCTGGGCAAAGCCAAGATCGTGCGCAAGGACGTAGCCGCTGAAGTAATTGCCATTCAAAAAGAAACATGCCTTTTGCATTAAAACGAATGATCGCCGCCTTTTTGCCTTCCGACAATGGCGCCAGCTTCGTTTTTGCCGTTTCGGCCTTGTCGGCGTAGACTTTCAATGCCTGCTCCGCCGTGCTTCGCGCTCGCTTCGGAGCATTGCCACTTTGCCTCCTGCACAATCAATCGGCCATCGCAATTGATATTTATTCTCAATTATCATACACCGATGTCGAGAAAATGCCTAGAGAACAGCGACCGCGGAAATCCCCGATTTAATCGCCGCCCTCCGAAACCGGAAGCCAGCCGGTCAGCTCCGCCCCGCCCTCCGGGCGATTGGCCGCGGCCAGATCCCCGCCGTGCGCCCGAAAAATCCGCCTGGCGATGGTCAACCCCAGCCCGGCCCCGCCCGTGTCCCGGTTCCGCGAAGCCTCCCCCCGGTACAGTGGCTCGAAGACGCGCTCCAGATCGGACAGTGCGAAGCCGGAGCCCGTGTCCCGGACGGTGACGACCGCGCGGCCGCCCTCCGCATGGCACCGGACGAAGATTTCGCCATGAGCCGGAGTATGCCTCGCCGCATTGTCCAAAAGGTTGCTTACGGCCCGTTCAAGCAAGTGGGCGTCTCCCCTTGCCGGGCAAGCTTCGCCGGGGATCTCCGCGCGAACGGAGATGTTCTTCGACTCGGCCGCCCGGCGGATGCCGTCGACGGATTTATGAACGACCTCGGCTAGATCCGCATGGTCCTCCAGCCGTACCGTCTCCCTATACTCCGTCTTCGCGTAAGCGAACAGGTCCGACACGAGCCGGTCGAGCTGATTCGACTTTTCTTTGCAGACGGCCACGTACTTCTTCATCTGTTCCGGCGAAGAGGCAATCCCTTGATCAAGGCCGTCGAGATACCCTCTCAGGGCGAACAAAGGCGTGCGCAAATCGTGCGCGATGGCGCCGATGAAGAAGCGCCTTTCCTCCTCCAGTTCGGCCCGGCGCTCGACGGATTGCCGCAGCCCCGCCACCATCGCTTCGAACCCTTCGCGCGCCTCGGCGATTTCCCGGATGCGGGATTCGGGCAGTTCGACGTCGAGATCCCCCCGGCGATTCGTCTGGCCGCCTCGCCCATCGCTTCGAGCGGCCTCGCGATCCATTTGCGCATGGCGTATCCGATCAGGAAGACGGCCAGCGCGAACCCGAACAGCGAGGAAAACCAGATGAGGTCGGGATCGGGGGCGCGATCTTCCGACCCGAAGACGAGTGTGCCGGTTGCCGCGAAACGGACGATCACGTACGTGACCCAGGCCGACGCGCTGATCAAAACGGGAGCCAGAATCATGAAGCTGCGTACCCGAAGCTTCTTCATCGCGGTTTCCCCTCGAACCGGTAGCCGACTCCCCACACATTCGTCAAGTAGAGAGGCTCGTTCGGGTCGGTCTCGATCTTTTCGCGAAGCCGGGCGATGTGCACCCGTACCGTATGCTTGTCGCCGACGCCTTCCCACAATCGTTCCAGCAGCTGGTCGTACGTAAACACCTGGCGCGGATGCTCGCTCAGCAGGCGAAGGAGGTCATACTCCTTGGGCGTTAAAGCGACCGGCTCCCCGTCGACAAGCACTTCGCGGGTGTCGAAATTCAACTGCATGCGCCCGTAATTCAGCACGCGGGGGCGGCGTTGCGGGCATGGCCGTACCTCCGCAGCACCGCCTTCACGCGGGCGACGACTTCGCCGGGGGACGCGGTTTTGACAATGTAATCGTCGCCGCCCAACCCCAGGCCGCGGATTTTGTGGACGTCGTCGTCCCGCGCGCTCAGAAACAAAATCGGCACATCGCTGACCGCCCTGATTTTCCGGCACAGCTCGAAGCCGTCCTGCCCGGGCATCATAACGTCCGCGACGAGGCAGTCGACGGCGGCTTCCCGAAACAAGGCCAGCGCGTCCTCCGCGTCAAACGCCGTCATTACCCGAAATCCGTCATTTTCCAAAAAATCCCTCATTAACTCCACGATGCTCCTGTCGTCGTCGACGACAAGGACGGTTTGCCGTCCGTTCACCGCTATCCCCCGCTTTTTCTGCGCCATCCGGCTGCTCCGGTCCGCTCTAAGGTTACTGCCAGTATAACACTCTCCCGCCCGCGAGGCCTCGGTCGCCACGAATCGTGATCGTTTGTTGATTATATTGTGATTTTTTCGCCCCTCGTTCCGGTATATTTGTCGGGTATTCTTTGGGCAGAGGCCTGAATCGCGAAAAAAAAGGAGCGCACGTCATGGAATTTCCACGAAGTCTTTTGTTCTCGATGCATTTCTGGTTTTTTGTCTCGCTGTTCGTATTCGGCGCGTTTCAGTTCTCCCGGCTCCGCGGGTTCGGAAAAAGAGCGGCGCGAGAGGCGGAAGCCGCGCTAAGCTTGCGGCTTGCCAAAGGGGAAATCGGGGAAGCGGAATACAGGCGGCTGAAAGCCATCGTAAAGGGGGAACGCGGCGATGAACGGTAAAACGCCGTACCGCATCCTCGTCGCCGTCGCGGCCGTCTGGATCGTCTGGACGATCCTGAACCGCTTCGTGTTCGATCCGGCGTTTGCCGAGTTTCTAAGCCGCAAAACCGGGCTCGATCGCCCGATTCGGCTTCCGTTATGGCTGACGATGGTCGATATCCACATCGGATTCGCCTGCGCCGCTTTGCTTGCGGGAGCGATGAATTTCTCCGGCAAGCTGCTGCGCAAATACAGGACGCTGCATCGGGGGACGGGATACGTCTATATCGTCAGCGTTGCTGCGGTCATCATCACCTCGGGTTACTTGGCCCCTTACGCGACCGGAGGAAAAATCGTCAGCATCTCGTTCAACCTGCTCAACATCGTCTGGATGGCGATTACGATTACGGCTCTTGTTCAAATCAAACGTAAGCAAATCCAGAAGCACCGCCGCTGGATGGTTCGCAGCTACGCGTTCTGCTTCACGAACCAAGCGATCCATATGCTGCTGCTGGTGTTCGTGGACTTGCTCGGAATGAGCTACGCCAACGGCTACGCGGCAAGCGTAATCGCCGCGATCGTCGCCCTTTTCCTGGCGGCGGAGCTTGCGATCCGGCTGTTTTTCCGAAATCCGCCGCAGGGGATTGGCATCGGCCGGACTGCGTGAGGCAGCTTAGGTGTCGGTTAAGCGGCTGCTTCTTCCGCTGACGGCTACTGGAAAGGCAGAGTTCCGGGGATAGCGAATGGCGGGTAGAGATGGGTAACCACGACTCAACTGGATCGTCAGCGTGCATGCGGAGGTGGTGAGATGAGTAAATTTTGCTCAAGTGCGTACGAATGTTTGCGTTCGGCGGGTTGAGATGGGTAACCACGACTCAACTGGATTGTCAGTGATTGTCAGCTTGCATGCGGAGGGGTGAGATGAGTCATGGTTACCCATCTGAGTTCGTCCACCAATGTGGAACGCAGTTTTTCAGTATCGTAAAACGATCCGGATCCGGGAATTGCCGCATAATAACCAATCTCGCGAGGGAAGCGCTCCAGGCCGACCTCGCTGCGCCGGGTTTGGAGCAGCACCCTTTTCGTCCTTCTCCGCTGCTTGTCTCGATGTCGCGACAGCACTTCAGCCCTCAACCGCGCCCGGCCCCCGCCGCCTTACTGCGGCGCTGCGTCCACGGCCGCATCCCGGCCTGCTCCCATGCCGCCGCGTCCCATGCCGCCACGGCCTCCGCCCATGCCGCCCATGCCGCTTCCGGCGGTCGTGACGCCGGACTCGTTCACGTAGGTGACGCTCGCGCCGAGGGCGAAGCTGACGACCTCCGTTCCGCCCGTCAACGCGCCGCCTTCGTACAGGCCGTCCGTTTCGGCGCCGGTCGACGTGCCGCCCGTGTAGAACGCGTACGTCTCGCCTTCCGTCAGATCCGGCGAAGAGATGACGACGATCTGGAAAGACTTCGCCGGAGCGAAGGAGACGACCGGCTCTCCCTGGCTGTTCGCCAGCGTGACCAGCGTGCCCGCCTCCAGCGCGCCCGGGAACGTCATCATGACGGAGCGCTGCGACGAATCCTCGGACGGCGCCTGAGCCATGCCCGAGCTGCCGGCGGCGACGAGAAGGCCGCCCGTTTGCTCGAAGGTGCCGTTATAGTCGAGCGAGCCGTTGCCGTTCATCGTCGGGCCGTTCACCAGCACGGTGCCGCCGGACATGACGATCGAGCCGTTGGAATCGAGGCCGTCGCCCGAAGCGTCCAGCGCCAGGTAGCCGCCGGTTATCGTCAGCGTTCCGCCGCTGGAGCTGAACGAGTCCGGGCCGCCGCGGCCGCCCGCGGCCGATTCGTCGTTGCCGCCGGCCACGTTGATGCCGTCGTCGCTGGCGACAAGCCGAATTTCGCCGCCCGCGATCGCGATGTCCGACCCCTCGATGCCCTCGTAGCTCTCGGCGATGTCGATCGCGCCGCCGCCGATGGCGAGCGAGGCGTCCGCATGAATGCCGTCGTCGCCGGTTGCCAGGCTGAATTGTCCGCCCGAAATGCTGACGTTCGCGTTGCTGTGGACGGCATCGTCCGCGGCGTCGATTTGGAAGGAGCCGCCCGCGATCACGATATCCGCCGCCGCTTTAAGCCCCTTGGCGCTGGTCGTTTCCGCAGTTTCCGTGTCGGCCGTCCCGGTCTGGGCGGCCGTTTGACTTCGTTGCGGGCTAAAGCCTCCGTTATCCGCGCCGGTTTGCGGCGCGGCCGCCGCGCTGCCTCCGCCGGACACGATCGCGAACGATCCGTCCGCGATCAGCAGCGAGGTCGCCGCCTGAAAGCCGTCGCCCCCTGCGGCGATGTCGAACGTGCCGCCGGCGATGGCGATGACGCCTTTGCCCGCGTCGGCGTCGTTCGACGACTTCATGCCGTCCCCGCCAGCCGTGACCGCGATCGTGCCGGCCTTGACCGCCAGCAGATCGCGGCCGAGGATGCCGTCGTCCGCCGCCTCGACGACGATCTCGCCGCTCACGATTTTCAGATCGTCCCGGCCGGTGATGCCGTCGTTGCCGTTCCCCTGCACGGTCAGCTTGCCGGCGCCGTTGATCGTCAGGTCGCCTTTGCTGTACAGGGCGGCGGTCGGCGCGTCTTCGGACGTATCCGCGTACGTCTCGCCGTCGGTCAGCGTATTTTCCGTTCCTTCCTGCAGCGTAATGACGGCTTTGCCCGCTTCGACCACATGAATGGCGGCACCGTCGGAGTTATGGATTTCCGCGCCGTTCAATACGATATGCACGACTTCGTCCGGAACGTTGACCGCAAGCTGGCCGTCGTCAAGCGTTCCGCTCACGACATAGGTGCCGGCTTCCGCAATCGTCACGACGCTTCCGTCCGCCGCCGCTCCCGCCCCGGCAACGCTGGCGCCGGAGCCGTCGAGGGTAATCATCGTCGAGCCGTCCTCGCTCCACGCCGTCGACTCGTCGTCTTCGTCGTATTCGACCTGGTCGTCCAGATGGAGAGCCGCCAGCTGCGCGGTCGCGGCGGAAGCGCCGGCTTCGCTCGTTTGAACGGCCTCGGCGGAGGCCGCGGCCGAGGACGCGCCCGCGTCGGAAGACGAAGCGTTCGAGCTGCACCCCGCCGCCAAAATGGCGCAAAGAAGCGTGATGCCGATAAGTTTCATTCGGGAATCGTTTTTCATTTCTAATCAACCTTTCCTGGTTTAATATTCCTGCACCGCAGGATTCATGGTGAGCGCAATGTCCAGATTGCCGTTCCGGCACCGGATCGCGTCGAGAAACTCCTTCTGGTTCGTCTCGGACTTCAGGTTCACCGCGTAGACGACTTCGTAAAGGCTGCCCAGCTCGGTCGTCCGGACTTTTTTCAGCTCATAGTCGATGCCGAACTTCCGGAACACTTCGTCGAAAGCTTCCTCGTAGCCCAGACTTTCCGGGATCGTGACCTTGAGCAGCTTGAGCGGCGATTTGTTTTGTCCGAATTTGAAGGCTTTCAGGACGAACATAAGCAGGCACAAGCATACCGTGAACAGCACCGCGTAGCCGTACGCGCCGACGCCGCAGGCAAGCCCGGCCGCCATCGAGAACAGAACGTACGAAATATCCTTGGAATCGCCCGGGGCGCTTCGGAACCGGATGATGGAGAACGCCCCGGCGAGGCTGAAAGCTCTGGCGATGTTGCTGCCGATCAGCAAAATGATGATGGCCACGATCGTCGGCAGCACGATCATCGTCAGCGTAAAGCTGGGGGAAAACGCCGGCTGCGTCTTCATATACGTAAGGCTGATCACGGAGCCAAGCACGATGGAGACGGCGAACGTCAGCAGCGCGTAGGTTAACGTCAATTCCGCGCTTGCCGCGCCGGAAGCGATAATGGACTCGATGGATTCGATCATAGGACGACTCTCTCCCTTTCCGGTTTTGCGTATCGAACGGACTTTTTGTACTCGTTGCCGTATTTGGAGAAGCTCGTCCGGTACATCTTGTGCTCCGACAGCATTTTTGCCAGCCAGACCGGAACCGTCTTCTCCGCCTTCACTTCCATCAGCCACTGCCCGTCCTCGAGCAGCTGCTCGCCGCGGTCGCCGCTCTCCAGCCTCAGATCGTGCCGCCGCGACCGGATGTTCGTGTCGAAGGTGATGCGCAAATCCCGGTTCCCCTTGCAAAACATCGCGATCCGGTCATACGCAAGGTACACCATCGGCCGAAGCTCGTATCTCGACAGGAAGTACTCGATCTCCCCGATCACCTGCCGGTTCATCCCGGCTCGGAATGCCGGCGCTTTCCCCGTCCGGACGAATTCGTAAGCTTCGCTTAGCTTAAGCGCCGTCCTTCGCTTGTTGACGACGCCGAACACCTTTTTTTTCAGCTCCAGGTACACTTTCGCATCGCTCTCGGGAACTCCGTAAGCCCGAATCCGCAGCTTCTCCCTGTACTTCGGCTTTGCCAGGCTGTTGCGGATCAGCGTATGGCGATCGGTATCGTAGTAGAGGTTGCTGATGGAGTAGAACTTGCCGTTTTTGTTGTATTCGTCGAGCTCCATATATTCCATCAGGCGGTGATAAAGGCCATGAAAGGCCTGGGCGTCCATCAAATATTTGTTTTCGTAACGGTTGAACACTTCGATTGCCATGAGCGGCACTCCCTTTCCGTCGGCGATGTCCTCGCCCTTTCATGTCTGTATGTTAGAGCGCCAACCTTTAGCGAAGCTTAAATTGTTATCGCAATGTAAAAAAGTTTCTCCCGGCCGCAAGCGGATGCTACTATTAAGGTTGATTAAAGGTTCCGTTCCTACAATAGAGGCACGTCAACCTAAAGGGGCTGCAGCCATGAGAATTTTAATCGTAGAGGACGAAGTGCATCTGGCGGAGGCGCTGGCTCAAATATTGAAAAAAAACCATTATTCCGTCGACGCGGTCCACGACGGCCAATCGGGACTGGACAACGCGCTGAGCGGCATTTACGACCTGCTGCTGCTCGATATCATGCTTCCGGAGATGGACGGGATCACGCTGCTCAAAACGCTGCGCGCCGAAGGGATTTCGACGCCGGTCATCATGCTGACGGCCAAAGGCGAGGTGCCGGACAAAATCGCGGGCCTCGACCACGGGGCGGACGACTACGTCGCCAAGCCTTTTTCGACCGGCGAGCTGCTGGCGCGGATCCGGGCGGCGTTAAGGCGCAAGGGCGAGGTCGTGCCGGAGGACGGGCTGAAATTCGGAGATATCGAATTGAACACGTCGACGCTTAAGCTCACGTGCAAAGGGAAGGAACTGAAGCTGATTCTGAAGGAAAGCGAGCTGCTCGAGCTCCTGATCGCGAGGAAGCAGGCGGTGACCTCCAAGGAGCAAATTATCGAGAAGCTGTGGGGGTTCGACTCCGATGCCGAGCACAATAACGTGGAAGTGTACATCTCATTCTTGCGGAAAAAGCTCGCGTTCCTGAACGCGTCCGTCCGGATCGCCACGATTCGGGGCGTAGGGTACGTGTTGGAGGGGGCCTCCTGATGTTCAACAAGCTGCGCAACCGGTTTCTCCTGATGAACATGATCATCATTTCGATCATCATGCTCGTTGCCTTCGCCGCCATCTATACGATCACGTACCGGGACGTGCGCAGAGACATCGCGCTGGACCTGGAACGCGTGTCGGAGACATACCGCAAACCGGACGCGGGGGACGGCTTGCCGCGCAGAGGGGGGACAATCCCTTTCCGCAGACGGGCCGCGGCAAGCTGGAGCCCCCGGCGGAACGATCGGTCTCGTTCTCCTTGCAAGCGGACGCGGATTGGAACCTGACAGAGATCGACTCCCGGTTCGACATGGACGACGAGTTCTATGCGATCGCCGTTCAGGAAGCGGCCTCCGATCCATCGGATAACGGCCAGTTCACGCTGGACGGAACCCGCTGGGCATATAGCGTGCAGCCGACCGTCACGGGATATTCCCTCGTCTATCTGGACGTCACCGCCCGGCAGAACATTTTGACGAATCTCATCTATACGTTTTCCGCCGTCGCGCTGGTCATGCTGGTCGCCATCTATGTCGCCAGCCGCTACTTCGCCAACCGCGCCATCGTGCCGGTGCAGGAAGCCTTCAACAAACAGAAGCGGTTCATCGCCGACGCCTCGCACGAACTGAAGACGCCGCTGGCCGTCATCAACACCAATGCCGATGTCCTGCTCGCCAACAGCGAGGATACGATCCGCGAACAGTCGAAGTGGCTGCACCATATCAAATCGGAAACCGAGCGCATGAAGACGCTCACGAACGACCTGCTGTATTTGACCGAGATGGACGACGTCCGCGAGCGCATTCTCCATGTCCCGTTCGACCTGAGCGAAGCCGTGGAAAGCGTCATCCTCACGATGGAGGCCGTTATCTTCGAGAAAAACATCGAGCTCGACTACGAGATCGAGCCCGGCCTGACCGTGAACGGCAGCAGCGAGCAGATGAAGCAGGTCGCCATGATTTTGCTGGACAATGCGGTCAAATATACGAATCCCGGAGGCTCGATCGAGCTCAAGCTCAGGAAGACGGGCCATCACATCCTGCTCTCCGTGACCAACACCGGCGAAGGCATTTCCGCCGAGCATCTCGGCAAAATTTTCGACCGCTTCTACCGCGCCGACCCGTCGCGTTCGCGCAAGCACGGCGGCTACGGCCTCGGCCTTGCCATCGCCAAGTCGATCGTCGAGCAGCACCGGGGAAAAATTTACGCCAAAAGCGTGCCGAACGAGACGACGACCTTCTTCGTTCAGTTGGGCTAAGATAGCGGGAATTCGAACCAAAACAGCGCAGGACCGCCCGGCCGCCGTTCATGACGGCCGGCGACAGTCCTGCGCCGTTCTTTTTCCGAAGGCGGAGTTATCGCGCTTGTCCTTCCAATATCCGCTTGATCGCCTTCAAATCCTTACGGTTCGCTCTGCGCATCATCGCTTCGGCCGGTTCCCAGACATACGTCGTCTCCATCGGAAAAGGCCCGTCGGCCGTTCTCATCACCAGCAGCCGGCCCGGACGGTATTCCGCGATTTCGTATACGTACGCCAACCTCCTCCCCAGAAAATCCGCTTGAAACGCAATCCGGGAACCGAGCGCCAGCGGCTTCGGGGTCTGCCATTCGACCGATTTGATGTTGACGTACCATTCGGGAGCATGATCGGGGTCGGCCGCATACGCTGCTACCCGTTCCAGGGGGCTGCGGATGACCGTTTCCGTTTGAACGTCTACCATGCGTGGCGCTCCTTTTCGTTACTTTATCGGTACGACGCGTTGACATGGATATTATGGCAAAAAACTCGCGCAGCGATGATTCTTCCGGCGGAACCGGTATGGAAAGGGCGCTTACGCGAAATTAACGGCACCGTGAGGCCGTTAATCGGGCCTCGCGCCGATATAACGCGGAAAAGCGGCCCGATTCAACCCGGGTAGGTCTCCCTCAAAAACTTCACCGACTGCTCGATGAGCGCCTTCAGGACGTCCGTATCGATATCCGCGACCTTGTTAATATAGACGCACCCTTTGCCTGCCGTATGTTTGCCGAAATTCCGCAGCAGCTCTTCCCGCTTCTCGTCGCCCGTCGCGAAATAAAGGCTGATCTTCGCCTTTCTCGGCGAAAAGCCGACGAGCGGCGCGTCGCCTTCATGGCCTGACGCGTATTTGTAGTGGTACGAGCCGAAGCCGATGATGCTCGGTCCCCACATTTTGGCCGGATAGCCGGTCGTTTCGGCAAAAAGGTCCAAAAGCGCATAGGCATCTTCGCGTTTCTTGGGGTTGTCTACATTTTCGATGAACTCGATGACGCTGTTGTCGGTTTCTTTCGTTTTCAGCTCGTACATCGGCGGACTCTCCTTTTTGGGGGCGTTTACGATATTAGGTTGAATCCCATGGATGATTGCACTCCGGACAACATCATTTTAACAAACTTGCAGATAGTGTAAAATCTCTGTGGGTGTAGGAATTGGAAAAAGCGGATATAGAAAAAGAGCTTCTCCCTTGGTAAAGTGATGTTTGCGCACAACACACCAAGAAGGAGGAAGCTCCTGTGAGCCACTTTACCACAACAATGCCGACGATGAAAGAGATTGAGCAATGGATTTTCCGGAAAATGCAGGAGGAATTCGCTCGTGCGATGAAGCAGGTACTGGAGGCGCTGGATCAGCAGATCCTGGAGCAACGGGACCGAGAGCGTTATCGAGTAAAGGACGAGCGTGAAACAAGCGTCAACACAGTGTTCGGGAATGTGCGCTTTAAGCGGAGATTGTACTGTGACCGTAGAAGCGGCAAACACGTGTATCTGCTGGATCAGCTGTTGCAATTCGAAGGGCGCGGGAAAGTCAGTCCGCATTTGGAAGAGACAGCAATCGCATTCGCAAGCCAAGGACCGTCGTACCGGGACAGCGCAAAGAGGCTGGAGCAGCTTTTGGGCTACAATGTGCTGAGCCACCAAGCGATCAGGGAAAAACTGATGGAGCGTGCGCAACAGCCGATGCCAGCGGTGAAACGGCGCGCTGCCCGCGTGCTGTTCGTGGAAGTGGATGGGCTGTACACGAAGCTGCAGCGGAGCAAAAAGCGCGGGATGGAGAACGCAATTGCAGTCGTACACGAAGGCTGGGAGAAGAACGGCAAGCGGGTACAGCTGAAGAACAAACAGCATTACCTGCATACGAGCGGCGGCGACTTCTGGGAAGGGTTCGGGGACTTTCTGGTGGAGCGTTACGAAATCGACGAGAACACGTGGCTTGTGGTGAACGGAGACGGCGCGGCGTGGATCGGGGAATGTACATCCTACTTTCACCAATGTCTGTACATGCTGGACCGCTTTCATGTGGCGCGTGATTTGAAACGCTTTGTTGGTCATTTGCCGCAGGTGTGGGAGACCGTGAGACGGTCTTTGGCCAAACAGGATGCAGCCGCGCTTATGGCGGTCCTGGAAGGCGTGTCGGAGCAAGAGATAGCGGAAGAGAACCGGAAGGATTGGAAGCCGTATAAAAGATTTCTAAAGCGGCATGAGAAGCATTTGGACGACTACCGAAAAACACTCCAGGCGAAGGGGATCGACACAAGCGGTATGCGCCCGATGGGAAGCGCGGAATCGCAGATGCGTATATTCGCCAAGCGGACGAAGCGTGGCGGGTACAGTTGGAGTGAGCGAGGCGTCAGGGCGATGCTGAGGACGATGATGAGGATTCAAGAAGCGGGCACGGTGGTAAGAACGGTTGAAGGACAAGCGAGTAAGCAGGCAACGCCGCAGCAGTCGATAAACATGCGGCAATTGCTCAAGAACGTGACGCAACCGGTCAAGGGTTGTATCGCTGGAATGATTCGCATGCTGCAAGGACCGAAGCAAAGCAGCACAACGGGTATGGCACTCAAAGCACTTCGCGGATAACGGCAAAAAATTCTGACAAATCACTTGTGTTTGATGAAAGAACGAAGCAAAGCGCTTACAAGGAAGAGGTTCCTTCGGGGTTCGCGTTCCAGGCATCTTAAATGACTGCCCACGCTAGCTTGACACTGACAAACTTGCATGACAGATATACAAAGCACACCTAAAATGATATTTTTATTTTTAGAATCCAGAGTCCCGGAAGGGCGGAGCACTTCTTAACACGGCGGTGGACATCTTGACACAAGCGCGAACGATCCAAATCTTTCTTCCCGACGGTTCTCCCCGGGGGATAAAAATCGCTGAAATTACGAGCCGCATCGTAAAGGCAATCCTGATACCCAGAAATAGACTGAATGAAGCCGGCCAACGCGATGAAACGAAGAACGTAGGATTGTACTTTTTGTTCGGGCAGACAGACGAGGATGCCAAACCCAGAGTTTATATCGGCGAAGCGGAAGACTGCTACGCGCGCTTGAAACAGCATAATAAAGAAAAAGATTTCTGGGAGCACGCCGTCGTCATTACGACAAACAACAATTTTTTCACGAAAGCCCATATTAAGTACTTGGAATGGTATTGTTACGATCGATGCAATGATATAAATCGGTATAAACTGCAACAAACCGTCCCGGCAAGAACGTATTTACCCGAATCCGCGATTGCCGACTTGATGGATATTTTCGAAACGATGAAGATTTTAATCTCGACTTTGGGTTATCACTTGTTCGAGGAAGCCCGGGATACGAATAAAAGCGTGTCTTCCGTGGACACATTTTATTGTAAGGCTAAAGGCGTGGAGGCTGTCGGTCAATTCACCGACGAAGGGCTCGTTGTCCTAAAAAATTCCCAAATGGTGTTAAACGCCGCTCCCAGCATGAAATCGTACGTAGGGTTAAGAAATAAATTGATCTCGGACGGCATCGTAGTCAAACAAGATGAGCATTATCTTTTCGTCTCGGATTATGTGTTTAATTCGCCAAGCGCCGCGGGGGCGGTCGTTCTCGGCAGACCGTCCAACGGTTGGGCGGATTGGAAGAACAGCAGCGGAAAAACGCTGGATGAAGTGAAAAGAGGCTGAAAAATAAATCGGGATTGGCCCCTATAAAACAAATAGACTCTGACCAGGTCAGAGTCGCCCCACTGAAACTTACTTCCCCGTCTCTTTCCGAATCGCCGGCGCGACCTTCGTCGCCAGCAGCTCGATGCCTTCCGCGACTTTGCGGAACGGCATGCCGCCGATGTCGATCTGGGCCATGAAGCGCCGGTGCCCGAACAGTTCGTATTGATAGAGGATTTTCTCTATGATTTGCTGCGGGCTGCCCACGAACAAGGCGGTGTCCGGGCCCGCCAATCGTTCGAATTCGGCCCGGGTCACCCTGCTCTCGGTTCCTCTCCCGCGGCTGACGTAAGAACGGTAATTCGCATAATAGGGGAAGTATTCCTCTTTCGCTTGCTGCGTCGTCGCGGCGACATACCCGTGCCCCGTGATGCCTACTTTGAGCTCCTCCGGGGCGAAGCCGGCTTCGGCGCCGGCCTTGCGATAAAGATCGACGAGCGGCTTGAACCGTTCGGGCTCGCCGCCGAGAATCGCGATCGCCATGCCGACCCCGAGCCTTCCGGCGCGAATCGCGCTCTCCGGCGAGCCCCCGACGCCAACCCAGATCGGCAATCGGCTTTGGACCGGCCGGGGGGCGATTTCGGCGCTCGCCAACGGGGATCGAAACCGGCCCGACCAGGAGACGACGTCCGCTTCGTTCAGCTTCAGAAACAAGTCCATATTTTCGGCAAAAAGGTCGTCGTAATCGTTCGTATCGTAGCCGAAAAGCGGGAACGATTCCACGAACGCTCCGCGCCCTGCGATGATTTCCGCCCGGCCGTCCGACAGCAAGTCCAGCGTGGCGAAGTCCTCGAACAGCCGGACCGGGTCCGCCGTGCTGATGACGGTCGTCGCGCTCGTCAATTTGATCCGTTTCGTCGCCTGGGCGATCGCCGCGAGGACGACCGGCGGCGCCGAAACGGCATAGTCCAGCCGATGATGCTCGCCGACGCCGAACAGATCGAGCCCCGCTTCGTCGGCCAGCTTCGCCGCCTCGATCGTCTCCTTCAACCGCTGCCGGGGGCTGATCGTGTTGCCGGCATGCGGGTCCGGCACGAGATCTCCAAGCGTATAAAGACCGATTTCGAAATTCATCCCGCCACCTCGAGCCTCCCGGTTAATCGTTCGGACAGCCGCTTTCCGACAGGTGGCCAGACCGGTTTATTTTCGTTTGCAAATATTTTTCGTTAAATTCGGAAGCGCTGCCCCACAGCGGCGTCCGGGCCGAGACGTGCATGCCCGCCTTTTTCAAGGCTTCCAGCTTTTTGGGGTTGTTCGTGATCAGCCTGACCGGCTTCGAACGAAGCGTCCGCAAAACTTCGATGGCGTCGCCGTAATTCCGGGCATCGTCGACAAATCCGAGATTCAAATTCGCATCGACGGTATCGTAGCCGTTTTCCTGCAGGACGTAGGCCATCGCTTTGCTGAACAGCCCGATTCCTCTTCCCTCGTGATTGGCCAGATAAAACAAGGCGCCCGTTCCGTGCTCCGCGATCATTTTCAGGGACTGCTCCAATTGGAACCCGCAATCGCACCGCTGGCTGCCGAAAATATCGCCCGTGTGGCAGATGGAGTGCATGCGGATCAGCGCATCCTCGCCGTTGCGGAAATCGCCGTACGCCAAAACGCTGGACTGCTGCATTTCGGCCAAATTGACGGAGGACAGCTTTTCGATGATCCGTTCGACGTCCTCGGTTACTTCCTGGCAGCGAAGCCAACAATACCATTGGAACGTGACGGTCTCGCCGTCCAGACGGATCGGCAATCGAATCGGCCCCACCAGGTAAAGGGCCTCTTCGCCGCTTTTGATCAATCGAATTTTCTTTTCCAGGATGGAGACGACTTTCTCTTGAAGCGCAGGCATGCCACGACCCCTTACGATTAAAAATTTGGTTTCAATATGCCCCGGGCAAAGAAACCGTATGCCCTCGGGTTTCCGAAAGGATGCCCAAGCCGAAACGGCTATCGCCGTCCTCTGTGGGTTCGACTCCTTGCCGGGCTGGCTACATTGGATTTTGTCCAATCAAAGTCGGCTTTTAGGCCGCCCCCGCCGTCTTCGTTGGATTTTGTCCAATCAGGCGAGGCATTTTCGGCGATTTTGCCCTTATTTCAGGTTCCGCGTTGGAAAAAATCCACTGTAGACCGAGGTTTCCGCGTTTCTCGCACCACCCGTTGGATAAAATCCAACATAGGCGCAGCTTCGCAGGCTCAGCCGCCTGAGCGGCGCCGCGCCAGTCCACGCAAACATCGCATTCCGATCTACCTAAGAAAGGCACCCTTCGGGGTGCCCTTTGTTCCATGAAGAAAAGAAAAGCAGCCTATACTTACTTTATGAAACTAAGTTTATTATAATAACAAAGGAACGTCAAGTATGTTATTTCAAATGCGGCAGGATACACCTCGCGAGCTTGTCCGCCAACCGCTCCGGGTCGGCTGCGTCCTCTTTCGTCAACGTAACCCGGATATGCCGCTCGTCCCAATCGAACGCTTCCTCCAGCAGGCCGCTCAGCCCTTTGGCCCGCCGGTCGATTTCGATAAAAAAGTTCACCCGCTCCGACCTGTCCGCCGTATAGTAAACCTCGATTTCGTCCAGAGCCGAGGGCAGCCGCGGCTTGAATTCGAATTCCTGCACGAACGGGAATTCCGTCCGAAGGTGCGGGACATGAAGCAGCGAAACCTCATCCAGCCGAAGTCCCAGCAGCTTGACGGCCTCGAAGAACCCGTGAACGATCGGATGCGGCAAAATCGGCACGGCGTCCCGGTCGTTCCTGGTCTCCTCCATCTCCACGTTCACGGTCGTTTCCAGCCACACCTTGGAAGAATCGATCGACACCGGCGTCGTCAACGGAATCCGGAACCGGAACGGAACCCGTTTCTCTTCGCCTGGGGCGACCGTAACGCTCGTTCCGAGCGTATGGCGGTAAATGACGCCTTTGTCTTTAACGATTTGCTTGTTTTTTTCGCAAAAAAATTCCGCCACGAGCCCGAATTCGATCGCGGTCACATGCTTCGCGTCCCGTCCTCCCCTCAAAATGACGGTGCCGCTCAGCTCCTCCCCGCAGCGAACTCCGCGGGAAATGTCGAGCGTCGTGTCGACTTTGACGCCTCCGGTTCGATTCATCATTCGCTCATAGATAGACATAGGACAGTTTCCCCTCCGCATCGGTCATAGCTTCATCGTACCGGGCGCGATGAGGTTTGGCAATCCGCATTCGGTTTTTTCTTCCAACTCTCTGAAACTGCGAATTAGAATGCCCGTAAATAGCTTTAGGCGATTCGCGAAACTGCAAGAATCGCAAAACTTATCGGGCATAGGAGGATTTCTCGAATGGGTTTGTTCGATCTATTCAAAGGAGACAAAAGCACGGAAGGCATGACGCCGCATTTCGCGTTCGCGAGCTCGCTGCTGTACATGATGCAATCGGACGGGGAAATGGATCACGAAGAAGTAGGGCAGCTGCTGGCCGTCTTGGGCGGAGAAGAGCAGAACGGCGTCATCGGCGTCGGTGCGAACAACCGGGCTCTGCTGGTCGGGCCTTGAAATACGTTCGCTCGACCCCGATCGACAAGTTTTTGCAGGAAGCGGCTCCGATCCTGACCGACGCGCAAAAAATTTGCATCCTGGTCAACCTGGTCGATTCCTCTCTCGCCGACGGCGAACCCGAGCATCAGGAACAACAGTTATTCGCCAAGTTCCTGGCCGCGTTCAACGTTTCGGAAGAGCGCTTCACGCCATTCTTTGAAGTCATTTCCTTGAAAAACGACCGTTCCGTCTTCCTCAATCAAAACCACCCGAAAAACCAACCGGGGTATCAGGTCAAGCTGCACGTTTAATCTCGCATATACGACAGGACCGTCTTCGGGGCGCTTCGCCTCCGAAGGCGGTCCTGTTTTGGCTGCCGCCTACAGCGCGAACAGCTTCAGCTCCTTGACCCTCACATAGCCGTTGTCGGTGCTGACAAACCGGACCTTGCTCGTCGCGACCGGGTCGGCGAACGCCAGGGAGACGACCGTACTCGTCTTCGGATTTCCGCTCGCCGACGCTCCCGGGATATCCGTCCAGCCGCTTCCGTTCCACGCCTGCAGCTTGAAGTTCGACACCGCGTTGCCGTCGCTGTGGCCGGTATGAACCTCCGCGCTTCCGATGGCATAGCTTTGGCCCAAATCGACCTCCAGCCAATGCGGGCCGTTCGTATTCGCGCTTACCCAGCGGGATTCGTCGGACACGACGCCGTCCACCGCTTTCTCCGCCGCGAAGACGTCATAGACCGAATCCGCCGTCGCCGGCTTTCCCGCCGCCACGTTTGCCGGGCCGACGGCCGTCGGCGCGAGCGCCGAAACGTTTCCATCGCCGTCCACCGTCCGAACCTGATACTCGTCGCCGGAAACGCCCTCCTTGTCGAAGTAGTACGTCCCTTTCGATACTTTGTCGTATGCGGCCCCGTTTTTGAAAATTTCGTAATAGGAAATCCAGTTGTCGTCGGCGCCTTCCGTCCAGGTTACTTCGATACCGTTATAGCCAAGGTTGGAAGCTTCGGCTTGCGAGACGTTGCCCGGCGCGGAGGGAGCGGTCGTATCGCTGCCCGACATCGGCCGGTTTTCCAGGTTGAAGAAAATGACCTCGCCCTGCTTGAACGGCGTCAGCGGAATGCCGTTGGTCATCCAGTAGGAGCCGCTGCGCGTTTCCGTCGTTTTGCCGCCTTCCAGCGTCGCGACCGTGTAGCTGGCCGACGCGTTCAAGCCTTTGGGGAAGACGGTGACATTCGTGCCGACCATCGCGTCTTTTTTCGCGAACGTGATGTACCCTTTGGAGCCGTCGCCGCTCATTTTTTGCAAAATGCCTTCCTTGTCGCCCGCGCTGACGGCGGGACGGTACACCTTCACCCATCTGCCCATGACGCCCTGCGTCTTCAGGTACCGGTACAGGTCCACGTCCCGGCGCAGCGGCTCCATCTCGCTTGGCGTCCCGTCGACTTTGCCGGCGATCGTCAGGTGGTAGCTCAACAAGTAGCGGTTGCTTTTGCTGTAGTTGCCGATGTCGCCTCTGCCGTAGCTGACCTGAAGCTTCTCGGAAGGGAACAGCAGCGACGTATAATACCCGTCCTCGCTGCCCGCCGCTCCGTCGCGCAGCTGCACCACGTCGCTGAACCGCGCCGTTTCGATCGACAGCAGGCCCGCCCCGTCGCTGCACAGGAGCAAGGCCGCGCCGGGATTTTGCTTTTTGAACTGTTCGAGAATGTAGAGAATGTTGTTGGCCTTCAGAATCGTTCCGGAGTCGGCGCCGTAGTCCGTTTTCAGCATAAAGCTCCCGAACTCGGTTTGTTTTTGATTCAGCATCGCGAGGATGTGCGCCACGACGTCCTGGCGCTCCGTCCTTAATCCCGCCTTGTACCAGGAAGGATTCGCCATCCATTCCGGATGAGCCGCGGCAATTTGGGAATTCGCTTCCGCCCCCAAGGGACGAGCCACAGCCCGAGTTTCTGCCCGTTTTTAACCGCGTAGGCGTTGTAGGCGGCGTTGCTTTCTCCCGGCTTGTTGTTCCAGTCGCCCAAATAATCCTGCCAGCCGGCGTCGATCCAGATCAAATCGCCCCCGATATAGCGGGTCGAATGGATCTTGTTCAGGATGTGGGCCGGGTCGCTGCCGTAACCGCCGAAGCGGACAAGCGGAAAATACTCTTCCCGGGTGTAGTCCCACTTGTAGCGATAAGTGAAATCGAGAATCGTATTCCCCATATCGTCCAGGTCCCCGGAAAACACGCCCGTACGGCTTAGCGGACCCTTCAACGTCGCGTTGTTCGCGATCGTTACCGGGCCGGAGCTCGTCTTCATCTGCGCGAACGTCCGGCCGGAAAAATCGCCGACCTCCGCCAGCCAGTTCCCCGTGTAGTCCCAGGTGACGAAAATTCCCTCCGACAACGTGCGGTTGTACAGCGCCAGAAACGGATGGTACTTGTTGGAGCCGTTGCCCGCGAAGGTCGTGTTCGCCGTCGCCGGCTTGGGGTCCAGCAGCTTGTTCCAGACGGGCGTATCCGCCTTGTCGCCGCTCATGACGTAAAGGTCGACCTGCCCGGCATCGTTCTGCATCACGCGTTGGCGAAACGCGGATATATCCGCGAAGCTTTGGGAGCTTCCGGAAATATTCCGGAATTCCGACCATTCCTCGATGACGCCCGTCGAAGGATACGCGACATAATGACGCGTAACCTCGACGACGCTGTTATGGATAACGACGCTAAGCTGCAATTCGCCTTGCGCCAGCGTTTGCGTCCGGTACGAATCGTAAATCCAGCCCCCGCCGGAGCCGTTGTACGAAGCGGTTCCGATTTTGACGTTGAACTCGTCGGAGTTCGGGCTCGCCCCCTGCACGTAATTTCGGCCGGTCGCCTTGTTGACCAGCCGGGTCATCGTATACGTCCCCTCGCCGAAGCGCACCGCCTTCTCCACCTTGCCCGTCCCCATCGTCCACGTCCGCGTGGCCGAATCGTAATTCACGTAAGCATCCCCCGACGCGGCCGCATTCGCCTTGCCGCTCCCGATCGGCATTGCCGCCAGCAGCACGCAGGCCGCAACCGCCGCCAGCCAGCCCGTTCGAACTTTCGGTTTGCTTGACGCCGACATTCGTAAGCCCCTCCTTTGCGGAATGTGCAGCTCATACGCGCAAGGTTGATCACCTTGATTGTATGCGCTTACAATTTTTACTATAGCAAGCGGAGCACGTTAAGCACTATGCACTTTTCGTACTCCTTGACGTGGATTGTTTTGACTTCTCGTTACGAACCCTTGAATTCGCTCGGGCTTTTGCCGCTGTACTTTTTGAATACTTTGGAAAAGTAGGCCCGATCCGAAAACCCGAGCGTATACGCGACGTTTTCCACCGTTTCGTTCTCCTGCCGCAGCATCCGGATCGCCATGTTAATTTTGAACTGGTTGACGTATTCGGTGAAGTTGACCCCGGCAAGCCGTTTGAAAAACCGGGAAAAATAACTGGGATTCAAGTGCAAATAATGGGCCATGTCGACCGAGGTGACCATTTCGTCCACATGCTCTTGCAAATATTGATCGATCGCCTGCAGCCGCAAATCCCTTTCTTCCTCTTTGCCCCCGGGCGCAAGAGAGTGACGGACGAACAAGCCCCGCAGCTCCCGGCGAGTCAGTTGAACCGCTTCCGCAGCTCGAACGGCCAGCCCGAGATGCGTGTAGAAGCCCTCCCCCACCTGCCCGTTCGTCTCGTACGCCAGCTGCCGGACGAGATCCGCGCAAGCTTCCTTGACCAGGCGGGGCGGCAAGCGGTCCGCCGCAACCCGCTGGCTCATCGCGCTGACGGCCAGATCGATCCACGATCCGTCGTTCTCCTCGAGCGCGAGCGACAGCAAGCCTCTTTCCTTGTCGAATTTGCCGTCGGCGGCGGGATCGAACGGCGCCGGCTCGGCCGATACCGCCGCCGCCCCGGCGCTGCCGTAAAAGCTTTGCTCGCGGCAAGCCGTCATCCGGCGATGGGCGGCTCCGATTTGCGCCAGCGGAACGGCTTCCGGCCAATAAAAGCCCAGCACGTCGATTTTCAAGTACTGCTTCGTTTTTTCCCGTACCGTCTCCATGAAGCGAAGCATGTCCGCTTCCGCCCCGTCGGCCTTGCCGCGGCTTGGGCTTCCTTCGGCTTCCCCGGGGCCGGCCGCGTTCCAGATCAGATAAATCTCGTAATCCTTGGTCATGAACGGGGTAACGGGAGCCGCGCCCGCATCGGCGCAAATTTCCGTCACCATGTTGAATACCGCGTACTGGATCAAATGCATGTCCTCGTACCCGTACCGCTCCGCGACGGAAGCGGCGTCGAGATGGAGGAAGCCGACCCGAAAAAAAGGCAGCTTCCACGAAATGCCCAGCCGTTCGCCGAATTGCATCGTGCCCGTCAAGCCGCCGCCGCCGGCCAGCAGCTCCTTCAGAAAGCTCGTCTTCAGCACATCCTTGTTGCGCTCGATATCCTGCCGAATCACATAGCGCTCCATCCGCTCGCTGCGGGCCCGAAACTGATCCATCGCCTTGCGCAGGCTGACGCGAAGCTGCTCGGCCGAAAGCTCGTCCTTGATCAAATAATCGTCGGCTTCCATCTGGAAAGCTCTCTTGGAATACTGAAACTCTTCGTAGCACGTCAGGAAAATCAGCCTGACCTCCGGCTTGATCGTGCGGAAAGCTTGCGCCAGCTCCAATCCGTCCATGCCGGGCATGCCGATGTCGGTGACGACCAGGTCGGGCAGCGCGGCTTGAAACCGCTCCAGCGCCTGCTCGCTGGTGGACGCCGAAGCCGTCAGCTCCAGCTCCAGATCGAGCTGCTTCAGCAGCTGCGCCACATAGTCCAGCATCGGGACGTCATCGTCAATCAGCATGACCGATATCATCGGAAGCCGCCTCCTCGGGAAGAGTCATCGGGATGAAAAACACGACGGCCAGGCCGCCGCCGGAACGGTTCGCGGCCGAAAGGCGCGCCAGAGGCCCGTATAAAATCCGCAGCCTTCTGGCGACGTTGACCATGCCGACCCCTCTGCCGGACGCGGGCGATTCCTCTCCCGCGATCCCGTCAAGGCGGTCGTTGAGCCGCTTGAGCCGTTCGTCCGGCATGCCCCGGCCGTTGTCGCCGATCTCGATGCGAAGCCCGGCGCCCGTCCATTCGGCGCTCAGCTCGATCGCCGGGTTCTCGGGACGGGAGGAGAAGCCGTGGATGATCGCGTTCTCGACGATCGGCTGCAGCAGCAGGCGCGGAAGCCGGATCGCTTCGGCCTGCGCGCCGATCCGGCTATGGAACCGGATGTCCAGCCGGTTGCGGATTTGCATGACCTGGATGTAGCTCCCCAGCACTTTGCACTCCTCCGCCAGCCCGACCGGCTCGACGCGCACATAGGCGCGCAGCAGCTTGATCAGCGATTCCAGCATGCCGCCATGCGCCGAATCGCCGGCAAGCAGCAGGTTCACCTTGATGGAATTGAGCGTATTCAGCAAAAAATGCGGACTGATCTGGGCGGCAAGCGCCTGCAGCTCCAGCTTCCGCTTCTCCTCCTGCTCGGTCTCCACCTGATGCAGCAGCTGATTGAGCTCGTCCAGCATCTGATTGAACGCCGAGGACAGCTGGGCGACCTCGTCCTTGCCCTTGACCGGCAAGCGCACGTTCCGGTTGCCCCCGACGTACTGCTTGACGTTGGAACGAAGCAGGCTGAGCGGCTTGTTGATTTGTCCGGCCCACAGGACCGACAATACCAGAAAGCCGACGAAAAAAATGCCGACCACCATAATGGAAACGAAAAATTCGCGGTTGATCTGGCCGACGATGGAGCTCCTTGGCGTATGGCTGGCAAGCTGCCAATCCACTCGCGGAATCCGCACTTCGCCGCTCAGCACATCCGCGCCGGAAAGGTCGCCAATTTCGTTCGCGGAAGCGATCCGGCTGCCGGACTTGTCCGTCAGCGTAACGGCGACTGCCGGATTGCCCGTATTCAACACGCTTTGGAAATAGGAATTCGGAATGCCGATGAACAACGTCGCCAGCTTCTCGGAGTTGCGCGGGTCGGCGATGACGCGCGCCGCATAATAATGCGCGGGAGCGGCATCGCCGCTCCCGGAAGGGAACCACTGCAAAATCGAGGTTTCGCTGTCGTCCACGCGGCTGCCGGCCGCCAGAAATCCGTCCGGCAGCTCCGAGAACAATGCCCGGTCCAGGTTGCCCATGACGATCCGGTTTTTCCGGTTGACGATGAGAATTTCCAGATTGGCGTCGAACGACTGCACGGTCAATATGTTGGCCATCGACTTCAGCTTCGAATGCCGGGCGTACGCCTCGTAGTCCGTGAACGAGTCCTTGTCCTTCAAGTATCGCAGGCTCTCCAGCGCTTCGGCGTCGTACGACTGGGAAAAGTAAATCGAGGCGAAGGATATCGTGTCGATCGTCTTCGTAAGTTGGTTGGCGATCACCCGGAGCGTTTCTTCATTGGAGCGCAGCGTCCGGTCGGTCACGTTCTGCTTGACGGACGTATACGACCAGAGCGTAACCGCCATGAACGGCAGCAGGATCAAGATCAGGAACGAAAACTGCAGTCTGCGATGGAAAGAAAAGCGGCTCATCCAGCCCATTAACGCGCTCATCTCCACCCCGTCCTTTACTCATTCCCCATTATACCGCATTCTCCCCGCTGCCGCCCCGCGTTTTTCTACGGATTGGCCTGGATGACCTTCTCCGCTTCCTCGGTCATTTCCTTTCGCACGTCCTCGAAGCTGCGGTTGTCCAGCATGAAGCTGTTGAACCCGTTTTCGACGATGGTTTTCAGCTCGGCTCCGTACGCCACGCTCACGCCGCCTTCCGGCATTTTCACGTTCGGATCGAACAACGTTTTGGACAACGACTCGATATCGATCAGATCCGTGTTGTCCCCGAAAAAGTCCGTCAGCAGTTGGTTGCCGTCAACCCCTTTGGCCGCCGGGATTTCCTGCGTGAACTTGTAGGACTCGGTCGTCATCCAACGGACGAAGTCGTATGCCGCTTCCTTGTTTTTCGAGCTTGCGCCGATGGCGATGCCGCTGCCCGAAATGTTCGTCATGCCCATATCGGTCGCGTCGACGGCGCGCGGAATCGGGGCGTACTGCATCTGGAATTCATGAGGGAACCTCTCCAGGTTGAGACCCGCTCTGACCGCGTAGCTCGGCACGGCCAGCATGCTCGCGTTTCCGGCGAAAAACTGCTGGAGCACGTGGTAGTTCGAAGCGAGAACGTCGGCGTACGGCTCTACGCTCTTGTCTTCCTTCTCCATGGCGCGGCGGAGATTGAAGAAGTATTCGAAGGACGGATCGTCGAAAATCGGTTTCCGGTCGGCCGACAATTGCGGATGCGGGCGCTCGGTATAGGCGATGATGTTCGGGTATTCGCCCCACGTATGGAAATACGTTCCGTAGTGTTCGTCCGTCGTCAGCTTTTTGGCGTATTCGCGGAAATCGTCCCACGTCCAGCCCATCTCCGGCAGCGCCAGGCCCGCTTCCTCCAGATGGTCCTTGTTGAATACGGTAAACCACTGCGTCGAGTTGGTCAGCAGCCCGTAAACCTGATCGTCGAGCTTGATCACCTTGGTATATTCGTCTTCCGGCGTGACGCCCTCTTGGGCGAACAGGCCGTTAAGCGGTTCCACGATGCCGCGCGAAGCGCGCTCCAGCACCTGCTCCTCGTTGCCCGTCATGAAGACGTCCACGGCTTCTCCGCCGGCAATCAGCACATCCAGCTTGGTCATGAATTCGACGCTGTCGCTGTTTTGCACGAGGGAGACGTACTCGACCTCCACCTTGTCCTGGGACTCGTTGTACGCCTGCACCGCCTGATAGAACGGCTCTTCCGGCTTGCTCATTTTGAACGTGTAAAATTTGATTTTCGTTTTTTCCGCGGGCGCCGCTTCCCCGCTGCCCGAAGCTGCCGGCGCCGTCGAGGACGGAGCCTCCGCGGACGGCGAGGCGTTCGAATTGCCGCCGTTTCCTCCCGAGCATGCCGCAAGCGCAAAGACCAGAATCAAGCTTGTAAGCGC
This sequence comes from Cohnella algarum, assembly GCF_016937515.1. Lineage (NCBI taxonomy): Bacteria > Bacillati > Bacillota > Bacilli > Caryophanales > Paenibacillaceae > Cohnella > Cohnella algarum. Next base: position 1,494,141 of record NZ_JAFHKM010000002.1, read on the forward strand.
TAAACTAAATCGTTTCAAAAGAATCCCCCCGGTTTTGGTGTCGTTGCACGATCATTATACCTTCCCGCCGTGCGGCTCGCCGTGTACCGTATTGCGCTTTCGGCGTGGACATTTTTGACTCTCGCGAGCCGCGGCTGCGACCGGCTGAGGGCGTCAGCCCTTCACGCCGCCGATCGCGATGCCGTTGATGACCTGCTTCTGCAGCGCCAGGAACAGCGCAAGCAGCGGAATGTCGGCGGAGACGGCGGCCATCATCATGACCGAGATCCGCGTGCCGAATTCCTCCTTGAAAAACTGCATGCCGAGCGGAATCGTATACAGGTCGGTCGAATACAGGAAAATAAGCGGTCCCTGGTAGTCGTTCCAGGTCCAGATGAACTTGATGATGCCCACGGTCGCCAGAATCGGGCGGCTGAGCGGCAGCATGACGCTCCAGAAGATGCGGAAGTAGCCGGCCCCGTCCAGCTCCGCGGCTTCCAGCATATCGTTGTGGATGCCGGCCATGAACTGCCGCAGCAAAAACGTAAAATAGCTGGAAAACATGCTCAGGAGGATAAGGGAAAGGTGCGTGTCGTACAGCCCCAGCTCCTTGATCATAATATAGCGGGGCACGAGCGTCGCCTGCTCCGGAATCATCATGAAGGCGAGCATCAGGCTGAACACCAGGGCGCTCCCCTTGAACTTGAGCTTGGAGAGGGCATAGCCGGCCATGGCCGAGATGAGCAGGGTGGCCAGCGTGGTCAAAATGGAGATTTTCAAGGAGTTCCCGTAAAACAGGGTAAAGGAAACGTCCCCCATCCATACCTCTTTGAAATTTTCGATCAGGTTCCATTTTTCGGGGATCCATTGAATCGGGAACGTCCATACGTCCTTCTCCGTTTTGGAAGCGGCCGACAGCATCCAGAACAACGGCAGCAGAAAAAACAGCGAGATTACGGCGAATGCGGCGGTCAGCAGCCAATTGCCGAGTTGGATTTTTCTCATCGAGTAGGCCTCCGTCATCGGTCAGTAATGAACTTTGCGGTTTTGCGAAATCCAGGTAATCGAGGTCACCAGCACGATCATGAGGAACAGCACCCAGGACATGGCCGACGCATAGCCCATTTTAAAGCGCTGAAAGCCTTCTTCGTAGATCTGATACACAATGACGGTGCTGGAGTAGTTCGGGCCGCCGTTGGTCAGGAACTTGATAATGTCGAACACCTTGAACGACGAAATAATGCTGGTAATCGTCAAAAAGAACGTCGTGGGGCCGAGCAAAGGCAGCGTAATGCGCCGGAACTGCTGCATGCCGTTCGCTCCGTCGATGGTCGCCGCCTCGTACAGCTCGTCCGGAATATTGGTCATCCCCGCCAGGAAAATGATCATTTGGTACCCGAGCAGCTGCCAGACGTAAATGATCATGATGGCGACGAGCGAGAAGCTGGTATCGACCAGCCAGTTGGGCGGATTGTCGATGCCGAGCTGCAGCAGCGCCTGGTTGATCGGCCCCTTCGAGGGATGATACAGCGCCGACCAGACGGCGGCCGTCGCGATCGTCGAGCAAATATACGGAATGAAGAATGCCACTTTGAAATAGCTCTTGGCGTACAGCTTCTTCTGGATGACGGCCGACAGCGCGATGCTGATGACGAGCGTGGCCGGAACCGTTCCGATCGTAAACCAAATGTTGTTTTCCAGCGCCATCAGAAACTTGTTATCTTCAAATAAACTGAAAAAGTTGTCCAGCCCGATCCACTTGATAGCGGACAGGCCCCCGACCAGATTCCACTCCGTAAAGCTCAGCACGAGACTGAACCCGAGCGGAAAAAGGGAAACGAGAATCATCCCGATCACTTCCGGAGCAATAAACAGCCACCCGGCCGCCTCCGCGCGCCTTTTGCGCGTCCAGAACCGTTTTTTGGCTTCCGGAGACTTCGAAATCGCTACCCGTTCGTTCATCGCTTTCGCCCCTATTACCTTAATGTGTCCCCATTGTAGCAAGACGGGGGCGGAAATACGGTACATGTTTCATACCCGTGGGCGTGTATTATTTTGACTTTTCGGCGTATGCGAAAGGTAACCGACGGACGGGGAGATTTTGTATGAAAAATCGTACAATTGCCAAGGCAGAAGGGGAAAAACGGGGGGGGGGGTTGTACGAAAAATCATATAAAAACGGGCGCGGAACCGACGGACGGGGGGCCAGGGACGGTGTAAAGAAACACCGCAACCGAAACAAGGCGGCCGCATGGCCGCCTTGTTGGTTCCCCGGCTCGCCATCCAATGGGCAGGACTCGGCCAGAATGGGGTTTGCCGCCAGCCGTCAGCGATCGATCGTTTCCCCATCGTCCGGCACGAGAATTCGATCGCGCAATCCCTTCTCTTCAATAATGCTCCTCAGCTCGCCCCGGGACAAGAAGCAGTGGTTGACCGCCTCCATATGCGAGACGATCACCGTCGCTTGCGGAGCCGCCAAATGCGTCCGGAAAATCGGGCCCCGGCACTAGTTCGAAATCTTCAGGGGCACGATCGGAGCCTAGGCATCGAGAACGAATCGTGAAATCGGCGGTTCGTTTTTCTTTAGTTTCTCCCTTAAATCTTTAGTTTGTCCTCTACTTGAAAGGGGTTACATGTAATAGATTAGGGGTGATTCATCAGGACGACAAAACGCGGAAAGGGAGAATGATGCATTGAAGACTCGCAACAAGAAGAAAACCTGGTCCAGGTTCACGGTGCTCAGCGTCGCCACAGCCTTGTTTACGGCCAGCTTCCCGCTTGCGGCGGCGGCCGGGGACACCTGGCCTTTTGCCGGAGATCAGGCTCACGGCGTTAACCAGCCCAGCGTGCACGGCTACACGAGCGGCCATATTGCCGACTGGAGCCCGGAGCGCGACCCTTATGCGGAAATGCTCCGGTCCCATGTCCCGCTTCAGCAGCGGATCGCTCCCTTCGCCTCGTCGCAAGCCAATCCGAATCTGGATCCGGACGTCAAAATGACGAACGTCAGCGGCGACTACGGAAACGCGTTTATCGAGAACGCGCCTTACACGAACAAATTCGCCCAATACCATTTTCATTTCTGGCAGTATGTCGATTACTGGTCGCCCTGGCACGGAACCGCCACGGCCTACACCCCTCCCGAATATTACGACGAGCTGGCCCAGAAGGACTGGCAGCAAAAGTGGTTCGAGTTCGGCATGCTGAACATCCCGAATCCGACGTACACGGACGCGGCGCACAAAAACGGCGTGCTGTCGCTGGCCGGCATCTTTTTCTCCAATAACGACCGCGGCCAGCAAACGTACAAGCAGATGATCGTGAAGGACGAAAAAGGAAACTACCCGGTCGCCGAGAAATTGATCGAGATGGCCGAATACTTCGGTTACGACGGTTACTTCATCAACCAGGAGGAGCAGAACCCCAACGTCGCCGTCGCAGACATTCCGGATTACATCGGATTCATGAAAGCGCTGCAGGACGGCGGGCTGTACGTTCAGTGGTACGACTCGCTGAACACGGCGACCGGCGCCAACACGTTCGCGCGCACCTTCCATGACCACAACATCTCGTTCCTTTACGACAAGGCAACGGGCGAACAGGTGTCGCAGTCGTTTTTCTTCGATTACGGAATGGGGAACAGCCAGATCAATGCGGCAGCTGCCTATCTCCAAAATCTGAACGCCCAATCCGGCACCGATTTCGAGCTCGACGACGTCGGCTTTGCGGGCCTTGAAGCCGGACGCGACCGGTTCAAAAGCGTCAACGGCACCGCGCTGAAAAACAAGCTGGACGCAAACGGCGTGCCGCGCCTCGGCATCGCCACGCTCGGGGCGGACTTCGTCCACGCGGGACTGGACGAGGACATGAACCTGGGCTGGCCGGTCCGGCACCGCGCGGAAAACGAGTACCAGTGGATGACCAAGCTGCGCGAACAGCTCTGGTGGTCCGGCCCGAACGTCGATCCGACGAATACGGCGACCTCCCCGACGAATACCGTCGCCGACGTCTATGCCGACAACCGGTACTGGCCGGGAATCTCTTCGGTCATCGCCGAGCGTTCGGTCGTGGGGGGCACGAATTTTTATACCGATTTCAACACGGGGCACGGTCTCTCCTACTATCGCGACGGAGCGGTCTCGAACCCGGACGAGTGGTCGAACATGAGCCTGCAGGACGTTCCGGTCACCTGGCAGTGGTGGCAGGACACGGCCGGCAGCCGGCTGGACGTCGACTTCGATTACGGTCCAGAATACGACCTGGGCGACTCGGGACGCCAATCGTACGAGCAGATCGGCGCGTACAACGGAGGAAGCTCCCTCGTCGTCAGCGGCAAGCTGGATGCGGAAACCTTCCTGCGTCTGTATAAAACCGAGCTGAGCGTAAACGCGAACTCAAAGCTGTCCGTCACCTTCAACAAGCCGGAAACGGACGCGTCCGCCATGCAGGCCGGGCTTATTTTCGCCGATCGGCCGGAGGAAGTCGTGAAGGTTCCGGTTCCGGAGAGCGGGAAAGCGACAAACGGCTGGGCATCGGCCGAACTCGACCTCGGCGCCTATGCGGGCCGGACGATCGCAGCTTTCGGGCTCGTTTTCGCTCCGGAGCAGGAAGCGGTCGAAACGTATCAAATGAATATCGGGCAAATCCGCATCCATGACGGCTCCGCCGTTCGTCCTTCGGCTCCGTCCAAACTGACGATTACGGAAGCGTACGCGGACACCGGCGAAATGAACATCAGCTGGAAAATGAACGAAAACTACGAAGTCGTAAAGCAGTACAACGTTTACGTCAACGACACGTTCGTCGGCGGCAAATACGACGAGGTGTTCTACATCAAAGATCTCCCGGCGCTGTCCGGTACGATCAAAGTGGTTCCGGTCGGCGCCGACGGACGGGAAGGCGAAGCCGCCGTTCTGCCGTTCGACCTGACGAGCACGGTATCGAACGTGCAAGTCGAATCGACGGCGGACGGCAAGCTGACCGTCAGTTGGACCAACCCTTCGGTATCGACGGGCAACTTGAAAATCAACGTCGAATCGGTCAACTGGGTGACATCCAAAAAACCGGTGAAGGAAAATAAAGTCGTTTCCGAAGGCACGACCTCCGTCGTTTTCGACAAGATGCCGGTCAACGGGGACGAGTATGTGGTAACGATCGCTCCCAAACGCGGGGACGCGGTGTCCGCAAGCGGAGCCTTCATCGATACGATCGCCGAGCCGTATGCCGAGGACTGGTATTGGGAGGGCGACACGCTCCATCTGCCGATGCCGGAAACGAGAGACTGGCGCTATCTGTACGTATATGAAGACGGGGTTCTCCGGTCCTTCCCGACCACTTACGGCGTAGGGGACAAAGACCGGATCATCCGCGGCCGGAGCACGAAGGCAAGCCTCGCGTTTCCCTCGACGGCCGAGAACGTGCATGTCGTGCTGGAGGATTACGCGGGCAACCAATCGGAGCCGGTCGTTCTCAGAGGCGGCGACAATTAAATAACCCGACGCAGACCGAACCCGCAAGAGCGCGCTTCCCGCGCGCGTCTTGCGGGTTTTTGCGCGGCGCCGCTCAAGCCGCGGCGTAAGCGGCCGTTATCAAAGCCGGGAAAATGCTTGCCGTCGCGGAATGGGGATCCGATGCCGGGTCCTCCTTTTTTCGTTTAAGACTCATTAAAGGTTGCCGCTCTAAGATGGGGGCATGAACGGGGCGGGCAGCCGCCGGAAGAAGCCGTTCAGTTGCCGAAAGGAGTGGAGCTTATGTTCCGCCAACGAAAAAAAACCAAAATCTTCGCCATAATAGCCGTCATTCTGCTGGCGCTCGGCACGACTGCGTACCGGCTCGCCGATCGCTATCTGATCGAGCACGTCGAGGTCGTCGTCGCTCCGAACGGCGCGTCCGCCCAGGGGCGCCCGGAAACGTCCGCAACCTCCGAGTCCGCGGAAGCTTCGGAAGACGCCGGAGCCTCGGAGAGCTCGGGGACATCCGGAACGTCGGAATCCTCCGGAACCGATGCGCCGGACGCCTCCGCGACGGAAGCGGAATGGGACGACTGGAACTACACGGACGAAAACGTCACGATCCGCATCGAAAAGGTGCAAACGGGCTCTGGCGACGACGTCGTCACCTACTTCGCAGCCGACGTCCAGTTAAGCGAATCGGCGGACTTGCTAACCGCCTTCGCCAAAAACGCCTTCGGCACGAACATCACCGAAGACACCTCGACGATCGCCGCCAGCAATAACGCCGTATTCGCCATTAACGGCGATTATTACGGCTTCCGCAGCGACGGCGTCGTCATCCGCAACGGGACGCTGTACCGCGACGAACCGGCGCGCGACGGCCTGGCCCTGCTCGAGGACGGCACCCTGATGCCGTATGACGAGGAGGGAACCTCCTCGGACGAGCTTCTTGCCCAGGGGGTCACGAACACCTTCTCGTTCGGCCCGATTCTCGTTCAGGACGGCGAGATCGCCGGCGACTTCAGCAGCGTGCGCATCGACAACAACTTCGGCAACCGTTCGATCCAGAACGCCAATCCGCGAACCGGCATCGGGATGATCGCGCCGAACCACTTTCTGTTCGTCGTGGTCGACGGACGCGAGGAAGGTTACAGCCGGGGTATGACGCTGACCGAATTCGCGGAGCTGTTCCGGGAGCTCGGGGCCACCGAAGCCTATAATCTCGACGGCGGGGGCTCGTCGACGATGTATTTCATGGGCCGGGTCGTGAACGATCCGCTCGGCGAAGGCAAGGAACGCGGCGTCAGCGACATTATTTACATTCCCCCATCTTAAAGAAGGAGGCGAACCGGTATGACGATCCTCATCCCTTCCTACGAACCGGACAACCGGCTGATCGCCCTCGTTCGCAAATTAAAGGAAACGACCCGCGATTCGATCCTGATCGTTGACGACGGCAGCGGCGAGAGGTATCGCGGAATTTTCGACCAGGCAAAAGAAGCCGGCTGCACCGTGCTGGTGCACCCCGCCAACCGGGGCAAGGGCAGCGCGTTGAAAACGGGTTTCGATTACATGAGGCAACGCGGCGACCGCGAGGGAGTCGTCTGCGCCGACAGCGACGGGCAGCATTTGCCGAAGGATATTTTGAAGGTCATGCAGGCCGTCCGCGAGCATCGCAGCCATATCGTGCTCGGCAGCCGGCAGTTCTCGGGCAGCGTTCCGCTGCGCAGCCGCTTCGGGAATACGGCGACCCGGAAGGTGTTCGCGATGGCGACCGGCCATTCCATCCGCGATACGCAGACCGGGCTTCGCGGCTACTCCGCCGACATGCTGGACTGGTTATGCCGCATTCCGGGCGAGCGCTTCGAGTACGAAATGAACATGCTGCTGGAAGCCCCGAATGCCGGCTACGGCCTGGTCGAGGTGCCGATCGATACCGTCTATCTCGACGACAACAAATCTTCCCATTTTCGCCCGCTTGCCGATTCCGCGCGTATTTATTTTCCTTTTCTGAAGTTCTGCCTGTCTTCGGGCCTCGCCGCGATCCTCGATTTCGCGCTGCTGCTCGTCTTGCAAGGACTGAAGTCGAATCTGCTGTTGTCCGTCGTCGGGGCGCGTCTGTGCAGTTCGATTTTCAACTATACGATGAATCGCAAATTCGTTTTCGCCAAAGGCAGAAAGGCCGCCGTATCCCGGTCGATGCCTAAATACTTCACCCTGGTCGTCCTTATCGTTTTGCTGAATTACGGGGTGCTGCATTTGTTTCATGAACATATCGGCATTCCGCTCGTCCCGGCCAAGCTGATGACGGAAGCCGCCCTGTTCTTGTTCAGCTACTGGGCGCAGCGGAAATTCGTTTATTGAACGGGCTTGGCCGCTCCCGATAAGTTAGTTAGTAAACTCGGGGATATTAAGTAATGAATTTTACAGTTCTTACGGGCGCCTCCGGAATTCGTTACAATTGAACCGTGCCCCATTTTTTATCGAAACGAACCAGGGAGGACATCGACGATGAGAACAATCCCGTTGGGAACAAGCTCTTTAGAGGTACCGGTCGTCGCGGTCGGCTGCATGCGCCTCAATTCGCTGGACAAAGCCGGAGCGGAACGATTCGTCAAAACGGCGCTGGACGAAGGCGCGAACTTCTTCGATCATGCGGACATCTACGGCGCGGGCCGTTGCGAGGAGATTTTCGCGGAGGCGGTCGGGATGAACGCGACGGTTCGCGAAAATCTCATTCTTCAATCCAAATGCGGCATCCGCCAGGGCATGTTCGATTTTTCCAAGGAGCATATCCTGCAGTCGGTGGACGGCATTTTGGAGCGGCTGAAAACCGAGTATCTGGACGTGCTGCTGCTGCACCGCCCGGATGCGCTGGTCGAGCCGGACGAGGTGGCCGAGGCGTTCGACCGGCTGGAAGCGTCCGGCAAGGTGCGCCATTTCGGCGTTTCCAACCAGAACCCGCTGCAAATCCAGCTGCTCAAAAAGTCGGTCAAGCAGCCGATCGTCGCCAACCAGCTGCAGCTCAGCATTACGAACGCCACGATGATCTCCAGCGGCTTCAACGTCAACATGGAGAATGAGTCGGCGGTCAACCGGGACGGCTACGTGCTGGACTACTGCCGGCTGAACGACATCACCGTCCAGCCGTGGTCCCCGTTCCAGTACGGCTTTTTCAAGGGCGTTTTTCTCGACAATCCGGAGTTCCCGGAACTGAACCGGAAAATCGACGAAATCGCCGCCAAGTACGAAGTGAGCAACACGACGATCGCGATGGCCTGGCTGCTGCGCCACCCCGCGAACATGCAGCCGGTAACCGGCACGATGAATGTCGATCGCCTGAAGGACTGCATCAAGGCAAGCGATATTCGGCTGACGCGCGAGGAATGGTACGAGATCTTCCGCGCCGCCGGCAACGTGCTTCCCTGACCGGCCGGCCCGGCATTCCCGAGAAAAACGAGCTTCTTCCTGCGAGCTGCGGAAGAGGCTCTTTTCTTTTTCTTGTTCATGCTCTTCGCCGCCGAATGTGTTTTTCTCTCCCCGCTCGGATTTCATTCCTCTTCCATTTATGTCATAATAAAGGGAGGCATTGTTCCTGTACGCGTTGCTATCGTTTCAGACAAGTTGTCCCGGCCGGAGCATAGAATGGATATAGCCATATCGGGAAGGTGCTGATGGAATGAAAGCGCTTAATGTATGGATCGTGTTGGTCGCCTTTCTTCTTGCAGGCTGCGCGGGAACGAGAACGGGACAGGGGCAAGCGGTCGAAATCGAACGGCTTAAAGTGCTGGATTGGGACAGCGACAGCTTTTATTCCCGATATGGCAACTATTTTCTCTACGAGTTTCCCCAAATTCGTTTCGAGGTTGTCCCGCTGAAACAAGTTTATGCAAGCGGAAGCCCTCCGGAGCAGGAGCAGGAATTGGCCAGGCTGGTTGCGAGCGAGAAACCCGATCTTATGTTTTTAAACCGGATGCAGTACCAGACCTTGCAGGCCAACGGGGATCTGTTTCCGTTAAAAAGCCTGTTGGGAGACCGGGTATTCGAAAGCTTGCACAAGGGCGTTTTCGAGCTGCTGAAGTTTTACGGGGGCGACGAGCTTTACGGGGTTGCCGCTTCCATGAATTCGAGCTTCCTTTTTTATAACCGGGATTTATTCGATCGTTACGGAATCCGGTTGCCGGACGACCAAATGGATTGGGAGCAGTTTGCCTGGCTGGCGATGCGGTTCCCGGCCGGTCGGACCCTGGGGCTGTATTCCCCGAGCCCCGAGCCAAGCTCGTTTTTGACCAATATCGGCGTCTCCGAAGGCCTGTCCTATCTCTCTCCCGACAAAAGCAAAGTGACGATGAACACGGACGGCTGGGCCGAATTTGCGGAGCTGCTCAAATCGCTTTATGCCGGGAAAACGGTGAACGCGTGGGAGACGCCGTACAGCCGGGAAAATCATCCGTTCCTGAACGGGGAGGCCGCGATGACCTTCGGGGATTACGGCTTTTATCGATTGCTGGAGGAACGAAATTTGCCCTTTGCGTGGGGGGTCATGCCGTTGCCCGGCTCGGACCGGACGCGGTCTGCGATCGACCTGGAGCAAGTCGTCTCCGTTTACAAGGACAGCGAAAAGGCGGAAACCGCGGCCAAGCTGATCGAATATATGACCGGCGAGAAAATGACCCGAATGCTGGAACGCACGAAGGCCTCCTTGTCCGCGTCGCTGCATGCTTCGGCCGCTGCGGACGCGGCCCATCCGTTTCATTTCTTGTACGGTCGGAACGCGAATCTGGACGCTATCGCCAGTTACATGAACGTGAGCGAAATGCCCGATGCGTTTAACGCGGAATTTTCGGCTTTCTACGAGGATACGATTCGTAAAATTGTGCAAGATCAAGTCGGGGTAAGGGACGGACTGGCCGAGATCGAAAAGTTCGGCAATGCGCTTATCGCGAATATTCCGGAACCGGCTCTCGACGCCGGCGTTCGACCATAAAGGAAGGGTTGCCCCCGGTCATTCGCATGACCTTCGGGGGCAACCCTTTTTTCGAACTCCTTCTTACTCGACGATCGTTTCGCCGCCTTCCGGACGGCTCGTAAAGTAGTGGTCTCTGGACGCTTCCTCGATGTGATGGAAGGCCCAGTGGCTGGCCGGAACGTCGGACCAGGAGGCTTCTACGCCGTACAGCGGCCCTCTCTCCAGCACCCGGTTGAACACGGTGACGCCTTCGGCGCGGGTCAGAACCTTGTTCGGCTGGAAGCTGCCGTCCGGCATGCCTTCCATGTAACCGGCTTGGTAAACCTTGCCGATCATCTCTTCCGCCCAATGACCGCCGACGTCGGCGAAGCCGTGCTCCGACTCGCCCGCGAGCGCCTTCCAGCGCCCGATAATGACCGCCATTTCCGCGCGGGTAATCTCTTTCTCCGGTTGGAAGCTGCCGTCCGGCATGCCTTCCATGAGACCGGCTTTCGTCACCTGACGAATCGCTTCCGCTGCCCAATGCGTCGCTTTGACATCCGGATAGCTCATCGTGGCGTCTGCCGCCTGCAGATCCAGCACGCGATACAGAATCGTGGCGACTTGCGCCCGGGTCAGCGCGACCGTCGGACCGAACGTTCCGTCCGGAAGCCCGATCATATACGCGCTATGATAGCTTCCTTCGATTCCGTTCCCCAGGGTTCCGTTCGCCCCGTCGTTCAGGTTGAGAATCGTGAAGGTACTGAACTTCTCGATCGTAAAGGTCAAGCCCAGCTTGCCTTCGGCATATTCCCCGATTTCCGGCTTCACGACTTTCCGTTCCCCGTCGCTGTGCTCGATGAAAATGACGAGGTTCGACAGGTACGCTTCTCTTGCGGCCGGGGAAGCCGGCACATGGCTGTCGTTCATCGGCAGCGTGATGTTGACGGAACGGCTCGTCATGTTCGTTTCGATCGTCATCGGGCGATCCACAACGTACACGTTTCCGTTATTCAGGATTTGCCGTACGATCTGTTCCGTTCTCGCCCGCTCTTCCACTTGCTTGCGCTCGCTCTCTTGCTTGATCGGCACCAGGTGGAAGTAAAGATTCGGGTTGATGCCGGCCAGCGAAGCGTTCGGAATGGTGATCATGCCGTTATCGGTGTAAATCTCCAGATCTAGTCCGGCGTCTTGTACGGCTTTCAGCGCCGCATCCGGCAATTCCACGCGAACGTCCTTGACGACGTCCTGTTGGTCCGGAATGACGATGCGGACCGCCGGCGCGTTTGCGGCCAGCGTTTTGTCCACGGCTTCGATAGCTTTGTTCGTCGTAAACGTCACTTTATCGCTCTTCGTGCCGTCCGTGTTCGTCGTTCTCTCGATCTCCGTTTGCGCGACGACGCCATGACCGCTGGCTTCGACGTTAACGGTGATCTTCTCGACGCTCGGCGACGGCGACGGTACCGAAACGACCGGTGCCGCTTGACGCGTTACGGTGATCGTGTACGTTTTTTCGCTGCCGTCCTTCTCTTTGACGACGACCGTCACGACATTGCTGCCTACGTTCAGCGCGATCGGATCGCCGGCTTGTCCGCTCGTTGCGGCCTTGCCGTTGACGGCGATCGTCGCTTCCGGATGAGCGGCCGTCAGCGTAAATTGAAGCTCCGATACGCTGTAGTCCACGCTCATCGCGTAGTCGTACACGCCGGCTGCTACGCTCGGCTCGATCGTTCCCGTCGACGGGACGATCGCTACAAGTCCGCTTTTCAGCGTCAAGGCTTGGCGGGCTGCCTGCAGGGCAGCAAGGGCCGCGTCGACTTCCGCTTGGGTCGCGCCTTCGTTGTTTAGCACCGCTTGCGCTTCCGTCAGCTTCGCCTGGTAGTTCGTCCAGCTTGCGGTCGTGTACTCCGCTTCGTTCAGATCATCTGCACGGTCTGCTTCGGCTTGCAGTGCCGACTTGTCGACGACCGGCGTTTGGACGACTTCTTCCAGCGCTTCTCTTGCCGCCGTCAGGGCTTCCAGGGCTGCATCGACTTCCGCTTGCGTTGCGTCTTCGTTGTTCAGCACCGTCTGTGCAGCTTCCATCGCGTCTTGCAGCGCTTGCCAACTCTCCTGCGTATAACCCTCTGCTTGCAAGTTCTCTTCGTTGATCTCGGTTACTTTTGCTTTCAGAGCCGTCTTGTCAACGGCTGGCTCGGTCGGCTGGTCTACGGTATACGTCTCCGGTTCCGAGGCTTCCGAATCCGTATACGCCGGATTGTCCGACTTCGCCGTCACCGTCACCGTATAGGTGCCCGGCTGAAGCGCCGGATCCAGCGTCGACAGGTCAACGGACGTTCCCGTCGTAACTTCGACTGTCCGGGTCGTGCCATCTTCAAATTCAATCGTTACTTCATATTTGTCCGCATTGGCAACGGCTTCCCATGTCAGATCGTCGCCGGTCAAGTCAACTACCGGCTTCGCCAGCGGAGTCGCCGGTTCAGGTACCGTATACGTCTCCGGTTCCGAGGCTTCCGAATCCGTATACGCCGGATTGTCCGACTTCGCCGTCACCGTCACCGTATAGGTGCCCGGCTGAAGCGCCGGATCCAGCGTCGACAGGTCAACGGACGTTCCTGTTACTTCGACTGTCCGGCTCGTGCCATCCTCAAGTTCGATCGCCACTTCGTACTTGTCCGCATTGGTAACGGCTTCCCATGTCAGATCGTCGCCGGTCAAGTCGACTACCGGCTTCGCCAGCGGAGTCGCCGGTTCAGGTACCGTATACGTCTCCGGTTCCGAGGCTTCCGAATCCGTATACGCCGGATTGTCCGACTTCGCCGTCACCGTCACCGTATAGGTGCCCGCCTGAAGCGCCTTCCAGCGCCTGCCCGCCGAGCAGCAGCGCCGGGCCGAAGCTCCGGGCCGGGTTGACGGAGGTTCCCGTCAGGCCGATGCCGAGGATATGGACGAAGGCCAGCGTCAGGCCGATGACCAGACCGGCTACGGCTCCGTTGCTGGCGGAGGAGGTCACGCCCAAAATTGCGTAAATGAAGACGAAGGTCAATACGATCTCGACGACGACGGCCATCCCCGTCGGAATGCCGATCCCGTAGCCTTCGCCGAACCCGTTCTGCCCGAGGCTGGTGACGGCGGCTCCCGTGGAGTCGATGATCGCGAACAGAACGCCGGCTCCCGCGATGGCGCCGGCAACCTGAGCGACGACGTAGCCGATGAAGTCGGCGCCGGACAACTTGCGGCTAAGCAGCATGGCGAGCGAAACCGCCGGATTGATGTGGCAGCCGGAAACCGGACCGATGGCGTAAGCCATCGCCACGATGGACAGGCCGAACGCGAGGGCGATGCCCAGATTGCCCAGGTTGTCCCCCGCCGTCGCGGCGCTGCCGCAGCCGAACAGCACGAGCACGAACGTCCCGATGAATTCGGCGGCATACTTTTTAACGGATGTGTTCATGTTCTCCTCCTGATTCATAGTCGAAATCGCCTAGCCTATTGTAATCAGGAGGTTTGAACAAATTCTGAACGGGATCCCCCGGATCAGTTGCTGATCCAGCCGCCGTCGACGGGCAGCTCGATGCCGGTGATGAACTTGGATTCGTCCGAAGCCAGGAACAGATAAGCGTTGGCGATGTCCATCGGCTCTCCGGCATGCGGAGGCAGCGGCGCGTGGTTTTTATAATGCTCGCCCATCTCGGCCTGCGATTTGATGCCGGCCTTTTCGACCATGCCGGTAAATACGGCGCCCGGATGAACGGAGTTGACGCGAATGTTGTCTTTGGCGAACCATTGCGCCGTATGCTTCGTGAGCGAACGGACGGCGCCTTTCGATGCGCTGTAGGCGGCGCCTTGCGCGTCGGCCATGCCGCCGATGATCGCCGCGATGGACGACGTATTGACGATCGAGCCTTTGCCGTTCTTCTGCATGTGCGGGATGACGGCTTTCATGCCCAGCCATACGCCGGTCGTGTTGATGTCCATGACCTTATTCCAGTCGGGGACGTCCGCGTCCAGAACGCCTTTGGCGATATGGATGCCCGCGTTGTTGATCAGGATGTCGATTTTTCCGTATTTCGCGACGGTTTCCTCCACGACGGAGTTCCAGGACTCCGGGCTGGAGACGTCGAGCCTTAACGCGATCGCCTCTCCGCCGTTTGCCACGATTTCGTTCACGCGTTGTTGCAGCGCTTCGACGGCTACGTCCGTCGCGACAACCTTCGCGCCTTCTTTGGCGAACAACTGCACGCCGGCCAAGCCCATGCCGCTAGCCGCTCCCGTAATAATCGCTACTTTTCCCGAAAGTCTACCCATGTTCGTCATCCTTTCTATAGTCGGCTATGACAGGTTCCTGCCACTTCAAGTATAGAAAGCACGGAAAGCGCGCTCAATCGGCAAAATATTCGCGCTTTGTACGTTAAACGAACGGGGAAAGCCTTCTGTTCAAAAAAAGAGCGTTCGCGAACAAAAACGGAACGAATTGCTCGCTTGCGGAACTGACGGTTATGGGTGCGCGTCGCCTCGCCCTTAAGCCTACGTTGGAAAACGTCCAACGAAGAGCCGCCAAAAAGCGATCCGCCCCCGCTACGCTGGATTTTATCCAACGGAATCAAGCGATTTGGCTCCATTTGGAGAATACCCGGCTTTTTCGTTGGATAAAATCCACTGCAGCCGGCCGAATCGGCCAAAAGGCGCTTCCTCGTTGGACAAAATCCACTGCAGGCAGTCGCTTTCCCCTCGCCTTCGATCAGCATCCCCTCGGCTCGACTCCTTCCCGATCTAAGGAAGAGGGATTCCCTCGCTTAACTCCTCTCCCGTCCGGTCGAATCCGTCATACGGGACGAGCCTGTATTTCTCCTTCCGGAGATCGATCGGAGCGTATCGGCCATAGGAGATCTCCCCGGCCTCGTCGGATACGTAAGCCTCCCGGTACGTCAGCTCCTCGCCGTCCGCCGATACGATCTTAAAATGGACGGCCTCCGACGCCTCCGTAACGTCATAGTAGACCATCGTCGAGACGGGCGTCGACACGACCTTTGACACCGTCACCTTTTGCCCGTTCTGAAGCCTGACGGTCTTGTTCAGCTCGATCGTCGTCGTGTCCTGCGCCAACCGGCTTGTCGGGACCGAAATGTCGAAGACCCAAGGCTCCTCGATCGGCTTCCGAAGATCGAACGTGTCGTAAGCAAGGGTCACCCGAAGATGCTCGTCATCCGGCAAATCCCGCAATTCGATATCGCCGTAAATCGTATACATGCGGTCGTTGACTTCGATGGACTGTCCTCTTCGCGTACGAACGAGATCTTCACCGTTGACAAGAACGCGCGGAATGAGGTAGGTTCGGTAATCGAACGAAACCCCCGCCGCCGGCTCGTACGTCGAGCTGATGAGCAGGTTGTCGTTATCGACCAGAACCTCGTTCAGGGTCAGCTTGCCGTAGGCGTTTTGCGCCGTTTGGCCGATTTGCGTTTTATAGGCCGAATAATCGAGAAGCTCGTTTTGATCCAAAAAGCGCTCGATAAGCCCCGCCACGAAGGGCACGTTCGCGATCGTCGCAGGATTAAGGGGCACGATCAGCCCCATAGCCAGCAAGAAGGCGGACGCCATGCCGACCCATTTCCCCGATTTTGCCCGTTCGGGTTTCCGCAGCTTCCGAAGTACGCGATGCTCCCACCGCTTTTGCTCCTCCTCGGTCAGAGCCGATTCCTCGAACTGCGAGACGTCCAGCCGCAGTTCGTTCAACTCCCGATAGATGGACATGCCGTCACACCCCGTTTCTTGAAGTGAAAATCCGTCTAAGCTTTTGGCGGCCGCGCGACAGCTTGTTGTGGATCCACGATTCCTTCACGTCGAGCTGCCGGGCCAGTTCGCGAGAGGGGACTCCCTCCAGGTAATATTTCTCGAAAATCATTCTCTCCCCGGCCGTCAGATGGGCCAGCACTTCGTCCACGTCCTGCCGGTCGCAAAGCGGCTGCCGGCCGGGCAGCGTCTCGGCCAATTCCGCATCCGTCAACGGCTCCCGATGCTTCCTCGCTTTCCGATAGCTGTCGATAGCGCGGAATTTGGCGATGGCGGCGATCCATTGTTTGAACGTGTTTTTTTCGGGATCGAAGGCATCGATTTGGTTCCAGACGGCCAGGAGCACGTCATCCAGACACTCCTCGCAATCCCGGCGGTCATAAGGCACGTAGCGCTTGATGATCGACACGAGCAAGCCCCCATAGCATTGAATGAGAAACGCGATGGCCTTTTCGTTCCGGTCCCGGATGTGCCGCACCACGTTTTCCTCGGTTATGTCCACAAACGCTTTCCCTCCTTGCGCTGATCATTGGCGCCTACAGGGTAATTCGTTGCATCACGGGCGATTCTATCATTGGGAAAAAATAAAGCATATATCGGGCCTATCCAGCAATAAAAAGCCCGCCCCTCAATCGGGACGGACTCCTTATCGGCAAAGCTTCCGTTCATCGCTCGAACAACGGAAATAGCTGGTTGTTTGCCGCTTCGAAAAGCAGCTAATCCCTCTTTTGAAGCGTGGCCCGTACGATCGTTCCTATCGCCCGTGCCCGAACGGCGCTCTTTTCGCACCTTTTAGGAAACGTTCACGAGCCCCCGAACGAAGGCCTCGAAATTCGGGGCGAGTCTTGTAATTCGGTACCCGTTCTCTTTATCGACGTAGACAATCTCGGGCTCCCCGTCGTTGCCGCAGTCGCGGTAGTCCAGCATCACCACGCCGGCCTCGGAAGGACAATCGCAAATGACCACGCCGATTTCGGGGTAGCCTCCGTTTTCGATCGTGGCCCGGCTGCCCAAATCCCCGCACAGCGAGCGCTTCTTCTTCCGCCCGATTCCCGAAATTCCCGAAATCTCGATAAAGCCGTCGGTCCCGGAGTCCGATTCGCCCAGCGGATAAAACCGGTTGCGGGGAACGCCCCCGTTCTGTGCCTTCATCATCCGCACGTAAAAAGTTGGCAGCCTGAACACCAGTTCTTCTTCCACGGAAGCGATCAGTTCGTCGCTCGGCCATTCGGAGCTATAGTCGTTCGCCCGCCCGCCTTCCTCCCAGAAGTCCTTCAAATCGATGCCGATATCGGCTTTCGCTTCGGCCTTGGGCGCTTTCGCGGGCTTCTTGGGGAGCTTGCTTTCGATCCAGCCCAAAAACTCCAGCGTGTCCTCGTCCCCGGGCTCCAGCCGGTCGGCCGTTTCAAACGCTTTCCTGGCGTCTTCGTACCGTTCCAAATAATAATAGGCGAGCCCGATGCGGTAATGCCACAGCGGGTCCTCCTTGCCCTCTCTTTTCACCGACAGGAACTGCTTGACCGCTTCTTCATAGCGTTCCAGATTGTTCAGCGCCCGGCCCAGGTGGCTGGTCAGCGCATAGCCCCGGCTTTTCGCCGGAATTTCCGTGACGGCTTCCACGATTTTCTCGTATTCTTCTTCCTCGTGCCATTGTTCCAGCTTGTCCAAGAGCTCTTCGCTCATGCGTTCAGGCCTCCCCCTCGAACTTCCATTGCTGCCATTATACCATTTCCCGCAGGCCGTCTGGAAATGCCGGCCCTCCGGTTTGTCTCGTCATGCTTTTTCTGGAAGCGTTCGAAACGGTGTGGTCGCTGGGGCTGGCTTCGGTCGGCTATATCGCCGTTCACCTGGGCCATGCTTTTCTTCCTCGCTTCCAGCTGATCGAATCGGGCGTACATGTCCCGCTCGGTTTCCAGAGGTCCGACGACCAGTACGCAATCCTCCAGGCACGTAAAGGTATACTCGGAAGATTTATCGGATTTATGGTGATTAAAAACCGCGATCGCCTGCTCTTCCGTATAAAAGTTAGAAGTGACCTCTTTGCCCGCTTCGTCGACCGAATGCTGCCGGATGCAACCCTTCAGTACGAAAAAACAGGTGTCGGGAATGTCCCCTTGCCGGAGGAGCACCGTCCCTTTCGGATATTCCTCGACCCGGATGGCGTCCACGATCGCCCGCTGCTCCACCTCGGCAAGCGTCGTGTGCCGGTTCAGGTACTTGAACAATATGCTCTTCATGCCGGGCCCCTTTCCTTTGTCCTCTCCATCCACAGCTCGTTGGCCTTTTGGAGTTTTTCCGCATACGCGCGATAAGACGGGCTCAACGTTTTCATATTGGCGATCAACACCTCGTCATAACCGCTGCTTTTCCGGAATTCCGACAATGCCTGCCGCAGCTTGTATGCCGGAGTCGTCTTAAACGCATCCGAAGACAGGAACTTCATGTACTCTTCCATGTTCTTTCGATTGTCGGTCATGTAGCCTTCGGGATTTTCGACGGCGTTGTGCAGCGTGCCGGTTATGTGATCGATGTCCTCGGTCCGCATGAGCGAAACATGCTCCAAATCCCTTTCGAGTTCATCCGGGATCTTCAGGTTGTCGAGGAAATCGACGATTTCGGCGTATGCTTTTTCTTGTTCGGCGGTTTCCGCTTTCCCGTCCAAAAACCGGCCGAAATGGATCGACAGGAACGTGCCGTACGAGCCCGGAAAAGACAGCGCCAGTTTTTCCTTAAGGGCAAGCATGCGGTCCAGACCGGTCCGAATTTCTTCCATTGCTTTATCGATATTATAATTTCGGATTAACTGCTCGATTCCTTTTTGTTGTTCGCTTATTCTCTGCTTTTTTAAATCCGTCAGGTATTCGTATTTGGATAAGGTTAACGGCTTGTTCTCGCTTGCAAGCACGTCTTTTATCTCCGAAACGCCCAGCCCCAATTTCCGGAGGACGGCGATTTCCTTCAGCAGGGACACCTCCTCATCGCGATAATTCCGGTACCCGCTATCTCCGACCTCCGGATGCAAGAGTCCCTGCTTTTCGTAATATTCTACCGCCTTCTTGGTAAGCGAGCATTTTTGGCATACTTCGTGAATCAGCATCGCGATCACCTCGAAACCATCATAAACTCATCCCCAAGGCGGCAGTCAAGGAGAAATCATTCCGGACCGTCAAGCGCAAGCGTCTCAAGCAGGCCCGAACCTGCTTTCAATTGCCAACGATGAGGACCCGCTTCCGTCAGGAAGTTCCGCAAACAGTTTTGTATGATATTTCATACAAAAACCCTTCATTTACGGCTTACGCGGTGACTTTTGTACGATTTTTCATACAGAATAGCCTCGTCAGGCGATTCCGTTAACAGTATTTTCGTGCATACCTCCGCCATCTGCCGTTCGTTTATGTTTACGAATGAGGCAACTTCCGAATTGGCCAATTGGAGGAGTAGACAAAAAATACGTCTTCATTCACCGTGAAAACGTACTGGTTAACCTATAAATCAAAACCCGCCCCGAAAAAGCGGGACCGTCTTCATGACGCCGTATTCCCGCAAGCTCAAGTAATCGTCGTCCGCCCCGAGAATCAGATGATCGAGCAGCTGGATGCCCAACAGCTCCCCGGCCTGGGCGAGCCGGTGCGTCACCTTCACGTCCTCCGGGCTCGGGTCCGGATCTCCGCTCGGATGCCAGTGGGCGCAAATGATGGAGGCGGCGTTGGCCAGAATCGCCGTTTTGTACACTTCCCTCGGATGGATCAGCATGCTGTCGAGGGTGCCGATGGCAATGACCTGAAGCGCGGTCGGCCGATTTTTGATGTCGAGGCAAAGCAGCACGAACAGCTCCCGGTCCGACTCCGAGCCGATAAACCGGCGGAACAGACGGTGGGCTTCTTCCGGGGATTCGATCTTGGACAGAGCCAGAATGCTCTTTTCCCTGATCAGCTTCAAATTGACGATATCGACTCGTTTTAGTGGCGCATACTCTTCCTGCTGCACGGCAACCTCCCGCATCGTAACGTGTCCGTTCTCTTCACTCTTCGGCATCCAGATTCAGAAGCTCCGCCACCTTGGCCCGGTACTTGTTCCCTTTTCCGCCGATGAGCCGCGAAAGGCCGTATTCCGGAATGCCGTGCCGCTGGCAAAACGTCTTTTGGTTGACTTGCATTTCCGCCAGTTTTCTCTTGATGGCCCAACCGAAGCTGCTAATGGGTTGCTTTCGCTGCACAAGCTTCCCCCCATATTCCATCATCAAGATCGGAATGTGCTATAATTTACATGCAATCGGATTGCATATCTTTCATTATAGACGCATATGCGCCTATTTTCAATCATTTTTTGTCGAAAATGCGCCAAATTAGGCGATTTATATCTGCGGCTTCGAGGTGTGATAGATGAGCGAAAAATTGAACGCGCACGGGATGCGGATCGCAAGGCGCATCGAGTACGTGCTTGAAAAACGCGGCATCAAGAAAAGCGAGCTCGCCGCACAAACCGGCGTGAGCACGGGCAATCTGGGCGACTGGAAACGGGGAAAGTCGGCGCCCGGCGCAATTGCGCTGATCGAGATTTCGAAGTTTTTGGGGGTCAGCGTCGACTGGCTGCTGGCGGAAGGCGAGCCGTCTTACGAGCTGAAGGAGGGGAGTCCCGCTTATTTTTTTGGCGAAAAATTGCAATCGGATTGCAGCGACGCCGATCTGACCGACGAAGAGCGGAGCTTCATCCGGGAGTACATCGAATTCGCCAGGCATCGGAGACAACGCGGGAAAAACTAAGCGAAGCCGAAGCCTGCCGGCGCAGGCCGACTTCGCTATTCAAGCGGATCAGCGCCGCCCGTGCAGGATCGGCTTTTCCATGTACAAGGCTCTATTTATTTTACACGAAAAACCGTCCCGCAAATGAAAAAAGCCGCTCTTGACGAGGGCTTGTTTACGGATCGGGATCCGGCCGGCCTGCTGCTATTCGTACTGGGCGGCAAGAAACGCCAGCACTTCGGCCTGAAGCCGTTCATGGAACCGTTCCCGGTCAAAACCGGGAGGATCCTGGGCCGGAAGAAACCCGGGGACGGCCATGGATTCCGGAAAAGGACTCAGAAAGGAAAAATGGCCCGCGTTTTCGATCGTCCGGTAATGAACTTTGCGGGGATCGGCTACCCCATTAACGACAATTTGCGCGTGAAAAGGGGGCGTATACGGGTCCCGCTCCGCATCCAGCATGAGAATGGGAAGGTCCACCGCCCGCAGCGCCCCCTCATCGCGAAACCAGACGGATGCCGGGGCCAGCAGCACCAGCGACCGGATTCGGGGATCGGGCGTTACCTCGATCGCCTGCGGCGTACCGTCCGGCGTTTCATGCGGGAAAGCCCTTGGCAAGCCGCCCGCCGCCGCAAGCGCCGTGTACCCTCCCATCGAATGCCCGATGACGGACGCGGCATCCGGCACAAGCTTCCCGCGGAACGCGTCCTGCCCGAAAACCCAATCGATCGCCATCCGGAGATGCCTCGGCCGATACGCGAGATTGCGGGCCGTCCCTTCCAGGCTGTTATCGTTCCGATTATTGTACGGGTGCTCCGGCATGCCGACGACGAAGCCGTTGCGCGCCAAGTGCCGGGCCAGCGTCCGGTAGACGAGCGGCGAGCCGCCCGTGCCGTGCGAGAGGATCGCAAGGGGGAACCGGCCTTCCGCCGGTTCGGCGCCCCTCGCCAGCTCCAGCGCATACGGCCCCAGCCGGTCGGGCCGTTCCGCCGAGGCGGCCGGGTACAGGACCGTCCTTATGTATTGTATATCGATATAATCGTATACTATAATGAACAAAAGGGGCGATTTTTTCCCATGGATCCCATCCATATCCGCATCGGGCACAACCTGCAAAAGATCCGGAAACAAAAAGGGCTCAGCCTGGACAGAGCGGCTCAACTGACGAAGGTGAGCAAGAGCATGCTTCACCAGATTGAACGCGGAGACATTCAGCCGACGGTGACGACCGTCTGGAAAATCGCGACCGGGCTGCATGCTTCATTCTCCGATTTTCTCAAGGACGACGAAACGTCGGTGTCCGTCGTGACGCCCAAGGACGAGCCCGACATCACCGAGGACAACGGGAAATGCAAGCTGTACTTGCTGTTCCCGTTCGACCCGCAAACCCGCTTCGAAATGTTCACGATCGTTCTCGATCCCGGAGGCAGCTATCTTTCTTCCCCGCATAACGAGGGCGTTCACGAGTACATTACGGTGACGTCCGGCGACTTCCGGATCGAGATCCAGGATCGGACCTATACGCTGGGCGAAGGCCAGTCCATCCGGTTCGCCGGCCATGTGCCGCATCGCTATGAGAACCCTTCCGGGGAAAAAACGATCCTGCACGTCACCATGCACTATGCCGAACGGCAGGGATGAAGCCGCCGCCACGACCATGACCATGACCATGACCATGACCATGACCATGACCATGACCATGACCATGACCAAGGAGGAACGTACGCCATGAATTCCATGCTGAACGAAAGCGCGCAGCGGGTGCAGGACTTGCTGCAGCGGCTCGGGCACCCCAACCGGGTCGTCGTCCTGCCGGACAGCGCCCGCACGGCTCAGGAAGCCGCCGACGCGATCGGCTGCGACGTCGCGCAGATCGCCAAATCGATTATTTTCCGGATGAAGGAGTCGGATAAGCCCTTATTGGTCGTTGCCAGCGGAGTCAACCGCGTCAACGAGAAGCGGGTTTCCGAGGCGGTGCGGGAGACGCTCGGCAAAGCCGACGCCGATTTCGTCCGCGAGCGGACCGGGTTTGTCATTGGCGGAGTTGCGCCGCTGGGACATACGGAGCCGGTTCGGACGCTGATCGACGAGGATTTGTTCCGGTTCGAGACGTTGTGGGCCGCCGCGGGTCACCCGAAAGCCGTCTTCGAATTGACGCCCCGGCAACTCGCCGACATGACGCAGGGGCAGGTGCTGGCGATTAAATAGGGGTTCACCCAGCCGATCTTCCGACCGATAAATAAGGAAAAGTAGTCATAAGGAGATCGCGAAATGAGGATAAGAAAGGTTGGGCTGGCGGCTGTCACGGCAGCCCTGTTGACGATGGCGGCCGTTTCGCCGGCAGCGGCGGAGGCCAAGGCGAAAACGTACGGTTATCTGGATCCGGCGTCCGGCCAGACGTTCGTGCCGATCCGGTTTTTCAGCGAGCAGAGCGGGGCGTCGGTCGCATGGGACGGCACCGCCAAGCAGGTGACGATCGTACGGGACGACGTGCAGGTGAAGCTGGGCGTCAGCCGGAAAACCGCGGAGGTCAACGGCGAGAAGCGGGAGCTGAGCGCGTCGCCCTTTACGGACGAAGGCGTCGCCTACGTGCCGCTCCGCTTCGTTGCCGAGGCGCTGGGAATGAACGCCAAGTGGAACTCGTCGCTCGCCTCGGTCGAGCTGCGGCGAGAAAACGGAGTCGCGAAGCTGCCGATCATCGAACGGGGCTCCAAGGCAGCCGTCCGGGAGCCGTTCGAGCGGCAGACCCGCTCCTTCCGCGTCGGGTCACGGACGATCGAAGCCGAGCTGCTCTACGTCTCGCTGCTCGCTCCACGAGTCGATCTGTCCGTCGCGCTCGCGGGCGGCGAAGTCGGCAAGACGGAGGAGCTGAAGGCCATCGCAAACCGGGTGGGCGGGACCGCCGCCGTGAACGGCACGTTTTTCGATGCGTATACGGATTCCGCCTTGAAAAACCCGTACGGCTACGTCGCGAGCGGCGGGGACATCGTCTGGAAGGCGTCCGGGGACAAGCGGACGGTCTTTCTGTTCGACGCGAACGACAACGTGGAGTTCGTGAACGGAGCGGACTTCCCGGAGCGGTTCGGACGGGGCGACGTTGAGGGAGCGCTGCAGGCCGGGCCTCGCCTCGTACGGGACGGCAAGGTGGAGCTGAACGTAGAGGACGAAGGTTTCAAGGATCCGAAAATATTGACCGGCGGCGGCGCGCGAACCGCGATCGGCGTCACGCGCGACCATCGGCTCGTTCTGGCGACGGTGCCGGGCGCGACCATTCCCCAGCTGGCCGAGATCATGAGGCAGGCCGGCGCCCTGCAGGCGATGAACCTCGACGGCGGCGCCTCCAGCGGTCTGTATTACGACGGCAAGTACGTGACGAAGCCGGGCCGTCCGATCGGCAACGCGCTGGTTGTGTCGGAGTAAGGACAAGGAGCAGGCAGGCTCAAGCCGCGCCCGTCAAAGCCGATCGCATTGGGGCGGCGGGTGCGGGGGATGCCATGCGAGATGGCCGCATCCTCAAAATCTGTCTATCCAAAACTGAGAAAACGTCCATTGCGCCCCGCCGCCTCCGAGGGTAAGATGTTAATCGACTCATTTGAGAACGATTATCATCGCAAGGAGAGATTCGCCCGATGTCCTTCCCGTTTCCAAGAAAGCCGCTCATCCCTTTTCTGATTGTCCTGCTGTCGGCAGCGCGGCTGTCCGCCTGCGGCACAGGCCATAACGCCGCTTCCCCGTCGCCTTCCTCCTCCCCGGCCGCGTCCGTGGCTTCGTCGCCGGCCGCGACGGAATCGGCAACCCCGGCAGCCGGCGAAGCGGCGGTTCGCTCCTACATCGGCCTTCATTCTCCGCTCCAACAATCAGTTTTACGTGTACAACAAGCAGCGGCTCGGGCCGACGCTGTACGAAGCGTTCGGCTTCGGGGTACCGCCGAAGGTGGCCGAGCTGTTCGCGGACAAGCCGAACGAACTGTGGGCGGCCATCCCTCTGGAGACACTGCCGGACTATGTCGGCGACCGCGTTTTCCTGGTGTACCAGAGCAATACCGATGAAGCCAAGAAGGCAACCGAGGAGCTCATCCAAGGACCGGTATGGAAAAACCTCCCCGCCGTCAAGGAAGGCAGAGCCTACGTCGTCGAGAGCCGCTGGGCGAAGCAGCTCGCCGAGGAATTCGGCGTTTCGAAGCGGACGATCATTCGCAATATGCAGGATTTGGAGACGATGGGAGTGCCTTTGTTCGTCGAATACGGCGTTAATGGCGGGTACCAGGTTTTAAGAGAGCGGACGCCTTTTCTCCGGGGCCTGCTGGACGCTGCGCTGGATCGAACGCTTCTGGAGACGGTCTATGAATCGGAACGCGGGGTACGAACGCGCAGGATGCTGCCGTTGGGTTTGTATGCGATGAACGGTCTCTGGTACTGTCCGGCTTTGGACGCCAAAAGCGGCCGAATTCGCGTGTTTCGTGCCGATCGCTTTGTCTCCGTTCGCCCGGCCGCGATCGAACCGGCGGAACGGGAGACGGTTGCCCGTTTGCAAACGCAAGTTGATTCGCCCCTTGACCGTTGGCTCGGACCGCAAGAAGACGAACCTCAATTGGATCTCGAGGTGGCGCTTACCCGCCGCGGGGTGCTTCGCTGCCAATCCGACGCATGGCTGGAGAGCGGACTTCAGGTCATGGACGATGGAACGGGACGGATTGTCCGGAAGATGAGCGAATCCTACGTTGAATGGGCGGCGGCTTTTTTCATCTCGTTGGGTTCGGATGCCCGCGTCATGCGCCCGGAGCCGGTGCGGGAACAAATCCGCAGCATCATTGCGGAGCTGACGCCCGTCTACAAGGAGGTTACGGAATGACGAAAAATACCGCCAAAAAGCTGAATTTGAAGAACATCGGACCCAAAACCGAATGGATGCTGCTGGAGATCGGAGTTGACGGATATGAATCGCTGAACCGGATCGGCTCGGTCGAAGCGTACCGGCGGCTTCAGGCGCGTTTTCCCGGAAAGTTGAATTTTGTATAATGGCCATAAGGATTCGAAATATTGGCCGGTTTTGCGGAGGTGCGGGATGGGCGTGTGGGTATGGATTGCGCTTGCGGTTGCGGCTATGGGCATCCTGTTTCTGGCGTTTGCCGGAATTTTGGCTGCCTCCAAGAAGGATGCGGACGTGAGACGGGATGCCCATGGGAACATCATTTTGCTCGATACGCCAAACAGGCGGGTCGGAGCCGCATCCGCCTACGATTCGAACATTGAAATGGAACTGCGAGGCCACAAAATGTCCGACGGCATGAGCTGGAACGAAGTTTGGCTGAACACGATCCGTAATATCCGGCGAAGCACCGAGAATCCCGAGTGGTACGTTCAGTACATCATCGAACAGCGCCGGAAGGCGGGACTGCCGGAGCTTGAAGGCGTCGACGAGGCGAGGTAAGTTTGGCGTTCGTCTACTTCTCTGGCGCCCTTTTCATCCCTTAGAGCGAACAGATGAAGAAAAGACAGAACAGCGGTCAAAATCCCTAGTCGAAATACACTGACCAGATCGCGGCGAAAATGGACAGGACAAGGATGAGCTTAATTTTTTTAACTTCCTTGCTGCCATGACAAACCGGCGGGGATAGCACCATCCGAAACCAAGGAACGAAATATACCCGACAACCGAAGGTACTAATCCTATGTTTCCATTTCCGGATATTCGCGTGGCCGGAATCGTAAAGAAGTCGACAAGTTAAATCATGACCTAGTTTAAAAGCAAAAAAGCAATTGCGCATTTGTCGTAGTTGCGCATTGATTCCCTCCGTTATAAATCCTCAGCAGTTGCAAGTTAGGGAGTTATATACAATTCATAATGTTCTTGAATCATTCTATCCCTACTCCTAAGTTTGATGTCCCTCTGTCAAACGGCCGGAACCACTACACTCGGCGATTCCAACTTCTTGGTGAAGCTCACTCTGATTATCCGTTCAGACAACGGAGCATGACCGCTACTTCCGGTACCCATGTATTTATAGGTTTGCTCTG
Organism: Cohnella algarum; assembly: GCF_016937515.1. Taxonomy (NCBI): domain Bacteria; kingdom Bacillati; phylum Bacillota; class Bacilli; order Caryophanales; family Paenibacillaceae; genus Cohnella; species Cohnella algarum. Next base: position 1,521,073 of record NZ_JAFHKM010000002.1, read on the forward strand.
CCTTTCGCAAGAATTTATATTACTGAAAGGAATAACCACCTCTGTTCTAAAGTGTTGGTTTTTAAGTCTGATGATTACTGTTGAGCATAGTATAAAAAAATTGTGGAATACGATCACAAAATAATAATCAATAACGACATAGAGTGTTGTAAGAACGGGGGCGCGTCACCGTAACTACAATAAATTAAATACCGAGGTGTTGCAAAATGTGGGTTTATGTTTTTAATCCCGGGAGTATTCTTGGAGATACTGAGGAAGTTCGGCTAACGCAATATGTAGCTTCGGTTCCAGGCCAAGCGGGTGGATTCAATGTACCGGTTCGTAAAGGTCACCTTTTGTTTCTCGATTTGAATGGGACTGCTCCTCGTTTCCATACATTCGGAACTGACGGTGTATGGAGAGAAGCTCGAGCTTATCCTGTCAATACCGACTATGGCTATCAAGTTTCGTTTAGCCGACCCGGTGAAGGGACGACTACAGTTACTTGCTACAGACTGAACTACTTTAATTGCAAGACTTACGGTTCCGCCTACTGTTCGATGCCGCTTAACGGAGCATTTGGTTCCGTATACAGTCTACGAAGTAGTGTTACTTGTTATACCGGCGCAGGAACCGGGAGCCAAGTAATTAATTTGAACGAACAAATTGTCTTTGCTCCTGGATACGGTTATTCTAGAGGCGATTTTAACGCCAGCATTCCCAACAATCAACGATTTATCCGGGTTTGGGGTAAAAAAGTCGGCAATATTTATACTGAATTTGTGGGTGACTGGTATGCAGATATTGATTATACAAAATACCCTCACCAGTATTCTATTAATACGTTTTAACTTAAAAGAGGGTGTCCCAAAAGTAAACTCTGGGACACCTTCAGCAGCAAAATAGGACGGCATTCGGAATAAACGAAGGAGCTAAGCGGCCTGTTGTCGCTTAGCTCCTTCGTTTTTGGCGTCCACCACTGCTTTATTGAGCAGATTGTGGGCAAGCGAAAGCCACCCGACCTCCAGACTTACTTTGGGTAAGCCTCGAAGCAGGAACCTTTTAAAGCCTCGGTTGTTCTTCATATCGCCAAACACAGGTTCCGGCTCGATCATACGCCTTACGGCCAGGGCATACCCTTCTTCACTGCGGAGCTTTTCCCTGGCCTGGTTCTTTAGCCGCCAATACTTCATGCTCACTTTGATCTCGCGATGGAGGCATCATACGCTGTACTATGCACTGCTTGAATTCTTTGGTTACGGGATTCAATGTTCTCCACCTCGTCCTCGTTTCTCCCCACTATATATTCATTTTGGGGGCACGACAACTATTCTGACAGAAGGGGAGGGGCACTCAACCTCTTAAACTACATGCTTTATTAGGTTGCCTTAGACATTTTTCGCTCTTGGACCACCAAAAAAGAACCCAAAACCGTCTAGACAGTTTTGGAAATCGGGTTCTTAAATTTCCGTCCCTCTAATCTTATAAAAGAATTATGAAAATTGGTTCTTCGCAACTATTAATTGTTTTTGCCAATGTATGTTTTAATTTTGTTTACCATACTTTTGTCATCATATAGTTGCAGAGTTTCCGTTGCTGCGAAGTACTTATCTGTCTCTAATTCAGGATTAAACACCCAGTGGTTTAAGTCATTCAAAATATAATAAGCATATACTATTGATTGGACATCACGCTTAGCTTTGGCAATATGAATGAGTTTCTTTATATTTTGAAGATCATCATTTATGATTTTCATCTGATTTATTGAAATTGCATTTTCTAAATCTTCTTCATCAAATGAAGCATTTTCAATAAACTCCTGCCAGTATGTATCCGCAAGTATTTCTGTTGTAAAAAAATCAGTACCATCTCCAACTAAAACAGTTAGATTATCATCCATGCTCGAAATCAACTCATCGATTTCCGTTTGCGTTTGAACTTCTTTTTGAACAATGGTTGCATAATCTTCATTTGGAGCTGACTGTATAGTATTATTACTACTTATTAAATAGATGGATATTACAGCAGTAACAATAGTTAGGGCAATAAGTGACGCCCATATTATTCGTGGTTTCATAAAGTACCCCTCCTTTTACTTATACCTTTTAATTAGACTTTGTTATCTGGGAGTAAGTTGCATCTTAGGAGCATCTAATTACAAGCTGTGGTAATGAGGTTATATTGGAGAAAAACCATTAAATGAAAATAAATTATCGAATTATTCGCTCAAAATTAATTTGGGCATTCAAATTGCCTTGGATGTAAACTATTAAATGACGCTGCCAGCTGCTATAATAGCTTCACAATTGGGCGTATTATCCTATTTTGTTATTTTTTAATATGGTATACTTAAAGGGATCAACACATTCCCTCATCAAAACATAATTTATGCATCCCTAGAGGAATCTATTTTATCTTCTAAGATTTCTATTTTAATATTGCTTACATCTTCAGCAATTGATGCATACTGTTTTACTCGTCCCTCAATATTGTCTTGTAATGGTCTCGTGTTGCTTAACTAACCCTTCAAAAAAACTGCTTAGTAATTTCATTAATAAAATTTGTTAATTTGTCCACGCTGGCCTCCGAACCTGTTTCGTGTCGTTTGCTTTCTCTTAAGGGACTGTAGCGAAATAAACACCCTAATAAATTACACATAAGGCTGGAAATGAAGAAAGCGCGATGTAGCGAAATCTGGTAGACTGGTAGAAACAACGGCTTGGCAGGAGAACGGCCTCCAACCCGAAGGAGGAATCCTCTCATGCAGAATACGTTGAAGCAACGTTACGAACAATTGAGCCCCTTTCTGAATGAACGTCAGAGACGATTATTTGCGGCAACTGAAGCCCTCGCTTATGGTCGTGGAGGGATCGCATTCGTCGAACGAGAATTGGGAATCAGTCATAAAGTCATCCAAGCGGGCATTCGGGAATTGAAGAACCCGGAGCAGATCGACCCTGAACGGATTCGGAAATCGGGTGGGGGTCGGAAGCGAACGGTGGATACGGATCCGACGCTGCTGAGCGATCTGGAGAAGTTGATTGATCCCGCTACCCGAGGTGAACCCGACTCGCCTCTGCGCTGGACGAACAAGAGTACGCGTAAACTCGCTGCCGCCTTGAATGAAATGGGGCACAAGACCGACAACAAGATGGTAGCCACGCTATTACACGAGCTCGGCTACAGTCTGCAGGCCAATCGAAAAACAGAAGAAGGCGGTCGTCATGAAGACCGTGATGCGCAATTTCAGCATATTCACGATCAGGTGCAGGCCTTCCAAAACGAAGGAGAGCCGGTGATCTCCGTGGATACCAAGAAAAAAGAGTTGGTCGGCGACTTCAAAAACGGCGGTGTCGAATGGCAACCCAAAGGCAGCCCGGAGAAGGTACGCGTTCATGATTTTCAAATCCCCGAGCTCGGAAAAGTCAATCCATACGGCGTCTATGATCTCAGCGCGAATGCCGGATGGGTGAGCGTAGGCACGGATCACGATACGGCAGCTTTTGCGGTAGAAAGCATCCGCCGTTGGTGGACGGCGATGGGTCAAGCTACCTATCCAAACGCCACGAAGCTCCTGATCACAGCGGATGGAGGCGGAAGCAACGGCTCTCGTGTACGGCTGTGGAAGACGGAGTTGCAGACGTTGTCGGACGAAACGGGGTTGTCCCTATCGGTCTGCCACTTTCCACCGGGGACGAGCAAATGGAACAAGATTGAGCATCGTCTGTTTTCATGCATCACCCAGAATTGGCGGGGAAAGCCGCTAACCAGCCACGAGGTCATTGTCAATCTGATTGCGTCCACGACGACAACAACCGGGCTGAAGGTACAGGCCGAGTTGGACACAACAGCGTACCCAAAAGGAATCAAAGTAACGGATGAAGAACTGGCCCAAGTAAACCTAGAAAAAAATGACTTTCATGGAGAATGGAATTACACGATTTCACCTAGAAATAGGTAGTTTAATTTGCTACAGTTCCTAAGTTGTAAAAATAAAGTGAAGTTGAATAAGAGTGCAAAGCACTGTTCAATTTTACCTCTTACATGTTGCGTATTTTTTACAACATGTTTATTTTCGCCAATGTCACGAACGCATATTCCCTTACGACATATATATTACCATATAAATGGGTGGGTGGTAAAAAAATATGGGAATCAAGGTAAATGAGGACTCTGTGAACATGCTAGCAATGGAATACGTCCAGACCAAAAGCCCTGATAAGTTTCGTGATTTGTTCTTTGAAGTTTATTCATTTCTTCACTTTATGGCCATGAGAGCCAGCAGGAGAGCCGCTAGAACTAGCCTCACAATACCTACTGAGGATTTTGAATCTTATTTTGGACTGGCTCTATATCAAGCAACATTGGGTTATGAAAGTCAGAAGGGTGATTTTATTCCCAGGTACATGAGCTTCATTCGACTGAGAGAAGCCGACGTTTGGCGGAGTTATAGAACAAAAAATTCGAAAGAGATTGAATTTGACGGTGTTCGTTACCATAAAGCACAGTGGGACTCCCTTGATCGAAAAGTAAGCGAGGATGAAGATGGGCCACTCCTTCGGGACGTTGTCCTTCCTTCAAGCCCTTCTGCAGAGGAGGCCTATTTAGAGCTTGTTGAATTACGAAATTTGCGCGAAGACTTGAGGAGAATGAACACCCAGCACGCGAAAATCATCTGTTTAATAGAATATGGAGCAAGTAAAAAAGAGTTGGCTCAAGCATTTGGAGAAAGCGGATATAATGCACGAGTACGGAAGATGGTTCAGCGTGCGCGCTCTTCCTTCCAACGGTTTTTAACCGAACGAAACATGACGAGACAATAACATAAACCAATTTACATCTCATTAAAATTCATTTGCCCCATACCACACAGATCCAATAATTGGGCATATATAACATATTTTATAATTATATCTGAGGAGATGATTGAAATGGATGAAATGGTACTGGCGGTGCAAGAGTGGCTAAACGATACGTATGAAACGGTGTCTGGGTTTACTCCTATTGACGAGGATGGTATTACGGGGTGGGGAACCATCCGTGGCTTAACCATGGCCCTCCAAATCGAACTAGGAATCTCACCAGTTGACGGCAGTTTCGGGCCACAGACAATGAATGCATGTCCAACTCTTTCTACATCATCTGAATCAGGAAACCTTGTTAAAATTGTTCAAGGTGCATTGTTCTGCAAAGGATACGACCCAACAGGTTTTACAGGTACTTATGGTAACGGTACAAAGACAGCCATTTCAAATTTACAATCTGATGCCGGTTTATCGAATCCGGATGGAATTACAACACCAATGATTTTTAAGGCACTTCTCTCCATGGATGCATTTGTTAACCTCGGGGATGCAAATATCCGGACTATTCAACAAAACCTAAACGACGATTACAGTCATGTGTATGGACCACATTTGGGGCTAATTCCATGTGACGGATTGACGTCGAAGAATCTAATTAGAGCCCTTATTTATGCACTGCAAATTGAGACAAATAATCCGGCACCTGATGGAGTATGGGGACCGCAAACCCTTTCTCTAATTCCAACTGTTTCTCAAGGTAGCACTCGGACGAAATTGGTTTACTTGTTGCAATATGGATTGTATCTTAACAATTTTGATCCCATTGTCTTTAATGGCATCTTTGATGCAACTGTAAAGCAACGAGTGTTGGCCTTCCAAGAGTTTTGTAAGTTGACGGCCGATGGTATTGCAGGAAAACAAACATTTGCATCACTATTTATTAGCTATGGTGATAAAAACCGACCAGGTACAGCATGTGATTGCGTAACAACCATTACGCCGGAGCGGGCGCGAACCCTATATAATAGCGGCTACCGCTATGTCGGAAGGTATCTTGTTGGAGATTGGAAAAACATCAAACCGGGAGAGTTGGAAACCATCTTTGCAGCTGGGCTTCGTGTTTTTCCAATTTATCAAACTTCCGGTAATGACGTAAACTACTTTACAACTTTTCAAGGGGCAAAAGATGCTATCACAGCAACTAGCGCTGCAATGAGTTATGGATTTAAAACTAATACTATCATATATTTTGCTGTTGATTTTGATTGTCTCGACGGACAAGTGACGAGCCATATTATTCCATATTTCCGGGCGCTTAATAATACGATGCAATTAGGTGGTGGAAAATACAAAATTGGGATCTATGGACCGCGGAATGTCTGCAGCCGTGTATCCGACCTTGGCCTTGCTGTTACAAGTTTTGTTAGTGATATGTCTTCAGGTTTTAGTGGCAATTTAGGTTACCCGCTTCCATTCAACTGGGCTATAGACCAAATCGCGACGATCACTATTGGTAGTGACGCAGGACAAATCGAAATCGATAAGAATATATACTCTGGGAGAGATCTGTGCGCAGATTCAGTAGAAGATGAATCTGAACTTCCATTCGATCCAGAACTAGAAAACCAAATTTTTTTTGGATATATTGATGAGATTTATCAGCTAGCAATTAATAGAACAAACGGTAACGTATATGATGCAAATCAAAAGGTAATGCAATATATAAGAAAGCAACAGGGATATGATGAATTTATATGGACATTAGCTGCAGGATCAATCGATAATGATTTCTGTGATCTTGTAGATGCTACACTGGGAAATACAGTTGAAAAACTATATGATCCCCGTTTGTTCGCCGCCTGACTTTATGGCGGGAAAAAGGCATGAATTCGCCATTCGGTGTGGCGGAGCCAAACCGAATAAACAGCCGACAATAGCCTAATCCCTTCTGTACAATGACGGTGGATTAGGCTATTGTCGATTAAAAAGGAAAATGCTCCCGAACCTTTGGCGAGGATCCCCGGGAGCATTCACTTCATCATGTCAAAAATACTTTATTTCGGCCTTTCTTGCAAGGCTTATTTACGCACATTCGGAAATCAATCTCCTGACGTCCAGCTCTGCTGTGAAAACTGCGGTCGGCTTCTCCATAAACACGGTCGTTATTGGCGAGGAATTGTGACGAAGCATGAGGTCATCCAGATCCCGATCTACCGTCGATATTGTCCTACCTGTAGAATAACAATCTCCCTCCTGCCGGAGTTCCTGATTCCATGGGCCCGGTATGCGACTTGGGTGCGAGAAGCGGCATTAAAGCGCAAGCACAAGGGATTCTCTTGGCGGCAGACGACAGAAAGCACAACAACTCCTGCCGTGTGTTATAGCCGCCGTACGTTGAAACGCTGGTGGGCAAGACATCTGCGCCGCGCAGCGGATGCAGCACTATGGGTTGCTGGGAAACTCGTAGCCCAGGGGGACGACACGGATATGCTCCACCTTTACCCCACCATGATGAACCCAACGCCAATGGATACATTGGATTGGCTGGACAAACTGTTACCCCGATTCATCCCCGCTGGCGCATCCAGACGGGGCTATTGGACGTTTCTAAATGCGAGGTTACCTGTAGCATCACGCTTATAAATCCCTTCAGCATCCACCGCCAAGGAGCAAGGCAAACGAAAATCGCCTCCAAAATTGCTTTAAAAATCGCCTGGACGGCAAGTTGCCCTCCTGATCCCACAAAATATGCGCCCTCCCTGGCTTCTAGCGTCTATGCGATACTCTCATAGACCACAGGGAGAGGAGATTTAGCATGGATGAGCAAGCAAGGCAGCAAGAAGCCAACTTCCGTTATGGCTTAATTGCATCACTGGTTAGCCGCAAATTGGATCCCGGAGAACAGATGGCGTTGATGCGCGAAATTGTAAGCCATGAGTATGAAACGTCGTCGGGACAGCGAAGGAGAATTAGTCTACGAACGCTTGAGCGATATTTAAAAGCGTATCGCGAAGGCGGATGGGAGGCGCTGTTGCCCTCCGTCCGAGCAGACAAACTCACGACCAGGGAAATCCCCGAGGATGTGCTTGCCAAAGCGATTGCCTTAAAGCAGGAGCAACCCGGCCGAAGCGTCAGGCAGATTATTGCGATTCTGGAACTGGCGGCATTCGTGGCCCCCGGCACCCTGAAAGAAAGCACGCTTAGCAAGCAGCTTCGCCGCCGCGGCGTCACGCGCAAAGCGTTACTGAATACGGGGTGGAGCCACTTTCGCCGGTTTGAAGCCACGCACCGAAATAGCATGTGGCAAGGCGATGTGCAGCATACCCTTTACCTTCCGCATCCGGACAAGCCCGGCAAGAAGGTCATGGCCTATCTGGTTATTTTCATTGACGATTACTCTCGCTTCGTTGTGCATGGCCAGTTCTATTTCGAGGAACGTGTGGCCCGGCTGGAGGATTGCCTGAAGAAGGCGATTTTAAAGAACGGAGTGCCGGAAATGATCTATGTCGATAACGGCGCCATCTATTCTTCACACCATTTTGAGCGGATTTGCGGGCGACTGGGGGCAGAGCTTAAGCATACTCGCCCCGGACGTCCTATGGGACGCGGGAAGCAAGAAAAGTTCTTCCGATTTGTCGACCAGAGCTTTGTGCCGGAGGCATACGACCTGATTGAACAAGGGAAGATCCAGACGCTTAACGATTTGAATCGATTCTTCTCGGCGTGGCTTGAGATTGCTTACCACCAGAAAGTCCACAACAGCTTTAAGCAGCGCCCAGTCGACCGATACCAAAAAGACGACCACCCGATTCGCATGTTGCCGCCGCATGAACTCATAGAAGTATTCTTGCTGGAGGAATCCCGCAAAGTGGACAAAACGGGATGCATCTCGCTGCTGGGCACGATATTCGAGGTCCAGACAGAGCTTGCCGGCTCGAAGATTCAGGTGCGATTCGATCCGCACGACCTGTCCGTCATCCAGGTGTGGAAGGACGGCCAGCGCTATGAAGACGCGAAGCCAATGAAGCTCCGCGATCCGAAAAACCGGCCGAAGCAGGATGAACCGAAGGCCGTCATGCAACCGCCGAAGACGGGCCTCAACTATGTGGAATTATTGGTGGAAGAACAGAAACGGCAGACCCGCGAAGCGCAAGGCGCTGCGCTTTCGCGAGCGATGAAAGAGGTGAATCGCTCATGATTCGTGGTTTCTTCGGGTGGGAGCGCGTTCCGTTCACCCGGGAGATTGAAACACGGCATCTGCACCGCTCCAAGCGATTCGAAGAATGTGTAGCACGGATGCAGTATATGGTGATGACTCGCTCGATTGGCTGCGTCACCGGTGAAATTGGCTGCGGCAAGTCGACAGCCGTTCGCTACTTGAAAGACCAACTGGATCCGAACAAGTACCGGTTTATCTATCTGTCGGATGCGAATCTGAAACCAAGGGACTTTTACCGTGAACTCCTCCACCACTTCGGCTTGCCGCCCAAGTTTCTGCGCAGCGAAGCCAAACGGCAATTCCAGCACCTCGTATGGGATTTGTACGAGAACCAGCAGAAGGTCGCCGTTATTGTCGTGGATGAAGCGCACCTGCTTTCAGGAGACATGCTGCAAGAAATACGCTTTTTGACGAATTTTCGTATGGACTCGATTTCGCCGCTTGCCCTGCTGCTCATTGGACAGCCGGAACTACAGGCCACGTTGCAACTGAGAATCTTCAAGCCGATTACACAGCGGATGAACGTGCGTTTTCATTTGGAATGCTTGTCGCTCGAGGAGTGCCGCGATTACATCTCCCACCAATTGGAGGTTGCCGGAAGTACAGGGCCGGTGTTTACGACAGAAGCGATGGACGCCATATACGCGCATGCTCGGGGGATATGCCGAGAGATAAATAACGTCTGCACCGCTGCGCTTCTGGATGCAGTGCTGCGAAAAGACAAAATGATTGATACCGTCCATGTGACGAGGATCCTAGCTGAATTTAAGGAACAGTGAGGGATGACAAATATGAATGAGATACGATTTCATGGAGATACCGAGCGTTGGAACGTGTACGATGGAGAAGAGTTGCTTTGCTCGCTACGTTGTGGTGATGCCGTGATGATTCAAGTAGGAAAGCACTTCTTGCCATCCAACCTTGAGCTCGATACGGACTGGTACGTGAAGTTTGGAAATTCGAAGTTCTGGCTCCACCGACATGCCAAGTACCGCGTCCGACCGCTGTTCTAACTGCTCTTCGGAGCAGTTTTTTTACGCCGACAAACAAAGGCGAAATATAATTGTCTCCGAAACGGCGGTGAGGAAAGCAAAAAGCCACCGTCATTGGCGGTTCCGAATCTACCGTCAATTAAAGTGGCTGATGACACCCGTTCAGGTGTCGAAATTGATTGTGAACACATGTTGGCTTCCTGCAACGCCTTTACCTATACAATTGGTGAACCTCTGATTAATGAACTAACTAGTATGATAGGAGACCTCATAACTCTCACTGGAGAGTGCGCCGAAGCTGTTCGTAATGGTGAATATTTAAATTCTTATGTTGCAGCTAAGGCCTTAATTGCCCATCCTGTAGAAGGAGGGAGTACACTAAGCTTAGCGGATTTCCTCGCTGACGTAGATGCATGGAATCTCGGGAAAATGATGAATGACGACATAAACCTTCCGATAAACCAAGCAATTCGAACATACTACACCAATTTGAATTACTATAATAAACGGCATGAGTTGTATCTTGAACGTTATGGGAGTTTGGAGCAACTTGAAGATCATACACAGTATTTAATTAATGATGGTCCGTTGGGTTATAATATAATGAGAGGGCAGTTCATTGAAAGGTTTCATGTACCTAATTATTCACAGTCAGATGGAGAAAATATTGCACAGGCATTTCGTGAGTATGTTGAAGAAAGACTCTGATATTGGAGGACTATCCTAGACCATCACCATAAATGAAATTGTACTTGGCCTGTGTATCTACGCATTACATGTTCGAGCTGTAAAACACAGGCCAATACTTTTTCTTAGGACAAACAATCTGGAAGCACAACCCGGTGGTTGTATCCCATGATAACCGCAATTTATAAGAAGAAAGCTCCTTAGTGCAATTGTTATCTATCTTTATTCAAAGTTTTACGCTTTTTAAAAATAAATGCAACTAATGGTAATTATCTAAAATCGGTAGGTGTGTACCATTTTTAAATTCTACAATCCATTTATTATGCTCTACTTGTTTAATTGTTGGAAAACCGTGCGCTAATTCTCTTGAAATAGCTCTCTCTTGTGCTATAGACTCTGTGTTTAACTTTCTATATAGAAAGTTTGCATATTTCTTATAGAAGGTAATTGATCCATTATCTAGTTGATTTGTTTTGCTTCTTTTAACCACTGCATAAAATACCTCCCCTCCCTCCATTGGATAAATCACTTCCTCATCGCCAAGACTCCAAGCTAAAGAAATTAAGATAGCTATGGCGAAGGAAATGGGGATAATTAACAAGGTAATGATTGTGTTATTCATACGATTTGGGTATATCAATTGAAATATAGTGATTATGACAAAAAGTCCAATAAGAATATTAAGTAGGGAAATTAAAAGGTCCTGAGAAAATATAAACCAGAATATAAAAATATCTTGAAAAGTATTCAACAAATAAATACCGACACGAATAAACACAAACAGTAGAAGAATATATAGACTATAGAAATGAGATTTAAAAATCCTGAACCAATCAATTGTTTTCAATCTATAACGCCCCTTACTAGTATTAATTATTAATTTGAGCATTTTGCATTAATCTGAGCCCTTGCTGTACAAAGGTTTTTGAGCAAAAAAAAGGGACTTCACCCCAACTTGGAGAAGTTTTCAAGTGACCAAACCAGAAAACCCAAGGGAGGGAAGTCACTTTGTATATTCTCCAAGAAAGTCTATTTTCCTTTGATGTGCTTCAAAAACTTGAATCTAAAGAACGATTGCCTATCTTTTTCAGCGCCCTGGACTTACGCCCCTATGCCAAGGAATTGAGAAGTCATTCACCCCGAGGTGCCGACGGACATTGCAGGCAAGGGATTCTTCGTGCGCTACTTGCTGCCCCGCTTGAGAACATCGATACATTTACGGGTCTACATCATCGTTTGGATGTCGATCTTCGCTTTCGTTATCAATGTGGACTTAGACTGGACCGTGAGGCTCCTTCTATCGCGACTTTAAGCCGCGTGTTCGCTGAGTTAACCAGCAAGGGGCAAGCTCAGCGCCTGTTTGATGATCTCGTTGTACAATGCAAGAAGGAGGGAATCATCGACGGAAGTCATGTGGCGATCGACAGTGCAGCGATTCATGCTTATGAGAAGAAGCAACCGAAACGGAAAAGCGAACGGACTGGCAATGCCAACTGGGGGGCTAAGTTCGATTCGTTTGGCAACAAGGTCAAGTGGTTTGGCTACAAGATTCATCTCGCCGTCGACACAACAAGCGAGCTGCCGATGGCGCTCTCCGTTACACCGGCTCACGTCAATGACGGCGATATGGCTCCGATTCTCATAGAACAAGTGGCTGCGGGTACACAGGTGAAGTTCTTTATGCTTGATGCCGGTTATGACCAGCTTAAAAACTACGAAGCAGCGCGAAATGTAAAGGCGCAGGCGATTATTCCGATGAACCTTCGCAACGAGAAGGAACCACCTGCGGGCATGACATCCAGTGGCACACCCTGTTGCTCGATGGGCTATGAAATGACTTATTGGGGCGTTGATGGAGAATACCTGAAATTCCGCTGTCCCCATGCCACGGGCAAGGTAGACTGTCCGCTTGGGATGGCTGCTTGCTCATCTTCCAACTATGGAATGGTCGTCAAAGTCGATACGAAAAGCGATTTGCGTCGTTATTCAAGTCCACATCGAGACACCAAACGCTGGAAGGAGTTGTATAACGAAAGAACCAGCGTAGAACGATGCAACTCCAGGTTGAAAACCTATCTCACCGCAGACGCCATGCACGTCTGGGGTATTCAAAAGGTGACAACTCACCAATACCTAAACGCCATTGTGTTATTAGCTTCTGCGTTAGCGATGGCTCGTCAATCCAAGAACGCCGCCGCTTAAATTTTTTGATTCAGTAAAAATTCTGCAGGTCTGCCCATTTTTGAAAATTAAAGTCGATTTAGCTAGAAAGCTGGTTTAATTGGCCCCATAATTCCACTACCTACTTCAAAAACGGAATTATGCAAAATGCTCAATTTAAAAATCCCCTTTATTTGACGTAACTAACAAGGGGAAAGTTTACTCAAATGTTTCTATGGGAACAGCTTTGCCGGATTTTTCATACTTCTGAGAAGACAGCGAATACGCTAGGTAGGGCTATGTTTTCGCCACGACCAACAAACACGATGATCGCGTCCGGCAAAGTAAACTTGGCTTAAGCTTCCGGTGGGGTAATTATCCGGAAATGGGGTGTTCGGCTTTGGACAGGCAGAGAAGATTGCGCAGTTACTGGAGAAGTTACACACGGAGGCGGTCTGAGATACCGGGTCTGTCAATAATTTTGTGTAAACTCTTTTATAGGCATCTCTCCGAAGGGGAGATTAGCCTCCTCAAGGTAAGTGCTGGCCGATCCGGTCCGGAAAGAAGACGGAGAGCTGCAGGAGCATCTGTCCCCAGTTTTGAACACGACCGGTCCATTTGCGGGTGACGTCCATCGTGACTAAGTACAGCATTTTCAGTAGCGCCTCGTCGCTTGGGAAGATGCTTTTCCCTTTGGTGACTTTTCGCAATTGGCGATGATAGCTCTCAATCATGTTCGTCGTGTAGATGAGCTTACGAAGCTCAGGCGGATACTTGAAGAAGGTGGCGAGTTCGTCCCAATTGCTGCGCCATGAGCGGACAATAAGGGGATACTTGGCGCCCCACGTCTCCTCAAAGCGGTCGAGTTCCAGCAGAGCCATTTCCTCCGTAGCAGCCTTGTAGATGGGCTTCAGATCGGCCGTCACCTTCTTCAGATCCTTGTAGGAGACGTAGCGCGTGGAGTTGCGGATCTGGTGGATGATGCACTTCTGAATCTCCGTCTTCGGATAACAGGCAGAGATCGCCTGGGAGAAGCCCGTGAGGTTGTCGACACAGGTGATAAGGATGTCCTGAACGCCGCGATTCTTAAGATCGTTCAAGACGCTCAGCCAGAACTTCGCGGACTCGTTCTCGCCGATCCACATGCCCAGCACGTCCTTGTTGCCGTCCATGTCGATCCCAATGACCATGTAGGCAGCTTTGTTCACGATCGCCCCGTCTTGCTTCACCTTGAAGTGGATGGCGTCCAGGAAGACGACCGCGTATACGCCCTGCAACGGCCGATTCTGCCACTCTTTGATGAGCGGAATGATCTTATTCGTGACATTGGAAATAAAGGTTGGCGAGACCTCCAAACCATAGAGATTCTGCAGATGGTCCTGGATCTCCCGCGTGCTGACGCCTTTGGCGTACAGGGCGACGATCTGATCCTCGATCCCCGTCACGTTGGACTGATGCTTCTTCACCACGAGCGGCTCGAACTCGCCCAGGCGATCCCGTGGCACGGCAATCTCCTGGTCGCCGTACTCGCTAGTGACGATTTTCTTGCTCTTACCGTTGCGACTGTTCTTCGTCTGCTTGTTCTGCACGTCATGCTTGCTATAGCCCAGGTGCGTATCCATTTCGGCCTCTAGCATTTCTTGCAGCGTTTCGGCAAACAGGTCCTTTAGCGCATTCTGCGCATCCTGTGCGGTGACCAGATTATTCTCCTTGATGAAACTCCGCAGCTGCTCTTTCGTCCATAATCCCATGTGTGCTCCCCAACCTCTCCATGATTTCATTTTAGTAGGTTTGAGAGTTTACACAAAGTATTTTACAGACTCGAGATACCTGGGCTACCTTCACCGCGCGCATTTTATGGAATATGCACGATTTGTTCTTCCAGGATATGCATAATTTGAAATAATCCCAGGAGCGTATGGTCGCAACTGCCGCCCCTTCGCTTCCTCCGGTTCACAGCGAACGAATCGCCTCTCGAACGTCTTTCTTCAAACTTTGAAATATCAGCTCATAGGAGTGATCGATCCAGGCGGCCACTTCCTCCTTCGTCAATCGGCCGGTCAAATCGATTGAATTCCAATGCCGCTTGTTCATGTAGTATCCCGGCGTGACTTCGGCATATTGTTCGCGCAGCTCCGCCGCTTTGTGCGGATCGCACTTGACGTTCATGAACGAATCCTTGAACGAAGCGAACATCTTCCCTCCGACGCTCACAACGGGAATATCCGCGCCGAACGGGTAGACGAGAGCGGCACCTTTCTTGTTCAAGCAATACGCGATCCATGTCTGCGCTGGCGAATCCGCAGCCTTCATTCGAGACCGCCCCCCTCTATCAGTTGCTCTACGGCAATCGGCTCCCCGATCTCCAGCCAATCTTCATAGAAGGTTCTGGAACGGTCCATATGTTCCACCTTCAGCACTGCAGAATCGTAACGAAACGTCATGAAATTGCCCTCCCTCAAAGATATTCATATCGAATATATCAAGCGAAGGGCAGTCGTTCTTGAACAAAAACGACATCATCATCGGTCATGAATAAACGCTCAATCGGCCTTCATCGATTTCGTCCACTTGTCTTTAAGCGCAACCAGATCCTCGACAAAAAATTTCATCAAGTTCGGACGCCTTCGGACGGCTAACGGGTGATAGGTAAATCCAATGGGGATGCCCTGGAACTCATGCCAGACTCCTCTTAGTTCCTTAACGCTGGGATTCTCTTTCTCTGGGAGTAACCTTTCCGCCACGACATTTCCGAAGCCGAACAGGACAAGGGGCTGTTTCTCCTGCAGTTGCAACCGCAAATGCGGAAAACACGCGGCCCGAGCCTCCGGCTTGTCGTAGGCGCGGAGCGGCCGGCATTTAAGCAAATAAGTCATATAAACCGCGTCCGCAGGCACCCCCGCCTCCATCATCCCGCGCTGAAGGGTTTCGCGGGTCCCGCACAAAAACGGGTTCCCCTCCCGATCCTCGCGGGCTCCGGGATTATCCAGGATAAGAAAGAGCGGGGCGTCGGGATTGCCTTCTCCCCAAATGACGCGGGACCGCTGACCGGCCAGTTCGCAGCGTTCGCAATGCTTCGCGTCGGGCGGCGCCGCTTCTTCCGGCCACAGTTCAAACGGATGCTCCATCTCGTCCCCGCCGCTCCTTCCCGCTGCCGAATGAACTCATTATGCCCTGGACAAAACAAAAAGAAGCACAAATTGCCGAAACGGCAATTTATGCCTCCTTGCGGCTCGGCCTTCAGGCTAAGCCGTATGAGCTTGCTTTACGCCTGCCAAGCCGAGCGTCCGCGAAGTCGAAGTCTGAATGTCGCGAATCAAATCCGGGTTCTTCAGCAGGGTGACGCCGTAAGACGGAATCATTTCCTTGATTTTTGGCTCCCACGCTTTCAGGTGTTGCGGGAAGCATTTCCGGATGACTTCCAGCATGACGGAAACGGCCGTGGACGCGCCCGGCGAAGCCCCGAGCAAAGCGGCGATCGACCCGTCGGCCGCGCTGATGACTTCCGTCCCGAATTGCAGCGTTCCTTTGCCGGCGGAAGTGTCCTTAATAATTTGCACGCGCTGGCCGGCGACGAGCAAATCCCAGTCCTCGCTTCGGGCGTCCGGAACGAATTCGCGCAAAGCTTCCATGCGCTTTTCCTTCGACAGCATGACCTGCTTGATCAGGTAGGTCGTGAGCGAAGCGTTTTTCACGCCGGCCGCCAGCATCGTCAAGAGGTTGTGCGGTTTGACGGAAGTGATCAAATCGAACATGGAACCGAATTTCAAAAACTTGGGCGAGAAGCCCGCAAACGGCCCGAACAGCAGCGATTCCTTATTGTCGATAAACCGGGTATCCAGGTGCGGAACCGACATCGGAGGCGCCCCGACCGGAGCTTGGCCGTATACTTTGGCATGGTGCCGGGAGACGACTTCCGGGTTTTTGCAAACCATGAACAAGCCGCTGACCGGAAATCCGCCGATGCCTTTCCCTTCGGGGATGCCGGATTTTTGCAGCAGATGAAGGCTTCCGCCGCCGCCGCCGATAAAAACGAATTTGGCCGAAATGCGTTCCACGGCGCCGCTGCCGACATTCCGCACCTTCAATTCCCAGGAGCCGTCGCTGCCGCGTTTAATATCCTGGACATGATGGTTGTAGTTGATGTCGACGTTTTGATTTTTCAAGTGGGTAATCAGCATGCGCGTTAAGGCGCCAAAATTGACGTCCGTTCCGGCTTCGCTGCGGGTGGCCGCGATCGGCTGGTTCCCGGTCCGGTTTTTCATCATCAGCGGAATCCATTCCGCCAGCTTCGCCGGATCGTCGGAAAATTCCATCCCTTGGAACAGGGGATTGTTAGACAACGCTTCGAAACGTTTTCTCAGGAAGGCGACGTCCTTCTCCCCCTGCACGAAGCTCATGTGGGGAACGGACACGATGAAATCCTTCGGATTCCGGATCAGATTGCTCTCGACCAGATAAGACCAGAACTGCTTCGAAACCTGGAATTCTTCGTTGACCTTGATCGCTTTGCTGATATCTACCGATCCGTCCGGCTTCTCGACGGTATAGTTAAGCTCGCACAGGGAGGAGTGGCCCGTTCCCGCATTGTTCCATTCGTTCGAGCTTTCCTCGCCCGGGATGGCCCGTCTTTCGAACAAGGTGATTTCCCAGTCGGGGACCAATTCCTTCAACAGAGATCCCAAAGTCGCACTCATGATTCCGGCACCGATCAAGACAACGTCTGTTTTCGTTTGTTTGCTGCTCATATTTACCGTCCCTAACCCTTTCGATTTGCAGAAAGATGCAGCCGCTCCGGCTTAGGCATCACAGCAAACCAGGTCGCGACTTCGTTATGCATCTATTCTGGACCAATTTTTTAACTCTTTCTATTGTATCACTATGAAAAATAGATTAAAGTATTTAATTCATATTATAAAACATATCTGCTATATATAAGCTGGTAAATGTCGTTGGCGAACTTAAAAAAAGACACTTGCTCCGTAAAATGGAGATAACGGACAGGCTATTTACATAAAGACGACATGTTCTGACCACTTTGTTCCGGTATGATAGGAGGGAATAAAAAAGACATTTATTGGAGGGGACAACGATGGGGGAATTGCTTAAAGACATCTACGATCTGCATTTTTTCGACGGGCTTATTCACGGTTTAAAAAATGAGTATCCGGCCTTTGACGGCCACCGGTTCATGACCGGGGTGCTGAGCGGCGATTGGGACTCGTTGGCGCTGAAACAGCGCATGCGGCGTATAACCGAAGGCCTCGTTCAAGGTTTGCCCGCATCCTATGAAGAAGCATTGGCTGTATTAGCGGCGGTTGCTCCCCATTTTAACGGCTTTGCGTACATGATCTTTCCGGATTTCGTGGAAGCGAGAGGATTGGACGACCCCGATCTCTCCATCCCGGCCCTGGAGCGCTTCACTCCCTATTCGAGTTCGGAATTTGCGGTGCGCCCGTTCATCATCCGATACCCCGACAGAATGCTGAAGCAATTGGAGCTTTGGGCGCAACATGAAAACGAGCATGTCAGAAGGCTGGCAAGCGAGGGTTGCCGTCCCCGTCTGCCTTGGGCGATGTCTTTGCCGCCATTCAAACGGGATCCCGTCCCCGTTCTCCGCATC
Organism: Cohnella algarum; assembly: GCF_016937515.1. Taxonomy (NCBI): domain Bacteria; kingdom Bacillati; phylum Bacillota; class Bacilli; order Caryophanales; family Paenibacillaceae; genus Cohnella; species Cohnella algarum. Next base: position 1,539,538 of record NZ_JAFHKM010000002.1, read on the forward strand.
CTCGAGCATTTGAAAGAAGACTCTTCCCTGTACGTGCGGCGAAGCGTTGCGAATAACTTAAACGATATTTCAAAGGATAACCCCGATATCGTTCTTCAACTGGCAAAGGAATGGCGAGGGAAACATCCCCATACGGACTGGATCCTTAAACACGGCTGCCGCACTTTGTTAAAAAAATGCGATGCCGATGCTTTGGAGCTTTTCGGTTTTATCGGGACGGATGCCGTAGCGGTAAAAGATTTTGCGCTGGAGCCCCGAACCGTCCGCATAGGCGAAGAAGTCACGATGTCTTTTTGCGTGCAAAACGAGTCCGATAAACCCCAAAAGTTAAGAGTCGAGTACAAGGTCGACTTCTTGAAATCGCGAGGGACGTACTCGTCCAAGCTTTTTAAAATTTCCGAGAAGCTCTACCGGCCCGGAGAGACCGCGGTTAGCGTATCCCACTCCTTTAAACCGATGACGACAAGAACCCATTACCCGGGGGAGCATTTCATTTCGGTGATCGTAAACGGAAAAGCCTTGGCGAACCAATCCATGCTTCTGGAACGAGGCGATCCTCCATCCTAATCGGCGAGTCTGTCCTCCCTGCCCGGGCCTCGCCCGGAACGGGAGGATTTTCATTCGCGTTCCACCAACCGCTTCTCCGCCCGATCCCAGCGCCACCCCATATCTCCTCTTACGAACAGGCCGCCATACCGCTCTTCCAGTCCTTTTTCCCTGGCCCAGTCCCTTTCGCCCGCCAACACCTCCTGCCCCATCTTGGTTAAGGACACCCTGCCGTTCCGGCCGGAAGAGCGCTTATCGGAACCATCGAAAAAGGAATCCGGCCCTTCGACTTCCAGGAGCGCATGCGGCGGCTCCGCCATCGTTCTTAACCGGTACCGGAACTCCAGGTCTCCCATCCCCAGCTCGTGCAGCCGTTCCCCCGCTTCCTTAAACAACGCGGAAGGACTTTGCGTTCCGTTTGCGACAAGTTCTAACGCGGTTTGCTCCACGATGCCCAATCCGTTGACCGGCGACGGAAGGCGAGCCAGGTGCATGGCAAACGCCGCATTCGCGAAAGGAAGCGCGGACGTGTCGGACCGCAAAATCCCGATATGCTTTTCGATATCCGGGGAGGCGTACGCCTCCCAAATTTCGCCGCCCAGTCGGAGCTCTTCCTTTCCGATCCGCCTCCACGTGCCCGATAAGGTCTCCAGCTGCTCCGTCGTCAGCTGCCCCAATCCCCGAAACGGGGTCACGCCGGGATATTCTCCGATACACAGCAAATTCAACTTTGTGCTGCCTAACGGCTGCTTTGCAAACCAGGACAATAGAAAACTCAGCATGGTCTGATCGAACAAATCGTGCTCGAACCACAGGACGACCTCGTCGTATTTGCGGAAGTCCCGGAGGCAGCGTTCCTGCGATTCGCAGCTTTTGATGTATTCCGATGCGGGGATGCCCAAGGTTCTTTCCAAATAGGCCGCTCTGAACAGCCTCTCATTTTTCCCGTCCATGTTCTCGAACGCCGGACCTACGGGATAGATTTCTCTCCAGACCAGGACATCTCCCTGCACGTTCCCCTGTTTCAGCTTATCCCCTACGTGATCCCCGTTCACGATATGAAGCATCTTTTCCCCTCCTTGGTACAAGTCTTGAAACACGATTTGCTGCCCTATATTCTAAGTGACATCAACATGGAAAAAGGTTACGCCGTTTCGATGAAAGAGTTAAAAAGTTTCCGCGATTTGCGATTCTTCGGTCCGACGTTCCCGCCGAAAAACGAAAAAGAAGAGCGCCGCTCCCGGCGCTCTTTATCGTAACAAAAGCCGTTATCCGCGTAAATTCGTTTGCGGCGTTACTGCTGCGGAGCCTTGTCGAAGTAATTCTCCTGCACGTATTTGGCCGCGGCGTCCAGCTGCGCTTTGGAGTCGGTGTTCTTCTCCGAGAACGACTCCTGCACGACGTTGGACATGGTCGCGTAGTAATCCTGCGTGCCGAATTGCGCTTCCGGCTTGCCCTCGAGCAGGCCGAACAGCTGCGGATCGTATTTGTACACGTTGTCGTATTTGTCGTAAATGGCTTTCACTTTCGCGGCGTATTCCGAATCGTCGCCGAAATACTCGAGCGGCGTCGGAATGAAATATTTGCCCTCGTCCTTGCGGGCCTTGATCGTATCCTCCACCGACTTCAGCGCGTCGTCCGTGAAATAATCGAACGTGATATAGCGGAAGGCCATCTCCTGCTCGTCTTTCGTCGCGTTCGGATTGATGACGAGGTAGTTGCCGCCCAGAATGCCGTAGTGCTTGCCGCCCTTTTCCGCCGCCGGCATCGGATAGGCGATGACGTCCTCCGGCTTCATGCCGCCCTCGTTCAGCGCCGCCTGGATGACGTCGAACGCCCCGGCCATCACCATCGCCGTCCGGCCTTGCTTGAACGAGTTGATCGCGTCGCCCCAGCCGAGCGCCCAGTCCTGCGGAATCGCGTTCGCTTCCCAGCGCAGCTTCTTGTAGAAGTCCAGCGCCTTGACCCCGGCTTCGGAGTTGAACACCGCCGTCAGCTTCCCGCCTTCGCTCGTCTGGATGTCGCCGCCGGCTTCGAACAGGAAGTTCGTCCAGTTCCAGCCCGCCTCGTTGCCTTTCCCCATCGGCGCGATCCCGGAGATGCCCTTCTTCGGATCGGCCACGGCCTTGGCCGTGTTGTACATGTCGTCCCACGTCCAGTCGAGCGGCGGAAGCGGCACGCCTTTTTCGTCCAGCAGCTTCTTATTGATTACCGTCGAGGTAACGTAGCCGTTTTGCGTAATGCCGTATACCTTGCCGTCGACGATAAACTGGCTTTGCAGCACGGGATTGATCTGATCCTTGTACTCCCAGGCGTTCCAAAGCTCCGTGATGTCGGCCACCCAGCCGCGCTCCACGAGCAGCTGCGCTTCGGTCGCCCACGTATTGTAGAACGTCGGCGCTTCGTTCGACGCCATTTTCGCGCCGATCTCGTTCACGTCGTAGTCCCAATCGTCCTTGACGATCGTTACGTTCGGATATTTCGCCTGAAATCGGGCGATTTTATCGTCCTCCTGCTTGCGCAGCGTCGTTTCGTCCGGCAGCGGATAGTGGATTTTCAGCGTAACCTTTCGCTGCGTAATATCGTCCGCCTCGCCCGCCGCTTCCGTCCCGCTGCCGCCGCTGCCGCCCGTGCCGGCGCCGGCTCCGCCATTGCCGCTTCCCTCCGCGTTATTGCCGCCGCCGCCGCTGCAGGCCGACAGCAAGGCGCCCAACAGCATCAACCCCGTCAAAACCGCCGATAACTTGCGCATGTTCGCTCCCCTTTTCTTCAATTGGATGTTCTTGCCTAATCATCATAAAAGAGAATGTTTTTCCGATCGATGTGCAATCGTATTCCTTTCGTGTGCGGTTCTTCGACATGAAACCGGAACGCGCCGGCCCGCTAGCCCTTCACCGCGGACAAGCTGACGCCGCGCATGATGAATTTCTGGAACGCCAGGAAGACGAAGATCGGCGGAATCATCGCCATGAACAAAATCGTGAACTTCACGTTCGTGTCCAGACTGCGCGCGCCGATGACGTATTTGTAAATGGCGGTCGCCAGCGTGTACTTGTCTTCGGTTTGCATGACGAGCGACGGCCAGAACCAATCGTTCCAGGCGGTGGAAAAAATAAAGATCGCGAGCGTGCCGAAAATCGGCAGCGACAGCGGCACGGCGATCCGGCTGAACCCGATCCATTCCGAAGCCCCGTCGATGCGCGCCGCCTCGAAAATTTCCGGATGCAGGCCGTCGAAAAAATTTTTGATCAGCAGAAAATAGTAGGCGCTCGCTCCCGCCGGCAGCCAGAACGCCCAGAAGGTGTTCAGCAGGCCGAGCTCCTTCAGGTTGACGAAGTTCGGAATCAGGTAGCTGGAAGCCGGGATGAACAGCGTCATCAAAATGAAGAAATAAATCGCCCGGCCGTAAGGCACGCCGATCCGCGACAGGCTGAACGCGGCCAGCCCCAGCACCAGCACGGTCATGATCAGGTTCCCGGCGAAAATCAGCAGCGTGTTTTTCAGATACGTCGCCAGATCGATGTACGACCAGCCTTTGGCGAAGTTTTCCAAGTGCCACTCCCGCGGGAAAAACCGCGGCGGAAACGAGTTCACCTCCGGATTGCTCTTGAGCCCGTTGAACAGCGTCATCGCGATCGGATACAGCATGGTGACGACCATGACGGCGACGCACAGCACCATGAACGCGTAGACGGCTTTGTTGAACGGCTTCCGCAGATCCGACGGCGACAAAATCCCTCTCTCTTTCATGCTAATATTCCTCTCTGTTCAGCTTGTATTGAACGATCCCGAGGACGACCAACGCCAGGAACATCAGCACGCCGAGCGCCGTCCCCGCGCCGTAGTCCAGTTGGGTGAACGCGTATTTCACCGTCAGCAGCGCATAGGTTAGCGTCGCTTTGTTGGGGCCGCCGTCCAGCATCGCCAATTGGGACTGATAGGCCTGGGAGGTTCCGATCAGCTGCAGGATCAGCATCAGCACGATCAAATTTCGCAGCGCGGGCAGCGTAATGTACCGGATCCGGCTCCAGACGCCGGCGCCGTCGATTTCCGCCGACTCGTACCAGTCCCGGGGCACGCTCAGCACCCCGGCCAGATAGATCAGCATCGCCGAGCCGAACTGCTGCCACGTTTCCATGAACACGAGCGAAACCATCGACCAATTCGGATCGGAGACGAACGCGACCGGATCCAGGCCGAACGAGCCGAGCAGCGCATTGATCGGGCCGACCGGGTCGTACATCCACCGCCACAGCCCGTACAGGACGACGCCGGGCACGACGTAGGGCAGATAAGCGGCGATCCGCGCGAAGCCCTGAAAAATCCTTAACTCCGAAATGGCGATGGAAGCCGCGATCGGCACCCAAAACCCGATGACCAGGCAGAGCAGCATGTAATAGAGCGTATTTTTGACCGACAGCAGCACGTCGGGATTGTTCAGCACCTTGGCGTAGTTGTCCAATCCGACGAACGTATTTCCGTTGACGAAATCGATATGGTAAAAGCTGTAGACCATCCCTTTCGCGATCGGCACCCACAAGAAGACGATGAAAATGACGATCGCCGGAACGAGGAACAAGTACCCCGTCCGATATTTTTTTCCGTTCGAGCCCCGCCGCGGAGCGGTTCGAGCCGCCTGCGCCGACGGGCGCTCCGCAGGCCGGCGCCGCCCGCCGTCCGGCGAAAAGGCCGTTTCCCCCATCCGTATCCCTCTTTTCCCGTAATGTCTGGTTTCCATTGTAGAAAAGAGGGCCTGCCGCGAACATGTCTAAAACTATGCGAAAGATGGCCGATCTTACTTCTTCAGCTCGCTGGGGCTGACGCCGAAATATTTTTTAAAAATTTTGCTGAAATGCTCCGGGGATTCGTAGCCGACCCGCTCGGCGATTTCGTACCGGCGCAGGTCGGTGTTCAGGATCAGCGCCTTGCTTTCCTCCATCCGCAGCTTGATGACGTACTCCCACAGGTTGTGCCCGGTATGTTTCTTGAACAGGTAGCTCAAATAGTTCGGACTGACGTGGGTTTTCCGCGCGACCTCGTGAATCGTCAGCCCTTTTTGGCCGTAATTTTCCTCGATGTACGCCTTGGCGCTTTCGACGATCCGGTTGTTTTGCGTGTGAAGCTCTTCCCGGGAAGGGTCCCGGGCATAATGGTGCCAGTTGAAATCGCCGTAATAAAACACGTGGTAATCCCCGTGCTCGCCGCTCCACAGAATCGCCTTGTCCGCCTGGCGGCTCAGCGCGCCGAGAAAGCGGACCCCCTGCATAATCTGGCTGATCCCGACCGTGCACAGGATGCCGAGATATTTATGGATGTGGTGGTGCAGGCTGCGTCCGATCATTTCGAGCCGGTTGAGCTTGTTGACGCCGGGATCGGCGTATTCCGCCTCGCTCCACTGGACGATGACCGCGATCTCCAAATCCCGCGTATAAAAGGACAGCGCGTTCCATTCCCCGTGCAGCAGCTCCTTGACGACGTTCAGCGCGGCATATTGAAACAGCCGGACGTCCCGGTCGGGGGTCCCGGTCCGCTCCTTCTCCCCGGGAAGGGCGAGCTTGAGCTTGATCACGGCAAAATAAGGCCCGGACAGCCCCAGCTCCCGCAGGTCTTCCGCCGCTTCGCCCGGGTCCGCCGCCGACGGCTCGCCCGCTTCCGCCAGCAGGCGGTTCAGTCGCTCGGCATTGTCGGCGTCCGGCTCCTCCATCCGGAAAGGCTCCCGGTCCCCGGACAGCCATTCCTCCGGCTGCGGCGCCGGCTTATCCAATTTCAGCAGCGCGTTGCGCACCGAATCCAGAAACTGCTCGCCGTTGAGCGGCTTGACCAGGTAGTCCCTGGCCCCGAGCCGGACGGCCATTTGGGCGTACTGGAACGTCTCGTGGGCTGAAATGATGATCGTCTGCACCCACGGCTTGAGAATTTTCGCCTGGTGCATCAGCTCGATGCCGTCCATCTCTCCCATCCGGATGTCCGTCACGATCAGGTCGATCTCCTCCATCCGAACGTAGTCGAGCGCCTCATGGCCGCTGCAGGCCGTCACGATCCGGCCGACCGGCAGGCCCGAGGACGCCAGCAGCCCGGCCAGCCCCTGGCAAATCAGCTTCTCGTCGTCCGCGACCAAAATGTTGTACATGCCTTCGTCCCCCTCTGCGTTATGCGCCGAAGCTTTCCGTCCGGGGCAGCGCAATCGTCGCGACGGTGCCGCCCTCCGGCCGGGCCGCGTAGCTCAGGCCGTATTCCTCCCCGAAGTGCAGCCGGATGCGCTGATGAATGTTGCGGATGCCGTAACCGGCGGACGGGCTCGGATTCTCGTCGTTCAACAGCCGGCCGATGGCCGCCGGATCCGGCGCTTTATACCCGTTGTCCTCGATGGCGATCCGCACGCGGCCTTCTTCTTCGGCGGCCCGGATCGCGATTTCGCCGTCTTCGCCCATGTTTTTCACGCCATGGATGATAGCGTTTTCAATCAGCGGCTGGAGCGTGATTTTCGGTATCGCGCACGAGCGCAAAGCCGCGGGAATGTCCCAAATTACCCGGAAGCCGTATTCGTGCCGGTGCTCCTGCAGCTTGATGTAGGCGGAAGCGTGCTGCAGCTCCTCCTCCAGCGTAATCAGCTCCCGTCCGCGGCTCAGGCTGATTTTCATCAGCTTGGACAGCTCCTTGATCATTTCCGCCGAAGATTTGCCCCCCTCCATCGCGCTTTTCCAGTAGATGCTTTCCAGCGTGTTGTACAGCAAATGCGGATTGATCTGCTGGTACAGGATTTGCAGCTGCGCCTCCTTCTGCTTGATGTCCATTTGATATTTGTAGCGCACGAGCCCGTTCAGCCGGCGGGCCATGTCGTAGATGCTGGAGACGAGCACGCCGACTTCGTCGTTTCTTCGCTGCTTCGGCGTTTCCGGCACCGTTTTGCCCGGTTCGTATCTTCGCACGAAATAGACGAGCCGCTGCAGCGGAGCCATCAGCCCTCTCCAGAAGTACAGGATCAGGGCCAGCCCCACCGCGAAATAGGCCACGGAGATGAGCCAAATGATCCGCTTGATTTCGTTTTGCTGCTGCAGCAGTCCCTTCAGCGGAACCTTGTAGACCAGCTTCTGCTGAAGCGCCGCGTTATGATGGACGACGTAAATAAAATCGCGGGTGATGACGTCCCGGCTCCCGGCGACCGGGCCTCCCGCGGCCGCCTCCGCCGGCAATTCCAGCACCCGCCCCGCCTCCGGCGGCAGGGCGAGCTCCCCGTCCGCCCCCGGCATCGCCGCCGTCAAAATCCGGTTGTTCCAGTCGGTGAAATAAAGCTCGCCTTCCGGGACCGAAACGGTTTGCAGCGATTCTCCGATCCGCGCCTCCACGTTCGAGACGACCAGCACGCCGATCGTCCCGCCCTCGTCGATGCGGTTGATCGCCCGGACGTACGCGAGCGTTCGCTGATTTTTTTGCCCTTCGGCCGGAGGCGACAAATGCTCGATCAAGCGCAAATAGCCGTTCCCTTTTTTGGCGACGGCTTCATCGAACCATTCCGGCTTCTCCCGTTCAAGAAAAAAATAAACCCCGGCTTTTCCGGATTCCGGATAATAAGGAGCAAACGAATACGCGTTCGTCGGGTCGTACACAAACAGCGAATAATAGAGCCGCTCATGCTGGCCGGCTTCCTCGGAATAACTGTTGAGCAGATTGCCCAGCCTCTCGTAGGTTTTCACCCGCTCCGTCACCGAACCGTCCGCGGCCGGATCCAGCTGCTGGACCAGCGGATGCTGAAACACCGTCGAGGCCACCTTGTGGATCGATTCGATATCCCGGCTGATCAGCCGAAAGTTTTGATTGTTCAACTCGAGATAGGCGTTGGTGACGTTTCGTTTCAAAATTTGATCCGCTTTATAGTTACCATACGAGTTCAAAATGAACAAAGGGACGACCAGCGCCAAAAACACCAGGATCAGCTGCTGCTTCAGGCCGATCCGCTTGAACGGGCTTTGGAATCCCGCATTCACCTGTTTTCCACCTCCGGCTCTTTCACTATAGCAAGCCCGAAAACCCGCAAGGGATGCGCATTTCTACGCATATCGTGGCGATTCCTAAGATTTGGCGCGGATTCAAAATGAAGTGTAATCAATCCGGCGGTTAAAAGCAACGAAGTTCGTTCGGCCGATGCATAGTCCCGCACACAAAAACGATAGAATCGCTCCTTCATCCGCATGCGCATCTATTTTATGATCGCCTTGCAACACGTCTTGGCAGGATGAAAAAGGAAAGGAGGGCAGCCGGTTTTTTTGATACCGCTTACATCCTCTAGAGGGATGGCTATTCCATTTCGAAGGGAGAATGAAGTTCGTGAACATGCAAAGACGATTAGCCGCCTGGGTCTGCATCCTGTCCATAGCGGCGGGAATGTTCCTGGCCGCCATCGGCGCGCCCGGCCGCGTTCAGGCGGCGGGAGGACCGAATCTGGCGGCGGGCAAGCCCGCGACGGCTTCGAGCCACGCGGACGTGTACGTCGCATCCAACGCGACCGACGGCAATCCGGGCACATATTGGGAAAGCGCGAACCACGCTTTTCCGCAATGGATCCAGGTCGATCTCGGCAGCGCGGTCCCGATCGACCGGGTCGTGCTGAAGCTGCCCGCCGGATGGGAGAGCCGGTCGCAAACGCTGACCGTTCAGGGGAGCGCGGACGGAACGAGCTTCGCGACTTTGAAAGCGTCGGCCGGCTACGTCTTCGATCCGAACGCCGCGAATGCGGCGACGATCGACTTCGCTGCGGCCAGCGCGCGTTACGTGCGGATCCACATCGCCGCCAACACCGGCTGGCCGGCGGGGCAGGTGTCCGAGCTCGAGGTGTACGGCGCTTCCCCGTCCGGAGGCAACGAGACGAACCTGGCCGTCGGCAAGCCGATCGCCGCGTCCTCCTCCACTTTCACCTATGTCGCGGCCAATGCCAACGATAACGACCTCGGCACCTATTGGGAGGGCAACGGCCATCCGAGCACGCTCGCCGTCGACCTCGGAGCCAATGCCCACGTCTCGTCGGTCGTCGTCAAGCTGAATCCGGACCCGGTATGGGCGACGCGCACGCAGACGATCCAGGTGCTGGGGCGCGATCAGAGCTCCGCGGCGTTCGCGAACCTGGTTTCCGCCGCCTCGTATACGTTCGACCCGGCTTCGCAAAATACCGTGACGATTCCCGTCAACGCTACGGCCGGCAGCGTGCAGCTGCGGTTCACGGCCAACTCGGGAGCGCCGGGCGGGCAAGTCGCCGAATTCCAGGTTATCGGCGCGCCGGCTCCGAATCCGGACCTGACGGTCACCGGAATCTCCTGGTCGCCCGCCTCTCCGCTGGAGACGGACGGCCTTACGCTGAGCGCAACCGTCCGAAATGCCGGTTCCGTCGCGTCCGCCGCGACCGAGGTGAACTTCTACCTCGGCGACGACCTTGCGGGAACGGCTTCCGTCGGCGCGCTTGCCGCCGGCGAGTCGGCGACCGTCTCCGCGAACGCCGGACCGAAGGACGCCGGCTCCTATGCCGTCACCGCCAAGGCGGACGAGAGCAACGCCGTCATCGAGACCGATGAAGCGAACAACAACTACACGCACCCCGAGCCGCTTGTCATCGGCCCGATTCAAAGCTCCGACCTGATCGGAACCGTGTCATGGACGCCCGGCAATCCGAACGGCGGCGATGCCGTCGCCTTCTCCGTCACCCTGAAGAACCAGGGCAACATCGCTTCCGCGGGCGGCGCTCACGGCGTTACGGTCGAGCTGAAGAACGCGGCGGGCGCCGTCGTTCAAACGTTTAGCGGCTCCTACAACGGAAGCCTGGCTCCGGGAGCGTCGGCCATCGTGACCTTGGGCTCCTGGACGGCGGCCGACGGCAGCTATACGGTCACGACGACGGTTGCGGCGGACGCGAACGAAGCCGCGGTCAAACGCTCCAACAACGTCAGCACGTCCAGCCTGTATGCCGGCCGAGGCGCGAACATGCCGTTTACCGTCCTGGAGGCCGAGTCCTCCTCCAACGCCACGAACGGCACGAGGCTCGCTCCGAACTTTACGCCGGGCGACTTCGCGGGCGAAGCCTCCGGACGTTCGGCCGTCTATCTGGATGCGACCGGAGAATACGTCGAGTTTACGCTGCCCTCCCCGGCCAATGCGTTCGTCCTGCGCAACGCCGTGGCGGAGAATACGGCCGGAACGATCAGCCTTTACGCGGACGGCGTCGACAAAGGCGACTTTTCCGTCACCTCCAAGTTCTCCTACGTGTACGCCACGCCTTCCACGCTCGGAGAGCTGGGCTATAACAACTCGGGCTCCAAAGCTTACTGGCTCTACGAGGATTCGCAGCTTTTGCTCGATCAAACGTATCCGGCCGGAACCAGGATCCGGATTCAGAAAGACGCCGGAGACGTTCCCTGGATCTACGTGGATATGATCGAGACGGAGCATGTCGCGCCGCCCGCTTCGAATCCGGACCCGGACAAATACGTGGAAGTGTCGGGCGCCAAATCGATCGAGCAGGCGCTGAACGAGTTCAGGCAGGATTCGACCAAGAAAGGAATCTTCATTCCGGCCGGCGAATGGACGCTGTCGTCGAAAATTTACTTGTACGGCCGGGCGACCGAAATTATCGGCGCCGGTCCCTGGCACACGAAGCTGGTCGCTCCGCAAAACCAGACGAATACCGACATCGGCTTCAATATCGGCTCTTCCGCGAACGGCTCCACCATCAAAAACTTGTCCGCCTGGGGCAACTACGTCTACAGGGTGGACGGACCGGGGAAATTCATTGACGGGAACGGCATGCAGAACGTCACCGTCGAGAACGTCTGGGCCGAACACTTCGTCTGTCTGTATTGGGGAGTGAACTCTTCGCACAATACGTTCCGCAACAACCGGATCAAAAACATGTTCGCGGACGGCATCAACATGACCAACGGTTCGTCCTACAACGTCATCGACAACAACTATGCCCGCGCCACCGGCGACGACTCGTTCGCCCTGTTCAGCGCCATCGATGCGGGCGGCTCCTACAACGTCGGCAACGAATACACGAACCTTACGGCCGTCAACGTCCGGCGCGCTGCCGCTTTCGCCGTCTACGGCGGCCAGGACAACCGGTTTCAAAATTTGTACGGCGCGGATACGCTGACGTACCCGGGCCTGACGATCAGCAGCCTAAGCTTCGGATACAACACGCTGGGGTTCGGCGATCTCGATACCGTCATCGACGGCGTAACGCTGGACCGCACGGGCGGCGATTTCTGGACCAGCGTCGGAGCGGACGACAAGATCAACGATTACCAGAACTTCGGCGCCATCTGGTTCTACGGAGGCGATCGGGACTTCAAGAACATTCTGGTGAAAAATGTGGACATCAACGATCCGGTTTACTTCGGCTTGATGTTCCAGTCCAAGTCGCCGGAGAACCTTCCGATGCAGAACGTTCGCCTGGAAAACATCGCGATTAACAACCCGGCCCGCTACGGCATCAAGCTTGTCGCCAAAGCCGAGGAAGGGCAAGGCCCGGTCGTCGGGTCGGCAAGCTTTACGAACGTCCAAGTGAACAATCCCGGCGTCGCAGCCATCTACGGCGAGGACAAATCCCCGAACTTCAACGTCATTCGGATGTCGGGGAATAACTGGTAGCCGCTTCCGCCATGCTGCGCTTTAGGGCCATCCGCAGCGGATGGCCCTTCGTTTGAATTTAACCTATTGCCCCACCTCATACAAGGACTTATCCATCGCCTGAACGAACGGGCTCCACTCGCCGGCCGCGTAAAGCAGCAGCCGATGCATGGCGCGCGTGCACGCCGTATAAAACAGCTTGCGCTCGCTCTCCCGATAATACGTCCGCGAAGAGGCGTCGTAAATCAGAACGGCATCGAATTCGACGCCCTTGGCGAGATACACGGGAATGATCAAGGTTCCCTTCTCGAAGGCGGGCGTGTTCTTCGTCACATGCTTCAGCCCCCGGCAGCCCAGAGACGTCAAGAGATCGTAGGCCTCCTTGCTCTCGGCCGCCGTCTTCGTCACGACGCCGATGGAGGCGAAGCCTTCCGCCTGCAGAGCCGCGAGATCCTCCGCGATGCGCGCCGCCGACTGCTCCGCGCTGTCCGTCTTCGCGAGGAGCGGCTTCTTCCCGCTTCTTTCGAAGGGCACGATCTCCTCGCCGCCCGGCAGCAGCGATTTCGTGAACTCCACGATCTCGCGGGTCGACCGGTAACTGCGAACGAGGCGGAACAACGTTGTTTCAGACTCGCCGTAAAGCCGGACGAGCGGCGAAGCTTCGCCGTACAGCTCCGTAGCCTGAGCGAAGATGGCCTGGCCGAAATCGCCAAGCACGGTCATGCGGGCGCGGGGGAACATTTTTTTGAGAAACTCGTATTGAAACATCGAATAATCCTGACCCTCGTCGACGAAAACGTGCCGGATCTCCGTGTTCGTCCGCACGCCCTCGACGAGCTCTTTTAAATACAGGTACGGCGTCGCATCCTCATAAAAAAGTTCGAGCCGGCCGAGCTTCTCCCGGGTCTGTCGGCAGATTTCCGGCCAGAGCGCGGGAAGGTCCGCTTCGTTCGTCCACTTTGGAAAGGCCCCTTCCTCTTCGAACAACTGGACGTAAAGGCCCGCCATATCGATGAACGACATCCGCTTCACGGCTCGTCTCAGCGGCTTAAAGCGCTCCTTCACGATCATCCGGCGCAGCAGTTCTTCTTCCCGCTCGGCAAAGTCGAAATCGCCCTCGTCCGATCGGCTTTGGCCGGTCAGCCTTTCGCGGACTTCCTCGTAATGTTCGGCAAAATCAAAAACGCCCCTCTCTTTTTGCAGTTGGCCGTACGCCTCGGCGTACTGATCCTTGTCGAGATAATCGAGCTCCTCCCGAACCCAGAACGCCTCCCGCTCCTTGCGCTCCAGCAAGGTCAATTCGCGCAGCAGCCACTCCTGCAGCTGAGCGACGCGGTTGTTCAGGCGAACGGAAGGATCATAGCCGTAAAACTTCGCTTCCATTTGCTCCGCCGTAATCAAATCGCGGTCCTGAAACCGAATGCTCTTGAATCGCATGCCCTCCCGCTCCAACCGCTCCGCATAATTCCGGAGGGCCCGGAGGAACGCCGCGGACGCCTTATACCGCATCCCGTTCAGCCGAGCTTCGTACCCTTGCCCCGATGGTTCGGTCAACACGTATTCGATCTGATCGAAGGGATCCTCCAACCGGAACGTCTTGCCCAGCCAATGGTCCAGATATTCCTGGAAGGTCGTCTGCTGCATGTTTTCTTCGCCGAGCTCGGGAAGGACGGTCGAGACGTAACTGTTAAACATCGGATTCGGAGAAAAAAGAACGATCTGGTCCGCCTTGAGACGCTCGCGGTTTTTGTACAGAAGGTACGCAACGCGTTGTAGCGCCGCCGAGGTTTTCCCGCTGCCGGCCGCGCCCTGCACGATGAGCATGCGGCTTTCGTCGTCGCGGATTATGGCGTTTTGCTCCTTCTGGATCGTCGCGACGATGCTTTTCATCTGGTTGTCCGCGCCCTTGCCGAGCGCCTGCTGCAGCAATTCGTCACCGATCGTCAAGCTCGTGTCGAACACGTTCCGAAGCCTGCCCTCGCGAATCTGGTACTGCCGTTTCAGCGTCATCGTCCCCGCGACGCGTCCCCCCGGCGTGTCATATCCGGCCGCTCCCGGGGAATAGTCGTAGTACATGCTCGCGATCGGAGTGCGCCAGTCGTACACCAGAAAATCCATGCCGTCCGAATCGACGAAGGAGGACACGCCGATATAGATCTGCTCGGTAAAGCCCAAACCGTCCTCGCGAAAATCGATGCGCCCGAAATAAGGAGACGGCAGCAGCCGTTTCATGTTTTTCCATTGCTGCACCCGGAGGCGGTGGCTTCGCTCCCGTTCGGACAACAACGCTTCCTGCTGCTTGATGCTATAGAAGGTCTCTTCAAAATCTTCGTCCGTGCTTGTGTTTACGGTCACTTCCTCCCAAAACCGTTTGCGAATGTCCGCGGCCTGATCGTACAGCCCGGACACCTCCGGCTCCAATTCGGCGATTCTCGCCTGCAGCTTTTCCATAACCGAATCCAGCCGCTCCTGTTCTTGCTTCCAATCCTCAGCGCCGATCATCTTTCGCACCCGCTCCTTCATTCGAATTTGAAGAACAAAAAGGTTTGACAAACCGTCATGCCGCATGGTAAGATTAAATTGTAAATAAGATGGATTAACTTTGCGCAATTTTGAAAAACTGCGCACTGGTTCTCCAATCGTACCACAGTGCTTCTTTGCACGCAACTTTATTTATGCATATGTAAACCCGGCAGCTCTGCCGGGTTTTTTTGAATATAGCGGATTCAGCTCCGGCGGCGCCGGTCGGCCGAGGGGAAGTCCTCGTTGGGAGGCCTCGTATTGGAGTCTACTGAGTTTACTGTGGAGCCTTTTGGAAGGCTATTTGGGAGGCTATTGGGAGGCATTGGGAGGCATTGGGAGGCATTGGGAGGCATTGGGACTTTATTGAGGAGTCATTGGGAGCCTATGTTGGATTTTATCCAATCGACGGAGCGAAAAACGAAAAAGCTTCGATCTAGAGTGGATTTTGTCCAACGAAGAACGGCCATTTCGGCCGAAATGAGCGAAACGGCCTCGCCAGATTGGACAAAATCCACCGAAGCTCAAGGATTTCGCGAAAATGCCGGTTTTGATTGGACAAAATCCACTGTAGCTCCGCCGCACCGCGCTTCTCGATGAAGCTCTTCCGTCCGGATCCGGACAGAAATGCGCAAACAAGCCGAACTATCGTTCCTCCAGAATTCCGCTCATTCTCACTTGCTCGATCATATGTCCGATATTTCCTTCGCCTGCATACAGGGACATATCGAAAAAGTCCCGATGCAAATCCGACCAATATAATTCATTCTCATCCCCGGACACCTGAACGTCGCGCATTAATTTGCCGGCGTACACTTCGACATAGCAATCTTGCAAATAGTAAGTAAAATCCATCAAGTGGCGCAGGACGATATCTTCCTTCGAAATGCCGGTCTCTTCGAACAGTTCCCGGTAAGCGGCGTCGATCCCCGATTCTCCGGGTTCGATTTTTCCGCCGACCAGGTTGCTTAGCCCCTTGTAGGGGTCTTTTAATCTTTTGCACATGAGCAAGCGGTCCATTTCGTTGTTGTAAACCATGAGAACATTATACCCTTGCATGATGGACCTCCGTTTATTTTCTTATGTATGTGTTTTATTCGCCGAATTCTAAAATCCTCCTTCGATCAGGCGCTCTTTGAACTTGCATCCGAGCTTCGAATCTTATACTCTTGTTGAAACGATGGCGATGGATATGAGGGGGCAGCAGCTTTGGAATGTAGAATCGGTTGCGCGGCTTGCTGTATCGTCATCTCGATCTCTTCCCCGATTCCCGGCATGCCCAGCGGCAAGCCGGCAGGCGTTCCCTGCGCGAACCTGACGCCAGACAGGCGCTGCGGCCTGTTCGGCAAGCCGGAACGCCCGGCCGTCTGCGGCAGCTTGCCGCCCTCTCCGGAGATGTGCGGATCGTCGAATGAGGAAGCCTTCGCGATTTTAAGCGAACTCGAACGGGCGACCCGGCCTGACGATGCGCGTTAGCCGCACTTCGCGAGCAAATAACGGTCCCCATACGCCGTTATTGGCGAATTTTCCCGCCTGATAAGCCAATAACGGCCCCGGGAGGCCGTATTGGCGAAAATATCCCCCGCCGCGAGCTAATAACAACCTCCGCTTCCCTACTCGTACAACCAGATCCCCGCTACCGTCATGACCGCCGGCAGCGCGGCTTCGTCCACCGGCACATCGTCAAACCAGCCGCCCACGGCCAGGTTGAGCACGAGGTAGAACGGCTGGTCGAAGGGCATGCCCGGCTCCAGACGGCGCTCGGCGAAGCAGTGCCCGTCGACCAGCCAGCGGATGGAGCCGGCGTCCCATTCCAGCGCATAATCGCGGAATTGGTCGATGGCGCCGTTCTCGAACGCATAGGAAAACTCGTCGATGCTTTTGTTGTCCATATCCTTCCCGTAATGCAGCGTTCCGAGGACTTGCCGGGGCAAGCGGCCTCTCGCTTCCATGATATCGATCTCGCCGGAGGCGGGCCAAGGACCGTAAGCCTGGTCCTGCGGCAACAGCCAGATGGCCGGCCATAGCCCCTGCCCGACCGGCAGCTTGGCGCGCACGACCAGCTTGCCGTTGCAAAAGGAAAGATGGTCCCTCGTGTCCAGACGGGCCGAGGTATAGGCAAAGCTCCGCCCGTCCGTTTCGACGGTTTCGCGGCGGGCGCACAGGTTTAACCCGGATTCGTCGATATACAGGTTGCCGGAATTCCCCGTATAAAACTGCCGCTCCCCGTTGCCCCAGCCCGGGCAGACCGGATTGCCGTCGTTATCGAGCAAATCGTTGCCCAGGCGAATGTTCCATGCGCTCAAATCGGCATGGCCGCCCGCAAAATCCTGCTGCCAAATCAGCTTGTTCATCCTCTGCACGCTCCCTTCGTTTACCCTCAGCATACTTCATTTCCGCGCCCGGTCAAACGAATCCAAAAAAATGGGATAGGGTCAAAAATCATGGCCTTTTTTTCCTATGCCCCTTCTCTTACGATGAGAAAAGAAGGAGGCACGGAGCATGCTTCAATCCAGGACAGGACAAATCAAAACCTTTTTCAGGCAGTGGCAGCTGCAAAGCATGGTCATCCCGGGCATTGTCTGGATGTTCATCTTCTGCTATATCCCCATGTTCTGGCTCATCATCGCCTTTATGGACTACAGCATCGCCAGGCCGATGCTGGAATCGCCCTTCGTCGGGCTGAAGCACTTCGAGGATTTCGCGACGGACGACCGCTTCTGGCGCTCGATCCGCAATACGCTGGGGATGAGCGCCATCAAGCTCGCGCTGGGCTTCCCCATTCCGATTTTGTTCGCCTTGCTGCTGAACGAAATCCGGAACGTTCGGTTCAAGCGCACGGTGCAGACCATTTCGTACCTGCCGCACTTTATCGCCTGGACGATTTTCGGCGGCATTATCCTCAACTGGCTGGGCGAGGGCGGCGTAATCAACCAGCTGATGATGGGGCTGGGGCTTCAGGAGCGCGAAATTCTGTACAACAGCGACCCGAAGTACTTTTGGTGGACTATTTTTTTCTCCGATATTCTGAAAGAAACCGGCTGGAGCGCCATCATCTACATCGCGGCGATCACGAGCATCGATCCGGGGCTGTACGAGGCGGCGGAGCTGGACGGGGCCAACCGCTGGCAGCGAATGTGGCATATCACCATTCAAAGCATCCGCCCCACGATCGCCATTCTGTTTATTCTGGCGGTCAGCGGGATGCTCGGCAGCAACTTCGAGCAAATCTTTATGCTGCAGAACAACATGAACCTGAGGATGGCGGAAAGCCTGGATTTGTACATCTATAACATGGGCTTGGTATCCGGGCGCCATTCCTTCTCGACGGCCGTCCTGTTCGCCCGCTCGATCGTGGCGCTTGGGCTGCTGCTTCTGGCGAACCAAACATCCAAAAAACTGACCGGCGACGGCATTTTCTGATCGGGGAGGCGGCGGATCCATGAACATACGCAGAACGTATCGGCGCATCGGAGCCTTCGAGGTCTGCAATACCCTGCTGATGCTGGCCGTTTGCTTTATCACGCTGTACCCGATGTGGTTCGTCTTCATCAACTCGCTCAATTCGCCGGAGCAGGCGCTGCTCGGCACGGTCAACTGGTTTCCGAAGGAATGGTCGCTGGCCAGCTACAGCGTCGTGTTCAACGACAAAAGCCTGATGAACGGCTTTTATATCACGACTCTGCGCACCGTGATCGGAACCGCGGCGCACGTGCTGTTCACCGCCATCGTGGCTTACGGCATGAGCAAGACCCATTTGATCGGCCGCAAAGTGTACATGAAAATCGCCTTGATCACGATGCTGTTCTCGGGCGGGCTGATTCCCACGTTTATCCTGATGACCAAGCTGGGCCTGTACGACAACTTTTTGGTCTTCATCATTCCGGCGATGTACACGTTTTTCAATATGGTCATTTTCATGAGCTTTTTTCGCACCATCCCCGAAAGCCTGGAGGAATCCGCAAAGGTGGACGGGGCTTCGGACTACGGGGTCCTGTTCAAAATCGTCCTGCCCAACAGCATGGCCGTGATCGCCACCATTTCGCTTTTTTCGGCCGTTTACCACTGGAACGATTATTACCAGGGCGTCATCTACATCTACTCGCAGGAGAAGCTGCCGCTGCAAACCATTTTGTATAAAATCATTGCGGAGAACTCCATGTCGTTCATGCAGCAGCAAGCGATGGCGCAGTTCGGCGCGAGATTGCCCGGCAATTCCATCAAGTTCGCCTCCATGATGGTGGCCACCCTGCCTATACTGGCGTTCTATCCCTTTATTCAGCGCTATCTCGTCAAAGGCGTGATGATCGGCGCCATTAAAGGGTAAGCAATAGACAAACGAAAGGATGATCATGGAATGAAAAGCAACTCCGTCAAGCAATGGATGGCCGTCGCGATGGCCGTCGTCCTGATGCTGGGCTTGGCCGCGTGCACCGGGTCCGGGTCCAACGAAAGCACACCGAGCCCGCAGCCGTCGGGCAGCTCGCAGCAGCCCTCGGGCGAAGCGTCGCCGAACCCCGACGAACCCGGATGGAAGCTGGATACCAGCCCCGTGGATTTGACCTGGTTCGTAGGCGCCAACTGGTACGCCCATTCCTGGGGGGAAAGCCTGGCCTCCAAGTACGTCACGGAAAAAACGGGCGTCAACGTCAAGCTGGAAGTCCCCTCCGGCGAAGCGAACGAGCAGATCACGCTGATGATGACCTCCGGCAAGCTGCCGGACCTGATTACGCTGGGCTCGTGGGAAAACGCTGTCAAAAAGCTGTGGGAAGGCGATCACGTATATGCCCTGAACGAATTGGCGGACCAGTACGATCCCTACTTCTTCAAGGTGGCGGGCGACGGCGCGCTGAAGTGGTATCGCCAGGAAAACGGCAACACGTACGGCGTTCCGAACGATTCCTACAGCCCAAGCCTGATGCGCGAAACCGGCATTTCGGCCGCCAACCAGACCTTCCTGGTGCGCAAAGACCTGTATGAGGACATGGGCAAGCCGGACTTGACCACCCCGGAGGGCTTCCTGAACGCGCTTCAAGTGCTGAAGGATCAGTATTCCGAGTACAAGGGCCAGCCCATCAGCCCCTTCTTCGCGCAGGGGAACGTGCCTTACGGGATGACCGAGTACCTGCAAAACCTGCTGGCCGTTCCGCACGAGAAGGACGGCAAAGTGTACGACCGCATGACCGATCCGGATTATATCGCCTGGCTGAAAACGTTCCGAACCGCTTACGAGCGCGGGCTGATCAACGTGGATTTCCTGGTCGATTCCGATACCCAGGTCGAGGAAAAAACGAACAACGCCCGCTATTTTATGATGATTCGCGAGTGGACGGGAATGACGGCCGTCAACCCGATGCTGGCGGCAAGCGGCAACCCCGATTCGTACTACATCGCCGTGGACGGACCGCAGAATAGCAACGGCGACAGCGCCAAGCTGTTCCCCGGCAACATGGACGGCTGGATGGTGACGATGATCAGCAAAACCACGAAAAACCCGGAACGGGCCATCCGCTTCTTGTCCTATCTGGCAAGCGAAGAAGGCCAAAGGGATTTGTTCCTCGGCAAGGAAGGCGAAACGTGGGACATGGCGGACGGAAAGCCGCAATTGAAGGCTGAAATGGTGCAGCTGCTCGAAACCGATATCGAGAAGCTGGAAAAGGAATACGGCATCGTCGACACCTACTGGATGATGCGAAACCCGGTCCTCGTCAACCAGTGGAGACCGGAGAAAGCTTCGGTTATCAAGCAGATGGAGGACTTCGCCAACGGGCAGGCCGATATCGACG
The DNA here is from genome assembly GCF_016937515.1 of Cohnella algarum. NCBI lineage: Bacteria > Bacillati > Bacillota > Bacilli > Caryophanales > Paenibacillaceae > Cohnella > Cohnella algarum. The sequence goes on from NZ_JAFHKM010000002.1 coordinate 1,560,003, forward strand.
GCGGCATTTACAAGGGCCTGGATCCGCTGGGCGACTCCGACGCGGCGGTAGCCTGGTCGCGAATCTCGCAAAATTGGGAGGAAGTGCTGCCCGAGCTCATTACCGCCAAGGACGAAGCGGCCTTCGATAAAATCTTCGAGAGTTTTCTTGCCCGCCGCCAGGAATACGGCTTCGACAAGGTGATGGAATACCGTCAAGCCGAACTGGACGCGCGCAAAGCCAAAATGGCGGAGTAACCCTGCCTATATCCCGATTGCTGCCGGCCGCCGATAGGGCGGCCGGTGTCCCTGCTTTTTCGGTCCGGAAGGTTTTGGCCGCAACGCCCGGTTACCCGCCAGCCGGTTTGTAATATATGGTATATTACAGAGGTGGGGAGGGCGTTTGCCATGAACGTTTTGCTGACGAAAACGAGGAAGCTTTACCGCAATGCCCGCATCTCGCAAAAGCTGTTTCTGGCCTTCAGCCTGGCGATTGCCATCCCGGCCATTCTGGTCTCCTTTTTATTTATCCGCACGCAGGAAGTTCAGTTGTACGAGGAGGCGATGGCGGCCGGAAACAGCCATGTCTCGCGGTTGAACGAGCAGCTGCGCAACCGGATGGACATGATTGAAAACGCTTCCTCTACGGCGCTGACGCAGAAGGCGTTCGTGGATTTTATCCACTCCAACATGCGCGGGGACGGCCTGGGGCTGGTGAAATTCCGGCAGAACCAGTTCGAGCAGATGCACAACATTATTCAGAGCAACGAGATGATCAGCCAGCTCAGCTTTTATGTCGACAACCCGAACCTGCATGAAATCTGGCCCGAAATCTATCATTACGACAGGTTTTGGCCGCAGGATTACTGGGCGGAGCTTCGGGAGGAGGGCGGCTCGGCCTACCGCTTGTTCGCTTTCAAGGACGGCGAGCATACGCTGTCCTACTACCGGCTGGTCCGCCTTCAGGGCCAGCAGATCAAGCGCCCCAGCATTATGGAAATTCGGGTGGAGCACGAGGCGTTGTTCGGCGACCTGCTGGAGGAGAGCGAGGGAGACTTCTTTTCGGTCGTAATGGAGGGAACGAATCCATCCCGTTATATATACAACCCGGAGCATGCGTTTGCCCGGAACGCCGGGGAGGCGCTGAACGACATCCTCGACCGCGTTCACCGGGAGCTGGACGTGCTTCAGCAGAACAGCCCCATCAAGGTCAGGGCGGGCGATCATGCTTACTATGCGCTGTACCGCTACATCGCCCCGCTGAACGCTTATGTGGTGGACATTGCCTCGCATGACGCGCTGATGAAGGGCCCGCGCAGCTGGTACGGACTGGTGTTGGCGATTACCTTTTGCGTGCTGCTGCTGATCATGCTGCTCGTGTCGCACACGACGCGGCGCATGTTCCGCCGGTTGGACAGCGTGCTGGTTTCGATGCGCCAGGTGCGAAAAGGCCGGCTGGACGCGAAGATCGATACCGGCCTGGGCGAAAATGAAATCGGCGACGAGATCGACGAGGTGGCCGTGAGCTACAACAACATGCTTGACGAAATCCAACGCCTGATGACGCAGGTGGTCGATAAGCAGCTGATCGCCAAAAACGCGCAGCTGCACTCGCTGCATTCGCAGATCAATTCGCATTTTTTGTACAACGCGTTGGAATCGATCCGGATGAAGGCGGAAGTTCAGCGGCAGCCCGCCATCGCCGATGCGCTGGTGTCGTTAGGCTCGCTGCTGCGATACAGCATGCAGTGGCGCAGCGATACCGTCGCCCTCCGCGAGGAGCTGGCCAACATCCGGAGCTATATCCGGTTCGTCAACTTTATGGAAGGCGGCAGCATCGAGCTTGCGGCGGATCTTCCCGAGGAGGTGCTTCGGTATGCCATTCCGAAAATGTGTTTGCAGCCCATCGTCGAAAACGCCGTTCACCACGCGGCGCCCTCGGGCGGCAGCGTACGCATCCGAATCGCCGTGCGGGTAGAGAACGACAGCCGGTTGCTCATCGAGGTCCGGGACGACGGCGCGGGCGTCGATCCGGAGATCCTTTCCCGCCTGCAAGCCGTGCTGCAGGGCGACTCGGATACGCCGATCGTCGCCGGCAACAACGGACTGGGCCTGGAGAACGTGCATAAACGCCTGCAGCTTCATTACGGCAAGGGCTGCGGCCTTTGGATCGACAGCGTACAGGGCTCCTATACCTGCGTGACGATACGCTTGCCTTGGGAAAATGCGAACCTGGGAGGATGGTAGAACATGATCAATCTTCTGATTGTGGACGATCAAAAGCACATCCGCGACGGCCTGCAGGCGATGCTGCGCCAATTTCCTCTGCAGCTGGACAACATTTACTGCGCCGCCAGCGGAATCGAGGCGTTGCAATTGCTGCGTCAGACCGGCATCCAGCTCGTCATTACCGATATCCGAATGCCGGATATGGACGGGCTGGCGCTAATGGCGCAAACCCGAGAAGAACGCCTCAAAGTCGATTACCTGATTATAAGCGGCTACGGCGATTTTGCCTATGCGCAAAAAGCCATCGAGCTCGGGGCCAAGGGCTACCTGCTCAAGCCCGTGAAACGGGAGGATCTGCAAGCCGCGGTCGAGCATGCCTGGCAGGAGATCCGGACGCGGCAGGCGCTCTCGCGCAATATGAAGCATTTCTCCCGCCGCGCCCAGGAGACCGACCGCAAAGAGCTGCGCATGTTCATGCAGGGCGCGGCAAACGATGAGGCGTGGGTCCTTCAGACCCAGCGGCAGCATCCGGAGCTGTGGCGGAACTACCGCCTGTTCCTGCTCCGGGAGAAACGATGGATCAACCAGCCGGGGGCCAGCAGCGCCCACGGCATGGAGTCCATTGCCTACCGGGTTTACGGCAGGCGGGGGTGCCTCTGCCTGCAGCACCGCCCGTACCTGATCCTCGCGGTGGACGCGGCCGCAGATCCGGACGCTTTGCCCGCCGCGCTCGAAGCCGCGCAAATTGACGCGATTGCGGCGATAACCGGCCCGCAGCAAGGCTTGAAGGCGCTGCCGGACAGTTACGCGCAAGCGCTGGAGCTGTACCGCCACAGTTACCTGTTCCCGGATAAGCGCAGCATCCTGCCGCCGCATATCGAGCGGCTGGAGCAGCAGTGGCAGCTTCCCTATGAGGAGCTGTACGCCCTGTTCCAGCTGATCGGCACCAAAAACAGCGGCAAAATCGCCCAAGGGATTTCCATGTTGTTCCACAAGGACGTGCTGCAGCGCTACCACATCCGCTACACGCAGCAGCTATGCCGCGCCGCGGTGGAGATGCTGGAGGAATATGAGCGCGTAATCCGTCCCTACATGGGGGAAGAAGCGCTGGATATCGAGTGCTTGCGCAATTTGTTCGATTATTCGGGCATTCGCGATTATATCCAGGCGCTGCAGCAGCAGCTGCTTCGGCTGAACCAGTTTTATTACGAATATAAGTGCAGCTATCGCAACTCGCAGGACTTGAAGGAAGCCATCCGCTTTATCCACGAAAGTTATCATAAGCCGCTGGACCTGGCGATGGTATCCAACCACGTGTCTTTGAATTATGCCTATTTTTCCAACCTGTTCAAGAAAAATATCGGCAAAGGCTTTGCCGAATACCTTCGCGACGTGCGCCTGGATAAAGCCCGGCGGCTGCTGGCCGAAACCGAATACAAGATCGTCGAGATCGCCGCCATGGTCGGGTACGAAAGCTACAAAAGCTTTACCCGGGCGTTTCGGGACGTGATGAACATGCAGCCGACGGAGTACCGGCAGCTGATGCGGCAGAAGGAGGAAAGCGAGGAGAAATATCGGGATACGGCGCTATAAAAGCCAAAAAATTGGGGCAAGACCAAAATGATTGTCTCTTTTCACCCGATCGATCCTTTCGATAGAATAAAGGTGATCTTCCGTGTAAGCGGTTTCCTCTATTGCCATTTATTTTATCGAAGGAGGCAAGGATGATGCGATTTCACGATCCGGAGAAACGGCTTCAGCGAAAGGTATTGAGCCTGTGGCTGGCGGTCGTCATGCTGGCCGGCGCCGGCCTGTGGCCGGGAGCTCGGGCCGCCGAGGCGGCGGGAACCGCCGTGACCTCGATGGCCTACTTTTCGGCGGCGGACGGACCTGTCATCACGAAATCGGGAGTCGGGCAAGCGAGCTTCGGTTTCGTCATGCCGATCTTCAACGGAGGTTCCGCCACCTGGGCGGACGTTTCCGACGACGTGGGCGTCCGGGTGAAAGCAGGCGGCAACTGGGTCGATATCGACAGCGCCGGCGGCTTCGTCTACAACCAGAATTGGGGGCATTGGAACGACGGCGGCTTTTACGGCTATTGGTTCACCCTTTCCGCTACGACCGAGATCCAGCTCTACTCCAAGGCGAACGGGGTCACGCTGGATTACACGCTTGTTTTTCAAAACCTAAACGAAACCACGATCACGGCGATGACGCCTACGCAAGGGCCGCAGATTACGGCGGGCTTTACGGGCGGCGCGGGCTTTACCTATCCGATTTTCAACAACGATCCGGCCATCACATATGAAGCCGTGGCCGACGACTTGAAGGTGTACGTAAAACCCGTCAACAGCGGCACCTGGGTCGATATCGACAACAATCCGGCCAGCGGCTGGATCTACGACAGCAACTTCGGCCAATTTACCGATGGAGGCGGCGGCTACTGGTTTACCGTAACCGAATCGATCAATGTCAAGCTGGAGTCCAAAACCTCCTCGGCCAGCCTGGTTTATACCATCATCTTTAACGAACCGGTCCGCAACGCCTACACCTTGACCCCCTATGACGGAACGACTTATTCGGCCGACGCGAGCGGCGCCATCGGCATCCCGCTGCCCAAGATCGACGGAGGGGCGCCGATCGGCACCGAGCTCGGGAATTTCGTCTATCAAATCAACGTCGACGGACAATGGGTCGAGCTGGCGAACTCCGGCCAAAGCGGATTCGTCTACTCCGGCAACGGCTACAATAACCTGTCGGCCGCCAATCAATGGGGCTATTGGGCCGACTATATTTACGGGCTTTGGTTCCAGCCCATCCAGGAGGATATGCAGATCCGGATCGGCTATCCGTTGAACGGGCAGGCGGGCGGAAACGTCGGGAACAATTTCGTCACCTACACGTTGATCGGAAACCCGAACGCTCCCCGTCCGGACGAATCCGATCAGGAGGATGTCGCGATCGGAACGCCAAGCGATCCGACCATCGCGGGCATGACGCTCGTCTGGCAGGACGAATTCGACGGAACGGCGCTCGATACGAGCAAATGGAACTATGAGCTGGGCTATTATATCAGCGACGATCCCAACAGCTGGGGTTGGGGCAACGCGGAGCTGCAGCACTATACGAACAGCGCGCAGAACGTATTCTTGCAGGACGGAATGCTGAACATCCGGGCGTTGAACGATCCGAAGTCCTTCCCGCAGGATCCGAGCCGGTATGCGCAATATTCGTCCGGCAGAATCAACACCAAGGACAAATTCTCCTTCCAGTACGGAAGAGTGGATTTCCGGGCAAAGCTGCCTACAGGCGACGGACTGTGGCCGGCCTTCTGGATGCTTCCGGAAGATGCCGTATACGGCGCGTGGGCGGCATCCGGGGAAATCGACGTCATGGAAGCGAAAGGACGGCTGCCCGGCACGGTCAGCGGCGCGGTGCACTTCGGCGGGCAGTGGCCGGTAAACCGGTATATTGCCGGCGAATATCACTTCCCCGCCGGGCAAACCTTTGCGAACGATCACCATGTCTATACCTTGATCTGGGAAGAAGATGACTTCAAATGGTACGTGGACGGCAAGTTCTTCTTTAAAGTCACCCGGGATCAATGGTATTCCGTGGCGGCGCCGAACAACCCGAACGCCCCGTTCGACCAGCCTTTCTATCTCATTATGAACCTGGCGGTCGGCGGGCACTTCGACGGGGGCCGGACCCCGGATCCCTCCGATATCCCGGCGACGATGCAAGTCGATTACGTGCGGGTTTATCATCCGAGCGGCGGCGAGAACCCCGGAAACGTGGCGGTTACCGGCGTTACGTTGAATCCGGCCTCCGCGCAGGTGGAAGTCGGACAGAACGTACAGCTGACCGCCAACGTAGCGCCGTCCAATGCGACGAACAAGCAGGTCTCCTGGTCGGTTTCCAACCCGGCCGTCGCTTCCGTGAATGCGCAAGGCGTCGTGACGGGGCTCTCTCCGGGCACGGCAACCGTGACCGTGACGACCGCGGACGGCAATAAAACGGCCGTCAGCGCCATTACGGTCGTGCCGGAGCCCCCCGCCGTCATCGTCATCGGCGACGAGGTGCGCGGCCTGAAGAAAATCGGCGACGACCTGCTGTTCTACGTGAACGGCGCAACCTTTGCCGATTTGCACTACAAGATTAATAACGGCGTGCAACTGAACGTAGCCATGAACCCGACGGGGAACGGAAATTACACCTACCCCGTCAACAACCTGCAGCACGGGGATACCGTCGAGTACTTCTTCACCTACAATCCGGGGCAGGGAGCGCTGGATACCCCTTGGCAAACGTACGTCCACGGGGTGACGCAGGGGACGCCGGAGTAAGGCGAGGATCCCGATATAGGCCGCGAACAGGCGAGGGGGAAGTCTTACGTCTTCTCTCTTGCCTGAAAGCCTTCCCTCTCCCTCCCGAGACCCGAAGTCGCGCAACAAGCGGATCGACCCATAACGGTGGAGAACCCAGCTTACGGCGAAAAAGCTCGCGAACGACAGGGCCGCGAATCCCCCAATTACTCCGCTGTAGAACGATGCCGGCAGCCCGATCCGATTCAACAGGTCCACTTGATCGACCGTCAAATAAAAAAAATCGTCGCCTCGCTTTGGGGAATCGCCTATATCGGCATGGGGCATGCCGTCTGGTCCGCTCGACAATCGGCGAAAACCCCTTAAGCTGACGCTCCCGCAACCATTAAAATTCCCTCACCATTATCAGAAAAGGAAGACCCCCTATCTGCGGAAAACCCGCATCCTGCCGCGTTTGTTGCGCCTTCGAGGACCCGCTGCCGAATCTCATCATCCTCAATCTTCCAGTCGGACGGCCTTCAATTATGTCGTATGATGTTGCGTTGGGAGGGGAAATGATCGTGTTGAACAAACGTTGGACGATGCCTTTGGGGTTATTGTTGGCTATGGTTGTTTTGGCTTGGCCGGCGCATGGCGTTTCGGCGCAAACGCCGGACCGTACCGCGGTGTACGTCGACGGCCAACGAGTCTCGACGACCGCAATCGTGCAGAACGGATTTCAACTGGTGCCGGCCTCGTTTTTTCGCGGCTTGAACGTCTCGGTCGGCTGGAGCGAGCGTTACCGCTCCGCGGTGCTCGGAACGCCGGCGATCCAAATCGGGTTTCCCGCCGGCGAGCGCCACACCGACTATCAGCATGCCGGAGCGGCGGCCTGGCAGCGGGACTTCCTGGACACGCGGACGACGCTGATCGGCGGAATTGCCTACGTGCCTCTCGCCTATACGGCGAAAAAACTCGGCCTAAGCGTTCATTACGATACGGGGAAACGCGCGCCGGTCATCTCGACGGGAGAAAGCGGTCCCATCGCGCTGGCGAAGCAGAGCCAGCCGACCGACGAAGAGCTTCGCTGGCTTTACCGGATTACGGAAGCGGAGGCGGGAGGCGAGAGCTACGCCGGCAAGGTCGCGGTCGCGGCGTCGATCTTGAACCGGGTCGATCACCCCGATTGGCCGGATACGATCATCGATACGATTTTTCAGGTCGACTATTATAATGGAAAAGCTTACTATCAGTACTCTCCGGTGTTGGACAAGCGCATTCATGCGGTGACGCCGACCCAGGAGACGATTCGCGCCGTGCGCGATGCGCTGAACGGCTCCGATCCGGGGCTGGGAGCCATCGTCTTCTACAATCCGGATAAAACGGACAACGCCTGGGTGCGGAGCCGTCCGGTCACGGTGCGGATCGGGAATCATATCTTTGCGAAATAGTGCAGGCTCGGCGGTTCCCCCGATCCGGGGGGTTCCCTTCATAAAATGCGCAAATGGCCGCCGAAGTCATCGGCGGCCTTTCCGCATGGCCGGGCAAACGGGCGGTTCTCTCCCCCGCCGTCATCAAGTCAGGCTTTCGACCCTCGCTTTTTCAACGGCTTGTTCCCTTCCGTCGACTTGCAGCTTCAGGTAAATGGATGAAATATAATTGCGTACCGTGCCTTCCGACAAATGCAGTCTCAGCGCGATTTCCTTGTTGCGGATCCCTTCCGTCAGGCACCGGAGAACATTCGCTTCCTGCTCGGTCAGCCCGTACGGGTTCGGCGCCTTGTCCCCCGTCTGGTATTGGAACAATCGATGGGCCACGTTTTGAGAGATCATCGTTCCCCCGCCGTAGATGAGCCGGATGGTCGCGGCGAGCTCCTTGGGGTGGATCGATTTCAGCAAATACCCTTCCGCCCCGATCCGAAGCGCCTCGGACGCCAAAGAAACGTCCTCGATCGTCGTCATCATGATGATCCGGATATCCGGCCACGTCTCTTTGATTGACTTGGTCGCCGCAATCCCGTCCATTTCCGGCATGTTGATGTCCATCAAGACGACGTCGGGGCGATCGCTCCCGCAGTGCGCGACCGCCTCCTTGCCGTCGCCGGCGACCGCGACTTCGAAGTCCCTTTCTTCGCCCAGCAGCAGCCGCAGGCTCTCGCGGATCAAGGGCTGGTCGTCCGCGAGCAAAATGCGGATCTTCCGCCCGCTTTCGCGGGACGAATTGGGAATCGTGCAGGTGACTACCGTGCCCGCATCCGCTTGCGAGTGGATATAGAGCTTGCCCTGCAACGGAGCCAGCCGCTCCTTCATGCCGTTCAGCCCGAACCCGTACTGCAGGTTATCGTCGCCTTTGCCGTTATCCTGCACCTGCAGCATCACCTGGGCCTGGTCATATTGGAGAAGGACTTGAATTTTGCCGGCCTGCCCGTGACGGCTGGCATTGGTCAGAGCCTCCTGCAGGCACCGATACAACGCCAGCTTGGCCTGCTTCATAACCGGGTAGGGTTCGCCCATCGTGCGGAACACGACCCGAATCCCGGTGTTTGCCTTGAATTCGTCGATCATCTGCAGCAGCGACCGATCCAGGGGCAGCGCCTCCTCGATCGGATCCATCTGATGAACCTGACGGCGAATGTCGTCCAGCCCCGTTCTCGCCAGCTTGAGCATTCCCTGCAGCTTGGCCTCCCCCTCGCCCGATCGAAGATGGGATTTCAACGTCTCCATCCCCAGGATCAAGGAAGTAAACGTATGCCCGATCGTATCGTGCAGCTCCCGAGCCATGCGGTAGCGTTCCTCCAGCAGCGTCATTCGCTCGATCTGGGAGGAGTACTGCTCCAAAATCGTATACTGCTCTTTGATCAGCGCCAGCTTCTGCCGGATGCCGTTGATTGCCAAGGCTCCTTTTTGCAGAGCGTAACTTATGCCGTAGAGGAAGCTCGCATCGAATAAGCTTTGCCAGATGACGGCGTGCGATAGCGACGAGCCGACGGAATTTCCCGCGCTCAGAACGAACAGCGTCACGGCGACGGGCATCGCGGCCCCATGGGCCCGGCCCCGGCTGTAGAAGGCGACCGTAAAAAGAGCCGGGGGAAACAGCCGGACCAGGCCGAGATCGTAAGCAAGAAATAAAGATACCCCTCCGGCAAAGAAGCACTCCGCAAGCAGGTAGGGATAGTAGCGGCCTTTTATAAACCAAAAAGGGACCAGATGGCACAGCAAAAGAGGAACGAACACCGTCCAAAAAGGAAAGGAAGGCTGATCCCGATACATCAAAATGATGACGGCAACGACCCACAGAACGCGAATCGCAAGCAGAGTCCAATCCTGCCATGACCACCGATGAAGAGCAAGGAAACGCATGAATCCAACTCCGTTCACTCTTGTTCAATTGAGCGGCAACCCGTCCGGGCAAGCCCGATTTTCCTTGTCATGCAAGGCGATGACGCTTTGTCACTGGGCTTTATGACAACCGTTCGGTTACGGTGAGGATGGCCGAGATGATTCCGTCGGAACACGGAAATTATATCTCATTCCAAATGCTAATAAAAGGAGCGGTTAGATTGTCGCTGCTGCAAATTCGCGAGCTGACGAAAAAAATCGGAAACAAGACGCTCGTCGATCGGGTAACGCTGGAGATGGAGAAGGGAGAAATTCTGGGACTGCTCGGTCCGAACGGGGCCGGAAAAACGACGACGATCCGGATGATCGTCGGCCTCATGTCCAAATCGGGAGGCCAGGTGTTCATTAACGGCATGGACGCCCACAAAAACTTCGAACAAGCGATGCGGCATGTCGGCGTCATCGTGGAAAACCCGGACTTGTACAAATATTTATCGGGCTACGACAATTTGCTTCATTTCTCCCGCATGACCCCGGGCGTGACGGAAGCCAGAATCCGGGAAGCGATCGCTCTCGTCGGGCTGGAGAACAGCATCCATGACAAGGTGGCCACCTATTCGCTGGGCATGCGGCAGCGGCTGGGCCTCGCGGTCGTTCTCGTCCATAAGCCTTCCCTGCTTGTGCTCGACGAACCGACCAACGGACTCGATCCGGCGGGGATTCGCGAGCTGAGAAACCATTTGAAGCAGTTGGCCCATCAGGAAGGCGTCGGCATCATGATCTCGAGTCACTTGATGTCCGAGATGGAAATGATGTGCGACCGCGTCGCGATTTTGCAAAAAGGAAAGCTGGTCGGCGTTCATCCCATAGCGGACATGGCGGACGACGAGCGAACCGAAGTCCGATTCGAGGTCGATCGGCCGGACGCGGCGGTGCAAATCCTGCAAACGATCATGGCCGGCGACGAAATCGCGGCCGATCAGCGCCATATTCAAATCCGCATCGACAAATCGCGCATTCCGGAGATCAGCCGAAAGCTGATGGGCGCGGGAATCAACGTGTACGGCGTGAATGCCGTCAAGAAGACGCTGGAAGACAAGTTCATGGAGATTACGGGAGGAGAAGACCATTGATTCCGTTCATTCGCAATGAAAACATGAAGATTTACAAGCGGAAACGCACGTGGGTGATGGTGGCGATCGTTCTGCTGTACGTGCTGCTGCAAATCGTGAATTTGCGGACGGCCGGCGAAGGCACGGCGAGCGACAATTGGCGGGAGCAGCTGGAACGGGAAAATGCGCAGCTCGGCCTGGAAGCGGCCGAACCGGATGCGCTGCCGATTGAAATCAAGCAGGCCGAGAAACAGATCCTGCTGAATCAGTACCATCTGGACCAAAATACCCCGCCCGGCACCAGCGGGTGGAGCTTTGCGGTAGATCAGGTTCGGAATATTCTATTCGCGGCGTCTTTGATCGCCGTCATCATCGCGGGCGAGATCGTGGCGGCCGAATTCGCGTCCGGGACGATCAAGCTGCTGCTGACCCGTTCGGCCAGCCGCACCAAAATCCATCTGTCCAAGTACATCGCCGCCATCCTGTTCGGCCTGTTGGTATCCGCGGCCGGCTTGCTCGCTTCCATTCTCCTCGGAGGGTTCATCTTCGGGTTCGACGGACTGACGGACAGCTTCCTCTATGTCAAAGACCAGGCGGTAAGGGAAGCTCCCGCGCTGCAAGCTTTGCTGTCGGGTTATGCGCTTAATATACCGTTCCTGCTGATCGCCGTTACGCTCGCTTTTATGATTTCCGCCGCCTTTCGCAGCGCGACCTTCTCGATCGTCATTTCCCTGCTGGTCTCGGTCGCCGGATTCGTGATCGCGATCGCCATGGACGGCTGGGCCTGGACGAAATACTTCGTCTTCTCGCACACCGATCTTACGCCGTTACTCTATGGAAATCCTTCCGTCGACGGGGTCACGTTAGGGTTTTCGTCGGCGCTGATCGTGCTTCATCTTGCCGTCATGCATCTGGTCTCGTACCCCTTGTTCGTCAAGCGCGACGTCGTCTGAGAAGCCTGCCGACTTATAGAGTCAAAAAAATTCACAACGAACGGAGAATCCACATGATCAAAGCGAAAATCGTGCAGGGCGCCGTGCTTGCGGCGTTGCTGCTCTTGACGGCGGCCTGCGGGGCAAAGGAACCGTCCGCCGCGACGCCCGCCGAGAACCTGGAGCTGCAGGCGGACGGTCTGACGAAGCTCGTCATCGACCATCGGAACGGGGACATTCGGATTGCCGGCAGCGCCGATACGGATAAAATCGAGGTCGTTCCGCTGGTCAGAGCGGGCGGAGCCGACATGGACAAATTGGAGTTGAGCCTGGAGCAACAGGAGGATGCCGCCTATTTGAAGGCGCAGTTTAAAGCGCAATTCCTGGCCATGGGATCGGGGTCCGTCGATCTGGAAATCCGAGTTCCGGAGCAGCTCGAGCTGGAGATCCGGTCCCATCGGGACGGCCATATCCGCCTTTCGGATCTGTCGTCCGGGGCCAAGATCGACAACGTCAACGGCGATATTCAGGTGTCCGGTCTTTCCGGCCCGCTCGAGATCGAGAATCGGGACGGCGACGTTACGGTTGCCGATATCGGTTCGGACGTAACCATCCGCAATCTCAACGGACATCTTCAGATCGATCGCGTCGGCGGCTCGGCCCGGATCGATGTAGGCGACGGCAGTCTCGAGATCGACCACGTGGAGAAAGATGTGACCGTTACGCAATCCGGCAACGGGGATATTGCCATTGGCGAGGTAGGGGGCCAAATCTTTCGGAAAAATTAGCCATTTAGATATTTTCGGCAACCTTCCGTGCCTGCTCGTCCAACTTTCGGGCAAAGGCAACGATGCCGTCGAAGTCTTCCATGGTCACGCGTATCTGATGTTGACTTTCCGCGATCGAGGACTGGATACGGCCGATCCCGTCCGACATCCCGGATATTTCCTTCGTAATGCCGCTAATGGTGCCCTGAACTTGGATGATGGATTCCGACACTTCATTGGCCAGCTTGCGCACCTCCGAAGCGACGACATCGAACCCTCTGCCATGCGGACCTGCGTGGGCGGCCTCGATGGCGGCATTCAAGGCGAGCAGATGGGTCTGGGAGGCGATGTCGCGGATCGTTCGCACAATTCCCTGGATCGACTTCGCCTGCTCCTGCAGGCTCTTGAGCGCAAGGTTGTTATCCTCCGAAACCTCGGCTATCCGGTCCACGCCGAACAGGAGCTCCCGGCTCCGGTCGATCCCCGCTTCGGCGCGCCGGTTCAAATCATGGGAAGTCGTTTCCAATTCCTTGACCACGGTGGACAAGCTGAATTGGCGTTGCGTGATATCCGTTGCAATTTTCAAGATCCCGATGACTTCGGAATCCCGTTCATCGAATATCGGCATATACGTGGCCTCCAGCCACACCGTTTCGCCGCGGGCATTTTTTCGTTCGATTTTATCCTGAAAGCTTTGCCCGGACCTGAGCTCTCTCCAGAACCGCTCATAGGCCGGCGAGTCGGCAAACGAGTCGAAGCAGAAGTCCCGATGCTGCATCTTGAGTATGTCTTCGATGGAATACCCCATCGTTTTCGCGAATACGTCGTTTACATAGGCAACCTTTCGATCGAGGCTAAAACGAATAACCGCCAGATTCCTCTCCATGGCTCTTACGACCCGTTCGTTCATCGCCGCTTGTTGGATCATCCTTGAATTAGCCGACCTCCATTGAACATGATAAGAAACATTTGGCCTCCTGCGCCCTATCCTCACTTTACCAACGCTATATGCACAAAAAATAAACAAGCTGTAAACGCGAAAATTTTTATTTTCCGGTATGTCTCCGCCTAAGAGGTTCCTGGGCTTCGCTTAGCCCAGGCGGATAATCGGGTAGGAGGCTACCCATTAATTGGGCAGCCGACCTCCCACACCACCGTACGTACCGTTCGGTATACGGCGGTTCCATTAGGAATGCGCAGTAACTTGTCGATAATAATCAGAAAAGAAAAGGAATCCGAGGTTCTTCAGCCTATTGTTACCGAGGGACTTCGAGAGGATTGGGCTATTGGAGATTCTCCAATAGCCCTTTCTTGTGTTTGCGTATTCCCACGCCTTCTGTTCATGAATTCCGAGCGATATAAGCCTTTCGAGTTTCGTCCTCACTCGTTTCCATTGCTTCCAGAAGACCATTCGGATACGCCTTCTCATCCATTTATCAGTGGTTTGGAGTAGTTGTTTCATGTCAGCAAGCTTGAAATAATTTACCCATCCCATGATGTAACGCCTAAGCTTCAGCGCCCGGTCGGTGTTGCCCATTCCGTTGCTTCTCGACGTTAGCTCTTTCACTTTAGCTTTCATCTTGGATACGGATTTGGGATGGATTCTGACCCGCGTTTCCCCTTTGCTCTGGTAGAATGAGAAGCCAAGAAATTTAACTTTTGTCGCATCGTCCACAATCGTTTTCTCCCGGTTTACCTTGAGAAACAACTTCTTCTCGATGTAAGGGAGAATTTTCGTCAGGGTACGCTCCGCACTCCTCCTGCTCCGGCAGAATATGAGCATATCGTCTGCGTATCGCACGAATCGATGTCCTCTTGCTTCCAGTTCCTTGTCCAATTCATTCAGCATGATATTGCTGAGAATCGGACTTAGGTTCCCTCCCTGCGGTACGCCGATTTCCGTGTCCTCAAACTTATGCTTCACGACGACTCCCGCCCGGAGATACTTATGGATGAGCGAGATCACTCGTCCGTCTTTGATCGTTCTTGAACCTGAATTACGAAAGTACCACCTCATAAAAACATGAAAAAGTGCCCAGATCTTTGGTAGAATGGTGTTTGCCTAGAACATCACCAACCAAGAGAGGAGCACCCTTAAGGTGAAGTCTACCACAAAAATCGCGTCATTGAAAACGGCATTTTCTATGAGAAATGCAACAAATTTTGCAGGAAGCAAGGTGATCCTCGGATTTCTTGAAAACATCGGTTTGAATCAAGCCCTTCGGAGCCTTGGACTAGCCAAAGCGGCGAATGCCATCTTTCCGACGCATCGCATTCTGCAGATGCTCATCATCGGCTGGATTTTGGGCTGCGAACGTCTCTTTCATTTCAAATCCCTACAAGGTGATGCCTTGATCGCCCAGGCGCTGGGCGGCCGGGTGCCGCATCACACATTGTTAAACAAGGAATTGCTTCGTCTGGGCAAAGCCCACGACCATTTAGCGCCAGCCCTGCGAAACCTGAATGTCGAAATCATTGCACCGCAGCTACCCGACTCCTTGATTCTCGATCTGGATTCGACTGTTGAGACGGTGTACGGCAACCAGCAGGGAGCGGAAGTCGGTTTTAACAGTCAGAAGCGCGGCCGAAAGAGCTATCATCCCCTTCTCGTGTACGAAGGGCAGTCGCGAATGCTAGTGAATGCCGCGCTGCGTCCCGGCAACACGAGCAGTTCGACCGACGTCCTTTCGTTTGCCCGGCAAACGCTGGCGTTGTTGGAATCCCACCACGTACGCTATGCCCGGTTTGACAAAGGCTTTGGCGGAGAAGACTTCTACGCGTTCTGGGAGTCCCGTCAGATCGGCTACGTCGGCAAGCTGAAATGGACAAGTCGTCTCCAGGACCAAGTCAAAACCTGTGCGCATTGGACACGCTTTGTGGACGAGGACTGGATCATTGAAGGCATCGTGCTGGCCTACCAAGCGATCGGTTGGAAGAAGATGCGTCGTGTTGCTGTCATCCGCAAAATGCCGCGTTGGGACGGGGATCAGTCTCAGTTGGAACTGGATTTGCTTTGGCAATACGAAGCCATGGTCACAACGGAGGAATGGGAAGCCATCGATGTGTGGCGGTTCTACAACCAGCGCTGCTGCATGGAGAACTACATCAAGGAAGGCAAGAATGGCTTTGCCATCCACCGCATTCCAACGCAGTCGTTTGCCGCCAATGAAATCGACCTGCTCTTAAAGCTGCTCGCCTATAATCTCTTTGAGCGATTCAAGCATCATTGTTGTGAGCCGATTCACCGATCCTACACCATCCAGCGGTTCCGGCGAACGTTTTTTGTTTGTGCAGGTGTGTTTGTCCAGCATGCCCGCCAAATGACATTGAAACTGAGTACGTCTTTCCAAAACCAGTGGGCATGGCGACGAATGGAGCGAAAAAGTATTTTATTGGAATAAACGATAATCCCAATTTGTGTCTTGGAAATCCCGTTGCCCCTTCATGTGGGGAGGGGGAAAGTAACGGCATTTTTGCTCGCATTCCATTTTAACTGCATATTCTGCCTCCATAATTGGTTGTGAAATCCAAGTTCTGCGTCTTCAAAAGCCTGATTCTATAGGCTTTCGTAATTTAGGTTGAAAGCACCTCGATGAGCTTGCTTTGGTTGACGGTGTCAAAGTATTTCTCCAAGTCCATATCCACCACGTAACGATATCCCTCTTGCACGTATTGTTGGCTTCGTTTCATCGCGTGGTGTGCGCTCCGTTTGGGTCGGAATCCGTAGCTGTTGTCTGAAAACTGCCTCTCATAAATTGGCGTAAGCACTTGGGCGATTGCCTGCTGGATGACTCGGTCAACCACTGTTGGAATGCCAAGGTTTCTCTTCTTTCCGTTCTCTTTGGGAATCTCTACCCTTCGAACGGGATTCGGGCGGTACTTGCCGCCCAAGATCAGTTGCTTGATGGTCTCGCCGTTGTCTCTGAGATATTGTAGAAGTTCATCTACTCCCATCCCGTCGATTCCGTGCGATCCCTTGTTCGCTTTGACTCTCTTGAATGCTTCGTTCAAGTTGTCCCTGCTAACGATTTTCTCAAGCAACCGGTCCTTCGACTCGGTTGCGTTGGTGTCGTCGGTTTCGGTTATCCTCGCAGGACTGTGCACTCCCGCATATCCTTCGTGTTCCGCACTATTCTTTTGCAAAGAGTCTTCCGTTAGAAGTTGGCTGCCCTTGGCTCCTGTTTCGGTAACTTTCATTGACTTCACCTCCTAAGGTTCAGCCCTTCCCTCGAACCGTCGACTGTTCGCGGTACTATGGCGTCTGCTGACTTCTCATGATAAATCTTGTTTCAACCGTGATTCGAAGTGCATCTCCTCACGTCCATGAGACCTCCCACGGTAAGACGATTCACTTTCCTTCCATATACCCACATCATTTACATTGGTACGTCCGTGTAGTTAATTGGACTTCGTCTTGTTTAGCAGACTCATCCCGTATCCTATGCCTGATGATGTTCGTGTTCCTTGGGCCGGAAGTTTGCCTCCAGCTTCCTTTGGATTCCACCTCGCGGTGGACACCCTTGCTCTTGGCTAGTGGTTGGTAACTACAAACCCCCACAGTGGACTTTCACCACCTAGTTAATCGCCATGCGTGGCACACTAAAAGAACCAAGCCGTTCAGGCTTGGTCAGTCAGGATCAGTGAGCTTTTTTCAAAACCGGGATCCAAATTTCGCTTTTGAAGGTCGGCGAAGCGACGTCCTTGCTCTCGTTCCATAAGATTTCCGGTCCCTTCGCCACCTCGTAGCCGGAGGAGGGAAACCATTCGGAATAGATGCGTCCCCAGACATTTTGCAGCGTATCGGGAAAAGGTCCGACAGCTTCGAATACGGCCCATGCGGAAGCCGGAACGTCCAAACTCGCGAAAGATTCGGGGCACTCTTCGGTCGTGGCCGTGCCGATATAGTGGTCAAGCTCTCCTTTTTCCTCCATTCGCCCCTCGGAAAAATTCGTCGACGCTTGAATCAGGCCCGGAGGTTCGACATTCGAGAGCCGTTTGAGCCTGTCGATGTCGTCGCCGGTCAGGCTTTTCCACATGGACTCGATTTCGGGGTTCACGCCGTTAAATTGAATCGGCACCCTTCTCCTGAGGCCCACGATCCGAAACGGTTCTTTCTCTACGATACGGTATTTCATGGCATCGCCTCCCTGAATGGTTAATTGAAAGGTCAGGCGAGGATAGGCTTTCAAGGACGGGCCATGCGACTTTACCGAAGAGGGCGGAATGCCGTGCAAGCCTTGAAAGGCCCTGGAAAAGGCGTCCGCCGAGCTGTATCCGTATTTGACCGCCACGTCCATAATTCTTGAACCCCCGGTTTGAAGGTCAAACGCGGCAAGCGTCAGGCGTCTGCGGCGAATGTACTCCGACAGCGGGATGCCCGCAAGAAACGAGAACATTCTGGACAAATGATATTCGGAACAGCGTGCCAGCCTCGCCGCTTCTTTGAGGTCTACCTCTTCGGCAAGGTTTTCTTCAATATAACGCATGGCCTCATTCAAATTCGCAAGCCAGTTCATTCGGATGACCTTCCTTCCGTAAACAGGATAACAAGTTTCGGCTGCGCCGGTCCGACATTTCGTGCACCGTTTTGCGGGGTCGCTTATTCTCCTTATATTTGCCTCTCGTCTATTATAGAGAGAAAAAAGCACTGAATTAATTGTAACGAATCCTAAGATTTGCGGATATATAGTCGAAGGGAGTGAGAAGGTGGCGAAGGATTTGGAGGAAATCTATAAAAGTTATGCCAAAAGCGTTTACCGATATTTGCTCAGCCTTACGCATGATAAAGATTTAGCCGAGGAATTGACGGGGGAAACCTTTTACCGCGCCGTATACTCGATACATACCTATAACGGTTCCTGCAAAATAAGCGTTTGGCTTTGCCAAATCGCCAAGCATGTGTGGTATCAGGAGCTTGGGAAAAGAAAAAGGCATCTGAACCAGGAGCTGCGCGAGGACATTCCTTCGCCGAATATGTCGCCGGAGGAAGCCAGCCTGTTCCAGATCGACAAAATGGATTTGTATCGCGCTATTCACCAATTGAGCGAACCGATGCGGGAAATTGTCCATATGCGGATAACCGGCGAATTTTCCTTCGCGGAAATAGGCGAAATCCTGGGCAAAAGCGAAAACTGGGCGCGTGTCACTTTCTACCGGCTTCGGCGAGCGCGATTATAAAGTCATTCTCCGGTTAGGAGATGGCGACATTGTTTTTACATTGGACAACGATGACGAGCGGCACCCTTAGGCGCAAAGGAGAATGACGGGCTCTAAAAGAAAAGCCCCCGCATCGGGGGCCCGTCATCGGGATTCTCACCTTCCGGTCAGCTTTTCGAGATTTTGCTTATGAAACCCCTTCGCGATCAGCCAGACGGCCAAGCTCATCTCATATACGCCCACGGGCAGGGCAATGAATCCTTTGGCCGCGGAGAGAGGTTCCACGATACCGAACATTTCCAAAAGTCCCGCCACGAATACGAGCACGGCCGTAACCATGCCGAACAGCGCTAACGGTCGGGGCACCAACCCCGTTCGGAAAAGCAAGTAGCTGTACAAGACGGTATTGATCCCCAACATAAAGTTCGGGCCCAACATCGACGTCCAACGGTGGAAAGCTTGCAGCATGTATCCGATCTCGAGAAGATTTTCTTTATTTGCCAAGCCGTTAGCCTCATAATGGATACTGAGCTGCAACAAACCTAAAATGCTTACCACGCCGATTGCGATAAGAATGGCTTCCATAAATCGGAAGCACAGATGTCCTAAAGCGATCTGTTCATTCCAACGGCGAAGATACGGAAACAGCATCGCCGCCGTGCCTACGGCCGACACCACGAGCAGCAGATCGTTCACGACGCCGAGCAGTACCCTTGTTTTAAATCCGTTTGCCGCGGACATGTACCATTGTTCCGACAATACCGGCTCGTAAGAAATAACGGCGATGATCGAAGAGACCGCAGCTACAATATAAAAAATGCCGATCAGAATTCCGTTTCTTCTGTCTTGCGTCATCATTCTTGCCTCCTGGAGGTTATTATGGACCATCATGAAGCGATAGAGAGCGCTTTGCTCCATATCGAGAACAACTTAGACCAGCCTTTATCCCTGGAATCGGTGGCCGCTGCCTTCAACATGTCCAAGTTTTACTTTCACCGGCTTTTTTCCGCTATGATGGGTTGTTCTTTGAATCAATACATCCTGTCCAGAAGATTGAACGCCTCGCTGAAGCTCATTCAAGCCGGGCGGGTTCCGCTAACCGATATCGCTTACCAGCTGAACTTCGGAACTCCATCCTCTTTCACCCGCGCTTTCAAACGCCAATACGGCGTGGCTCCAAGCTCTCTGAAAGCCAAAAGTTCGATCTTGCCTGCAAGTCCGGTGCCTGCCGTCGTGAAAAGACCGATTAAAAACATCAACGGCGATGTCGTCGCGGATTTTACCCTGGCGGAGTTCGAATCCATCCGATTGAGCGGGATCGCCTTCGAGGTTGACCTGGCAACGGACGATTACAAAGCGAAAATTCGGTCCCGTTCGGACCAGCTGTTAAAAGAGATCGATCAAACCGTCAACGGCCCCGGTTATGTCGTTTATTCGAATTGCCAGCCCGATTCGACCCGTTTCAAGGTTCTGTTCGGAATTCCTGGCGACATCCGGATCGAGAAGCCGTTTTATTTTACCGTTGACGTGCCGCAGCTGTTCTGTGCCCGATTCAACTACTTCGGCGATCTCCTCGAGATCGGCGATGTCCTCAAAACGGATTACGCAAGGTTTTTGAAAATTTCCAGGCAGGAAACGGAGGACTCGCCGATCGAACTGATTCAGGCTTTCGACGATGTCCGCCGGCTTGATTCTGCTTACCGCATCTATGCGCCGGTCAAAAAATTGCCGATGGACTCGGAATGCGAAGAGCTCTGAACACAAAATAACACAGCGGACTGAAGATCCACTTTCCAAATCTTGCTGTAATGAAAAAAGCACCTCTTTCGAGGTGCTGCCGCTCGCTCCTATTTGTCCAACATCTGCTTGTTCCTCCTCGCGCTTTTAAAACAAACTTGCCAGATGCTCCTTCAGGCGATCCATCGTCTGTTCGGCGCCCGGGACGGCATAGGTCTTCACCTTATCGAAGGTAGCGGCCGTTTCTTCAAAAACCGTGCGATAAGTAAGTATGGTCTTGCATCATAACAAATAAATCATGCGTTCATTTCTTTCCGATTGCTCTCTCGAACTAGCGTTCGCCGTGGAGCTTTTTGGTCATGATAAAATCGGTTTGTTCTTCATCGCCCATATGGAAAGAATGGGCTCCCGTCCGGACAAACCCCATTTTTTCATAAAAGGCAATGGCGTTCTCGTTCTTTTCCCAAACCCCTAGCCAGATTTTCGCTTTATTCCGTTCCGCCGCTATGTCCATCGCTTTATTCAGCAGATATTTGCCAAGGCCCTGTTTATGAAATTTTTTTCGGATATAAATTCTTTCGACTTCAAGCGAATCCTGGCCCATCATTTCAGTTTGAGCATCATCGTCGTTTACCTTCAAATACCCGGCCAGTTCTTCATTCGAGTAAATCAAATAAAATGCCGAAGAGGGATTCGACAGCTCTTTCTCCAACTGGTTCAAGTCAAAAGCTTTTTCCAGGTAGGCTTTCATATTCTCGGGGGAATTTTGATCTTCGAAGGTCTCATTAAAGGTTTCAGCGCCGACTTCCTGAAGCAGGACGAGATCGTCAAGCATGCATCTTTTTATCGTTATCGTCATTTTGGGTTATCATCCTTTTATCCGACTCTGGCCGGTACTGAAAAGTAACTCCTCCGAACTGCCGAGACGGGCTTTGAGTTCGGTTCTCCCGGCTTGCATTTTGTGCATTATACATCGTGGTACCGGCTCCAAGTCAAGTCTCTTGGCCTAACTTGACCTGGAGTCGACTCCAAGTTGTAGAGTATGCATGATCAGGAGAAGATCCCGAGATGAGGAGGAGACGCGCAATGAACAAGGTACGACGCGACAATATCGCGGCGATTACGGGCGCAAGCGCCGGGATCGGGCTGGCCTTAACCCGGAAATTGCTGTCGGAGGATTGGCAGGTGGTCGCTTTGAACCGCTCCGACTTTCCGCCGGACGATAGGACAATCCGGGAAGCGGTCAAGAGCGGACGGCTTCGAGTGTATAAAACGGCCGATCTTGCCGATTATGCCAGCTTGAGACGGACTTTGGAAGAAATCAAAAGCAAGGAGCGGCGAATCGATATTTTGTTCAACAACGCCGGCGGGTCCTTTCCCGAGCTGAGCTATTCGAAACAAGGACGCGAAAAGCATTATGAGCTGATGACGGTCGTCCCGTATATCATTCTGATGGAACTAAAGGAACTCCTGAAAAACGGCCGCTTAAAAACGGTAATCAACACCTCGTCTGCGGCGTTAAAATTTACGAAAGAGTTTACGATTGAAACGCTGGAGAGCCCGAAAATTTTCCGCAAGCTGATCGGTCCTTACGCCACCTCGAAGCTGGCGCTTTCGCTGTGGACTCAGGCCATCGCGCCGCAGCTTGCCAAGGACGGCATCAAGATCCGCAGCGTAGACCCGGGCAGCAACAATACATTAAGAAAAGGGAAAAAATCCGGCCTTCCCCTATTGGTGTTCCCGTTGATGAAGCTGTTTTTCTCGCCGCCAACCCACGGCGCAAACAAGCTGTACGAGGGCGCTCTCGGGGAACATCGCAATGAGACCGGCGTGTTTCTGCTGAAAGGCCGGGTTGCGGAATTAAAATTCAAGGATCAAGCGCGGAACGTTCTGGAAAGGATTCAGGCGATTTACGAACGCGAATTTTTACGGGTTGCCCCTGGCTTTTACGAAAATTGAGAACAGCCGGATGCTCGAGTTCACGAAATCGGCCTGCCCGGAGGCGCGATCGCAAATGTCTCGATTATTTCGCTGCCTCCGGATGTCCCCATAAATACGAAATAACTGAATGTATAGCAAGATACTGATGAACGAAAATACTAAAATGATACTGAATATGCCGATAGGCGGCACCCAACCAGACAGGAAAACGGTCACCGGCGCCAGAAATTTCCCGATCGTGGACTGCAAACTATTGGCTCCCATGTATTGTCCTCTTGCATGCTCAGGGGCATAGTTGCTAATAAAGCTCTGGCTCACCGGGGATCGCACCAGCTCGCCAAAGGTGAAGATTATCGTAACGATAAATAAGAACCATATATTGTTGTTGAGACCAACGGCGAATGTCCCCGCTCCGGACAACAGCGATGAAAGAATAAAGACATTACGCTCTTTCCAATTGCTAAACCACTTCGTAACGGGAAGGATAAACAGGACAAACAAAAGACCGTTGAGACCTAGTACCCATCCAAATATCTCTGAACTGGATAGCATAAGGGAATCGCCATTCCACCTGAATATTGCCTGGGCAGGGACTTCATTGATCACGTATACGGGTAAATAAAGATCCAATTGCATGATAGGTACCAGAGCAAAGATGCCAGCCAAGATATAAAGGAGGAACGCTTTATCCCGAAAAATAATGCGATATCCTTTCCACTGTTCCTTGAATATACGGAAAATCAAAGTTGAATCTTTCTGGAGTTTCGCCGAATTTGGCAATGTTTCATGAACCAAGAAATAAATGGCGATGGAATACAGCAGCAAGACCAATGCACAAGTCCCCAACAGTTCTTCCCGGTAATGGAAGAAGAAGATGGCCCCAAGCGCGGGCCCAAGCACTGCGCCGATGTTATTAGCCGTCGTAAACGTCGCGAATATCTGGCGACGGTTATGTGCGGGAACCACGTCAGCAACCATAGCTGAACTGGCAGGACTATAGAGGGCTCCCCCCAGCCCAATGCCAATAAATGCGATATAATCAATCCAATGGGACGGTGACACCGCAAACCATGCAAACATAACCGTCTGAAGCGAAGCTCCCAGCAACATTACCGGTCTTCGTCCTAACCGATCTGCTAAAGCTCCCCGAGCAGAGTTCCTATCATACTGAATAGAGGAGGGACGATCATTAAAATACCTGCGATATGATTGCCTATAGCCGCGCCAAAATATACGGTCATAAACGGGAAGTACATCCAAAACAGCATGTTATACAAAGCTTCTCCGATTAACCGGACTTTCAAGTTGTTATCCCATAACCGCATTTGCACATTCCTCCTCCTCTCTCCGTCACACCAGCTCCAAGCAAACAAACTATAGAGCTTTTTCCAGAAAAAATATAGACTTATAATTAAGGCTGGTTTATACTAATAATATGAAAGTCAAATTTACGCCGATTTTTTTTAATTGCTTCAAAAACCGAACATTCGTTCCGCAATATGAAAGACGCTCCCATCGGAAGCGTCTTTTTTGATGATCATCAAGCTGGCACCGCTCTAAAACCGCCCTTTAGCTTAATGAAAACGGCAGCTCATCTTTTGGCCCCATGCAAACATTATTTTCGTTATTTTCCCCTTCAAGCGTTCACGTCAGCCTGCCCGTTTGCATGAAACTTCCCTGTTGACTTAAACCATGGTTTAAGTCGTATCATAACCTTGTCGACAACCGAAATAAAAAATTTGGGGGCCTCCGAATGAAGTATTTTTCCATCGGCGAAGCTTCAGCCCAGTCCAGCATTCCGGAATCCGCATTGCGGTATTATGAGAAGAAAGGGCTCCTTCCTCTGGTCGAGCGCGACGAAGCGGGCAGACGGTTATTTTCGGAACGTCAGATGGCGCTCCTTCAAGCCGTTACTTGCTTAAAAAATACGCACATGCCAATAAGCGACATTAAGCAGTATATGGAATGGGTTGTAGAAGGAGATGCCACCATCGAACGCCGGCTTGACATGATGAAAGCGCACAGGCAGAAAGTTTTGGATGAAATTTCATTGATGACGCAGTACCTGCAAGGAATTGATGAAAAGATTGAACGCTACCATAAACAAATCGAGGCGATGCGGTGATGAAGCTTTCCGGCAATACCATACTGATTACGGGCGGCGGCTCCGGAATAGGGCTTTCGTTTGCGGAACGATTTATGAACGCGGGGAATCGGGTAATCGTTTGCGGCCGGCGCGAAAACGCGCTCCAACAAGCCAAGGAAAAACTGCCCGGCCTTATTACTCGCGTAAGCGATCTCGATTTGGAATCGGATCGTATCGCGTTGTTTGACTGGGTAACTGGGAGCTTTCCGGAAGTCAACGTGTTGGTGAATAATGCCGGAACCCAACAACGCTTTAATGTGCTCAAAACGGATGCGAAAAACGATTGGGATTATTACCGCAAAGAAATTACCACGAACTTAGACGCCCCTGTCCATCTGTCCATGCTGTTTGCTCCTTATTTTGCGACCAAAGAAACGGCGGCCATCCTAAACGTTACATCCGGACTGGCTTTTACGCCTTTCGCGATTGCCCCGATCTATTCGGCAACCAAAGCGGCGCTTCATTCCTTTACCATGAGTCTCAGACATCAGCTTTCCGATACGTCCGTCGAAGTCATTGAAGTCGCTCCTCCCGCCGTGAATACCGATCTCGGAGGGGCAGGATTGCATGTCCAAGGAGAACCGCTGGACGAATTCTCGGACGGAATATTCAGCCAATTGGCCGAAGGCAAGCAGGAAATCGGGTATGGCACTTCTGCCGCCCGCTTGCGCATGTCTCGAGACGAAATAGACGCATACACGGAGAAAATGTATCAGGCAACGAAAAGCTTGCTGGAATAATCTGCCTTGGCTTGGCACAGGACGAGCAGATCGTTCCCATCCCGGGAACGAACGATTGGACCGTGTCCATGAGAACCTTGGCGCGCTGCAAGTGAAGCTGACAGCCGACGATTTGGCAGAGATTGAACGCATATCTCCCAAAGGCGTGGCCGCAGGCAGCCGCTTTGGGGCCTTTTGATACCTTTAGCCGTACGGGTGAACTCCCGTACGGCTAAAATTGGCTGTATCGCAACGTTGCTCAGGCTTACCACTCGTTTATCCCCGCTTCGATCAGTTTCCAGACCGCTTCGAATTCGGCTTTGAAATCCATCCTCAGCCAATTGTCCGCGTAAGCCGGCGCGGAAAAATAAGAAAAAGCCAACAAAATCGCATGCAGACGCCCAGTGTCCTCAATGCCGCTCGCCGCCTTCAAGCTGCCCGCCAAATCGCCGATGTGCCGAGCGAGTACCGCCGGATTTCGATCGATATAGGCCGTATACAGCTTAAACATTTCCGGCTCTCGCACATAAGCTTCATATTTCGATTGGCTTACGATCCATAGCCAGTCGTGCACGATGTCCTTCGTAGACGAATACTTATCCGTGTCAAATGGAAAAATCCTCGCCAGTTCACGGTCCAGCCACGACAATGCAAGCTCGGTCCACAACTCTTCCTTGCCCGAAAAATACTTGTAGATCGCAGCGTGAGTCGTCCCCAGCTCGGAGCCGACCTTGGACAGATTCACTTTCTCCATCCCGTGTTCGACGACCATTCGATGTGCGGTTTCCAAAATAAGTTCTCTGCTTAACGTTTTCATGGTCTTATTATAAAGATTGACGCGATCAGTTACAACTATTGACTTTTGTAACTTGGCATTGTATGCTGAATTTGCTCGCAGGTTACAAATATTAAAATGTGTAACTCGAAAAGGAGAGACATCTTATGAAGCTTTCAAATCGTACGATCGTCATTACCGGCGGCACTTCGGGCATCGGACTTGCATTCGCCTTGAAATTGCTGAGTCTTGGCAATAAAGTTATCGTCATCGGCCGGAATCAAGCAACACTCGATCAAGCGACAACCAAACATAAGGGGCTTATCGGGCTGCAAGGCGATGTCTCCAATGCGAACTCCGTTCGCGAAATGGCCGCATTCCTTCGGGACCGCTACCCGGAAGCCTCGATCTTGTTCAACTCGGCAGGGATTATGCGCGCATTCGAACTGATGGACGATAACCTCGATTTGGAGCGAACTACCGCGGAGGTTGACACGAACTTAAACGGGACCATCTGGATGACGGAAGCGCTGCTCCCGCAATTGGCCCAACAAGACGAAGCCATGATCGTAACCGTAAGCTCCGGTCTTTCCTACGTCACTTCGCCCATTCATCCCGTCTATTCGGCTACTAAGGCAGGAGTTCATATGTTTACCGACGCGCTGCGAATCCAACTCAAGAAATCAGGAAAAAATATCCACGTTATGGAGCTTGTCCCGCCCCTCGTTGCGGAAACCAATCTTGAATCGGACAGCCAAAGCGGCGGCCGCGCTCCCAATATGAGCCTGGATACGCTCGTGAACCACGGAATCCGAGGAATGGAGCGCAACAAAAAAAGGGTTGTTCCGGGCTTCTCCAAATTTTTGCGCTTTGCCGGGAAATACTTTCCGGATGCCCTTTCGAATGCAATGGCTCGGGGGTGAGAGGTTAATCTTAGCAAAGCCAGGATAATGAGGACACGCCGTCGAATTAGAACTACATGCGGGTTCTTCCTGTCAAGCTTCCCGATTTTTATTGGAGTTGATTCGAGTGGATTTGGAACAACGAAGGGCCTGGAATGAAAACCATAAGCTGTTAACCGAAATCATTCTAAAACCAAACGAACATTTCCGGGCGCTTGAATTATTTCTTCATCATCACGCTTTGTTGCATTCCTCAAAGATGAGCAACGAATGCATCCCTACATTGGAGGATGTCGTTCTGGAACGCCTGGAGGAACGTACATTCAGGAGATATCCGGTAAATGCTCCGGATACCAAAAATTCAATCGCGTGGCATCTCTGGCACATGGCAAGGGTCGAGGACATGACGATGAATATTTTGGTCGCTGACGGTCAGCAGGTGCTTCACTCCGATCATTGGCTGCAAAAATTGAACATCCGATTTCCCCATAGCGGCAACAGCATGAGCGATGACGATATCGCGGAATTAAGTTCGCATATTCATATAGATGCGCTTTTCGAATATAGAATCGCCGTGGGAAAACAAACGCGGCAAATCATTTCGTCACGGCAACCGGGCGAATTCAGAGACAAAATTCCAGATCGCAGAATCAAAAGGCTGTTCGAAGAAAACGCCATTCTTCCGGAAGCAAGCGGCATTGCCGAATATTGGAGCAAAAAAACGATTGCAGGACTCGTGTTAATGCCGGCAACAAGACATAACTTTTTACACTTGAACAAATGTGTCCGCATAAAGAATAAATGGCAAAAGCAAACTAGCAAATCAAATGGATTCGAGACTAGCTCCCGCCTCCGTTAAAGCCAAATCGGAGGGCATACCCAATCAGGTATCCCTCCGACTCGTTGCAGCCATGCCTAAATCACCTTTTTACCGCAGACAACGCCAAATATCCGCCGCCAATAAGGGTTAGCTCCGCGATTTCTTCCGCTGTTTAAAATCCCTACTCCGTTACAAGAATTCTCGCCAGGCCCGCGCTAACGCCCCCATTCAGGACGAGCGGCAGTTGTACGATTCCATATGCGGACAACACCTGCTCCAAAATAACGGGCAGCACGTAAATTCCGACAAATATGCCGACAATGGCGCCAATCGCGCTAACAACCGCGCTCCCGGTCGCAAGAGCCAACCGAACCCCGTTGGCGGTCATTCCGACGCTATACACCGGATCGATAAGCGTCTGCTGCGGGACGATCGTTGCCGAATTCTGGAATTCGGCATTGTTCGTTTGCGACTGCGGTGGCCTGCGCGTTGTCCTTCAATCGGATCATATAGTCTAGCAAGCCTTCACTGGTTAGCGGCAACGCATTCGATGCCGAAAACGGGGTTTCCCCTGTTAATCGCGCTGAATTGGACATGTTCGCAATGGCCTGATAAATACCGGTTACCAGGTATCGGTTTCGCTGACCCTGTATATACACGACCACGGTGTCGCCGACATCATTGTTGAACGTTCGCGCCACGTTTACCCCGATGGCAATCTCGTTCTTATATTGCGGGTTGCGGCCGGATAATGTTGCATAGCCGAATTCGTCGAGGCTTCCTTCGAATGTCATAATGGCAATCCCGGCCGATTCCGAATCGGAATCGCCCTCCACAATGCCGGTCAGGCTGTGAGCCCGTCCGATGGACAGGATACGACTGTCGGATTGAAGCGCCCGCTCGAATTCATCTCGATTAAAGCCCGACGGATTGAATACGGTGGCGACAACGTCGGAGGTATCGTACCCCCATTGACCCGCTTTCTCCTGCAGGGCAGACATGCTGCTCGTGATCGCATAACCGAACACGATCACGGCGGATGACAAAGCCGCCATGACAAGCATAAGCAAGGAGCCTTTCCGATTGCGCAGAAGGCTTCGAATCCCAATGACGAGGGATACCGGAAGCTTGTCGAAGCCCCAAAATGGCGAGCCTAAGGAACTGTAGCAAATTAAACTACCTATTTCTAGGTGAAATCGTGTAATTCCATTCTCCATGAAAGTAATTTTTTTCTAGGTTTACTTGGGCCAGTTCTTCATCCGTTACTTTGATTCCTTTTGGGTACGCTGTTGTGTCCAACTCGGCCTGTACCTTCAGCCCGGTTGTTGTCGTCGTGGACGCAATCAGATTGACAATGACCTCGTGGCTGGTTAGCGGCTTTCCCCGCCAATTCTGGGTGATGCATGAAAACAGACGATGCTCAATCTTGTTCCATTTGCTCGTCCCCGGTGGAAAGTGGCAGACCGATAGGGACAACCCCGTTTCGTCCGACAACGTCTGCAACTCCGTCTTCCACAGCCGTACACGAGAGCCGTTGCTTCCGCCTCCATCCGCTGTGATCAGGAGCTTCGTGGCGTTTGGATAGGTAGCTTGACCCATCGCCGTCCACCAACGGCGGATGCTTTCTACCGCAAAAGCTGCCGTATCGTGATCCGTGCCTACGCTCACCCATCCGGCATTCGCGCTGAGATCATAGACGCCGTATGGATTGACTTTTCCGAGCTCGGGGATTTGAAAATCATGAACGCGTACCTTCTCCGGGCTGCCTTTGGGTTGCCATTCGACACCGCCGTTTTTGAAGTCGCCGAGCAACTCTTTTTTCTTGGTATCCACGGAGATCACCGGCTCTCCTTCGTTTTGGAAGGCCTGCACCTGATCGTGAATATGCTGAAATTGCGCATCACGGTCTTCATGACGACCGCCTTCTTCTGTTTTTCGATTGGCCTGCAGACTGTAGCCGAGCTCGTGTAATAGCGTGGCTACCATCTTGTTGTCGGTCTTGTGCCCCATTTCATTCAAGGCGGCAGCGAGTTTACGCGTACTCTTGTTCGTCCAGCGCAGAGGCGAGTCGGGTTCACCTCGGGTAGCGGGATCAATCAACTTCTCCAGATCGCTCAGCAGCGTCGGATCCGTATCCACCGTTCGCTTCCGACCCCCACCCGATTTCCGAATCCGTTCAGGGTCGATCTGCTCCGGGTTCTTCAATTCCCGAATGCCCGCTTGGATGACTTTATGACTGATTCCCAATTCTCGTTCGACGAATGCGATCCCTCCACGACCATAAGCGAGGGCTTCAGTTGCCGCAAATAATCGTCTCTGACGTTCATTCAGAAAGGGGCTCAATTGTTCGTAACGTTGCTTCAACGTATTCTGCATGAGAGGATTCCTCCTTCGGGTTGGAGGCCGTTCTCCTGCCAAGCCGTTGTTTCTACCAGTCTACCAGATTTCGCTACATCGCGCTTTCTTCATTTCCAGCCTTATGTGTAATTTATTAGGGTGTTTATTTCGCTACAGTCCCTGAGGCACTTTGGGAGAAAGTTCAGTACCTCCGTAGCAAGAAGTCTTTCGAGTCACCTAAGCACTTTGACGGCAAGTTCCTGCTGACAGGCCTCCTCCGCTGCCCACAATGCGGCGCAGCCATGACCGCCAGCGTCACCAAGAACACCGCGAAGGACGGCAGCAAGATAGTACGAACCTACTATTCCTGCGGCAACTTCCGCAGCAAGGGGAGCGCCGTGTGCAGCGCCAACAGCATCCGCAAGGACGACGCCGAGCGGTTCGTAACTGACCGAATCCGGGAAGTGCTCGTCAAGCCACACATCCTCCGAGGCATCGTCGCCAGCATCAACAATCGGAAGAAGAACCGGATCAAACCGCTCCAGGAGGAACTCGAGGCGATCAGCGAAAGGATCGCGAACATCGAGGAAAAACGGAAGAA
The DNA here is from genome assembly GCF_016937515.1 of Cohnella algarum. Lineage (NCBI taxonomy): Bacteria > Bacillati > Bacillota > Bacilli > Caryophanales > Paenibacillaceae > Cohnella > Cohnella algarum. The sequence goes on from NZ_JAFHKM010000002.1 coordinate 1,590,797, forward strand.
ATACTTCGATCTTTATGAGATGGATGACTTCGACCGTGAGCTCTTTTCAGGAAGGATGAGCGAGCTTGACGCCGAACGCGACCAACTGCTTACGCGGAGGTCCGAGATTGAGTTCGAGCTAAGCGGCGATAATTCTCAGACGGTCAGCTACGAGCAAGTGAGCTCCCTGATCGAGCGTTTCGAGTACCTTCTACAAAAGTCATCCTTTGACCAGCGTAAGACCCTGTTGCATCTCATCATCCAGAAAATCACGCTAAATGACAAGCGTCGGATCGACAAGATCGAGATGGCCTTCGACGAGACAACCGAACACCATTTTTTAAGCGTGGCCCCTTCTGCCGACATTGCGGAAGGGGCATTTTCTTTCAACGGGAAAGCCCCAAAAATCAAACACAAGCTAATAATCATCATTTAATCATTTAATCGAACGTAAAGATCATCCTTATCACCGATCGACGATCCAACCCCTACACCGGAAGAAAATGCGTGAAACTAAATTACAGATAGTATCTAACTCAACTTTCGCAGAGCAATAATGACGATAATCCTTTGATAGGATTGGGTTTGTGCTGATTTGGTTCTGGGGTTGACGAAATGAAAAACACCGTTCTGTGTGGTATAATTGGAATTGTCGAGATCCCAAAACCACGCAGAAAAGGTGTTTCCTACATGATAAAACAAAATGAGCTATTCAATCAACTGCCAAAAGAAATCAAGCCGGCCTTTCAAGACTTGAACGTCATCAAACACTTGAACGGCGCGGGTTTCAAGAAGAAATTCGGATTTACTTGCGCGTTTTTGTTTACGCTTGTATTTGTTCTTCTCTTCCACCAGAAGAACTGGTTTCGCCTGCTGGAGAGCAAGAAAGGCGAGTCTCTTCCGGGAAAGGATACGCTCTATCGATTTCTCAATCATAGCGGGCACCCGCGGCGGAAATTTTTGTTATCGCTGAGCAGCGACATAATTCAGCGCGTCGAAAAGTTGACCTCCAACGACCGGGATACCGCGTTCATTTTTGACGACTCGATGTTCGAACGCAATCGAAGCAAAAAAGTGGAACTGCTCGCCCGCTTTAAAGATCATGCGACGGGTGCGTTCTACAAGGGATTTCGCATGCTGACGATGGGCTGGTCTGATGGCCATTCGTTTATCCCGGTCGATTTTAGTTTGCTGAGCTCCGTGAAGTCCAATATCAACGGGATGATGAAGGAAATCGATAAGCGAACTTCCGGCTATAAGCGTCGCCAGGAAGCGCTTCTCCCCGCACCGCAAGTTGTCGCGGCTATGCTGGACCGCGCGATTGCCGCAGGGATGACTGCTTCCTATGCCCTGATGGACAGTTGGTTTACTCATGCGCCTCTTATTCGAGAAATCGTCGAGCGCGGCGTCCATGTGATTGGCATGGTTAAAAACGATACCAAGCGCTACATCGTTGACGGCCAACGACTTTGCTTGAAGTCGCTGTATGAAGCTGCGCCACGAGTGGAAGGCAAGAACCGCAACATTCTGCGTCTTATTCGAACGGAGCTCGCGCCGGGCATTCCCGTGACGGTGTTGTTTGTCCGCCATCGCTCCAAGAAAAACGAAGGGCTCGCCATCCTTTCGACTGACCTCGCCTTGACTGCTGAGGAGATCATCCGGATCTACAAAATGCGCTGGGACATAGAAGTTTTCTTTAAGTGCGCAAAGTCTTTGCTGCGCCTGCAAAAAGAGTTTCAAGGCCGTTCGTATGACTTGCTGGTCAGCCACACGACGGTTGTGTTTACGCGGTACATTCTGCTCGCTTGGCAACATCGACAAAGCACCGATCAACGCTCGTTTGGCGGCCTGTTCTATTTGCTATGCGATGAAGTTGGCGCAATTGACTGGGCAGTTGCCTTGCAACAACTGATTGATCTGATCAACGAAATCGCTACGAAAGCCGGTAAGAAGATTTCAACGCTTATTCAGCGTCAACTCCAGCAATGGATTGCGGCTTTACCCAACTACATCAAGGCTTATCTGCCGATTTCAAGCTGCGAAAGTTGAGTTAGGAAGTCCCTCTGCCTTAATCTTCTTTTTTTTTCTTAATAACATTCAGCAATTCTTTTTGTATTTCCAGAAGATCATTAAATTTTTTATTAACCTGAATTACGAAAGTACCACCTCATAAAAACATGAAAAAGTGCCCAGATCTTTGGTAGAATGGTGTTTGCCTAGAACATCACCAACCAAGAGAGGAGCACCCTTAAGGTGAAGTCTACCACAAAAATCGCGTCATTGAAAACGGCATTTTCTATGAGAAATGCAACAAATTTTGCAGGAAGCAAGGTGATCCTCGGATTTCTTGAAAACATCGGTTTGAATCAAGCCCTTCGGAGCCTTGGACTAGCCAAAGCGGCGAATGCCATCTTTCCGACGCATCGCATTCTGCAGATGCTCATCATCGGCTGGATTTTGGGCTGCGAACGTCTCTTTCATTTCAAATCCCTACAAGGTGATGCCTTGATCGCCCAGGCGCTGGGCGGCCGGGTGCCGCATCACACATTGTTAAACAAGGAATTGCTTCGTCTGGGCAAAGCCCACGACCATTTAGCGCCAGCCCTGCGAAACCTGAATGTCGAAATCATTGCACCGCAGCTACCCGACTCCTTGATTCTCGATCTGGATTCGACTGTTGAGACGGTGTACGGCAACCAGCAGGGAGCGGAAGTCGGTTTTAACAGTCAGAAGCGCGGCCGAAAGAGCTATCATCCCCTTCTCGTGTACGAAGGGCAGTCGCGAATGCTAGTGAATGCCGCGCTGCGTCCCGGCAACACGAGCAGTTCGACCGACGTCCTTTCGTTTGCCCGGCAAACGCTGGCGTTGTTGGAATCCCACCACGTACGCTATGCCCGGTTTGACAAAGGCTTTGGCGGAGAAGACTTCTACGCGTTCTGGGAGTCCCGTCAGATCGGCTACGTCGGCAAGCTGAAATGGACAAGTCGTCTCCAGGACCAAGTCAAAACCTGTGCGCATTGGACACGCTTTGTGGACGAGGACTGGATCATTGAAGGCATCGTGCTGGCCTACCAAGCGATCGGTTGGAAGAAGATGCGTCGTGTTGCTGTCATCCGCAAAATGCCGCGTTGGGACGGGGATCAGTCTCAGTTGGAACTGGATTTGCTTTGGCAATACGAAGCCATGGTCACAACGGAGGAATGGGAAGCCATCGATGTGTGGCGGTTCTACAACCAGCGCTGCTGCATGGAGAACTACATCAAGGAAGGCAAGAATGGCTTTGCCATCCACCGCATTCCAACGCAGTCGTTTGCCGCCAATGAAATCGACCTGCTCTTAAAGCTGCTCGCCTATAATCTCTTTGAGCGATTCAAGCATCATTGTTGTGAGCCGATTCACCGATCCTACACCATCCAGCGGTTCCGGCGAACGTTTTTTGTTTGTGCAGGTGTGTTTGTCCAGCATGCCCGCCAAATGACATTGAAACTGAGTACGTCTTTCCAAAACCAGTGGGCATGGCGACGAATGGAGCGAAAAAGTATTTTATTGGAATAAACGATAATCCCAATTTGTGTCTTGGAAATCCCGTTGCCCCTTCATGTGGGGAGGGGGAAAGTAACGGCATTTTTGCTCGCATTCCATTTTGACTGCATATTCTGCCTCCATAATTGGTTGTGAAATCCAAGTTCTGCGTCTTCAAAAGCCTGATTCTATAGGCTTTCGTAATTTAGGATTAATATTCCTTAAAGATATCTCTATTCCTAGAAGAATCAATATTAGGAAAATAAGCACAACATTTGACAACATACAATCCCCCCTTTCCCGAAAAACCAATTATACATAAATCTACAAAAAAATACAAAAATTATAAAAAAATAGTACCACCGGTCCTGTAATTAATTTGCAAAACATTTAAAATAAAGCAAGGTGGTGCAGATGAATGAAAATGGTTAAACTTATTCTTATAATGTCTATGTGCTTTGTGTTACTTTCATGTACATCGAATAGTGAAACTCAAAGTCATCAAGTTCCCAAATTAGTTAAAACAATAGATCTATACAACGCTTTTTATTATTCAAAGATATCCCAAATAATTGATAAGAGTTTTTGTTATATTGATTTAAGTTATTACTGTTACTGCCAACGCATAATGCCCGCCAGTTGACGGTGTAAGTTGTCCTGCTGGTGATGGTCAATCTGTCCCCTGATGTTTAAGGAAAAGGGAGAATCACGATAATTCTCCCTGGATGACACGCTTGACCATATGATCGTCAATGATCCGATGTTTGTTCTGTGAGCCGTAGATGAGTGCATGTGTACATACTTTGTTGATCAGCCTTGCGGCGCCGCTCGAGAATCGGTAGATGTCGTCGATCGCGCTGTCGGTAAAGATGTCATGCTCCGCGCCAGCGAACGTCATGTGACGCCTAATGTAATCGCCGGTCTGGGCACGATCATAGTGCGGCAGCTTGCACTGCAGGTCGATCCGCTGGCGGATCGCCGCATACGCTTGCATATTCAGGCGATCCCACAGCTCGCTTTGACCGACCAGGATGAGCGCCATAGGGCTCTGTGCATCCATCTTGAAATTGAGCAGGAAACGCACTTCCTCCAGCATTTCGCGATCCAGCAGATGGGCCTCGTCGACGACGACAACCGGCTGCAATCGATGAATACCGCGCATAAGCTCAATCTCGCGGTGCAGCTGGCGCTTGGCATCGCCGCGGTAGAACTTCGATTCGCAGCCGAGTTGTTCGAGCAACCCCTTGTAAAAATGCCGCGGCGTCAGCTTAGAGTCCGATAGGTAGAGCACCTTGTACTTTGCCGGATCCAGCACTTCGGTGAACCGCCGAATCGTCGTCGTCTTCCCCGTGCCGCAATCGCCGGTAACAACCGCAAACCACTGCCGCTGGGCAGCGTACTCCAGACGCCCGAGCGTTTCCTCGAGCGTGACCGATTCGTACAACTCGCTGGTCGAGATGTCCCGGGAGAATGGTGAGCGGGTAAGGCCGTAGAAGGACTCAAACATGACCGTCCTCCTTGGTCATCCGGCGATAAGCCACGGCCGGCGCCTGCTCCGCTTTGCGACTCCTGCTGCGATCCTCCGCTGCCGCGAGCAGCCTTGACGCATCTGCCGGCAGCGGACCGATATGCTCCGGAAGCTGCGGCCGCTTGCCTGCGCGTTCGCCGATGATGAGTTCCCGCACGCGCCAAGGTATATGGCCTTCGTACTCGATCGTAAGCTCGGTGATGTCCGCAGGGTCGAACACCACATCCACCGTGCAGCCGATGAACGGCAGGCCGACCTCGTACTTCCGGTCCATGAAGCTGATGCAGCCGGATTTGTCGACCTTGCGTGTCTCGCAGTGCAGGAATGCATTCGCGAGCTCGTCCGGATCCACGAACCGAAGCGCTTGCTTGTCGCTACGGTACGCCGTTTCCGGACTACGCTTGTTCTCCAGCGCCGAATGCGGCTTGTTCTGATAGCACTCCGACAGCCATACGGCAAACAGTTCGTTGAGCCGCTCGAGCGTTTTCGGTTTCTCAAGCGCGGACTCGCTCAGGAACGCATCCACCACGCGATTAAACCGTTCGACCTTGCCGGTCGCCTCCGGCGAGTAGGGCCTCGCGAATAGCAGCCGGATCCCGAGCTTGGAGCATGCCCTCGTCATCCATTTGGTCCGGTACTGCTTGCCGTTGTCGAAATAGACCGCCTCGGGAGCGCCGAACTTCTGAATGGCTTGGCGGAAGCAGTGCTCCACGATGGTCTTGTCCATGACCGGGTAGAATTCGCCATGAAGCACAAACCGCGTCGCGTCGTCGATAAACGTCACCAGAAATACCTGCTTCATGGTACCTCCGGGGCCGATGGGCAAGTACGGGCCATACTTGATATCCGAGTGCCACAAGCGATTACGATGGCGCTTTTGGAACCGCCGTGCGGCGACGCCCGATTCGGCGTACATGCGCATATGGCGCGTGCTGTAACCGCGCTCTGCTAATCTTTCCTGCAGCGTGCTGCGCTTGATCTGCCCGGGTTTTATACGGCCTTCCCATTCCAGGATCTGAATGAGCTGGGCAACGCTTCGGCCGGGCACCTCCCGGCGCAGCAAAATGGCCTGCTCCACAATTTCTGGTGGAATGATCTCCTCTGACGGCTGGCGTCCCTTGCCTCGTGGCTTCAGGCCGCCGAAGCCGTCTTGGCGATACTTGGCCAGATACCGGCGCAGCGTCCGCTCGGAGAGTCCAGTTTGCTCACATATCTGTCGCTTGATCTGGCTGGCTTTGGCGGTGTCCAGCCCTTCCGCCAGCAGCGGCGACAGGAGCTGCATGCGTTCCGACGCGACGGCCTCTGCTTTCTTCTGATCTTTCATCTGTTCTGCACCTCGCTTGGTAGACTTCCAGATGAGTCTACCGCAGCATCTTGCCGGACAAGAATGCAGAACGGGTATGTAACCACAAATTTGAATTTGCGACCGGGCGGACAATTCGCGCCAGCCAGCCGGGGGCGTCCCCGACGTAGTGTCCGAAAGGGTGATGTGCAGTCTGCGTAGAGACGGACGGCTTCTTCGCAGGGTCCTGATGAAAGCGAATGGCGATAGATCTTAGAGCTCCGAGCAGGTATGTGGTCTGTTCGCGAAACCAGTTCTTCCAGCGAAGCAAAGTCGCGTCATCTGCCGCTACCGTAGATGGAGCCGCATGTTCCGATACGACTTGTTCCACGCATGCCGATTCGTACCGTTTGTACGGCACCACACAATCCGGGAGCTCATGGTGGATCTTCCGGCATTGTGTACAACGCAGCCGGCGAATGACGAGCAAGCGGCGATCTCCGTCCTCGCTGGTGAGCTTCCGCTTCCGACTGCCAATGACACTAAGCGCTTCTCCACAGCAGGGAGAGGGAACCAATTCTGCACATCGAACAAAAAACGCCGGGTGACTTCTCATCCAGCTCATACTTTGATACAATGACCATGTTGTTTGGGGGATGCATCCCGTGAGCCTGTTCCCGCAGGCCCACATACATGGGAGGCATCCTTTTCCTTTTCTGTGATACGGTCATTATATTCAGCAACTCTCGGACAGGCAATCCCGCCAGCAATTGGACGTTATCTTTCGGCGGCAACATTATTACACAAACACTCCTTCATTCTTTATTAATAGTAGCAATTTTGACAATTTGTCCAATATTTATTATACACTGAGTATTTTGAATTATCAAAAGGATGAATTGGAAGATGATTTTAAAAAGGCCATATTCAATTACTTGGAGAGTTTACAGTCGAATATAGGGAACTTTGGGTTCTCTATAATTGATAGGGAAAATATCGATAGAGAAAAAAACGGTGGGAAGGAAACGTATTTATCAACCTACTATGCAATAGAGTCGTATCATCTCTTAGGAATGGAGATGAAAGATAGTACAAAATATAAATTAATGAATTGGTTTAAAAGTAAACTTGAGGATGATGCCTTCTGGAGAGAAATAAACTTTTCTGGGATTGGACATTTTTATATTTTTTTAAAAAGCGCAAAAGCTGTAAATTTTGACTTAACGAATTATAATCAAAAAATTAAACAAAAGATTAGTGGATCTATCGCTGAAATGAAACAATCTTATGATACTGAAGAAATTACAATGCTAGATATAAATAGCTTATCTCATTTAGGGGCAGATTATAAGTTGAATTTAACCGATATATTTAATCCTGCTTTTTTTAAGGATTATGTTTTGGAAGACGGCGGTTATTCACTTTTTAAGGACGAAGAAAACAGCCATATTCTTGCAACTAATTTAGCGTTGGAAGCTCAAGTAATTAATGGGATTCGAATCCAAGAATTGAGCAATTATGATGATCTTGTGAATACTTTGGACAATTTTGGTAGTGCGTCCTTTTGTAATCTTTAGCCCCCACTTATTTCAAATAAAAAAAATGGAGGAAGATTAATGAAATTAAACAAGGTTGTCTTGTCATTATTTTGTATGATTTTATTTGCTGGAACTACAAGTGCATATGCAAAATCTAATTCACAAGATCCTGTGTTTCACAAGATAATTGTGAATGGACAACAAGTTACAATTAAAGAGTATGAAGACAAGGGTATAAAAATTTGTCATCAGCCACTTTAATTGACGGTAGATTCGGAACCGCCAATGACGGTGGCTTTTTGCTTTCCTCACCGCCGTTTCGGAGACAATTATATTTCGCCTTTGTTTGTCGGCGTAAAAAAACTGCTCCGAAGAGCAGTTAGAACAGCGGTCGGACGCGGTACTTGGCATGTCGGTGGAGCCAGAACTTCGAATTTCCAAAGAGTCTGTAAAATACTTTGTGTAAACTCTCAAACCTACTAAAATGAAATCATGGAGAGGTTGGGGAGCACACATGGGATTATGGACGAAAGAGCAGCTGCGGAGTTTCATCAAGGAGAATAATCTGGTCACCGCACAGGATGCGCAGAATGCGCTAAAGGACCTGTTTGCCGAAACGCTGCAAGAAATGCTAGAGGCCGAAATGGATACGCACCTGGGCTATAGCAAGCATGACGTGCAGAACAAGCAGACGAAGAACAGTCGCAACGGTAAGAGCAAGAAAATCGTCACTAGCGAGTACGGCGACCAGGAGATTGCCGTGCCACGGGATCGCCTGGGCGAGTTCGAGCCGCTCGTGGTGAAGAAGCATCAGTCCAACGTGACGGGGATCGAGGATCAGATCGTCGCCCTGTACGCCAAAGGCGTCAGCACGCGGGAGATCCAGGACCATCTGCAGAATCTCTATGGTTTGGAGGTCTCGCCAACCTTTATTTCCAATGTCACGAATAAGATCATTCCGCTCATCAAAGAGTGGCAGAATCGGCCGTTGCAGGGCGTATACGCGGTCGTCTTCCTGGACGCCATCCACTTCAAGGTGAAGCAAGACGGGGCGATCGTGAACAAAGCTGCCTACATGGTCATTGGGATCGACATGGACGGCAACAAGGACGTGCTGGGCATGTGGATCGGCGAGAACGAGTCCGCGAAGTTCTGGCTGAGCGTCTTGAACGATCTTAAGAATCGCGGCGTTCAGGACATCCTTATCACCTGTGTCGACAACCTCACGGGCTTCTCCCAGGCGATCTCTGCCTGTTATCCGAAGACGGAGATTCAGAAGTGCATCATCCACCAGATCCGCAACTCCACGCGCTACGTCTCCTACAAGGATCTGAAGAAGGTGACGGCCGATCTGAAGCCCATCTACAAGGCTGCTACGGAGGAAATGGCTCTGCTGGAACTCGACCGCTTTGAGGAGACGTGGGGCGCCAAGTATCCCCTTATTGTCCGCTCATGGCGCAGCAATTGGGACGAACTCGCCACCTTCTTCAAGTATCCGCCTGAGCTTCGTAAGCTCATCTACACGACGAACATGATTGAGAGCTATCATCGCCAATTGCGAAAAGTCACCAAAGGGAAAAGCATCTTCCCAAGCGACGAGGCGCTACTGAAAATGCTGTACTTAGTCACGATGGACGTCACCCGCAAATGGACCGGTCGTGTTCAAAACTGGGGACAGATGCTCCTGCAGCTCTCCGTCTTCTTTCCGGACCGGATCGGCCAGCACTTACCTTGAGGAGGCTAATCTCCCCTTCGGAGAGATGCCTATAAAAGAGTTTACACAAAATTATTGACAGACCCTTTCCAAACTTCACGTACCAGTCCGTATCGAGCTCAAGGTTGGATGGCAAGAAGTGCTTTCCTACTTGAATCATCACGGCATCACCACAACGTAGCGAGCAAAGCAACTCTTCTCCATCGTACACGTTCCAACGCTCGGTATCTCCATGAAATCGTATCTCATTCATATTTGTCATCCCTCACTGTTCCTTAAATTCAGCTAGGATCCTCGTCACATGGACGGTATCAATCATTTTGTCTTTTCGCAGCACTGCATCCAGAAGCGCAGCGGTGCAGACGTTATTTATCTCTCGGCATATCCCCGAGCATGCGCGTATATGGCGTCCATCGCTTCTGTCGTAAACACCGGCCCTGTACTTCCGGCAACCTCCAATTGGTGGGAGATGTAATCGCGGCACTCCTCGAGCGACAAGCCTTCCAAATGAAAACGCACGTTCATCCGCTGTGTAATCGGCTTGAAGATTCTCAGTTGCAACGTGGCCTGTAGTTCCGGCTGTCCAATGAGCAGCAGGGCAAGCGGCGAAATCGAGTCCATACGAAAATTCGTCAAAAAGCGTATTTCTTGCAGCATGTCTCCTGAAAGCAGGTGCGCTTCATCCACGACAATAATGGCGACCTTCTGCTGGTTCTCGTACAAATCCCATACGAGGTGCTGGAATTGCCGTTTGGCTTCGCTGCGCAGAAACTTGGGCGGCAAGCCGAAGTGGTGGAGGAGTTCACGGTAAAAGTCCCTTGGTTTCAGATTCGCATCCGACAGATAGATAAACCGGTACTTGTTCGGATCCAGTTGGTCTTTCAAGTAGCGAACGGCTGTCGACTTGCCGCAGCCAATTTCACCGGTGACGCAGCCAATCGAGCGAGTCATCACCATATACTGCATCCGTGCTACACATTCTTCGAATCGCTTGGAGCGGTGCAGATGCCGTGTTTCAATCTCCCGGGTGAACGGAACGCGCTCCCACCCGAAGAAACCACGAATCATGAGCGATTCACCTCTTTCATCGCTCGCGAAAGCGCAGCGCCTTGCGCTTCGCGGGTCTGCCGTTTCTGTTCTTCCACCAATAATTCCACATAGTTGAGGCCCGTCTTCGGCGGTTGCATGACGGCCTTCGGTTCATCCTGCTTCGGCCGGTTTTTCGGATCGCGGAGCTTCATTGGCTTCGCGTCTTCATAGCGCTGGCCGTCCTTCCACACCTGGATGACGGACAGGTCGTGCGGATCGAATCGCACCTGAATCTTCGAGCCGGCAAGCTCTGTCTGGACCTCGAATATCGTGCCCAGCAGCGAGATGCATCCCGTTTTGTCCACTTTGCGGGATTCCTCCAGCAAGAATACTTCTATGAGTTCATGCGGCGGCAACATGCGAATCGGGTGGTCGTCTTTTTGGTATCGGTCGACTGGGCGCTGCTTAAAGCTGTTGTGGACTTTCTGGTGGTAAGCAATCTCAAGCCACGCCGAGAAGAATCGATTCAAATCGTTAAGCGTCTGGATCTTCCCTTGTTCAATCAGGTCGTATGCCTCCGGCACAAAGCTCTGGTCGACAAATCGGAAGAACTTTTCTTGCTTCCCGCGTCCCATAGGACGTCCGGGGCGAGTATGCTTAAGCTCTGCCCCCAGTCGCCCGCAAATCCGCTCAAAATGGTGTGAAGAATAGATGGCGCCGTTATCGACATAGATCATTTCCGGCACTCCGTTCTTTAAAATCGCCTTCTTCAGGCAATCCTCCAGCCGGGCCACACGTTCCTCGAAATAGAACTGGCCATGCACAACGAAGCGAGAGTAATCGTCAATGAAAATAACCAGATAGGCCATGACCTTCTTGCCGGGCTTGTCCGGATGCGGAAGGTAAAGGGTATGCTGCACATCGCCTTGCCACATGCTATTTCGGTGCGTGGCTTCAAACCGGCGAAAGTGGCTCCACCCCGTATTCAGTAACGCTTTGCGCGTGACGCCGCGGCGGCGAAGCTGCTTGCTAAGCGTGCTTTCTTTCAGGGTGCCGGGGGCCACGAATGCCGCCAGTTCCAGAATCGCAATAATCTGCCTGACGCTTCGGCCGGGTTGCTCCTGCTTTAAGGCAATCGCTTTGGCAAGCACATCCTCGGGGATTTCCCTGGTCGTGAGTTTGTCTGCTCGGACGGAGGGCAACAGCGCCTCCCATCCGCCTTCGCGATACGCTTTTAAATATCGCTCAAGCGTTCGTAGACTAATTCTCCTTCGCTGTCCCGACGACGTTTCATACTCATGGCTTACAATTTCGCGCATCAACGCCATCTGTTCTCCGGGATCCAATTTGCGGCTAACCAGTGATGCAATTAAGCCATAACGGAAGTTGGCTTCTTGCTGCCTTGCTTGCTCATCCATGCTAAATCTCCTCTCCCTGTGGTCTATGAGAGTATCGCATAGACGCTAGAAGCCAGGGAGGGCGCATATTTTGTGGGATCAGGAGGGCAACTTGCCGTCCAGGCGATTTTTAAAGCAATTTTGGAGGCGATTTTCGTTTGCCTTGCTCCTTGGCGGTGGATGCTGAAGGGATTTATAAGCGTGATGCTACAGGTAACCTCGCATTTAGAAACGTCCAATAGCCCCGTCTGGATGCGCCAGCGGGGATGAATCGGGGTAACAGTTTGTCCAGCCAATCCAATGTATCCATTGGCGTTGGGTTCATCATGGTGGGGTAAAGGTGGAGCATATCCGTGTCGTCCCCCTGGGCTACGAGTTTCCCAGCAACCCATAGTGCTGCATCCGCTGCGCGGCGCAGATGTCTTGCCCACCAGCGTTTCAACGTACGGCGGCTATAACGCACGGCAGGAGTTGTTGTGCTTTCTGTCGTCTGCCGCCAAGAGAATCCCTTGTGCTTGCGCTTTAATGCCGCTTCTCGCACCCAAGTCGCATACCGGGCCCATGGAATCAGGAACTCCGGCAGGAGGGAGATTGTTATTCTACAGGTAGGACAATATCGACGGTAGATCGGGATCTGGATGACCTCATGCTTCGTCACAATTCCTCGCCAATAACGACCGTGTTTATGGAGAAGCCGACCGCAGTTTTCACAGCAGAGCTGGACGTCAGGAGATTGATTTCCGAATGTGCGTAAATAAGCCTTGCAAGAAAGGCCGAAATAAAGTATTTTTGACATGATGAAGTGAATGCTCCCGGGGATCCTCGCCAAAGGTTCGGGAGCATTTTCCTTTTTAATCGACAATAGCCTAATCCACCGTCATTGTACAGAAGGGATTAGGCTATTGTCGGCTGTTTATTCGGTTTGGCTCCGCCACACCGAATGGCGAATTCATGCCTTTTTCCCGCCATAAAGTCAGGCGGCGAACAATTTTTGACCCTCAGTTATATTTCCCAAGAACAGAGCGAGGGAAACTAAGGGAGTGGTCTTATTTTCCATCAGATATTGACACGACAATTATTTCCAATGAATCGTGGTGGCAGAAAGTTGTTCGAGATATTGTAGTTACTTGTCAAAGGATCAACTGTCACTCAGCTTGTTCTCCAGTGTTTGCTCCTAGGTCATATACCAACGATTATTACTCTATGATGATCAATATTGGAAATTACTTTGCTGGTGAAATTAATAAAATAAATGTAACTCCGCTCCAAACAGTTTTAGTAAGTCTAAATGATTTATCATCTGAACAGAGATCGCAATATATTGCATCAGTTGTTAGTCAAACAATTGCAGAACGAGTTTATTTAGTCTTTGTAAGTGATGTTGTTCCACGTAGAGAGTTTACGAATGCTGATGAGCTAAAGAATGCAATGAAGCTGATAAGTATTTTGGAGGATTCTGGAATAGAAATCCTCGTTGGTTTCTGTTCATCTGATTTTGTTCTTTGGAAGGCAGCCGGAGCTACATCGTGCGCTACTGGGAAGTTTTTCAACTTACGAAGATTTACAAGTTCTAGATTTGATGAACCAACCGCGGGCGGAGGACAGTTGCCCTACTGGTTTGAAGAAAACTTAATGGCATTCCTGCGAGAATCGGATGTTATTCGTATTCAAAGAAGTAACTTAATAAGCGAGGTAAGCCAAAACAACCCTTTTTCTCAATTGATTTTAGAGCATATGAGGATGTCGCCGGGAACGGCATGGTTAAGTCTAAGTTGGAGACAGTATATGTATGCTTTTGCTGATCTTGAAAATCGAATAGACCTGGGTAAAGTTGTGGTTAGCAAGCTGTTGAAACAAGCAGAGGACAATTGGTTAGAGTTGGAAGATAAAAACATACTTTTGGAAGAGGCTAGGAATAATGGAGAATGGATAAGATTGTGGAGACGAGCTTTGTCTGAATATTCGCAGTAGCAAGCTTAAGGTCTTGACTAAAATTGATAGTGGAAGCTAGAACTCGAACAAGGAACGTAGTAAAGCATGTCTCGTGTCGAGGACATGCTTTAGATATTCGCTTATGTCCAGAGAAGTCTCTAGCTAATTACAAGTTGGTCGCTATTTAGGCGCAACGTGAGGGTCTGTCAATAATTTTGTGTAAACTCTTTTATAGGCATCTCTCCGAAGGGGAGATTAGCCTCCTCAAGGTAAGTGCTGGCCGATCCGGTCCGGAAAGAAGACGGAGAGCTGCAGGAGCATCTGTCCCCAGTTTTGAACACGACCGGTCCATTTGCGGGTGACGTCCATCGTGACTAAGTACAGCATTTTCAGTAGCGCCTCGTCGCTTGGGAAGATGCTTTTCCCTTTGGTGACTTTTCGCAATTGGCGATGATAGCTCTCAATCATGTTCGTCGTGTAGATGAGCTTACGAAGCTCAGGCGGATACTTGAAGAAGGTGGCGAGTTCGTCCCAATTGCTGCGCCATGAGCGGACAATAAGGGGATACTTGGCGCCCCACGTCTCCTCAAAGCGGTCGAGTTCCAGCAGAGCCATTTCCTCCGTAGCAGCCTTGTAGATGGGCTTCAGATCGGCCGTCACCTTCTTCAGATCCTTGTAGGAGACGTAGCGCGTGGAGTTGCGGATCTGGTGGATGATGCACTTCTGAATCTCCGTCTTCGGATAACAGGCAGAGATCGCCTGGGAGAAGCCCGTGAGGTTGTCGACACAGGTGATAAGGATGTCCTGAACGCCGCGATTCTTAAGATCGTTCAAGACGCTCAGCCAGAACTTCGCGGACTCGTTCTCGCCGATCCACATGCCCAGCACGTCCTTGTTGCCGTCCATGTCGATCCCAATGACCATGTAGGCAGCTTTGTTCACGATCGCCCCGTCTTGCTTCACCTTGAAGTGGATGGCGTCCAGGAAGACGACCGCGTATACGCCCTGCAACGGCCGATTCTGCCACTCTTTGATGAGCGGAATGATCTTATTCGTGACATTGGAAATAAAGGTTGGCGAGACCTCCAAACCATAGAGATTCTGCAGATGGTCCTGGATCTCCCGCGTGCTGACGCCTTTGGCGTACAGGGCGACGATCTGATCCTCGATCCCCGTCACGTTGGACTGATGCTTCTTCACCACGAGCGGCTCGAACTCGCCCAGGCGATCCCGTGGCACGGCAATCTCCTGGTCGCCGTACTCGCTAGTGACGATTTTCTTGCTCTTACCGTTGCGACTGTTCTTCGTCTGCTTGTTCTGCACGTCATGCTTGCTATAGCCCAGGTGCGTATCCATTTCGGCCTCTAGCATTTCTTGCAGCGTTTCGGCAAACAGGTCCTTTAGCGCATTCTGCGCATCCTGTGCGGTGACCAGATTATTCTCCTTGATGAAACTCCGCAGCTGCTCTTTCGTCCATAATCCCATGTGTGCTCCCCAACCTCTCCATGATTTCATTTTAGTAGGTTTGAGAGTTTACACAAAGTATTTTACAGACTCTCGCGATATCCGTCCCGATGACCAATGTTGTTTCAGAAATTCTCGAAATCCGTTGATTTTGCTTGCTCGATTGGTTAAACTTCATAGTGAGCGTCCTCCTCTTAATTAGGGCAGTGAATGTGCACCATTCCGAGACCCAGCATACAGGAGGCGCTTTTTGTTTTGCAAACCGCATTTTAATTCATTACAGGAATGGCTCCTTTTTGCCTCATTCCTACCACTTGAGCAATAACTTTTTCCTCGTTGTAGTTAACCGGACTAAGAACTGCTCCTTTATATTGATTCAGATTTTGATCTGATACAAGATTAATCGTGTCATGTCCCATCTGATGATAGCTACCCATACATAAATCCCCCTATACTTTGTATAAGTTCCAAGCATCCTTCAGTTGTTTCGGTGTTCTATATCTACCAATCGGCCAAGGGGAGACCATTTTGAATAATACGTCTAGCTTACATTCTCGGCAAAAGTGTTCAAATTCTGTACTAAAATTGCTACGTCTTATTATTCTATTAACAACATCACCTGGATCATCTCCGATAAAACCGTAAGGATGCATACCTAACAAAGATAACGAAAAAGTAATGCCTAGGGAAAATTGATCGGACCTCCAGTCAATTAGTTCTTTTTGATTGTTAAGTTGTTCTGGAGATGAAAAATATGGTGAACCTGGACCTTGCATCAGCCAAGTTTGAGTTAATGACTCGCTGTTCAAATCCCTGACTAAACCAAAATCAACAATGACGGGGGTTAAACCATCTTCCCTGAACATAATATTATCAGGTTTTATGTCCCTATGTACTAAGCCATGAGACGAAATATGAGAAAGTGCGTCGATTAATGAATTACCTATAAGATAGAACTCGCTAATATTCATGGTTCTGAGCTTTAATTTTTCTGTCAATGTGCCGCCTAGCAGAAACTCTTCAAGTAAATATAAATAATTCTGACCTTTGTACTCGTATTTAGTAACCTGAATAAGCTTCCCTATGTTGGGATGATTACAAACAAGCATTGCATCTATTTCTCGTTTCGTTCTCTCGCTTATTTTACCAGATTTGAAAACCTTTAAAGCAATGTTAAATCCATGCTGATTAATGACATGGTATGTCTCCTTAAATGTTCCCTCCCCGCTGCCACCAATAAAATCTAAATTTAACTCATCACATATAGCCCGAGCGACATCCTCCAGAACAGTCGACATAAGATCGTCCCCCTAGCATTGAACAAACTCTAATGCTCTCTCCCTAAGCCATGGTTGCAGTGGTTCAGAGTCACTTGCATCCTGAACAATACTTATACCCTGATCCGTAATACAGCACAGACCAACACCTCTCTTACTGAACTCTAAATTATGCTTAACAGCGTTATCCACTTCCGTTTCAGGGAGAAGCACATATGATAAGTCGGCAAAACACTGATTGCGATAAGCTTGCTGTAATGCTTGTTTCCATTTAATGAGCTTGGCCTCAATTGCAATAACTTTTCCGTTTGTAGAGACAGCAACGATGTCTGTTCTTCCTCGCTGGTAATCAAATTCCGTTGCACACTTGACTTCACCCCACGGTGAGATATTAGTATGTAGTTGACTCACAAAACTTAGTACCAAAGTTTTTTCATCTGAAAACACCCTATGTTCCCCCATTCAATTGCAATTCATGTTGGTTCGTGCCTCAAGACATCTGATACCCCTAATTTTACCATATAAATTATGGTTACTGAATAAAAATCGTTGCCGTTATTTATGATACGGTTCCCCCCGATTAATCCGAAACGCCCGATACACCTGCTCCACCAGGATCAGCCTCATCAGTTGGTGCGGGTAGGTGAGACGGCCGAAGGAAAGCTTCTTGTCGGCGCGCTTTAAGACGGCGTCGGACAGGCCGAGGGAGCCGCCGATGACGAAGGCGACGTGGCTGGAGCCGTAGGTGGCGAGTTTGTCGAGATGGGAAGCGAGGTCTTCGGACGACCAGAGCTCGCCGCCGATGGCGAGGGCGATGACGTGCGCGTCGTCCTTCAATTGCAAAAGGATGCGCTCGCCCTCTTTGTCCTTGACCTGGCGTTCTTCGGCGGGGCTGAGGATTTCGGGGGCTTTTTCGTCGGGGACTTCGGTTAGGGTGATGCGGGCGTAGGGGCCGAGGCGCTTGACGTATTCGGCGATGCCCTGGACGAGGTATTTTTCCTTCAGCTTGCCGACGGAGACGATCTGGATATGCAAAAAGGGTTCTTCCTTTCCGGCCAAGCCGCGCGGCGGCCCGGGTTCTGAGTGAAGGGGATATCGCGATAAAGCGAAAAAAAGGGAACGATGACGCACCGGCCCCGAAGACCGCGCACCCCGCGATTCCTCCTCCCGGGACGCGGCCATCGTTCCCTTTCCGAAATCCGGCATCTCCGGACGGTCAAGCTTCCAGCGCCAGCTCACCCGTGCCCGGATTGACCAATAAAATGCGAGCCTCGTACGCTTCGCCAGCGCCGTTCTTGAATTTAAGTTTGCCCGTTTTGCCCTTTTCGATCAGGCTGCGGACCATGGCGTCGGTGAGGCTGCGGCCGAAGCTCATCTTCCAGATGACGAAGGAGCAGCCGGTTTTGTAGTGGCTGCAGCCGTAGCCTTTGCGGCCCATGAAGATTTGGCCGCCGCAGCCCGGGCGCGGGCACGCGCCGATGACGGCGGGCGCGGCAGGGGCGGCGGACGGCGCGGGGGCCGCGGCTGTCGCGACCGCGCTGCGGCGGCGCGTGCGGGCGGGCGCAGCCGCGCCGGCGGCCTTGCCCGCGGCCCGGCGCGACTTGCCGCCCGCGGGCGCGGAACCGCCGCCGACGCCGCCAGCCTCGCCGCGCCCGAAGGCGGTGCGGACCGCGGGCGGCTGCACGCGGACCTTGTCGACGATCTGCACCGTGAACCGCTTCACGTTGTTCATGAACGTCTCCGCCGACGCCTGGCCGCGGGCGATTTCGTTCAGGCGCTTCTCCCACTGGCCGGTCATCTCCGGCGAGGTGAGCAGCTCGACGCCCGCGCCGCGGATAAGCTCGACGGCGGTGCGGCCCTTCGGCGTAATGACGATCTTCTTGCCCTGCATGTCGATGTAGCCGACCTGCTTCAGCCGCTCGATCGTCGCCGCGCGCGTGGCCGGGGTTCCGAGCCCCGAGTCCTTCATCGCGTCGCGCAGCTCGTCGTCCTCGATCTGCTTGCCCGCGCTTTCCATCGCCTTGAGCAGCGTGCCCTCCGTATAGTGCTTCGGAGGCTGCGTCTCCTTCTCCTTCGCTTCCGCGTCGGCGCACAAGACAGGCTGCGAAGCGTCCAGCTCGAACGGAGCGTCCGTCTCCTCGAGCGGCTCCTCCTGCTCCTTGTCCCCGCTGCCCGAAGCGCCCGCCGAGGCCCCGCCGCCGCCGCGCGCTTTTTTCCCGCTGCGTCCGCCGTCCTTGCCCGCGCCGCCGTCCGGCAGCAGCGCCTTCCAGCCGAGCGACAGCAGCTGCTTGATCGTCGTTTTGAACCGTTCCTGCTCGACTAGCGTCATCACCGTATGCACCTTGTACTCCGCCGCCGGATAGAAATGCGACAGGAACCGCCGCACGATCAAATCGTACACCTTTCGCTCGTCCGGGCTCAGCGCCCCGGCCCGCTTCATCGTCGGCATGATCGCGTGGTGATCCTCGACCTTGGCCGGATTGCAGACGCCCCGGTTCCCCTTGTGCACGAACCGCTTGTCCGCTCCCGCGACGAAGTCCCGGTAGTCGTCCGCCCCGCGCAGCGAGTCGAGGATGCGGTGCATTTCCGGAATGTTTTCCTCGTTGACGTAGTTGGAGTTCGTGCGCGGGTAGGAGATGACCTTGTGCTTTTCGTACAGCGCCTGGGCGACGTCGAGCGTCTTTTTCGCGGAAAAACCGAACTTGCCGTTCGCGTCCCGCTGCAGCAGCGTCAGGTCGTACAGCTTGAACGGATACTCCTTCGTGTCCTTGACCTCGTAGCTCTCGACCGCGCCGGTCTTGCCCTTCGCCTTGGCCGCGATCGCCTCCGCCTTCGCCGGATCGAGAATCCGGTCGCCCTGCCACAAGCCGCGGTAAGACGTCGCCCCCTGCTCGAACAGCCCGGCCACCTCGTAAAACTTCATCGAATCGAACGCCTCGATCTGTTTTTGCCGATCGTAAATAAGCGCCAGCACCGGCGTCTGCACCCGGCCGACCGACAGCAGCTCGTTATGCTTCGTCGTGAACGCGCGCGACCCGTTCATCCCGATCAGCCAGTCCGCTTCGCTCCGGGCCCGCGCCGCTTCGGTCAAGTTCGCGTACTCCGCCTCGTCCTTCAGCTCCTCGAACCCGCGCCGGATCGTCTCGGCCGTCAGGTCGGAAATCCACAGCCGCCGCACCGGCTGCCGCAGCCCCAAATGCCGCCGAATCAACGAAAAAATATGCTGTCCCTCCCGCCCGGCGTCGCACGCGTTCACAAGCGAATCGCAGCGCGAAGCCAGCTCGCGGATAACGGCAAGCTGATCCTTCGTCTTCGGGTTCGGCAGCAGCTTGAACTGCTCCGGAATGATCGGCAAATCGCCGAAATTCCATTTTTTGTACTTGTCGTCGTAACGATCCGGCTCCGCCAGTCCGATCAGGTGGCCGATCGCCCACGTGATAATGTACCGCTCCCCCTCCAGATAACTCCGCATGTTTTTCGCTTTCGGCTCGATGACCGAGGCGATGTTGCGGCCCATATCGGGTTTTTCCGCGATTACCAGCGTTTTCACAAGGCATGTCCCTTTCCGGATTCACTAGAATACGCGACGGAGGCTTTCCGATCCGCAAGGCTTTGTTCCATTTTACCACATCCGGCCCCGCTGCCGGCCCGAAAATCGAAACGCGAAAAAACCCATCGCGGGGTTCATTCCGACCCTGCGACGGGTTTTGCTTGCTTTCGAGTCGTACACGCCGTGCGCGCCATGCGCTCGATGGGCGTCCTGCATCAAGCGCGCGCCGCGCAAACAACGCCTCCGGGCCCCTTAACGGCCGCCGAGCGATTCGCTCGGCGTCGACGCCGCGGCCAGCTCCCGCTCCAGCTCTTCCGTATACTCGCGCTTCTGCTCGTCCGAATAGGCCAGGCAGTCCGCCATGAAATCGATCGCGGCTTCCTTCCAGCGCTTTGCCCAGTCGATGTCGAACAGAACGGCCCCCGTTCTCCGCAGAAAGAAATCGACGGGCTTGACCGCCATCTCCTCCTCGATCGCGTACAGCAGCTCCGCCCGCAGCTCGGGCGGAAGCCCGTTCGGATCGGCCTTCCCTTTCCCGTTCCGGATCCGGTCGTGCACGGCCGTCACGTTCGACCCGTACCGGCGGGCGAGCCGCTCCGCCGCCTCCTTCGTCAAGCCGAGCTTCACGCCGGCTTCCGTCATCTTCTGCACGAAGGACGGGAACTGCCGCGATCCCCCCACGTCGCCCCCGAGATCGGCAGCGTCTTCGTGCCGCACGGCTCGAACGGCCCGCGCCCGGCTTCCCGCAGCTTGGCCGCGAGAAGGTCGGTCACCGTTTCCGCCATTTTGCGGTAACCGGTCAGCTTGCCGCCGGCGATCGTGATCAGCCCGGAAGCCGAGACGAAAATTTCGTCCCGCCGCGACACTTCCGACGGCGACTTGCCCGCTTCGTAGATCAGCGGACGCAATCCCGCCCAACTGGACTCGACGTCCGCTCCGGTCAGCTTCAGGTCCGGGAACATGCCGTTGGCGGCGGCCAGGATATAGTCCCGATCCTCCTCGCTCATGCGGGGATGGACCGTATCTCCGGCGTAGTCGGTGTCGGTCGTGCCGACGTATGTTTTGCCTTCGCGGGGAATCGCGAACACCATCCGGCCGTCCGGCGTATCGAAATAAATCGCCTGACGAAGGGGAAACCTCCGTCCGTCGAACACGAGATGAACGCCTTTCGTCAGCCGCAGCGTCTTCCCTTCCTTGGAGCGGTCGAGCTCGCGCAGCGTATCCACCCAGGGACCGGTGGCGTTGACCACCTCGCGCGCCTTGATCCGGTACGTCCCGCCGCCGATGACGTCCCGGGCGACGACTCCGACGAGCTTGCCCCCTTCGTACAGAAGCTCCTCCGCCTTGACGTAGTTCGCCGCGCGCGCTCCGGCTTCGACCGCTTTTTTCATGACCTCGATCGTCAGGCGGGCATCGTCCGTCCGGTATTCCACATAGTAGCCGCCGCCCTTCAGCCCTTGCCGCCGCAGCAGCGGCTCCTTGGCCAGCGTCTCTTCCTTGCTGAGCATTTTGCGGCGCTCCTCGCGCTTGACCCCGGCCAGAAAATCGTATACGCGCAGCCCGATCGACGTCGTGAACGCCCCGAACGTCCCTCCCTGATAGAACGGCAGCAGCATCCATTCCGGCGTCGTCACGTGGGGGCCGTTCTCGTAGACGACCGCGCGCTCCTTCCCGACCTCGGCGACCATCTTCACCTCGAACTGCTTCAAATACCGCAGCCCCCCGTGCACGAGCTTCGTCGAACGGCTCGACGTCCCGGCCGCGAAATCCTGCATTTCGATCAGCGCCGTCGACATCCCCCGCTTCCGGGCGTCCAGCGCGATGCCCGCGCCCGTAATCCCGCCGCCGATAATCAAAACGTCGAACACGCCGTCTTCCAATTCCGACAGCCGTCCCCGGCGATCCGTACCGTAGTTTCCGTTCATCCGTCATCCCTCATTTTCCCGTTAATGTAAAAAAAGAACCACTGCCATCCCGCCGCGCAAGCGCGGCGGGAACGTCCGTGGTTCTCCCGATCTCCTACCGTGTATGAACTTGTTAAAGTGATTATAGCATTTTACCCGAAAGAACGAAAGCAAACGGCCGCCCCATTACGGCTTGAACGCCATGGCGGCCTGGACCGCCTTCTTCCACCCCGCGTACGCGCGGTCCCGCTCGACTTCCGGCATCGCCGGCCGGAACGTCCGCTCCAGCTTCCAGCCGTCGGCGATCTCCTGCTTATCCGCCCAGTAGCCGACGGCAAGCCCGGCCAAATACGCCGCTCCGAGCGCAGTCGTCTCGTTGACGACCGGGCGCTCGACCTCCGCCCCGAGCAGATCGCTCTGGAACTGCATCAGAAAATCGTTGCGCACCGCGCCGCCGTCCACGCGCAAGCCTTTGAGCGGCAAGCCCGAATCGACGGCCATCACGTCCAGCACGTCCTTGGTCTGATAGGCCAGCGATTCCAGGGTCGCCCGAACGAAATGCTCCTTCGTCGTTCCCCGCGTAAGCCCGAATACGGCTCCCCGCATTTCGCTGTCCCAATAGGGCGTGCCCATGCCGACGAAAGCCGGCACGACGTACACCCCTTCCGACGACGACACCCGGGTCGCGTACGTCTCGCTGTCCGCGGTCTGCTTCAGCATCCGCAGGCCGTCCCGCAGCCATTGCATCGCCGATCCGGCGACGAATACGCTCCCTTCCAGCGCGTATTCGACCCGGCCGCCGATGCCCCAGGCGATCGTCGTCAGCAGCCCGTGCTCGGAGCGGACGGCTTCGTCGCCCGTGTTCATGAGCATGAAGCAGCCGGTTCCGTACGTGTTTTTGGCCATCCCTTTTTCGAAGCAGGCCTGCCCGAACAACGCCGCCTGCTGGTCGCCCGCGATGCCGGCGATCGGCACCTCGTTGCCGAAAAAGTGGTGCTTGACGGTCCGGCCGTACACCTCCGACGAAGAGCGCACCTCCGGCAGCATGGACGCCGGAACCCCCAGAATGTCGAGCAATTCCTCGTCCCAGGCCAGCTCGTGAATGTTGTAGAGAAGCGTCCGGGACGCGTTGGAATAGTCGGTGACGTGAACCTTGCCCCCGCTCAGCTTCCAGACGAGCCAAGAATCGATCGTGCCGAACAGCAAATCGCCGTTTTCCGCCTTCTCGCGGGCTCCTTCGACGTGATCGAGCAGCCACTTGATCTTCGTCCCGGAAAAATAAGGGTCGATCAGCAGGCCCGTTTTCCCGCGGAAGCGCTCCTCATGCCCTTGCCGCTTCAGCTCCTCGCAAATGTCCTGCGTTTGCCTGGACTGCCAGACGATCGCGTGATGGATCGGCCGGCTCGTATGGCGATCCCATACGACCGCCGTCTCCCGCTGGTTCGTGATGCCGATCGCCTCGATCTGCTCGGGGAGAATTTCCGCCTGGGACAGCGAGCTGGCGATCACGCCCAGCACCGATACCCAGATTTCGCTTGCGTCATGCTCCACCCAGCCCGGCTGCGGAAAATATTGCCTGATCTCCTGCTGCGCCGTGCTGACGATGCGGCCCTGCCGGTCGAACACGATCGCCCGGGAGCTCGTCGTCCCTTGGTCAATCGCCAAAATGTATTTCTGCGACACTCAACCTTCCCCTTTCCGCCCTGCGGGCTCGAAATGCTTCCACAGCTCGTAATTCGACGTCGTTACCGCCGACGCCCCGGCGCGAAGCGCCTGTTCGACGTCGTTCACCGTCCGGATCAGGCCGCCGGCGAAAATCGGAATCCCCGTCCGTTCGGACACTTCCGCGATGATGTGCGGAATGACGCCGGGAAGGACTTCGATGAAGTCCGGCTTCGTCCTCTCGAACATGGCGTAGCTTTTTTCCAGGGCGTTCGTATCGAGCAGGAACAGCCTTTGAATCGCCAGCAGCCCGTTCTGCTTCGTTTTCCCGATGACGCCGGCCCGGGTGGACACGATGCCCGCCGGCTTTACGACCTGGCACAAATACTCTGCCGCGTATTCGTCGTTTTTCAGTCCTTCGATCAAATCCGCGTGCAGGATCGGCTTCTTGCCATGCGATTTCGCCAGATCGACGATCGGCCGGATCTGACTGATGTGGGTGTCGAGGATCACGATATATTCGTACGACAGCTTGATCAGCTTCTCCAAATCCTTCACTTTCCGGGCAGCAGGCAATACGCTCTGGTTACGGAAATTCATGTCGGCCTCTCCCTCCGCTCCCCTGAACGGGGGGCTTAAATGACAAAAAAGGAGAATGACGAACCG
Source organism: Cohnella algarum (assembly GCF_016937515.1). Lineage (NCBI taxonomy): Bacteria > Bacillati > Bacillota > Bacilli > Caryophanales > Paenibacillaceae > Cohnella > Cohnella algarum. The sequence continues at coordinate 1,615,241 of NZ_JAFHKM010000002.1, forward strand.
GTCCGACGAGGACCCAATTCGCGTGTTCTCCTTTTCTCCGCCACACATATCAACTTGAGCACATTATAAACCAAACGGAAAGGAGTGTCTATATGAAAGCGTCTTTTTTCGGATGGCATTCGGCTTGCCAAGCATTGACATCCTGAATTTGTCAAGTATGATAGAAAATAAATTAATCTGCAGGCTGCCACGGAGAAGCAGAGCCGGCAGCTAGTCCTTGCGTACTCGCGAAGGGCTAGCTGCCGGCTTTTTCTTTTTGCGTGCGCTCCGCACAAGGAGGTTACCGTCATCCGCCAAAACGCCGAAAACGCCGGGAACGCCAAGTACGTCCTTACGCTGGATCAGGGCACGACCGCCTCCCGCGCCATTCTGTTCGACCGCAAGGGGAATCCGAAGGCCGTCGCCAAAAAAGAATTCAAGCAACATTATCCTAGGCCCGGCTGGGTCGAGCACGACGCCGAGGAAATTTGGGAGAGCCAGTCCGCGGTCATGTACGAGGTTTTGCAGCGGGCGGACGTCGCCCCCGAGCAGATCGCCGCGATCAGCATCACGAATCAGCGAGAAACGACCGTCGTCTGGAACCGGCTGACGGGCCAGCCGATCTATCGGGCGATCGTCTGGCAGAGCAAGCAATCGGCGGACATCTGCAACCGCCTGAAAGCGGAAGGCTTCGAACCGGCGGTGCGGGAAAAAACGGGGCTCATTCTCGACCCGTACTTCTGCGGCTCGAAAATCCGGTGGATTCTGGACCATGTCCCCCAGGCGCGCGAGATGGCCGAGCGCGGGGAGCTGCTGTTCGGCACGATCGACACCTGGCTGCTGTGGAAGCTTACGGACGGCAAGGTGCATGCCACCGATTGCTCCAATGCCTCCCGAACGTTGCTGTTCAACATTCATGAGCTCGAGTGGGATCCCGGACTGCTGCGCATGCTGGATATTCCGGCTTCGATGCTGCCGGAGGTCAAGCCTTCCAGCCATATTTACGGCTACGTTTCCGAATCCCTGTTCCCCGTCCCCATCCCGGTCGCGGGGATGGCGGGCGACCAGCACGCTTCCCTGTTCGGCCACGCCTGCTTCGAGAAGGGAATGGCGAAGAACACGTACGGGACGGGCTGCTTTTTGCTGATGAACACCGGCTCGGAGCCGGTTTCGTCCGACAACGGGCTGCTGACGACGATCGCCTGGGGCATCGACGGCAAGATCGTTTACGCGCTGGAGGGGAGCATCTTCATTGCCGGCGCGGTAGTCAAATGGCTGCGGGACGGGCTGAAGACGATCTGGAAAGTATCGGATTCGGACGAGCACGCGGCGGCCGTTCCCTCGGCCGACGGGGTCTATTTCGTGCCGGCGTTCGTCGGCCTCGGCGCCCCTTACTGGGACATGGAGGCGAAAGGAGCCATCTTCGGGCTAACCGCGAGAACGACGGAGGACCATATCATCCGGGCGGCCGTCGAGTCGATCGCGTACCAGACGAAGGACGTCTTGACGGCGATGGAGGCGGACTCCGGAATCAGGCTCGTCAAGCTGACGGCGGACGGAGGCGCCGCGGCGAACGAATTTCTGATGCAGTGGCAGGCGGACTTGCTGAACGTCCCGATCGAACGGCCGAGGGTGCTCGAGACGGCCGCGCTCGGAGCCGCGTACCTGGCCGGACTTGCCGTCGGGTTGTGGAGGGATCAGGAAGAGATTTCCCTGCAAATTCGGACCGGCAAGGATCGAACGTACGAACCCGATCTGGCCGAGGAGGTCCGGCAGGAGCGGTACGAAGGATGGGTGCAGGCCGTTCATGCCGCGATGGCCTTCAAAACGAAGAGCCCAAACGGCAAACGATAAGCAAAAAGCCCTTCGGCAGACGGCGCGCAGCCGCCAGGCCGAAGGGCTTTTTTAGGTGTCGTCAGACCAGATTCCAGAACAACGCCGTGTTCGCGACCGTAATCATGGTGAACAGGATCGTATTCACGAAGGAGGCGAGCCAGACGTTGTTCGTTTTCTCGAACAGCTTGCGGGCGTAGACCGCCGCGACGACCAGGCAAGGAACGAGCGCGAAGAGCAGAATGCCGTTCAACGCTTGATCCGGGTACAGCGAGACGCCGGTCAGGAAGTCTTTGCCGTATTGGGCGATCAGCCACAGCACGAGCCCGCCTACGTTCAGAACGACGGACAGCAGATAGCCGCCCTTGCGTCCCCGCGTGTTCGCGTTGAGCGCCACCACGCTGACGAAATAGTAGAACAGGAAGAACGGCAGGTACCGCAGCGCGGTGACGACGTGCTCCATTTCGAACGTGCGGACCGCAAGCACCCACAAGCGGAAGTCGGTTCCGAAAACGGCCTGCAGCGCGAACAGGAGCGCATAGCCGACGACGACCGCGATCGCCGCCGTGCACAGGCTGGCGACGATGACGACGGGGTTCAGGCTGATGCCGTACTGGCCGAACGAGGTTCCCGCCCCTTTATTCGAGAAGTAGTGGAACGCCATCGTCAGGAAGGCAAAGATCAGCGCCACCGAAATCGCCCAATAGCCGATCTGGTTCGTCGTCGGTTCGTTGAACGTCGATCCGAGCTGCAGAATCGATCCCGCATTGTCGAAGACGAGCCACATGACGAGGGACACGACTGCCAGCAGCGCGCTGCCCGTGCCGATGTTTCTTTTCTTCGCCGCGAAGCCGGCGATCGCCCCGACAACGCCCAGACCGAGCAGGACGAGGGAGATGACGACAAGGGCGTTCATTCCGCCCTCTTGTTTGTCCATCAGCGTCGGGAACAAAATCGCCGGGATGAGCACGCTGAAGGCGAACGCGATCCAGAAAAGCGCTTTTTGCAAGCCGGTCGCCGGCGCCGGTACGGCGGCCGTCGATTCCGTCACGGACTTGCGCAGGAACGGCGCTTTGAGCAGCAGGCCGATCAGCGGGACGAACATCAGGAAGAAGCCGACGAGCGCGACGCCGTTGAAGGCTTCCTTCAGCCACCAAATTTGATTGCCCGAGCCCAGCTCCGACCGGATGTCGGACGTGGCGACGCCTTCGAACGCATGGTTGTAAAAATCGATCAAGTTGGCCGTGACCGTCGGCGAGAAGTGGTTCCACGGGTGGGTCTGATTCGGCGTGAAAATGATGCGCTCGCCCGTCTCCGAAGGCCGGACCGCCTTCTCCTCCACCAGAACGTCGCCCGACTGCACGGTATAAAACTTGCCGGCCTCGGCCTGCTGATCCGCCGGCACGCCGAGAAACGATTTGCCCGACAGCGTCGCGACGAAATCCTTGCGCGTAACGGTTCCCTGCACTTCCAGCTCCGACGGAGTTTTCTCCGCGTCTGATTTGTTGAAGAAAAATTCATCGTATTGCCCCCGATCACCCCGACCGTGCGGCTGCCGAAGGCGGCCTGGAGCTGATCCTGCGGCGCGACCGCGGAGGCGTAGGAGAAGTCCGCGCCGACGGCGATGCCCGCATGAATCATGCGGTGCCCGGCCTGCAGGGCGTTCATCTCGTCGAAATACATGGCGAGCAGCGACGAGAACCCGCCCATGGAGTGGCCGCTGACGGCGACGTAGGCGTTGCCGTTCTCGTCCTTCAGGGTGTACGGCTGGTCGTAAATATATTTGGCCGCGTCGAACTGGGAATAGATCCAGAACGTCGAGAACATCTGGTCGACCGGAATGTCGGTCGTCCAGCGGGAGTCGCCGTGGTCGTATTGGTCCAGCGCCAGGACGATGTAGCCCCGTCTGGACATTTCGATAGCGGGCGCGTCCTGCATTTCCTTCGAGTTCAAATAGCCGTGCGTCGTCACGATGACCGGCCGCGGATTGTCGGGGCCCGCTCCCTCCGGCATGTACAGCAGCCCGTGAAGCTGGCCGTGATCGGCATCGAACGAGATTTCCTTTACTTTTACCGAGTAGAACGAGGTGTGGAACATGCCGGCCAGGAAGCTTCCGACGATCATAAGCGCCAACGAAATGGCCAGCAGCCCCTGCGGCTTTTTCCAAAACGATCGAGATTGTGCCATGTGCAGACTCCTTCTGAGTTTTATTAGCGGGTGACAGCGCTGTCATTCCCTTGCCGAATGAAAAAAACCACAACGCCATCGACCGCGCGATTCGCGCAGCCAAGTGTTGTGGTGTCTCCCGTTCTCCAACCCGCTATTAATTTGTGATCATTATAACACGGAAAATTTGGGTTGAATAGCCCTTCGCGGGAGTTGGGCCCGGACGGGAGGCCTGCTACAATAAAAGGAACCCCTGCCGGATTCCCGGCGGCGGTCATCGGGCATGATGCGCAGTACCTATTCGAAAATAGACCGGACGAAGGAGCGGCTGAAGATGAACGACGAAACGTTGGACTGGGCCGGCGCCATGAGGCTCGTGGATCGGCTTGACGCGGAGGCCGCCGCCGATCCGCTGGAGGCGTTCGCTCTCGACGAGCTGCTGTGCAGGCGCGCCGGCGAGACCGGGGAGGCTTTCTGCCATATGTGGCGGCATCCGAACGCCTTCGTGCTCGGGCAGCGCGACAGCCGGCTGCCGCACGCGGCGGAGGCGGCGCGCTGGCTGGAATCGCAGGGCTGGCAGGTCGTCGTGCGCCATTCCGGCGGCGCGGCGGTGCCGCTCGATGCCGGCGTCGTCAATCTCTCGCTTATTTTTCCGAAAAGCGGCGGCGCGGGCGCGCATTTTCGCCAGGACTTCGAGCGGATGTACGCGCTCGTTCGCGAGGCTCTCGCCTTCGCCGGCGTCGCCGTGGACAAAGGCGAGATCGCGGGCGCCTATTGCCCCGGCGACTACGATCTTAGCATCGCGGGCCGCAAGTTCTGCGGCATCGCCCAGCGCCGGCAGCTGCGCGCCGCCTGCGTGCAGGCGTTCGTCGTCGCGGGCGGAGCCGGCGACGACCGGACGCGCCTCGTGCGCGCGTTCTACGAACGCGCCGCGCCAGGCGCGGAGCCGTCCGCCTACCCGCGGGTGGCGGACGGCAGCACCGCCAGCCTCGAAGAGCTGGCGGGCTTTGGCGCGAACGCGGCGCGCGCGTTCGCGGACGCGGTCCGGCGCGCGATCGGGCGCCGGCAGGGCGCGGCGGGCGCCGCTGCGGCATTCGGCGCCGCCGGGGCAGCCGCCGCCGGGACCGCCGGGGCCGGGGCCAACGCCGCCGGCGAGCCCGGCCCGCTTGCCGGCCGGCCCGCCGAACCGGCCCCGCTCGCTGTCCCGGCCCCGCTTGCCGTCCCGCCCGCCGAACTGCCGGCCGCGGCCGACATCCGCGCCATGGCCGAAACGCTTCGGCAGCGGTACCGCCCGCGGAGCCAGTAGCTCGTTCCTGCCGAGCAACATTTGTGCTCGGCTATGAGGCTTTCGACCGTCCCGGCCCGGTTATGGGCGGGAACCCGGGAACCGAATGGGGTTGGGGTCGGTTTGGCTTTGACGCGGCGGGATGCGGTTATGCCGATTGGCGCCAAGCGCTAAGACGAAGGTTCGTACGAAACCATACAAAAACGTCCACAGAACCGCCCAACAGACCGATTTTGTATGAAAAATCATACAAACGGCATCACAAAAGCGCCAAATGACGGAGTTTTGTATGAAATATCACACAAAAACGCCAGCAGAACCGCCCGACGAGCCAATTTTGTACGAAAAATCATACAAATGTCTTCGAAAAAGCGCCAAATGACCGGATTTTGTATGAAATATCACACAAAAACGCCAGCAGAACCGCTTGGAGGCCGGCTTTGCAGAGTAATCGTATGGTTCACGGACAGGCGGATGGAGAAATTTTAAATATTCCTTTACAAGAATATTCCGTTCATGGTATATTCGATTCGAGGTACGGTTTACGAACCGAGGAAACGAGGTGGATCGCATGATTCAAACCGAAGTTGCAATCTCCGCCGTACTTCGCGCAACATGGCTTAAAGGAATGGCCAGATGATGGAAACCGCGATATTCAGCGCGCTGGCCGAGCCCCATCGGCTGCGCATCGTCGAGCTTTTGAAAAACGGTCCCCTGACGGTGAACGAGATCGCCGAGCGCCTGCAAATCCGGCAGCCCCAAGCCTCGAAGCATTTGCGCGTCCTGCTGGAGGCCGGGCTCGTCGAAGTCGAAGCGGTCGCCAACCGCCGGAATTACAGGCTGCGGTCGGAGCCGTTCCAGACGCTGTACGATTGGCTGAAGCCTTACCTCAACGTTTGGAACGAGCGTTTCGACAATCTCGATATTTACCTGCAGAAGCTGCAAGCCCAGGAAGACGATCAGCCCGAATAATGACCCTGTCAACCCAAATCCAGGGAGGAGTCGCGCATGTCGAACCGGATGTCGATCAAAGCGGAAGGCCGGGAGTTTACGATGGAGAGGATTTTCGATGCGCCCCGCGAGCTTGTGTTCAAAGCGTTTTCGGAAGCGGAGCATTTAAAGCAATGGTGGGGGCCGAGAGGCTGGGAGCTGACGGCGTGCGACATCGATTTCCGTCCCGGCGGCGTCTGGCATTACTGCATGAAATGCATGGACCCGAATCAGGGAGATTTCTACGGCATGGAATCCTGGGGCAAATCGGTCTATCAGGAGATCGTCCCGAACGAAAAGATCGTCTATATCGACTACTTCTCCGATGCCGAAGGCAACATTTCGGAGGACATGCCGGCTCCCGAATCTACGGTGGTTTTTCAAGAGCATGAGGGCAAGACCAAGGTAATCAGCATTTCCCGGTACGATACCCCCGAAGCGCTCAAAACCGTTGTGGATATGGGCATGGAGGAAGGGGTCACCCAAACGTGGGATCGTCTGGCCGAGCACCTGCAGGCGGCACAACCATAAAACGGCGTTTTCCGAGGGGGTGCCGCGGCGGATTTGTCCGCCCGCCGGCAGCCCCTTCCCTTTTCGCAAGCGGAGCTCATCCCCGCAGCAGCGCAAACGCCATGCCCGGCGACCCCAGCCGAATTTCACTGATGACGCAGGCCAGCATGAGCGCCTCCTGCAGCCGGCTTTGCCGGATGTCTCCCAGATCGATCATGTCTCGCCAGCCCAAGTCCTCCAGCAGCGATTTGACCTGATTTTTCGCGCGAGCGTCGTTGCCCGACACGAACATCGCGGGCATGCCGTCCCGGAAGCTCGGATGGACCATCCGACGGTCGCTGACCGTGTTCAGCGTTTTGACGACGCTGCTGTCCGGCAGCCACCGCTGAACGAGCTCGCCGGCCGACGTGTCGCCGTACGTCAACCGCGGACCGTCTTCGAAACGGACGGCGTTGGTGACGTCGACGACCGTTTTGTTTTTCAAAACTCCGGGCTCCAGACGTTCGAGCGCCTCCTTCAAGCCGTCCCAGGGCAAAGCCGCGAAGACCGGATCGCCGAACCTTGCCGCTTCGTTCAAGGATACGACGTCCCCTTTTCCCCCCGCCTCCCGCTTCCATTCCCGATGCTTCGCATGCTCGGGGTCGCGGCTGCCGATGCGGACTTCATGACCCGCCCGGATCAGCCCCTCGCCTATGGTTTTTCCCACGCGTCCTGCGCCGAAAATGCCGATCTTCATGAATACCCGCTCCCTTCTACGGGAGATTATAGGAGCCGAGCCCGCGGGCCGGCAATAAGGCACTTTTTCGTTTCCCGCCCATGCCGCATGCGAATGCATTATAATATGAATAAAAAAACGGAGGACGCGATGAAACGATGCCCGCTCAATTGAACGATTGTCCCGTGGAGCGCGTGTTTTCGATGCTGAGCGGCAGATGGAAGATCCCGATTTACCGACACTTGCACACCAGCCGGGGGCCCGTGCGTTACAGCGAATTGCTGCGCCATCTCCCCGCCATTTCCGGAAAAATGCTGACCGAACAACTCCGCGAGCTGGAAGCCGACGGGATTGTCGAAAGAACGGTCACCCCGGATATCCCGCCCAAAACAAAGGTCGAATACTCCCTCACGCCTCAAGGGAGGTCCATGATCGGCTTTCTGGATCGGATGAGCGAATGGGGAATCGCGCATATCCGGAACTTGGGCCCCGAACAATGACAGGATGGCGCCGCTCCAACGTCCCGCCGACGCAAAGGCGCAATTTTTTATCGCCATTCGGCAACCTCCGGAAGGAGTCGGCCCGCCGGGAGACGAATGTGTTCACGATGATTCCGGCAAAGGAGGAAAACCGATGAACGCCGGGCAGCCCTTTATTTTACTCGTCACCGGAATTATGGCGAGCGGCAAATCGACCGTCTCGCAGCTGTTGGCCGAACGGTTCGACCGGTCCGTGCATTTGCGCGGGGACATTTTTCGAAAAATGATCGTCAACGACCGCCGGGAAGTGCGGCCGGACTCGGACGACGACGGGCTGGACCAGCTGCGGCTCCGCTACCGGCTGGCCGCACAGGCCGCGGATGACTATCTGGAGGCGGGATTCAACGTCATCGTCCAGGACGTGGTCGTGGGACGAGTGCTGGAGGACTTTGTCTCGTACGTGCGGAACCGTCCGTTTTACGTCGTCGTGCTGTGCCCGAACGCGCAGGCCGTCGAGGCGAGGGAAGCCGCGCGGCCCAAGAAAGGCTACGGCATCTGGACCGTATCGGGCCTGGACGACGTGCTGCGCAAAGAGACGCCCCGGATCGGGTGGTGGCTGGATTCGTCCGAGCTGACGCCGGAGGAGACCGCCGACGCCATTCTGCGGCAATTCCGGGAAAAGGCGCTTGTCGCCGAGTAGCGGCGCTGCGATCCGACGAAGGATAAGCCCGTTTTCCATCAGCCGGTGCCGGAAGCCGCTTGTCCGAGAACGACGCGAGCCTGCTCGGCATGAGCACGACACGCTCATCCCCGCCGACAAGGTGCAGGGTCCCGCGCGGAACAGCCGAATTTTGCACGCTGCCGAACTGCGGCGGGACGGGCTCGAGCAGCTTCGGCAGGCCCGCGCGAGCATAACCGGTAAAATGAAGTCTCCCGACAGACTAGAGCCGCGCAGGTATGATATACTCGGGCTATGACAAACGAGACGATGCATCGCGATAAAGGGGCCTCCGGCAAAACGTGCCGGCAATGCCTCGAATTCAAGCCGCTGGCGGAGTTTTCCGGCAGAAGCGGCAGAAGATCCGGCCGCAGGAGGCGCCGCGGCGTCTGCCGCGAATGCCGGCGGAAGGAGCGGTCCGGCGCGGCGGCAAGCCCGGCCCTTCCCGCGCCGGCGGCTTCGGGGCCCGCCGCCGCGGACGCGGCGCCCGGGTCGGCGCCGGCAGTTCCGCTGGCGGCAGTTCCGCTGACGCCGGCGCAGCCGGCCGGCATGAACGCCGCCGGGCTCGCGATCCCGGACCCCGGTGCGGCGGCCCCGGAGTCCGGCGCGGAAACCGCGGAAGCCCCGGCGGCGGACGCTCCCAAGCCGAAGCGCAAGCGGCGGCGGCGCAAACGCAAAAAAGCGCATGCGGCGAACCCCGCTGCGCCTTCCGCCCAAGCTCAACCCCAAGCCCTGGCCAAAGCCAGGCCCGTCAAGCTCCCGGCCGATCCTCCTCCGGCTCCGGCCGGCCTGAGACCGACGAAGCAGGGCTTCGTCCGCATGCTCGGCAAGTCCGATAACGGCCGCCGCTGGTATCAGGAGATCGAGCCGGAGCTTGCGTTCATTCTCGTGCGCGAGCGCGCCGCCGTCGTCGCGAGCCGCCACACGATCCGGCGCCTGTACAGCAACAAGGAGTTTCGCCGGCTTATTCTGGAACGCGACAAGTATACGTGTTACTTCTGCGGACAATACGGGGACACGATCGACCATCTGCTCCCCCGCGCCAAAGGCGGCCATACGACTCCGGTCAACTGCGTTTGCGCCTGCAACCTGTGCAATCAGTCGAAAGCGGACCGCGACCTCGACGAATTCATTCGCGCTTCGGATTGAAGCGCCGAACGAACCCGCCGGGACGCGTCCGCTTTCGGCCGTTTCAGTCTTCGTTCGGCTGCGAAACGATATGCCGGACCCGGCCCACCTGGCCGTCCGTCAATCTCACCTTGATGCCGTGCGGGTGAAACGCCGACTTCGTCAGCAAATCCTTCACGATGCCGCGCGTCGTTTTGCCCGTTCGCTGGTCCTGCTTCAGCACGATGTCCACTTCCAGTCCCGGCCGGACATCGCCGCGGTTTTTCCCGTTTCCTTCCACCTGTCGTACCCTCCGCTGTCGGTATCTGTTCTGCCATCTTACCATACCGCAAGCCGAGGACGAAATTTCGGTCAGCTCAAATACCGGTCGGGCACGTATTCGATTTTCGATTCGGCGTCGATCGTCAGCGCCTGCCGACCGTCGTCGTACGCGACCGGTCCGTCTTTCACGTAGAACCACGTTTTGATCGTCGGCTCGTTTTCCTCCGAGTAATCCCGGAACACGAACACGTTAAGCTCGCGAGCCAGCTCCAGCAGCTCCTCGATTTCCGGGCCGCGGGGCGTCGTCACCGTAAACCGGTAGCCGCCGTCCGCTTTTTCCTCCAGCTTGTACGGAACGGGGCGCTTGCCCGTATCGATAAAAATTTTGCCCCCTACCGCATGCTTGACGATAAACGTTTCCTTCATCCCAAGCTCCCTCCTTTCGGCTTTCGGCCGCTTACGGCAAATCGATCAGCATCAAAAACGTCTCTTCCCCGCCGGCCGCAAGCGCGAGCTCCGGTTCGTCCGCGATCCGGGCTTCGTCGCGGGTGCCGAGCGCCAGGCCGTTCGCCGTCAAGCTTCCTTCGATAACAAACAGGAAAACCCGCCGTCCCTTCTCCTGCCGGAACGCAAGCTCCCGCCCCGCGTCCAGCCGGCTCAAATAAATCGTCAGGTCCTGCTCGACCTTGGCGACGCCTTCCGCAGGAACGGCCGCCGCCACCGGCAGCAGCGCATTGCGCAGCTTGGCCTGATCGTACCGGGCCGTCTCGTAGGAAGGCGTCAGCCCTCTTTCCCTCGGCATGAACCACAGCTGGAGCAGGTTCAGCTCCTCCGATTCGGACGGATTGTACTCCGCGTGAACGACGCCGCTGCCCGCCGTAATCCGCTGCACTTCGCCTGCCGATGCGATTTCGACGTTGCCGAGGCTGTCCTCATGGCGGATTTGCCCCTTCAAGATGATCGAGACGATCTCCATATCGCTATGCGGATGAGCGCCGAAGCCCCGTCCCGGAGCGACAAAATCGTCGTTGCACACGCGCATGACGCCGAAGCCGCTGTTTTCCGGATCGACATATTCTCCGAACTGGAAGCTCGGGCGGCTTTTCAGCCAGCCCAGATCCGTCTTGTGGCGCAATCGCTCGGGATAAAGTTGAATCATGGGACGCCTCCTCTTTTTTATAAAATCGAAAGTAACTAACCGAATTGTAGTTGAATCTCGGCGGAATCACAACCGCGTTTTTGGCGGACATAACGGGAGCCCCGCTTCGAACGTCTCCGGAGCCCGGAACGGCGGGGGTTCGCCGTCTTTGCCGTCACCTTTTGCCCTTGTTTTTCCAAGCATAAGCTTCTTTTGCGAAACTAATTCCGCATGGCCCGCGTCTAATCAATGGATCTTATTTCCAATGTCGCAGGAGGCTCCCGATATGCAGGCTTCATCCTTGATTAGCAAAAAATGGATCGCTTTAACCGCCGTGTTCGCGTTGGCCGCGGCCTTGTTCGCCGGTTTCCGTCCCGGCACCTCTTCCGCCGCCGGAACGCCGGACGATCCGCCTCCGGTTAACGTCCCCTCGTACCAGTGGGCGTACAACATCAAGCAATCGAATCCGGAAATCGCTTTGAAAAAAGGCACGACGTTTCTGTCGCTGAACGAGCTGTCGACCCTGTTCTCCGATCTGGTGCTGTCCTACGACCAGACGACCCGCTACCTGATCGCGACCGCTCCGAACCTGCGGCTGAAGTGGCGCGTCGGCTCTTCCAAGGCGCTCATCAACGACTCGGTGCATGCGATGTCGACGGCTCCATTTTTGAAAAACGGAACGCTGTTTGTTCCGCTGAGAGACATCGTCATGGTCGCCGGCGCTACGATGAAGCTGGACACGAGCGGCACCCTGCTCGTCGACTACGGCCCGCGAAGCCTGCTTGGAGGCAGCCCGGCCGGCTGGTACTGGGTGCGCAAGGACAACGGAAACGTCTATACGGCAGTCGGCTCCGAAATGCCGCGAAGAATCGGCTATTCCGGCGTACGGGTCACCCAATACGGGTACCTCGACGTGAAAAAGACGGGCGAAACCTCGCTGCTGCTTACGGTCACCCATTCGCACGGCGAGCCTGCGCTCGGCACCGACATTTATCGCCTGGTCGTATCCGGAGGAAAGCTCGTGCGGGAGACGGCCGTGGAATACTACGGCATGGCCCGCGCGCAGAGCGTCGAGGAGGCGGACGGCCTGCTCGTCCTGCTGGACGGCTCGGAGCTGCAGCTCGTCCGCCCGGACGGCTACGTGCAGGAGCGGTTCGATCTGAAGGCGCTGGGCGGCTACGACGACACGTATACCGTGGAGTATGCATCGGTCGAGGATCGGCTGCTGCTGATCCGGCCTTATATCCGCGGCACGACCCTGCTCGTCGATTTGCGGGACGGCTCGGCTGCCGCGCTGTACAAGGAGCTTCTGTCCGAGGAGGAAATTACGCGGATCGAAACGACGGAGCCCAGTCCGTTTGTTCCGGATGCGGCCGACAATTTAACGTTCGTGAAGCGCGACGGAGACAGCTTCGTTTTCGACTATCGCAACCTGTTCACCGGGGAACAGTCGCAGCTGACCTACACGCTGCAATAGCGCCGCCGCGCGCATACGGTTCATAAGCGAACGGGGCTGTCCGCCAGGTCAGATTTGACCCTGTGGACAGCCCCTCGCATGATGCGCCGCCGGGCCGATTGCGCCCCATGAGGTGCACATGGTGCGCTTCTTCGGCCTCGCCGGCGCCGTTAGCGCCCCATGTGGTGCACGGGGCGCGCTTCTTCGGCCTCGCCGGCGCCGTTAGCGCCCCATGTGGTGCACGGGGCGCGCTACTTCGGCTTCGCCGGCGCCGCTTGCGCCCCATGTGGTGCACGGGGTGCGCTACTTTAGCTTCGCCGGCGCCGCTTGCGCCCCATGTGGTGCACGGGGTGCGCTACTTCGGCCTCGCCGGCGCCGCTTGCGCCCCATGTGGTGCACGGGGTGCGCTTCTTCGGCTTCGCCGGCGCCGCTTGCGCCCCATGTGGTGCACGGGGTGCGCTTCTTCGGCTTCGCCGGCGCCGCTTGCGCCCCATGTGGTGCACGGGGTGCGCTTCTTCGGCCTCGCCGGCGCCGTTAGCGCCCCATGTGGTGCACGGGGTGCGCTTCTTCGGCCTCGCCGGCGCCGCTTGCGCCCCATGTGGTGCACGGGGTGCGCTACATTAGCCTCACCGGCGCCGCTTGCGCCCGTGTGGTGCACGGGGTGCGCTACTTCGGCTTCGCCGGCGCCGATACTCCCTCACGTTTCTGCCTCATGCAGCCCGCCGGACGGACTTCTTCGGCCGCTTTACCTTCTGCCCCGCTGCGGCTTCGGCTTCCCGCCGCCGCCCGGTCCTTTGCGGCCGGCCGATGAAAACGCCGGCTTGGGCGGGCGGCCGCCCCTGCCTCCGGGGCCCGCCTCCCTGCCCGGTCGGCCCGCGGGCCCGGCTCCCCTGCCGGTCCGGCCGCCAGCCCCGGCACCGCGGCCCGCTTGCCCGCCGGCTCGCGAGCCCCATGCGCCCGGCGCGTTTCCGCCGTCGCCGCTCCGGGCGCCAAAGCCGCGCCCGCCCGGCGGCCTGCCGCTCGCGCCGGATGCGCCGCCCCGGCCCGCGCCGCCGCCGAACGCGCCGCTCCGCTCGCCGCGACCGGCTCTGCCTCCGGGCCCGGCGCTTCGCCCGCCCCGCTCGCCGCCGCCCGCCGCGGCTCCGGTCCTACGGCCGGCGCTTCCGGGCGCCCCGGCTCCGCCGCCAGCGCCCGCGAACCGCCCGCCGCGAGCCCGCGGTTCCCGCTCGCCTGCGCCCGCACCTGCTTCAGCGCCGTCGGCCCGAGCCCCGCGCGGCGTCGGCACGCCCGCCCGGCGCTCCAGCTCCTGGCCGATGCCGTATTCGATGACGCCGAGCTCGGCCCGGTCCTTCGGCGCGACGAACGTAATCGCCATGCCCGCGCTTCCCGCACGGCCCGTCCGGCCGATGCGGTGAATGTAGCTTTCGGTGTCGTGGGGAATGTCGTAGTTGTAGACATGGGTCACCCCTTCGACGTCCAGACCGCGCGCGGCGATGTCGGTCGCCACCAGCAGCTGCAGCTTCGCCTCGCGGAACCGCTTCATCACCTGCTCCCGCTTCGCCTGCGACAAATCGCCGTGAAGCTCGTCGGAGGCATAGCCCATCGCCTGCAAAGCGGCGTTAAGCGTCGAAGCCCGGCGTTTCGTCCGGCAGAAAATCATGCCCAGGAAGGGCTGCGTCTCCTCCAGCATCGCTACCAGCGCCGCCTGCTTGCCCCGGTCCGTCGTTTCGACGACGAGCTGCTTGATGTCTTTTACCGTTACTTTCGGGCTTTTGACGGTGACATGTTCCGGATTCCGCAAAATCCGGCCCGCCAGCTCGCGGATTTTCTCCGGCATCGTCGCCGAGAACAGCAGCGTTTGCCGCCTCGCCGGCACCGCCCGCAAAATGTCCTCCACCTCGGTCAAAAAGCCCATGTGCAGCATTTGATCCGCTTCGTCCAGCACGAGCGTCGAAACCGTCGACAGGTCCACCGTTTCCCGGCGCATATGATCGAGCAAACGGCCCGGCGTCGCGATGATCAAATGAACCCGCCCGGCCAGCTTCTTCATTTGCGCTTCAACGTCCTGCCCGCCGTAAACGGCAAGCACGCGCACGCCCTCGTCCGGAACGAGGAACCGCTTCACTTCCTCCGTAATCTGCAGCGCCAGCTCCCGTGTCGGCGTCACGATCAGCCCTTGAAGCGACTCCGAACCAACGTCGATCTTCTCCAAAATCGGCAGCACGAACGCCAGCGTTTTGCCCGTGCCCGTTTGCGCCTGGCCGATCATATCCTTACCTTGCATGACGACCGGAATCGCCATCTCCTGAATCGGAGTCGGCTGCTTTATCCCTTGAACGTTCAGAACGGCCGACCGTTCTTCCGAAATTCCCAACTTCGCGAAGCTTGTCACGAAAGCACCCCATATTCGAAAAATGTAACGCCATCTGCCGTCCGCCGGCCGCAAGCCAAGGCGGCAAAGCGGCCGCTTCTGTCCGCCGCTCCGATCGCCGTTCGCATCCTTCCCGGCCGACCGCCGCGCGGCAACGTTTCACCTATCGTACCATAACGGCGGGATGCTGAGCCAACGGGATATCGGCGAGAGGTCCGAAAAAAAGCAAAATCCGGATCCCCGATTTCCTCGCCGAATCCGGACCGCCATTCCGAATCCGGCCTTGCTCCGGACGCGCAGCTCCCCGCCCGAGAGTCCGGACAGCCGGATGCGCTTGTTCAGGCCGATCACGATCCGCCGTAAGCATCGCGCCCTCCCGCCCGCCCGGCCGGCCTCGCCGCTTCCGGCACCCGCGTCCGTCCCTATCGTCCGACCCCGATCCGGATGACGACCGCCGTTCCGAACCCGGCCTTGCTCCAGACGCGCAGCTCCCCGCCCGCGGGATCGGACAGCCGGATGCGCTTGTTCGTGTTCGCCAGGCCGATGCGATCGCCCGTCTCCGAATCGCCGGCCTTCGAATCGCCCGCGCTCTCCAACCGGGCCCGGATTTCCGCCAGGCGCCCGCGGCTCATGCCGACGCCGTTGTCGACGACCGCGATGCGGAGAAAATCCGCATCCCTGTCCATTTTAACCAGAATCGCGCCGTTCCCCTCTTTTTCCTTGATGCCGTGGTACAGGCTGTTCTCGATCAGCGGCTGCAGCAGCAGCTTGACGATCCGGCAGCCCCGGATTTCCTCGGGAATGTACCGCCACCGCACCTCGAACTTGTCCCCGTACCGCTCCTTCTGGATGGCGATGTAGTGCTTCGTGTACGTAATCTCCTCTTCGACATCGACGACCCGGTCGGGCGTATCGAACGAATACTTCAGGATTTCCGACAGGTGCCCCAGCATGCCGTTCGCCTCGTTCGGCCCGCCCGTCAGCCCCATCACCTTCCAGTTCAGCGTTTCCAGCGTATTGAACAAAAAATGCGGATTGATCTGCGACTGCAGCGCCAGCAGCTCCGCGGCCTGCAGCCGGTATTTTTTCTCCGACAGCTGCACGGTCAAGTAATGCTGCTCGATGAAATTGCGCGTCATCGTCTGGATGATGTAGTTGTACTCGTCCTGTCCCCTGGCCGGCTTCACTTCGGGAAGCGGAAGTCCCTTGCCGGCCGCTTTGATGATCGCGATCATCTGGCGGATGTGCCGCAGCGACCGCCGGGTCAGGAAATACGTCAGCACGAGTCCGAGCGCGAACGACAGGAACACGACGTACACCGTAAACTGACTCAAACGGAACGGCACCTGCACGAGCTCGTGCCGGGGAATGAGCGAGACGAACGTCCAGCCGCTGCTGGCCATCGTCAGCTTGGCGCCGTTGTAGGCGACGCCGTCCAGCTCCATGTCGAACGAATCGTCCTGCGCGGCAAGCCCGGTCGGCAACGATGCGCCGAACTCCGCCCCGCCGCCGGACTGAAACAGCGGCGTTCCGTTTTCGTCCAAAATAAAAAGCCGCTGGCCGGGCACCTGCTCGATGGACCGGAGCGTTTTGTCCATGTAATCGTTGTACACGTTCATGACGATGACCGCGTACGGCTTGTCGGTCAGCACGGAAGGGAGCGTCTTGTAGAAGGTCGTGACGGAAATCGGCCCTTCGAAGGAATAGCGGGTAATTTGCCGGCGGGAGGTCCACCTGTCTCCGGCCCCCGCGCGCGCTTCGAACTCGGCCTTCCACCCGACGTCGTGGAACCGGTCGAAGCTCGTGAGCCCCTCTCCGCTCGCGAGAAACTGCCCGTACGGATTAGGCACGTACATATAGATCGATTCGATGAAAGGCCGGGCGTTGGCCGGCGCGTTGACGTAATTGACCATCGATTCGATCAGGCGCAAATTGTCGAGCGACACCGTCAGCGTCCGCAGCACTTCCTCCACGCGAAACAGCGTCTGGGAATTGCCGAACACGATGGCGAGCGAGTCCATCTCGTTCAGGATCATGTCGGCGTTCCGTTCCAGCTGCTGCAAAATTTGCGTCTGCGTCGTATGAATCTCGCCTTGAATGTAGCGTTGGGTCAAATTAATCGACAGCACGCCGAGGACGCACGTCGGAATAAGCAGCGGAATGAGGAACAGCAAAAGGTTTTTCAGGAAAAATTTTCGGCGCATGGCGGTGCGGCGTCGGTGCGGCTGCTGCGAAACTCGCGCGGACTGAGCCCGAAATGCTTGCGGAACGTCCGGGTGAAATTTTTGGCGTAGCCGTAGCCGACCATTTCGCTGATTTCGTAGGTTTTGTAGCGGATATCCATCAACAGTTCGGCCGCTTTGGCCATTTTGACCCCGACGAGATAATCGGAGAACGTGTCTCCCGTCTTGTCCTTGAAGTATTTGCTCACGTAATGCGGGTTCATGTGCACCCTCGCGGCCGCTTCCTCGAGCGTCGCGTTCGGATAGTTTTCTTCCACGTAGCTTTTGATCGCGGCGATCACCTTCTCGTCGAAGGAAGCCCCGGAGGCGGGCGCGCCTGCGGACGAGCTTTCGTCCAGCTCCAGCTTGAGCGACGTAAACACCCGGCTCAGCTCGCCGAACTGGGTAGGCTTGACGATATAGTCGTGCACGTCGTAGGAAAGTGCCTGTTTGGCGTATTCGAAGTCTTTGTAGCCGCTCAGGAACACGACCTTCGTTTTGCTCTTCGTCTCGTGAAGGCGCTTGGCCACCTCCAGCCCGTTCATGACCGGCATCCGGATGTCGCACAGCAGCACGTCGACCGGCCGGCTGTCCATAAACCGGAGAGCCTCCTGTCCGTTCTCGCACAGGCCGACAAGCTCGTAGCCGGTTTCCGCCCAAGGGAAATACTGGGACAACCCGTTCCGGATCTCCTTTTCGTCGTCCGCCAGCAGCAGCTTATACATGAACGCGCACCTCCAGGCTGTGATCGAAGTCATATGCTACCGCATTCACCAGAATAATGGATTTCTTCTTTTTTTTACAGGGCGCCGACATAACCGTCCGCTCCTGCCCAAAACGCATTTGCACTCCGGATTCTCCCGGACCCGGGAATCCGGATACCTTTTGCGCAAACAAGCGGTTTACGGATACCTTTTGCCGTTTTGTATGCCTTTTCATAACCGGAGACGCCTCGTTATAGTAAGAGGGCAACCATATGAAAACAACCGAGGGGGCTTCATGAACATGAAACTGAAACGTTTCTCGAAGTGGGCCGGGCTGCTGTGCCTGGCGTTGACGGTCGCGGTGACGGCGGCTTGCTCGTCCGATTCCGGTTCTTCCGGAGCGGAAGAGGCCAAAGAAGAAAAAGCGACGCTTCGCTTCTCCTGGTGGGGGTCGGAAGTGCGGCATCAGGCGTTGCTCGAGGCTATCGATTTGTATATGGAGAAAAATCCGAACGTCACGATCGAGCCGGAATACGGCGGCTTCGACGGCTATTACCAGAAGCTGGTCACCCAGTTCGCCGGCGGAACCGCGCCCGACCTGACGCCGCTGTCCGTCGACTGGATCGAGGAGATCGCGGTCAAAGGCAATCTGGTGCTCGATCTGAACACGCTGAAGGATCACCTCAACCTGGATGCTTTCGATGCTGAGTTTCTGAACGATTACGCGACCTTCGACGGCAAGCTGATCGGGCTGCCGATGGGCGCGAACGGAATTGTAACCCTTTACAACCGGGAGTTTTTCGAAAAGTTCGGCATTTCGGAAAATACGAAATGGGACTGGAACACGATTCACGAAATCGGCAAAAAAGTCCACGAGCAGGACCCCGACGCCTATCTGCTCGGGCTGTTCGATTACCGGATTTTCCTGCAGCCGTTCGTGAACCAATTGACCGGCAACCAATGGATCAACGACGACAAATCGCTCGGCTTTGATGCCGCGGCGGCGGAAAAAGCCTTCGCCTACTACCGCCAGTTGCTCGACGACGGCGTCATTCAGCCGGTGGAAGAAAGCAGCCTGTATCCCGATTTGGCGGAAAACCTCCAATGGCAAAACGGCAACATCGGCATGATGTTCACGCTCGCGTCCACGATCGCCAAAGTAAAGTCGTACACGCCGGACGTCGGCGTCAGCATGTTCCCGGTGCCGGCCGACGCGAAAACGTCCGCCGTGCTGGTCAATCCGAGCAACCCGCTCGCGATCAACAAAGATACGAAGTATCCCGAAGAGGCGGCCAAATTCGCCAGCTGGCTGCTCACCGACCCGGAAGCGGCCCGGATTCTGAAGGACGTCTACAGCGTTCCGGCCGCCACCGCGAACGCGGCCATGCTCGCCGAGGAAGGGCTGATCGATCCGACCGTCGCCGAAGCGGTCGAGATCGCCCTGAGCAATCCGGGAGCGCCCGTCAACGGGCTCAGCAACAACAACGAGCTGAACCAGATTTCCCAGGACATTCTGGAGCGCGTCGCCTTCCGCAAGCTCGAACCGGCGCAAGCCGCCGAGGAGCTGACCTCGCGCCTGGCCGACAAACTGCAAACGATTAAGTAAAAAACGACGAACGGGGGCTTAAGCATGAGTACCAGACTCGACCATCGTCGGCAGCCCGCTGCGGCTCCCGTACGGAGAAAAAAACGCAAAGGCCAGGCCATCGGACTCGCCTACATCAGCCCGTGGCTGATCGGCTTTCTCGTCCTGACGCTGTTTCCCTTCGTCGCCTCGCTCGTCTACTCGTTTACCGATTACAACATGGTCGGCAGCTTCCATTTCGTCGGGCTGGCCAACTATGTCGAGATGTTCACGAACGATCCGACGTTCGCGCAATCGCTGAAAGTGACGCTGCTCTACGTGCTGATGGCCGTACCGGCCAAGCTGGCCATCGCGCTGCTCGTCGCCATGGCGCTGAATATCAAGATGAAGGGCATCGGTTTCTACCGGACGATCTATTATCTTCCGTCCATTCTGGGCGGCAGCATCGCCGTGTCGGTGCTGTGGCGGTTTCTGTTCATGAAGGAAGGGCTCGTCAACTCGATGCTGTCCTCCCTGTCGATCTCCCCGATCAACTGGCTCGGGGATCCGAAGCTGGCGCTGTTCACGATTTCCTTGCTGCCGGTATGGGAATTCGGTTCCTCCATGGTGCTGTTCCTCGCGGGTCTCAAGCAGGTGCCGCAAGAGCTGTACGAGGCGGCGAAGGTGGACGGGGCCGCCCGGATCCGGACGTTTTTCCACATTACGCTTCCGCTGCTGACGCCGATCGTCCTGTTTAACCTGATCATGCAGACGATCAACGCATTTCAGCAATTTACGGCCGCTTTCGTCATTACCGACGGCGGGCCGATGAAATCCACCTATTTGTACGGGCTTATGCTTTATGACAACTCGTTCCAGTTTTTCAAAATGGGGTACGCTTCCGCCCAATCGTGGATTTTGTTCGTCATCATCCTGCTGTTCACGCTCGTGCTGTTCAAGACGTCCAACCGCTGGGCGCACTATGAAGACGGAGGCGATGGCAAATGACCTTGCGCAAAATATTGACCGTCTTCGGCCTATCCGCGTTCGGGCTGCTGTTCTGCTATCCGCTGCTTTGGCTCGTCGGCGCTTCGTTCAAGCCGAATCAGGAGGTGCTGTCGACGATCGGCCTGTTTCCGTCCGAGTTCGTCTGGGACGCGTATGCCCGCGGCTGGAAAGGCGTCGGCAAAACGAGCTTCGGCACCTTTTTCGCCAATACGTTCCTGCTGGTCGTCCCGGTCGCGGCGCTGACCGCCCTGTCCAGCACGATCGTCGCCTACGGCTTCGCCCGCTTCCGCTTTCCGCTGAAGGGGTTGCTGTTCACCCTGATGATCTCGACGCTGATGCTGCCCGACGCCGTCATCATGATTCCGAGGTACATCCTGTTCAAAAATTTCCACTGGCTCAACACGTATTTGCCGTTCTACGTCCCGGCCCTGCTCGCCGCCAACGCCTTCTTCATCTTCCTGCTCGTCCAGTTCCTGCGCGGCATTCCGCGCGATTTGGACGAAGCGGCGGTCATCGACGGCTGCAACTCGTTCGGCATCCTCGTCCGGGTGCTCGCCCCGCTCATGGTGCCGGCGATCATCTCGACGTGCCTGTTCCAGTTCATCTGGACGTGGAACGAGTTTTTCAACGCCTTGATCTACATCAACAGCGTGACCAAGTTCCCGGTGTCGCTCGGCCTTCGCCTCGTCCTGGACACGGAGGGCGCCGTCAACTGGAACCAGATCATGGCGATGTCCGTCGTGACGATCATTCCTTGCGTCGTCATTTTCTTCATGGCGCAAAAATATTTCGTGGAAGGCGTCTCGACGACCGGCTTGAAGGGATGACGGCACGGCAAGAATTACTCAACGGAGTGCGGCGGCATGCGCATGGTCGGATTGACGTATGGCGGATTGAGATGAGTAGCTACGACTCAATTGGATTGTTAGCGTGCTTGCGAAGACGACTCAACTGGGTCGATAGCGTGCGCACGAAGGCGCGAGATGAGTCGTGGTTACCGGTATTTGTCAAGATAGTTGTCGCGATTCCTTAGGGAAAGTAAATGTTAAGATAGCGATTTTTTTGCAGCCGGAATAAGCGTCACTTTTTCAGGATTCAGCCAGACTTCATCTTTCAGGCTCCAGTCGCGAATGGTGCCAGACCAGCGATTAGGGTTTCTGGCTTTTGCGGCCAAATAAATCTCCTTGCGTTTCTCAAACACTTGGTGTGCTAATCCTTCATGCCGCTGGTTAGGTGTAATAAAATTCAGTCCGCTGTGTCGATGTTGTTCGTTGTACCAGCGAACAAATCGCATGACCCATTCACGCGCCTCTGACAAGGCCTTAAAGCCTTCCGTTGGATAGCCAGGACGGTACTTGCATGTGCGGAAAATCGATTCTGCGTAAGGGTTGTCGTTGCTGACGCGTGGTCGGCTTCGAGAGGGGGTAATGCCCAAACTGTACAGGGTCTCCAGCAACGTGGCCCCCTTCATCGGGCTTCCGTTATCCGAGTGAAGCACAAGCGGCTGCCGACGAATCACGCATTGCTCTCGCACGACCGTACGACGGATCAATTGACTGGCATGCTCGGCAGACTCTTCTTCCCAAATCTCCCAGCCTACAATTTTACGGCTGTACAAATCCAGGATGAGATACAGGTAGAAGAACAACCCCTTCACGGGCCCGGGCAACCAAGTGATATCCCACATCCATACTTCATTCGGGCCGCTCGCAGCGTGGCTGGTGATGGGTTTAAGGGTGCGTTTCTTGCTGCGCCCGCGATGGTGCTGCTGATTGTATTTATGCATCACCCGGTAAAAGCTGGACTCGGAGGCGATGTAGGTTCCTTCATCGGCCAGCGCCGGCACAATCTGGCTTGGCGGCAGGCTCCTGTACGGCGGCTGCTGAAGAACCTCCAGCACCTGCTGCTCTTCTGCATCGCTTAGCTTGTTAGCGGGTGTCGGCCGTTTGGCGTGAGGGCGTCCGTCTACGGTACCGCCTTGCTTGCGCCAGCGTTGCAGCGTTCGCTGAGTCAGTCCGAGCTCTCGGCAAGCAGCCGCTTCTCTTGCGCCGGCAGCAACGGCTTCTTGAATCAGTGTAAGGGCATGCTCGCGATCTGAGGCACTGATCATTCGTCCTCTTGGTCCCCCCAGATCGCTTGGGCCTTTTTTCGCAACACCAACAAGGCGGCGGCTTCGGCGAGCGCTGCTTCTTTGCGCTTTAGCTCTCGATTTAATGCCTTGTTCTCTTGCTCTTTCTCGCGGAGTTCCTTCTGAAGCCTGTTCGCTTGCGAGGCCATTCCGCCATTAGCTTGCATACACGCATCGCGCCATGCTTCCACCTGCTCAACAAACAGCCCTTTTGTCCGACAATACTCCGCCAGCTCGATTTCGCTCAAACTTGCGGTTTCGACAACGACAGCGAACTTCTCCTGCGTACTCCAACGTTCGGGCTGTACGTCATCGGCAGGCGTCATACCTTGTGCTTTTGCCGCCTTCTTCCACTTAAATAAAGTCGTCTCCGATAGACCGATTTCCTTAGCAAGCCGACTGACCGGCTCGTTGTACGGGGGCATCATACGCTGTACAATGCTTTGCTTGAATTCTTTGGTTACGGGATTCACGTTCTCCACCTCGTCCTCGTTTCTCCTCACTATATATTCAATTTGGGGGTACGACAACTATTCTGACAGAGGGGGTTACTCAAATGAGTCCGGCTGCATGCGCATGGCGGGCTGAGATGAGTAGCTACGACTCAACTGGGTCGATAGCGTGCGTACGAAGGCGCGAGATGAGTCGTGGTTACTCAAATGAGTCCGGCTGCATGCGCATGGCGGGCTGGGATGAGTCGCCACGACTCAACTGGATCGTTAGCGGACCTGCGAGGGCTGCGAAATGAGTCATGGTTACTCAAATGAGTCCGGCTGTATGCGCATGGCGGGCTGGGATGAGTTACTACGACTCAATTGGATTGTTAGCGGACCTGCGAGGGCTGCGAAATGAGTCGTGGTTACTCAAATGAGTTCGGCTGTATGCGCATGGCGGGCTGAGATGAGTAGCTACGACTCAACTGGATCGTTAGCGTGCGTGCGAAGACGGCGAGATGAGTCATGGTTACTCAAATGAGTTCGGCTGCATGCGCATGGCGGGCTGGGATGAGTTACTACGACTTAACTGGATCGTTAGCGGACCTGCGAGGGCTGCGAAATGAGTCGTGGTTACTCAAATGAGTTCGGCTGTATGCGCATCGCGGGCTGAGATGAGTCGCCACGACTTAACTGGGTCGATAGCGGACCTGCGAGGGCTGCGAAATGAGTCATGGTTACTCAAATGAGTCCGGCTGTATGCGCATGGCGGGCTGGGATGAGTTACTACGACTCAATTGGATTGTTAGCGGACCTGCGAGGGCTGCGAAATGAGTCGTGGTTACTCAAATGAGTTCGGCTGTATGCGCATGGCGGGCTGAGATGAGTAGCTACGACTCAACTGGATCGTTAGCGTGCGTGCGAAGACGGCGAGATGAGTCATGGTTACTCAAATGAGTTCGGCTGCATGCGCATGGCGGGCTGGGATGAGTTACTACGACTTAACTGGATCGTTAGCGGACCTGCGAGGGCTGCGAAATGAGTCGTGGTTACTCAAATGAGTCCGGCTGCATGCGCATGGCGGGCTGAGATGAGTCGCCACGACTCAACTGGATCTTTAGCGGACCTGCGAGGGCTGCGAAATGAGTCGTGGTTACTCAAATGAGTCCGGCTGCATGCGCATGGCGGGCTGAGATGAGTCGCCACGACTCAACTGGGTCGATAGCGTGCGTACGAAGGCGCGAGATGAGTCGTGGTTACTCAAATGAGTCCGGCTGCATGCGCATGGCGGGCTGAGATGAGTCGCCACGACTCAACTGGATCGTTAGCGGACCTGCGAGGGCTGCGAAATGAGTCATCGTTACCCGGTCAGCGTGCGTGCGAAGGCGGGGGAGCACGAACCCGGAGGAGCTCTCGGCGA
This sequence comes from Cohnella algarum, assembly GCF_016937515.1. NCBI lineage: Bacteria > Bacillati > Bacillota > Bacilli > Caryophanales > Paenibacillaceae > Cohnella > Cohnella algarum. Next base: position 1,639,750 of record NZ_JAFHKM010000002.1, read on the forward strand.
AGCTTCGTTGGATTTTGTCCAATCAAACCGGCTTTTTCGCGGAACTCGCCGGCTCCGTTGGATTTTGTCCAATCTAGCGGGGCCTTTTCGAGGATTCCGCCCGATTTCGTCGTTTCTCATTGGATAAAATCCACTCCAGACCGAGGTTTCCCCGTTTTTCGTTTCGCCCATTGGACAAAATCCAACGTAAGTTCCACGCTGCTTCGCTATATATCTAGAATGGGTAAGCAACAATCAAACAAAGGAGGCCAAAACCATGCAACCGTCCGCCAACCCGAACGCAAAAGCCGCGGAACGGCCGAACGTCATCGTGTTTTTCACCGACCAGCAGCGCTGGGACACGACCGGCGTTCACGGCAATCCGCTCGGCCTGACGCCGAATTTTGACCGGATGGCCCGGGAGGGCACCCATCTGGAGTACGCCTTCACCTGCCAGCCGGTGTGCGCGCCGGCCCGTTCCAGCCTGCAAACCGGCCTGTACGCGACCGAAACCGGCTGCTATCGCAACGGTATTCCGCTTCGGGAGGAGCTGCCGACGCTCGCGGATTATTATAATGAGGCGGGCTACGATACCGGGTACATCGGCAAGTGGCACCTGGCCGTCACCCGCGACCGGCCGGTGCCGCCCAACCTGCGGGGACGCTACCGCTACTGGCTCGCGGCGGATTCGCTGGAGCATACTTCGGACGCCTACGACACGACGGTGTACGACAACGACGGCCGCCCCGTGAAGCTGCCGGGCTATCGGGTCGACGCGCTGACGGACGCCGCCATCCGGTACGTCGCGGCTCCGCGCGACAATCCGTTTTTTCTGTTTCTGTCGTTTCTGGAGCCGCACCATCAGAACCATCGCGACGATTACCCCGCTCCGGACGTCTACCGGGACGCCTACACGTCCCGTTGGACGCCGCCCGATCTGGCCGCGCTGACGGGAACGGCGCCGCAGCATCTCGGCGGCTACTACGGCATGGTCAAGCGGCTGGACGAAGCGCTCGGCCGGATCATGGACGCGCTGCGCAGCCTTGGCCTCAAGCGGAACACCATCGTGCTGTTCGCCTCCGACCACGGCTCCCACTTCAAAACGCGCAACGGCGAATACAAGCGCTCGTGCCACGAGAGCTCGATCCGCATTCCTTGCGCGATCGGCGGTCCCGGCTTCGACGGCGGCGGGCGGATCGACCGCCTCGTCAGCCTCGTCGATCTGGTGCCGACGCTGCTCGAAGCGTCCGGCATCGAGGTGCCGGAACGGATGCAGGGCAAGTCGATCGTCCCGCTCGTTCGCAGGCAGCCGTCGGATTGGAACGACGAAGTGTTCGTGCAGATCAGCGAATCGCAGGTCGGCCGGGCCATCCGCACGAAGCGCTGGAAATACGCCGTGCACGCGCCGGACCGCGATCCGATTCGCGATTCGCACTCCCTGCGGTACGAGGAGCAGTTCCTGTACGACCTCGCGGCCGACCCGTACGAGCTGACCAATCTGGCCGGCTTCCGCTCCCACCGGGAAATCGCCGACCGGCTGCGCGAGCGGCTGATCCGCCGCATCGTCGAGGCCGGCGAACCGGAGCCGGTCATCGCGGAGGCTCCCCCGGTCGAGCCGGGCCAGCGCTACTTGCGGGAAGGCGAGGAGCTTTGGAGCTGACGGCAAAACGCGGCGGGAGACAGCAACCGGACCAGCCGAACTAGCTGAACCAGCCGGACCGTTCGGCTGGCGGGATGTTCCTTGGGGTCGACGGCGCCCGTTTCTCGCTTCGCCGCGCTCCCCCAGCCGAGACCCGGAAAATGCCGCATCGGCCGTCCGAACCGACAAACGCCTCCCTAACGAGAAGGAATCGCCGGCCCTTAGCGGCAATAGAAAAAGCCCGCCGATCGCGCGAAGCCCGCACCCCCGGACCGGGGATGCGGGCTTCGTATTTTTGCGATCCGATGGGCTATCGTAAGCCGCCGCCTCGCTAAGCTAAGCCAAGCTAAGCGCTCAGCACGGGCGCGCCGCCCTGCTGCAGCTGGTACATCGCGTAATATTTGCCCCCGTGCTGCATCAGCGTCTCGTGGTTGCCGCGCTCCACGATTTCGCCGCGGTCGAGCACGAGAATCTGGTCCGCCTGGCGGATCGTCGACAGCCGGTGCGCGATGACGAACGTCGTCCGCCCCTGCTTCAGCACGTCGAGCGCCTGCTGGATGATCGCCTCCGTCTCGGTGTCGATGCTGGCCGTCGCCTCGTCCAGGATCAAAATCGCCGGATCGTAAGCGAGCGCCCGCGCGAACGAAATGAGCTGCCGCTGACCGGCGGACAGTGTGCTGCCCTTCTCCAGCACCGGCTCGTCGATGCCGCCGGGCAGGTTCATGAACATGTCGTACGCGCCGACATCCTTGAGCGCCTGCACCACCTTGTCCCGGGTGATGGCCGGATTGTCAAGGCTGACGTTCGAAGCGATCGTCCCGGTGAACAGGTACGGGTCCTGCAGCACGATGCCCATATGCTGGCGCAGCAGCTGCTTCGGAATGTCCCGGACGTCGGTTCCGTCCACCTTGATGCTGCCCTTCTCGATGTCGTAGAAGCGGAACAGCAGGTTCAGGATCGAGCTCTTGCCCGAGCCGGTATGCCCGACCAGCGCCACCGTTTCCCCCTGGCGCGCTTCGAACGAAATGTTTTTCAGCACGTAATCGTCGTTCTTGTAGGCAAACGTAACGTCTTCGAAACGCACCTCGCCCTTGTAGCGCGGAAGCGCGCCCGTCGCCACGTCCGTGCCCGGTTCGTCGAGCAGCCGAAACACCCGCTCCGCCGACACCCGGGCCGTCTCCAGGTTCGCCAGTTGGTTCACGATGCCGACGATCGGCTGGAACATCCGGTTCATGTAATCGATAAAAGCGTACAATACGCCGACCGTCACGATCGAGCCGAGCCAGTCGCCCCAGAACAGCCAGATGACGACGATGAACAGCGCGTTCCGCACGACGTTCACCAGGTTGTGCGAAGTCAGCGAGTTCAGGTTGAGCAGCTTGTTTTGATATTTGTAAAATTCCTTGTTGTGCTCCTCGAATTCCTCCATCGTCCGCTTGCTCCGGCGGAACGCCTGGATGATCGGCATGCCGAGGATCGACTCGTTGATCATGGCGTTGATGTCGCTCAGCTTGTTGCGAATCACCTCGTTGTACCGGCCGGCGAATTTGCGGTACACGACGATCCAGACGGCCAGAATCGGCACGATCGGAAGCGCGAGCGCGGCGAGCCACGGCTCAAGCATGAACAGCGCCCCGAAGATGGCGACCATATAGACCGCCCCGGCAAAAAAGTTCGTCAACACCGCGACGAACAGCTCGCGCACCGCCTCCGTGTCGTTCGTGATGCGGGAAACGACTTTGCCCGCCGGCAAGTTGTCGAAATACTGCACCGGCAGCCGCTGCGTATGCGCGAACACGTCCTCCCGCATCCGCTGCACGATCCGGTTGGCCGACTTCTGCAGCAGCAGCCGCTGGAAGTAGGTAAACACCGCGGCGACCGCCAGCAGCCCCAGGTAGGCGGCCGCCAGCGTAAGCAGTCCCGGCAGCTCCGGCTTGTAAAACCGGTACAGCTCCTCCGACGTCAGCGGGGTAACCGGATAGACGGCCGCGGTCCCGTCTTCGGCGGTTACGGTAAGCGTTCCGTCCGTCACCGAGCGCTTGCCGTCGAACGCCAAATCGCCGCGCAGGAAGTAATTTTTCCCTTCCATCTGCAGCACCCGGGCGACTTCGCCTTTCGTTTCGTCCCCGGAAAAATGATCCTCTCGCTTGTAGCGCACGCCTTCGTACTCGACGCCGTACCGGCTTTCGGACGCTTCGACGTGCCACTTCTTTTCGATGCCCATAATATTGTTGTCGATCATCCGCTGCGCGATGAGCGGCCCGAGCAGCTCGACGCATACCGCGATGAGCATGAACCCGAGCGCCGCAAAAATCGGCTTCTTATACAGCATGGCATAGCGGAACAACCGTTTGCCCGTACTTCCCACGTTCGCACCTTCCTTCGTTCGTGACGCCCTGGCGGCGTCGGCTTGCGGGACTCCCCGCTTCTCCTCCGGTTTGCCGGCCTGCCCGTTCTCCGTCAGATCGCTGCCCGCTCTTCCATGCGCCTTCCGGCGCCGGCTTTACGAAGCCTCGACGTACGCCTCCAGCTGCTGCCGGTCGTATTGCTCCCGGTACCAGCCTCCTCGCTGCAGCAGCTCCTCGTGCGTGCCGCTTTCCACGATCCGGCCCTCGTCGAGCACGACGATCAGCTCGGCGTGCTGAACCGCCGACAGCCGGTGCGTCGCGATCAGCGTCGTCTTGCCCGCGCGTTCCGTCCGGATGCCGTCGATGATCTCGGCCTCGGTCTTCGCGTCGACCGCCGACAGCGCGTCGTCCAGAATCAAAATTTCCGGATTCGCGATCAGAGCCCGCGCGATGCTGACCCGCTGCTTCTGCCCGCCGGACAGCGCGACGCCCTTCTCCCCGACCAGCGTCTCCAGGCCGTCCGGGAGGAACGCGATATCCTTCGCGAACGAAGCCCGCTCCAGCGCCCGCCGAAGGTCCTCCTCCGTCGCCCGTTCCGCCCCGAACAATATATTTTCGCGAATCGTCCGCGAGAACAAAATCGGCTGCTGCGGCACGTATCCGATCCAGCCGATCAGCCGGTCGATTTCCAGCTTGCCCAGCGGCACGCCGGACACCGAGATTTCGCCGCTCCCGAGCGGATATTCGCGCAGCAGCTGCTTGAGCAGCGTCGTTTTGCCGCTTCCGGTGCGTCCGACGATGCCGAGCGTCTGTCCCGGCTTCAGCGTGAACGACACGTTCGCGAGATTGTCCGTCACCGAGCTCGGATACCGGAAGGTGACGTTGTCGAACGCGATCTCGCCCGGCTTTTCCATCGCGACGAGCTCGTCCCCGTCCTCCACGTCCGGCCGATAGCCGAGGGTTTCGGATACCCGGTCGAGCGACGCGTTGCCCCGCTGCATGATGTTGATCAGCTCGCCGATCGCGAACATCGGCCAGATGAGCATGCCGAGAAACACGTTGAACGATACGAGCTCGCCGAGCGTGATCTCGTTGCGGAACACCAGGTAGCCGCCGTAGCAAAGGCCGATCAAATAGCTCATGTTGACCAAAATCTTGTTCGTCGGCTCGAACAGCGCGTCGATCTTCGCGACGGCGATGTTCTTCGCCAGCACTTCCGACGTTTTCGCGTGAAACCGGCCGCGGTCCGCTTCCTCCTGCACGTACGCCCGCACGACCCGAACGCCGGACACCGATTCGAGCACCTGGTCGTTCAGCTCGCCGAACGCGTCCTGCGATTTCATGAAACGCTCGTGGATGCGCTTGCCGAACGTCTGCATGAGCAGCGCGAGCAGCGGCAGCGGCAGCAGCGCCGCCAGCGTCAGCTCCCAGCTGATCAGCACCGCCATCATGAACAGCACCGTCAGCATGAACAACGTCGAATCGATCAGCGTCAGAATGCCGAAGCCCGCCGTATTCGAAATCGCCCACAAGTCGTTCGTCGAGCGGGCCATCAAATCGCCCGTCCGGTTGCGCTCGTAAAAGGTCGGCGTCATTTTGAGAAAATGGCGCATGAGCCTTCTGCGCAGCAGCAGCTCCAGCAGAAACGCCCCGCCGAACAGCTGCCGCATCCACACGTACGTAATCGCGTAGCTGCCGACCGTGATGCCGATCAGAATGAGCAGCGTTTGAACGAATTCCTCCCGGGTAAGCGTTCCTTGGTGAATGCCGTCGATGACCGTCCCCATCATTCGGGGAGGCAGCACGTCGATGACGCCGACGATGGCCAGCAGCACGACCGCCACCGAATACCTGCGCCAGTGCAGACGGAAAAACCATCCGAGCTTTCGCAATACCGTAAACATTTCCTTTTTCCCGCCTCGCTTTCTTGCTTGTTGGCCCAAGTCGATTCCAAATAAAAAACGTACCGCTCGCAAGCGATACGCCCTGCCGCGAAATCCCGAACAAACGTTCGATTTCAGCGGCGCAAAAAGGGCGCACGATTACGAGAACGTAACCATGCGCCCGATCTTCTGTCGTTAATCGTGCGCTATCGGATTACGTTCGGCGACATACCGACGGCAAACATGGGGTAACCGTTATCGACACGCATCGAACGCACTCCTTTCTGAAAGTGAAATCTATTTGTCACTTTACCATCCCATGGAAGGACTGTCAATCGGTTTTTTCAATCGGCAATATGCTTTTTTTCGCTTCGCCCGCTTCGAACCCTTTCCGTTCCGCCGCCTTCTTCGCCCCCGGCAGCGGGCAAAGCGCAAGCCCGGAAACGCGCTCCGGGCTTGCTCGAGAGACGATTAAGTTTTACCGGAGCGGTTAGCCAGACCGACGATCATGACCACAAGCGCAAGCAACTGGATGAGAAGTTCGGAGCTCATTCCATTCCCTCCAAATCGGCGGAATGCTCCTTCGCCGGCTTCTCCTCTCCCGCCGGATCGACGTTTCGTCTCCCGCTACCATATCTATGCGCGCGTCCGCGGCAATATGAGAACGGATGGACGGCTCAAACGCCTGCCGCCTTCAGCTTGCCGTCGAGAAACCGTTTGGCGCGCGGAAAGTCATGACCGGAAAAGCTTCAACCGCTCGTACCCGTTAAGGGTCAAAAGCGCCACCCAGGTGGACAAAACCGCCAGCAGCAAATGCATCGCGATGCCCAACAGGCTCGACCAAGCGAATCCGTCCGCGGCGGCCAGCGTCCACCAGAACAACGGCGGCAGCTGCCCCGCGATCAGCAGCAGCGCGGCCAGCAGCCCGAATCCGAGCGTGGCGAGTTTGAAGGGCCGGGATTGGGAAAGATTCAACAGAAAGGAGGCGGCAAAAAGGACGATGCCCCCGAAGACGGCGTACGTTGCCCATAATTCGCTCTGGCCTTCCACCCATTCGGGACCGAGGCCGATGGCCGGGACGGCAATGCGGAAGCCGGACGACGGAATGTACAAAACGCCCATGACGACGGACATGACGGCGGCCGCTCGGATTAACGCCGCGTTGCTGAATTTGGTTAACACCATCGGGGACACCCCTTCAACCTTTGTTATACATTTGACGATCCCCGATGACCGATTGTTTCGCGTTTCAGGCTGCCAATAGTCGCCAAATGCCCCTCGGCGAGCACACGTACAATTCGCCTTTCGCGTCGATGCCGAACGACATCACGTTCAGTCCGGATTCGAGCAGCAGCCGATTGTCGGCGCTCCCGTCCTCGCGCTGCCGCAGCGCCCATATTTTGCCCGAACCGTAGTCGCCGTAAACGTACCAGCCCTCCAGGCCGGCGAGCTGGCCGCCGCGGTAAACATAGCCGCCCGTCACCGAAATGCCCTCGTCGCGGCCGTACTCCCAGACCGGGTCGATCAGCCCGTCGCTCTCGCAGCCCTCGGCCGGCTCGAAGCAGGCGGTGCCCTCCTTGACGTTCCAGCCGTAGTTGCCGCCCTTTTCGATCCGATCGATCTCCTCGATCTCGTTCTGTCCGACGTCGGCCGCCCACAACCGGCCCGTAGCCGGATCGAAGCTGAACCGCCACGGGTTGCGCAGCCCGTAGGCGTAAATTTCCGGCGCGCCGCCGCCGCTCGCGAACGGATTGTCCCCGGGAATCGCGTAGGCTTTGTTCCCGTCCGTCCGGTCCACGTCGATGCGCAAAATTTTCCCGAGCAGCGCGTTTACGTTTTGCCCGTTTCCATGCGGATCGCCGCCGCTTCCCCCGTCGCCTGTCGCGATGTACAAATAGCCGTCCGGGCCGAAGGCGAGCTGGCCGCCGTTATGGTTCGAATACGGCTGCTCGAACGTCAGCAGCACGCGTTCGCTTGCCGGATCGGCTTTGCCCGCCGCGGGGTCGGCCTCGTACCGGGCGATGACCGTATGGGTTGCGGTCGTGTAATTGACGTAAAAGTAACCGTTCGTTGCGAACCGAGGGTGAAAAGCGAGACCGAGCAAGCCTTGTTCCATGCCCTCGTCATGCACGCGGTCTCGAATGTCCAGCAAAAGGACCGGCTCTTTCCCGGGATCGGCCGGATCGACGGCCGAGATCGTTCCCGGCTGATCGACGACGTAGATGACCTCCGGATTCCCGGGCGCGACCTCGATTCCGACCGGGGACTCAAACACGCCTTCGCCGATCAGCGGCTCCAGCTTGACTTCCGGCAGCTCGGCCTCGTTTCCGCCGCCGCTCGCGGACGGGTCAGCCGCGCCTGTCGCCGTTTCGCCGGCCGGCTCGCTCTCTCCCGCATCCGTTTCGCCGGACGGTTCGGCCGCCCCTGCGTCCGATTCCGCCTGCGCCGGGACTTCCGTCTCGTTCCCCGTCGACCCGGCGCTCCACGGGAGCCAATCGCACCCCGCGCACAGAACGATCAGTATCGCTATCGCCGCTATTCGTCCGATTTTTTTCATCCTTCTACCCCCTTGTTGTAGGCCTGATTCATGCCCGATAAGCTCCGGTCGACCATTGCTCCATGCCTTTACGCGGCGCGAGACTATCGCTGCCAGGCAGAGCTGTGACGGACTCGTTGCCACGTTGTACAGTATTTGACATGAGCGACCCGTTTCCTGCCGAAGGACGGCCGCATGCGGGGACGGGTTAAGATGAGTCGCCATGACTCAACCGGATCGTCAGCGGGCATGCGGGGGCGGCAAAATGAGTCATTTTTACTCAACTGCGTGCGGCCATATGCGTTTGGAGGGTCGAGATGAGTCGCCACGACTCATCTGGATCGACAGCGGACATGAGAAGGCGGTGAAATGAGTCGTTTTTACTCAAAAAACCCCCGATCCCGCGGGATCGGAGGTTCTCCTTGTGTCTTCTTCGTTTGCGCCCGACATCTTGGCCGGTTCAGGCTTGCGCCCGACTGCCGGCCGACTCAGACGACCAGCACGATCGCCGGTTCCTCGCACCAATCGCAGCTCTTGGGCGGATCCCAATCGGAAAACTTCGTCGTTTTCAGATCGACCAAATCCGGCGCATCCTCATACTCGTCGACGAATTTGTCGATCGCAAGCTCGACGTGCTCCTTGCAAACACAATACATTCCGTTAGTCCTTCCTACTCGGTGTCTTCGTCTTTTTCGATCAGCTTCACGGCGATCTCCATCTTCTCGCTTCCGCGATAGAACGTTACCGTCAGCGTTTCCCCGATTTTCTTGCGGTTATACAGATGCTTCCGAAGCTCCATCGTGCTGCCGACGCTCGCGCCGTCCAGCTTGACGATGACGTCGTTGAGCATGAGACCCGCATCCTTCGCCGGACCGACCGCTTCCAGCACGACGACGCCTTCCTTCACGCTGTCCGGAATGCCCAGCATCTCCTCGGGCGATTCCTCTTCGCTCGTCTCCGGCGATTCGCTTTCGTCCTCTTCGAACAGAAAGTCCTCCGTCGCGTTGTAATCGAGAAAAGCGGACAAATCCATCGAGTAAACGCCCAAATACGGGCGAAGCACCTTGCCGCGCTCCTCCAGCTCCTTCACGACCGGCATGACGTCATGGATCGGCAGCGCGAACCCGATGCCCTCGATGCCCATGTCCGCAACCTTCATGCTGTTGATGCCGATCAGCTCTCCATCCAGATTGACGAGCGCGCCTCCGCTGTTGCCGGGATTGATCGGCGCGGAAATTTGGATGACTTCTTCTTCCCAGTCGTAAATGCCGTCCTGATTGAGCGAAACCGGGATGATCCGGTTCAGGTTCGATACGATGCCGTCCGTCAGCGAGTCGTTGAACCCGAGCGGGTTGCCGATCGCGATGACCGTCTCGCCTTCGCGAAGACGCGTGGAATCGCCGATTTCCGCGACGGTGTCGATGCCTTTGCCGTCCACTTCAAGCACCGCCAAATCGGCAATCGAATCCTTGCCGACGATGGTCGCTTCCTTCTGCTCTCCGTTCAGCAGCGCGACTTGCACGTGCGCGGCGTTCTGAATGACGTGAGCGTTCGTAATAATTCGCGCTTTGCCGCCCTTTTTCTCGAAAATGACCCCCGAACCGAGGCTGGCGTTCGTCAGCGAATCGTCGCCTTCGTCCCCGGATCCCGGCTCCTCCGCCCGGTTGACGATGCTGACGACGGCGGGCCGGACTTTGGCCGAGGCGGTGATGATCCGCTCCGAGGTCTCGATCACCGGCTGCCCGGTGACGACGGCGGGACGACTCTCCGAACCTCCCGGCCGAACGATGAAGGTAAACAAGAGAGCGACGGCAAGCGAACTGACTAAAGAAGATATGATAGCCACCCGAAACATCGAGGCTTGCGAGCGGCCGCCGTTTCCGAACGAACCCGGCCACTCGCGCCGTCCGCCTCTGCTTCTTCGTTTTACTCGGGTCGAAAAAAAATCGTCGTCAAAAAAGCTCATGCGCTGCACCTGCTTTCAGGGAGTCCCGCTCCCGATGCCGTAAGCCGGAATTCGCCGCAAACGAGCGATTCCGCGAATCCATGAACGGCTTCCAAATGCGCCGAAAATGACTGGTTTGTCTAAAATACTAATTGAATTCGGCAAGCGAAGCAAGAGTCCCCGAACCCGCATTCGGTATGTAAAGATAGGAAACGGAACCAATTTTCCCGAATTCCGCTTCAAGCCTTCACCAGATCCCACGGCGTCGGACGATCCGCGTACGTTTCGCAAAGCGCGAATTCATGTTTTTGATAAAAATAACCGTTGTCTTCGAGCACCGTATTGACGGTCAGTTTGGCCAAATCCATCATGTTGTGCTCCTGGCTCAAATGGGCCAGATACACCCTGCGCAAATCTCCCGAATCCAGCAGCCGGCAAAGCGCTTCGCCCGCCGCCTCGTTCGACAGATGGCCGCTGTCCCCGAGAATCCGGCGCTTGATGTTCCACGGATAACGCCCCATCCGCAGCATGTTGATGTCGTGATTCGCTTCCAGCACGAGCACGTCGGACTGCTTCAGCTGCTCCATCACCTTGTCGCTGACGTAGCCGAGGTCCGTCGCCAGGCTCAGCTTGCGGCCGCCCGCGCGGAAGCAGTAGCCGACCGGCTCCGCCGCGTCGTGCGAGATGGCGTACGATTCGATGCGCAAGTCGTAGATTTCCATTGCGGTCCCCGTCGGCAGTATATGCCGCTGCTCGTCGGGTAATTCGCCTATGCTTTTGTGCATCGCGGTCCATGTTTTCTCGTTCGCGTACACCGGCAAATTGAACTTGCGCGCCATCGCCCCGAGTCCCTTGATATGATCGGAATGCTCGTGCGTGACGAAGATGGCGTCCAGATCCGCTCCGGACACCTCGCGCTCCTTCATGAGCTCTTCCACTTTGCGGGCGCTCAGGCCCACGTCGACGAGCACGGTCGCCGCGTCGGAGGACACGACGGTCGCGTTGCCGGTGGATCCGCTGCACAATACGCTGAATTGCAATCCCATGATGAAAAATCCTTTCCTCTCCCAGTCCCGCGGGTTCCTTGCGCGCCGGCGGCGCGGGATGCCGGCCGCATCGGCCGCGCGCCCTTTCGGGCGCGAACCGAAACTCCTCGATCCTTACCGAAACGTCTATTCTGCATCCGTATCGCCGCCGAAATGCTCCTTCGCCGTCCGGGGACGCCGGCCGTCGATGCGGCTACCCGGCTTCGGAGGAAGCCTCCTCCATCTCCCCGCCGGCGGCGGCGTTATCGGATTTGTTCGTGACGACTTCGCTGCTAATGGCATGTACATAGTAAACTTCGCCGTCTTCCAGCAAAACCCTCCAAGAAGGCGCGGCAACCTGGGTCTCCGAATCGAAAATAATTTGGCCGTGGTAGCCGAGCTGGACTTCCTTGATGTTCGACCCGGCCGGCAAATAGTTTTCGATCAGGTTTTTGACCACTTTGGCGGCCGGCAGCACCTTCTGGGCGGCGCCGCCTTCCGACGGCAAAATCGAAATGACGTCCTGCGTGTAGCCGTTGATTTTTTGATTGCTGTAGTAAAGCTCCAGCCAAACGTCGAAAATCGGCCACCCGCCCTCCGTCCGGTTCAGCACGAAAACGCCTTCCCGGCTTGCCCAGTTGTCGAAGCGGTATTTGGCAAGGTCGGGGATGACGCCCCCCAGCTCCTGCCGCAGCTCCTGCTCCGCGAACACGATGCGCGAATCCTTCGGGGGTTCGATCGCCTTCACGCGGCCGCTGCCCTCCTGCTCCAGCTTGTAGGTGATTTCCTGCATCGCCGGCGTTTCGGTCGGAATTTGCGCTTCCACTTTAATCGATTTTTCCTGCATGACCTGCTGCGTCTCGGGAGGCAGCGACGTCCAGTCGACGGCCGTATCGAGCCGCTCCTGCAAATTCAGCCACAGCTGATACCCGAGCAACGCGTTCAGCAGCAAAAAAGCGAAGATGAGCACGCTTTTCGTTCGGCCCCAGTCCATGATCGCCCCTCCTTTGACTCCTGTTCGTTCGCCAAGCGCGCCGGCCGTCAGCCGATCGTGCGAACTTCGCCCGTCGTCAGGCGATCGTGCGAACTTCGCCCGTCGTCAGGCGAATCGCCCATACCGGCGTCAGCGTCAGCGAATTTTCGCCGAGCTCCGGCCGATAAGCCGGATAGACCGCTTCGACGATGCCGCCGTCCGCCGCTTCGCGAATCCGCTTCTTGAGCGGGTCTCCCGCCTGCAGCTTGCGCTGCTCCGTCTTCGCGGGCTCCGGGTCGAGCATGATGAGCGACCGCTCGTACGAGGAGACGACGCCCTGCTGAATGCTGAGCTGCATGTAGCCGAACCGGAATCCGTCGTGCGAGACGATCGGCAATCCGTTCATGTATTGCTGAAACCATACGACGTCCGTTCCGGCGGTCGCCTCCGTGCGCTCGAGCCGATGCGTGCCGTTCCAGCCGCCGTGCTGGTTCACGAACTGCACGGCGCTGGCGATGTTGTCGGTCAGCTTGTTTTCGCTGTCGGTCGGAGCCACCGGATCGGTGTACGTCAGCCAGCCGCCCTCCTGCTCCACCTTCAGCCCCCGCTTGCCGTCGGTATAAATTTCCGTTCCGTCCTGCCGGTCCTGGATGGTCCGGGTCGTGGTCGGATCGAGGAACAGGTTGCGCTGCATCTGTTCCGGCGTAAGCCGGCTGTAGGTCGCCTGGACGGCCGGGTAGCTCTTTTCCTGCATCGGGACGTAATAGCCGTCCCAATATTCATAGGGCGTCCAATACTCCCCGAAGCCGGTGTACTGCTGAACGTCCTGCACGGTCAGATCGGCCCGCAGCGACTCGTACACGCTGACGCCGTCCGCGCTGAAGAAAAACGTGCGAACCTCTTCCCTGTCGTCGCGCGAGAAAATCCAGATCCGGGTGACGGAGTCGCCCGAGAACAGAAAGTCGGAATCGACCTTGAACACCCGCTGCACCAGTTCGAACGGAATCGGCCGGCCGAAGCGAACCTCGACGCCCCGGTATTCCCTGCGCACCTCGTCCCAGTCGACCGATTGGATCGAGTCGCGCTGAAACCCGGTGAATTCGCGGCTTTGCAGCTTCGTCAGCACCATATCGTAAAACGTATCCTGCGGGTAAAAAATCGTATGCCGGTCTTCCCCCATGTGCAGGATGAGCTGCTCGGGAAACAGCAGATTTTCCACCTTTTCCTCCGGTCCGAGCGGCTCCATTTTCACGTAATCCTGTTCGATGCCGACCTGCGTCTCCATGCCGGGCGTGCTGTACATCAGAAAGTAGCTCTGCACGAGGCTAAGCGCGACAAGCAGCGCCAGCAGCACGGTCTTCGCGCCTTCGATCATGGCCGCTCACTTCCTTCCTGCGCCGCCGGCACGGTGACCGTTACCTTCGTTCCGACGCCGGCCTCGGATTCCAGATGAATATGGCCTCCGTGGGCGCGGACGATTTCCCGGGCAATGGACAGCCCGAGCCCGGTACCGCCCATGCTGCGGGAACGGGCCTTGTCTACCCGGTAAAACCGTTCGAAGATGCGCTCGATGTCTTTTTTCGGGATGCCGATGCCCGTATCCTGAACGGCGATTTCCAATTGCCCGTTCTCGCCCAGCCGCGCCGCCAGAAGCACCCTGCCGCCGTCCAGCGTGTACTTGATCGCATTGGACACCAGGTTGTCGAGCACCTGGTCGATGCCGTCGCGGTCCAGCCATACTTGCGGCAGGTTCGCTTCGACCTGCACCCCGGCGGTAATCGCCTTCTGCCTGAGCTGCAGCGAAAACCGGTCGACGACGTCTTCCATGATCTCCTCCACGTCGACCATCTGCCGCCAGAGCTGCGACTGCTTCGAATCGAAGCGCGACAGGTGCAGCAGATCCGTCACAAGCCGGATCATCCGCTCCGTTTCGCTGCGGATGACGCCCACGAAACGCTCGGCGAGCGGCGGCTCGCTCAGCGCCCCGTCGTTCAGCGCTTCGGCGTAGCTCTTGATCGTCGTGAGCGGCGTCCTTAGCTCGTGCGACACGTTGGCGACGAATTCCCGGCGGGATTGCTCCAGCTTCTCCGACTCCGTGGCGTCGTGAAGCACCGCGATGGCGCCGACGACCCCTTTGTCGCGGCGGCGGATCGGCGTCAGCGTCACGCGGAACAGCAGCGCCTCCTCGCCATCCTCCCCCGCCCGCTCGATCAGCAGGGTAAACTCCTTGCCCTGCAGCGTCTCCGCGATCGACTCCTTGTCGATGTTCAGGCACTCCGACATCGTCATGCCCTCGATCCGCTCCAGACCGAGCATGCCCCGCGCCCGGCGGTTGGCCACGATGACGCGGCCGAGCTCGTCGGAAGCGAGCACGCCGTCGCTCATATTCGCCAGGATGGAGGAGAGCTTCTCCTTCTCCTCCTCGTTGAGCGACAGCGCTTCGCTGAGCCGGTCGGTCATTTCGTTGAACGCCGTGCTGAGCTGGCCCAGCTCGTCGTTGCCGAACACCGGCACCCGCTCGTCGAAGTTGCCCTCCGCCACCGCGGACGCCTGCCGCGTCAGCGCCTTGATCGGCTGGGTGATCGTGCCGGCCAGCAAAATCCCCAAAATCGCGGTCAATCCGAGCGCGAGCAGCATGCCCGTCACGAAAATCCGGTTCACCCGGTCGATCGTGTCGTACATCTCCTTCATCGAGGCGACGATGTACACCGCGCCGACGATTTTGCCGTTGCTGATGACGGGCTTCGCGATGACCTTTTTGCGGACGTTGTCCTCGTCGATGATCTCCTCGGAGTTGTCGCTGATCCCTTGCAGCGCACGGCTGACGAGCAGCGACGTGTTCTTGCGCCCGACATACGACTGGTGCGACTGCATCGACGTCGCGAGCACGCGGCCGCTGGCATCCAGCACCTGGGTTTCCGCCCCGTTGATGTTGAACAGGTTGCTGACCAGCTGGTTCAGCTCGGCGCTCGTTTCCTCCGCCGGATTGCCGGTATCGCCCTGACGCTCCACGAGCGCGCCTTCCGCCAGCACGGTCAGCAGCCGCGCCTGCGAATTGATGCCGTTCGTGAACGACTCGATGAGCGAGCTTTTCATCGTGCTTATAAAATAAACCCCGATCAGCTGCACCGCGATCAGGATCAGAAGCAGTACCATAATGATGAACTTCACCTGAATGGTACGGAAAGGGCGGAACAGATTCATCATCCGTAACCGCCCGTCATTTTCGGATTGCGCATTAAGTAGCCCAGGCCGCGCCGGGTCAAAATGATTTCCGGCCGTCCCGGATCGTCCTCGATCTTCTCGCGCAGCCGCCGGATCGTCACATCGACCGTGCGGACGTCGCCGAAATATTCGAAGCCCCATACCGCCTGCAGCAAATGCTCGCGGGTCATCACCTTGCCGCTGTTGCGGGCAAGATAATGCACGAGCTCGAACTCCCGATGCGTCAGATCGAGCGGCTGCCCGTTCTTGTACACGACGTACATATCCGTGTCGATGAACAGGTTGAACAGCTTGAGTCCCTGCCGCTCGTTCTCCGCCGCCGCCTCCCCTTCCGGGCGCGCCGGCCCTTCCTTGCGCTGGCGGCGCAGATGCGCCTTCACCCGCGCGAGCAGCTCCCTCGTCCCGAAGGGCTTGGTCACGTAATCGTCGGCGCCGAGCTCCAGCCCGAGCACCTTGTCGATTTCCGTGTCCTTGGCCGTCAGCATGATGATCGGAACGGACAGCTTGCTGCGCACCTCGCGGCACACGTCCATGCCGTCCTTCACCGGCAGCATGAGGTCGAGCAAGATCAAATCGGGCCCGGTCTCGAACGCGAGACGAACGGCCTCCTCGCCGTCGAACGCGCAGACGACCTCATAGCCCTCTTTTTCCAGGTTGAATTTCAAAATATCCGCAATCGGCCGCTCGTCGTCGACCACCAGTATTTTACCCGGCATATACGTTAACGCCTCCTCGTCTCCCGGAAGCTGCATTGTCCCTTCTATATTACCATACCTGGGCGCTCTCTCCCAACGAATCGCCGGCGCCAGCGATTGGAAATGATTCGGAGCCGTCGGCCATCGCGGGTCGGCTCCGTTACGGTCGTTCTGCTTCGGGCGTCTTCTTGCGATCGCGCCGCTTCTCTCATCTTAAAAACGGATCAACTGCTTCTCGTGAACATGGGCCTGTTCGCGATTATACGCGATTATTAGAGAGGTTGCAGCATGGCGGGATTTGACGGACTCCTAGGCAGACGGGCCCGAGTTTGGGCAGAGCTTCAGTGGATTTTGTCCAACCGAAATCGGCTTTTTCGCGCAATCCGTTAGCTTCAGTGGATTTTGTCCAATCTGGCGAGGCCTTTTCGGAGATTCGTCTCTCATTCCCGGTTTCTCGTTGTATAAAATCCACTATAGACGGAGGGTTTCACCGTTTTCCCTTCTGTAGATTGGATAAAATCCAACGAAGGCTCCCTCCGCCCGGGCCCGTCCCCGTTTCCGCTGTCCGCAAGCCGTGCCGCTCGCAGCCCCGGCGCGCAAAGGTGAGCTTCGCAGGGCATGACGAGCAAAGGCGGAACTTCATGGCGCCTGGCGCGCGGAGGCCGCGGCTGCGCAATGACCAAATCACGCTCGCGCCCATATGCGGCGCAAACGCGAAGCAAAAAACCGTCCCCCTGAATCGGCAGTCGCCGAGGAGGACGGCTATCCCTCTTCCCCGGTTCGGCATTTGCCGAGGGGGACGTCTATCCTTTTCCCCGAACCGGCACCTGACGGCCAGGGAAAGCTTTTTTTCTACCCTCTATCCTTCCCCTTAAGGCTTGACGACCAGCGTCGGCGCAACGCGATATTGCGTGGCCCGCTCGTAGTCGAATGCCATGCCGAGCAGGTCGGCTTCGCTCCACAGCTTGCCGAGAAACGCGAGGGAGAACGGGGCGCCGCTGTCGTAGTAACCTGCCGGCACCGTGATCAAAGGAACGCCTAGAATGTTGATTTCCGGAACGGTCGTGTCGTAAATCCGTTCCTCTCCGTCCAGCAGCGGCGTCTCCTCGTACATTTGCGGGAAAACGAGCGCGTCCAGATCGTTGTTGTCCATGACGTCGTTGAAAATGCGAAGCAGCTTCGTGCGGGCCGCCGCATACGTCGACAGGTCCGGAATTTCGTCCGGATTTTCCAGAGCTTCCTTATATCTCTCGAACAGCGAGGGCGTTTCGCCCGTTTTTGCGATCAGCTCCGTTACCGATTGAATCGGCGAGTCCGGGCCGAGGCGCTCCAAATATTGTTCCATGTCGTATATCAGCGATTCGAGACCGAGCGATCCGACCTCTTTCGCGTATGCGGCGAACTCCGAACCGGCAAAAGGATCGGTGACGACGACCGCGCCCTGGCTTTCCAATTCCTTGACGGCGCGATCGTACAGCGCCTGCGTCTCCTTCGACATTTCCTGGTCGAGCCAGCCCGGCCCGTAAAGGCCGATCCGCTTGTTCTTCAGCGCCAGCGTGCTGAGCTTGGACGTATAGCCGTTGCGGGGAATGTTGCCAATCGAGGCGACCGTCTTCGGATCTTCCGCCGAATAGCCCGCAATGACGTCAAGCATGAGCGCGGCGTCCCGCACCGTTCGCGCATGCGGCCCGATGACGTCTCTCGTGCTTCCGCCCAGCGGCACGACGCCCGCGTTCGGAACGAGGCCGAACGTCGGCTTAATGCCGACGAGCGCCTGCGCCGCCGCCGGATTTTGAATCGAGCCGCCGGTTTCCTCCGCGATGCCCAGCACCGCGAAATTCCCCGAGACGGCCATCGCGGTTCCGGAGCTGCTCGCCCCGGGAACGAGCTTGCGGTCGACGGCGTTGTACGTGTCGCCCGCCCAGCTCGTGCTCGCGCGAGTACCGTCGGCGCTGAACGCCGGAATGTTCGTTTTGCCGAGAATGATCGCCCCGGCCGCCTTCAGCCTGGCGACGACGGGCGCGTCTTTTTCGGGGATGATTTCGATTCCTCCCGACTCCTTGCTGAGCGGCGCCCATCCGAACGTCGAAGGGAAGCCGGCGACGTCGACCGCTTCCTTAATGACGATCGGCACGCCCGCCAGCGGCCCCAGCTCCTCGCCGGCCGCCCGGCGCCGGTCGATTTCGCGCGCTTCCGCCAAAGCCTCCGGATTCATCATCGTAAAAGCGTTATAGTTCGGTTCATAGATTTCGATGCGATCGAGGTACGACTGTACGACTTCCTCCGCCGTATATGCCCCTTCTTCGTACCCTTGCTGCAAATCTTTTACCGTTATTTCTTCATAGGAAAAGCTTTCGGCCGCAGATACGGTCAGGCCGCTCATCAAAAGACCCGTCAATAGCGACATGAAAACAACACGCTTGAAAAAAAGACTTCGCAAATTCACTTGGTCGTCCTCCCAAAGAGTAGTTTCATCGTCCGCTTCGTTCTTGTTGTCGGCATGCGTTTTCCGTTCCCGATCCACGGCATTTACGTTAACATACATAACACTGCTTTTCGTTATAAATCGCATATCCTCCTTTATAAAATAGGAATTATATCCATATTTTGCAGATACACTTGCATGGTACGCCCTATACATGTCAGATGTCAATCTATTTTTCTCTTTCTTCCGACCATATTGTCAAATTACTTAACATTTCCTAGGGTGAATTTCGACAAGGGGGTACCTAGCCCCGGCGGGTCGTCCGACCGAAGTTCGGGGAGGCCGTTTTATTCGACAAAAAAACCGACCCGCCCGGCATCGAAAGGCGCCAAACGGATCGGTCTTCTCTCTGTATCTGTTTATCTTTTCTATTATAAATAACTCGTAGGATTGCGAATGACGCCGTTCAAATGAATTTCGAAATGCAGATGAGTGCCGGTGGAGCGTCCTGTATTTCCCATGACGCCGATGGAATCGCCTTTCGAGACGACCTGGCCTTCCTTGACGCTGAAGCTTTTCAGGTGGCCGTAAAGCGTTTTGAAGCCGTTGTTGTGATTGATGATGATCGTGTTGCCGTAGCCGCTCTTCGTGCCGACGAATTCGATCGTGCCGTTGTCGGCGGCCATGATCGTCTTGCTGCCGGTCAGGTCGATGCCTTTGTGCGTGCGGCCCCAGCGCTTGCCGTAATAGCTTGAAATTTTCGCGTTCGATACCGGCCAGGCGAACGTTCCGGTGCCTTCGCTCGGAATGACTTTCGTTCCTTTTAAAATGACGGTCGAAACGGCGGGCACCAGCACTTCGCTGGACACCAACTCTTCTTCGATAGCCACTCCGTTCTGCTTGACCAATTTGTAGGTGACTTTCCGCTTGCCGTTCGTGCCTTCCCGCACCGTCTTCGATTGGCCGAGCTTCAGCTCGTCCGTCTTGCGGATTTCGACCGGCGGATCGATCACTTCGATTTCCGTCACCTGTTCTTGCGTTTGGACGTTCAGCACCGGTTGAATTTGGGTAAGGTTAAGTACGTCCCCGACATCGATTCGATCGTCTTCGATCCAGGTGTTGTTGGCGTAAATGAGAGATTCCGAAACGCCCTGCTTCTGCGCGATGCAGCCGATGCAATCTCCCTCCTGAACGGTGTAGGTAACCGTTTCGGGATTGCCGGTCGTCAGCAGCTGGTAAAGCTCTTCGGGATCGTCGATGTCGGCCTTATACAGATCGACCGGGATCGTGTTCACTTGCTCCAAAAATTGAATCGACTCGACGATGCGCTCTTCTCCGGGCGTCGCATTCGCCGAAGCGGCGGTATCCGCAGCGGCGGTCGCGCCGGCGCTGTAAGAAAGCGCCTGAACGTTCGATTTGACCTGGGCCGAGGCGGGAACGAACTTTTCCTTGACTCGCGCCAGAATGGCGTCCGCCGTGGCCTTGTCCTTGACGATGCCGACCTCTTTGCCGTTGATCATCAGCTTGACGCCCGTAGGATGCGTCTTCAGGCCCGCAGCCACGAGCTCGAGCGTCGACTCGTCGTCGGGCGTTTTCTTGTAGGCGGTTTCAGGCTCGAAACTCACCTGGTCATCGTACAGCTTGTAGACGACGTCGCCTTCGGCGGCGGCGAGCTCCTTCGCCTTTTCGTCGAGTAAATCCTGAACCAGCTTCGTATCGCTTATATCTCCGATCGGCTCTCCGTTTAATAGAACTTGATAATAGGAGACCGAGTTCGCCTTCACATATTGGATCGAGCCGACGAAAACGCCCGAAACCGCGATAAGCGCGGCCGCCGTGGCGAGAATCGGTTTCTTGTAATGTTGCCAAAAACTTGCGGACTCGAGATCCCGGATGCGTTGTCTAATGGAAGACCGCACGTTCCGGATCGGGCCCGCTTTCTTAAAAACGGCCATGATTTTCTCCTTTTCGCTTCCATTCGGTAAACTTTTCCGTTTCTTTTGTCGCAGCCTGTCTATTACTTTAGCATACCTTTAACAAACCCATCAATGAATATAGCAAAGCGTGAGAGAATTCTAATAATAGCCAAAAAGACCTCCGAATCTCGTTCGAAGGTCCCGAAACGTTTTATAAAAGGGTCCTGACTTACGGTTGATCCTCTGGCGGCGATTCGCCAAGAAGCTCCATCATTCGCGCAAATTCATCGTCGTCCAGCACGCCGCGCAGCATCCGCTCCAATTCCGCCAATTCCTCCGCCGATACGCCCTCCGACAAATAGCCGCTCATTTGCCGGAGCTGGGCCGAATCGAGCTTCGACACGACGAGCGAGAACAGCTCTTGCCGCTCGCCGTCGGACAAGCCTTGAATCGCGCCGATCGCTTCGTCTTCGCCGATGACCGGCACCGTGTCCGGTTCGGCCGCCCCGTCTTCGCCGTCGAGGCCGCCGCTTGCGGGCGCGTCGTCCGCTCCTGCCTCCGGCGGTTGTCCGGGTCCGCCGGTTCCATCGGCTTCATTCGCTCCATCCGTTCCATCGGTTCCATCCGTTCCATCCGTTCCGCCCGCGCCCGCAAGGCCGCTTTCCTCCGCGCCCGGCTCCGGCGGTTCCGCCTCGCTCCCCCCGCCGATTCCGTTCTCCGGGCCGGGATCCGCGCCCGTCTCGCCGCGCTCCGAGCCGGTTGCCGCCTTCTCGCCCGGCGCGGGTCCCGGCTCGGGAGATTCCGCCTCGGCGTCCGCGGCCGCGGGTTCCTCGGCTCCCCACAGCTGCCCCCATACGCCCGACAACGCGAACGGCTGCACCTCGAGCGGGATGTTCATTTGCTTCAGCAGCGTTTCCACGTAGCTGTTCACAATGTACCCCGTCGTCCAGATGCACAGAAAACTGAGCAGCAGCGCGCTTGCGATCAGGCGGCCGAGCCAGCCTATCCATTTGAACATCCTTCTTGCCCTCCTGCCAAACTATGATCATAGTTTTCAGTATGGGCAAACCGGGCTTCTCGCATTCTTTTTTTCCGGAAAATGCCTTTCTTCTATGATTTCAACCGAATTCTTTTTAACTTGGCCGTCAGCAGGAGACTTGCCGCGCAGCCGATCGCCAAACCGAACAAAAATCCGAGCCGCCCGTCCCCCAACCGAACGACCCCGGCCGCGAAATTGCCCGCAAGCAAGGAAGCCAGGACGACGATCGCGGTCTGGACAGCCAGCTCCAGCCAGCCGAACATCAGGAACTTCCCGTTGTTTTCCGGCTTGTTCCGCTCATAGCCCCGCATTCCAAGCAGGACAAGCGCTCCGGCAACAAGAGCGAATACAACCATTTTCCCCCACGTAATGAATTCATAGCTTAACGCTATGTACCCCGGAATATTAATAAAATCCTGCAACTCCTCGTATAAATACGAATCGGGAAAAAGATCCCGTCCGAACATAATCCCAAAGCTCTCATCCGCGACAATGTACATCGACATAGGCGCTGCCCACAGGAACAACGAGAGCGTCGTTTGGGAAGCAACCGTGCCCGTTATCGTCCCGACGAGCGCAACGAACGAATAGGCCGCAAGAAGGAGGACGATCGAGTACAGCCATTGCGTAAAGTGATAGCCGAGGCTGAACAGCTCCGCCGCCGGCGAGGACAGCACCGCGACCATGTCTATTGCCGTATTCAGGCTGAACGTACTTACGATCAGCGCGGCTCCGAACAGCCATTTCGTACAAAAAATCCTTCGCCTCGAATAAGGCAAGGAGAACAGAAACTCCTGCGAGCCATTGCGCCGCTCCGTTCCGAACTGGACCAACGCAAGCACGAACGCGGCGAGCAGCATCCATCCCCTGCCGACCGACTCCAGATTCCCGAACTGGTAGACCTGCATCGCGTCTCCGGAGCGAAGCGCGGCCTCCAATCGCTCCGGGCTCCGGCTGCCGTCGAACAACAAGTCGTTTATTCGGGCGAAGCCCAGCGTAAAGAAGTGAAGAGCCGGCACGAACCAGACGAACAGCTTGGCCTGCGCATACTCCCGGCTCCATAACGCCTTATCCCGCATTGGTCGGCCCTCCCAGCTTCCATTCGAACATGTCCTCCAGCTTCAGCGGCAGCGGCTCCAGCAGCAGCGGCTCCATCGCTTCCAACTCCCCGTAAGCGGAAGCTTGCGGCTCCGCACCCGCAAGGAACGCCCGCGGTCCGGCCTCGTTGCCGAGCAGCAGCGTATACACCTTGCCGACCCGCTCCAGCACCTTGACCCGAGGCGAAGACAGCCACTCCTCCGGCGCGTCCCCGCGGAACACGACCTGTACCTTGACGAGCTCCGGATAGGCATCGCCGTTCCGGTCGTGCACCTCGATCGTGCCGTCCTTCAGCAGCAAAACCATGTCCGCGATCCGTTCGAGCTCATCCAGCATATGCGACGAAATGACGAGCGCCGTCCCGTCGGCCGCCGCCTCCATCAGCAGCGTCAGCATCTGCTTTTTGGCGATCGCGTCGATGCCGTTCGTCGGCTCGTCGAGCAGCACGAACCCGGCTCGAGTAGCCAGGCCGAGCGCGGTGCCGAGCAGCATTTTCATCCCTTTGGAAAAATGCTTGATGTTTTTGCCGACCGGCAGGCCGAACCGCTTCATCGCCTCCAGGAAAAACGTCTTGTCGAAACGGGGGTAGATCATCCCGTACAAATCGGCGCACCCGTACGCCGTGTACCCGTACAGCGCCTCCGGCGAGTCCGGGATAAACACGACTTCGCGCTTCGCCTCCGGATGCGCGTGAATCGGCATCCCTCCGCAGCTCACCTCCCCTTCATCCGGCGTCAGAATGCCGGCCAGCGTTTTCAGCAGCGTCGTTTTACCCGAGCCGTTCCGGCCGATCAAGCCGGCGACTTGCCCGGGGGCAAGCGAGAAGTCAATATGATGAAGCACCGGCTTGCGTTCAATCGTTTTGCGCAGATTGCGTGCCGTGAGCATGCATTTCCCCCCGTAACGTGCGGTTTCTTCTTCGATCCAGGCTTTAAGCTGACTTTCGCCAATGCCCAGGTGATGGGCTTCGACCACTAGCAGCCGCAGCCGCTCCTTCAGCTCTCTCAGCCGCTCCGTCAGCATGCCCGGCGATTCAGCCGCCTTGGCGACATAAGCGCCCTTGCCGCGGATCGACAAGATCACGCCTTGCCGCTCCAGCTCCTGATACGCCTTCGCGACCGTATTGTGGTTCACGAGCAGCGTGGCCGACAGCTCGCGGACCGAGGGAATTTTGTCCCCTTCGACAAGCGCCCCTTTTGCGATCAGTTCTTTCACCTGGCTCACGATTTGCTCGAATATCGGCAGAAGACTCCGTTCATGGATTTGGATCATGCGGCATTCGTTCGGCTCCTTCCTTTTTCCGTACCGGGTTGTTGCGGACGACTGTACTACTTTATCTAGTACACATTGTACAGTTGATTGGCGGGGATCGCAAGAGGCTGGATTCGGCCCGCGGACGGGAACGCGCTCTCTCCGGCAATTTCCCGGCGATCTAACGTTTGGTATCTCGGTGGAGGCGGATGGTTGGAGTTGGTGGAACGGGTGATTAGGCGATTTGGCGGGGCGGCCGGATTGGAGGTTGGTTGAGGGGGCGGGTTGGAGAGGCCAATCGATTTAGAGCAAAGCCAGGTTCGGGACAATAGGCAGCAGTTGCAGTTCCGCGCGTATAAAGGCCTCGTTGACCCGTCTTCCCGCGATTGCCCTATACACGACGCCATACTTCGGCCCGATGACGCCGCCCTGCTGCCCCGACAGCCCGCGAAAAACACGAAAAACCCCCCACGGAGCTTCACGCTCCGCAGAGGGCATCCCTCTATTGCGCTATGACCTTCGCGTCGGATCCCTCCAGGATTTGCTGCGCGCATCTCGCTTGGCATCCGTGCTGCGCATCTGGTTCAGCATCCGCGTTCGCTTCCGGCCTTTCGCTAAAATATCCTATTCCGCATTTAACTTCCGCCTATCGCCACTAACTTTCACTTATCGCCATTTAACTTCCGCTTATCGCCTTCAACTTCCGCTTACTCGTAAATCGCCGTCACCTGATTCGTTTGCTCGCGGTTGCGGCCGACGGAGAAGATGGCGATCGGAATGCCGGTCAGCTCCGATACGCGCTCGACGTACTTGCGCGTGTTCTCCGGCAAATCCTCCAGCGTCTTGGCGCCGGAGATGTCCTCGCTCCAGCCCGGCAGCTCCTCGTACACCGCCTCGCACTCCCCCAGCACCTTCAGGTTCGCCGGATAGTGGTGAATGATTTCGCCGCGGTACTTATAGGCCGTGCAAATTTTCACCGTTTCCAGCCCGCTGAGCACGTCGAGCGAGTTGAGCGAAAGGCCGGTAATGCCGCTGACGCGGCGCGCATGGCGGACGACGACCGTGTCGAACCAGCCGACGCGGCGCGGGCGTCCGGTCACGGTGCCGTATTCGTGGCCCTTGTCGCGAATCCATTGGCCCAGCTCGTCATGCAGCTCGGTCGGAAACGGGCCGTCGCCGACGCGCGTCGTGTACGCCTTGGCGACGCCGATGACCTGGCGGATTTTCGACGGGCCGACGCCCGATCCGATGCAGACGCCGCCCGCGGACGGGTTGGAGCTCGTGACGAACGGATACGTGCCTTGGTCGATGTCGAGCATGACGCCTTGGGCGCCTTCGAACAGCACTTTGCGGCCTTCGTCGATGGCGTCGTTCAGCACGACCGACGTATCGGTCACGTAGGGGCGCAGCTTCTCGGCCAATGCCAAATACTCGGAAATGATCTTGTCGGCATCCAGAGCCTCGCCTTGATACATTTGCGTGATGATCTGGTTTTTCTCCTCGATCAGGCGGCGCGCCTTCTCCGTAAATTCCTCCGCCACCATCAGGTCGGCGATGCGGATGCCGTTGCGCGCGGCTTTGTCCATGTAGCAGGGGCCGATGCCTTTGCGGGTCGTGCCGATTTTGTTGTCGGCCTTGCGGTCTTCTTCCAGCCCGTCGAGCACGAGATGATACGGCATGATGACGTGGGCGCGATCGCTGATCCGCAAATTGTCGACGCTGAATCCGTTATCGATAATGTATTGAATTTCTTCCACGAGCGCGGCGGGGTTGATGACCATCCCGTTGCCGATTACGCATACTTTGTTTTGATTGAAAATTCCGGAAGGAATCATCGTCAGTTTATACTTTTTGTTTTCAATGAGAATCGTATGGCCGGCATTGTTGCCCCCTTGATAGCGGGCGACGACGTCCGCCTTCTCGGCGAGAAAGTCCGTGATCTTCCCTTTGCCTTCGTCTCCCCATTGCGTTCCTACGACAACGACTGTAGACAATGCAATCCCTCCACCCGGCAGCTTCGTTCCCGCCGGCATGATGATGCTCCCGTTGCGCCGATGAATTCCCGTCCGGCCGTTGCCGGAAGGCACGCGCAAGCGCATCGGAGACGGCTTTCGTCCCGACGCGATACCAAATGGCCGCAAGGCAGCAACATTAGTGTAGCAATCCGAGCAGACGAAGTCAACTCAAAAAGCCGAACAATTGTACAATCACCCATACAATCGTTCGGAATTTTTTCAAAATATGCGCTTCCTTTCCGGACAACCCGCAACTAAACCGGATTCGTTCCGAAAGGAGCCCGTCTTTTCCCGTCAGGCAAGCTCCTTGATTTCATGCAGCTTGAGCGCCAGCTGCAAAACGAACTTCGTATCGGGGTCGTCCAGCCTCATGCCCAGCTCGCCCTTGATCCGTTCCAGCCGGTAAATGATCGTGTTGTAGTGCACGAACATCCGTTCCGCCGTTTCCTTTGCATTGCAGTTGCATTGAAAATACGTCCGAAGCGTGCTGAGCAAATCCCCCTGCTGCTTCCGGTCAAGCTCGAGCAGCGGATGCAAATACAGGCGGCGGTATTCGGCCAGCTCTTCGGTGCCTTTCAGTCGGTACAGCAGCAAATAAACGCCCAGATCCGCATAATGCAGCACGGGAGAAGTCAAAAAGCAAATTCCGGCGATCTCCAGCACGCGCCGCGCGTCGATGTAGCTGCTCGCAGCCTTGACCTGGTCCCCCGCCTCCCGGCCGAGGCAAAGCGACACGCCCGACTCCGGAACGGCTTGCTGGAGCAAGGTCGAGACTTCGCTTAGCAGCTGCTGGCGATCGGCCGCCTTATCCGGTTCCGAATGCGTCAGCAGCACGACGAGATCGCCCTCGAGAACGGTCCATTTCGCTTCCAGCTTGCGGGCGGCGCACTCCCAGTTCAGCCGTTTGGCCAGCTCCTGCAGCCCCTTCACTTCTAACTTCCGGTTGTGAAAATAAACGACGCCGGATGTGTAGTGCGCCGCTTCCGCGAGCGGCCAGCCGCACGCTTCGGCCCGCAGCCGCAAATCGACCGCGGTGACGATTCTTCCCGCCAGCCAGTCCTGCAGAAACTGGTCGGCGTATTTCGTTTCGATATGCGAACGCGCCTGCATGTTGCTGATTTCGAACTCGAGCAGCCTTCCCGCCCAGTTCAGCGTCAGCGTATCGACGACGTTGTATTCGTTTTTCCGGTCGATGACGAGCAGCAGGTAAGGCTGAAGCTCGTCGTCGTTCACCACTGCGACGTGAACGCGGATGCTGGATTCCTTTCCGCCGATCACGTTCGTCTCCAATGTTCTTTCCTTCCGGATGCGGTCCCATTCCTCCGGGCCGATACCGCCGCACAGAGGCATCGCTTCCGGAGACGCCACGACCCCGTTTTTCGGATCGAGGAGCACGACCGGGTTTTTGATCATGAGCTCCAAATGCTGCAAAAACGCGGGAAGCCCATCCCCGTGCAGCAGCACGTGGGACAGGCGCTGCACCCGTCCTTGGAGGATCGTCAAATCCTTGAACTCCGAGACGAGCACGCGTTCCATGATTTCGCGGACGGCGTCCGAAAACGTCGTGCCCGGCGGAAGCTCGATCAGCGGCAAGCCGTGCCGCTCGGCGGCTGCGATCGCGGCGGGCGGCACCTCGTCGAGGAAGCGTTTCGTCTTGATGCCGAGCGCGACGACTCCCCGCTGGGCCAATTGGCCGATCAGCGTCGCCAGCACCTCCGGGTTGTCCCGGAACGGATACCCGGTCGTCATCAGAAATTCCCCCGGCCGCACCCAATCGATGACGTCCGGGACTTCCATGACGTTGACGCGGCTGATCACTTTGTCCGCGTTGGCGCCGCCGCCGAGCAGAACGGCGTCTTTAAAGTGGGGGATCATAAACAAATCGCTCACGGTGAACCCGACTTTGGCCAGCTGTTCCATTCAGGTCATCTTCCTTTCTCGGCGGCGGCCGGTCAGCGTCAAACTCGCAAAGATCGGATAAAAGCCGCCGAAGACGACGTCCAGCCGAAAATGCCGCCCTGCTGGCGAACCATATGAAGCGCCGCCTCGTGGTCGGCCGGATCGAACGCCGCCGTCGCATCCTCGAGCACCAGGCAGCGGTACCCGCGGTCGTTCGCCTCCCGCAGCGTCGTATGCACGCAAACGTGCGTCGTCACCCCGGTCAAAATCAGATGCTCGATTTCCCGTTCCCGGAGCATCCGCTCCAAATCCGTTGCGTAAAACGCCCCTTTGCCGGGCTTGTCGACGATCGGTTCCCCTGCCGCCGGCGCCAGCTCGGCAACGATATCGTGGCCGCGTTCGCCGCGGATCAGGATGCGCCCCATCGGCCCCGGATCGCCGATTCCGGCCCCTTGCTTCCGGCTCCGCTCGAGCTTCGCCGGCGGACAATCGGACAAGTCGGGCAGATGGCCCTCCCGCGTGTGGATGACGAGCAGCCCCGCTTCGCGCGCCGCCTCCAGCACCCCGGCAATCGCCGGAATGATGCGGCGGGCGGGAGCGATATCGTTGCCGAGCCGCTCGCCGAAGCCGCCCGGCGCGCAAAAATCGTTCTGCATGTCGATGACGAGCAGAGCCGCGCGGCCGGCTTCGTATTCGAACGGATAGGGAAGCGACGCGTTTACTCGTTTCATCGAAATCGACCTCCCCGCCTACTTCGTTCCTTCGAGCGTTCCTTGATACGTTCTCGTCGGCTTCGGAAAGCCTTCGGACGTGCCGTCCTTGACGACGACCTCGTCCTCCCACGGGAGCCGGTAGTTCCCGGCCGCCATGTCCTTCATATAGGTATAAGGGCAATCTTGCGCTCCGCCGTCGACCGCGACGTAGCCGCGATGGCCGAGCTGGTAGATGTTATTCTCCACGCCCCACAGCCGCCGCGCCTCGCGGGCGAGCGCCGGACGGACTTCGCCGGCGACGATTTCGTCCGGCCGTCCGCCGCCTTCGACGAGCGGAACGCCGTCGAAGCCGACGATCATCGCCTCGCCCATCGAATCGAACGTGCCGTCGCTGCCGCTCATGCAGACCGAGACGGTATACATGAGATTGCAGAAAGCGTTCGCCTGGTTGGTGATCTTCCAGGCGTGGCGAATCGGCGCCGTGTACCCGGCGGTCCGGATCATGATGTCCGCGCCCCGGTACGCGCATTCCCTCGCCATTTCCGGGAACATGCCGTCATGGCAAATAATCAGCGCAAGCTTGCTGCCGTTGGGACCGTCGCAAACCGGGATGCCCAGATTGCCGGGCTCCCACGGCTCGACCGGCACCCACGGGTGCAGCTTCCGGTAATTCAGCCGAATTTCGCCTTCATTGTCGATAATGAGGCCGGTGTTGTACGGATTGCCGTCCGGGTTCGCTTCCATGATGGAGAAGCAGCCCCAAATGTCGTTGTCCCGGCACGCCTGGCGGAACGCTTCCACCTCCGGGCCGTCGACCCGGCACATCAGCGCCGGATCGGTATTCATCGAGAGCCCGTGGAGCGAATATTCCGGAAAAACGACGAGATCCATATTTTTCAGTCCGCGCTTCGCCTTGGCCGTCATGTCCACGATTCGCCGGGTTTGTTCCGCCAGCTGCCGCGGCGTGTCGACGACGGGCAGCTGCATCTGGACGAGACCGATGACGACGCCGTCGGGCGATTTGTTGAGTCCTCCCAATCCGCTCATTCCGATCCGCTCCCCTTTCCTCGCGCGTTCTTTTTACTGGCTGATGTTGCCGATGACGCCTTCCACGAGGAAGTCCGTCGCTTCCAGCTCGTCGATCGTCGGCGTCGTGCCCTCCGCGAAACGGACCGTGCCGGCCTGATCCTTGACCGGACCCGCGAACGGATGAAGCTCTCCGCTGATCAGCTTGGCCTTCGCCTCTTCCACCGCCGCTTTGACGTCTTCCGGAACGTTTTTGCCGAACGGCGCGAGCTGAACGACGTCGTCGGCCAGCGTGCCGCGGAATTTGCCGTCATAGATGCTGCCTTTGAAGCTGCCGTCGACCGCCGTTTGCACCATGTCGACGAACAGATCCGGCC
Organism: Cohnella algarum; assembly: GCF_016937515.1. Lineage (NCBI taxonomy): Bacteria > Bacillati > Bacillota > Bacilli > Caryophanales > Paenibacillaceae > Cohnella > Cohnella algarum. The sequence goes on from NZ_JAFHKM010000002.1 coordinate 1,669,757, forward strand.
AGTTCCATACGGAACCCGTTATCCAGCCTTCCGGAGCGAGCGAGGACGAATCGGCATGGTAGCCTACCGTCATGACGCCGCGGCGTTCGGCCGTTTCGACGATCGTTTTGCTGCAATCCTGGTGCTGGGTCAGCACGTCGGCGCCGCCGTCGATGAGCGAGTTCGCCGCGTTCGCTTGCTGGCCCGGGTCGCACCAGCTTCCCGTAAAGACGACGGACGTCGTCGCGTTCGGGTTGACCGACTTCGCGCCTTGTTCGAAGGCGTTCACGTTAAGCAGCACTTGCGGGATCGGAACCGAAACGATGTAGCCGAGCTTGCCGGTTTCGGACATTTTGCCTGCCGCTACGCCCGCGAGGTATACCGGCTCCCACATCGTGCCGAAGTAGGTACCGAGGTTTTCCGCCGTTTTCAGGCCGCCCTGGTGGTAGAACACGACGTCCGGGTGGCGTTTCGCCACGTTGAGAGCCGGATCGAGATGGCCGTAGGAGGTCGGGAAAATGATTTTCGCGCCTTCCTGGATCATCTGCTCCATGACGCGCTCGGCTTCGGCCGTTTCCGGCACGTTCTCGGCGCGAAGCACCTTCAGGTCGGGGAACGCTTCCTCGACGGCCACGCTGCCTTGGTACGCCGCTTGATTGTAGCCGTAATCGTCCTTCGTTCCGACGAAAATAAAGCCGACGGCCGAGCCGCCCGTGCCGATCGCTTCGCCCGAACCCGACGCCGCCGCGGACGGCGAGGCGCCGCTTGACGGAGCGCTGCTGTTGCCGCCAGGCTGGCTGCATCCCGCGAGCAGCGCGATCAGGGCCATCAGGCCGAATACCATGCTTTTTGCCAACTTTTTCGTTTGTTTTCTCATTGGTTTCTCTCCACCTTTGCCCTTTTTATATGGAAATTGCCTTGTTGCCTCTCTTTAATAGAACGAACAGGGCGGGATCGCCGACCCAAGGCCGATCAGCCGCTTCCTTCGCCGGCGAACACTTTGCCCAGCGCCTCCGGGGTCGTGCTTCGCTTCCGCCGCTCCACGATAAGAAGCGCGGCCAGCGTCAGCAGGTACGGGACCATGAACAGGAAAAACGGGGAAATCGGAAGCCCCTGCTGCTGCACCGTAAGCTGCAGCGCCTGGGCGGCGCCGAACAGATAAGCGCCGAGCATCGCCCGTCCCGGCAGCCACGAGGCGAAAATGACGAGCGCGACGGCCACGACGCCGCGGCCTTGCGCCATGTTTTCCACCCAGCTGTGGGTGAACGCAAGCGACAGCTGAGCGCCGCCGAGGCCGGCCAGGAAGCCGCCCGCCAGCACGCCGGCGTATCGGACGAGCTTCGGGTTGATCCCGCTCGCGAACAGCACTTCCTCCCGCTCGCCCGCGGCTCTAAGAATCGTGCCGACCCGGGTTCGGAACAGCACGAACCATAAGCAAGGAACAAGCAGAATCGAAAGGTACGTCAGCGGATCGTGGTTGAACAGGATGCCGCCGATGAACGGAATGTCCGAAAGCAGCGGGATCGGCACCGGATTGAAGCCGACGATCTGCTCGCTAACGAAATCCCGGCCGAGAAACGAGGTAAGGCCCATTCCGAAAAACATGAGCGTAAGCCCCGTGGCCAGCTGGTTCGCGCCCCGGCTGATGACCAGAAACGCGTGAATCGCCGAGAGCAGCATGCCGCAAACGCCGCCGGCCAAAGCGCCGAGCCACGGGTTGCCGGTCCAGACGGTAACGGCGAAGCCGCCGAGCGCGCCGGCCAGCAGCGACCCTTCCGTTCCCAAATTGATGACTCCGGCCCGCTCCGAGACGAGCTCGCCTTGCGACGCCAGCATGACGGACGTTCCGGATCGGATCGCCCCCGTAAGAATATCCGCAATCATCGCTTCGCCCTCCTTCCGCTTCCGAGAATGAACAGAAGCACCAGCGCCATCAGGATCATGACCGAGGAAGACGGCAATCCGGAACGGATTTCGAGCGTATTGCCCGCCACGCTGATCATGCCGAGGAGAAACGCGGTTCCCAACAGCTTCAGCGGACTGTTCCATGCCATCATCGCCGCGAGAAACCCGAAGTAGCCGTAGTTGACGCCGGTCGTCGGACGAAGGCGCCCTTCGATGCCGGCAATTTCGATCATGCCCGCGACGCCGGCGACGGCGCCGGCCGCGATCAGCACCCAGAAGTACGTTTTATTGATGCTCATGCCGGCTCTTTCCGCCGCGTACCGGTTGCTGCCGAGCACCCGGATCCGGAAGCCGAGCCTCGTTTTCGCCAGCACGTACCATGCCGCCAAGGCCAGCACGATCGCGATTGCAAAGCCGATGTGCAGCCGCGTGCCGTTAAAAATCGGGAGCCGCAGCGACCAGGAAATTTCCGGAGAAAACGGCCAGTTGAACGATTCCGGATCTTTCAGAAACCCGTGAACGCATAAGCTGACGGTGTAAGCCGCGACGTAGTTGAGCAGAACGCTCGTAATCGTTTCGTTCAGGCGGCCTTTGACTTTGAGCAGCGCGATGATCGCTCCCCATGCCGCGCCGCCGAACGCGCCGGCCAGCAGCATGAGCGGAATGCCGATCCAGGCGGGATAGGAGCCGAGGACAAAGACCCCCGCCGTCGTCGCGAACAGCGCCCCGATCGCCAGCTGCCCTTCCCCGCCGACGTTGACCAGCCCCGCTTTGGCGGGCAGCGCCGCCGCAAGCCCCGTCAGCACGAACGGCGTGGCTTTGAGCAGCACTTCGCCGAAGCCGTACAAATCGCCGAACGTCGATTGAATCATCGAGGCGTACAGCTCGAGCGGGTTGACGCCATAGAACAGCAGGAAAATGCCGTACAGCACGAACGGGGACAGCCAGACGAGCGCCTGTTTGCCGATCGGGGCCCATTTGCTCCGCGCGGCACCGGAAGCTTCGGGCAAGATCGCGGATGCTTGATGGCTCATGCGGATTCCCCCTTCAACATGCGGTTGCCGATTTGCGAAATATCGGTTTCGGACGGCAGATACGGCCCGAGCAGCCGTTTGCCCGACAGCACGACCAACCGGTCCGACAGCTTGAACAATTCGTCCAAATCTTCCGAAAACAACAGAATGGCGGTTCCTTGCTCGGCCAGCTCGATCAGGCGCTGCTGAATCGTTCTCGTCGTGCCGATGTCGAGGCCGCGGCTCGGATAGCTGATCACGAGAATGTCGGGCTTGCGAATCAGCGCCCGGGAAAGGACCATCCGCTGCACGTTGCCGCCGGACAATTGATCCGCTCTCCGTTCGGGAGCGGCGAGGGCCAGCGACCTCGCTTCCTCGCTCGCCTCGAGCTCCGACCGGAGCCGTGCCCAGTCGATGCCCGCCCCTTGTTGCGGACCGGCATGCCGTCCAGCACCATATGCTGCAAAATCGTGAAGCCCGGAATGACCGATTCCTTGATCGGATCCTCGGAGACGAAGCTAACGCCCGCTTCCAGAAACGCCTTGACGTCGCCTTTCATCTCCTTGCCGTGCACGGCGAGCGTGCCGGCGGACAGCTTGCGAAGGCCGAACAGCGTTTCCGCCAGCTCTCGCTGGCCGCTGCCGGAAATGCCTGCGACGCCGACGATTTCGCCTTTCCGCAGCGAAAGCTTCACGTCGGAGAGCACCGCCTCGCCGTGATCGCCTTTGATCGTGCCGTTGTCGAGGCGAAGCACCTCGGACGGCGTTTCCGACAAGTCGGGAGCCGGCTTCACGACGGCCTTCAGCGACTTGTCGCCCATCATGGCCGCGACGAGCGCGTCTCCGTCGAGCCCCTCCTCGCGGGTCACCTGGTGCGTGATTTTTCCCGCTCTCAGCACCGTCGCCTGGTCCGCGCAGGCGAGAACTTCGTTGATTTTATGAGTGATGAGCAAAATGCCGTAGCCGTCCTTGCGCAGCAGGTCGAGCATTCGGAGAAAGGATTCCACTTCCTGGGGAACGAGCACGCTCGTCGGCTCGTCGAAAATAATGATTCTCGTGCCCGGAACGAGCAGCACTTTGACGATCTCCAGCCGCTGCCGCTGTCCCAGGTCAAGCTGCCATACGTAAGCGTCCGGATCGACCGCCAGGCCGTATTTGGCCGAAATTTGCCTGATTTGCTCCCGCAGCTGCTTTCTCCGCAGCCGCCAGCCTTTTCCGACCGCCAGCGCGATGTTGTCCAGCACGGTCAGCGCCGGAACGACCCGGAAGTCCTGAAACACCATCCCGATCCCTTTCGCCCTTGCCTTCGTCGGCGGGTGAAGTTCGACGACCTGTCCGTCCATCAGGATTTGGCCTTCATCGGGCACGTACACGCCGTAGAGCATTTTCATCAGCGTGCTTTTACCCGCGCCGTTTTCCCCGAGGATGGCATGAATGGAGCCCGGTCTGACCTCAAGGTTAATCGACTCATTCGCCGTAAGGATTCCGAACCGTTTCGTCAAGCCTTGCGCCTTCAGAAGGCAGGAGTCCGCGTCGATATCGTGCGCCTTCATCGAATCGCCCCCTTGGTGTAAAAATTCATAACACGATTCATTAGATTTGTTTACTTTAACTCATTATAGACGATAATTCTAGTCGTTTCTTTATAAATATCTAATATAATTGACATGAAAATATTGTAAGCCACAAATAAACATAACATATATATTACACAAAAAAGAAGGCCTCCCGATCCGATCGGCTTCAGCCTTCTTGCGCAGGGTTCGATATGACGATTATGGAACGGCGCGCCAGCTTCCCAGCGCCGTTATTTTTTCTCCCAGGGCTTCCGCATAGCCTTCGCAAATGAACCCCGGAACCTCGGTTCCGTCCTGCAGCTCCACCTTGCCGATGCCGAGAGGCGCTGCGATTCCCGTCACGAACGCGCCGAACGACTTGACCGGCACTTCCCACAGCTCCAGGCCGATCGAGGCGCCTCCGTCCGTTTTTTTGATCAATCCGGGCCTTGGCGGCGTCGCGGCGAGCTTGATCATCTCGTACTTCGGAGCGGTCCGGTCCTCCCGGACGAATCGGGCGCCCATGCCCAGCATTTGCTTCTCGAGCGGAAAGCCCCGCATATGCAAGCCGCATACCGCGACCAGCGTTCGATCCGCTTCGCCGGACGGCCATGGGCTTCCGTTCAGAAACGTTTCGGCCGCGCTTGCGACCAGGCCTTCGTTTGCCGCGAGCGCAAAAAACGTAATCCCGAACGGCAGACGGTCCGCCGCGCTCGCCGCCGGAACCGCCGCCGCGCACAAATCGAGCAGGTTGCAATGGTTCGTATAAATACCCATTTCGCTGTTCGTTTTGATCGGGTCGGCCCGCACCTCGTCTCTCGTCCAGGTGCCGCCCGCAGTCGGCATGACGAGCACCGCGTCTTCGAGCAGCTTGCCCGCTTCCAGACGGTAGGCTTGCAGCTCGTGAAGCGATTTGAACAAGGATGCCGCGCGGTGGCGCTCTTCCGCTCCGGAACGCAAAACCTGCTCGGTCACGGGAAACGCGCTTCCGGGATGATGCTCAACGAAGCCTCCTAAACTCGCCCAGCGTTCCGCCACATACGGGCCGCTGTAGAGCATCGCCGCCGCCTGCATGAACATCCCGATGTCGACCGGCTCCCAGTCCGCGCCCATCGCGGCAAGCCGCCGCTTCGCCTCCTCCCATGCCGCTTCGTATTCCTTCGCGAACGGTCCGAAAAACCGCAGCGGCTCCTTCGGCAGCAGAAAGCGCTTCGGCTTCCTTGGCGCGGGCGCGGGAATGTCCTTCGACCAAGGGTCGCCGGCGTCGAATCCTCTCGCAACGCGGTCGACGGCCAGCGCATCCTCCAGGCTCCGGGCGAACACCGTCACGCAATCGAGGCTGGCCGAGGCCGGCACGACCCCTTTTGTCGGCCAGGCGCCCAGGCTTGGCTTGTAGCCGACGATGCCGTTCAGCGCCGCGGGCACCCGGCCCGAACCGGCCGTGTCCGTGCCGAGCGCGAAAGCGGCCTGGCCTCTCGCCACCGCTACGGCCGACCCGGAGCTGGAGCCTCCGCTGATCAGTTCGCTCCTTAGCGCATTATGCGTCTCCCCGTAAGGGCTTCTCGTGCCGACGAGTCCCGTGGCGAATTGGTCCAGATTCGTCTTGCCGAGCGGAATGGCCCCGGCCGCGACGAGACGTTCCACGACGGTCGCGTTTTCCGTCGGCATATATTGATAATCCGGGCATCCCGCCGTCGTCGGAATGCCGGCGCAGTCGATGTTGTCCTTGATCGCGAACGGTATTCCCCACAAAGGCAAAGAAGACGGATCGGTCGCTTCGAGTCGTTCCAGATACGGCCGGATTCGTTCCATGCGCGGAGGCGTAATCCAGATGTTCATGTCCGCGTCCGCTTCCGCGCGGGCGATCAGTTCGCGGATCACGTCCTCCGGCTCCAATTCCCGATTCGCGTAAGCCGCGCTTAGCCACTCGATGGTTAGGTCGGTCGGAATGTGGCGTTTCCCCATAGGATCGGTCTCCTTCCTGCAGCTTCGGCCAAATCGATGTTCGATGACAGGCCTTCTCTTTTTTCATCCATGCGCCAGCCATCGCTTCCTGCGCTCGCTTTTCGGCTTTTATGGCTTCTGACTTCTTTCTGACTTCTTTCTGACTTCTTTCTTGCTTCTTTCTTGCCTCTTACTTCTTTTTTGTTTCTTGCTCCTTACTTTCCGCAATCCCTCGTCCGTTTTTCGCCATTCAGGCCAAGCCGCCCAAAGCCGCGATGACCTTCTCCGAGTCGGACACGCTGCCGAACACGCCGCCTTGCATCTTCACCATCTGGAGAGCGGCGAGGTGGTTGTTGAAATCGGTCGCGCCGGTGCAATCCTCCAAAATCAGACACTCGTAGCCCCGGTCGTTCGCCTCGCGCATCGTCGTATGGACGCAAACGTCCGTCGTAATGCCGGTCAAAATGAGATTGCGGATCCCTTTCGTTTTCAAAATCAAATCCAGATCCGTCGCGTAAAAGCTTCCTTTGCCGGGTTTGTCGATGACGATTTCCCCTTCGGCCGGCGCCAGCTCCTCGATAATTTGCCAGCCGGGCTCGCCCCGGACCAGTATTTTTCCGGCCGGCCCCTGCGAGCCGATTTCGGCCCCGATCTGCTTGCTCCGCCATCTCTTGTTTTCGGGCAAGTCGGACAGGTCGGGACGATGGCCTTCGCGCGTATGAATGACCGTAAATCCGGGAATCGCCCTTGCGGCGGCCAGCAGCTTCCGGATCGGCCCGATCGCCCGCCGGGTCAGCGAAAGATCGTACCCCATCCGATCCACGTACCCGCCGGGACCGCAAAAATCCGTCTGCATATCGATCACGATCAGCGCCGTATTGCGAGCCGTTATATTTCCGTCAAAAGGATACAGGTAAGGATCCGCTTGAATATACATGTTCATCGCTCCTTCTTTCGTTCATGTCATGGTTTCAGGCAGCTTCGCTTCTTTTGTAATATTATATAACACCAAAATTCGAAGATCATTGTAAGTTCATAACATATGTTTGTTGATTTTTTTATAATTCGCTTATAAATGGCACGTCGGATGCCGAAATCTCAATAATCCACGCTCGGGTTGGGGGCGAATAGCTGACATGGAGATCGGCCAGAGTGCAGCCGGATACATGCGGCAGGTTGAGATGAGTCATCACGACCCAACTGGACCGTTAGCGGACTGCGAGGGCGGCGATATGAGTCGTGGTTACTCATTTGAATGCGGCTTTATGCGTATGGCGGGTAAGATGAGTCATCACGACCCAACTGGGTCATTAGCGGACCTGCGGAGGGGGTGAAATGAGTCGCGGTTACTCAAATGAGGGCGGCTTTATGCGTATGGCGGGTCAAGATGAGCCGTCACGACCCAACTGGATCGTTAGCGGACTGCGAGGGCGGCGAAGTGAGTCGTGGTTACTCATTTGAGTGCGGCTATATTGCGCATTGCGGGTCAGATGAGTCGCCACGACTCATCTGGATCGCTAGCGGACTGCGAGGGCGGCGAAATGAGTCGTGGTTACTCATTTGAGTGCGGCTATATTGCGCATTGCGGGTCAGATGAGTCGCCACGACTCATCTGGATCGCTAGCGGACCTGCGGGGGTGGCGAAGTGAGTCGTGTTTACTCAAATGAGGGCGGGTAAGATGAGTCGTCACGACCCAACTGGACCGTTAGCGGACTGCGAGGGCGGCGAAATGAGTCGTGGTTACTCAAATGAGGGCGGCTTTATGCGCATGGCGGGTCAAGATGAGTAGCCATGACTCAGTTGGATCCGCCGGGGAGCACGCCGACCTCCGGAGTGGATGGGAGAAGATGAGGTGCTCTGGAGAAATGAGCTGAAAAAGAGAGCGGTCCCCATGAAAATCGCAATATGAAGTGAAAAAGAAGATGATGGCCATAACCTTGCATCTCGCCGCGAACCCGGCGACTTCCATTTCGACGGCAGCCTGTCCGAATGCGAAAGGACGACATCGGCTCCTTAGGCTGCGGATTCGTCCGCGTACATACGTCAGTGTCTCACAACTAACATTAAGCGTCTCTCTGCGCTGCAACCTTCTTTGCTTACTTTATGACAAACTCAATAAACGTTATAATAAATCACAGATAGTGGTCGGTGGGTGCTCGGTGCAGTTCCTTCGAAAGGAGGGATGCCCGTGAATCATGACAAGTTGTTCGACGTCCTTAAGTGGATTTCCATGCTTATGACACTGTTTTTTAGTGTTCGGAAATTCGCTCGCTGGATACGTCGAAAGCTTCGTAACATGAAAAAACCCACCGCTTAAGCTTGGTCTGCTTCGGTGGGTTTTGCAGTTACTGCGCGCCGTGGTTGCCCACTAGGGTCTGTCAATAATTTTGTGTAAACTCTTTTATAGGCATCTCTCCGAAGGGGAGATTAGCCTCCTCAAGGTAAGTGCTGGCCGATCCGGTCCGGAAAGAAGACGGAGAGCTGCAGGAGCATCTGTCCCCAGTTTTGAACACGACCGGTCCATTTGCGGGTGACGTCCATCGTGACTAAGTACAGCATTTTCAGTAGCGCCTCGTCGCTTGGGAAGATGCTTTTCCCTTTGGTGACTTTTCGCAATTGGCGATGATAGCTCTCAATCATGTTCGTCGTGTAGATGAGCTTACGAAGCTCAGGCGGATACTTGAAGAAGGTGGCGAGTTCGTCCCAATTGCTGCGCCATGAGCGGACAATAAGGGGATACTTGGCGCCCCACGTCTCCTCAAAGCGGTCGAGTTCCAGCAGAGCCATTTCCTCCGTAGCAGCCTTGTAGATGGGCTTCAGATCGGCCGTCACCTTCTTCAGATCCTTGTAGGAGACGTAGCGCGTGGAGTTGCGGATCTGGTGGATGATGCACTTCTGAATCTCCGTCTTCGGATAACAGGCAGAGATCGCCTGGGAGAAGCCCGTGAGGTTGTCGACACAGGTGATAAGGATGTCCTGAACGCCGCGATTCTTAAGATCGTTCAAGACGCTCAGCCAGAACTTCGCGGACTCGTTCTCGCCGATCCACATGCCCAGCACGTCCTTGTTGCCGTCCATGTCGATCCCAATGACCATGTAGGCAGCTTTGTTCACGATCGCCCCGTCTTGCTTCACCTTGAAGTGGATGGCGTCCAGGAAGACGACCGCGTATACGCCCTGCAACGGCCGATTCTGCCACTCTTTGATGAGCGGAATGATCTTATTCGTGACATTGGAAATAAAGGTTGGCGAGACCTCCAAACCATAGAGATTCTGCAGATGGTCCTGGATCTCCCGCGTGCTGACGCCTTTGGCGTACAGGGCGACGATCTGATCCTCGATCCCCGTCACGTTGGACTGATGCTTCTTCACCACGAGCGGCTCGAACTCGCCCAGGCGATCCCGTGGCACGGCAATCTCCTGGTCGCCGTACTCGCTAGTGACGATTTTCTTGCTCTTACCGTTGCGACTGTTCTTCGTCTGCTTGTTCTGCACGTCATGCTTGCTATAGCCCAGGTGCGTATCCATTTCGGCCTCTAGCATTTCTTGCAGCGTTTCGGCAAACAGGTCCTTTAGCGCATTCTGCGCATCCTGTGCGGTGACCAGATTATTCTCCTTGATGAAACTCCGCAGCTGCTCTTTCGTCCATAATCCCATGTGTGCTCCCCAACCTCTCCATGATTTCATTTTAGTAGGTTTGAGAGTTTACACAAAGTATTTTACAGACTCGCCCACTACGCTATCGAAGCGGTGTCGTGTTGGCGCACGGCACCGTTCTTTATTAGGATTACCATTATTATAACGCGAAAAACATGGATATACAATCGTCAACTAAACGGTTTACACTATACGCTCAAAAGGATCAAAAAACACAAACTCTTGCGTCTCGCTATGCCGCAAACTGCGCGAACTCTTGCGCTTCGCATGCCGCAGATGCGCGAGCCCCCTCCGCTCAAGCCCCCCGTTGCCCGCTTCCGCTCACGCGGTGCCGGCCAGTGGATCGCTGTGGGAGCGGTCGAGGCTGACGAACTTGTTGAAGTTCTTCAAAAAGACGAGCTCGACCGTGCCGACCGGCCCGTTCCGCTGCTTGGCGATGATGATCTCGATGATGTTCTTCTTCTCGGTATCCTGATTGTAGTAATCGTCACGGTACAGGAACGCGACAATGTCGGCGTCCTGCTCGATCGAGCCCGATTCCCGCAAGTCAGACATCATCGGCCGCTTGTCCTGCCGTTGCTCGACGCCGCGGGACAGCTGGGACAGCGCGATGACGGGCACTTCCAGCTCCCGCGCGATCTGCTTCAGCGTCCGCGAAATTTCCGATACTTCCTGCTGCCGGTTTTCCCCGGGCTTGCCCCGGCCCTGAATCAGCTGCAGGTAGTCGATCAAAATCATGCCCAGCCCTTTCTCCTTCTTGAGACGGCGGCACTTGGCGCGGATGTCGGCTACCGTAATGCCGGGCGTATCGTCGATGTAGATTTGCGCCTCCGACAGCGAGCCGATCGCCATCGACAGCTTTTCCCAGTCGTCTCCCTCGAGGAAGCCGGTCCGCATCCGGCCCGCGTCGACGTTCGACTCCGCGCAAATCATCCGGTTGACGAGCTGCGCGGCCGACATTTCGAGACTGAAGATCGCGACGGTTTCCGAAGCGCGCACCGCGACGTTTTGCGCGATGTTGAGCGCGAAGGCCGTCTTCCCGACGGAAGGACGGGCCGCGACGATGATGAGATCGCTTCGCTGGAAGCCGGACGTCATTTTGTCGAGATCGGGAAACCCGGACGGAATGCCCGTCGTGCCTCCCTTATGGTTGTAAAGGAACTCCACGCGCTCGAAGACGTCCATCAGGACGTCGCGAATGCTGATGAACCCGTGCGCCGCCCGCCGGTTGGACAGCTCCATGATCCGCGCTTCGGCGTCGTTCAGCAGCGCTCCGACGTCGTCCTCCGTCGTGTAACCGCTGGAAACGATTTGCGTCGCGGTCCGGATGAGCCGGCGCAGCATCGACTTCTCTTCGACGATCTGCGCGTAATACTCCACGTTGGCGGCCGTCGGCACGGCGTTGGCCAGCTTGGCCAGGTAACTGACGCCGCCGATTTCCTCGAGCTGCCCGCGGTCCTGAAGCAAGGCGGTGAGCGTGATCAGATCGAGCGGCTCGTTGTTTTCGTTCAGATCGATCATCGCTTCGAAAATCCGCTGGTGGGCGACGCTGTAGAAATCCTCGGACCGAAGCCGCTCCATCGCCGTGATGAGCGCTTCGATTTCCAGCAGGATGGCGCCGAGCACCGCTTGTTCCGCTTCGAGATTTTGCGGCGGAACCCGGTCGTACAACATCGTTTCCCCGCTTGCCATTGCCGGTTACTCCTCCGCGACTTGCACGTTCAGCGTGCCTTTCACTTCAGGGTACAGCTTGAGCGGCACTTGCGTCACGCCGAGCGTGCGAATCGGCTCGTCCAGGTCGATCTTCCGCTTGTCGATGGCGATGCCGAGCTTCTCGAGCGCCTCCGCGATTTGCTTGCTCGTGATGGCGCCGAACAGGCGGCCGCCCTCGCCGGCCTTCGCCTTGATGACGACCGTCGTTTCGCCAAGCTTCTTGGCAAGCGCCTGCGCGTCTTCCTTCTCTTTCGCCTTGCGCTTGTCGGCGGAGGCTTTCATTTGGTCGAGCGTCTTTTTGTTCCCTTCCGTCGCCACTTGGACATAGCCCTTCGGCAGCAGAAAATTGCGCGCATACCCTTCGGATACTTCTTTCACTTCGCCCTTCTTGCCTTGTCCCTTTACGTCTTGCAGGAAAATGACCTTCATTCCAGAATCCCCTCTTCCTCTTCCAGTTCTTTTAACGCTTTTTTCAACTTGGCGGCCACTTCCTGCGGCGTGCCCTGCATTTGGCACGCCGCGTTCGACAAGTGTCCCCCGCCGCCCATGCGTTCCATGACGACCTGTACGTTGATCTGCCCGAGCGAGCGGGCGCTGATGCCGACGAGCCCGTCGGCACGCATCCCGATGACGAACGAGGCGCGAATGCCCGTCATCGTCAGCAGCGTGTCGGCTGCCTGCGCGATGAGCAGCTGCGTCACCGGCTGCGTGCCGCCGGCGACGGCGATCGCGATGTCGCCGCGGTAAATTTCGGCGTGCTGGATGATTTGCGCCTTTTTGATGTATTCCTCAAGGTCCTCCTTGAGCATCCGCTGGATGAGCATCGCGTCCGCCCCGTTGCGGCGCAGGAACGATGCCGCTTCGAACGTGCGGGAGCCGGTCCGCATCGAAAAGCTTTTCGTGTCGACGGTTATGCCCGCGAGCAGCGCGGTTGCCTCCCTGACGTCCAGCACGATCCGGTCCTGGATGTACTGCAGCACCTCGGTGACCAGCTCGCATGTCGAGGACGCATACGGCTCCATGTAGACGAGCACGGCGTCGTCAATGAACTCCTCGCTGCGGCGATGGTGGTCGATGATGACGATCCGTTCCGTCTGCTGGAGCAGCTTCGGTTCCGCGACCATCGAAGCCCGGTGCGTGTCGACGACGACGGCGAGCGTCCGCTTGCCGATCATGCCCAGGGCCTGCTCCGGCGACACGAACCGTTTGTAAAGCTTCTCGTCCTCGCGAATCATATCGACCATCCGCACGATGGCCGGATTGACCGATTCCAGGACGATGTGCGCTTCCTTGCCGAACTGCCTGGCCGCTTTGACGACCCCGATCGCCGCGCCGATCGCGTCCATGTCCGGCATTTTGTGCCCCATAACGATAATGTTGTCGCTCTCCTTGATCAAATCCCGCAGCGCGTGGGAGATGACGCGGGCGCGCACCCTCGTGCGCTTCTCGACCGCGTTGCTCTTGCCGCCGTAGAAGCTCTGCCTGTCGCCGACTTTGACGACCGCCTGGTCGCCTCCGCGCCCGAGGGCGATGTCCAGGCTCCCCTGCACGAGATGCCCCAGCTCCTCCATATTGTCGGTGCCCGAGGCGAAGCCGATCGACAGCGTCATCGGGAGCTTCAGATCCATCGTGATCTCCCGCACCTCGTCGAGCAGCTCGAAGCGCGACTGCTCCAGCCTGCGCAGCGCGCTCTGGTTCGTGATGACCATATATTTGTCCGACGAAAGCCGACGGAGCAGCAGCCCGTACTCCCTCGACCATTCGTTGATTTCCCCGGTCACCTTGGACAGCATAAGCGCCCGCTGCTGCTCGTCCATTCCTTGCGCGACTTCCTCCAGATTGTCCATCATGACGATGCCGAGCGCCAGCTTTTCGTTTTCGTACTTTTGCTTGATCGTCCAGCTCTCGGTGATGTCCGTGGCGTAGAGGACTCTTTCGCGGGTACGGAACAGCATTTCATAGACCCGGCTGTTCAGCGTCATCTCGATCCGGTGCGCGTCCTTTTCCTTGACGGGGACATGAATGCCGGGAAAAAGATCGGTCAGCGTCAAGCCGACGATATTCGACCGGCCCGCCATTTGCGCGAGATAATTGTTGTGCCATTGGATTTCCCGGTCTTCGTTGTAGAGCGCGATGCCGAACGGAAGCGTGCCCATGACATCGTTGCCGACGCCTTTGATGCGGTAGGACAGCGTGAGGACGTAGTCGTCCAAATCTTTGCGGAACGCCCGTTCTGCCAGCAGCGCGTACACGGTCACGCCGGCGCCCAAAACGAGCGCGATAAGACCGAGAACCCACTGATACAAGGCCAAAGCGACCGTCAGCAGCAAAATGAGGACGAGCGCCCATACATTGTGCATACCGTGCCATCGCTGAACGAGAAACTTGGGCATGTCATGCTCCGCTCCCTTGCTCGGTTAATTCTTGTACTTTCCGCCCGTGCCGCCCGCCGTCAATTTTTAGTAAAATGCTTGCGCAGCGGGAACGCCACGTCTAACAACCCGATCAGGTAAAATGGAGGATACAGCAAAATCGGCACCGCGATTGCGATCGGAACCGCCTTATGCCACCGCTTGACGCTCGCGAGGAAAAAGAAAAAGGCGATCGCCTGGATCGTAAAGGCGAACCGTAAAACCGGGACCGCATTGGCGACGACCAGCGTCAGAAAACCGGGATCTTCCGCCGAAACCATAAAACTGAGCACCAGGGCGATCAAATAATAAAACACCAGGCTGCGGGGCAGCATCCACGTTTTCATCTGGGGCATCGACGGGGTTTGAATCCCGGTGAGCGCCAGCGCGCGCCGGGACAAGAAATGCGTCAGCCCGGCCAGCCCGAACGAAGTAAGCAGCAGCAGCGCCGGCAGCATCGTCATGATCGTATCGGTCAACTGACTGGCCGTATCGGCCGCCCAGCCTTCCGGAAGAAGCGTTCCGGACGTATCCAGCGCCTGCGAGGCGTCCTCCAGCAGCACCGTCAAATAAGAAGTCAAATCGACGTCGTACTGCGACGAAAAAATCATCAATTCCACGAGCAGCTGCGCCAAGATCACGACGAACCCGATCAGAACGACCCGTTTCGGGGCCGCCCTTTTTTTATACAGGTGTCCCATGACGATCGACGGAATCAGAAAAAACAAGCCGAAGGTCAACGCAACCAGAGCGTAGGATCCCGACAGCACGAAGGCTGCGGCGACGACGCACGCCATATGCAGCGCAAACGACAGCGGTTTAAGCATCGTGTACAGCACGACCATCGGGGTCATCAGCAAAAACAGCGTAACGATGTTGAGCGACGTCGGAATGCTGAGCAACAGCAAAAGCGCCGTCGCGCTCCAGGCTACGGACTTCCAGCCCATGTTCAATGAGGTCACCTCTTGCGAATATGTTCTTCGAGCGCCGACAAATCCTTGTACTGGTCCTCGAGCTGATGGCCTTCCTGCCGGAGCCGGACGACCTTCTCGGCAACCGCCTTGTCCAGTTCTTTATAGGAAATGCCGAGTCTCCGTCCCAAAATGTACCCTCCGGCGATCAAGCCGGCCAAACTGTCCGCAATGCGAACGGTGCTCCCATCCCACATCGCCTTGAAAAGCCGGGATACTTGGTCAAGCAGTTCCGTCTTCAACCATTCAATCAGTTTCGCCCGGGTGGCGACATCCAGTTCGCGTTCCATCGCTTGAACCCATCCCTTCCTTCGGATTCTTTCAAGCCCAAACTCGGTGTCTGACCGCAAAAGCTGCAATCTCCATTATAGCACAAATTGCCCTCGCACCAAGCATCCCCGCAACATCGCAAAGGCGCGCCCCCTGCTGTGAAAATAAAGCAAATAACGGCCAAAAAGCGACCGTTATCCGCAAAATACGCTGCGTTTCCCGCAAGCCGTATGCGATTGTTAAGCGCTTCCGTTATCCTTCGCGGGAGCCAGCATGAGCCGGGCGCAGTAATCGATCACGTCGCTGCGGCGGACGATGCCGATGAACCGCCCCATGTCGTCCACGACCGGCACGAAGTTTTGCGTTTTGGCGAGCGAGATCAAGTCCTCCATATTCGCATCGATGCGCACGGGAAGCACGTTTCGGCGGAACTCGATTTCGGACAGCGTGACGCGGTGGGCGTTATCGAATTGGATGTCGGGACTGTTTTTCAAAAACCAGAGCAGGTCGCCTTCGGTTACGGTGCCGATATAAACGCCCTCGTCGCTCAGGACGGGAACGGCGGTATAGCGGTGGCGCTCCATCCGCTCAAGCGTCTGCCTTAACGTCGCGGTCTCCGGCAAACAAACGACCTCTTGCTTCGGCAGAAGAAAAAAAGCGATATTCATAATTCCTCTCTCCCTGTCGCGAGGGTTTCAAGCAAAAACGGCCGAAGCGTCTGAAGCTCCGACCGTTCCATTATATCACGCCGAGGCATGGCCTCACCACGACCGGGCGAAACCGCCGCGAGGGAAATTGTGCTTGGCGAGGATTCATTTTACCGTCGGGTGCCGTCGGGGCCGGCCTCAAGCTTCGGGATGATCGACATAGGCGAATTGTCGAATGCATGAAATGGCGCTATTCGCTCTATCGTCCGTTTCGCCGGAACAACCAAGCAAGAGAATCAGCGAAGCACATAGAAAGAACAACGTACGAATCATCGCATGAACTCCCTTCTTCCTCAGCGCGGCGCAAAAAAACCCCACCAAGACGGCTTGACCGGTTTGGTGGGGTTTTGCGCGCTTTGTCTTACTCCGTCGTGTAAGGCAGCAATGCCATTTGGCGGGCGCGTTTGACCGCAACCGTCAGCATGCGTTGGTATTTCGCCTTCGTGCCGGTTACGCGGCGCGGCAGGATTTTGCCGCGTTCGCTGATGAACTTGCGGAGCAAGTCCAGGTCTTTGTAATCGACGTGCGTAATTTTATTAACCGTGAAGTAGCACACTTTGCGGCGCTTGTTGCGGCCGCGGCGGAATTTGCGGGGCTCGCGTTGTTCGCGGCCTTCGCCTCCCGGTCCACGATTTTCGCGGGGTGCGCGCTCTTCACGAGCAGCTGGCGCAGTTTGTTGTTGTTCGCTCACGTTTTCTCCGTCCTTCCTGTCTTAGAATGGCAAATCATCGTCCGATATATCGATCGGCTTGCCGTCATCCGCAAACGGGTCCCCGTTGTTGCTGCCGCCACGCGATCCGGAACTGCGGTTTCCGCCGCCGTATCCGCCGCCTCCGCCGTAATTCCCGGACGGTGCGCCGTAATCGTCGCGTCCCTGTCCGCCGCCGCCTTCGCGGTTCGGCGATTCGAGAAAACGCACGTTATCGGCCACAACCTCCGTCACATAAACCCGGCGGCCTTCGTTGTTCTCGTAGTTGCGCACTTGCATGCGCCCTTCCACGGCGGTCAAGCGACCTTTCCGAAGGTAATTCGCGCAGGTTTCCGCCTGTTGGCGCCATACGACGATCGGAATAAAATCGGCTTCGCGTTCTCCGCCTTCGCGGGAAAACGGCCGATCCACCGCAAGCGTAAATTGCGCAACGGCGACGCCCGAGGGCGTGTAACGAAGCTCGGGATCCTTGGTCAGGCGTCCGATCAGAATGACCCGGTTCAACATCGTGGATTCCCCCTAACTATGACGGCCTCGGGCGGCGAGCCGCCAGGCTGTCGTGCAGTGTTCAATTAAGCAACGACTTCTTTGACAACGATGTGGCGAATGACTTCGTCCGAAATTTTCAGGACGCGTTCCAGTTCGGTCACAACCGATGCCGGCGCCGAGAAATGAACCAGCACGTACGTACCTTCGCGGTACTTCTTGATCTCGTAAGCCAGGCGCTGTTTCTTAGGCGCTTCCGCTTTCAAGATCTCGCCGCCGTTCGCGATGATGCCCTGGAATTTCTCCGTGACAGCTTGAACGGCTTCTTGGTCCACGTCCGGACGGATGATGTACATCAACTCATAGTTGCGCATGTCCGTTCTACCTCCTTTTGGTCTTTGGCCCCCCGCTTGTCATACCGCGCGGCAACGCCCGCGGCCGAGGAGCAAGGAGTATACGATAAGGGGAATTGCTTAAATCGCATACCTGACTAGATTACCACATCGCAGCCCAAAACTCAATAGATCTGCCGCTTCCGCTTTGCTGTCCCGAATCGCCCGGCCCCTTTCGCGGAACACTACAACCGGAGGTGAGCACGATGGGAGAATGGAGCGAATTCGAGCCCGGCGACCGCGCGCCCAACGACGGCGTGTACATCGAGATCGGCGAGGCGTCGTTTCATACCGGAATTACAGATCCGAAAAGAGTGCATCTGAAGAAAGGCGAGCGTTTCCCGGAGACGCAAAACAAAAATCGCAAGTGGAAAAAATTCAACAGCTGATTTCCGAAAACCGCGCATAGGCGATTCCGGTTCCGGACATTCTAATTACCGGCGACGAACAGAGAGGTGTGGTTCCATTGAACCCTGTGAGGCAACAGCCGGATTTTGGCAAGCCGGAAGGTTCGTACCAAACGGAGTAGGAATGGAGTGTTGCGCCAAAGACACGTTCTAGGCAACACCGCACAGCCCTTGAGGCTCGGCATCCGAATCGCCGGTGATCGCCCTCTGGGGTATTGCCTTGAAGGCAACGTTTAGGAATACGACTTCAACTCATCCATCGTCGCCCGGAGGGCCCCGCAAGGGGCCCTTCGTCATAGTCTGTTAAGATATCACTCATGCTATGTTCATTCCTCTAGCCCAAACCCTGTTCATACATCCTACGGAGTAAAAGTTATGGTTCCCGACAATACCTACAAATAATTTTTTTATTTTGGTTTTATTCTATCGGTTCACCCCCCATTGTAGGCCAAACCTTTCAAAAAAATCTGATCCTTCTACAAATTATTACAAACTTTTCAATTAAATGGTGGTATCATTGGGATGTAATTATCTTCATTTTAAGGGGGGATCTTATGATTCAAGAGTTATTTTTTTCTAAGATATTTTAGGCATGCCAAGACAATGATTACTATTACTACAATTCCGAGTAACCAGAAAAAAATTCCTAATAACTGCATCCCTAATACACTCATCACGATTTTCCTCCCTATTTGTATAAGTAAATTTTATACCACTATATAATAACATTGAAAAGGATAGGATAAAAATGAAATATTTTTCTCTTAAGTTTTCTAAAGTGTTTTTATCAATTAGCGTGCTTTTTCTTGTCTTTTCGTCCAATATTTCAGCATCCACTGAAAGTAATTCCAGTAAAATTTCTGTTCGAGACATTGTTCCATCTGAATATTTAGCTGCATACAAGGGTAAGTTTTCTTCCTACGAAGAAGTGAACCACGTAGCAGGGTGTCATCAGCCACTTTAATTGACGGTAGATTCGGAACCGCCAATGACGGTGGCTTTTTGCTTTCCTCACCGCCGTTTCGGAGACAATTATATTTCGCCTTTGTTTGTCGGCGTAAAAAAACTGCTCCGAAGAGCAGTTAGAACAGCGGTCGGACGCGGTACTTGGCATGTCGGTGGAGCCAGAACTTCGAATTTCCAAACTTCACGTACCAGTCCGTATCGAGCTCAAGGTTGGATGGCAAGAAGTGCTTTCCTACTTGAATCATCACGGCATCACCACAACGTAGCGAGCAAAGCAACTCTTCTCCATCGTACACGTTCCAACGCTCGGTATCTCCATGAAATCGTATCTCATTCATATTTGTCATCCCTCACTGTTCCTTAAATTCAGCTAGGATCCTCGTCACATGGACGGTATCAATCATTTTGTCTTTTCGCAGCACTGCATCCAGAAGCGCAGCGGTGCAGACGTTATTTATCTCTCGGCATATCCCCCGAGCATGCGCGTATATGGCGTCCATCGCTTCTGTCGTAAACACCGGCCCTGTACTTCCGGCAACCTCCAATTGGTGGGAGATGTAATCGCGGCACTCCTCGAGCGACAAGCCTTCCAAATGAAAACGCACGTTCATCCGCTGTGTAATCGGCTTGAAGATTCTCAGTTGCAACGTGGCCTGTAGTTCCGGCTGTCCAATGAGCAGCAGGGCAAGCGGCGAAATCGAGTCCATACGAAAATTCGTCAAAAAGCGTATTTCTTGCAGCATGTCTCCTGAAAGCAGGTGCGCTTCATCCACGACAATAACGGCGACCTTCTGCTGGTTCTCGTACAAATCCCATACGAGGTGCTGGAATTGCCGTTTGGCTTCGCTGCGCAGAAACTTGGGCGGCAAGCCGAAGTGGTGGAGGAGTTCACGGTAAAAGTCCCTTGGTTTCAGATTCGCATCCGACAGATAGATAAACCGGTACTTGTTCGGATCCAGTTGGTCTTTCAAGTAGCGAACGGCTGTCGACTTGCCGCAGCCAATTTCACCGGTGACGCAGCCAATCGAGCGAGTCATCACCATATACTGCATCCGTGCTACACATTCTTCGAATCGCTTGGAGCGGTGCAGATGCCGTGTTTCAATCTCCCGGGTGAACGGAACGCGCTCCCACCCGAAGAAACCACGAATCATGAGCGATTCACCTCTTTCATCGCTCGCGAAAGCGCAGCGCCTTGCGCTTCGCGGGTCTGCCGTTTCTGTTCTTCCACCAATAATTCCACATAGTTGAGGCCCGTCTTCGGCGGTTGCATGACGGCCTTCGGTTCATCCTGCTTCGGCCGGTTTTTCGGATCGCGGAGCTTCATTGGCTTCGCGTCTTCATAGCGCTGGCCGTCCTTCCACACCTGGATGACGGACAGGTCGTGCGGATCGAATCGCACCTGAATCTTCGAGCCGGCAAGCTCTGTCTGGACCTCGAATATCGTGCCCAGCAGCGAGATGCATCCCGTTTTGTCCACTTTGCGGGATTCCTCCAGCAAGAATACTTCTATGAGTTCATGCGGCGGCAACATGCGAATCGGGTGGTCGTCTTTTTGGTATCGGTCGACTGGGCGCTGCTTAAAGCTGTTGTGGACTTTCTGGTGGTAAGCAATCTCAAGCCACGCCGAGAAGAATCGATTCAAATCGTTAAGCGTCTGGATCTTCCCTTGTTCAATCAGGTCGTATGCCTCCGGCACAAAGCTCTGGTCGACAAATCGGAAGAACTTTTCTTGCTTCCCGCGTCCCATAGGACGTCCGGGGCGAGTATGCTTAAGCTCTGCCCCCAGTCGCCCGCAAATCCGCTCAAAATGGTGTGAAGAATAGATGGCGCCGTTATCGACATAGATCATTTCCGGCACTCCGTTCTTTAAAATCGCCTTCTTCAGGCAATCCTCCAGCCGGGCCACACGTTCCTCGAAATAGAACTGGCCATGCACAACGAAGCGAGAGTAATCGTCAATGAAAATAACCAGATAGGCCATGACCTTCTTGCCGGGCTTGTCCGGATGCGGAAGGTAAAGGGTATGCTGCACATCGCCTTGCCACATGCTATTTCGGTGCGTGGCTTCAAACCGGCGAAAGTGGCTCCACCCCGTATTCAGTAACGCTTTGCGCGTGACGCCGCGGCGGCGAAGCTGCTTGCTAAGCGTGCTTTCTTTCAGGGTGCCGGGGGCCACGAATGCCGCCAGTTCCAGAATCGCAATAATCTGCCTGACGCTTCGGCCGGGTTGCTCCTGCTTTAAGGCAATCGCTTTGGCAAGCACATCCTCGGGGATTTCCCTGGTCGTGAGTTTGTCTGCTCGGACGGAGGGCAACAGCGCCTCCCATCCGCCTTCGCGATACGCTTTTAAATATCGCTCAAGCGTTCGTAGACTAATTCTCCTTCGCTGTCCCGACGACGTTTCATACTCATGGCTTACAATTTCGCGCATCAACGCCATCTGTTCTCCGGGATCCAATTTGCGGCTAACCAGTGATGCAATTAAGCCATAACGGAAGTTGGCTTCTTGCTGCCTTGCTTGCTCATCCATGCTAAATCTCCTCTCCCTGTGGTCTATGAGAGTATCGCATAGACGCTAGAAGCCAGGGAGGGCGCATATTTTGTGGGATCAGGAGGGCAACTTGCCGTCCAGGCGATTTTTAAAGCAATTTTGGAGGCGATTTTCGTTTGCCTTGCTCCTTGGCGGTGGATGCTGAAGGGATTTATAAGCGTGATGCTACAGGTAACCTCGCATTTAGAAACGTCCAATAGCCCCGTCTGGATGCGCCAGCGGGGATGAATCGGGGTAACAGTTTGTCCAGCCAATCCAATGTATCCATTGGCGTTGGGTTCATCATGGTGGGGTAAAGGTGGAGCATATCCGTGTCGTCCCCCTGGGCTACGAGTTTCCCAGCAACCCATAGTGCTGCATCCGCTGCGCGGCGCAGATGTCTTGCCCACCAGCGTTTCAACGTACGGCGGCTATAACGCACGGCAGGAGTTGTTGTGCTTTCTGTCGTCTGCCGCCAAGAGAATCCCTTGTGCTTGCGCTTTAATGCCGCTTCTCGCACCCAAGTCGCATACCGGGCCCATGGAATCAGGAACTCCGGCAGGAGGGAGATTGTTATTCTACAGGTAGGACAATATCGACGGTAGATCGGGATCTGGATGACCTCATGCTTCGTCACAATTCCTCGCCAATAACGACCGTGTTTATGGAGAAGCCGACCGCAGTTTTCACAGCAGAGCTGGACGTCAGGAGATTGATTTCCGAATGTGCGTAAATAAGCCTTGCAAGAAAGGCCGAAATAAAGTATTTTTGACATGATGAAGTGAATGCTCCCGGGGATCCTCGCCAAAGGTTCGGGAGCATTTTCCTTTTTAATCGACAATAGCCTAATCCACCGTCATTGTACAGAAGGGATTAGGCTATTGTCGGCTGTTTATTCGGTTTGGCTCCGCCACACCGAATGGCGAATTCATGCCTTTTTCCCGCCATAAAGTCAGGCGGCGAACAACCAGAGACACGCCTAATGGCATCGGCTATATACAGATTACATTGTATATTACATCGGGTGTTCATACAGAAAACCCGTTAAAAATTCAGAGTTCAAGTACTTTTATCTCGTACGTGAATCAAAATGGGCGAGAAATAAAAAAACAGCCCCTGCCGGGACCGTCGTTCGATGTTCGATATTCAGGTGGCGGAGAGGGTGGGATTCGAACCCACGCACGCCTTGCGACGCCTAGTTGATTTCGAGTCAACCCCCTTGGGCCTCTTGGGTACCTCTCCGCAACAGGAGTTATCATATCATAATTTCGCTGGACATGCAACTATGAATTCTCCTGCCCGCTGTCCGTCTCCTGCTTGCCGGCAGACCGCAACACTTTCTTCATGCTCTTCTCGAACTTCGCCCGAGGCAGCAAAATGCTATGCTTGCATTTCACGCATTTGATGCGGATGTCCATCCCCATCCGGATGATTTCCATTTCGTTGGCCCCGCACGGATGCTGCTTTTTCATCTGGACGATATCGCCGAGCTCGAATTCTTTTTTATCCATCGTCATCCCACCACCCGTTCATTGGCCTCGCGGGAAACATAGCGCGGGTTGCCCGCGTTTTCGAACGCTTTCTTGATTTCGGCGTTGAGCCGTCGGGAAACCGCAGCTTGCGTGTTCGGCTTGCAGACAGCGGTCATTCTCAGCACGACATCGCTTGCGCTTATTGTCTGGATGCCAAGCAGCTCGGGCGTGCCGACGACGTTGGCATCCTCGAACCGCTGCAGCACGCCGCGGACCGTTTCCATCGCTTCTTCCACCGAGTCGGTGGCGGCGACCGAGACGTCGACGACCGCAAGCGATTCGTTGACGGAATAGTTGGTCACGTCCACGATCGAACCGTTCGGGATAATATGAATTTCCCCCGTCCAGTTGCGGATTTTCGTCGAGCGAAGCCCGATCATTTCGACCGTGCCCTTGAACTTACCCGTTTCGATGACATCCCCGACCGAGAAATGATCCTCGAAAATGATGAAAAAACCGGTGATGACGTCCTTCACGAGACTTTGCGCGCCGAAGCCGATCGCAAGGCCCACGACGCCCGCGCCGGCGAGCAAGGGCCCGAGACTGATGTTGAATTCGCCCAGAATAAGGAGAATGACGATGAAGTTGATGACGTAGCCGGCCGTGTTTTTCAGCAGCTTGCCCACGGTCTGGAAGCGGCGCGTGCGGACTTTGATCCGTTTCGGCGAACGCACGTTGGTGAACTGGTCGATCATTCGGTTGACGATTATGCGGACGATTCGGCTTATAATCAAAATGGCGACAATCCGCAGCAGCACCGTGAGCGCCGCCATCCACATCGCGGTATCGTTCAGCGTATTCCAGATGCTATCCATAAACTCTTGCCATAGGCCGATATCGGCATTCCCGGCAAGCGTCCATCCCCAATGACTGCTCCCCTTCAAGGCTTCTCCTCCTCCTCTTACATGTCGATCTGTTCGTACCCCCCCGAACCAAGGGGCCGGAACATTCCCCGAATTTCAACCTTTTCGCCGATCAGCACCGTCCGCGCCTGCTCCAGCTCTGCCTCGGGAAACTCGATCGACAACGCGCACCCGGCCGTGATTTCCTTCGGCGTCGGGCGAATATCGATATTGATTTCGGCGTATTCCAGCAGCATTTCCGCCCGCAGCGCTTGCTGCGTCGAATCGAAAGCGATCAGAAGCGAATCCATCCGTGAGCCTCCTTCTCCTGGACGCCCGCAAAAGCCCGTCCCAATTGAGTATAAAAGCGTTATTCCGTCCATATACTAGTAACAACCTATGGGAGGAGGCGAAGCAGACGAATGAACGGCGCTTGGGAGAAACGGCAGCAATCATCCGGCGAATCGGCTGCGCTCTCTTTAAAAATTCATTACAACGAACCTGCCGTCCATCATCGATTGACCGAACGTTTGAGAACTCAACTGGAGTCCCTGCAGCCGGACAGGCCTATCGCCGTCGTCTGCGTAGGCACGGACCGCTCCACGGGCGATTCTCTCGGCCCGCTTGTCGGCAGCCTGCTCTCTCGGGAGACGAACCCGCAATTCGACCTGTACGGAACGTTGGACGAACCCGTCCACGCCATGAACCTGAACGACACGCTTGCGAAAATAATGCGGACGCCGCGCCAGCCGTTTGTCATTGCCGTCGACGCTTGTCTCGGACAAGTCTCCAGCGTCGGCTGCATTCAGCTGGGCATCGGTCCCGTCCGTCCCGGCGCTGGCGTCAACAAGGACCTTCCGCCCGTCGGGGACGTTCATCTGACCGGCATCGTCAACGTCGGAGGCTTTATGGAATATTTCGTCCTGCAAAACACGCGCCTGAATTTGGTGATGAAGATGTCGGACATCATCGCCCAAAGCATCCTTCTCGCCATCCGGACGGCGAGATCGGCTCCTATTCCTTTTGCAGCGCCTGATTGATCGCGGTCTTTTCCTCGGGGGTCAGCATGTAAGCCGACTGGCCTTTGTCGAGCGGCTTGGCGTACAAAAACGCCTGTTCCCGGCTGTGAATGCCGGTAATGACGACCCCGTCCTGCTGGTCGTTCACGATCGCGACGGAAAAGCTGAGGTCGCTGCCCGTATCCGCAAACGCGTTGAAACGATGAACGCCGATCCGTCCTTTCAGCGCGGTCAGGCGTTTATCCTGTTTATTCTGGCGCGCTTCAAGCTCGTCTTGGCGCGCGCTCGTTTCGCCGAGTTTTCGATGCAGCGACTCCATCACCTCTTCCAGCTTCGGCACGCCGGTTTCTCCGACGAGCTGGCGATGGGACTTTTTCAGTTTGCGAACTTTGACACCCAATACGATCAATCCGATCAACGCCGCGGCAACCATCAGGCCTTCCAATGCAACGATCGCCAACCAAACTTCCTCTTCAAGCCCGAACATGCCTTCTCCCCCATGCCCATTCAATCGATATTAGTTATGTTTTACCCCGTGCGCCCGACAGTTCGCGCACCGCTTCGATCAACGACGCGATTTCCGATTCGGTCGTAAAATATCCGGGACTGGCTCGCACCGCTCCCGTCTCCGTCGTCCCCGCGCTCTCGTGGCCGAGCGGCGTGCAGTGATAGCCAGCTCGGACGGCGATGCCGAATTCGCGGTCGAGCCGAAACGCGATTTCGGAAGGATCGGCCCCTTCCGTCAGAAACGAGACGATCGCGGTGCGTTCCTCCGCGATGCCGGGTCCGAGCAGCTTGACGCCCGGAATCGCCTCCAGCCCTTCCATCAGTCGTCTCGTCAACGCAAGCTCTCGCTCGTGAATCCGCCGCGGCGTTTGTTCCAGGATGAACTTGACTCCTGCCGCAAGCCCGGCGATCCCCACCGTATTCGGAGTGCCCGCCTCATACCGGTCCGGCCGAACCGCCGGCTGCTCCGGCGCTTCGGATTTGCTGCCCGTTCCGCCGTGCATGAGCGGCTCCAGATCGAGATCGGGGTGAATATACAGTCCCCCGTCCCCTGCGGCCCCAGCAGCCCCTTATGGCCGGGAAAAGCCAGCATGTCGATCCCCATCGCCTCGACGTCGAGATCGAGCACGCCGGCGCTCTGCGCCGCGTCCACGAGCAGCTTGACGCCAAGCTTTCTGGCGATTTCGCCGATCTCGCCGACCGGGGCGATCGTGCCGAGCAGATTCGAACTATGCCCGAGCGCGATAAGCCGCGTTTCCGGCCGGATCGCCTCCCGGACTTTTCGCGGGTCGAGGCGGCCCTGCGCATCGGTTCCTACGTAAGTAACGTTTAAGCCAAGCTTCCGTTTCATCGCTTCCAGCGGCCTGCGTACGGAATTGTGCTCGACGCTGGTCGTCACGACATGATCGCCCGCCCGAAGCCATCCGGCAAGCGCCATGTTGAGCGCATGCGTCGTATTGAGCGCGAACGCGATATCGTTCGGATTGCCGACGCGAAACAGCTTGGCCAGCGCCTTGCGGCCCTCGAACAGCACCCGGCTCGCCTGCACCGCCATGCGGTGGCCTCCGCGCCCCGGATTCGCGGCCGCTTCCCGCATACAGCGTTCCATCGCTTCCATGACCTGCGGCGGCTTCGGCCAAGTCGTGGCCGCGTTATCCATGTATATGATTGCTTTATCCATCGTATCCATCAGTATTCCCCTTCATCGTCATCCTGACGCAAGGATAGCATACCTCAGTTTAATCTTTTGGTAAAAAGATTACAACTTGGGTATGCCATCCGATTGTCATTATGCCAACGCCTGAAGAATTTCCAAAATCCGTTCCAGATCGTTTTTGCTGAAATACGTCAATTCAATGCGGCCTTTATCTTTGCTTGCCTTGATTCGCACGGTCGTCTTGAACTTTTCTCGAAGCATCGCTTCCATCTCGTCGATGTAGGGATCGCGTTTTTTCGCTTTCGGTTTTTCCTTCCCTTTCGCTTTGACGTCGAGTTGTTGGACCGCATCCTCCAGCTCCCGCACGCTCCAGGAATTCGCCACCGCCTGCTTGGACAGCTCGATTACTTTTTTATTTTCTTTGACCCCGGCGAGCGCTCTCGCGTGTCCCATGCTCAATGTTCCACGTGAAACATGTTCCTTGATTTCGTCCGGCAGCGCCAGCAATCTCAAAAAGTTGGCGATATGCGAACGGGACTTCCCGACCTTGAGCGACAGCTCCTCCTGGGTTAACGAAAACTGATCCATAATCGCCTGATAGGCGACCGCGACCTCGATCGCGTTCAAATCTTCCCGCTGCACGTTTTCGATCAAGGCGATTTCCATCACCTGCTGATCGCTGTACGTGCGCACGACCGCCGGAATCGTCGGATTGCCCAGCAGCTGCGATGCCCGGAACCGCCGCTCGCCGGCGATGATTTCGTAACCGCGCAGCGCCGCCCGTACGACGATCGGCTGAATGACGCCGTGCTCGCGAATCGATTCCGCCAGTTCCTTTATCGCGTTCTCGTCGAACGTTTTCCGAGGCTGATACGGATTCGCCCGCAATTGCGCGAGAGGAATCTCTATGATTTTATCGTCTTCATTGATCGACAACGAATTGAATAAGGCGTCAATTCCCTTACCTAGCCGCTTGCTCATACGTAATCACTTCCTTCGCCAGTTCGAGGTATACCTCAGCGCCTTTGGATTTAGGATCGTATGTGATGATGGATTGACCATGCGAAGGGGCTTCGCTCAGTCGAACGTTTCGAGGGATGACCGTCTGGTACACCTTTTGTTGAAAATACTTTTTGACTTCTTCGATGACCTGAATGCCCAAATTCGTCCGCGCGTCGAACATCGTGCACAGAACGCCTTCGATTTGCAGCGACGTGTTCAAATGTTTCTGCACGATCCGGATCGTGTTCAGCAGTTGGCTCAATCCTTCGAGGGCGTAATACTCGCACTGAATCGGAATGAGCACGGAATCGGCGGCCGTAAGCGAGTTGATCGTCAGAAGGCCGAGCGAAGGCGGACAATCGATTAAAATGTAATCGTAGTCGTTGCGCACCGTCGCCAACGCTTTCTTCAAACGAACCTCCCGCGAAATCGTCGGCACAAGCTCCACTTCCGCTCCGGCCAATTGAATCGTGGCGGGAATCAGCTTCAAATTCGGAAGCCCCGTCTCGACGATCGTTTGGCTCGGATGGACATCGTTGATCAGGATGTCGTAGATGCAATATTCGACATCCGCCTTGTTAATTCCGACACCGCTCGTCGTATTCCCTTGGGGATCGATGTCGACAATGAGCACCTTGCGGCCCAATGTTGACAAGCAGGCCCCCAAATTGACCGATGTCGTGGTTTTGCCGACGCCGCCTTTTTGATTGGCTATGGCAATAATTTTAGACAAACTCATTCACCTCAATATAAACTGCTCTTGCATAATGCGGAAAAGAAGAACATGCGGCCCGTATTCGGCACCGCATGTGCAAGTGTCCCAGGAGTTTATCCGCCTTGCGGCGCCGCTTCGATGCCGAAACAACCGGCAATGCCGGACGTCGGACAATCGTTACCGCTTCGGAATATGGATGACGATCTCAATATGGTCTTCGCAGTCGCGTTCGCTCGATTTGATCGGGATTCCCGAACCGGTAACCATGTCGACCGATTGGCGAATCGTATTCAGCGCAAGACGCACGTCCTTCGTGAAGGAAACCCGCTTGGATTTCGGCTTCTTGTTCGCCTCCAGCAGGAAGGCGATTCTCGTTTCCGTCTGCTTGACGTTCCATTCTTTGTCGATGATGTCTTGCAGAACTTTATTTTGCAGTTCCTCATCGGGCAAAGCCAGCATGGCGCGAGCATGCCGCTCGGTAATCTTCCGTTCGAGCAGCGCGGTCTTTACGGTTTCCCCCAACTGAAGCAGCCGAATTTTGTTCGCGATGGTGGATTGACTCTTCCCGAGTCGCTGCGCAAGGCTTTCCTGCGTCAATTGATGGAGATCCATCAATTTCTGATAAGCGACCGCTTCCTCGATGGCCGTCAACCCTTCGCGTTGAAGGTTTTCGATCAATGCCATCGATGCCGCTTGCGAATCGTTAATTTCGCGTACGATTGCCGGAATGTTATCCATTCCGAGCTTGGTCACGGCACGCCAACGACGCTCGCCGGCAATCAGCTCATATTTGCCGTTGCGAAGACGGACGACGACCGGTTGAATGACACCAAGCGTTTTGATCGTTTGACAGAGTTCGTCGATTCGTTCGTCGTCAAATACCGATCGGGGCTGATACGGACTCGGAACGATATCCGCAACAGGGATTTGCTTCACTTCTTCCTGATTGCTCCGATCCGACAGCCCGAAAATACGCGACAACGGTTCTCTCATATTCCTTTTACCACCACGTTCATATTATATAGGAGATTCTAAACCAGCGAAACACAAACGAGCCTAAACTGCTTTTGGAAAATAACGTCTTCTTGCGATTTCCGGCTTGACTTCACAAAAACGCCGCTGCATATTGACGAAAAAGCGCCGCATTTCCACGCCTTTACAGCGCATATGCGGCACGTCGCTTTTCTCCGTATGTATTTAATTCGCTATCGAAAGCCATTCTCCTGCTTTTGAAAAAACTTTCATAGCTTTGACAAGAAAAAAATGTTCCACGTGAAACACGTTCGGCGCGAACGCCGTCATGTTCCACGTGAAACATTCGATCAAATGCGGATGCCCCCGGACAACAATGGGGTTTTGAGCGGTATGCCCGCTTTTCGCGGATATGCCTTTGGCGTCGAATCCTTTTTGCTCATGACGATCAAATGACGCTCGGACTTTTCGATCGGCAGCTCCAGCCGCTTCGTCCATTCGATTTCGGCATTCAATTTCCCCGCGCTGAATTTGCTTTCCTCCAGCTCTTCGGCGATATCCGAACCCTTCATGGCGATAAACCTGCCTCCGGGTTTCGCAAAAGGAAGACAAAGTTCGTTGAGTCCGGCAAGGCGGGCCACCGCTCGCGCCGTCACGATGTCGTGTCGGTCCCGTTGTTCGGGAAGCCGGGCCACATCCTCCGCCCGACCGTGCAGACAGGCAACATCCTCCAATCCGAGCGAAGCGACGACTTCCTCCAAAAAACGAATGCGCTTGGCCAGCGAATCGACGATCGTGACCCGAAGCGCCGGGAACGCGATTTTCAGCGGGATCGACGGAAAGCCGGCTCCCGAACCGATATCCGCAAGAGAAGCCGGTCCGGAAAGATCGGCGACGGTCGCCGGCGTTAACGAATCGTAAAAATGCTTTTCGTAAACGGCTGCTCTTTCCGTGATGCCGGTCAAATTCATTTTTTCGTTCCACTCGACAAGAAGCCGGTAATACGTTTCGAACTGATCCAACTGCCGAGCCCCGAGCTCGATGCCGAGGCCGGCGGCCTCGTTTTTCAGCCAGGTTTGGAGCTCATCCATGCTGCACCCGCGCTGCCGTCACCCGGTTGTAATGCTCCAGATGCACGAGCAGAATCGATAGGTCGGACGGCGTGACGCCCGAAATCCGCGATGCCTGGCCGAGCGAGATCGGTCGGATTTTATCGAGCTTTTGCCGGGCTTCCGTCGCGAGCCCGTGAATAACGCTGTAGTCGATATCGTCCGGAATCCGCTTTTTCTCCATTTTGGCCAATCGTTCGACTTGCTGAAGCTGCTTTTCGATATATCCGGTATACTTCGTTTGGATTTCGACTTGTTCCTTCATATCGTCGGTCAATTCGAACGGCGACGGCGACAAAGCTTCCAAGTGCGCGTACGTCACTTCCGGACGGCGCAGCAGCGTCAACCCGTCGACCGAATTGACGATCGGCGCCGAACCTGTCGAAGCGAGCATCGCCTGCACGCGTTCGTCGGGACGGAATTTCGTTTCCTTCAATCGTCCGATTTCCGCTTCCACGGTGTTTTTCTTGTGCAGGAATTTTTGATAGCGTTGTTCGGAAATCAAGCCGATTTCGTAGCCGAGCGGCGTCAGCCGCAAATCCGCGTTGTCGTGGCGAAGAAGCAGCCGATATTCCGCCCGCGAAGTAAGCAGACGATACGGCTCGTTCGTTCCCTTCGTCACCAGGTCGTCGATCATGACGCCGATATAGCCCTGCGAACGATCGATAATGACCGGATCGAGGCCTTTCGCTTTCCGCGCCGCGTTGATCCCGGCCATAATTCCTTGTCCGGCCGCTTCCTCGTACCCCGACGTTCCGTTGATTTGGCCGGCGGTGAACAGGTTCGGGACCTGCTTCGTTTCCAGCGAAGGCCAAAGCTGCGTCGGCACGACCGCGTCGTATTCGATCGCATAGCCGGTGCGCATCATTTCGACCTTTTCCAATCCCGGAATGGAACGCAAAATGCGCAGCTGCACGTCCTCCGGCATGCTCGTCGAAAGGCCTTGCACATAGTATTCCTTCGTATTGCGGCCTTCCGGCTCCAGGAAAATCTGATGCTTCGGCTTGTCGGCGAAGCGAACGATTTTGTCCTCGATCGAAGGGCAGTAGCGCGGTCCGGTGCCCTCGATCGCACCCGAGAACATCGGGGCCCGGTGCAGGTTATCGTTAATGATCTTGTGCGTTTCTTCCGACGTGTACGTCAGCCAGCACGGCAGCTGCTCGTTCGCCCGCTCTTCGTACTCGGTTTCGAACGAGAAATATTTCGGCTGCGCGTCGCCGGGCTGAATTTCCGTTTTCGAAAAATCGATCGTATCCTGGTGAACGCGCGGCGGGGTCCCCGTTTTGAAGCGAACGAGCTCAAGGCCCAGGTCCTTCAGCGATTGCGACAGCTTGACCGAAGGCTGTTGATTGTTCGGACCGCTCTCGTACATCAGCTCGCCGATGATGACTTTCCCGCGCAAGTACGTCCCGGTCGTCAGTACGACCGTTTTCGCGCGATATTCGGCCCCCGTTTTCGTCACGACGCCGCGGCAAACGCCGTCTTCGACGATCAGTTCCTCGACCATGCCTTGGCGAAGCGTCAGCTTCTCCTGCTTTTCGATCGTTTCTTTCATCATATGCTGGTACAAAAATTTATCGGCTTGCGCCCGAAGCGCATGCACGGCCGGACCTTTGCCCGTGTTCAGCATGCGCATTTGAATAAACGTCTTGTCGATATTGCGGCCCATCTCGCCGCCGAGCGCGTCGATTTCGCGGACGACGTGGCCTTTGGCCGGGCCGCCGATCGACGGGTTGCATGGCATAAACGCCACCATATCCAAATTGATCGTCAGCAGCAGCGTTTCGCATCCCATCCGGGCCGCGGCCAGCGCTGCTTCGACGCCCGCATGGCCGGCGCCGACGACCAATACTTCGTATTGTCCTGCTTCGTAACTCATTTTCGTCCCTCCTTATAGCTAACCCATTATATCATTTGCCCAAGCAAAATTTAGAGAAAATTTGATCCAGCAGCGACTCTCCGACGGAATCGCCGACAATTTCGCCCAGCGTCTCCCACGCCGAGGAAAGATCGATTTGAATCAAATCGATCGGCACGCCGCTCTCCGCTCCCTCCATCGCATCCCGAAGCGACGATACGGCCTGGTGAAACAGCGCGATATGGCGCGCATTGCTCACGTACGTCATATCCTCCGTCTCGACTCCGCCGCCCAAGAACAGGCCGGAAACGGCTGCTTCCAAGTTTTCCAGTCCAGTTCCTTCCTTCGCTGACAAATAAATCAATCGTTCCTTCGGGAACCTCTTCTCCACCTCTTCGATCTCCAGCTTGCGCTCGAGGTCGATTTTGTTGATAACGGCGATGGCGGGGCGATCTTGCAGTTCGTCCAGAAGGCGGAGCTCCTCTTCGTTAAGCGGTTCGTTCATATTCAAAACGAGCAGGATCAGATCCGCTTCGTTCAAAGCTCCGCGCGAGCGTTCCACGCCGATCTTCTCCACCACGTCGCTCGTTTCCCGAATGCCCGCGGTATCGAGCAACCGCAGCGGAATGCCGGCGAGCGATACCGAC
Source organism: Cohnella algarum (assembly GCF_016937515.1). NCBI lineage: Bacteria > Bacillati > Bacillota > Bacilli > Caryophanales > Paenibacillaceae > Cohnella > Cohnella algarum. Next base: position 1,702,735 of record NZ_JAFHKM010000002.1, read on the forward strand.
TCTTCTATAATATCGCGCGTCGTCCCGGGAATGTCGGTCACGATCGCCTTGTTTTCCCGAGCGAGCGCATTTAATAAGGAAGACTTGCCCGCGTTCGGCCGGCCGACGATCGCCGTCACGATCCCTTCCCGCAAAATCTTGCCTTCGTTTGCGGATTTCAATAAACGCTCGACTTCTTCCAGCACTTCGGCGCATCGCTCTTTGATCATTCCGGCCGTCACTTCGGCTACATCGTGCTCCGGATAATCGATGTTCACCTCGACGTGGGCCAACAGCTCGATCAGTTTGTTCCTGAGCGGAGCGATCCGCTGCGACAGCAGCCCTTCCGATTGCCGCTTCGCTACCTGGAACGCCCGCTCCGACTTCGAGCGGATCAGATCGATGACCGCTTCCGCCTGCGCCAGATCGATGCGGCCGTTCAGGAACGCCCGTTTCGTAAATTCGCCCGGCTCCGCCAGGCGCACTCCGCTGCGAAGCACGAGCGCAAGTACCGCCTGAACCGCGACGATGCCGCCGTGGGTGCTGATTTCCACCACGTCTTCGGCCGTGAACGACCGCGGCCCCTTCATCACCGACACCAGCACTTCGTCGATTTTGCCGCCGCTGGCCGGATCGACGATATGGCCATAATGAATCGTATGCGAATCCGCCTCGCGCAAATCGATTCTCGATCGGAACAGGGAGGCGATTTTCGTTATCGCTTCGGGACCGCTCACCCGGATGACGGCAACGCTGCTCTCTCCCATCGCGGTGGCGATCGCCGCAATCGTATCTTCGGTCATGCTGCATCCCTCCAATATCGGTTCGCTTCCTTAATGCAAGTAAAACGGCTGCGCCAGCTTGCCCAGGCGCACCCGTTTCCAGAAAAAACGCAATGTCCCGCAACTCGTTGCGGTTTCCATTGCGCAGCTGCATCGATTATTTCAAAGCGATGACGACGCTTCGATTCGGTTCATCGCCTTTGCTGTACGTCTTCACCAGCGGATGGGATTGCAGACGGGCGTGAATCACTTTGCGCTCCTGCGAGGACATCGGTTCGAGCACGACTTCTTTCCGCGTTTTGACGACTTTATCCGCCATTCTCTCCGACAGCGACTCCAACGTCGTCTGACGGCGTTCGCGAAAATTTTCGGCATCGAGCACGATCCGCAAATGCCGGTCCGAATGCCGGTTCGCCACGATGTTCATCAAAAACTGAAGCGAATCCAGCGTCTGGCCGCGCCGTCCGATCAGCATGCCGAGGTCCGAGCCCGTCAAATTGATCCGCACGCCGTCGCGGTCGTCCGACCGCTCCGCTCTTACGTTCACGTTCATGGCTTCGGTCACTTCGCCGAGAAAGCGCATCGCTTCTTCCACGCCGTCGGGAATCAGCTCGAGCTCCACTTTCGCATCCTTGGCTCCGAACAGACCGAATAACCCCTTGCTAGGTTGCTCCAGGACCGCGACTTTTACCCGATCCTGGCCGACACCGAGCTCATTTAGACCGTTTTTTAGTGCTTCTTCCACCGTTTTTCCTGACGCCACCAGCTTTTTCATGAGCTTTGGCCTCCTTGCCAGAAGTCGCTTCCGGTTTCGGGGAACGTCCGCGTCCGTACATAAAGTAGTTTTGGATGATCGTATAGATGTTGCTGTAAATCCAGTAAAGCGGCAAAGCGACCGGGAACGAGAGCGCCATGACGAAGATCATGATCGGGAATACGAACATGAGCACCTTCATCGGTCCCATTTGCTGCTGCGGCTGAAGAGCGATCATCATCCACGATTGGACGAACGTCGTCAGCGCGGCGACGACCGGGATCAAATAATAGTACCAGGTTCCGGACTGCGACGGGGACAACCCGAGCTCAAGTCCGATAAACGTATGGGTCCGAATCGCGCTGTTCATGAAAATCGAGTTATAAAGCGCGATGAAGATCGGCATCTGGATGAGAAGCGGAAAACAGCCGGCCAGCGGGTTGACCTGATTTTCCTGGTAAAGCTTCATCATCTCTTCCTGCATTTTCTGCGGGTTGTCCTTATGCTTCTCCCGCAGCTTCATGATTTCCGGCTGCAGCTTCTGCATCGCCTTCGAACTCTTGTACTGTTTGATCGAAAGCGGCAATATAAGCGTCCGCACGATAATGGTCAGCAGTAAAATGGATAACCCGTAAGACCCCTGGAACCAATCCGCGAACGTGTCCAGCATAAGCGAAAACCAGTAAACGACGTTTCGCTGCCACCATCCGCCCTCCAGCATATCTTCGGTCGTCGTCGTCGCCGTATTGGTAGGCGCGCATCCGGACAACACCAGAATCGCCGTCAGCAGCAAGCCGCCGGCAATCCACCATTTGCGATTTCGCAGCAACACCAAAAACTCCTCTCGAGCATGTGCGTAAGCAAGCTTGGCTTGTCCAAGCAGAAACGCCGGAAAATATCGATACGATTCGATTGAGTTAAAACGATTCCATCTTCCAATATACCATAAGACTAAAGGCAAAGAAAAGCGCGCGGCTGACCGTTTTTCGACTTGGGGGACACGCCTCCGGCCCCTCTCCCTTTAGGCGATTTCTCGGGAGGAACGGAACCTTTCGTCAAACCCGCTTTTCGCAGCACGTGCAGGATGCTTTTTTCCATTTCCCAATAAGAGAGAGAAAGCGCCGGTTTGCGAACGATAAGGATGAGGTCGTGGCCTTCGTTCAACTTGTGCGCATTGCGCCGAACGATTTCCTTGATCATTCTGCGAAGCCGGTTGCGAACGACCGCGCCCCCCAGCTTGCCGCTGGCGGAAATGCCCAGGCGGAATTGCTCCGTCTCCGGGAACTTGCGCCAGTAGACGACAAACTGCGAGTTGGCAAACGATCGTCCGTGCCGGTATATTCGGTTGAAATCCTCCCTGTTCCGCAGCCGCAGTTTTCTTTGCATCCTTCAACGCTCCATTGCCCGTCATTCTTTTTCTCGCGAAAGCATCCTCATCCAGTATCGTCCGGATATAAAGAAAAAAGACCACCTCACGTGGTCTTTATCGATTAAGCGGACAGCACTTTCCGTCCCTTTTGACGGCGAGCTTTCAGAACTTTACGTCCGTTCTTCGTGCTCATGCGCTTGCGGAAACCGTGAACTTTCTTCCGCTTGCTTACATTCGGTTTAAATGTCGGACCCACCGTTCAATACCCCCTAACTTGAAAACTCAGGTCTTTCTATTAAAGCACAGCGCCTTCGGATTGTCAAACCAAAAAAACGGCGCCAAGTTATCCCTATCTCTATATAGAAAGAACGCGTTAATCGAAAATAATTATGCACATGTGAATAAAAGAAACGAAAAAGACGGTCTTTGCGACTGTTTGTCGAATTATCTCACAATTTATCAACAATATCTTGTGTTGTGCACAGAATTCATCCACAAGTTATTGAATTTGTGGATAACGTCCGCAAATTCGTTGAATTCCGCGGGTTGATCTGCTATGATTAGTTCGATATTTTTCCGTGGATAACCGAATTTAACCTCAAAATTATCAACAGATTGTGTATAACATTGTGAACAACATCCCCTTCTTATGGACATCTATATAAAGAATTCAGGGAATTTTGTGGATAACTTGTCGATCTCGCCTTTTTTTCGACATTTCCTCTCCCTCGTCCGCCTGTTGGGTTAAAGGAGTGACTTCATGTGGACAACCGAAGCAGCGAGATCTGGCAGCAAGTATTGTCGGTCATTCAAACCAAGCTGAGCAAACCTAGCTACGATACGTGGTTCAAGGCAACGAAAGCGACGTTCCTGGACGAAGGCACCGTTATCGTTACCGCTCCTACGACGTTCGCGGTCGAATGGCTGGAAACCCGCTATACGAAGCTGGTCGTCTCGACGCTTTCCGAATACTTGGGAACTCCCGTGGAAGTGAGATTCGCCATCGAGGAGAACCGACCGACCGAGCCGCCGGCTCCGTTTCTTCAAGCTCCCGTAGTCAAACCTGCGGTTGCCGAAGAGAACGTCTCGATGCTGAATCCGAAATATTTGTTCGACACGTTCGTCATCGGGGCGGGCAACCGGTTCGCGCACGCCGCTTCGCTCGCCGTCGCCGAAGCGCCGGCGAAAGCGTACAATCCGCTGTTCCTTTACGGGGGCGTGGGCTTGGGCAAAACGCATCTGATGCATGCGATCGGGCACTATATTTTGGAACACAATCCTCATATGAAGGTTCTGTACCTGTCGTCCGAGAAGTTCACGAACGAATTCATCAACGCGATCCGCGACAACCGCGGAGAAAGCTTCCGCAACAAGTACCGGAGCATCGACGTGCTGCTGATCGACGACATCCAGTTTCTCGCGGGCAAGGACGGGACGCAGGAGGAATTTTTCCATACGTTTAACGCACTGCATGAAGAACATAAGCAAATCGTCATCTCCAGCGACCGGACGCCCAAAGAAATTCCGACGCTCGAAGAGCGGCTTCGCTCCAGGTTCGAATGGGGATTGATCACCGACATCCAGCCGCCGGATCTCGAGACGCGCATCGCCATCCTCCGGAAGAAGGCGAAAGCCGAAAACCTCGACATTCCGAACGAAGCGATGGTCTATATCGCCAACATGATCGATTCAAACATTCGCGAGCTGGAAGGCGCGCTCATCCGCATCGTCGCATACTCGTCCCTGACCAATCAGGACGTCACGACGCATTTGGCCGCGGAAGCGCTCAAAGACATTTTGCCCAACGGACGCAACCGGATGATCACGATCCAGGATATTCAGCAGCGGGTAGGCGAATTTTACGGGCTCAAGCTGGAGGATTTCAAAGCGCGAAAACGGACGAAAGCCGTCGCGTTTCCCCGTCAGATCGCCATGTATTTGTCGCGGGAGCTGACGGACTACTCCTTGCCGAAAATCGGCGAAGCGTTCGGCGGGCGGGACCATACGACCGTCATCCATGCCCACGAGAAAATAACCGGACAACTGAAAGTCGACCCGGAGCTTTACAAAATCGTGCAGAACCTGACGGAGAAAATCAAAAACCTGTCCTGATTCGGCAACAAGAACCAAAAAACGCAGTGGAAAAACCGGAAGCCTGTACACAAAGCATACACATGTGGATAGGCTCCGTTTTCGCGTTTTTTCGACTTATCCACATATTCACGCCGCCTACTACTACGGCCTTAATGATTTTATAAAACAGCTACTTTAAAACTGAACGACGAGGTGCGCCCATGAAACTGACCATATCACGCCACGAATTGAACGAAGCGGTGCAGCAGACAGTCAAAGCCGTCTCGTCCCGCACGACGATTCCGATTCTGAGCGGCATTAAAATCGACGCCAACGAGCGGGGAATCACCCTTACCGCCAGTGACACCGATATTTCGATCCAAAGTTACATCCCGGCCGAAACTCCGGAAAAAAGCGTAGCCGTCATCTCCAAAAGCGGCAGCGTCGTGCTTCCCGCCAAGTTTTTTTCCGAAATCGTCCGCAAGCTTCCGCATGAGGAAGTCAATATCGACGTCGGAGACCGGTTCCAGACGGTCATCCATTCCGGAACGAGCGAAATTCAAATCGTCGGCATGGATCCGGAGGAATTCCCGGTTCTTCCAAATCTGGAAGAAGACAAAGTGTTCAGCGTTCCCGGCGATCTGCTTCGATCAATGATTCGCCAGACCGTGTTTGCCGTCACGACGAACGAATCGACGCCCGTGCTGACCGGCGTGCTGTGGAGCCTTCAGGACGGAGTTTTCAAATTTCTCGCGACCGACCGTCACCGGCTGGCGACGGCTTCCATCCAGGTCGAAACCGATTCGGACATCCGCTTCGCCAATGTCGTCATTTCCGGGAAGACGCTGGGCGAATTGTCCAAAATCATTCCCGACCAGATCACGCTGGTCGACATCGTTGTCGCCGAAAGCCAGGTGCAGTTCAAACTCGGAAATGTGTTATTCTATTCCCGGATGCTGGACGGGACGTTTCCGGACACTACAAAGATTATTCCGACCAGCTACAAAACAGAACTCGTTCTGCCGACGCGGGTGCTCAGCGACGCGCTCGACCGGGCCTATTTGCTGTCGCGGGAGGAAAAAACGAACATCGTTCGCCTGTCGACGACGGAAAACGGCGGCGTCGAAATTTCGTCCAGCTCCTCCGAGCTCGGACGGATGCAGGAGCAGCTGGAAACGACCGAATTGACCGGGGATCCGGTGCGCATCGCGTTCAACTCGAAATATATGCTCGACGTGCTCAAAGTAACGGACAGCGAGCAGCTTTTTATCGGCTTTACGGGATCGATGAGCCCGATCATCATCAAACCGCGGGAACACGATAACGCCTTGCATCTTATTCTTCCGTACCGGACCACGAATTGAGGCGGCGAACATGAAAGAAATTTCGATTCGGACCGAATACATTACGCTCGGACAGCTGCTGAAGCTGGGCGATTGCGTCGGAACGGGCGGAGAAGTCAAATGGTTCGTCAAGGAGACGCCCATCCGGGTCAACGGAGAAGCGGAAAACCGCAGGGGACGCAAGCTCGTTCCGGGCGATAAAGTCGAGGTGGAAGGCTTCGGCACGTTCGTCGTGAGGTCCATTTGAGTTGAGGCGGAATCGCGCGGGTTGCGTCGTCTCCCGGATTCCGAGGAAAGGAAACAAGGCATGCAATTGAATCGGCTCACTTTGCAGGGCTACCGGAATTACGAGCGGCTTTCGCTGAATACGAGCGCGGGCGTGAACATTTTAGTGGGGCCGAACGCCCAAGGGAAAACGAATTTGCTCGAAGCGATCCACGTGCTGGCGCTGACCAAATCCCACCGCACGTCCAAGGACAAGGAACTGATCGGCTGGAACCAGCCGTTCGCGCGCATCCGCGCGGAGCTGACCCGCAAATACGGGGACATCTCGATGGAACTGCAGCTGTCCCCGCAAGGAAAGCGAGCGAAAGTGAACGAGCTCGAGCAGCGCAAGCTGAGCGGGTTCGTCGGCACGATCAACGTCGTGCTGTTCGCGCCGGAGGATCTCGATATCGTCAAGGGAGCGCCGGGAGTGCGCCGCCGATTCATGGACATGGAAATCGGCCAGGTGCATCCCGGCTATTTGTACGATCTGCAGCAATATCAGAAGATCATGCAGCAGCGGAACAACTACCTGAAATCGACCGATCTCGCCCGCGCTTCGCAAGCGATGCTCGACGTCTGGAACGAGCAGCTCGCGGCCTCAGGTGTTAAAATGATGCAAAAAAGGAAAACCTTTATTCATAAGCTTCAAGGATGGGCCGAGAAGATCCATCGCGGAATTACGGGCGGAGGCGAACTCCTGACGGTGGAATACCGGCCGTCGTTCGGGGGCTCGGAAGACGGCGCTTCGCAAGATGAAGCTTACTTATTCGAGCAATTTATGTTAAAGTTAACACAAGGCAAAGAACAGGAATTCCGCCGCGGCATGACGCTTGCAGGACCTCATCGGGACGACCTGGCTTTTTTCATTAACGGCAAGGACGTTCAATCGTTCGGGTCGCAAGGGCAGCAGCGGACGGCGGCCTTGTCGCTCAAGCTGGCCGAACTGGAGCTGATGCGGGAGGAGATCGGGGAATATCCGCTCCTCCTGCTCGACGACGTTCTGTCGGAATTGGACCAACAGCGGCAAACTCACCTGATCGAGACGTTTCAGAGCCGGGTGCAAACGTTCATTACGACGACCGGCCTGGAAAGCGTGAATATGAACCGGCTCCATGACGCGGCCGTCTACGAAGTCCGCAACGGGGAGATCGTGAGCTGAAACGAACTTTGCAACGGGAGGCGCGGCATGTACATCCATCTCGGCGGAGAGAAGATTATCCGTACGTCGCAGCTTGTGGCCATTTTCGATATTTCCATCGAGCAGTCTTCCAAGTTGTCTAGGCAATTCGTAACGAACGCCCGCAAAAACCGCGAGGTGGAGACGATCGGGGAAGAAGAGCCGAAATCGATCGTCGTTACGGAAGAGAAAGTCTATTATTCGCCTATTTCATCGTCAACGTTGAAAAAAAGGGCTCATCTATTACTCGATTTATAGCGGGGAGACTGCGGCGCATAGGCGCCGTTTCGCCTGTCGGTGCCATAATCGCGTTTACGAAAGAAGGCGGTGGAGGGTTTGTCCGTGAATACGCAACAGAATACGTATGACGAAAGTCAGATTCAGGTCTTGGAAGGTTTGGAAGCCGTCCGCAAGCGTCCGGGCATGTACATCGGCTCGACGAGCGGCAAAGGGCTGCACCATCTCGTGTGGGAAGTCGTCGACAACAGCATCGACGAGGCGCTCGCCGGCTATTGCAGCCGGATCGATATCATCGTACACGAAGACAACAGCATCACGGTTATCGATAACGGCCGGGGCATTCCGGTAGGCGAACATCCGAAACTGAAAAAGTCGACGCTCGAAGTCGTCATGACCGTTTTGCATGCCGGCGGGAAATTCGGCGGCGAAGGGTACAAAGTATCCGGCGGCTTGCACGGCGTCGGGGTTTCGGTCGTCAACGCCTTGTCCGAGCATGTGACCGTTCAAGTCAAACGCGACGGCCACGTCTACAAGCAGGAATATCGCCGCGGGGCGCCGCAATACGACGTGGTCATCGCGGGCGATACCGACGAGACCGGGACGCAAACCCGTTTCAAACCGGATCCGGAAATTTTCACGGAAACGACCGAATACGACTACGATACGTTGGTTGGACGGATTCGCGAACTGGCGTTCCTGAACAAGGGAATCGAGCTCAACATCAAGGACGAAAGAACGGGCAAAAGCGATACCTTCAAGTACGACGGAGGCATCAAGGAGTTCGTCCTCTATTTGAACCGGACCCGGGAAGCGCTGCACGAGCAGCCGATTTACGTCGAAGGCAGCAAGGATTACATCCAATGCGAAATCGCGATGCAGTACAACGACGGATACACGGAAAATATTTATTCGTTCGCGAATAACATCAATACGCACGAGGGCGGGACGCACGAATCCGGCTTCAAGAGCGCTCTTACCCGCATTATCAACGACTATGCGCGCAAATCGGGCATGGTCAAGGAGAGCGAAGGGAACTTGACCGGCGACGACGTGCGGGAGGGACTCACCGCGATCATCTCCGTCAAAATTCCGGACCCGCAGTTCGAAGGCCAAACGAAGACAAAGCTTGGCAACAGCGAAGTGCGCGGCATCGTGGAATCGCTGTTCGCGGACAAGCTGCTGGAGTTCATGAACGAAAATCCGTCGATCGCGCGGAAAGTCGTCGAAAAATCGCTCCAGGCGTCGCGCGCCCGCGAGGCCGCGCGCAAGGCGCGCGAGCTGACCCGGCGCAAAAGCGCGCTCGAGGTCAGCAGCCTGCCCGGCAAGCTGGCGGATTGTTCGTCCAAGGACGCGTCGATCAGCGAGCTGTATATCGTCGAAGGCGACTCCGCGGGCGGCTCGGCCAAATCCGGCCGGGATCGGAATTTCCAGGCGATCCTGCCGCTGCGGGGCAAAATTTTGAACGTCGAAAAGGCGCGGCTGGACCGCATTCTTTCCAACATGGAAATTCGCGCGATCATTACGGCGCTCGGAACGGGCATCGCCGAAGACTTCGACATTGCGAAGGCGCGGTATCACAAGATCATCATCATGACCGACGCCGACGTCGACGGAGCGCACATCCGCACGCTATTGCTGACCTTCTTCTACCGCTACATGCGGGAGCTGATCGAGGCGGGCTATGTCTATATCGCGCAGCCGCCGCTGTTCAAGATCGAGCGGAACAAAGTCGTTCGCTACGCGCAAAACGAAGCCGAGCGCGACCGGATTATCGCCGAGTTCGGCGAAGGCGCCAAGGTGAACGTCCAACGGTACAAAGGTCTCGGCGAAATGAACGCGGATCAGCTGTGGGACACGACGATGGACCCCGAAACCCGAACGATGCTGCAAGTCCGCATCGAGGAAGCGATGAAGGCCGACGAGCTGTTCGACATGCTGATGGGCGACAACGTCGAGCCGCGCCGGGAATTCATCCAGCAGTACGGCAATCTGGTGAAAGATCTCGATATTTAATCCGCCGCGATTTCAGGGTTGTTCACCCGCCATTGCACCGTACCCGAGCAGGCCGTTTTAAGCTCGGCGTTGCGGCAACGGCGGGTGTTTGATTTCAACTGCCGCTGCGGTTGCGCCGAAAGCGCCCGTAAGCGTTGGCATAGCGATAAATGCGGCGGAAAATCGCCGAATTCGGCAGCTTCCGGAAAATATACGGATCAGGCAAGGTGTTGACCTCGAGAATCCACGGTTTCAGATTCCGGTCGACGGCGATATCGATGCCGATTTCCTTGATTCCGGGAAAGCTGCGTTCGAGCGTGACGGCGATTTTTTTGCCCAGCCCTTTCAGTTTGTCCTGAAAAGCGTTTAATTTTTCGCCGCTGCCAAGATAGCCGCCCATCAGCTTTTCGAACGGGTAAAGCGTTCCGCCGCTGTGATAGTTGGTCACGATTTTGCGGGGATGGGCAAGGCGGCCGATAATGCCGGTCGCTTCCCATTCCTTCGCCGGGTTGATCTGGACCATCACGCGCAAATCGAACCGGCGCTTATTGAACTTTAGCAGCTCGATGCCCTGTTGGGAGATGTAGCGCCTGCGAAGCTTGACGCGAAGAAGCTTCGCATACATTCCTTCGAACGTGCGGAAGCGGTATTTTCGCTCGCCGGATTGCAGGGAATAAGGGAGCAGCAGATCCGGGTTTCGTTCCAAGCGGATAACGCCCTTGCCGAAAGTGCCGTTCACCGGTTTCACGTAAATCATGCCGTATTTGTGCAGCATGTCATGGACCGTATTCCGGTTGAATTCGCGGGTTTCGGGGATGGAGTCTTTCAATTCGGGGTTAGCCAGCAGCGCAACGGTTTTGGCCCGTTTACTTTGAACGCGGCGGATCGGCATCGGGCTTCATCCAACCTTTCCCGTAGACATTATGCTATAATAAATTCATTCATCCTTTTTACTTTATGACGATTGTACGGTTGGTGTTCGTTGGTAACAAAGAAGGAGGATCCACATGTCGGAAGAGCAACGCTCCCAAGTTCGGGACCGCGATATCGGTCTTGAAATGCGGGAATCGTTTTTGAGTTATGCCATGAGCACGATCGTATCCCGCGCCCTGCCCGACGTTCGGGACGGTTTGAAGCCCGTGCACCGGCGCATTTTGTACGGAATGTCGGAAATGGGCGTTACGCCGGACAAGCCGTTCAAGAAGTCGGCCCGGGTCGTCGGCGACGTCATGGGGAAATACCATCCGCACGGCGACTCGGCGCTTTACGAAGCGATGGTCCGGATGGCGCAAGATTTCTCCATGCGGTATATGCTGGTCGAAGGCCAGGGGAATTTCGGTTCCGTCGACGGCGACGCCGCGGCCGCCATGCGGTACACGGAATCGCGCCTGTCGAAGATCGCGATGGAAATGCTGCGCGACATCAACAAGGAAACCGTCAACTTCGTTCCGAACTACGACGGCGAGGAAGTGGAGCCCGAAGTGCTTCCGGCGCGGATTCCGAACCTTCTGGTCAACGGTACGACGGGGATTGCCGTCGGGATGGCCACGAACATTCCTCCGCACAATCTGACCGAAGTGATCGAGGGGGTCCAGGCGCTTATCCATAATCCGGATCTGACGGCTCTGGATTTGATGGAATATATCAAGGGACCCGATTTCCCGACATCCGGCATTATTTTGGGCCGGGAAGGGATCCGTTCGGCATACGCGACGGGAAGGGGTTCCATTACGATCCGCGCGCGGGCGGTCATCGAGGAGACGAACGGCAAGGCCCGGATTATCGTCACCGAAATTCCGTACCAGGTCAACAAGGCGCGCCTCGTCGAGAAGATCGCCGAACTCGTCCGCGAGAAGAGGATTGACGGGATTACCGATTTGCGCGACGAATCGGACCGTACCGGGATGCGGATCGTCATCGAGCTCCGCCGGGACGTCAATCCGAGCGTCGTGCTGAACAATCTCTATAAGCACACGTCCATGCAGTCGTCGTTCGGCATCAATATGCTCGCGATCGTGAACAAAGAGCCGAAAGTGCTGAACCTGCGCGAGGTGTTGGGCTACTATCTGAAGCACCAGATCGAAGTCATTCGCAGGCGGACCGAGTACGACCTCAAAAAGGCGGAAGCCCGCGCGCATATTCTCGAAGGTTTGCGCATCGCGCTCGACCATCTCGACGAAGTCATCGCCTTGATCCGCTCTTCCCGTTCCGACGAGGAGGCCCGCAACGGGCTGATCGAGCGCTTTGGGCTGTCGTTCGACCAGGCCCAAGCGATTCTCGACATGCGTCTGCGCCGGCTGACCGGCTTGGAACGCGAGAAGATCGAAGAGGAATACAACGAATTGCTGCAAAAAATCGCCGAATACAAGGCCATTCTCGGAGACGAGCAGCTGGTGCTGGGCATCATTCACGACGAGCTGGAAGAAATCAAGCTCAAATTCGGCGACGAGCGCCGCACGGAAATTACGGCCAGCGACAACGAAATCCTCGACGAGGACTTGATTCCGCGCGACGAAGTGGTTATCACGATGACCCATACCGGGTACATCAAGCGTTTGCCGGTTTCCACGTACCGCAGCCAGAAGCGTGGCGGAAGAGGCGTCGTCGGGATGGATACGAAGGACGACGATTTCATCGAGCATCTGTTCGTATCCAACACGCACCACTACTTGCTGTTCTTTACGAACCGCGGACGGGTGTTCCGGCTTAAAGCGTACGAAATCCCGGATTTGAGCCGAACCGCCCGGGGGACGCCGGTCATTAACCTCATTCAGATCGAGCAGGGCGAGACGATCAACTTCGTCATTCCGGTCGAGTCGATGGAACCGAACCGCTACCTGTTCTTCGCCACCCGGAACGGGATCGTGAAGAAGACGCCGCTGGACGATTACGCCAACATCCGCAAAGTCGGGCTGATTGCCATTTCCTTGCGCGAAGACGACGATCTGATCGGCGTCAAGCTCACCGACGGCAAACAGGAAATCGTCATGGGCACGGCGCAGGGCATGTCCATACGCTTCTCCGAGCAGGACGTCCGCGCCATGGGTCGCTCGGCTACCGGGGTCAAAGGCATCCAGCTCGACGAGAACGACAGCGTCATCGACATGGATGTCGTCGATCCGGAGCGGGACGTGCTGATCGTGACGGCCAAAGGCTACGGCAAACGGACGCCGATGACCGAATACCGTACGCAGACGCGCGGCGGGAAAGGGATCAAGACGCTGAACGTCACGGACAAGAACGGCTCGATCGTCAGCCTGAAGGTCGTCCAGGACGATGAGGATTTAATGATTATCACCACCAACGGAACGTTGATTCGGATGAGCATGTCCGGCATCAACACGATGGGACGCATCACGCAGGGCGTCAAGCTCATCAACGTGAAGGAAGACGAGTCGGTCGCTACCGTCGCCCGTGCGCCAAGCAGCGCGGACGACGAAGAAAACGCGCAAGAAGCAAGCGAAGACAGCGAGTAATCCAGCGAATTGTTCAGGGGGAAGCGTCATGCCGGTATTGCCCGTGGCGCAGGTGCAGGAAGGCGACTGCCTGACCTCGGACGTGATCACGTCTTTGGGCAGCTTATTGCTGCCCGAAGGCCGGATTTTGTCCGATCGCGATTTGGAGATATTGCAGGCTTTTCTAATACCGAACGTAGAGGTTCGCCGCAACGGTTTGATCGAAACGACGGAGAAATCCGAAGAGAACGTTCCGGAGAGCGAAGTTCAGCCGCTTCAGCAGAAATTTCTGGAGATGGAAAAGCTGCTGAAGCATTCGTTCGACAGGACGGGGCCGGGAGATAAGCTGCCGGTACTGGAACTTCGGAAATCCCTCCTTGAGCTCATCGATCGCATCGAAGAGTACAACGTATTGACGTTCGTTCCCGTTCAGGATGGAAGTCCTGTCGAACGATGGATTCGCAACAGCGTTCTATGCGCCCTGACTTCGTACAAGCTCGCCAAATGGTGCAAGCTGCCGGAAAAGGACTGGACGCAAATCGCGCTTGCCGGGCTGCTGCACGATATCGGGAACGTCCGGATCGACCCGGCGATTTTTCATAAGCCGACCCGGTTGACGCCTGCGGAAATTCAGGAGATGCGGCAGCACACGGTGTACGGATTCCGCCTTCTCGAGGGCGTTCCTTCCTTGAGCCAAGGGGTAGCCCTGGCCGCGCTGCAGCATCATGAGCGATTGGACGGCAGCGGGTACCCGATGAAGCTTTCCGGGGACAAAATCCACCAATACGCCAAAATCGTGGCGATCGCGGACATGTATCATGCGATGACGACCACGCGCAATGAACGGAAAGGCCAGTCGCCCTATTTGGTGCTGGAGGAGCTTCAGTCCGAGTCGTTCGGCAAGCTGGATCCGTTGTTCGTGCGTACGTTCATCGACCGGGCAACTCATTTTCACAACGGGATGCTGGTTCAGCTTAACGATAACCGCGTAGGCGAAATCGTATTTACCGACGTCCAAAATCCGACGCGGCCGATGATCTCGATCTATGGGGAAATCGTGAATTTAAGCAAGCAGCGGGATCTGTACATTTGCGCGATCTATTCCGCCTGACCGGCTAACTGCCGGACGAAGCGCGAAACCGGAGCGAAGACCGATGGCGGTCGGGCTCCGGTTTTCGTTTATTATTTCGATATCTCGCGCAATATATTGATCTTGAACGGCGCGAACCCACCATCCTCCGAAAGCGATCCGTTGCCAAGGCGGAAGATCGTCCGTTCAAGGCAGAGAAAACGGAAAGCGGCGGGCCATTTGCATGGGGAAATCTGTCAGTTAAAAAAAGCGAAAAAAACAGTTGCATAGGCGATTCAAACGTGATATATTATTTAAGTCGCCGCTGAACGGGCGACGCGAAAGCGAAGGCCTTCGGGCTAACGCGATTGCTCCTTGAAAACTGAACATCGAGCGTAATTGGAAACAAGTCGAATGCAGGCTTTGAGCCTGTGCGAGACAAACCAGCAATAACTTTTTGAGCCTAAGGGCTCTTCAATAAAGTAGTTGGACATTTTGACTCTCAGGATTTCCTTCGGAAACCCTGCCGTCAAAAGTCCCTTTATGGAGAGTTTGATCCTGGCTCAGGACGAACGCTGGCGGCGTGCCTAATACATGCAAGTCGAGCGGATCTTTTTAGGTAGCTTGCTACTTAAGAAGGTTAGCGGCGGACGGGTGAGTAACACGTAGGCAACCTGCCCTTTAGCCTGGGATAACATTCGGAAACGAATGCTAAGACCGGATACGCAGCTTGGTCGCATGAGCGAGCTGGGAAAGACGGAGCAATCTGTCGCTAAGGGATGGGCCTGCGGCGCATTAGCTAGTTGGTGGGGTAACGGCTCACCAAGGCGACGATGCGTAGCCGACCTGAGAGGGTGAACGGCCACACTGGGACTGAGACACGGCCCAGACTCCTACGGGAGGCAGCAGTAGGGAATCTTCCACAATGGGCGAAAGCCTGATGGAGCAACGCCGCGTGAGTGAGGAAGGCCTTCGGGTCGTAAAGCTCTGTTGCCAGGGAAGAATAAGGGCTAGTTAACTGCTAGCTCGATGACGGTACCTGAGAAGAAAGCCCCGGCTAACTACGTGCCAGCAGCCGCGGTAATACGTAGGGGGCAAGCGTTGTCCGGAATTATTGGGCGTAAAGCGCGCGCAGGCGGTTCTTTAAGTCTGGTGTTTAAGTGCGGGGCTCAACCCCGTGACGCACTGGAAACTGGGGGGCTTGAGTGCAGAAGAGGAGAGCGGAATTCCACGTGTAGCGGTGAAATGCGTAGAGATGTGGAGGAACACCAGTGGCGAAGGCGGCTCTCTGGACTGTAACTGACGCTGAGGCGCGAAAGCGTGGGGAGCAAACAGGATTAGATACCCTGGTAGTCCACGCCGTAAACGATGAGTGCTAGGTGTTGGGGGGTCCACCTCTCGGTGCCGAAGTTAACACATTAAGCACTCCGCCTGGGGAGTACGGTCGCAAGACTGAAACTCAAAGGAATTGACGGGGACCCGCACAAGCAGTGGAGTATGTGGTTTAATTCGAAGCAACGCGAAGAACCTTACCAGGTCTTGACATCCCTCTGACCGGTCTAGAGATAGGCCTTTCCTTCGGGACAGAGGAGACAGGTGGTGCATGGTTGTCGTCAGCTCGTGTCGTGAGATGTTGGGTTAAGTCCCGCAACGAGCGCAACCCTTGATCTTAGTTGCCAGCACTTCGGGTGGGCACTCTAAGGTGACTGCCGGTGACAAACCGGAGGAAGGCGGGGATGACGTCAAATCATCATGCCCCTTATGACCTGGGCTACACACGTACTACAATGGCCGGTACAACGGGAAGCGAAAGGGCGACCTGGAGCCAATCCTAAAAAGCCGGTCTCAGTTCGGATTGCAGGCTGCAACTCGCCTGCATGAAGTCGGAATTGCTAGTAATCGCGGATCAGCATGCCGCGGTGAATACGTTCCCGGGTCTTGTACACACCGCCCGTCACACCACGAGAGTTTACAACACCCGAAGCCGGTGGGGTAACCGCAAGGAGCCAGCCGTCGAAGGTGGGGTAGATGATTGGGGTGAAGTCGTAACAAGGTAGCCGTATCGGAAGGTGCGGCTGGATCACCTCCTTTCTAAGGAACCCTTCGGGGAATAAAGTCCGATTACGCTCGAGTTCAGTTTTGAAGGAGGAATCCTTCAATCCTATCGCTTGCCTCGCTGGAAAGATTTGCGTCTTGAGAGCGGAAGGGCAATGTGATAAGATGATATTCTGTCGCCGATTGGCGATGGGGATTTGCTAACAACCGACACGCGGCGAACGCCGCAGGGTAACGGTTGCAGCTTGCACCTTGACAACTGGATACGAAACGAAAGCAACGAACCGACACGCAGCGAACGCTGCTGGGTAGCGGTTAGTTGTAGCGCAAAAGAAGATCATCTAATGACCTTATGTGTTGTGGAGCGGAGAGTACGAAGGTACTTGAAGTGAAAATGGCAAGCTAACCGAGAGGTTAAGCTAATAAGGGCGTACGGAGGATGCCTAGGCGCCAGGAGCTGACGAAGGACGCGGCGAACAGCGAAATTTCCTCGGGGAGCCGTAAGCAGGCTTTGATCCGGGGGTGTCCGAATGGGGAAACCCGGCTGTGGTAATGCACAGTCACCCATGAGTGAATTCATAGCTCATGAGGGAGCATACCAGGGGAACTGAAACATCTAAGTACCCTGAGGAGAAGAAAACAAAACAGTGATTCCGTCAGTAGCGGCGAGCGAACGCGGATTAGCCCAAACCAGGGAGCTTGCTCCCTGGGGTTGTGGGACGTCTTACACGGAGTTACAAAAGAGCAGGTTAGGCGAAGAGGTCTGGAAAGGCCCGGCAAAGAAGGTAAAAGCCCTGTAGCCGAAAGTCTGCTCTCTCCAAGACGGATCCCGAGTACCGCGGGACACGAGAAACCCCGTGGGAATCCGGCAGGACCATCTGCCAAGGCTAAATACTCCCTGGCGACCGATAGCGAAGCAGTACCGTGAGGGAAAGGTGAAAAGCACCGCGGGAGCGGAGTGAAAAAGAACCTGAAACCGTACGCTTACAAGAAGTCAGAGCCCGATTCTTAAGGGTGATGGCGTGCCTTTTGTAGAATGAACCGGCGAGTTACGTTTACGTGCGAGGTTAAGCTGGAGAAGCGGAGCCGAAGCGAAAGCGAGTCTGAATAGGGCGATTGAGTACGTAGGCGTAGACCCGAAACCGTGTGATCTACCCCTGTGCAGGGTGAAGGTGAGGTAACACTTACTGGAGGCCCGAACTCATGAACGTTGAAAAGTTCTGGGATGACGTGGGGGTAGGGGAGAAATTCCAATCGAACTCGGAGATAGCTGGTTCTCCCCGAAATAGCTTTAGGGCTAGCCTCGAGGTTGAGCATCGTGGAGGTAGAGCACTGATTGGGTGCGGGGCCCGCCAAGGGTTACCAAGTTCAGTCAAACTCCGAATGCCACAGATGTATACTCGGGAGTCAGACGGCGAGTGCTAAGATCCGTCGTCAAGAGGGAAAGAGCCCAGATCATCAGCTAAGGTCCCCAAGTGTGTGTTAAGTGGGAAAGGATGTGGAGTTGCGAAGACAACCAGGATGTTGGCTTAGAAGCAGCCACCATTTAAAGAGTGCGTAATAGCTCACTGGTCGAGTGACTCTGCGCCGAAAATGTAACGGGGCTAAACACACCACCGAAGCTATGGCAGGTCGTCGTCTTCACTTTGTTCTGGTAGAACCGGGACATTTGGTCAGAATCAACCGTAAAGGTTGTTCAAAGATTCTGACCCAAATGCCCCAGCTAAACACACCAGGGTGAAGTGAAGACGACGAACTGGGTAGGGGAGCGTTGAATGCGGGTTGAAGTCGGACCGGAAGGACCGGTGGACTGCATTCAAGTGAGAATGCCGGTATGAGTAACGAAAAGACAGGTGAGAATCCTGTCCGCCGAAAGCCTAAGGGTTCCTGAGGAAGGTTCGTCCGCTCAGGGTAAGTCGGGACCTAAGGCGAGGCCGAAAGGCGTAGTCGAAGGACAACAGGTTGAAATTCCTGTACCACCGTAAGCCGTTACGAGCGATGGGGGGACGCAGGAGGGCAAGAACGCGAGCTGATGGATATGCTCGTCCAAGCAGCGAGGCTGATGCGCAGGCAAATCCGCGCATCGAAAAGGCTGAGCTGTGATGGGGAGGGAAAATCACAGTACCGAAGGTTCCGTGCTCACGCTGCCGAGAAAAGCCTCTAGCCAGGCGAAGGTGCCCGTACCGCAAACCGACACAGGTAGGCAAGATGAGTATTCTAAGGCGCGCGGAAGAACTCTCGTTAAGGAACTCGGCAAAATGACCCCGTAACTTCGGGAGAAGGGGTGCCTCGGTAGGGTGAATAGCCCGAGGGGCCGCAGTGAAGAGGCCCAAGCGACTGTTTAGCAAAAACACAGGTCTGTGCGAAGCCGCAAGGCGAAGTATACGGGCTGACGCCTGCCCGGTGCTGGAAGGTTAAGGGGAGCGGTTAGGAGCAATCCGAAGCTGTGAACCGAAGCCCCAGTAAACGGCGGCCGTAACTATAACGGTCCTAAGGTAGCGAAATTCCTTGTCAGGTAAATTCTGACCCGCACGAATGGCGTAACGACTTGGGCGCTGTCTCAACGAGAGATCCGGTGAAATTTTAGTACCTGTGAAGATGCAGGTTACCCGCGACGTGACGGAAAGACCCCATGGAGCTTTACTGTAGCTTGATATTGGACTTTGGTACGGTCTGTACAGGATAGGTGGGAGCCTGAGAAGTCGGTGCGCAAGCATCGATGGAGGCGCCGTTGGGATACCACCCTGATCGTATCGGAGTTCTAACCTGTCACCGTGAATCCGGTGAAGGGACCGTGTCAGGCGGACAGTTTGACTGGGGCGGTCGCCTCCCAAAATGTAACGGAGGCGCCCCAAGGTTCCCTCAGAATGGTTGGAAATCATTCGAAGAGTGCAAAGGCATAAGGGAGCTTGACTGCGAGACCTACAAGTCGAGCAGGGACGAAAGTCGGGCTTAGTGATCCGGTGGTACCGAATGGAAGGGCCATCGCTCAACGGATAAAAGCTACCCTGGGGATAACAGGCTTATCTCCCCCAAGAGTCCACATCGACGGGGAGGTTTGGCACCTCGATGTCGGCTCATCGCATCCTGGGGCTGAAGTAGGTCCCAAGGGTTGGGCTGTTCGCCCATTAAAGCGGTACGCGAGCTGGGTTCAGAACGTCGTGAGACAGTTCGGTCCCTATCTGTCGCGGGCGTAGGAAATTTGAGAGGGGCTGTCCTTAGTACGAGAGGACCGGGATGGACGCACCGCTGGTGTACCAGTTGTTCCGCCAGGAGCATGGCTGGGTAGCCAAGTGCGGGAGGGATAAGCGCTGAAAGCATCTAAGCGCGAAGCCCGCCTCAAGATGAGATTTCCCAATTCGTAAGACCCCTGGAAGAACACCAGGTTGATAGGCTCGGGGTGGAAGCGCGGCAACGCGTGGAGCTGACGAGTACTAATCGGTCGAGGGCTTATCCTAAAGCGAAGCGCCTGCGGGCACGGAGCAGACGGGAAGCAAGCCAACAAACAACAATGCGCAATCGTTTCGTATCCGGTTATCAAGGCGCAAGCCTTGAAGAACTTCGATCTGGTGGCAATGGCGGAGGGGTTCCACGCGTACCCATCTCGAACACGACCGTTAAGCCCTCCAGCGCCGATGGTACTTGGACCGCAGGGTCCTGGGAGAGTAGGACGTTGCCAGGTTGGAGAACAGGAAAGCACCTCATTTGGGGTGCTTTTTTGTGCTTCTTTTTTGGCTTTTTCGCTTGATATGCTTGATATAAGGTTGGTTCGAGTACTTCTTCAAATTTAAGGTATGGGCTGTTATATGGATGCATGTGAACTCCTGGCGTGATCACTCAGGCGCGAAAACGGCATTCTCCTCCAAAAGTCGTACACTGGCGAGCTCTGTGCGAATGGTACTTGGGCAACGGCCACCGGGGAGCTCTGCGAATGGGTACTTGGGTAAGGATGTCAACGCCGGAATTAAATTGACCCACTAGCGCCGGGATAATTTTGACCCACCTGTGCGCTTGGTGACGAATAGATTCCGGTTTTTAGTTTTTCTTTAAGCCTGTAGCTGTTCCCACGGATGTTTACTACGTGGGAATGATGGAGGAGGCGATCAAGCACGGCCGTTGCAAGAACGGCATCTCCCATAAGTTCGCCCCACTCACCAAAGCTTTTGTTACTGGTCAGGATCATGCTGCTTTTCTCGTACCGAGCACAGACCAGTTGGAAAAACAGGTTCGCACCCAGTGGGTCCAGGGGGAGATAGCCCACCTCGTCGACGATGAGTATCCGAGGACGAAGATAAACCCTCATTCGCTTCTCCAATCGGTTTTCCTCGTACGCCTTTCGCAAATCGCTAACTAGTTGAGCGAGCGAAACGAAATACACCGGCAAGCCTTGTCCAATCGCCTCCATCGCAATTGCGACGGCTAAATGGGTCTTCCCGACGCCGGGAGGGCCGAGAAAGAGAACATTCTCCTGCCTCCCAACGAATGTTAATGCAGCAAGTTCACGAATCAGGCGCTCATCAAGCCCAGGTTGAAACGTGAAGTCGAAATCACTTAGCGTTCGTCGATACGGTAGATGCGAAAGTTTCATTCGTACCTCAACGTTTCGGCGTTGACGCTCCAAAATCTCAGCCTCCAGCAACTCGTTTAGGAAAGTGAGGTAAGTGCTTTGGCTTCTGCCGGCGGCCTCTAACTTTGCATCGAGAGCTTGGGCAGCTTGTTCTAAGCCGAGTTCCTCCAGACGGAGGCGAGCTTGTTCTAGTGCAATCATGCGCCCACCTCCACAAGGCGATCATAAACATCGAGAGATCGCACCTCCACATCTTGTTCAGGTATCTGAAGCCCTTGAGGCCTTGGGTAGGCATAGCCTTGCGCCGTACTCAGGTTGGTGTACTGGTTCTCGCACATGACAAGCGTTCGTGATCGGTATTGCTTTTCATGCTGGGCAATGAGCTGCTTCTCAGAATAAATCTCGACTATGCCATTCACTTCACGCACCTTCACATCACGGCCACTGAACCGCCAAGGAACGCCGTACCGTACGCCATCGTAGCTGACGAATCCGTCCCGGCTGGCCTTTCGAGGCTCGAATCGGTACTTTTCCCAGCGCTCCGGAGTTGGCAACGGCCCAAGCGCTTCATTGGCCAAACGGTCGAATGGTCTTTCGCCGGTTGTGCCATGAATGCGGCGATTTTGTTCGTCACACCACTTCCGGGCCTGGCGGTTCAGATCACCGAGATCCGTGAATTGTCTTCCTGGCATGAAGTTCTGCTCGATGAACTGAACGCTTCGTTCGACTTTGCCTTTGGTTTGTGGACGTCGTACGCGGCAGACCTTAGGGATCATGCCGATGGCTGCGGCGAAGTCTTCAAACAACGGATGCCAGCGCGGCTTTCGGTCGTCGCCCATGCCCAAGATGACGGTTTTCATCTGGTCGGTGAGCATCGTTTTCGGGACGCCGCCAAAGTATTCTAGGGCGTTCATCAAGCAGCGTAGAAAGCTGTGGATGTCACAGCGTTTCGTAAACTCCATATACGTCGCGCGGGAGTGGCCCAAAACCATTGCAAAGACAGGGATCTTCCGAACCTCCCCGGTTAGATCGACGTACTCGCAAATCTTCCAGTCTACCTGTGCTTGTTGTCCAGGTTTCGTCTCGTAGCGTTGCACAGCCGGCGCCTGTTTTGGAGGACGATGCGGCTTCACATAGTCCTTGATGATCGTAATTCCACCGCCATATCCTTGTTCTCTTAAGAGACGTAGTAGAACTTCACAATTGAATATTCCTTTGGCCAAGTAAAGATCCAACTGGGACTTGTATGGATCTAGTTTGGAAGCTCTTTTCTTGCGGGGATTGGGTTCAGGGATACCATCGGCTCTAAGATATTTACGAATCGTATTTCTCGAATGACCCGTCTCCCGCATGATCTCACGGATACTCTTGCCGCTAGCTTGAAGTTCATGTAATCTAATCACTGTCCCACTCCTTAGCATATTTCCTCCTCTCCAAATATCTTGGCCGATATTCTCGAGGAGATATATTCTACAGGGGTGGGTCATTTTCATTCCGGCGCTGGTGGGTCAATTATATCCCGGCGGTGACAAAGGACAACGGTGAGCTGCTATGAGTGACATGGGCGGCGGAAACCTGCGGGTTCCGCCTATGTTGGATTTTATCCAACCGACGGAGCAAGAAATGCGGAAATGTTGATCTACAGTGGATTTGATCCAACGAGAAACGGGAAAATCGGGCGAAATCCCCGAAAGGGCCGCTCCTGATTGGACAAAATCCAACCAAGCCGGTGGGTTTCGCGAAAAGGCCGGTTTTGGTTGGACAAAATCCAACGTGGCCAAGGCGAGCCAAGCAAGCTGAACCAGAACCAGAACCGAACCAGGAACCGGAATCCTAAGAAGACGGCAAGCCGGTCTTACTGGAGAGTAGGACGTTGCCAAGTTGGAGAAAAGGAAAGCAATATAAACATGTCTAGCGCTTGGTTGCGAAGTTAGCGGTGATAATAAGAAACTTCATCCGAGGACAATCGCAGGACGCCGTCTCCTTTTTCCCCGATCATATTGAACAATAGCGTTACCCGCGGCGTAAGCAGCCAGAAATGCCAATAAACCAACGAAACGAGCAAGGAAGAATGGGCCCAGGGATATAGCAGGCCGACAATGCAGCAGCCGACGATAAACAGGTGAAAATGAAGCCTGCGAAACAGCCACAGCGTCGTATCCATCACCGGCAGCGGTCCGAACCACGGCCAATCGTAACGGAACGCCCAGCGCTTCATCGAAGGCTCGTCCACGCGGCGCAGGGTCAGCCTCAGAACGACGGCATGGATAGCCGTCATGATCAGGAAGCCAATGAGCGTATTGAGCAGTCCCTGCCAGCGGTATATGGCGGTTATTGCCCCGATTCCCATGACGGCGGTCGTAATGTAACTATACCTAGCCTCGGGGCGGAGGGGAATTTTGCGAATCAGCTTGTAATGATAGATGACCGGATCTTGGTTCAAAAGCGATTCGGAAGCCATGCTTTATTCTCTCCTTCTGCCTGCGGAAAGCTTCGCTACTTCTTATCATCGGTTGTTTGGCGAGCGAATGTTATGAATTCGGGCGATCGGAACGAATTTTTGCTAGGAAGCACGTTTATTTTCATAGAATTCGATCCATACTGTATATAATAGAGCCTGAAGGGGGCAGTGTCGATGGATGCAACCGATCTGAAAACATGCATTATATGCGGGGAGCCGAAGCAAGAAGGCATTACCGTCGTGAGCGAATTCATCTGTCAATCTTGCGAAGCCGAAATGGTTCATACGAAAGTGGAAGACGAGAGATATCCTTTTTTTGTTCGCCGTCTGAGGCAAATATGGGTTCGTTTCCACGCGTGAATGTTCGCGCGCGTCGCCGTATCCGCTTTTAAACCGTCAGATCCTTATGCGGGGGCTGGCGGTTTTTGCCGTATGCGTTTTTATTCCCGGTCATTTTGTTATAATGTACCATAAGTAAACGGAAAGGCGACGTTCGATATGCAAAAGCCGATTGACTTGGCGGCCGCCAGAGCCCCGCTTTATGAAGCGCTGGAACGCCATGCGAAAAGAAACGGAAAGCCGTTTCACGTGCCGGGGCATAAACAACGCGCCGCGTGGAACGATGAAGGGGCAAACGCCCGGTTTGCTTCCATCCTGCCGATCGATCTGACCGAGCTGTTGGATACCGACGATTTGCACCATCCCGAGGGTGTCATTGCCGAAGCTAAGGCGCTTGCCGCCGATTGTTTCGGGGCGGAGGAGACTTGTTTTTTGGTAGGGGGAAGCACGGCGGGCAATCTGGCGATGATATTGGCCGTCTGCCGGCCTGGCGATCTCGTTCTCGCGCAGCGCAATTCGCATAAATCGATCATTCACGGGCTTATGCTCGCCGGCGCCAGGGCGGTTTTTTTGCAGCCCGAACCGGAAGAGGCGTCCGGTCTTGCCGTAACCCCGTCGGCGCAAACGATCGTTCGGGCAATGGAACGGCATCCGGAGGCGAAAGCCTTGCTGCTGACGAACCCGAATTATTACGGCTTGAGCGTCGATTTGAGCGCCATTGCGGCCCTGGCTCACGAGCGCGGACTTCCGGTATTGGTCGACGAGGCGCACGGGCCGCATTTCGGCCGGCATGCCGCTTTTCCGGGCGGCGCGCTGCAGGCCGGGGCGGATATCGTCGTTCAATCGGCGCATAAAATGCTGTCCTCGCTTACGATGGGCGCGATGCTCCATATGCAAGGCGGTCTCGTCGACCGGGAGGCCGTGAGGGAAATGCTGCGCATGGTGCAAAGCTCGAGCCCGTCCTATCCGATCATGGCTTCGCTGGATTTGGCCCGGCGCGAGCTGCACGTTCGGCGCGAGCGCATGTTCGAGCTTGCCGTGCGAACGGCCGAATGCGTTCGGGACAAGCTGGCCGATGCGCCTATTCGACCCGTTCGCCCGATCGAGCCGGTGAGGCTCGACCCGCTGAAGCTCACGCTTTACGACACGTCCGGCCGCCTGTCCGGCTACCGGCTGCGGGACGAGCTGGAGAGCCGCGGCTGCGTGCCCGAAATGGCGGACGACCGGTTCGCCGTGCTCGCGCTCGGTGCCGGGACGGTGCCGGAGGACGGCGAAGCGCTCGTCCGCGCGCTATGGGATATCGCGGCAACGTTCCGGCTTGACCGGCTGCCGGAAGCGCCGGACGGCGAGCCGGCCCGCCGCGCGGCAGCTGCCGCCGCCGAAGCGTTCCCTTACCGCGAGCTGTCCGAACCGGTGGCCTTCGACCGGAGCCGAGCCGCCACGGAGAAGCTGCCGCTGGATCGGGCAGCCGGCCGGACGGCCGGGGAATGGGTCATCCCTTATCCCCCGGGCATCCCGCTGCTCTATCCGGGCGAGCCGATCACGCCGGATGTCGTAAGCGCGCTGCGGAAGCTGCGGCAGAGCGGGGCGAAGTTCCAGGGCGCCGAGGATTCCGCTTTGGAATCGATCCGGGTCCGGCTGCAAGAATAAATCGGAATTTGTCCATCCGTTCCATTACGACAAGCGAGGTAAAGCATGAAACGTTTTTTTGCTCGTATTCGCGATTATCGCAAGCCGATTGCCTGGATTTCGGTGCTGGGCGCGGCCGTTCTGCTCGTTTATATGCTCATGGTCCCTCCCGTCGTCGGCGTGGCCGACAACGGCGATTTCGCGCGCGTCATGGGCGCATCCGGCATCGCGCCGCTCGATCCGAACGAGTCCTACGACGATCGGTATTTTGCCTATTCTCATACGAAATATGCCTACGGCGGCTATGCCGCCGGCGGATACGTGTCCACCCACATTTTTCTCGTCGCCCTCTCCGGCTGGATTTCCCGAATTTTCAGCTGGCAAACGTACGATATCCGATTTTTGGGCGCCTGCTACATCGCCCTCTTCGCGACGGCCTTATATTTGCTGGCGCGCCATACGCCCGCCGCAACGGGCAAAAAAACGACGGCCATAGCCGCCTCCGTCGTCGCGCTTCTCGTCGTCTGGATCTTCGGCGATATCGGGTATGCGGCGTATTTCCAATCGTTTTTCGGCGAGCCGTACGCGCTGGTCGGCATGCTGCTGGCCGTCGCCTCCGCCTTCGCGATTTCGACGACCGAGAAGCCTACGGGCAAACTGCTTGCCCTGTTCATCGGAGCCGCGCTTGCCATCGCCAGCTCGAAAATCCAGAACGCACCG
This sequence comes from Cohnella algarum, assembly GCF_016937515.1. NCBI lineage: Bacteria > Bacillati > Bacillota > Bacilli > Caryophanales > Paenibacillaceae > Cohnella > Cohnella algarum. The sequence continues at coordinate 1,729,006 of NZ_JAFHKM010000002.1, forward strand.
CTGGGCTTTGCTTTCGCCCTCCTTGCCTGGCGAATGATGGGCCTCCGCCCGGACCGCCGATGGCACCGGCAGGTGCTGGCGGGCGTCTGCATTCTTATCGCGGGATCCGTTCTCATGATCGTGGCCGCGCCCGACCGCCTGAAGCATACGAACCTATACCAGTCGATCTTTTTCGGGGTGCTCAAGGATTCGCCCGACGTCGCCGGGGATATGCGCGAGCTCGGCATTCCGGAGAAATACGCGGTGCTGGCGGGCACGAACTATTTTCAAAAAGATACCGCCATCCCCCAGCGCGATCCGACGCTCCGGGAGGAAGTGCTGGAACGGCTGAGCCACAAGGATATCGCGATGTTTTATCTCAAGCACCCGGGCCGCTTTATCGGCAAATTGGAAAAGGCGGCGGCGAACGGCGCATCGATCCGGCCGTATTACCTGGGAAATTTCGACCGCGAGGCCGGAAAGGCGCCGGGGACGATTGCTTATACGTTCAGCGGATGGAGCGAATGGAAGGCGAACCGGATGCCGCATACGCTCGGATGGTTCGCCGGTATCTACGCCGTCTTTATCGCGGGACTGGCCGTCTGGTGGCGGCTGCGGTCCGACCGGAAATCGAGGCTGAAGGCGGAGACGCTGGCGATCGTGGCGCTGACCGGCCTGATGGCGATCGTCATTCCGATCGTCGGGGACGGGGAAGCGGATTTGGGCAAGCATTTGTTTATGTTCAATGTCAGCTTTGATATGATAGTGGTGAGCATCCTCGCCTTTGCGGCGTACGGCTTGCTGAGACTGCCGGCGCTGATCGGGGCGCGCATGCGGAAGGGATAGAAGCGGGAAGGGGCCGTATCGGTGTCGAAAGGGAAGTTCATTACGATAGAAGGCGGAGAAGGCTCCGGAAAAACGACGCTGATCGGGCGATTGGCGGATCGGATAAAAGAAAAGGGCTATGAAGCGGTGACGACGCGGGAGCCGGGAGGCAGCCCGATCGCCGAAGCGATTCGGAACGTCATTCTCGAGCGCAGCCACACGAAGATGGACGGCCGCACGGAAGCGCTGCTGTACGCGGCTTCGCGAAGGCAGCATTTGGTGGAAATCGTCGTTCCCGCCATCGAGAGAGGCGCGGTCGTTCTGTGCGATCGCTTCATCGACAGCAGCCTGGCTTACCAAGGGCACGCCAGGGGGCTCGGCATGGAAGCGGTTTGGGAAATCAACCGGTTTGCCGTCGACGATTGCATGCCGGATCTGACGCTGTTCCTCGATCTCGAGCCCGAGGCGGGCTTGGCCCGAATCGAGGCGAACGCCCTGCGGGAGGTTAACCGGCTCGATCTGGAAGGGCTCGCGTTTCACCGGAAGGTCAGGGAAGGCTATTTGGAAGTTGCTGGGCTGTTTCCGGAACGGATCGTGACGATCGACGCGATGCGGTCGCCGGAATTCGTACTGGAGGATGCTTGGCGATATTTGGAGGCAAGGCTCGGATAAATTCGGAAAAGAGGAATTTGACCGGAGCGTGTATAATTAATATAAGTAGGAAGAAAACGACATCGCGGTTTCACAACAACGGAGAATGTCGTTTTTGCAAAAAATCTGGATAACTAAAGGAGGAGTATGCCGATGAAGCTTGTGATAGCGGTTATACAGGACAAGGACAGCAATCGTTTGTCAACGGCTCTGATCAAAGAAGGCTTTCGCGCGACGAAGTTGGCCAGTACGGGCGGGTTTCTGAAAGCCGGCAATACGACGTTTCTGATCGGGATCGAGGACGACCGCGTGCAGCAGGTGCTGGACGTCATTCGCTCCAACTGCAAAGTCCGCGATCAGCTCGTTACTCCCGTGTCCCCCGTTAGCGGAGCGGCGGATTCGTATATTCCTTTTCCGGTGGAAGTCCAGATCGGCGGAGCGGCCGTTTTCGTTCTGCCGGTTGAACGCTTCGAGCATTTCTAACTAGAGCGAACGCTGGCGGTGATGGATTGTGAAAATCGAACCGGGCTACTTTCCCCGGAACAAAACGGTGCAGAGAAACGATCTGCCGTCCCGCCCTCCCCAAACGCAGACGTTTGGCGATTTCCTGCAGCAGCAGGAGGGGGAACGGACCGAAGAGGAGCTTCAGCGCAAGCTCGAGGACATCCGGGCCCAGGGAGACCGTCTCATGCGTTCGATGACGGTGCGCGAGCTTCGCTTGTACCGGAACATGGTCAAAAGCTTTTTGGAAGATACGCTGCGCCGCGGCGTCGGGCTGAAGGAAACGAGAGGCTGGGACCGCCGCGGACGGGGCAAGCGATATAAAATTTTGGAAGAGGTCGACGAGATGCTCGTCCGAATGGGAGAAGAACTGCTCGAGACGGAAGAAGGCCGGCTGGAGCTTCTGGAAAAGGTAGGGGAAATCCGCGGACTGCTCATCAACCTCGTCTTTTAAGGGGGATTCACACGATGCCGATGCGCGATATCCCCGGGCAGCACCGGGCCAAAGCGCTGCTGCGGCAGGCGATCCGCACCGGCAAAGTGGCGCACGCCTATTTGTTTGCCGGGCCTTCGGGCAGCGGCAAGCGGGCGATGGCCGAAGCGCTGGCGCAGACGCTTCTGTGCGAGCGGCAGGGGGAGGACGCCTGCGGGGAATGCTTGTCGTGCCGGAAGGTCATGCACGGCAATCATCCGGACTGGCATACGATCGTCCCGGACGGCACGGCGGTCAAGATCGAGCAAATCCGGGAGCTGCAGCGCGATCTTTCGTACCGCAGCTCCGGAGCGGGCCGCAAAATCTACAAAATCGAAGGCGCCGAATCGATGACCGTTCAGGCCGCCAACAGTCTGCTTAAATTTTTGGAAGAACCTCCGTCGCCGGTCGTGGCGATTCTTATCGCGCCGACCGCGCAATCGCTGCTGCCGACCATTCTGTCGCGATCCCAGCTCATTCCGTTCGTGCCGGGCCACCCCGAGGAAATGGAGCGGATTCTTGTCGCCGAAGGCAAACCGCCGCTCCTGGCGCGAACGGCCGTTCATCTGTCCGCAGGGCTCGACGCAAGCCGCGAGCTGATCGAGCAGAATTGGTTTGCAGAAACTCGAAACGTAGTGATACAATTGGGGAAGGAGATGTCTTCCCGGTTCCCTGGCGTTTTGCTGACCGCTCAACAACAGGTGTTTAAGACGGATCTTGCAAGTCATGTAGAAACGTTACTGCAAATGTTCGCTCTGTGGTATAGAGATATGATATACGCGATGACGGGGCGTCATCAAATGATGGTGTTTTCCGATCAGGCGGATTGGATTGCAAAGCATGCCTGGAGCCGGAGCATCGGGTCTTGGGTTCATGCGATGGAAACGGCGCTGACGGCGGCTCGCCGCATCAAGGCTCATGTGCAGCCGCAGTTGGCCATGGAGCAATTTCTGGTAAACTCGCGGGAGGGGTAGCGTTGTACGATGTTGTCGGCGTCCGCTTCAAAAAAGCGGGCAAAGTCTATTATTTCGACCCCGCCGAGCATCCGGTATCCAAAGATCAACACGTCATTGTGGAAACGGCGCGCGGTGTCGAATACGGCACCGTCGTGATCGGGCCCAAGAAGGTGGAAGAATCCGATGTCGTGCTGCCGCTCAAAAAAGTGATCCGCGTCGCCGGTGATCACGACGCCCATATGGTGGAGGAGAACCGGAACGCGGCCAAGAACGCTTTTACGATCGGGCTGCAGAAGATTAAGGATCATCAGCTTCGGATGAAGCTGGTGGACGTGGAATATACGTTTGACCGGAATAAAATCATTTTCTACTTCACCGCCGAAGGCCGCGTCGATTTTCGCGAGCTGGTGAAGGATTTGGCCAGCGTATTCCGGACCCGTATTGAACTTCGTCAAATCGGCGTGCGTGACGAAGCCAAGATGCTCGGGGGGATCGGTCCTTGCGGACGCGTTCTCTGCTGCTCGTCGTGGCTCGGGGATTTTGAACCGGTCTCGATCAAGATGGCCAAAGATCAGAACTTGTCGCTCAACCCGACGAAGATTTCGGGGCTGTGCGGGCGATTGATGTGCTGCCTCAAATACGAGCACGACAATTACGAAAGCGCGAAGGAAGAGCTGCCTGCCGTCGGCAAGGCCGTCGTGACTTCCTTCGGCGAAGGCAAGGTCGTCGGATTGAACGCGGGCAGCCGCACTGTCCATGTTCAACTGTTCGAAATCGGAAAAGTGAAGGAATTGCCTTTTGATGAAGTTGTGGTCAAGTAACGTTGCGACACTACCTGAGGCTTGAGGTGTAAGGCGTTGATGAAAGACATTTTTCTTCGCGTGGACGAGCTTGAAGCGTCTTTGGGCAATTTGCACGGGAACTTCGGCGAACTTCGGCTGCAGATCAAGCAATTGCTTGAAGAGAATCAACGGCTCCAGATGGAAAACCAGCAGCTGCGCAACGTGTTGAGGCGCGAAACGGCTGCCCAAGCTTCGGATGAGGCGACAGACGAACCGGCCGTCGTCAAAGGCAAGGACAAAGCATCCGCAGTCGTAGGGGAGGGCCACGACAATCTGGCCCGGCTGTATCATGAAGGTTTTCATATTTGCAACGTGTATTACGGTCATTTGCGCCTGGAAGGCGATTGCCTGTTCTGCTTGTCGTTCCTGAGCAAATAGCGTAATCACGGGAAGCGTGGAGATGAGATGCCGTCCGTCCCTCTGGGGACGGGCGTTTTTTTATAAAAAAACGTTAATGGCTCCTTAAGTTGACACTTCCCGACTTTTCCGACTACAATCGAGGAAAAAGCCTATCCATCCGGGAAAGGAGTCGAAGATGAGTTATCTTTTCGCTTTTCTGTTATCCTTGTTCATCGTGATCGCACTCATCCCGCCGCTGAAAAAAGCTGCGCTTCGCATCGGCTTCGTAGACAAACCGAGGGCGGACAACGCGCGAAAAATACATAGAGACCCGATTCCGCTGACCGCCGGCATTGCGATATTCATCGCTTTTATCGTTGCGTATTTGATCTTTGTTCGGGATTCCTGGCCTCAGACGGCCGCGATCGTCTTCGGCGGGCTGCTCGTCCTGCTGATCGGAATCGTGGACGACTGGTACAAGACGCACGGCAAGGAGTTTCCGGCTTTGCCCAAATTCCTCGTTCAAATTTCGGCGGCGGTTCTCGTTTACGCTTCCGGCATCGTCTTCGCCGGCTTCGAGAATCCGTTCAACGGAGCTTACATCGTCCTTCCCGAATGGCTGTCGTTCCTGTTCACCGTCCTGTGGATTTTCGGGGTAACGACCGTCATCAACTTTACCGACGGCATGGACGGTTTGGCGGGCGGCCTGTCGGCCATATCCGGCGGTACGCTGCTCGTCGTCGCGCTTGTCATGGGCCAGCAAAGCTCGGCAATGATGGCCGTCATTACGGTCGGCGTCTCCATCGGCTATCTCGTGTTCAACCGGCCTCCGGCCAAAGTGTTCATGGGGGACGCCGGAGCGACGTTTCTCGGATTCATGCTTGGCGTCGTCGCGCTCGACGGGGCGTTCAAGCAGGCAACCGTTCTTTCGCTGTTCATTCCCATTTTGGCGCTCGGGGTGCCGATTCTCGACAATATCCGCGTCGTTCTCGTCCGCATGATCAAAGGGGTTCCGATTTACCAGGCCGATTCGTCCCAGGTCCATTACCGGCTGCTGGCGACGGGCATGAAGCCGGTGCAGGTCGTCTCGTTTCTGTACCTGGTCAATCTTTGCTTCGGTCTGTTTTCGATCGTGCTGCTGTTGGCTCAATAACGGGCATTAAGCGATAAAACAGGTCCTCCGGTGCCGCGATCGGCCGAGGGCCTGTTCGTTTTGCGGCCGAATGATGAAATCGCGCATGAAATCGAGTAAGCTAATGAAGACGAAGATGAGAAAATGGAGATGGACAAACTAGCATGCAGCCTCAACCGAACCTGCTGCCCGGCGAACGGATCGACGATTTGCTGACGTACGAGCTGAAAATCATTCAAAGCTCCGATGTGTTCAGCTTTTCTTTGGACGCCGTGCTGCTTGCCCGTTTTGCCGGCGTGCCGCCGCGCGGACGGGTGCTCGACCTGTGCACAGGCAACGGCGTCGTGCCTTTGCTGCTGACGACGCGGACGAATGCCGCGATCGACGGCGTGGAAATCCAGCCGAGGCTTGCGGACATGGCCGAGCGCAGCGTCAAGCTGAACGGCCTGGAAGAGCGGATCCGCATTCTGGAAGCCGACCTCAAGACGCTTGGCCTGAAGGACGGAGAAAGCCCGTACGACGCCGTAACGGTCAACCCGCCTTATATGCCGGTCCATACGGGGACCATAAGGAAAACCCGCATCAGGCGATGGCCCGCCACGAGATCGGGTGCACGCTGGAAGACGTAGCCGCCGCCGCTTCCCGGCTCGTCAGAAGGGGCGGGCGCGTATCGATGGTTCATCGGCCGACGAGGCTTGCCGAAATTATCGACGCGCTGCGGCGCCATCGGCTCGAACCGAAGCGAATCCGCTTCGTGCACCCCCGGATCGGCGCGGAAGCGAATATGGTGTTGATCGACGCGATGAAGGAGGGGCGCCCGGAAGTGCGGACGCTTCCGCCGCTCATCGTGTACGGGGGCGAGGGCAGAACGTATACGCAGGAATTGCTGGACGTTTTTTACGGAAGCAAGAACGAGCTTAACGACTTTCCGTCTTAGGAAAGCCGCGCGGAAGGGTGTCGATTTTTGCCTGGGAGAAGGACATATATAATAGTAGAAATGCAATACAGACCGAAACCGGTTCGGCAAAAGGAGGAAACGGCATGAGCGAAAAAAAGGCGGGCGAAGCCGGAATGCCGGACGTCTCAGCAGCCATCGCGCAAAAAAGCTTCGACGATCGAAAGCCGACCGGAACGCTGTATTTGGTGGGAACGCCGATCGGGAACTTGGAGGATATGACGTTCCGCGCCATTCGCACGCTGAAGGAAGCGGACTTGATCGCGGCCGAAGATACGCGCCAATCCCGCAAGCTGCTCACGCATTTCGACATTTCGAACCGGCTGGTCAGCTACCACGAACACAACAAAGCCGCAAGCGGTCCCGAGCTCATTCGCCTGCTGCTCGATGGAAAAAATATCGCGCTCATCAGCGACGCCGGCATGCCGGCCATTTCCGATCCGGGCGCCGACCTCGCCGCGGCGGCGATCGGCCAGGGCATCCCGGTCGTCCCGATTCCGGGAGCGAACGCCGCCCTGTCCGCGCTGACCGTTTCGGGGCTCTCGACGGAGCGGTTCACGTTCGTCGGCTTTCCGCCCAGGGATCGCAAAGGCATGGAACGCCTGCTGGCCGGGCTCGGCGGCGAGGCGGGGACGCTCGTTTTCTACGAATCGCCGCACAGGCTCGTCAAGACGCTGCAGGCGTTCGCCGACAAGTGGCCGAACCGCCGGGCGGCCGTCATTCGGGAGCTGACGAAGCGGCATGAAGAAGCGGTCCGGGGAACGGTGCAGAGTTGTCTGGCGCATTTCCGGGAATATCCACCGCTCGGTGAAATATGCATCGTGCTGGAGGGCAGGGCTTCAGCCGAGGCTGGCGGGGAAGAGGGAGAACGTTCCGGCGAGCCCGCGTCTGCCGTCTGGTGGGAGCCGCTGACCGTAGCCGAGCATGTGGAGCATTACGAAAAGACGGAAAAGGCAAACCGAAAGGAAGCGATGCGTCTGGCGGCACGGGATCGCGGCTTGTCTCGGCGGGACATTTACCAAAGCTTGCTTGAACGGTAAAATCAAAAAGATCCCTCCCGAGGCTTGTCCGGGAGGGTTATAAGGAGATATAAAAAGGTTAGAATTAACAGAAAACAGACTTTCAATGCTATTATAACGTATTTTCTTTAATTTGTCACAGGTGTAGGCAAATCCTTCAAGCAATCTCGGCAAACAATTTTTCCTTTGAAGTAAATGACGTTTTCCGCGTTGCCGCAGAAGATGCATGCCGGCTCGTATTTCTTCAGCATGATGCGCTCTCCGTCCACGTAAATTTCCAGCGCATCCTTCTCTCCGATGCCGAGCGTACGGCGCAGTTCGATCGGAATGACGACACGGCCGAGCTCATCGACTTTACGAACAATTCCCGTAGATTTCATCATTTGGAAACTCCCTCTTTTCAGGTTAAAATAAAATCAAGGCCACCTTTTATTCAAGGAATCAAGCCTATAATTCGTCATAATTCGACATTTTCCCGAATTATCGCTTATAATCATACCAACCATTCCCATTTAAGTCAACCAATCAATTTGCGGATTGGAAAATTTTAACTTAAGAATGCTTTATTTATAAGCTTTTAACGTCCATAATGACAACGGAATTTGATGAAAATGTCAACTTGATTCCACTACCATTAAACGACAAACTTCGACATAAGTTTCGGTTTCTGATCGTTTTTTCATTATTTTAAGGAGGTGTTGTCGATGAGCCGTCGGCTGGAAGAGGAGAAAGTGTTCAAGGATCCGGTTCACCATTCGGTTTATGTGCAAAACGAGACGATCTGGAAGCTGATCAACACGCCCGAATTTCAACGACTGCGGCGAATACGGCAGTTGGGCACGACCTACCTGACGTTCCATGGAGCCGAGCACAGCCGGTTCTCCCACTCGCTCGGCGTGTATGAGATTACGAGGAAAATTATCAGCCAATTTGAGCGTAATCGATATCAGGATTGGCCGCAAGAGGAAAATTTGGTAAGTTTATGCGCTTCCTTGTTGCATGATGTCGGACACGGCCCCTTTTCCCATTCGGTCGAACAAGTGTTCGGCAACGATCATGAGCGGTGGACATGCGACATCATCCTCGGGGACACGAATATCAACCGGATTTTGAAGGAGGTCGGCCGCGATTTTCCCGAACGGGTTGCCGCCGTCATTCGCAAAGACTACGACAAGCCGATCGTCATCAGCCTCGTTTCCAGCCAGATGGATGCCGACCGCATGGATTACTTGCTCCGGGATGCGTATTTTACCGGCGTCAACTACGGCACCTTCGACCTGGACCGGATTTTGCGGGTGCTGAGGCCTCATCAAGGGCGTATCGTCGTCAAGGAAAGCGGGATGCATGCCGTCGAGGACTATTTGATGTCGCGTTATCAGATGTATTGGCAGGTATACTTCCATCCCGTTACGCGCAGCTCGGAAATCGTGCTGAGGCAAATTTTCCGCAGGGCGGACGAGCTGTACCGGAGCGGGTATGCGTTCGGTTTTATGCTCCCGCAGCTCAAGCATTTGTTTGAAGGCACGATGACGGTGGAATCGTATTTGAGCTTGGACGAATCGATGGTTCAGGCGGCATTCGGACAGTGGATCGGCGAGCGGGACGAGCTGCTGGCGGACTTGTGCTCGCGATTTCTTCATCGCCGCTTGTATAAATATATTTCGCAGGACGCGCTGGACGAGGCGTTGATCGAGCGCATTCGCAAGGAGTGGGCCCGCATCGGCCTCCATCCCGGTTATCACCTCGAGATGGATACGCCGGTGGATCTGCCTTATGACGTGTACAAGCCCGGAGCGGCGCTGGACGCCTCGGAAAAGCCGCCGATTTTGCTGCTCGACAACAAGGATCGGCTGACGGAAATCTCGGTCAAGTCGGACATCATCCGTTCGATCACGGGCTTGCACCGGGGAAATTACTATTTGTATTATCCGGAAGACGAGGTTCGGAGGAAGGCAACGGAATTGGAGCCGGAAATCCGCGAGCTTTTCGGAATGTAAAAAAAAGAACTTGCAAAAGCAAAAGGAGACGCCATACGCTATGTTATTCGACACGCACGCCCACCTGGATTCGCCAAAGTTTGACAGCGATCGCGAGGAGGTCATCGCCCGCGCGCGGGAAGCCGGCGTCGAAACGATCGTCAATATCGGCTTCAACCGGGAGACGATCCCGACGACGATGGCGCTCGCGGAGAACTATCCGTTCATTTACGCCGCCGTCGGCTGGCACCCGACCGACGCGATCGACATGAAGTTTGAGGACGATTTGGCCTGGATCGAACGCTTGTGCGCCCATCCGAAGGTGGTGGCGATCGGCGAAATCGGGCTTGACTATTATTGGGATACGTCTCCGAAGGACGTTCAGCACGCCGTTTTCCGGGAGCAAATCCGTTTGGCCAAACGCCTGCGCAAGCCGATCGTCATCCATAACCGGGACGCCCACGAGGACGTCGTCCGGCTGCTTCGCGAGGAAGGCGCCTCCGAGGTCGGAGGGATCATGCACTGCTTTTCCGGAAGCTGGGAAACGGCCAAAAAATGCCTCGACATGAACTTCTATATTTCGTTCGGAGGACCGGTTACGTTCAAAAATGCAAGGGTTCCCAAAGAGGTGCTCGCGAACGTGCCGGACGACCGTTTTTTGATCGAAACGGACGCCCCGTATTTGACTCCGCACCCCTACCGAGGGAAGCGAAACGAGTCCGCTTACGTGCGGTTCGTAGCGGAGGCAGCAGCGGAAATAAAAGGGAAATCCGTGGAAGAAATTGCAAATTTAACGACCGAAAATGGTCTCGCCTGTTTTCGTCTACCAAGATAAAACGCTAACAATCGAAGAAAAATCATTTAGTTATGCGAAAAAACTGGTTTTTGATCGATGAAACCTAAAAATTCAGCTTTATTTCGTTCAAAAATGGAGGATTTCGCGCTTTGACCCTTCTTTACACCTTTGGCGCCGAGAGGTTATCATCTAATCCAAGAGTTTGAATATGGCATCCCTTTTCCAGTGCGCTGAGTCTCCGAACGGAGAGCGGGGGACCCGACGCGGAGGACCGGTTCGTACGCGAACCGCGATTTCCGCGGCCGAGTAATCTTGGGGTGAATTTTGCTGGCAACCGAAGCATCCGTCCAGGCCGGACGGTCCGTCGGATTGCGGGCGGATAGGGCCGCTCTCTTGGCCCGAACCCGACAGCTAACCTCGCAAGCGTATGAGAGAGAGGTCACCTCGTGCTGCCCATTTCCCTTTCGACGTCGCAAGCGGAGCCACGAACAGATCCTCTGTCCGTCGGCTTTTTTTGTTGTCCGTTTTTTGCGGGAGGAAGAGGCGAATGTTTTCGGGCGGCGGGTTGGTGCCGTTTACTGGTGAACGACGGCCGGGTGCTTTCGTGCGAAAGCCGCTCCGTGCGAAGCCCAGCGCCGTTAACCAAAAGGATAGTCGCGTCAGACGAAGTCATGCTTAGGCAGTCGACGGCGGGGCTATGAAGGAGGAACGAGAAAATGGGAACCGTTCCTGTCGGGAACACCCATGATCCACGACCGACCGGCAAGCTTTTCGCAGCGCGATGGAAGCATGAGCATTTGCGTTTGATCCTGCTCAGCGCAATTCTCTCTTTTGCTATGACCATCTTGTTCTTATTGCTGCTACACGGCGCGTCCGCCATGAGCGTAACCGTCGTGGACGGCGGGACGACAACCGTCATCAAAACGAAATCGTCCGATGTGCGATCGCTGCTCTCGGAGCACAACATCACCGTCGGCCCGCACGATCAAATATCCCAGCCGCTCGATGCCGAGCTGCAGGAGGGCAGCACGATCGCGATCGATCGCGCCGCGAAAGTCGTCCTGCAGGCGGACGGGAAGAAGGAGATCAAATATACGACCGCAGATTCCGTTCAGGAAGTTCTGCACGCCTCGAACCTCTCGTTGTCGGCGGACGACCGGGTAACGCCCGACAAGTCGGCGCCGGTTACCGAAGGCATGACCATTCAGGTGCTGAGAGTGGATAAAGAGGTCGTGGAAACGTCGCATCCGGTGACGTTCGCCATCGTGGAAAAGCAGGACCCCACGCTGCCCGAGGGCAGCAAAAAAGTGATCCAAACCGGCAAGGAAGGCACGCTCGTGACGAAAACCGAGCGCGTCTATGTCGACGGTCGCCTGGTCAGCGACCAGCTGGTATCCAAAACGATCACGCAGCCGTCCGTGCAGAAAATCGTCGCGGTCGGCACGAAGAAAAAAGAGCCCGAAGTCACGACGTTGTCCTACGACGCTTCGGCTAACGGCACGGTTCAGCTTAACGGAAAGTCGGTCAAAGTGAAGCAGGTGCTGAAGAACGTCAAGCTTACCGCCTATACGGCGGGCCCGGAATCTACGGGCAAGGACGTAGGCGACGAGGGCTACGGCATTACCGCATCCGGAACGAAGGTGTCGGAGGGCCGCACGATCGCGGTCGATCCCGACGTCATTCCGCTCGGCTGGTGGGTCTACATCGATGGCATCGGCTTCCGCCGAGCCGAAGACACCGGCAGCGCCATCAACGGCAAAAAAATCGACGTGTATTTCGACAGCGAGAGCCATGCGAAGAAGTTCGGCTCCAAAAAAGGATACACCGTATACGTCATCGGCCCTGTCAAGCCTTCCGCCGACTAAAGCGGAGGCGCAAGGGCGATTCCCGGTCGTGCCGGATCCGCCGCCGCGGTCCGGACGGCCGGACGGCGTCAATCGGGGATGCCAACCGTAGACGCCGAAGAACGAGCACATTTGACATAGATAGCGGCAATTGCAGGGAAGGGGCTTTCGGGCCTCTTCTTTTTTGCATGGGCAAGGTTATAATAACGAGTAGGACTTTGCCCGTCCTTTGGGCGAACCCGAAGAACGGAGCGGAAGGATCAAGCGATGATTCAGGAAATGATTGTGGTGGAAGGCAAGGACGACACGGCCGCCATCCGGCGGGCGGTGCAGGCCGATACGATCGAAACCGGCGGCTCGGCGATCGGCGAAGACGTGCTGCGGAGAATCGAGCTGGCGCACAAGCGGCGCGGCGTGATCGTATTTACCGATCCGGACGCTCCGGGGGAGCGGATTCGGAAAATCGTCGCCCAGCGGGTGCCGGACTGCAAGCACGCGTTTCTGACGCGCGCGGAGGCGAGAGGCAAGGACGGCATCGGCGTGGAGCATGCGTCCGACGAGGCGATCCGCCGGGCGCTTGCGCAGGCGAGAAGCGGCGAGGCGGCGCCGGAGGCCTCGGGGGAGGCCGACATCGCCTGGTCCGATCTGATGGACGCCGGACTGATCGTTCACGCCTCGGCGGCGCGGCGCCGGCAGCGGATGGGGGAGCTGCTCGGCATCGGATACGCCAACGGGAAACAATTTTACAAGCGCTGCGTCATGTTCCGCATCTCGCGGGAAGAGTTCTTGGACGCGTTAACGCAGCTGGAGCGGGAAGGACTGTAGGCGGAAGATGAACAACAACGGATCGCGCGGGGGAGCCGACATCGCAACCCCGAACCGGACGAAAGACATTATTCGCAGGCACGGCTTTACGTTCAAGAAAAGCCTGGGGCAAAACTTTTTGACCGACAAAAACATTCTCGATAAAATCGTCGCGGCGGCCAACCTCGGCCCGGAAGCCGGAGCGCTGGAAATCGGGCCCGGCATCGGCGCGCTGACGGAGCGCCTCGCGCAGGAGGCGGGGCAGGTGGCGGCCGTGGAGATCGACGACCGGCTCATTCCGATTCTCCGCGAGGTGCTGTCGGTCTACGACAACGTCACCGTGCTGCACGCCGACGTGCTCAAGGCCGATCTGCGCTCGTTATGGCAGGAGCGATTCGCCGGCTGCGAGCGCGTCAGCGTCGTCGCGAACCTGCCGTATTACGTTACGACGCCGATCATCATGAAGCTGCTGGAGGACCGGCTGCCGATCGAAGCGATCGTCGTGATGGTGCAGAAGGAGGTCGCGGAGCGCATGGCCGCCTCGCCGGGCGGCAAGGATTACGGCTCGCTCAGCATCGCCGTGCAGTACTACTGCGAGCCGGAGTACGTCTGCACCGTGCCGCCGGGCTCCTTCATCCCGGCGCCGAACGTCGACTCGGCCGTCATCCGGCTGAAGCGCCGCGGCGAGCCCGCCGTGGAGGTGCGGGACGAGGCGCGGTTTTTCCGCATCGTCCATGCCGCGTTCGCCCAGCGCCGCAAAACGCTGCACAACAACCTGGCGGCGTTCGCCGGCAAGGAGCGCAAGGGCGAGCTCGCGGACGTTCTGACGGCGTCCGGCATCGATCCCGGACGCAGGGGCGAAACGCTGTCGCTCGCGGAGTTCGCCCGTCTCGAGGGCGCCCTGGCCGCTGCGGGCATCGTGAAGTGAAGTAAACGGGACGCCGAACCGACGACGCATCGGTATTTGCCCTGCACCATGTGGCATTCGCCTCCATAGGATAGACGAAAGAGGTGATTTGCCCATGAAGCAGGGGGATTTGGTCGTCCGCAAATCGTACGGCGGTGACATCCTTTTCCGAATTGCGGCGCTATCCGGCCGCTTGGCGATTTTGCGCGGCACGGATTATCGTTTGCTTGCGGACTCGCAGGTGGAGGATTTGCACTCGGTGCGGAACCCGGACGAGCTGGGCGGAACCCGGCAGGTACGCATCCGGGCAAACGAGTCGCTTCGGCGGATGAAGGAAGAAAGGGCGCAGCTGCGGCCGCATGGCGGGCAGGCCCAGCCGCTCGGCTACGCGCCGCGCCGCGACCCTTACTTCGAGCTGCCCGGAAAGGTGCTCCATCTCGACGGGGATCAGAACTACCTGAAGAAAAGCATGGCCGTGTACGAACAGCTCGGCATTCCCGCGAATGGCGCTCATTGCCACGAGTCGCAAATGCCGCAAGTGCTCATGCAGCTTCTTCCCCGGGTAAAGCCGGATATCGTCGTCGTCACCGGCCATGACGGGGTCCTCAAGCAGAAAAACGATACGCAGAGCCTCAGCAGCTACAAAAACTCCTTCAATTTCGTCCGGTCGGTGCAGGTGGCCAGAGAATACGAAAAGCATCGGGACTCCCTGGTCGTCATCGCGGGGGCGTGCCAGTCCCATTTCGAGGCCATCCTTACGGCGGGGGCCAATTTCGCGAGCTCGCCGGGCCGCATCATGATTCACGCGCTGGATCCCGTGTACGTAGCCGTACGGGCGGCGTTCACTCCTTTTCGCGACACGATCAACATCGCCGACGTCATCGCCCACACAATCAGCGGCATTCAGGGCGTCGGAGGCGTCGAAACGATGGGGAAATATCGGATTGGGCTGCCAAATCCAAAAAACATTGTTGACAAAAAAACGGAAACGCTGATATAATATTTTTTTCGATTTGACAAACCACCTCCCTTTAGTTATAATTTACAGGGAAAGAGGTGGTAGTGGATCATGGCTAAAAACACGCTTATGGAGATCAAGCGGAGTTTGGAACCCCATGTCGGCTCCAAAATCATGCTCCGCGCCAATGGTGGACGCCGCAAAACCGTCGAACGAACCGGCGTGTTGGAAGAGATCTACCCGTCCGTTTTTATTGTCAAGCTGGACCAGGAACAGAACGCTTTCAAGCGGGTTTCGTACAGCTACGCCGATATTTTGACCGAATCCGTGGAAGTGATGGTTTGCAACGATGACGGCCAAGTTCGAATCAACTTCATGTCGCATTGACACGGTTTTACACACACGGGCAACCGGGCGCCAAGCGCCCAGGTTGTCCGTTTTGCGTGTTCGAAAGCCCGAGGGTGATATCGATTCGCCGCAACGGGGCATCCTAAGTCCGGGCGCACAGGTTTGTCGCCACTTGCTTCTGAAAAAGGAGGCGTTCCGATGGGCCGCAGAAGGAGCACGATGTCCGAGCAGTTCAAGGCCGAGCTGGCCAAGGACCTCGGTTTTTACGGCACGGTCGAGCGTGAGGGCTGGGGCGGCATTCGCGCCAAGGATGCCGGGAACATGGTCAAGCGCGCGATTCAGATCGCCGAACAGGCCGCAGCCAAAAAACCGCAATGAAGCGGGAGGCAGGGCAAGGACGCCGACGGGAAGGCGCTGCCGCCGCCCTGCCTCGGCCTTTTCTTTGCAATCGCTCTCAAGGCCGCTGCCGCGCCTTTTTTAACCTAAATCGCAATTCCGCCGGGGGTTTGTTATAATATGTAAAGCTTTCGACCGCTTTAACGAACCGGTTTTACTTAGCCGACAGGTGATGAACATGACAAATAAAGTGTACGAAAAGGCCCCGGCCAAAATCAATTTGCTCCTCGACGTGCTGCGGAAGCGGGAAGACGGCTACCACGAAGTCGAGATGATCATGACGATGGTGGATTTGGCCGACCGTCTGGAACTGTCCGAGCTGCCGCGCGACCAGATCGTGCTTACGAGCCAAGCCGGATTCATTCCGCTCGACGAGAAAAATTTGGCGTTCCAGGCCGCCAGGCTGATCAAGGAACGCTGCGGCGTAAGACGCGGCGTGTACATACACCTGGACAAGCATATTCCCGTAGCGGCCGGCCTGGCCGGCGGCAGCAGCGATGCGGCAGCGGCGCTGCGGGGCCTGAACCGGCTATGGGAGCTGGGCCTGTCGGCCGGCGAACTCGAGCAGCTCGGCGCCGAGCTGGGCTCGGACGTTCCCTTTTGCATCCGGGGCGGCACGGCGATCGCCCGGGGGCGCGGCGAGAAGCTGGAGACGATTCCGAACCCGCCTCAGTGCTGGGTCGTGCTGGCCAAGCCCCCGATCAACGTCTCGACCGCCGACGTTTACGGGAAGCTGCGGGCGAACGAGCTGAAGACGCATCCGTCGATTCCGGACATGCTGGACGCCATTTCGCGGCAGTCGTTCGCGGACGTGTGCGCCCGCCTCGGCAACGTGCTGGAAACGGTCACGCTGGATCGGTACCCGGAGGTGCGGCAGATCAAGAACGTCATGGAAAAGCTCGGCGCGGACGGCGTGCTGATGTCGGGGAGCGGCCCGACGGTGTTCGGGCTCGTTTCCAAAGAATCGAAGGTGGCGCGGCTGTACAACGGGTTGCGAGGCTTTTGCAAGGAAGTGTACGTCGTGCGCATGCTGACGGGTTGAATTGACGTTTTATGTAAACAAAATTGTCATCCCTTTTCGATCCTCCTTGCCCAAAACCGGATAAAAATGATATGATGTCGATAAAATATTCGGGTTTGGACCGGGAGTGAGACTTTTGAAAAAGTTGAAGCGCAGCGCGCGCCTCGTGGAAATGACTCAGTACCTGCTGGCCCGTCCCCATACGTTAATATCGCTAACAGCGTTCGCCGATCGCTACCAGTCGGCCAAGTCTTCCATCAGCGAAGATTTGGCGATTATAAAAGAGGTCTTCGAAGAAGAAGGGATTGGAGATTTGCATACGCTGGCGGGAGCGGCAGGGGGCGTGCGCTACGTGCCGAAAAGCGGAAAAGAGCAAGCGCTTCAAAAAATAACGGCCGTCTGCAGGCAGCTGGAGCAGCCGGACCGGCTTTTGCCCGGCGGTTATCTGTATATGACCGACCTGCTCGGACAACCGGCTTTGCTGCAGGAGATCGGGCGCATGTTCGCGACGGCGTTCGCCGACCGGGATGCGGACGTGATCATGACCGTCGAAACGAAAGGAATCCCGCTTGCCTTCGCGGCGAGCGTCTACCTGAACATTCCGGTCGTCATCGTCCGCCGGGATCACAAAGTAACCGAAGGCTCCGTCGTCAGCATCAATTACGTATCCGGTTCCAACAAGCGCATCCAGACGATGTCGCTCACCCGGAGAGCGCTCAAGGAGCAGTCCCGCGTGCTGATCATCGACGACTTCATGAAAGCCGGCGGCACGATCCAGGGGATGGTCGATCTGCTCCACGAATTCCGGGCGACGGTTGCCGGCGTAGGGGTGTTCGTCGAATCCGGCGAAATCGACAACGAGGAACGGCTGCTGCACGATTACGTATCGCTTGCAAGCTTGCGCGAAGTCGATTTGAAGACGCGCCAAATCGTCGTTCGTCCGGGCAATTTTTTTCAAAGCTAAGGAGGAACTTCCATGTCTCTCAAAATCGTATCCACAACCGAGGCGCCAGCCGCGATCGGGCCGTACGCCCAAGCGGTGAAGCTGGGCAATTTGCTGTTTACGTCCGGCCAAATTCCGCTCACGCCCGCGGGCGAGCTCGTGGAAGGCGGAATCGTCGAGCAGACGCACCAGGTGCTGCGCAATCTCCAGGCCGTGCTGGCCGCCGAAGGCGCCAGCCTCTCGAACGTCGTCAAAACGACCGTGTTTTTGAAGGATATGAATACGTTCGCCGCTTTTAACGAAGTGTATGCGAGCTATTTCGGCAGCCATACTCCGGCGCGTTCGACGGTGGAAGTGGCCCGATTGCCGAAGGATGTTTTTGTCGAAATCGAATGCATAGCGGAGATTTTTGTCGAAAATGGAATAATTTAAAAAAATTTTTTAATTTTTCATCTCATTTGGCTAACATTCAGCAGGAATTTGCGCAATAATGTGGAATATTACACCAAGTCTTCCGATGGGGCAAAGGTGGTGAACACAAGTGCAAATTACAGATGTGAGACTGCGTCGTGTCAATTCCGAAGGACGTATGAAAGCCATTGCTTCAATTACGATAGACAATGAGTTTGTCGTTCATGACATCCGCGTGATCGACGGAAACAATGGCATGTTCGTAGCCATGCCGAGCAAACGGACGCCGGACGGAGAGTTCCGGGACATCGCTCACCCTATTTCCTCGGGTACCCGCGAGAAAATCCAATCCGCTGTCCTGGCGGAATATGAGCGTGCGGCCCAAGAAGAAGAAGTCCTGGTCGAAGGTGCGTAATTGCGGCTTGCGAAAGCCCCCTCGAAA
Organism: Cohnella algarum; assembly: GCF_016937515.1. NCBI lineage: Bacteria > Bacillati > Bacillota > Bacilli > Caryophanales > Paenibacillaceae > Cohnella > Cohnella algarum. Next base: position 1,747,523 of record NZ_JAFHKM010000002.1, read on the forward strand.
AAAAGGAAATTATTTTTTATGAGAGAGCCTTAATCGGGCTCTCTTTTCATTTGCCTCGGAATAAGCTATGATTCTTTAGGGATTGTTGTTGTGCGAGCGGAAGGAGGAAGACCTTTTCATGGCAAGAATGGCGATCGTTTTGGCCGCCGGACAAGGCAAACGAATGAAATCGAAATTATATAAAGTTTTGCATCCCGTGTGCGGAAAACCGATGGTTCGGCATGTGCTGGATGCGGTAGGGCAGGCGAATTGCGAACGCGCCGTCGTCGTCGTCGGGCACGGCGCCGAGACGGTGCGGGCCCGGCTCGGCGACTCGGTCGAGTACGCCCTGCAGGCCGAGCAGCTCGGCACGGGGCACGCCGTCATGCAGACCCGTTCGCTGTTGGCCGATGCCGACGGCGTAACGGTCGTCGTCTGCGGCGACACCCCGCTCGTGACGGCCGCGACGATCGAGGCGCTCATTTCGCTTCACGAACGCGAAGGCGCGGCGGCGACGGTCATGACGGCGGAAATGGCCGACCCGACCGGGTACGGCCGCATCGTACGCGGACCGGACGGCGGCGTCCTGCGCATTGTCGAGCAGAAGGACTGTTCCCCGAGGAAGCGCAAATCCGCGAAATCAATACCGGCACGTATTGCTTCGACAACCGGAAAATGTTCGCGGCGCTGGAGCGGGTCACGAACGAAAACGCGCAGGGCGAATATTATTTGACCGACGTATTCGGGATCCTCAAGCAGCAGGGCGACCGCATCGCCGCTTATATGACGGACGATCCGGCCGAAGCGATCGGGGTGAACGACCGCGTCGCTCTCGGCGAAGCCGAGCGGCTGATGCGCCAAAGAATTGCGCTGAAGCATCAGCTTAACGGAGTCACGATTATCGATCCGGCGAGCACGTATATCGAATCCGACGTGACGATCGGGCCGGATACGGTGCTATACCCGGGCACGATGCTGCGCGGATCGACGGCGATCGGCTCCGATTGCGCGATCGGTCCTCATGCGGACCTGACCGACACCCGCGTCGGCGACGGTTCGGCGATCCGCCAGTCGGTTGCCGACCAAGCGCTGCTCGGGAACGAATGTTCGGTCGGGCCGTTCGCTTACTTGCGTCCGGGAACCCGTCTCCATGACGAGGTCAAAATCGGCGATTTCGTCGAAGTGAAAAACAGCGTCGTCGGCCAAGGCAGCAAAATTCCCCATCTCAGCTATGTGGGCGACGCCGAAGTCGGCGCGGGCGTCAACATCGGCTGCGGCGCGATAACCGCCAATTACGATGGATACAATAAATCGAAGACCGTCATCGGCGACAACGCCTTTATCGGCACCAACGCAAACCTGATCGCCCCGGTAAAGGTAGGCGAAGGCGCGTACGTCGTCGCCGGATCGACGATCACCCACGACGTGGGAGCAGGCGATGTCGCGATCGCGCGGGAGCGCCAGGTCAACAAAGCCGGGTATGCCGAGAAGCTCCGCAGCAAAGCCCGTTCGAAAAAAGAGCGGGAGTCCAAATAACCCAATACGCAATGCGCATTTGACTACATCGGAAAGCGGGTGGCTTGGCTTCATGTCTTATCCGGACGCCACTTTAAAACTGTTTGCTTGCAGCTCCAACACCAAACTGTCCGAAGCGGTGGCACGGCATATCGGCGTACCGCTCGGAGACGCGGACATGCGCCGGTTCAGCGACGGCGAAATCCACATCCGGCTGAACGAGAGCGTTCGCGGCAGCGACGTCTACGTCGTGCAATCGACCTCGCAGCCGGTTAACGAGCACTTGATGGAATTGCTCGTCATGGTCGACGCGCTCAAGCGCGCCTCCGCCAAAACGATCAACGTCGTCATTCCTTACTACGGGTATGCCCGCCAGGACCGCAAAGCCAAGTCGCGCGATCCGATCACGGCGAAGCTCGTCGCCAATTTGATCGAAACGGCCGGAGCGCACCGCGTTATCGCCATGGATTTGCACGCGATGCAAATCCAGGGCTTTTTCGACATTCCGGTCGACCATCTGCTCGGCGTCCCGATTTTGGGCGACTACTTCAAGTCGAAGGGACTGCTCGCTCCCGTCGTCGTTTCCCCGGACCACGGCGGCGTCGTGCGGGCGCGGCGTTTGGCCGACGAGCTGCAATCTCCGCTGGCGATCATCGACAAGCGCCGTCCGGAGCCGAACGTCGTGGAAGTGATGAACATTATCGGCGACGTCGCGGGGCGGACCGCAATTTTGATCGACGATATCATCGATACGGCCGGAACGATCTGCCTCGCGTCGGAAGCGCTGAAAAAAGCGGGAGCCAGGGAAATTTACGCCTGCTGCACGCACCCGGTATTGTCCGGACAGGCGCTGGCGCGTCTCGAGGATGCGCCGATTACCGAGGTCGTCGTGACCGACACGATTCCGCTGCGGTCTCCGTCCGCCTCGACCAAGGTTCGGGTGCTGTCGGTCGCGCCGCTGATCGGCGAAGCGATTATCCGCATTCACGAGCAGCAGTCGATCAGCAAACTGTTCGAACCTCATGTTTAATGATCGGCCGTAATGGGTACGAATAGGGTATACTCGCAGGAGGGATGCCCGTATGAGTACGACATTACATGCCGAACCGCGCGCCGGGAAAACGAAAGGCGAGCTTCGCCAGCTTCGGCGCGGCGGAAAAATTCCGGCCGTCATTTACGGCAAGCAGATGGAGGCCGCGGCAATCGCGCTGGAGGCGAGGGAGCTGGCCTCGTTTTTGCGGAGCGAAGCGCACAGCATCGTGGAGCTGGACGTGGCGGGACTCGGCAGCCGCTCCGCGCTGTTGAACGAAATTCAGCGGGACGCCTTGAACGGGGAAGTGCTTCATGTCGATTTTCATCAAATCAATCTGAACGAGAAGATTCAAACGCCCGTTCGGCTTGATTTTACCGGCGAAAGTCCCGGCGAAAAGGAAGGCGGCATGCTGCAAATCGTCATGCACGAGCTCGAGGTGTCGTGCGTAGCCAAAGATTTGCCCGACCGGCTGACGGTGGACGTAAGCTCGCTCCAGCTTGGCGATCACTTGACCGTAGGCCAGATTCCTCTGCCGGCCGGCGTGACGGCGGCGTCGGAAGCGGATATCGTCGTCGTCTCCGTCCTCGCCCCGCAGAAAAACCTTTCCGAAGACGAGGTCGAGGCGATGGACGACGCAGCCGAGGAGAACGCGCAGCACAGCAAAGCCGCGAATACGGCGGACGTCGATTGAACGGCGCAAGCGAATCGAATCAGGCAACCGAAAGAGCGCGGACGGCTCACAGCTCCGCGCTCTTTTTTCGCGATCGGGATAAAAGCGCCGCGCCCGCCCGTCTGCTGCGAAGACGGCGGGCGCAGTGCCGAACCTTCTTCCGCCGTCCGTTCTTCAATAGCCGGGACGGGAAACGAAAGTGAATTGTTTGCGGCTGTAAAAAATGTTGTTGATCTTCACGAAGTCTCTGCCATAATATTCGATAAGTCCGATGTCGCTGTGCAGCCGCCCGCGATAAACTTGAATCGGAACTTCCGCGGACATGTGATCGTAGAAATGATTGTCGTCGAAGATCATCTGGCCGTTCATGTACATGAATTCGCCTTCTTTCTCCAATGGTTTTATCAAGCTGTTGCATTTAGCGGTTATCTGATTTTGCTGTCATTATTTAGGACACGCAAGCGGCGGATTTCGTTGCATTCCCCCGCAAAAAGGCGTACGGCGCCGAAACGGACTCTATGAAGCTGGAGGGGCACCCGAAAATGAAGTGGATTGTCGGACTCGGAAATCCCGGTTCGGAATACGAAGCGACCCGGCACAATGCCGGATTCATGGTCATCGACGAGCTGGCGAGACGCTGGCAGACGAACGTCGGCCAGAGCAAGTGCAAGGCGTTGATCGGCGAAGCCCGCGTCGGAGGAACGAAGGTCGCGCTCCTGAAGCCCATGACCTACATGAACTTGTCCGGAGAGTCGGTCCGCGCTTTTATGGACTATTACAAAGCTAGGCTGGAAGACGCCATCATCGTTTACGACGATCTCGATACGGAGACGGGGCGGATCCGGCTTCGCTATCAGGGAAGCGCCGGCGGCCACAACGGCATTAAATCCATCATTCAGCATACGGGCACGCAGACGTTCAACCGCGTCCGCATGGGCATTTCGCGCCCTCAGCCGGGATTTCGGATCGTGGACTACGTGCTGTCGCCGTTTGCGAAAGCGGAGCAGCCGGACGTGCGGAAAATGGTCGAGGAAGCTTCCGACGCCATCGAGTATTCGCTCGCTCACCCGTTCGAAGAGACGATGGCGAAATTCAATGCCCGCCAGAACGCTTAATTTTGGCGAATCGGGGACATACTGAAGAGGAACGCGGGAAGCCGCATACCAACTCTTTAGGAGGCATACATATGGCAGTAAACTATGTTTGCCGACATTGCCGCATGCCGCTCGGAAGCTTCGAGAACGGGCTTGTCCCCGAGTACAAGCTGGGCCTGCAATTCTTGACCCCCGATGAACGAAAGCGTATAATATCGTATAATTCCAATGGGGACGTTACGGTAAAAGTCATCTGCGATTACTGCAGCGAGACGTTGGATCAGCATCCGGAACTTTCTCTGCTGTCCAATCCCCTTCAATGAGCCTATGAATGCGTTGCGGCGTCGAAACGGAGGCCTTGGCATGAGCCGGGGCTTCTTTTTAACGATACGGAACGTTTTTCTCGCTTGGATCTCCTGGAACGAGTGCGCCCGGGTGCGTGGAGGGCGCAGTCGTTTTGCTTGCGTTACAATCCTTCGCGGATAGCGAATATCATGAATAAGGCGCTGTTGCGAGCGAAGCCGACCGTCTGCACGCTGTCTTTTGCAGCGGAAACGCTTTACGTCAGAAAGGGGAACCCGCCATGAAGGCGCTGTTGAATACGTTTGCGACCGATCCCGATTTGATTTCGGTGCTTTCCGGCGTGCGAAGCGGCATGCGGGAGCAGCTGGTGGCCGGCATGTCCGGATCGGCGCGGCAAGTGATGATCGCGACGATGTACCGGGAGCTTAAGCGGCCGATGCTCGTCGTGACGCACAATATGTTCTCCGCCCAGAAAATAGCGGAAGACTTGCAGGAATGTTTGCCGCAAGGAGAAGTGCTGCTTTATCCCGCCAACGAGCTGATCGCGGCGGAGACGGCCATTTCGAGTCCGGAAATGTCGGCGCGGCGAATGGATGCGCTGCTTCAACTCGCGGAAGGATTCCGCGGGGTCGTTGTCGTGCCTTTTTCGGGGGTTCGGCGGTTTCAGCCCGATCGCCGCACGATGGCGCAGGCTTCCGTCAAGCTTGCGGTCGGCGAATCGCTGCCGATGGAGACGTTTTTGAAGCAAATGATCGGTTTGGGCTACGAACGCGTCGACCGCGTCGAGCAGAAGGGGCATATGAGCGTTCGCGGCGGCATCGTCGACTTTTTCCCGTTAACCTCGCCGGTCGCCCTTCGCGTGGAATGGTTCGACGACGAAATCGATTCGATCCGCACGTTCGACCCGACCGATCAACGGTCGATCGACAAGCTGGACGAAACCCGCGTCAGGCCCTGCCGGGAAATGATCGCGGACGAGCGCCGGTTCGCGAACGCGGCCCAGCATGCCTTCGAACTGCTCGAAAAGCAGCTGGAACGGATGACCGATCGCCAGGCCAAGGATCGGCTGCGTTCGGAAATTGCCCGGGAAATCGATTTGCTTCGGCAAAACGTTTATTTTTCCGAAATCTACAAATATATCTCTTTGCTTTACCCGGAACGCCAGACGCTGCTTGACTATATTCCCGAAGATACGCTGCTGCTGATGGACGAACCGAACCGGTTGAATGAAACGGCCCGCCAACTGGAACGAGACGAATCGGAATGGGCGACGCATCTGCTGCAGCAGGGCAAATCGCTGCCCGGCTTCGTGCTGGCCGTGGAAGCGGAACGGGCGCTGTACCCGAAATCGTATCAAGTCGTGTACTTGTCCTTGTTCGTCCGGCAAATTCCTCACACCCAGCCGCAAAATATCGTCAATTTCGTCTGCCGGTCGATGCAGAATTTCCACGGACAAATGAACGTGCTCAAGGCGGAAATGGAACGCTGGCATAAGAGCGGCTCCCAAATCGTCATGCTGGCCGGCAACGGCGAGCGGGCAGACCGGATGAAGCGGGTGCTGGAGGATTACCATATCGAGCAGCCGGAAATCGCCCTCGGCAACCTGCAAAGCGGCTTCGAGCTCCCGTCGGTCAAGCTCGTCGTCATTACCGAAGGCGAGATGTTCACCCAGAAGCAGCGGAAAGCCCGCCGCGTCGACCGCCGCATGGACAACGCCGAACGCATCAAGAGCTACACGGAGCTCAAGGTCGGCGATTACGTCGTGCATCAAAATCACGGCATCGGCAAATATTTGGGCATCGGCACGCTGGAAATCAACGGCATTCACAAAGATTATTTGCACATCGTCTACGCCGGCGGGGATCGTTTGTCCGTGCCGGTCGAGCAGTTCGACCTCATTCAGAAATACGTAGGCTCCGAAGAGAGGGAGCCGAAGGTAAGCAAGCTCGGGGGAGCCGAGTGGACCCGGGCGAAATCGAAGGTCCGCTCGTCCGTCCAGGATATCGCCGACGATCTGATCAAGCTGTATGCCGAACGGCAGGCGACGACGGGCTACGGCTTCGGCGAGGATACGCCGTACCAGCAGGAATTCGAGGCGATGTTCCCGTACGAGGAAACGCCGGACCAACTGCGGGCGATCGAAGAGATCAAAAAGGATATGCAAAAGCCGCGGCCGATGGACCGGCTGCTTTGCGGCGACGTGGGCTACGGCAAGACGGAGGTGGCGGTGCGCGCCGCGTTCAAGTCGGCGATCGAAGGCAAGCAGGTGGCCGTGCTCGTGCCGACGACCATTCTCGCGCAGCAGCATTACGAGACGTTCCGCGAGCGGTTCGCGGGATATCCGTTTCAAATTCGCGTCTTGAGCCGGTTCCGTTCCCGCAAGGAGCAGAACGAGACGATCAAGGCGCTGAAGGCGGGCACGGTCGACGTCGTCATCGGGACGCACCGGCTGCTGTCGCAGGACATCGTGTTCAAGGATTTGGGGCTCCTGATCGTGGACGAGGAGCAGCGCTTCGGCGTCTCCCACAAGGAGAAGCTCAAGCGGCTGAAGACGAACGTGGACGTGCTGACGCTGACGGCGACGCCGATTCCGCGGACGCTGCATATGTCCATGCTCGGCGTGCGCGATCTGTCGGTCATCGAGACGCCGCCGGAAAACCGGTTTCCCGTGCAAACGTACGTGGTCGAGTACAGCCCGACGCTTGTGCGCGAAGCGATCGAGCGCGAGATGGCGCGGGACGGACAGGTTTACTTCTTGTACAACCGCGTGCAGGGCATCTACCAGATGGCGGAGCAAATTTCGGCGCTCGTTCCGGACGCCCGCATTGCCGTCGCCCACGGGCAAATGTCCGAGCAGGAGCTGGAGCGGACGATTCTCGATTTTCTCGACGGCGATTACGACGTTCTCGTCAGCACCAGCATCATCGAAACGGGGGTCGACATCCCGAACGTCAATACGCTTATCGTGCACGACGCCGACAAGATGGGTTTGTCCCAGCTGTACCAGCTGCGCGGGCGCGTGGGCCGTTCCAACCGGATCGCTTACGCCTATTTCACGTACCAGCGCGACAAGGTGCTGACGGAGGTGGCCGAGAAGCGGCTGCAATCGATCAAGGAGTTTACCGAGCTCGGGTCCGGGTTCAAAATCGCCATGCGCGACTTGTCCATCCGGGGCGCGGGCAATTTGCTGGGCGCGGAGCAGCACGGCTTCATCGCTTCGGTCGGCTTCGATCTGTATTCGCAAATGCTGGCCGAGGAAATTCAGGCGCGCAAGGCGAAGCAGTTCGGAGAGGAAGAAGCGCCGCCGCCGCAAGTCAACACCCAGCTGGACTTGGCCGTCGACGCCTACTTGCCGCCCGAATATATTTACGACAGCATCCAGAAAATCGAAATCTATAAAAAAGTGGCGGCCGCCGCTACGCTTGACGACGTGGGCGAGCTGTTCGACGAATTGGTCGACCGGTTCGGGGAGCCTCCGAAGTCCGTGCTCAACCTGCTTGCCGTCGCCCGTCTCAAAGTGTACGGCCGGCATTACGGCATCGAGTCGATCGTCAAGCGGGGGGACGAGGTGTGGATCAAGTTCGAGGAGCGCCATCGCCAGGTGATGGACGAACCGAAATTGAAGCAGCTCGAAAAGCGCTTCCAGGGCAAAATGCAGATCGCTTCGCTGCAGCCGCAGCCGCTGTTGAAAATGATGGTAAAGCGGCTTGACGACGATGCGATGTTGGCTTTTGTCGAGGATTTTCTGGTACAATACAAGGAAGCGACAAAAATTAAGGGGGAATTGCAGGATGTTGCGCCATAGAAGCAGCCTGGCCGGCCGGATTGCGGCTTTAACGCTGGCTGCGGTGCTGTTTGCGGGCCTGTTGGCCGCATGCGGCAAAAACGAGGACGACGCCAAAGTCGTCGCCGAATACGAGGGCGGTCAAATTGCGAACGGAGAGTTCGAAGCTTACAAAACCTTTTTGAAAATTTTCTATTACGCTTCCTTCCCCACGATCGTGGACGAGCCGACGTACCAGGAAGAAATTTTGAAGCAGCTTATCGGCATCCGCATTTTGAGCGACCGCGCGACCGACGACGTCAAGAAACAGTCGGAAACGGACGCCAAGGAGCAGTTCGACCAGATCAAGTCCGAGCTGGACGCCAACGAAGACGTGAAGAAGACGATGGAGGACGGCAGCCTGACCGAGGACAAGCTCCTTCAGTTCATGACCGAACAGGTGACGATGCTCAACCAGGGCGTGGCCGACGTCTCGGACGAAACGGCGCAAACGTATTACGACGAAAACAAAGACAGCTATAATTACGCCAGCGTGCGTCATATTTTAATCGGGCTTACCGACAAGAACAATAACACCCGCACCGACGAGGAAGCGCTGAAGCTCGCCAACGAAGTCAAAGGCAAGCTGGAAGCGGGCGGCGACTGGACCGAGCTGGCCGCCGAATATTCCGATGACGGCGGTTCTGCGTCCAACGGCGGCCTTTACGAAAAGTACGATCCGAACCAATGGGTCGAAGAGTTCAAAAACGCCGCGCTGACGCTCGAGATCAACGAGATCAGCGATCCGGTCAAGACGTCGTACGGCTACCATGTCATGAAAGTCGAGGACCGCGGCACGAAGACGTTCGACGAAGTGAAGGCGGAAATCAAGCAGACGCTCGCCTCCGAAGAGGTCAGCAAGTTCATGACGGACGAGCTCCCGGGCTTGATTACGAGCACGGATTTGCCGGAGCCCCCGGCATCGGAGTCTCCTTCGGCTTCTCCGTCCGCCTCGGCATCTTCGACTCCGGGCGCATCGGCGCCCGCGACGGAATCCCCTGCGGCTTCCCCGGACGCAAGCGCGTCTCCGTCGGCCTCCGCGGCCGAATAATCGGCAGACGGCTCCCTATTAAATTAAAACCTCCGGTTCCGCTTGTTAATGGCGGACTCGGAGGTTTTATTTTTGGACGGAGCATCCGGGTCGCTTCCCGTGCCGTTAGCGCGCTTGCGCCCCGCAAGGTCGCGAGCCGTCAATCCAGCCCGAATTCCAGATCCGCGTAAATATACGGCTCCTTGATCGGCTCGATTTCCTCCGCATTCGTCAAATCGAGCTTCATGATCGTCATGCCGTTGTATTCCGTCGTCCCGATCGTGCCGGTCACCCGCAGCCAGCTGTCGTTTCCGAACCGGGACGCGTCTTCGGCTTCCACCATGACGCCGTAGGGCAGCGCGTCCGCGGTGCAGCATTGGACCGCAAAGCGCCCGATGACGAACTGATGATCGGCCATCGTTTCATCCCGGTAGACGAAGCCGTTGATCGCCATTTCCTTGCCGATGAAATTGTTCAAATACAAGTCGACCGTCGTCAAAATTTCCATGTAGCTTTTTTCGGTGACGGTGATGACGGGATCTCCGTATATTTGTTTGCCGTACTTCGCGTAAGCCGCGCTGAAGTTGTCGTAAGGGAACAGCGCATCCAGCGGATCGGAAGAGGCCGAAACGCCGGCGTCGCCGCCGGAATGGTCTTCCGGGGCCGGGCTTTCCGAAGAAACGGGCGAACGGTCCCCCGGCGCGTTCCCCGTTCCCGGCGCATTCCCCGTGCCGTTCTCCTCCCCGGCGCCGGGCGCGTTCGCCGAATCCGGCGGGGCGGAGGCCGCAGAGGTCGGCTCCGCTTCGGGCAAGCTCCCCTGCGAGAAAGGCTGGAGCTGCTCCTTCATGTCGGCGGACGAGCTCAGGTTCATGCCCTTTTTGGCGGCCATCGCGCTGCCCATCGTCGTATCGGGCGTCAGGAAGCCGACGGCCAGGGGAACGGCAAAGCAGGCGTACAGCAGCACGCTCTTTAGAAGAGAGCGCGGCATCTCATGGTCGTGTCCGCAATCGCAAGCGGGCCGCGCGCCGTTCAGGAGCCGGACCGCCTGAAACAACTGGCCGGCCGCCAAAGCGTAAACGCCGAAAGCGGCCAGTTTGATGTAGATCGTCATCCGCGGCGCGACGTAGAGCGTCAGCGTATCCAGGCTATTCAGCCTGACGATGTAAAAGGCGATGCCGGCCAAAATAACGGCCCGCACGAGATGGTGGGCGATTTGCGCCCGGTCGGGGCGTGCATGCATGCGGTTGGCAGCTCCTTTCTTCAGACGAGTCCGACCCAATCGGCCAGGACGGTCACGACGAGCACGGTCGCAAAAATCAGAAACGACAGGCGAACGACGAATTTCTTGCGGAATACGGCGAGCATCATGATCGTGTTTTTCAAGTCGAGCATCGGGCCGAACACGAGGAAGGACAACAGCGCTCCCGTCGGGAACGTTCCCGTAAAGGACGCCGCAATGAAAGCGTCCGATGTGGAACAGAGCGATATCAAGTAGGCGAAGGCCATCATGAACAAATGGCCGCCTCCGTCCCAGCTGAGGGAAAGGAGGGTGTCGCGGCTGACGAACGTTTGGATCGCGGCGGTAAGAAAAGCGCCGAGCAGCAAGTATTTTCCCATTTCGAAAAATTCGTCCGACGCGTGGGAAAACGCGTGGGCGAGCCGGTTATTGCCGTCGTGCCGGTGTTCGCGGCCGCGTGCGGCGGGAGCGGCCGGCGCCGAGCGCAGCGGCTGCTCCTTGACGGAGCGGTGCAAAATCAGGCCGATCGCCGCGACGGCGATAAAGGCGAGAAGCGTCCGGTACAGAGCGACCTCCGGTTGAGTCCGAAAGGCCATGAAGGTTGAAATATAGGTCACCGGATTGATGATCGGCGCTGCCAGAATATAGGTAATGCCGAGATAAACGGGCATCCCTTTTTGAATGAGGCGGCGGACGACCGGAATCATGCCGCATTCGCATAAGGGCAGCACGATGCCGAGCAGGGAGGCGATGCCGATGCCGAGCCAATGGTTTTTCGGCAGAAGCTTGCGCACCGTTTCCTCCGAAACGAACGTTTGCAAAAAGGAAGAAGTGACGACGCCCAGCAAAATAAACGGCAAAGCCTCCAAGAAGATGCTGATGAAGACGGTTTTCAGGCTTTCCAATTGGCCGGTTTCGATTTGCGGCAGCCTAAGCCCGAAGGAGGTTTCCCCGCCGAAAAAAATGAGATAGAGCATATACAGGCAGCCCAGCGTGAGCAAATTGACTCCCCATTTAAAAAAGGCAGGCACCCGAACCCTCCTCGTTGATTGTAACGATTACAGTTTATTTTACCTTATGTTGGTCGAGAGATAAATAGCCGAACGAGTTTGCCGAACGACCTCCCGAATGCGAACAGCGGCGGCCCAAATCCGGAAAAATCCGAACAGGAAATATAAATTGACGTACAATCCTTGCTTCGGAGGGGATTTAGGGCACATTTTTCGTTCATTAAGCATATTCATGGAAGTAAATCTAACACTAATCCAAAGAATAATTAATAATTATGTAAATTCATGTCGAAATTCCACTACTTTTGTTAGATATATTGACGCCAATCTTTTCCTCCTCTTATAATTGGATCACGAACGGAAGACGCAATAAACCGTCTGAACGTTCGGAAAAAGAGATAGAAACCAGATGATCAGGGGAGTGGGGACATGAAAAGGAGAAAATGGTTGAACGGTCTGGCAACGCTTGCGGCGGCCTGCCTCGTTTTGGCGGCTTGCGGCGGGAACAGCGGCAATAACGGAGCGTCGCCGTCGGCGTCCGAATCTTCGCCGTCGGCGTCGGCTCCGTCATCGTCGGGATCGGCGTCGCCGTCGGCAATCGGCGGAGACACCGTCAAAGTCGGAATCCTGCATTCGCTGAGCGGCACGATGGCGATCAGCGAAGTGTCGGTACGGGACTCCGAGCTGCTGGCGATCGAAGAAATCAACGCGAAGGGCGGGGTGCTCGGCAAACAGATCGAACCGATCGTCGAGGACGGCGCATCCGATTGGCCGACCTTTGCGGAAAAGGCCCGAAAGCTGATTTCGGAAGACAAGGTGGCGACCGTTTTCGGCGGCTGGACGTCGGCAAGCCGGAAAGCGATGCTGCCGGTTTTCGAGGAATTGAACGGACTGCTCTGGTACCCGGTGCAATACGAAGGCATGGAATCGTCCCCCAACATTTTCTATACGGGCGCGACGACCAACCAGCAAATCGTCCCCGCGGTCGATTACCTGCTGGAGAACGGCAAAAAGAAATTTTACCTGCTCGGCTCCGACTACGTTTTCCCCCAAACGGCCAACAAAATCATCAAAGAACAGCTGAAAGCCAAGGGCGGAGAGCTGGTCGGCGAAGAATACACCCAGCTCGGCCATACCGATTACTCCACGATTATCGCCAAAATCCAGGCCGCCCAGCCGGACGTCGTCTTCAACACCCTTAACGGGGACAGCAACGTCGCCTTCTTCAAGCAGCTGAAGGATGCGGGCATCACGTCCGCGGATCTGACGACGCTGTCGGTCAGCATCGCCGAAGAAGAAGCGCGGGGCATCGGACCGGAATATCTCGAAGGGCATCTGGTCGCCTGGAACTACTATCAAACGACCGACACGCCGGAGAACAAAACATTCGTCGAAAGCTACAAAGCCAAGTACGGAGCCGACCGCGTGACGGCGGACCCGATCGAAGCCGGTTACGTTGCCGTATACTTGTGGGCCGCGGCCGTCGAGAAGGCGGGTTCGTTCGAAGTCGACAAAGTGAAGGAAGCCGCCGCCGGCATCGAATTCGCCGCTCCGGAAGGCAAGGTTACGATCGACGGCGAGAATCAGCATATTTACAAGACGGTCCGGATCGGCGAGCTGCAAGCCGACGGGCAGATCAAGGAGCTCTGGAATTCCGGGGAGCCGGTCAAGCCGGATCCTTACCTGAAAACGTACGATTGGGCCGCCGGCCTGAGCTCGGGTTCGTAATCGAAAAAAACGGGAAGGGAAGCGTTCGGAGCTGCCGAGCCTTCCCTTGCTTTTCAACGACGATTCGGCCGATTTTTGCGCGGCTTTTCCTTTCCCGCCTCCGGAGGCGGAAAGGCCAGAAAGGAGATATCGGGCCATGGCGTTATGGTGGACGCAATTGTTCAACGGCCTTAGCGTAAGTTCCATCCTCCTGCTGATCGCGCTCGGCCTGGCCATCACGTTCGGGCTGATGCGGGTCATCAATATGGCGCACGGAGAGTTTATTATGATCGGCGCCTACTCCGCTTACATGGTGCAGCAATGGTTTCAAGCTTCGCTGCCCGAGAGCATGTTCGACACTTATTTTCCGCTGGCCATTCTGTTCAGCTTTGCCGTCGCGTTCGCGATCGGCTACTTGCTGGAAACGTCGCTGATCCGGTTTTTGTACGGGAGACCGCTGGACAGCTTGCTGGCGACATGGGGCGTCGGCCTCGTGCTGCAGCAGGCGGCGCGTTCGATCTTCGGCGCTCCGAACGTCGGCGTGACGAGCCCGTCCTGGCTCGACGGGGGCTTGAAGATCATGACGGGCGTCGTCCTTCCTTATAAAAGGCTGTTCATTATCGCGCTTGTCGCGCTCGTGCTGCTTGCGATGTATGTTTATATTTATCGCAGCGCGCCCGGAAGGCGGATGCGCGCCGTCATGCAAAACCGCGAGATGGCGGCTTGCCTCGGCATTTCCACCCGGCGCGTCGATTCCGTCACGTTCGCCATCGGTTCGGGCATCGCCGGCATCGCCGGCTGCGCGCTCACGCTGATCGGCCCGATCGGCCCGACGATCGGCACGAATTACATCGTCGACGCGTTCATGGTCGTCGTGCTCGGCGGCGTCGGAAAGCTCGTGGGAACGGTCGCCGGAGCGCTCGGGATCGGCACGCTGAACACGCTGTTCGAATGGTGGACGAATGCGTCGCTCGGCAAGGTGCTCGTCTTCCTGTGCATCGTCGCCTTCCTTCAATGGAAGCCGATGGGACTCGTTGCGGTCCGCAGCCGGTCGCTGGATTAACCGGCGCCGTTAAACTTCGCGTATAGGTGGTGAGCGACGGATGTTCGCTTCGGTACCTTTGACCCGCCAAAAGCTGTGGCTGCTGGCCGGTTATGCGGCGGCCATTGCGATTTTGCTGGCGGCTCCGCTTTTTTTGAACGACTTCAGACTTAACATTTTGGCGAAATGCCTGGCGTTCGCGATTGCGGCGCTCGGACTCGATTTGCTGTGGGGCTATACCGGCGTGCTCAGTCTCGGGCACGGAGTGTTTTTCGGCCTCGGCGGCTATGCGATGGCGATGCATTTAAAGCTTACGGCGAGCGGGGACCGGCTGCCGGATTTTATGGATTGGACCGGGATGACCGCGCTGCCCTGGTTCTGGGAGCCGTTCAAGAGCTTCGCCTTCGCCGCCTTGATGGGCATTCTCATACCGGCGGCCCTTGCGCTTTTCCTCGGCTTCTTTACGTTTCGGAACCGGATTCGCGGCGTTTATTTTACGATTTTGACGCAGGCGCTCGTCATCATTACGGTGACCCTGTTCGTCGGACAGCAGAAATATACCGGCGGCACGAACGGATTGACCGGCTATACGACGCTGTTCGGACAGCCGCTTTCCTCCGGCGCTATGAAGACGGGCATGTATATCGCGACGGTCGTCGCGCTCGTTCTCTCATTCCTGCTTTGCCGCTACCTGGTCAAAAGCCGGTTCGGCAAAGTGCTGCGCGCGATTCGGGACGGCGAAAACCGCGTCCGGTTTCTCGGCTTCGACCCGTCGCTGTACCAGATGGCCGCCTTCGCCGTTTCCGCCGCCCTCGCGGGGCTGGCGGGCATGTTTTTCGTGCTTCATGTCGGCATCATTTCCCCTTCGGCCATGGCGATCGTTCCCTCGATCGAAATGGTGCTGTGGGTAGCGGTCGGCGGCCGCGGGACGCTGGTCGGCGCCGTCGTCGGAGCGATCGCGCTCAATCAGGCCAAAAGCGGCTTGAGCGAATCGTTCCCCGACGTATGGACGATTTTCCTCGGCGCGTTGTTTGTCGTCGTGACGGTGTTCCTGCCCGGCGGGCTGATCGGCCTGATCCGGAAGCTGGGAGAGCGATTCGATAAAAGGAGGAATGAACGGCATGAGCCTGTCCTCGATTCTGTCGTGCCAGAAAGTAAGCGTACAGTTTGACGGCTTCAAAGCGGTTCAAGGAATGGATCTGACCCTTGTGCCCGGGGAGCTGAGGTTTCTGATCGGTCCGAACGGCGCGGGCAAGACGACGATGCTCGACGTCATCTGCGGCAAGGTGAAGCCTAGCGGGGGCAAGGTTACGTTCCATGCGAAAGCGGGCAGCGTGGATATCGCGAAGCGCCGGGAGCATGAAATCGCCGAGCTGGGCATCGGGCGAAAATTTCAAACGCCGTCGATTTTTGCCGGCTTGACCGTCGACGAGAACCTCGAAATCGCGATGTCGCAAAACCGGGGCATTTTCGCGACGCTCCGGGCGAAGATGACCAAAACGGACCGGGCGCGGATCGACGCCCAGCTCGAGCTGATCGGCCTCGCCGACAAACGGAACCAGCGGGCCGGCGGGCTGTCGCACGGAGAGAAGCAGTGGCTGGAGATCGGCATGATGCTGATGCAAGAGCCGGAAATTTTGCTGCTGGACGAACCGGTCGCGGGGATGACCGACAAAGAGACGGACAAAACCGGCGAGCTGCTGCAGCAAATCGTGCGCGAGCGGACCGTCGTCGTCGTTGAGCACGACATGGAATTTGTCCGCAATTTCGCGAGCTCCGTCACGGTCATGCACGAAGGAAAGCTGCTGAAGGAAGGCTCGATGGACGAAGTGCAGCGGGACGACCGGGTCATGGAAGTGTACCTTGGCAAAAGGCGGGATGCCGATGTTGTCGGTTCAACGGCTTGAATCCGGGTACGGCGAGAGCGTCATTTTGCGGGAAGTGTCGCTGGCGGTGGAGCCCGGGCAGGTCGTCTGCCTGATGGGGCGCAACGGCGTCGGCAAGACGACCCTGATCAAGAGCATCATGGGCGTCATCAAAAGCCGCAAAGGCTCGATCTCGTTCCACGGAGACGACCTGACGCGAAAAACGCCGGGCGAGCGGGCGCGCAAAGGGATCGGCTACGTGCCGCAAGGCCGGGAAATTTTCCCGCAGCTGTCCATTTACGAAAATTTGCGGATCGGGCTGGAGGCGAGCCGGGACAAGGCGCGGCGGCGGGCGAAGGAAATTCCCGAGGAGGCGCTTTCGAAGTTTCCCGTTCTGAAGACGATGTACAACCGCAGAGGCGGGGATTTGAGCGGCGGGCAGCAGCAGCAGCTGGCGTTCGCCCGGGCACTGGCTTCGGAGCCGGAGCTTCTGCTGCTGGACGAACCGACGGAAGGCATTCAGCCGTCGATCGTCGAGGATATCCGCGATGTCATTCGCGATATACGCAACGACGGCAAGACGGCGATTTTGCTCGTCGAACAGAGTCTGGAATTCGTCCGCAGCGTCGGCGATCGTTTCTATATTATGGAAAAGGGCTCGATCGTCTGGGAAGGCGGCCGCGACCAGCTGGACGATCCGGCGGTGATGCGGTATTTGACGGTTTGAGCGCCGACCGGCAGGCGGCAGCGGGCGAGTGAGGGAGGCTGCGGGCGGCAGGCGAATGCGGACGAGTGCGGGCAGCTGCGGCGCGTCCCCGCGAGTCCGATCTGGCCGTGGCCGCGCGCAGTTGGGTAAAAATGACTCATCTCGCCCGGCCGTGCGCCTAGAACGGCGCGCAGTTGAGTAAAAATGACTCATCTCGCCCGGCCGTACGCCTAGAACCGCTTGCAGTTGAGTAAAAATGACTCATCTCGCCCGGCCGTGCGCCTAGAACGGCGCGCAGTTGAGTAAAAATGACTCATCTCGCCCGGCCGTACGCCTAGAACCGCTTGCAGTTGAGTAAAAATGACTCATCTCGACGGCTGTGCGTCACCCGACCGACGCGCGCCCGCGCGGCAGCATCACCCAGATGCCGACAGCGTCGCCGTCGCCGGGATTGTAAAACTCGTGTTTTTGCGAACTTTCAAAAACGATGCTGTCTCCGGCCTCCAGCCGAAAGGTTCGGTCCTCGATCAGCACGTGAAGCTCGCCCTCGAGCAGGTATCCGATTTCCCGGCCTTGGCGGGCCAGTTGGGGAGAGGGCTTCGCTTCTCCCGGCCGGATCCGCATTTCGAACATTTCGAAGCCGTTGTCGAGCGACGGGCTCAAAGCCCGGTAAAGTACATTCGGATGAAGCATGTTCACCGTTTTCTGGTCTTGCCTTTTCGTTAAATGCACGTCGGAAGAGGCTATATCCTGAAAAAAAGAAAATACCGGAACGTTCAAACCATGACTGATTTTCCACAAGGTATCCAGCGAAGGATTCGTCTGGCCGGTTTCGATTTGCGAAACCATGCTCTGGCTGAGCCCCGCTTTTTTGCTCAGTTCGTCGACGGTCAGCCCTTGCTCCTTGCGGATTTTGCGGATTCGTCTGCCGATCACGCCTTTCGGAAATTCCATTTCCCCGATTTTGTCCATTTCGGCTCTCTCCTTTTAACGATAACCAGAAGAGTTGCCCCTTACCCTTATACTCTCGCCGTCGCGCAGTCGAACAGAATGCGCGCGGCCATGCCGCTCGTAATCCCCTGGTGATCGAATAAAGGATTCACTTCCGCTATATCCATCGCGTGAATGTGGCGGTACAGTCCGTCCAGAATGCCGAAACATTGCGGCGGCGTCAGCCCGCCCGGCTCGTTGGCGCCCGAACCCGGAGCGAAGGCCGAGTCCAGCACGTCGATATCGAACGTCAAATAGATCGCTTCGACGTCGCGCAGCGCCTCCAGCGTCTTGTCGATCACGTCCTGCGCGGTCATGCGGTGCACTTCCGCCGCCGTGATCTGGACGATCCCGGTCTCCTGCAAATATTGGCCGTACCAAGGATAATTGTAGCTTCGCACGCCGATTTGCACAATATGCTCGGGGTTCACGTTCGGCAATTCCAGCGCCCGGCGCATTTGGCTGCTTTGCGAAAACTTCCCTTGCACAGGGGAATCGTCGACGAGGTCGAGGTGGGTGTCGAACTGGATGATGCCGACCTTGCCTTTCGTCCGCTCCGCCAGCGCCTTGAAGCCCGGATACGAGATGGAGTGGTCGCCGCCGAGAATAAACGGGAAAATGCCTTGGTCGAACGCCTCGCCGATTTTGCGTTCGGCGTTTTCGAACGTTTTCTCCGTGCTGTAGGCGACGATGTCGATGTCGCCCAAATCGATCATTTCCGCGCCGTTGAAATCGATCAGCTGCCGTTTTTCCACGTTGTAGATTTTGCCGTCCTGAATCCGGTTTTGCAGCCACTTCGCGTTTTCGCGAATCGCCTGGGGCGCATAACGCGCGCCGGGACGGCCGAGCGATGCGCCGCCGTCCCAAGGAAACCCGATGATGCCGAAATTTTGACCGTTCATGTTCGTTATGCTCCTTTCAGACTCCAACGTTCAACCTTCCAAATAACGGTGTATCCTAAACTTTTTCTCCAAAATCACGATCAGCAGCGTCGAGACGATAATCGTCAGCCCCGCCAGCGCCGTCACGACGGGATTGATGTCGAGGGACACGAGCTGGAAAATGCGGATCGGCAGCGTGATCGTATCCGCCTGCACGAGAAAGTTCGTGACCGTATATTCGTCGAGCGAGACGAGAAACGACAGCAGCGCTCCGGAAATCAGCGCCGGGGTCAGCTGCGGCAGGACGACCGTCGCGAAGGCGTAGCCTTCTTTCGCGCCGTGCACGATGGCGGCTTCCTCCAGCACCGGGTCCAGATGCCGAATGCTCGCGATGGCGATGCGAATGACGTACGGCGCTATGATGACCGAATGGGCGAGCACGAGCGCAACCGGAGAGCCGGCGAGGCCCGCCTGCACGAAGATGATCAGAAAACCGATCCCCGTCGTGACCAGCGGCACGATGAGCGGTCCGAGAAATAACGATTCCAGCGCCGACTTGAACGGCAGCCTGCCCCTGACGATGCCGACGGCGGACAGCACCCCGACCGCGACGGAAAGCGCCGTCGAGCAAACGCCGACGATCAGGCTGAGCGTCAGGGAGGACCAGATCCGCCCGTCTTCGAACAGCGCCGAATACCGTTCCATCGACCATTCCGTCGGCGGGAACTGAAACATGTCCGACGCCCCGAACGAAACGGGGAGGATGATGACCATCGGCGCCGCGATGAACGCGAGGAGCAGCGCGATCCAGACATATCCGGCGATTTTCAGGCTATTCCGCATGGCGGCCTCCTTTCTCCAGCCTGCCGATCATCGACAGCGCCAGCACGACGACGATAAGCAGCAAAATCGAAATCGCCGACCCCAGGCCGAAATTGCCGATTTTCACGATCGAATCGTAGGCCATGTTCGACAGCATCTGGTTGGACGGGCCTCCGAGCATAATCGGCACCAGGAACGTATTGGCGGAAAGGGCGAAGGCGACCGACGCGCCGGCGAACACGCCCGGAAGCGACAGCGGAAACGTGACGCGCCAGAACGTTCTCGCGGAGGAGGCTCCGAGCATCGTCGAGGCCTCCAGCACCGCCGCGTCCATTTTTTTGAGCGACGTGTAAATGTTTAGCGCCGCGAACGGGAGAATGTAGTGCACGATCCCGAGAATGACGGCGGTCGTATTGAACAAAAGCGACAGCTCCCAGTCCGGGTTCAGACCCGTCAGGAACGAGTTGATCGGCCCTTCGCCGCCGAGCAGGATCATCCATCCGAACAGGCGGACGGTCAGGCTCATGAACATCGGGGCGAGCACGAACATCAGCCAGAGGCCTTGGGACCTGGCCGATCTCGTCGCGATGAAGTAGGCCAGGGAGTAACCGAGAACGAGCGCGATGACGGTGCTGACGACCGAAATCCAGAGCGTTCTTCCGAGCACTTCCAGGTACACCTTTCCGGCAAAGAAATCGGCGTAGTTCTGGAAGGAAAAAGCGCCGTCGTCGGTCAGGCTTTCGACCAGAACCCTGAGCAGCGGGTACAGGAACAACACGGCCATATACGCGACAGCGATCCAGCCCATGATCGTATAATATCGTTGGATTCTGGGCATGGGGCTTACCCTTCCTTAAAGAAGGCGACGGATTCGGGCAAAAATTCGCAGCGAACGCTCGAACCGGCTGCCGGAAGCGGGTGTACGAGCCTTTGCGTGATGACGGTCATTTCCGCGCCGCCCGCGGCTTCAAGCCGGAGCCGGTACTCGGTCGCCCCGCCCAGGTAGCGGCTGTCCGCTACGGTCGCGGCAACCGTCCCGGGCCGCTCTCCGTCCGCGATTTGCAGCGCGTTCGGCCTCAGCAGCACGACGCCCTTCGCGCCGTCCGCGCCGTCCACCGCATGCCCGACGGGCACGTCCAGCGACCCGATCCGGGCGAGGCCCCGGCCGACGAGCTCGGCGCCCTCGAGCCGGTTCGTATAGCCGAAGAAATCCGCGACGAACGGCGTGACCGGCGAGGTGATAATTTCCTCCGGCGCCGCGAACTGCTCGATTTTGCCTTTGTTCAGCACGGCGATTTTATCGGATAAGTAGAGAGCTTCGTTCTGGTCGTGCGTGACGAAAATCGCCGTAAACCCGAGCGATCGATGCAGGCTGCGGATCTCCTTCAGCATCTGTTCCTTCAGCCGCGCGTCGAGATTGGAGAGCGGCTCGTCGAACAGCATCAGGACGGGCTCGACCGCCAGCGCGCGGGCCAGGCTGACCCGCTGCTGCTGGCCGCCCGACAGCTGCTTCGGCTTGCGGCCGGCCAGGTGCGAAAGGCCCACCATCGCCAAATATTTTTCCACCCGTTCCTTGATGACGGACTTGCTTTCCTTTCGCGCCTTGAGTCCGTACGCGACATTGTCCCACACCGTCATATGCGGAAACAGGGCATACTGCTGAAACACCATGCCGAAATTGCGCTTGTTCGCCGGGGTGGAAATAATGTCGCGTCCGTTCAAAACGATCTGGCCGCCGTCCGGCTGCGCGAGCCCCGCGATCATCCGCAGCAGCGTCGTTTTGCCGGATCCGCTCGGCCCCAAAAGGGAAAGGAATTGGCCTTTGGCCAATTCCAGGTTGATGTTCTCTACGACGGTAACGTCTTTATACCGCTTCGTAATATTTTTCAGCGATATGGCGCCGTTTAGCGCGTGGTCGCTTCTGTCCATTTGGTCAGCCATTCCTCTCTTTTCGGAAGAAGTTCGTTCCATTCCGGAGCCAGCAGGTTCGCCAATCCCTCTTCGCCGTAAACGACCTTTTGCTGCAGCTCCGCATCCAGTTCAACCGTCTTGTTCGTCGGCCCGTAGAACAGGTCTTGCGCGAAGCCCTGCTGCGCTTCCGCCGTCAGCGTGAAGTCGATAAGCTTGGCCGCAAGCTCTTGATTGGCGCTGTCTTTCAAGATGCCCAGCCCGCTGCGGATCAACACGCCGCCTTCTTCCGGAATGACGAATTCGACCGATTTGCCGGCTTCCTTCATTGCGGTGGCCCGGCCGTCGAACCAGGCGGCCATCGTGACCGCTCCCGTTCCGAACAACGATTCCGGAGCCGAGAACGAAGAATAGTACTGCGCGACCGAAGGGGTAAGCTCCTTGAACGCCGTCCACACCGGATCCATGTTTTCGTAGTCCGCTCCGACCGCCTTCGCCGTCAGCAAAATATCCGGAATCCACTGGCTCATCAGCGCTACTTTGCCTTTGACTTCGGGGTTCCACAAATCGTTCCACGACGTCGGCGCTTCCGCCTTGTCCGGATTGTACGCAATGCCCCAGGCGCCGAACACGTTGACGAGGCCGTACGTTTTGCTTTCGTTGCCGTTCAGGATCGCTTGCGGATAAAGGTTGGACCAGTTCGAAAATTGATCCTGCGCAAGCTCGGACAGCAGCCCTTGATTGCCGGCTTCGATGAGGTCGAAATCGTCCAGCTGCACGATGTCGATTTTCTCGCCGCCTCCTTGCGCGAGCTTCGTGACGCCCGTATACGGGGCCAGCGTGACTTTGACTCCGGGATTCGCCGCTTCGAACGGCTCGATGACATATTTCGCGAACGCTTCGTCGTAAGTGCCCCCGAACGACGTCACGACGAGTTCTTGGCTTTGCGCCGCCCCGCCGGATGCCTGTCCGTTATTGGAAGAGGAGTTGCCTCCGCATGCTGACAACACGCTCACTGCTGCGATCATTAAAGCGACAAGCGAAATCCATTTGGCCTTCATTCCATACCCTCCATAAAATAGGAAAAAACATGACGAACTTCTCTGGTTGTCACTCGAATTCTCCTTATAAAATATTAACTATTTTTATATTTATTCATCTTAGTTAATATCATCATGGCTGTCAATGAACAAGCCCGTCACAAAAAATGACACTTCCGTTGCGATTCCGGCGTCAACCGACCATTATTTGGCGAAATCCCCCAGCCGTGGGTATACGCATAAGAAAATGGGAGGGGTTGAATACTATGCCCAAGTTCAAGTTCACCCAACAATGGAGTGTTCTTGCGTACGTTAAAACAGCCGGCCGCCGAAGCGCGGCCGCTCCGGGCCAAGGTCCAAAACAACCAAGAAAGCGGGGCAACACGAGCCATGAAAGCAACCGGGATAGTACGCCGCATTGATGACCTCGGTCGAGTCGTTATACCGAAAGAAATCCGCCGCACACTCCGCATTCGCGAAGGAGATCCGCTGGAAATTTTCGTGGACCGCGACGGGGAGGTCATTCTGAAGAAATACTCGCCGATCGGCGAATTGGGCGATTTCGCCAAGGAATATGCCGAGTCTTTGTCCGAGAGCACCGGCCATATCGCCATGATTTCGGACCGCGACACGATCATTGCCGTCGCGGGCGCTTCTAAAAAGGAATATTTGGAAAAACCGATCGGAAACCTGCTCGAAAATTGCATGGAAAACCGAAAAATATTGCTTGAATCGAGCTCCGGCTCGTATGAAATTTTACGCGATCATGCGGAGTCGATATCCTCCTATGCCGCCGCGCCGATCGTCGCCAGCGGGGACCCGATCGGCACGGTCGTTCTTCTGAGCAAGGAAGAAGGCGTCTCGATGGGAGACATGGAAAGCAAGATGGTGGAGACGGCGGCCGGATTTTTAGGCAAGCAAATGGAGCAGTAACCCGGCAATTTCGGGGTCGCGTCCGGAATCGGCATCGGAAAGCTTCGCGGCAGTGGCGGACCACTGGCCGGCGGAGCTTTTTTCGGATGGTTCGGCCGCGGCTTTCGGACATTCGAGCGCGCAAGGAGGACGCCGCCGGCGGTTCGCGGTATAATGGCTGTTAGAATGACGGGTAAAATGGTCTCGATGGCCGAAACGGATGCCGCGGGAGCGGCCTAGAAAGGAACTGCATCATGACGGAAAGACGGTCGTCCGGCAAGGGCTCCTCGTCGCTGCTCAAGGGAGCGGCGCTGCTCGGGGGCGCCGCCTTGCTGTCCAAGGTGATCGGCACGCTGCAAAAAATCCCGCTGCAAAACCTTGCGGGGGACGAGGCGTTCGGCCTGTACAGCGCCGTTTACGCGTTTGCCGTCATGTGGATGACGCTGGCGGCGGCGGGCGTGCCCGTGGCGGTATCGGCGCTCGTCGCCGAGCGCGTCGCCGAGGGCGACGAGGAAGGCGCGAACCGGGTGCTGCGTTGGTCCGCCGGGCTGCTGATCGCAAGCGGCGTTGCCGCGTTCGGCCTTCTCCAGCTCGGGGCGGACGCGTTCGCCCGCTGGATGGGCGTTTCGCAAGCGGCGGATGCCATTCGCACCAGCTCGCTTGCGCTGCTGTTCGCGCCGCTCGTCGCCGCGCTTCGCGGCGGCGCGCAGGGGCGCATGGACATGCTGCGGCCGGCGGCCTCGCAGCTTGTCGAGCAGTGCGCGCGGGTGGCGTTCATGCTCGCCGCGCTGCTGTGGGCGCTCCGGCACGCCTGGTCGCCGGAAGCGACCGCCGCCGCCGTCCATGGCGGCATGGCGGCGGGGGCCGCGGCGGGCCTCGCGGCGCTCGCGGGCCCGCGGGTTTGGCGCCGCGCGATCCGGCGGCGCGAAGCGGCTGCCGCCGCATCGCAGGCGGCGAGCAGCGGCGGCAGCGCGCGCGTAGCGCCTCGGGAGCCGCGCCGCGCGCTGCTTGGGCGCATCGCCGCCGTGGCGCTGCCGGTAGCGGTCGCGTCGCTCGCAGCCCCGCTGTTCGGGCTGATCGACGCGTTCACGCTGCCGCGCCTGCTGCAAAGCGCCGGGCAATCTTCCGCCGAAGCGCTCGCCTCGTTCGGCGCCTACAACCGCGGCATCGCCCTGCTGCAGCTGATCGTCATGGCGGCCGGCAGCGCGGCCGCGGCGCTCGTGCCGGCGCTGACGGCCGCCCGGGCGCGGGGCGATCTCGCGGACGCGGGCGCCCGCGCCGCCTTCGCCATGCGGCTGGCGGCGTGGTTCGCGGCCGCCGCGGCCGTCGGCCTGGCGCTGCTCGCCCGCCCGGTCAACGTCGCCCTGTTCGCCGACGGGCGCGGAACCGCCGCCATGGCGCTGCTCGCCTTCGCGGCGGGCGCCGGCGCCCTGCAGGCCGTGGGCGCCGCCCTGCTGCAGGGCCTCGGCGACTTGCGTTCGCCGGCCCTGCATCTTGCCGCCGCCGCGCTCGTCAAGGCGGCGGCCAACGCGGCGCTCGCGCCCGCCTTCGGCATCGCGGGCGCGGCGCTGGCCGCGGTGGCGGCGTACGGGACCGCCGCCGCCCTGACGCATCGCCGCCTGCGCCGCCAGGCGGCGATGCCGCGCCCGAGCGCCCGCGCCGCCGGCCGCGGGGCCCTCTCGCTCGCGGCGATGGCCGCCGCCGTCGCGCTGCTCGCCGCCGCGCTGAACGCGCTCGCGGGCGGCCTCGCGCCGCGGGCCGCGGCGGCGCTCACGGCGCTGCCCTGCGCGCTCGCGGGCGCCATCGTGTTCGCCGTCGCGCTCATCGCGACCGGCGCGCTCGGGCCCGCCGACTGGCGCGCGCTGCCCGGCGTCGCCGGCACCCGCCGGGAAGCGGCCCTGAACCGGCTTGCCGCCGTCTTGCGCCGCGGAACAACGGTTGCGGCCGATCCGCAAAATTCGATTCCCCCGAAAGGATGATTCCAAAATGTCTTCCTCCATTGTTGTCGTCGGCCTCGGCTCCGGCGGCGAAGACCGGTTGACGCTAGGCGTGCTGAAACAGCTGGAAGCGTCCGGGCGCCGGTTCGCGCGGACGGCGGACCACCCGGCCATCGCCGACCTTGCCCGGCGCGGCATCGCGTTCGAGTCGTTCGATTCCGTCTACGAGGCGCACGACGATTTCGAACAGGTTTACGAAACGATCGCGGAGCGGCTGCTGGACCTTGCCGCCGAATCCCCGGACGAACCGGTCGTATACGCCGTTCCCGGCCACCCGATGGTCGCCGAGCGCACCGTGCGGCTGCTGCGCGAGCGCGCGCCGGAACGGGGCGTCGGGCTGACGCTGGCCGGAGGGGAAAGCTTCCTCGACGAAGCGTTCGTCCGGCTCGGTTTCGACCCGATCGAAGGCTTCCAATTGCTGGACGCGTCCGAGCTTTCCCGCGAGCTTTTGCGCCCCCGGCTGCATACCGTCATCGGACAAGTGTACGACGCCTATACGGCTTCGGACGCGAAGCTTGCGCTCATGGACGTCTATCCGGACGACTATCCGGTCGTCGTCGGCCAGGCGCTGGGCGTGGACGGGCAGGAGCGCGTGCGCCGCATTCCGCTGTACGAGCTGGACCGGCTGGACGAGTACGGCAACCTTACGCTCGTGTACATACCGGCGAGCGAGGACGAGCGATTGCGCCGTCATTCGTTCGAGCGGCTGCACGAAATCGTCGGCATTTTGCGCAGTCCCGAAGGCTGTCCCTGGGACCGCGAGCAAACGCACCGGTCGATCCGCAAAAACTTCATCGAGGAAACGTACGAAGCGATCGAAGCGATCGACAACGACGATCCCGACAACATGAAGGAGGAATTCGGGGACGTCCTGCTGCAAATTTTGCTTCACAGCCAAATGGAGGAAGAAAACGGCGCGTTCACCGTGTTCGACGTGCTGGCCGAGCTGAACGACAAGCTCATTTTCCGTCATCCCCACGTGTTCGGCGGCGGCGACGCGCGGGACGCGGAAGAGGCGCTGCGCAACTGGGAGGCGATGAAGGCCGAGGAGAAGCGCCGCAAGGGCGCTCCCGAGCGGAAGTCCAGGATGGACGGCATCCCGAAGGATTTGCCGGCGCTGCCCCGCGCGCACAAGCTGCAGAAAAAAGCGGCCGCCGTCGGCTTCGATTGGCCGGATTTGGCCGGCGTGTTCGCGAAGATCGAGGAGGAGCTGGCCGAGCTGAAAGCGGCCGTTAAGGACGAGACCGAGGAGCGGCGCAAGGAGGAGCTCGGCGATCTGCTGTTCGCCGTCGTGAACGCGTCGAGGTTCATCGGGGCGGATCCGGAGGAAGCGCTGGCGGCGACCAATCGAAAATTCGTCTCTCGATTCCGATATATAGAAGAGCAATTAGGTATAAAAGGGCGAAGCTTTGACGAAACTGACTTAACAGAAATGGAAGATTTATGGCGGGAGGCGAAGAACCGGAAGTAGGCTCAAGACGGCCGAATTCGGCACGACTAGGCCCGATTCAACAATTTTCCTTAATTTTTTTGCCGGCGAAGCAGGATTTTTTCATGGCAGAAAGAATAGTATTCTTCGTGTCTTTTTGCCAGCTTTACTAAACTCAAATTTCCGATTTCAAATCTAGGAGGAATTTTTATTATGAACAAGACGGATCTGGTAAACAGCATTGCGGAGAAAAGCGGTCTGACGAAGAAGGACGTTGAGTCCGTATTGAACGGTTTCCTTGGCGAAGTTTCCGACGCCCTGGCCAAAGGCGAAAAAGTGCAGCTGATCGGCTTCGGCACGTTCGAAACGCGCAGCCGCTCCGGCCGCGTCGGCCGCAACCCGCAAACGGGCAAAACGATCGAAATCGCCGCTTCCAAAGTTCCGGCGTTCAAAGCGGGCAACAAGCTGAAAGAAGCCGTCAAGTAATTCATGCGGCTTGACAAGTTTTTGAAGGTGTCGCGCCTGATCAAGCGCCGGACCGTGGCGAAGGACGTGTCCGACCAGGGGCGCGTCCTTCTCAATGGCAGGGAAGCGAAGCCGAGCGCCTCGCTGAAGGTTGGAGACGAGCTGGAAATCCAGTACGGACAACGCATTTTGACGGTCCGCGTGGAGAAGCTGGCGGATTCGACGCGCAAGGAGGACGCGGAGAGCCTGTACTCCGTTGTGAAGGAAGAATACAGAAAGAGCGAAAACCCTCCGTTCCTCTCCTGATGAAGACGAAAGCTGGCCCCCACCGAGCGCGGTGGCGGCCGTTTTTTTTGCACCGTGTTAAGCGCCTCCGGATGCTTGCCGGGCCGCCGTTCGAGGAGGCGAAAAACCGGCCGATGGCGTCGGGAAAGCCTGCGTCGGGCAACCTTATGGCGTCGGAAAGCCTGCGCAAGAGCTATCGGGCCGCAGAATGCCTCATATCGGCCGCCTGCAGAATGACTCGCTCGGCCGCCTATGTTGGATTTTATCCAATCGACGTAGCGGGAAAGGAGAAAAATCCGATTTAGAGTGGATTTTATCCAACGAAAAACGGCCATTTCGGCCGGAATGGACGAAACGGACTTGCTAGAATGGACAAAATCCAATCAAGCCCGAGGTTTTTGCGAGAAAGCCGGTTTTGATTGGACAAAATCCACTGAAGCTCCGCCGCGCATGCTTACCCAACATCCCCGCCGCAGCAAGCCAAGAATACTACTCAGTCCCCCTGCCAACCCATCGAACGCGTCGCCACACGCCAAGAAGACCAGCCAGTCCGCTGCCAGCCCAACGTACCCGCCGCCGCTTCGTCCTTCAACCCGTCTGCGGCCCATCCAGGACGCGGCACCGGTTTTCTCCCGACCCCCGTTCTAATCCGAACTTCTCCCCCATAAGCTAGTCTCATAAAAGGAGGGACGTGCCATGGACTATGGGAAGGGCGCGAAGCGGCAGGAGGTTCGGCTGCTCAACCGCAAGTTGATGGACATTTCCGGCGTGCTCAACGTGGAAAGCTTCGATACGGACGAGTTTTTGCTGGAAACCGAGTGCGGTCGCGTGACGATCAAAGGCCAGAACCTTCATATGAAAAACTTGAGCCTGGAGCAGGGGCTCGTCACGATCGAGGGACATATCGACTCCTTCTTTTACATGGACGGGGCTTCCGTCGGCAAATCCAAAGGCTTGCTCGGGAAGTTGTTCAAGTGAATGCGGCCGTTCATTGGTCGACGATCGGCGCGATGATCGCGCTCGGGCTCGGCATGGGGTTCGCGTTCGACGCGTATCGGGTCGCGTGCGGCCGGTTCAACGTTCGCCGCTGGATGCTGCCGGGACTGGATTTGCTGTACTGGGCGGCCGCCACCGTCGTCGCATTCCAGCTTTTGCTGGCCAACAATTTCGGAGAGGTGCGCCTCTACGTTTTTCTCGGCATCGGCATCGGGGTCACCGGCTATTTTGGCCTGTTCGGCTCGTTCGCGCGCAAGCTGGTCGCCTGGCTGTACCGGGTGATCGAGGCGGCGGCAAAAGGGCTGTGGAAGACGGCGCGGATTTTGCTGATCGTCCCGGTCGTCTGGATCGTGCGCGTGCTGGCCCGGCTGATCGACATCGTTTTCGTGGTCGTCGTCGCGATTTTGCTGTGGACGGCAAAGCTGCTGCTCAAACCGCTTGGCGGCATCGGCGGGTGGCTGTGGAAACGCCTGCTGCCGGTTCGGCGGAAAGCCGGAAAGTGGTTCGCTCCGGTCGTTCGGGCGAAAGAACGCTGCGCAAGGTTATGGGAACGCCTCCGCCGAAAGTCATAATTCGACACGGCCGGAGGTTTTTTATGCGTCATAAGGCGTATTCTATCTAGCTTTTCGCGTATGCTATAATAGTAGCGCCCGATCTGTTTTTTCGATTATGGAAAGTCGTTTCGGTTCGGGGTACTCGGGGCAAGGGATCGGAAAGGGGAGCTTCGGATGGCTACGCGCACGACGTCAACGCCGGCATCGGTAGGAGCACGCAGACGGCTTAAGCTGCTGCTGCTTGTCATCGTCCTGTTCATGAGCTGGGCGACGTATACGATGCTGCATCAATACCACCAGCAATCCGAACGTTCCGCGAAGCTGCAGGAGGCCAAGAGCAAGCTGGCGGAAGCCGAGGCGAAGACGGCCGCGCTGAAGCTTGAGGTCGAAAGGCTCAACGATCCCGAATATATCGGCCAAATCGCCCGCAAAGATCAAGGGATGATGCTTCCCGGAGAACGCGCCATTCAAGTTCAACCCTAAAATGGCGGTATTTTCGAGATATCCGTCTGTTGACCTTGCTTTTCACAATCGGTTATAATCGGCGTAAGCCGGATTGATATATTGAACGGCACACTTATGTTCAGGGAGGAACATCGGTTTTTATGGCCATCGAAGTGGGCACGAAATTGGAGGGTAAAGTAACCGGCATTACGCATTTCGGAGCGTTTGTGGATTTGTCGGGCGGAGTTACGGGCCTCGTTCACATTTCCGAAATCGCGGACAGCTATGTTAAGGACGTCAACGAGCATTTGAAGATCAGCGACGTCGTTACCGTCAAAGTCATCAATGTGGACAAGGACGGCAAGATCGGCCTGTCCATCCGACAAGCTGTTGACAAGCCGCCGGAGCAACAGCAGCAGTATCGCGAACAACGCGGACCTCGCGGAGATCGCGGAGGTCGACCCTTCAAACCGGGCGGTCCGGGCCGCGCCTCGTTTGAGGATAAGATGAACCGGTTCCTCAAGGACAGCGAAGAGCGCATGTCCACCCTGAAGAAGAGCACGGAATCCAAACGCGGCGGACGGGGCGGACGTCGATCGTAATACCCGACCCCTCATTTTTATAGAAGTTTTATAGCAGCAACCAGATAACCGTCGGCTCGGCTGGCGGTTTTTCGCGTTTTCGGGAGCGTTCCGCGCAAGCCGAACGGCGGATGGCGATTCTTTCATTTATAACGGTTAAAAGTTTTTAACGAAAACCCGGATCGGGAGCGATCCGGGTTTTCTCTATTTCGAGGGCATCCGGCACGGCAGCGAAAAAAGAGGGCGTTTTGCGGTCGCCAATTGCCGTCGGATGGAGGCGTTTTCCTCTCCGGCATTCGACGGAAGGCATCGCAGGCGTCCGCTCGCGGAAGCCGTTTCCCCAACTCCGGCGCGGATTTGCCGGTTGCCGAACGGCGTCGCCGCCGCCTCGCGCCCGCTGTCGGAAAAAACTTTTGCTTCGCCAACGGCTTCTGACAAACTTCATGAAACGCCGCTCCTATAATTAGAGGCACACTCTTTGGAAAACGAGGTGCTCATTGATGATCAAGCAGTCCGTCATTCCCTTCGTGCCGCGCCAGCAGCAAAATCCAAATTCCGATGAGAACAAAAAGGAGAGACGATGGAAATTCAATTTGCGGAATCCGCGAAAAAAACCGGCGCCGTCCCGGCCCGGAGATCGCGCCTTGGTCGGTTTGTTTCAGCGTTATCGATGGGCATTGCTCGTCGTTGCCGTCGGTTTTTTGCTCGGGCGAGCGGTTATGCTGGAAGGGCTCGCGCCTTTTGCGGCCGCCTTCTTCGCCGTCGTGCTGTACACGCGCAGAGACTTGGCCGTGTGGGCCGCGGCGGGGGCGTTCGCGGGGAGCTTCTGGTCGCTTTCGGGGGAGCCGGCGGTCATCGCCGCGGAGATCGGCATCGTCTATCTGCTTGTCCGAGCGCTGGAGGCGTACGAGCGAGCGGATCTGTCCCACGCTCCGGTCGTCGTGTTTACTTCGACGCTACTGGTCCGCCTCTTTGCGACGGTCATGACGGAGACGTCGGCCGGCTGGCTGCCGTACGCGCTCACGGCGGTGGAGGCGGGACTTGCGTTCGTGCTGACGCTGCTGTTCCTGCACGCCCTGCCCGTCTTGTCCCGGCCCGCGAGAAAATCCCGCCTGCGCCACGAGGAGTGGGTGGGACTGATGATCCTGGCCGCCTCGGTGCTGACGGGCGTCGTCGGCTGGGCCGTCTACGGCGTTTCGCTGGAGATGCTGCTGTCCCGCTACGCGGTCGTGCTGGTCGCGCTTGCCGCCGGTCCTTTGGTCGGCACTTCCGCGGGGGTGATCGCCGGCATTATTTTGAGTCTTTCGGATTTGAGCGCCGTTTCGCAGATCGGCATTTTGGCCTTCGGAGGGCTGATGGCCGGGTTGATCCGACAGGGCGGAAAGCCCGCGGTCGCGTTCGGCCTGCTGCTGGGCACTTCGATGTTGTCGCTCTACGAAGGGCAGGCCCAGACGACGATGGCCTCGGTCTGGGCGTCCGTAGCCGCTTCCGTCCTGTTGTTCGCAACGCCCCGGAAGTGGATCGACTCTATTGCAGGATATGTGCCGGGGACGGCGGATTATGCCCAAAATCAACAGGACTACGCAAAAAAAGTCCGGGACTTGACCGCGGAGCGGGTCGAGCGGTTCTCGGAGGTGTTCCGCCAGCTGGCCGGCAGCTTCCGCCAGATCACGTATGCCGGAGAGACGGCCCGCAGCGAACGGGATTTCGAACATTTTATCAATACGGTGCACGAGACGAATTGCCAGAGCTGCCATCGGAGGTGGCAGTGCTGGGACGGACAGTTTTTTCAAACCTACAAATTGCTGACGGACATGATGAGCGCGGTGGAAACGGATCCGGAGCTCGCCGCTTCCCATCTGCCCAAGCCGTGGACGCGGCATTGCGTCAAAACCCCGCAGGTGCTGGAGGTGCTCAAGCGGCAATACGACTTGTACCGCCACGACCAACACTGGCGGCGCCAGGTGCAGGACAGCCGGCTGCTGGTCGCCGAGCAGCTGTCGGGCGTCTCCCAGGTCATGGACGACCTGGTGAAGGAAATCCGCAGGGAAGCGAAGGAGCTGAGCCGGCAGGAGGAGCAGATTCGGGAAGCGCTCGATGGCTTGGGGCTGGCGATTCAACGCATCGATATCATTAATCTGGAGGAGGGACAGGTCGAGATTGAAATGATCCATGCGTTCCGGCCGGGGTACGACGAGTGCCGGAAAATGATCGCGCCGCTGCTTAGCGACATCCTCGGCGAAAGCATTTCGGTGCGAAGCGAGCGCGTGGCGGAAGGACCGGGGAAGTGGACGACCGTCACGTTCGGTTCTGCGAAGGCGTTCGAAGTGACGACCGGGGTGGCCGCGGCGGCCAAGGACGGCGACCTGCTGTCCGGCGACAGCTTCAGCATGACGGAGCTGGGGAGCGGCAAGTTCGCGGTATCCATCAGCGACGGCATGGGCAACGGGGCGCGGGCGAGGCTCGAAAGCAGCGCGGCGCTGTCGATGCTGGAGCAGCTGCTGCAATCGGGCATCAACGAGCGGGTGGCGATCAAGTCGGTCAACTCGATTTTGCTGCTGCGCTCGCCCGAGGAAATGTTCGCGACGGTCGATCTCGCGCTGATCGACCTGTACACGGCGCAGGCGACGCTGCTGAAGATCGGTTCGACGCCGAGCTTCATCAAGCGCGGGCGCGAAATCATTCCGATCGCGGCGAACAACCTGCCGATCGGAATCCTGCAGGACATCGAGGTCGACTTCCTGCAGATCGATCTGGAGCCCGGCGATACGCTCATCATGATGACGGACGGCATCATCGACGCCCCGGGACACGCGATCAACAAGGAAATGTGGATGAAGCGGGTGCTTCAGGAAATCGCGAGCGACGACCCGCAGGAAATCGCGGACGCGCTGCTTCAGACGGCGATGCGCCAATATCCCGGCGGAAGCGTCAGGGACGACATGACCGTCGTCGTCACGAAGATCGCCCGGCGCGAGCCGGAATGGGCGGCGTTCCGCTGGCCGGGACTGGACCGGCTGGAGCGTTCGCGAACGGTCAGCTGACGGACTTTATCGGATGCTCGAATTTCTTCGGGCAAACACAGGCTCTGATCTTATTCAAGGAGGAGATGCACCGTGAATATGACATACGGTTCGAATGCCGCGAAGGAAAAACAAACGAGGGTCCGACGGCGCGACGGAATCGCCGCGACGGGTCCGCCGCCGCGGGCGCGGCGGGGAATCGCGCTTGAAGCTTGCCGCCGGCCGCGGGCCGTTCGTCCGGATCGGTAACGCTGCGTTGAACGCTAATGACCCATGAGGGTTTCATATAAATATTCCGTTTTGTTTTGGAGGTGGGACGAAGTCAATCGGTTGACCGGCTGTCCGCCTCGGGGAACGCCTCCCCGCCCTCCGCGTACAGCTTCAGCAGGGCCGCGGCCTCATTCGCCATGGACTGCCGGAGCGATTCCGGCCGGAGCGCGAGGGCGGAGGCGCCCAACCCGAGCAGCAGCCGCGCCGCGTACGACTCGGTTTGCAAGTCGACATCGGCCTCGACCCAAGCCTCCGACGCTTGCCGGGAGGACAATATGCGAACATATCGTTCCGAGGCGAATTGCCGCCAAGCGTCGGTCCTCACCCGCACTTGCGCCGGATAGCTGGGGAGCGAGGCTTTGAACCGGGCGGTCGACCGCTGCCACCAGGAAGCGAGGTCGAACGTTTCGGGCACTTGAAAACGATCTTCCAACAGCTCGGCCGAAACGAGCCGGGAAACGCGGAACGTGCGCACCCGGTCTTCGGGCGAAGCGCAGGCCATGGCGTCCGGTTTAACGTCGGGCTCCGGCTTCGGCTCGCGTTTCGGACCGGATTTCGCTTTCGGGCTCGCTTCCGGATCCGGGCCGCCCTTTCGATCGGCGTTCCCGTCCGATACGGCGTTCCGGTCCGGGACTTTCCCCGCTTTGCGATCTTCCCCGCGTTCCTCCTCCACCTGACCGGCGAAGTACCAGGTTTGCCGTTTGGCCACCAACCCCCACGGACAGACGGCGAACGGAGCGTGAATCCGCTCATCCGCGCCAACGTAGCGGATGAGCATTTTCCGCTGCTCCCACACGGCCTTCTGCACCGTCTCCAAAAAAGGCGCCGGCTCGCCGGCTTCATGCCACCCGGCCCCGTCGATATGCAGATGGCGGCGGACGAATTCGGCTTCGTCCCGCCTCGCGGGCGGCAGCGCGGAGAACAGCTTGCGCAGCGCGCTCGACGTGTCGTCCGGGAGCTTCAGGTCGCGCACCGCGCTCGACGATTGCAGCGCCAGCAGCGCGGTAATTTCCCCCGTCGTCAGTCCCGTCAGCCGGGTCCGGTAGCCTTCCTGCAGCACCCAGCCGCCGCTCGCGCCTCTTTCCGCGTAAATCGGAAAGCCGCTCGCGGACAGCGATTCCATATCGCGATGCACGGTTCGCGGCGACACCTCCAGCCGGCGGGCGAGCTCGCCGGTCGTCGCTTTTCCTTGAGCCTGCAGCAAATGGAGAATTCGCAGCAGCCGGTCGCCTCGCATGGGCCATCCCCCCATTCCCGTTCGCGCTTGCGCCTCGTTCGTTCGGCCCCGCGAAATGATTTTCCGAATACCGTCAGTATACCGTTTCAATTATGACACTAGTTGTCTTATATGCAAGAGTAGCATAACGGTATTCCGAATCCAAAGGCGGTGCTCATGAACATGGAAAAAACGTTGGCAGGAAAAGTGGCGGTCGTCGCGGGAGCGACGAGAGGGCTCGGCAGGGCGATCGCGATCGCGCTCGGCGAAGCGGGGGCCGTCGTGTATTGCACGGGCAGAAGCGTCCGGGGCAATCCGTCGGACATCGGGCGGAGCGAAACGATCGAGGAAACGGCGGAGCGGGTGACCCGTTCGGGCGGAACCGGCATTCCCGTTCGCGTCGATCATACGGACGAGCAGCAGGTAAAGGCGCTGTTCGAGCGGATCGCGGACGAGCGGGCGGGCCGTCTGGACATCGCCGTCAACGACGTCTGGGGCGGAGATTCGCTGATCGATTGGGAGAAAAAATTTTGGCAGCAGGATCTGGCAAGCGGATTGCTCGTCCAGCAGCGCTCGGTCTGGTCCCATATGATCACGAGCCGTTACGCCGCGCCGATGATGGTCGAACGGGGGAGCGGGCTGATCGTCGAAATTACCGACGGCTGGAATTACCGCTATCGGGGTCATCTGTATTACAGCTTGGCGAAAATTTCGTCCATTCACCTCGCCGAAGCGATGGCCGCCGATTTGAAGCCGCACGGCGTCGCCGCGGTCGCCGTTACGCCCGGTTTTTTGCGCTCGGAGGCGATGCTCGACCATTTCGGCGTCACGGAGGACAATTGGCGCGACGCGATCAAGATCGAACCGCATTACGCCATGTCGGAGACGCCGTTCTATGCGGCCCGGGGAATCGCGGCGCTCGCCGCCGACCCCAGACTGCTCGACAAGAGCGGCGGCATCTACACGTCGTGGGGATTGGCGGACGAATACGGGCATGCGGACGTCGACGGCCGGCGGCCCCATTGGGGAAATTACGCGAAGGAGCAGGGCTTTTACTCCGAGTGATCCCGGCAGCCATCAGACCCGCCGCTGCTCGCTGATTTCGGCAGACGGAGGTTATTCCTTTTGGGCGGACGGCCGCGATTCGAAGCCGGGTTGCGGAAGTCCCGCGATTGCTCGGCGCTCTTCTCCGGCAATCCTTCCGAAGGCTTGCAGCTTATCCGGATTCAGGACCGCATAAACGGCGCGCAGCGGCTGCGCGCCGCCGCCGGCAAGGCCGAACGCGAAGACGGCCTTCAGCTTCCCCTCTTCCCAAGCGGCGATGCCCGGTTCGCCGTTGACGTTCGCGACGGACAGCTCCGCATGCCGAAGCGAGCGGGAGGCCATCGCCTTCAGCAGCGCGACCACGCGGGAAGCGCCCGCAATCGGATTGATCGCCGCTTTCGTCCGGCCTCCGCCGTCGGTCAGCATGACCGCGTCCTTGGCGAGCAGGGCCAGCAGCTCTTGCACGTCGCCTTTGGCGAACGCGGCGGCAAACCGCCGCGCAAGCCGATCGCCCGCCGCCGGAAGCGGGCGTTCCCGATCGGCCGGACCGAGCTTGCGGAGCGCCCGGCTGACGAGCTGACGGCAGCTCGCCTCCGTCTTGCCGAGGATTTCCGCCATTTCCGCATACTCGAAACGAAGGGCTTCCCGCAATACGACGGCGGCTCTTTCGGCCGGGCCGAGCCGCTCCAGCAGCACCAAATAAGCGTAAGACATCATTTCCGCTTGTTCGGCGACGGCGGAAGGGGCAGCGTCCCGCCCTCCTTCCAGCGGCTCCGGAAGCCATGGGCCGACATACGTTTCGCGTCTTCGGCGGGCGGACTTGAGCGCGTTCAAGCAGCGGTTCACGGTCAGCTTGCTCAGATAGGCCTTCGGATTGCGGACGGCCCCCGGCTCGAAATCCGGATTCGCCTGAAGGGACGAAAACGTTTCCTGAACGATATCCTCCGCGTCCGTCCAGGTTCCCATGATCCGGTAAGCAATCCCCAGCAAATAACGGCTGAAGGCCGAATACCACTCCTCGATGCTCGATCCCGAATTTCGTTCGTCCGGCACGCCGTTCACGCGCCATCCCCCTTTATGAATAACAGCCGGGAAACATCCCCGTGGACACCGCGATCCGGTTCCAGCAATTGATGGCGTTGATCGCCATGATCAGGTCGACAAACCCGGCCTCGTCGAAAAATTTTCGCGCGTTTTCATACGCCTCCAGCGGCACTCCGGTCTCGGACAGCCGGGTGACGCACTCGGTCAGCTCGAGCGCGGCCCGTTCCGATTCGCTGAAGCAGGGCGCTTCCCGCCATACCGGAAGAAGCGCGAGGCGTTCCGCGGATTCGCCGAGCTTCAGCAGGTCCCGGGAGTGCAGGTCGACGCAAAAGGCGCAGCCGTTCAGCTGCGAGGCCCGAACCTTGATCAGCTCGCAAAGGCGGCGGTCGAGGCCGCGGCCGGCAACGAAACGCTCCAGCGAGGCAAGCGCCTTGTAAGCTTCGGGATTGGCCTCCCGATAATTCATTCTCATTTTCACGGGTAAATCCTCCTTTTTCTCCTCTTCGGTTGCCGCGGGCAAAAATCTCCCGTCTACGAATAGACAAAACGCCTCCCTTTTTTGTGACATCAAGCCGCTCTTCGGCGCCGCCGGGGTTAAATCTAGCGATTTTTGCCCACAATAGATTGCTATAGGGCACAAAAAAGAGGAGTGAACGTCATGAAGCAAATTTTGCTTATTACCGACGGCGGATCCAATGTCGGCGAAAGTCCGGTCGTCGCCGCGGCGCAAGCGTATGCGGAAGGCATCGTCGTCAACGTGGCCGGGGTCGTGGACGACGGGGCGATCGGCGAGCACGGCGCGGCGGAAATCGCGGAGATCGCGCGGGCGGGCGGCGGCATGAGCCGCATCGTCGCGACGCCGCAATTGTCGGGGACGGTGCAGATGATGACGCGAAAAACGGTCGCGGCCACGGTGCAGCAGGCCGTCAATCACGAGCTGCGGCAATTGTTCGGCGTCGGATCGGTTGCCGAGCTGCCGCCGGCGAAGCGGGCCGAAGTCGTGCGCGTCATGGAGGAGATCGGGGAGACGGCCGAGCTGCGGGTGGCGCTGCTGATCGACGCCAGCGCGAGCATGCGGCCGAAGCTGTCCGCGGTGGAAGAGGCGATTCGCGATTTGTCGCTGAGCCTGCAGGCGCGGGAAGGGAACAGCCTGGCGGCGGTGTTTCATTTTCCCGGGGAATTCGGCGACGAGGCTTGCGTGATGGATTCCGGCTGGACCGGGGCCGTCGACCGGATCCGCATGCTGTCCGGGAAGCTGAAGATGCGGGGAACGACGCCGACGGGGCCGGCCCTGCAGCGGGTGTTGGAGTTTTTCCGGGAGACTTGTGGTAATATCATGGTAGAACCTGTACAAACATCCTCGCTTGCAAAGCGGGACGAAACGCTAGAGGTGCGGAGTGACTACGTCGTCTGAATCCCGCTTGCAGCCGGGAACGGTATTGCGCGGGAAATGGAATGGCAAAAGCTACACCCTGCAGCGTCTGCTCGGCATCGGCTCGAACGGCCAGGTGTACCTCGCGTCGCACGGACGGGCCGTTTGCGCGATCAAGATCGGCCAGGACACCGCGGACTTGCAGGCCGAAGCGAACGTGCTCGCCTCGCTCGACCAGCGGGAGCGGGGACGCTCGCCGTTCTTGCTGGACGTGGACGATGTCGCGGTCGGGGAGCGGGTGCTGCCTTTTTACGCGATGCAGTATGTGCCCGGCCAACCGGTGAAAACGTATATCCGGCGGCATGGCGCGGAGTGGGCCGGCGTCATCGGGTATCGGCTTCTCAAGCGCCTGGCGGAGCTGCATGCGGCCGGCTGGGTATTCGGGGATCTGAAGAGCGATAACATCCTGGTAGGAAAATACGGCCAGGTCGGCCTGGTCGATTACGGCGGGACGACCGCGATGGGACGCAGCGTCCGGCAGTTTACCGAAATGTACGACCGCGGCTTCTGGTCGGCCGGCAGCCGGACCGCCGAGCCGGCTTACGACTGGTTCGCGGTCGCCGTGCTGTGGATTCACGCGCTCGACGGCAAACGGCTCATCCATCTCAGCCGGACGCTCCTGCCGCAAAACCGGCACCCGCGCGAGCTGATGACGCTCGTGCGGACGAACCGGCTGCTGAGGCCGATGGAACCGTGGCTGCAACGGGCGCTGGCGGGGGAATTCAGGGATACCGCCGAAGCTTGCGAGGCATGGCGTGCCGCCCTTGCGCCGCAAGCCCGTCAGACGGACAAGACGGGCGGCGTGCCGGGCTGGATGGCCGGCCTGTTCGCCGTTTCGCTCGTTTTGTGCGTATCCGTTACGGCGTATTGGCTGCTTCAATAGGAAAAAGAGCATTAGCTGCGGACGGGGGACACCATTGGACGATCTTTTGCTTCGGGTCGAAAAGGAAACCGCCGGACAAAGCTGGCGGAAGCCCGGCGAGACGATCGTAGCCGCCGTCTCCGGCGGGCCGGATTCCATGGCGCTGCTTCATATGCTGAAGGAGCTGTCGGAGCGGGACGGCTTTCTCGTCGTCGCCGCCCATGTCAATCATCGGTTTCGCGGAGCGGAAGCGGACGGCGAAGAGGCGACGGTGCGTCAGGTCGCGGAAGGCTGGGGCATCGTTTGCGAGACGGCGGCGATCGACGTTCCGGCTTACATCGCCGCAACCGGGAAAAATCCGCAATCGGCCGCCCGCGAAAAAAGATACGAATTTCTTCGGGAGGTCGCCCGGCGCCGCGGCGCGGGGACGATCGCGCTCGGCCACCATGCGGACGATCAGGCGGAGACGGTGCTGATGCGCATATTGCGGGGCACCGGCATCGGAGGGATGGCAGGAATTCCGGAGCGCCGCCGCGAAAAAGAATTGGAACTGATTCGGCCGTTGCTGCGTATAACCAAACATGAGCTTCTCGAATACGGCGCGAGGAACGGGATTCCCCACGTCGTCGACAGCAGCAACGCCAAAACGCATTATTTTCGCAACGCGGTTCGATTGGATATTTTGCCGATGCTGGAGAAGTACAATCCCCGGCTGCGGCCGGCTCTCATCCGGTTGTCGGAGCTCGCTTCGGCGGAGAACGACTTTATGGAAGCCGAGGCGCGCAAGGCGCTCGAACGAACGGCGGAACGCCGGGGAGACGGCTGGACGATCGATCGCCGCGGCTTTCGCGGTTTGCACGTCGCTTTACAACGCAGATTGATTAAATTAATATTAAGCTGTCTTGAAAACGAGAACGAACCCGCCGATTTCGAAAGGGTGGAAGAGGCCGCCGCCGCGATTTCCTCGGAACGGACGACCGGCTGCCGCATCGACCTCGGACGGGGATGGACGGTCTTGTGCGAGTACGAATCGGCTTTTATCGGATGTGCGCCGGCGTTAACGTCCGGCTTTTCCTATTCCGTTTCCGGACCCGGAACGGATGCGGCCGTGCCGGAAGCCGAGACCCTGTTCCGTTTTCGCTGGTTTACCGGAAGCAGCACCTCTCCTGCGGAGTTTCGAAGGGAGGCTTTTTTTGACGCGGCCGATCTGCGATTTCCGCTGACGATTCGCAGCCGCCTTCCCGGCGATCGGCTGGAGCCCCATGGATTAAAAGGCTCCAAAAAAGTGCAAGATATGTTCGTCGACGCTAAGGTTCCGCGTTTGCGAAGGGATTCGGTGCCGCTCCTTGCGGACGCGGACGGCCGCATTTTGTGGATTCCGGGCTTGCGCCGCTCGCGGCATGCCGTTCCGAACGACGCGACCGCGGCCACGGTTCGGGTCACGGCCGAATCTCTTCGCGACAATCGCGAATAACAGCGACATGAACGGAGTAATGCTATCATACCGTGTATTAAATCGGATCGGGAGGACCCATCTTTGCAGAACGACATTCAAGAAATTCTGTATTCCACGGAAGAGATCCAAGCGAAAGTCAAGGAGTTGGGCGCCGCCGTCAGCCGCGATTACGAAGGGCGCAACCCGCTCGTAATCTGCGTGCTGAAGGGCGCCTTTATTTTTATGGCGGACCTGGCCAAGAACATCACGGTCCCGATCGCTCTGGATTTTATGGCCGTCTCCAGCTACGGCAATTCCACCCGGTCTTCCGGAGAGGTGCGCATCGTCAAGGATCTGGACACCTCCGTCGAAGGCCGGGACGTCATCATTGTCGAGGATATTATCGACAGCGGCCTGACGCTCAGCTACATTATCGACGTTCTCGAGCGCCGCAACGCCCTGTCGGTTCGGGTCGTCGCCCTCTTCGACAAGCCGGGGCGCAGGACGGTCGACCTGAACGCCGACTATACGGGCTTCGTCATCCCGGACGCTTTCGTGGTCGGGTACGGTTTGGATTACGCGGAGAAATACCGCAATTTGCCTTTCGTCGGCATACTGAAACCTGAAGTTTATTCGAGCTAATGATGCGCTGATGACCGCCTTGACGAGCAGGCCCGAATTTGTTGTGATGCTCAGACAGGCTATGGTAAAATGATGTAAGCGTGTCGAGAGGAGGTCAGGGATGAATCGGATCATCCGGAACACAGGCTTTTATCTGCTTATTTTTTTGGTGACCGTCGGGATCGTTCAGTTTTTCATCAGCCGGAACGAGACGACGGAAGGACTTACGTATAACGAAATTTTGGCCGTTGTGCAGCAGGGGAACGTCAAGGACCTGCAGCTGCAAGTGGATAACGGCACTTATTTGGTAACGGGCCATTACAAAGAAAAACCGGCCGACCGGAGAAGCGACGCCTTCGCCGGGCGGGTGATGTATACCGAGGATGCCGCGCAAAATTTTGCGTCCCTGGCCGTGGAGAAAGGCGCGATCGTCGAATTCAAGGAAATGCGGGGTCAAAGCTTCTGGCTTACGTTCCTGACATCCATCATTCCGTTCGTGATCATGTTCATCCTGTTCTTCTTCCTGATCAATCAGGCGCAGGGCGGCGGCGGCAAGGTCATGAATTTCGGCAAAAGCAAGGCGCGTCTATATAATGAAGAGAAAAAACGCGTCACCTTCGAGGACGTGGCGGGCGCCGACGAAGAAAAGCAGGAGCTTGTGGAAGTCGTCGAATTCCTCAAGGACCCCCGCAAATTCGCGGCTCTCGGAGCGCGAATCCCGAAGGGCGTTCTGCTCAACGGGCCTCCGGGCACCGGTAAAACGCTTCTCGCCCGCGCGGTGGCGGGCGAAGCGGGCGTACCGTTCTTCAGCATTTCCGGTTCCGACTTCGTGGAAATGTTCGTCGGCGTCGGCGCGTCGCGGGTTCGCGACCTGTTCGAAAACGCCAAGAAGAACGCGCCCTGCATTATCTTCATCGACGAAATCGACGCCGTCGGCCGTCAGCGGGGCGCGGGCCTCGGAGGCGGACACGACGAGCGCGAACAGACGCTTAACCAATTGCTCGTCGAGATGGACGGTTTCGGCGCCAACGAAGGCATCATCATTATCGCGGCGACGAACCGTCCGGATATTTTGGACCCGGCCTTGCTGCGTCCCGGCCGTTTCGACCGCCAAATCACGGTCGACCGTCCCGACGTCAAAGGCCGCGAGGCCGTACTCAAGGTTCATGCCCGCAACAAGCCTTTGAACAAGGACGTGCGGCTGGACACGATCGCCAAGCGGACGACCGGCTTCACCGGCGCCGACCTGGAGAACCTGCTGAACGAAGCGGCGCTTCTGGCCGCGCGCAAAAACAAAAAAGACATCAATATGATCGACGTGGACGAAGCGATCGACCGCGTCATCGTCGGCACCGAGAAGAAG
Organism: Cohnella algarum; assembly: GCF_016937515.1. Lineage (NCBI taxonomy): Bacteria > Bacillati > Bacillota > Bacilli > Caryophanales > Paenibacillaceae > Cohnella > Cohnella algarum. The sequence continues at coordinate 1,790,151 of NZ_JAFHKM010000002.1, forward strand.
AGCCGCGTCATCAGCGAGCGCGAGAAACGGATCGTGGCCTACCACGAATCCGGCCATACGGTCGTCGGTTACTTCCTCGAGCACGCCGATATGGTTCACAAGGTGACGATCATCCCTCGCGGACGCGCGGGCGGCTACGTCATCATGCTGCCGAAGGAAGACCGGATGCTCGTCACGAAGCAGGAATTGCTGGATAAAGTGACCGGATTGCTTGCCGGACGCGTCGCCGAAGAAATTTTCATCGGCGAGATCGGCACCGGCGCCTACAGCGACTTCAAGCAGGCGACCAGCATCGTTCGCAGCATGATCATGGAATACGGCATGAGCGAAAAGCTCGGGCCGATGCAATTCGGCCAAAGCCAGGGCCAAGTGTTCCTCGGCCGCGATCTCGGACACGAGCCGAACTATTCGGACAAGATCGCGTACGAGATCGATCAGGAAATGCAAACGATCATTCAAAGCTGTTACGACCGGGCGAAGAAGCTTCTCACGGAGAAAAGCGAGGAAGTCCATTTGCTCGCGAAGACGCTGCTTGAGGAAGAGACCCTTGAGCTCGAACAAATCAAGAGCTTGATCGAGAAGGGCGATCTGAGCGGCGCGAACAGCGGCGGGAGCACTCCCGACGATTCCAAGGGCGAGCCGACCGTCGACGCGCTCGGAGCGAACGTCCGCGTCCGCATCCAGACGCGCGAGGGCGAAGCGACGCCTCCCGCGCCGGATCAACCCCGCGACGACGACGGTTCCGAAGAACCGAAATAACGGGAAATCGCATCCAGATTATAAAACCTCCGGCCCCCGCAATGCGCGGGTCGGAGGTTTTTTGATGCCGGTCGATCAGGCAATCGGCGTCCCGTTCGGAACGGGCTGGTCGGGCCGGAGCAAAATGACGTCCCCCTTTTCCGGCACGCCGCCAAGCACGAGCACTTCCGATTCGAAGCCGGCAATCCGGCGCGGAGGAAAGTTGACGACGGCGACGACCTGCTTGCCGATCATCGCTTCCGGCGTATAGCGCGCCGTAATTTGGGCGCTGGAGCGCTTGACGCCGATGTCCGCCCCGAAGTCGATTCGCAGCTTGATCGCCGGGACCCGGGCTTCGGGGAAAGCTTCCGCCGCGACGACGGTGCCGATGCGCATATCCAACGTCAAAAAGTCATCGATTGTAGCCAAATGAACGAAGCCTCCTTTTATAGAATCATCCTATCATACCCGTGCAGATCGCGGATTTGAAATCGGCCGCCGTCTTTTTCCGAACTTTCATTGACAGCCCTATTTCCCGAGTGTAAATTAATTGTTGAACAGTTTGTGAGGCGACCCATGAAAATGTCGCGAATTGTTCAAACTAATGAAAGATCGACAACAACTTTGTGCTTATATTCACAAATTCAAGCGAGGAGAATCCGCCATGGAAGCCTTGGCCCTGGAACACAAAGCGGAGCAAAACCGCGAGCTGCGCGAACGGCTGCTGCAACTGAAAAAAGAGCGCAACGCCATTATTCTCGCGCACTATTATCAGCGGGATGAAATACAGGAAGTCGCGGATTTTCGCGGGGATTCGTTCCTGCTCGCCCAGAAGGCGGCGGAGACGGATGCCGACGTCATCGTGTTTTGCGGCGTGCATTTTATGGGGGAGAGCGCCAAAATTCTCGCCCCGAACAAAACGGTGCTCGTGCCCGACGAACGCGCCGGCTGCCCGATGGCCGACATGGTCAACCCGATCGGCCTGCGGGAGCTGAAAGCGAAGCATCCGAACGCAAAAGTCGTCACGTACATCAATTCGTCCGCCGACGTCAAGGCCGAAACGGACATTTGCTGTACGTCCTCGAACGCGGTCAAGGTCGTCAACTCGATCGACGCCGAAGAAATCATCTGGTGTCCGGACAAAAACCTCGGCCACTGGGTGCAGCAGCAAACCGGCAAAAACATGATTATCTGGGAAGGTTACTGCAACACGCACGACATGCTCACGATCAAGGACGTCGTGGAGATGAAGGCGAAGTACCCGAACGCGCAGTTCGTCGTTCACCCCGAGTGCCGCCCGGAAGTCGTCGAGATGGCCGACTACGTCGGAAGCACGACCGGCATCCTCAAGTATTGCCGGGAATCGGACTGCAAGGAGTTCATCGTCGGCACGGAGGACGGCACAGGGTACCAGCTGCGGCTGGACAGTCCGGACAAAACGTTCCATTTCGCTTCGAAATTCCTCGTCTGTCCGAACATGAAGGTCAACAACCTCAAAAAAGTCGTCCGCTGTCTGGAGACGATGCAACCGCAAATTTACGTGCCTGAAGATGTAGCCGAAAAAGCCAGAACGTCGCTCATGCGCATGCTGCAAGTGAAGTAGCATGCGCTACTTTCTTCATGAGGAGATCTCCGATCATGATTCCACGTTATATAGTCGATTTCGATCCGCGCGAGCTGCCCGAGCATAAAACCGACGTTATCGTGATCGGCGCCGGCATTGCGGGCCTGTTCGCCGCCCTTCAGGCGAGCCGCAGCGGCAAGCGGGTGCTGATGATCACGAAAAAATCGCTGTTTGACAGCAACACGAGGTATGCCCAAGGCGGCATCGCCGCCGTCATTTCCGAGGACGATTCGCCCGAATTTCATCGGCAGGATACGCTGATCGCCGGGGTCGGCCTTTGCGATCCGGAAGCGGTCGACGTGCTTGTCCATGAAGGGCCCCGCGGGGTGGAGGACCTCATTCGCTACGGAACGCATTTCGACGAGGAGAACGGCCTGCTGGCATTGACCAAGGAAGGCGCTCACAGCCAGCGGCGCATTTTGCACGCCAACGGGGATGCAACCGGTTTCGAAATCGTGCGGGCGCTGGCGGAAAAAGTCGGGGCCGATTCCCGGATCGAAGTATGGGAAAATCATTTTGCGCTCGATCTGCTCACCGAGGACGGGGAGTGCCGGGGGCGCTCGTCCAGAAGCCGAACGGCGCGCGCGTCGTCGTGCTCGGGCTCGCGACGGTGCTGTGCACCGGAGGCACGGGGCAGCTGTATCGCTACACGACGAACCCGGAGGTGGCGACCGGCGACGGCATCGCCATGGCCTACCGGGCCGGGGCCGTCATTCGCGACATGGAATTCATCCAATTTCATCCGACTTCGTTATGCTACCCGGGAGCGCCGCGCTTCCTGATTTCCGAGGCGGTGCGGGGCGAAGGCGCCGTGCTTCGGAATATTCGGGGCGACCGCTTCATGGAAAAATATCACCCGCAGCTGGAGCTCGCGCCGCGCGACGTCGTGGCCAGGGCGATCGTCAGCGAAATGGAAGCGACGAAATCGACCTATGTCTATATCGATATTACCCATGAAACGCCGGAGCTGATCAAGCACCGGTTTCCGACCATTTTCGAATACTGCCTTAATTACGGGCTCGATATGACGACCGACTGGATACCGGTCGCGCCGGCCGCCCACTATATGATGGGCGGGGTTCGGACCGACCTGAACGGGGAAACGAGCATTCCGCGCTTGTTCGCCTGCGGCGAGGTATCGTCGACCGGCGTGCACGGCGCGAATCGGCTGGCGAGCAATTCGCTTTCGGAAGCGATCGTGTTCGGCCGCCGGATCGTGGAAAGGATCGGCACGTTGCGGCCGCTCGCCGCGGGCGTGCGGTCCGGAAGCGGCGAAAGCCGGAAAGCCGGCCCGACGGGCGCGATCGTCGAACGGAGATTGAAGCTGCAAAAAGTGATGGTCCGTTCGGTGGGGCTCAGGCGCAATCGGTCCGGTCTGCAAAAAGGAATGGACGAGCTGAACCGCCAGCTTCCCGTGTTTCAGACGGCGCTGGCCAAACCGGAGGAGCTCGAGTTCGCCAATCTGCTGACGTGCGCGCTGCTCACGACGAAAGCGGCGCTCGCCCGCGAGGAAAGCCGGGGCGCGCATTATCGCGAAGATTTCCCGGAACGGAACGACGAGGCATGGCAAAAGCACACGGTGCTGCACCGAGAAAACGGAATCGGCGAGGAGGTTGTCGGACATGTTTGAGCGGGAGAGCGATTTTCGGATCGGGGGACCGGCGGTCGACGCCATCCGCGCGCAAATTCGCGCCTGGCTTGCGGAGGATATCGGCAGCGGCGACATCACGACGATGGCGACGGTGCCGCAAGGCCATCGCTCGAGCGGCATTATCCATGCGAAAGCAAGCGGCGTAGCAGCGGGCATGCCGCTCGCCCGGATCGTCTTCGAAACGGTCGATCCGTCGTTGGCGTTCGAAGCGAAAATCGCCGACGGGACCTTTCTTGAAAAAGGGACGGTGCTGGCGGTCGTCGAAGGCTCGACGCACAGCATTTTGACAGGGGAGCGCCTTGCGTTGAATTTGCTGCAGCGGCTTTCCGGCATCGCTACCCAGACGAAAGTTTATGCCGATGCGGCGGCCGGATACTCCGTCAAAATCGCCGACACCCGGAAAACGACGCCCGGCCACCGCACGCTGGAGAAATACGCGGTGCGGATCGGCGGGGGCTACAACCATCGCTACGGCCTTTACGATGCCGTCATGATCAAGGATAACCACATTAAGGCGGCGGGCGGCATAACGGAAGCCGTGCGGGCCGCCAAGTCAAGGGCGCCGCACACGATGAAAATCGAGGTGGAGGCCGAGTCGCTCGCCCAGGCGGAGGAAGCGGCCAAGGCCGGGGCGGACATCGTCATGCTCGACAACATGCCGACCGACCGGCTGCGCGAAGCGGTCGCGCGCGTGCGCGAGCTGGATCCGCACGTGCTGCTGGAAGCGTCGGGCGGCGTTCGGCCGGAACGGGTGAAGGAGTTGGCGGCCGCCGGCGTGGACATCATTTCGGTCGGGAGCCTGACGCATTCGTTTCAAGCGCTGGACATCAGCCTTGACCTTAACGCGATCAAAGAGGGGGCAAGTTCGTGATTTTGGTCGTCGATGTCGGCAATACGAATATCGTGCTCGGTCTCTACGATAACGGTACGCTCAAGCAGCATTGGCGGCTGAGCACGAACCGTTCCGCTACCGTAGACGAGTACGGCATTCAGCTTGTCACGTTATTTCAATTCGCCGGAGTGAAGACGGAACATATCGAAGGCGTCATGCTGGCCTCCGTCGTTCCTCCCCTTATGCCGATGCTCGAACAATTGTTCCGGAAATACGTCGGGCGCGAGGCGCTCGTCGTCGGACCGGGGATCAAGACCGGCCTGAACATCCGGTACGAAAATCCGAAGGAGGTCGGCGCGGACCGGATCGTCAACGCCGTGGCCGGTATCGAGCATTACGGCGCGCCGCTCGTCGTCGTCGACTTCGGGACGGCCACGACGTTCGATTATATCGACGCCTCGGGCGCTTATTTGGGCGGGGTCATCCTGCCGGGGATCGGCATTTCCGCGGAGGCTCTGTACCAGCGCGCTTCCAAGCTGCCCCGCGTCGAGCTGATCAAGCCGAAACGCGTCGTCGGCCGCAATACGGTATCCGCGATACAGTCCGGGCTCATATACGGCTATGCGGGACAGGTGGACGGAATCGTCAACCGGATTCGCAAGGAGCAGGGGGAAAACCCGAAGGTGATCGCCACCGGCGGGCTGGCGGAACTGATCGCCGGGGAGTCGGAGACGATCGAGCACGTGGACCCGCTGTTGACGTTGGAAGGGTTAAGAATGATTTACGAACGGAACCGATAAAAACAAACGAAAAAAGGAGCGAGAGGGATGAAGGACCAACTGGTACGCGGAACGGCGTGGAATGACGGAATTCGCGTGTTCGCCGCCAGAACGACCAATCTCGTCGGCGAGCTGCAGCGCCGCCACGATACGTACCCGGTCGCCACGGCGGCGCTCGGCAGAACCGCGACGGCCGCGGCCATGATGGGCGTCATGCTGAAGGGGCAGGAGAAATTGACGGTTCAGGTGAAGGGCGACGGCCCGATCGGCCAGGTGGTGGTCGACGCCAATGCCTCGGCCGAGGTGCGGGGGTATGTCGATTTTCCGCATGTCCATTTGGCCAGCAACGCGCAAGGAAAGCTGGATGTCGCCGGGGCGGTCGGCCGCAACGGCTATTTATATGTCATTAAAGACCTGGGGCTGAGAGAGCCATACAAAGGAAGCGTCCCGATCATATCGGGAGAGCTCGGGGAAGATTTTACTTATTATTTCGCGCTGTCGGAGCAGACGCCTTCCGCGGTCGGCCTCGGCGTGCTCGTGGATACGGATCATTCGGTCCTCCATGCCGGCGGATTCATCGTGCAGGTCATGCCCGGCTTGGACGACGCGGGACTGTCCCGGCTGGAAAACGCCGTCGCGGCGATGCCGCCGGTCACGGCGCTGCTGCAGCAGGGAGAAACGCCGGAAAGCATCCTGAAATTTTTGGTCGGCGACGACCTTACGCTGCATGACGAAATGGAGCCCCGGTTCCAATGCCATTGTTCGGCCGAACGCGTCGAACGGACGCTCATCAGCATGGGCGCGAACGAGCTGCGGCAGTTGATCGACGAAGACGGGCAGGCGGAGGTACACTGTCATTTTTGCAACGAAACATATGCGTTCGACGCTTCTCAATTAGAAGCGCTGCTCCGGCGGGCAGAATCATGAGGGGTTGAACGCGATGAGACGAACGAAACGGCAGCCGTATCCGCCGGTCGTTTTGCTCGCCATCGTCTTCTTTATCCTCATCGGAGAAACGGGCTGCATGGCCGGGAATTCGGATTCCGACACGGTTGCCACCGTCGGCGGCATCGACATCACGCGGCAGGAGCTGCTTGACGAGCTGCAGGAAGACGCCGGTGCCCAAACATTAAGGACGATGATGTTGCGAATCGCCGTCGACAAGGAAGCGGAGGAAGCGGGAATCGAAGTTTCGGAAGCCGATCTGGACCGGGAGCTTCGGCGGCTGGCCGAAGGCTACGGCGGACTCGATCTCTATTACGAGGGCATGAGCAGCCAGCTCGGCATGGATCCGGAGGAAGTGCGGGAAGATGCGTTGTACCGGTTGAAGTTAGAAGAGATCGCGATTCGGCCGATCGAGGTGTCCGACGAGGAGATTCGGGCTTATATAGCCGATCATGCCGACGAATTCGGCCCCCAGGTCGAGCTGCAGCTCTCCCGGATCGTCACCGGGGAGGCCGAGGAGGCCGAGCTTGTGATGCGGAAGCTGGAAGAGGGGGAGAACTTCGCGGATCTCGCGAGGCAATTTTCCTCAGACGAATGGACGGCCTCCGAAGGCGGAAGCCTGGGCTGGGTTTCCGGCACGGATCCGTTCGTCGGCGCCGATGTGCTGAGCGAAGCCTTGCGGTTGGATGTAGGCCAAATCGTGGGACCGATCGCCACGGAAGAGGGCTATCAAATCGTGATGGTCACGGGCCGCAAGGACAAGCCGGCGGCGGAGGCCTCTTTGGCGGAAGAGACGGCCAGACGTCATTTGGCGCTCGAGCGCGCGGGGCCGCTTCCTGACCTGGAGCAGGCGCTTTTGGACAAGTACGGGGCGGTCGTGCGGGATGAGGAGTTGAAGTCGTAGCCCGGTTCGAGACGGGATCGGCTTCGTGCGAATCGGCGGCATGGAAACGGTAACAGCTATTGACATTGCGGACATTCATTGATAAGATGAATCTAACGAAATGCCTACTGAAATAGTCGGATTAAAGGGCGGGCGACATCGGTCGTCCCCATATTCGGGAGGGAATTTGTCCATGGCCAAAATTGTACAAAATGTCACCGAGCTGATCGGCGATACGCCGCTTGTGCGCCTCAACCGCATCGTGCCGGAAGGCAGCGCGGAAATTTACGTAAAGCTGGAATATCAAAACCCGGGCTCCAGCGTCAAAGACCGGATCGCCATCAGCATGATCGAAGAAGCCGAGAAGGAAGGCCGGATCAAGCCGGGCGACACGATCGTCGAGCCGACGAGCGGCAACACCGGGATCGGCCTGGCGCTCGTCGCCGCGGCGAAAGGCTACCGCGCCGTCATCGTCATGCCGGAAACGATGAGCTTGGAGCGCCGCAACCTGCTCCGCGCTTACGGAGCCGAGCTCGTGCTGACGCCGGGATCCGAAGGCATGAACGGCGCCGTCAAAAAAGCCGAGGAAATCGTAGCCGAAAATCCGAGCTATTTCCTGCCGCAGCAATTCAAGAACAAAGCAAACGTGAAAATTCACCGCGAAACGACCGGCCCGGAAATCGTCGAAGCGATCAACTCCCTGGACGGAAAGCTGGATGCGTTCGTGGCCGGCATCGGCACGGGCGGCACGATTTCCGGCGCGGGCGAGGTGCTGAAGGCCAACTTCCCGAACATCAAGATCGTCGCCGTGGAGCCGTCCGCTTCCCCGCTGCTGTCCGGCGGCAAGCCCGGCCCGCACAAAATCCAAGGCATCGGCGCGAACTTCATTCCGGAAATTTTGAATCGCGAAATTTACGACGAAGTGATCACCGTGGAAAACGAAGAAGCCTTCGAAACGGCTCGAACCGTCGCAAAGAAGGAAGGCCTGCTTGTCGGCATTTCCTCCGGCGCCGCGATCCATGCCGCGCTCAAAGTGGCGAAGGAGCTCGGCGAAGGCAAGCGCGTCATCGCAGTCGTTCCGTCCAACGGCGAACGCTACCTGAGCACGCCGCTCTTCAACTTCGAAAATTAATCTTCAGTTCGGCCATAGGAGCTCCCGCTATCGCGGGGGCTTTTTTAAAATTATAGAATTTATAAAATTCCGGGGTGAGGGAAGGCTACCACCTCGTCTTAGTTTTTGGTAAGGTTAAGAGTATGGAGACGAACGTGCTAAAACGAATTTTCTTTGATGAACATGGGCATTGGGATCGGTTTGTCGCGAAGCATAAGGGCAGGATTCGTCCCAATGTGATCAAAGAAGTGGAGAAGTTTCGCAAATGTGGAGACCCGCGAAACGGATTCAAGCTGCTAGTCTGCGAAGGTTGCCACGACTTGCGGCTTGTACCGTATCGTTGCAAAGGGAGATTCTGTACGACCTGTTCATGCGGAGAGACGGAAGAATGGGCGCGGCTCCTGGAACAAGACGTATTCCAGGTGAACCACCGCCATGTCGTCTTTACGATTGATGAACGGTTGCGGGAAGTGTTTCTGCTCCATCGGGAAAAATTGTTGAAAGAATTTATGGATGAAGCGGTTCGAATCGTCAAAGAGTATTTCGAAAAAAAGCATAAGGTGACCCCGGGGATCATCGCGGGGTTACATACGTTTGGGGCACGGCTTCAGTTTAATCCGCACGTCCATATGCTGGTGAGCATGGGGGGAATGAAGAAGAACGGGGAATGGAAAACGTATGACTTCGTTCCGTTCGAGATGTTGCGCAAACAATGGCAGACGGTGGTACTGAAGCTGATCCGCCGCAAGTTAAGTGCCGAAGAGAAGAGACAAGTGCAAAGCCGTTTACAAAAAGCCTACTCTGAAAATGGAGAAGGGTTCTATGTGCATGCACCGAAACAAAAAGGTGATGTGAAGCGGCAATTGGGATATATCGGGCGATACATGAGAAGACCGGCAATCGCGGTGAGCCGAATTGTTGCGTATGATGGGGAAACGGTGACCTTCCGTTACCGGGATAAGCATGACGGGGAAGAGAAAACGGAGACGATTACGGTAGAAGAATTGATTGGGCGACTGATTCGGCATATTCCGGATGAGAACTTTAAGACGATCCGTTACTACGGAGTGTACTCGAGGCGGATCAAGGGTCTGTGCAAGAAGATGGTCAGTGAGTGGCAAAAAGCAGCAAGGAGATGGATCGTCAAAGTCAGGAGGCTCTTGAAGAGGAGAACGTGGAGCGAACGGATCAAGGAGCAGACGGGGAAGCCGCCATGTTGTCCGAAATGCGAAAGTTATTATGAATACAAGGGAGAAGCCTGTCTTGAAGAAGGGAAGTTGAAGGTGAAGTACGCGGTGTGCTCCACCTCAAAAGCATGTCTGGAAAGGATGATACGAGATGTCACTGGTGTCCAGGAAACGAAAGGCAGCCAAGCGAAAGAAAAAGCAGCAAAGCGGATTGCATAACAAAGCGAAGGTCAAGTACATCTGTTTACAATGTGACATAACCGAAGAGATTCCATTGAGTGTTGTACGGGATTTTGATGCGATGGATGACGGAGATCCGACTGTCCCTCCGAAATTTCGATGTGAAGAATGCGGCGGAGCGATGTACCCGGAATATTACAAAGGACTTCATGGCTACGAGTATCGGATAGGTGACGTAAGAGATTAAGCTGAGTGCTGCTACACACCCAGCTTCATATCCTCCATATGAACTCGATGCTCGAACCAGAAGGACGCCGTAAGGCGTTTTTCTTAATAAGGAATGTTTAAAATCTTCAATGAGCCGTGCGCAAGCGGCCGCACAAACTTGAGGGCACAGGCGCGTTGACCAGATCGGAGACGCTTCTCCAACGAATCTCCCCATTCGATTCGGAATACGGCTCGCCCTCCGCGGTTCCTGTTGGGCTGTGGCGGCTCATTCCTGGAAATTGAGTAAAAATGACTCATCTTGCCGCTCCTAAAGGCGCACTAACGAACCATTTGAGTCGTGGCGACTCATTTCCAGCCTCCAAACGCGAGTTGCCGGAAGAAATTGTGTAAAAATGACTCATCTTACCGCTCCCGAAGGCGCACTAACGAACCATTTGAGTCGTGGCGACTCATTTCCAGTCTCCAAACGCGAGTTGCGGGAAGAAGTTGTGTAAAAATGACTCCTCTTACCGCTCCCACCCGCGCACAAACGAACCAGTCGTGACCCGACTCTCCCAACCTTCCAACTTGCAGCGCTGCAGGCGTTTTGTTTTTCGGGTTCGAAGCGCGGTACTGGTGTCGGACAAGAGAAACGCTAAATCGGATATGAAATTCCGATATGAAATTTCGTCTAATGCCGCAGCCGGTTACGCTTTGTTCCGGCGTTCGAATCCTGTATAATAATGGGCACTAACGAGCGATGGGCGGGGGATCGGGCTTGATTTTGACAACTTGGGAGACGTGGTCGGGGTGGATTGCCGAAAAGGCGTACAACCGGCTGCCTTTCATGGCGGAATACCCGCTTGAGGCGGGCGAAGACCGCCCTTCCCGATGGCGGCGGGCTTGGGAAGAAGCGGATGCGGGCGCCTTCGTGCTGGAAAGCGGCAAAACGGGGCGCTATACGTTTCTGGGCTTGCGGCCGACCGAGACGATCCGGGGCAAGGACAGGCGCGCCGAGGTCGCGACGCCCGGGAACGGGGGATCGACGACGGCCATGACGGGGCTTCCGCTGGACGTTTTGCGCTCCTGGATGGGCAGGCACCGCGCGCCCAGGCTAAAAGGGTGGCCGAAATTCGCCGGCGGATGCGTCGGGTTTTTGAGCTACGATGTCGCCCGCTCTCTGGAACGGCTGCCCGATTCGGCCGCGGACGATCTCGCGCTGCCCGATTACGCGTTTATGCTGGTGGACGAGCTGTGGATCGTCGACCATGAGCGTTCCGCGCTGATCTGCGCGGTGCATTCTCCGCTGCCGAACGGCTGCGGACCGGAGACCGGGCGCGAAGCGTACGAGCGGGCGGCCGCCCGGACGGAAGCGATGAAGCGGCTGTGGGACGATCTGTCCGCCGCGGGACGGGAGGCTTCCGCAAGGCGGGAAGCCGCCGACCGTCAAGCCGCGATCGCCTCGGACCGCCTGCAGATCGACGTGGAGGAGATCCCGGGGCTTACGACGTCTTTCGACAAAGAAGCGTTCAAAAGCGCGGTCCGGCGCATCCAGGACTATATCGCGCAAGGCGACGTTTTTCAGGTCAATCTGTCGCTCCGCCAAAGCCTGCCGATCCGCTCGCGCCCGGAAGAGCTGTACGAGTGGCTGCGGTCGTTCAATCCGTCTCCGTACATGGGTTTTTTGCGTTTTCCCGATTTTTCCCTCGTTTCGGCTTCGCCGGAGCTGCTCGTCAAGCTGGAGGACGGGCGGATGAGCGCGCGACCGATTGCCGGCACCCGCCGGAGGGGGCGGACGGACGAGGAGGATGCGCGGTTCGAACGAGAGCTGCTGGCGAGCGAAAAGGAGCGGGCCGAGCATATTATGCTCGTCGATCTGATTCGCAACGATCTCGGCCGGGCGGCCGCCTACGGTACGGTCAAGGTGCCGGAGCTGCTTACGATCGAGCGCTACTCGCATGTCATGCACCTCGTATCCCAGGTGGAGGGACAAGCGGCCGAGGGCAGGGATGCCTATGACGTGCTGGCCGCCGTTTTTCCCGGAGGCACGATTACCGGGGCGCCGAAAGTGCGCACGATGGAAATCATCGAGGAGCTGGAGCCGGTCCGCCGCGGGCCGTATACCGGGTCGATCGGATGGATTGACTATGCGGGCAATATGGAATTTAATATTATTATCCGCACGATGGTCGTGAAGGACGGGATTTGCCATATCCAGGCGGGCGCCGGCGTCGTTATCGATTCCGAGCCCGAACGGGAATTTTACGAATGCTTGAACAAGGCCAAGGCGCTTTGGAAAGCGGTGCAGTACGGGGAAGAAGCCGGCGCGGGGACGAACCGCGAACCGCCGCAAGCTCTTGAGCCCGTCTGACTCGAAGGAGGAAGCCTTCATGATTTTGGTGATCGACAACTACGATTCGTTTACGTATAATCTCGTTCAATATCTGGGCGAGCTCGGGGAAGAAATCGTCGTTCGCCGCAACGACGAGATCGACCTCGCCGGCATCGCCGCGCTTAAGCCGGATCATATTCTCATTTCCCCGGGGCCGTGCACGCCGAACGAAGCGGGGATCAGCCTCGCGCTGATCGATCGTTTCAAAGGGGAAATTCCGATTTTCGGCGTATGCCTCGGCCATCAGTCGATCGGCCAGGCGTTCGGCGGCGACGTGGTGCGGGCGGACAAGCTGATGCACGGCAAAACGTCGCCCATCCGCCACGACGGCCGAACGGTTTTCGAAGGCATCCCATCGCCGTTTACGGCGACGCGTTATCACTCTCTGATCGTGAAGAGGGAAACGCTGCCGGACTGCCTGGAAATCAGCGCGGAGACCGAAGACGGCGAGATTATGGGGCTGCGGCACAAAGAGTACGCCATCGAAGGCGTGCAATTCCATCCCGAGTCCATTATGACGGACAACGGGCTGACGATGCTGCGGAATTTCCTTGCCCTCCGCTCCGGCACGCGCGCATGAAGCTTCTGCTTAACGGACAACTGGCAAGCAGCGAAGAGGCCGTGATCTCCGTCTACGATCACGGCTTTCTGTATGGGATGGGATTGTTCGAGACGTTCCGGACGTACGGCGGAAGGCCGTGGCTGCTGGAGCGCCACGCCGGTCGCCTCGCCGAAGGCTGCCGCTTGTTGGGCATCGAATACGAAGCCGATCCGGCGCGGATGAAGCGGGAGACGGCGCGGCTTCTGGAAGCGAACGGCCTTCGGGACGCCTATGTCCGCTGGTCGGTATCGGCGGGCGCCGGTCCGGTCGGCTTGCCTTCGGAAGACTACTCTCGGCCCAACGAGATCGTCTACATGAAGCCGCTGGCCGCGGACGAGCCGTCCGCCCGCGCGGCCAAGACGCTGCGGCTTTTGCGTCTTGCGCGCAGCGGGCCGGAAAGCGACATCCGGTTAAAATCGTTCCATTATATGAATAATATAGCGGCAAAGCGCGAGCTGTCCGCCGGGGAGCGGCTCCGGGCACGGAAGGATTGTTTCTGAACGAGGCCGGGCACGTCTCCGAAGGCATCGTCAGCAACGTCTTTTGGGTGCGGGACGGCGTCCTGCATACGCCGGAGCTTGCGGCGGGACCGCTGGCCGGCGTAACCCGCGGCTACGTGCTCGAGCTGGCGCGGCATCACGGGTTGAAGGTCTCGGAGGGACTGTACGCCTGGGACCGGTTGAAGGCGGCCGAGGAGATTTTCGTGACGAATTCCATCCAGGAGATCGTTCCGGTCGACAGGCTGGAGGAAACGGACGGGAGTTCGGCCTGGGAGGCAGCACAGGCAGGGGTCCCCGGACGGTGGACTTCATTTCTTATGAACGCGTATCGGCATGCCGCGGAGACGGGGGAACAACGATGAAACGACCGCTTGTTTTTTATAAGCGTACCTATACGTTCAAGGACGGTTTGACGCTTGAATTCGGCAATCGCACGCTCATTATGGGCATCTTGAATATTACGCCCGATTCCTTCTCGGACGGCGGGCGCTATTTGGACGTCGACGCGGCGGTCGCCAGAGCGCGCGAAATGGTCGAGGAGGGCGCCGATCTAATCGATATCGGGGGCGAGTCGACGCGTCCGGGCCACGATCCGGTGTCGGCCGAGGAAGAGATCGCCCGCATCGTGCCGGTCATCCGCGCTTTGCGGGGGAGCGTCCGCGTTCCGATCAGCGTGGATACGTACAAGGCGAAGACGGCGAGGGCCGCGCTCGCGGCGGGAGCGCACATTTTGAACGACGTTTGGGGGCTGAAAGCCGACCCGGAAATGGCGGCCGTCGTCGCGGAGCACGGCTGTCCCGTTATTTTGATGCACAACCGCAAGAAAATGGATTATGCCGATTTCGTGCCGGACGTGCTGGCGGATCTGCAGGAAAGCGTTCGGCTCGCGCGCGCGGCAGGGGTCGCGGACGATCATATCTGGCTCGATCCCGGCATCGGCTTCGCCAAGGACGACGAACGAAATCTGGAGCTGCTGGGCCGTCTCGGGGAACTCGCGGCGCTCGGCTATCCCGTGCTTCTCGCCGCCTCCCGCAAAACGGTCATCCGCAATACGCTCGGATTGCCCGCGGACGACGTGGTGGAAGGAACGGCGGCGACGACGGCGCTCGGGATCGCCCAAGGCTGCCAGCTGGTGCGCGTTCACGACGTGAAGGCGAACAAGCGGGTCGCCCGCATGGCCGACGCCATCGTCTACCGCCAGGCCGGGGAAAAGAAGGGGGACTGAGCGCATATGGATCGAATGGTTATGAAGCGGATGGTTTTTTTCGGTTATCATGGGGTCTACCCGGAGGAAAATAAGCTCGGACAGCAGTTTATCGTCGATCTCGACATGAAGCTCGATCTGAGCCGGGCTGCTTTGAGCGACGATGTGAACGACACCGTCAATTACGCGGACCTGCATTCTTTTATAAAAGGAATCGTCGAAGGCCCGCCCGTGAAGCTGATCGAGGCGCTGGCCGGCAGGATTGCCATCGGCGTTCTCGAAACGTATACTAGTATCCATGAAGTTACCGTCGGGGTGACCAAACCGAATCCTCCGTTCGACATCCGTTTCGACGGGGTGACGGTGGAGCTTCGCAGGCGCCGGAACGGCGACGGGCAAATCGTTCCCGCGGAGGACTGAATGTTGCGTGTTTGAAGCTTATGCGGCGCTTGGCGCCAATCTCGGAGACCGGGAACGGTCGCTGCGGGAGGCGGTCAGACGCCTGGCGGCGACGGAAGGAATCGAGGTGCGGAGATGCTCCGCGCTGTACGAGACCGATCCGGTCGGATATACGGAGCAGCCCGCTTTTTTGAACATGGCGGCGGCTCTCGGTACGAATCTCTCCCCGCTGGAATTGCTGCGCGTCATGCTCGGCATCGAGCGGGAGATGGGCAGGGTGCGGGACATCCGCTTCGGCCCGAGGACGATCGATCTGGATTTGCTGCTTTACGAAGGAATAGAGCTGGATACGGAAGAGCTTGCGCTCCCGCATCCCCGCATGGGGGAGCGGGCGTTCGTGCTGGTGCCGCTGCGCGACGTTTGGGCGGACGGGCCGGAGGCGTTTCCGTGGAACGGCTTGCTGACGGAACCCGTTTTAAAGGAAGCGGGCATCAAGGTATGGGCGCCGTGGGGAGGCGTCCCGAAGGAGCGATGAACGATGCTTAAAATCGGCAACATCGAAATGAACAACAATGTCGTGCTGGCTCCGATGGCCGGCGTTTGTAACCCGGCGTTCCGGCTGATCGCCAAGGAATTCGGCTGCGGGCTCGTGTGCGCGGAAATGGTGAGCGACAAGGCGATTTTGCACGGGAACAAGCGGACGCTGGAAATGCTGTTCGTGGACGAGCGCGAGAAGCCGCTCAGCTTGCAGATTTTCGGCGGCGACCGGGAATCGCTCGTGGAGGCGGCCAAATTCGTCGACAAAAACACGAACGCCGACATTATCGACATCAACATGGGCTGCCCGGTGCCGAAGGTCACCAAATGCGACGCGGGGGCCCGTTGGCTGCTGGATCCGAATAAAATCTACGAAATGGTGTCGTCCGTCGTCGACGCCGTCGAAAAGCCGGTCACCGTCAAAATGCGGATCGGCTGGGACGACGAGCACGTGTACGCGGTGGAGAACGCCCAAGCGGTGGAGCGCGCGGGGGGATCCGCGGTCAGCGTTCACGGCCGGACCCGGGAACAATTGTATACCGGGAAAGCGAACTGGGACATTATCAAGGACGTCAAACAGGCGGTTTCCATTCCCGTCATCGGCAACGGCGACGTCTTCAGCCCCGAGGACGCGGAGCGGATGTTGAAGCATACGGGCGTCGACGGGGTCATGATCGGCCGCGGCGCTCTCGGCAACCCGTGGATGCTGTACCGGACCGTTCACTATTTGACGCGCGGCGAATTGCTGCCGGATCCGACCCCGGGCGAGAAAATCCGCATCGCAATGCTTCATCTCGACCGGCTGGTCAACTTGAAGGGCGAAGCCCAGGCCGTTCGGGAAATGCGCAAGCATTTGGCCTGGTATCTGAAAGGGCTGCCGGATGCGGCTCGCGTCAAAAACGAAATCATGGAGATGACGACCCGTTCTGCCGTCGCGGCCAGACTCGATCTGTACGTCCGGACGGTAGAGGAGGAAATGGCCCGCGCGGCCGAATCCGAGCCGGCGGACGGCGAGGCGCTCGTCCATTGAATATGCGGTTTTCCGCTAATTGACATTTCGATGGGGTTGAAATATAATCGTAACCAATATTCTCACGATCGGCTTTGGCAAGGGCTGTCTGAGTTTACGGCTGGCTTGCGGCAAGTGTCATGTCAGCGATAATCAGCCATATATTTGATTAGAAACGGACTGTGCCGAGCCGTCTCGCAAGAGTGGCAGCAGACCGTTCATGCGGACGCATGAAAATTATATCCAGATGACAGGAGATCGATGAGATGGCCGAGAAAGAAGTCCTTCTAACCCCGGACGGGTTGAAGAAACTCGAAGAAGAGCTTGAAAACCTCAAATCGGTCAAGCGCCGTGAAGTCGCGGAGCGGATCAAGGTCGCGATCGGTTATGGAGATATTAGCGAAAACTCCGAGTACGAAGACGCGAAGAACGAGCAGGCCTTCATTGAAGGACGGATTATCACGCTGGAGAAGATGCTGCGCAACGCCCGCATCATCAACAACGACGAAATTGACGTCGACACGGTGGGCATCGGATCGACCGTCGTCGTCGAGGATCTGGAGTTCGGCGATACGCTGGAATACACCATCGTAGGGACGGCAGAATCGGACCCGCTGCAAAATAAAATTTCGAACGAAAGCCCGGTTGGAAAGAGCATACTCGGCAAGAAAAAGGGAGCGACCGTCGAAGTCAACGTTCCAGCGGGTATCATTTCATACAAAATCGTCGAAATCAAGAAGTAACCATCGTAGCGCAAACGCACTTTGGGAATGGCGGTCGGCGCGGGCGGCATCGTGCGGCCGGGGCCGACCGCCATTTGTCGGAAATCCATATTCGATCGCGCGCGGCAACTTTTCTTTCCTTAATGATGAAGGAACATTGGATAAACGTCTCGTCCTCCCAAGGGCGAAGACGTTTAATTGCGTACGGAGGGTTGCAAGGCGTAGGCTGGAGGGAAATTGGTCATGAGTGAAGAAAATCAAATCGAAACTGCCGAACTGAGCGAAATGCTGCAAATTCGGCGCAACAAGCTGGACGAGCTGCGGGAGCTTGGCATCGACCCGTTCGGCGTCAAATTCGAGCGCACGCACCAGGCGGGAGAAGTGGTCCGCCGCTATGACGCGCTGCCCAACGAAGAGTTGGAGGCGCAGAACGTTCAAGTACGCATCGCCGGCCGCATCATGACGAAGCGGGCGATGGGCAAGGCTTCTTTTGCCCACATTCAGGATTTGAGCGGCAAAATTCAGATCTACGTTCGGGCGGACTCCGTTCCGGAGCACAAGTACAAAGCGTTTGGCCTGCTGGATATCGGCGACATCATCGGCGTCACGGGCATCGTCTTCAAAACGAAAACCGGCGAGACCAGCATTAAAGTGAGCGATTTGGAAGTGCTCACGAAGTCGCTCCTTCCGCTGCCGGACAAGTTCCACGGATTGAAGGATGTAGAGACCCGTTACCGCCAGCGCTACGTCGATCTGATCGTCAACCCCGACGTCCAGAAAACGTTCATCTCCCGTTCCCGCATCATCCAGTCGATGCGGCGTTATTTAGACGGGCTCGGCTATTTGGAAGTGGAAACGCCGACGCTTCATTCGATCGCGGGCGGCGCGGCCGCGCGTCCATTCATTACGCATCATAATGCGCTGGATATGCAGCTTTACATGCGGATCGCGATCGAGCTTCATTTAAAGCGGCTCATTGTCGGCGGCCTGGAAAAGGTGTACGAGATCGGACGCGTATACCGCAACGAAGGGATTTCGACGCGCCACAATCCGGAATTCACGATGATCGAGCTGTACGAGGCTTATGCCGACTACGAGGACATCATGAATTTGACGGAGAACCTGATCGCCCACATCGCGCAAGAAGTGCTCGGGACGACCAAAATCACGTACCAAGGCCAGGAGGTCGATCTGGCCCCGCCGTGGCGCCGGGTTACGATGGCTTCGCTCGTCAAGGAAGCGGTCGGGATCGATTTTACGCAGCAAATCGGCAACGAAGAAGCGCATCGCCTGGCCAAGGAACACAAAGTCCAGGTGGAGCCGCACATGACGACCGGGCATATTCTCAATGCTTTCTTCGAGACTTTCGTCGAGCATACGCTGATTCAGCCTACGTTCGTCATGGGCCACCCGGTGGAGATTTCTCCGCTTGCCAAGAAAAACGAAGCCGATCCCCGGTTCACCGACCGGTTCGAGCTGTTCATCGTCGCGCGCGAGCATGCCAACGCGTTCAGCGAACTGAACGATCCGATCGACCAGCGCCAGCGCTTCGAGGCGCAGTTGGCCGAGAAGGAAGCAGGCAACGACGAAGCGCATGAAATGGACGACGATTTCATTCGTTCGCTGGAATACGGAATGCCGCCGACCGGGGGACTGGGCATCGGTATCGACCGTTTGGTCATGCTGCTTACGGACGCCCCTTCGATTCGCGACGTGCTGCTGTTCCCGCATATGCGCGGAGAATAAGCTTATGCTTCAGCGCAGCCCGTTTCCGGCGACCGGAGCGGGCTGCTTCTTATTAGAAGGGTAACCGCGCGAATCGAAAATTACGCTTGATTTTTCTGTCAGATAATACCACGCATAAAATGTTTAAAAAACACTTGCAAATGGTTTGTAGGCTATGATATATTAATCAAGTCGCCGTTACGACAGCGACGCGAAAGCGAAGGCCTTCGGGCTAACGCGATTGCTCCTTGAAAACTGAACATCGAGCGTAATTGGAAACAAGTCGAATGCAGGCTTTGAGCCTGTGCGAGACAAACCAGCAATAACTTTTTGAGCCTAAGGGCTCTTCAATAAAGTAGTTGGACATTTGACTCTCAGGATTTCCTTTGGAAACCCTGCCGTCAAAAGTCCCTTTATGGAGAGTTTGATCCTGGCTCAGGACGAACGCTGGCGGCGTGCCTAATACATGCAAGTCGAGCGGATCTTTTTAGGTAGCTTGCTACTTAAGAAGGTTAGCGGCGGACGGGTGAGTAACACGTAGGCAACCTGCCCTTTAGCCTGGGATAACATTCGGAAACGAATGCTAAGACCGGATACGCAGCTTGGTCGCATGAGCGAGCTGGGAAAGACGGAGCAATCTGTCGCTAAGGGATGGGCCTGCGGCGCATTAGCTAGTTGGTGGGGTAACGGCTCACCAAGGCGACGATGCGTAGCCGACCTGAGAGGGTGAACGGCCACACTGGGACTGAGACACGGCCCAGACTCCTACGGGAGGCAGCAGTAGGGAATCTTCCACAATGGGCGAAAGCCTGATGGAGCAACGCCGCGTGAGTGAGGAAGGCCTTCGGGTCGTAAAGCTCTGTTGCCAGGGAAGAATAAGGGCTAGTTAACTGCTAGCTCGATGACGGTACCTGAGAAGAAAGCCCCGGCTAACTACGTGCCAGCAGCCGCGGTAATACGTAGGGGGCAAGCGTTGTCCGGAATTATTGGGCGTAAAGCGCGCGCAGGCGGTTCTTTAAGTCTGGTGTTTAAGTGCGGGGCTCAACCCCGTGACGCACTGGAAACTGGGGGCTTGAGTGCAGAAGAGGAGAGCGGAATTCCACGTGTAGCGGTGAAATGCGTAGAGATGTGGAGGAACACCAGTGGCGAAGGCGGCTCTCTGGACTGTAACTGACGCTGAGGCGCGAAAGCGTGGGGAGCAAACAGGATTAGATACCCTGGTAGTCCACGCCGTAAACGATGAGTGCTAGGTGTTGGGGGGTCCACCCCTCGGTGCCGAAGTTAACACATTAAGCACTCCGCCTGGGGAGTACGGTCGCAAGACTGAAACTCAAAGGAATTGACGGGGACCCGCACAAGCAGTGGAGTATGTGGTTTAATTCGAAGCAACGCGAAGAACCTTACCAGGTCTTGACATCCCTTTGACCGGTCTAGAGATAGGCCTTTCCTTCGGGACAGAGGAGACAGGTGGTGCATGGTTGTCGTCAGCTCGTGTCGTGAGATGTTGGGTTAAGTCCCGCAACGAGCGCAACCCTTGATCTTAGTTGCCAGCACTTCGGGTGGGCACTCTAAGGTGACTGCCGGTGACAAACCGGAGGAAGGCGGGGATGACGTCAAATCATCATGCCCCTTATGACCTGGGCTACACACGTACTACAATGGCCGGTACAACGGGAAGCGAAAGGGCGACCTGGAGCCAATCCTAAAAAGCCGGTCTCAGTTCGGATTGCAGGCTGCAACTCGCCTGCATGAAGTCGGAATTGCTAGTAATCGCGGATCAGCATGCCGCGGTGAATACGTTCCCGGGTCTTGTACACACCGCCCGTCACACCACGAGAGTTTACAACACCCGAAGCCGGTGGGGTAACCGCAAGGAGCCAGCCGTCGAAGGTGGGGTAGATGATTGGGGTGAAGTCGTAACAAGGTAGCCGTATCGGAAGGTGCGGCTGGATCACCTCCTTTCTAAGGAACCCTTCGGGGGATAACGTCCGATTACGCTCGAGTTCAGTTTTGAAGGAGCAAGACGCTCGCGAAGCCGGAAGCTGAAAAGCGGAGGGCTTTTACGAGAGCTTACAACTTCAAATGCAACACCTGTCTGGTGGCAATGGCGGAGGGGTTCCACGCGTACCCATCTCGAACACGACCGTTAAGCCCTCCAGCGCCGATGGTACTTGGACCGCAGGGTCCTGGGAGAGTAGGACGTTGCCAGGCAGGCTCATGAATCCGTTCATGAAGCCGCTCCATCAGCTGGTAAAGGCTGATAGCTGCTGCGGGCCTTTAGCTCAGCTGGTTAGAGCGCACCCCTGATAAGGGTGAGGTCGGTGGTTCGAGTCCACTAAGGCCCACCATACAACAATTGTATACCTTATCCCGTGGGGACATAGCTCAGCTGGGAGAGCACCTGCCTTGCACGCAGGGGGTCAGGAGTTCGATCCTCCTTGTCTCCACCATCTTTACCTTGAGACGATGGCCACGTTCGCGTTGCGAACGCGGTAGGCTGCGGAAGTTTCTTTGCTGAAGCGGCTCGAGAAGCGTCTCCACGCAAAAAACTTGCACCTTGACAACTGGATACGAAACGAAAGCGCAAATTAGATCATCTAATGACCTTATGTGTTGTTGAGCGGAGAGTACGAAGGTACTTGAAGTGAAAATGGCAAGCTAACCGAGAGGTTAAGCTAATAAGGGCGTACGGAGGATGCCTAGGCGCCAGGAGCTGACGAAGGACGCGGCGAACAGCGAAATTTCCTCGGGGAGCCGTAAGCAGGCTTTGATCCGGGGGTGTCCGAATGGGGAAACCCGGCTGTGGTAATGCACAGTCACCCATGAGTGAATTCATAGCTCATGAGGGAGCATACCAGGGGAACTGAAACATCTAAGTACCCTGAGGAGAAGAAAACAAAACAGTGATTCCGTCAGTAGCGGCGAGCGAACGCGGATTAGCCCAAACCAGGGAGCTTGCTCCCTGGGGTTGTGGGACGTCTTACACGGAGTTACAAAAGAGCAGGTTAGGCGAAGAGGTCTGGAAAGGCCCGGCAAAGAAGGTAAAAGCCCTGTAGCCGAAAGTCTGCTCTCTCCAAGACGGATCCCGAGTACCGCGGGACACGAGAAACCCCGTGGGAATCCGGCAGGACCATCTGCCAAGGCTAAATACTCCCTGGCGACCGATAGCGAAGCAGTACCGTGAGGGAAAGGTGAAAAGCACCGCGGGAGCGGAGTGAAAAAGAACCTGAAACCGTACGCTTACAAGAAGTCAGAGCCCGATTCTTAAGGGTGATGGCGTGCCTTTTGTAGAATGAACCGGCGAGTTACGTTTACGTGCGAGGTTAAGCTGGAGAAGCGGAGCCGAAGCGAAAGCGAGTCTGAATAGGGCGATTGAGTACGTAGGCGTAGACCCGAAACCGTGTGATCTACCCCTGTGCAGGGTGAAGGTGAGGTAACACTTACTGGAGGCCCGAACTCATGAACGTTGAAAAGTTCTGGGATGACGTGGGGGTAGGGGAGAAATTCCAATCGAACTCGGAGATAGCTGGTTCTCCCCGAAATAGCTTTAGGGCTAGCCTCGAGGTTGAGCATCGTGGAGGTAGAGCACTGATTGGGTGCGGGGCCCGCCAAGGGTTACCAAGTTCAGTCAAACTCCGAATGCCACAGATGTATACTCGGGAGTCAGACGGCGAGTGCTAAGATCCGTCGTCAAGAGGGAAAGAGCCCAGATCATCAGCTAAGGTCCCCAAGTGTGTGTTAAGTGGGAAAGGATGTGGAGTTGCGAAGACAACCAGGATGTTGGCTTAGAAGCAGCCACCATTTAAAGAGTGCGTAATAGCTCACTGGTCGAGTGACTCTGCGCCGAAAATGTAACGGGGCTAAACACACCACCGAAGCTATGGCAGGTCGTCGTCTTCACTTTGTTCTGGTAGAACCGGGACATTTGGTCAGAATCAACCGTAAAGGTTGTTCAAAGATTCTGACCCAAATGCCCCAGCTAAACACACCAGGGTGAAGTGAAGACGACGAACTGGGTAGGGGAGCGTTGAATGCGGGTTGAAGTCGGACCGGAAGGACCGGTGGACTGCATTCAAGTGAGAATGCCGGTATGAGTAACGAAAAGACAGGTGAGAATCCTGTCCGCCGAAAGCCTAAGGGTTCCTGAGGAAGGTTCGTCCGCTCAGGGTAAGTCGGGACCTAAGGCGAGGCCGAAAGGCGTAGTCGAAGGACAACAGGTTGAAATTCCTGTACCACCGTAAGCCGTTACGAGCGATGGGGGGACGCAGGAGGGCAAGAACGCGAGCTGATGGATATGCTCGTCCAAGCAGCGAGGCTGATGCGCAGGCAAATCCGCGCATCGAAAAGGCTGAGCTGTGATGGGGAGGGAAAATCACAGTACCGAAGGTTCCGTGCTCACGCTGCCGAGAAAAGCCTCTAGCCAGGCGAAGGTGCCCGTACCGCAAACCGACACAGGTAGGCAAGATGAGTATTCTAAGGCGCGCGGAAGAACTCTCGTTAAGGAACTCGGCAAAATGACCCCGTAACTTCGGGAGAAGGGGTGCCTCGGTAGGGTGAATAGCCCGAGGGGGCCGCAGTGAAGAGGCCCAAGCGACTGTTTAGCAAAAACACAGGTCTGTGCGAAGCCGCAAGGCGAAGTATACGGGCTGACGCCTGCCCGGTGCTGGAAGGTTAAGGGGAGCGGTTAGGAGCAATCCGAAGCTGTGAACCGAAGCCCCAGTAAACGGCGGCCGTAACTATAACGGTCCTAAGGTAGCGAAATTCCTTGTCAGGTAAATTCTGACCCGCACGAATGGCGTAACGACTTGGGCGCTGTCTCAACGAGAGATCCGGTGAAATTTTAGTACCTGTGAAGATGCAGGTTACCCGCGACGTGACGGAAAGACCCCATGGAGCTTTACTGTAGCTTGATATTGGACTTTGGTACGGTCTGTACAGGATAGGTGGGAGCCTGAGAAGTCGGTGCGCAAGCATCGATGGAGGCGCCGTTGGGATACCACCCTGATCGTATCGGAGTTCTAACCTGTCACCGTGAATCCGGTGAAGGGACCGTGTCAGGCGGACAGTTTGACTGGGGCGGTCGCCTCCCAAAATGTAACGGAGGCGCCCCAAGGTTCCCTCAGAATGGTTGGAAATCATTCGAAGAGTGCAAAGGCATAAGGGAGCTTGACTGCGAGACCTACAAGTCGAGCAGGGACGAAAGTCGGGCTTAGTGATCCGGTGGTACCGAATGGAAGGGCCATCGCTCAACGGATAAAAGCTACCCTGGGGATAACAGGCTTATCTCCCCCAAGAGTCCACATCGACGGGGAGGTTTGGCACCTCGATGTCGGCTCATCGCATCCTGGGGCTGAAGTAGGTCCCAAGGGTTGGGCTGTTCGCCCATTAAAGCGGTACGCGAGCTGGGTTCAGAACGTCGTGAGACAGTTCGGTCCCTATCTGTCGCGGGCGTAGGAAATTTGAGAGGGGCTGTCCTTAGTACGAGAGGACCGGGATGGACGCACCGCTGGTGTACCAGTTGTTCCGCCAGGAGCATGGCTGGGTAGCCAAGTGCGGGAGGGATAAGCGCTGAAAGCATCTAAGCGCGAAGCCCGCCTCAAGATGAGATTTCCCAATTCGTAAGACCCCTGGAAGAACACCAGGTTGATAGGCTCGGGGTGGAAGCGCGGCAACGCGTGGAGCTGACGAGTACTAATCGGTCGAGGGCTTATCCTAAAGCGAAGCGCCTGCGGGCACGGAGCAGACGGGAAGCAAGCCAACAAACAACAATGCGCAATCGTTTCGTATCCGGTTATCAAGGCGCAAGCCTTGAAGAACTTCGATCTGGTGGCAATGGCGGAGGGGTTCCACGCGTACCCATCTCGAACACGACCGTTAAGCCCTCCAGCGCCGATGGTACTTGGACCGCAGGGTCCTGGGAGAGTAGGACGTTGCCAGGTTGGAGAACAGGAAAGCACCTCATACGGGGTGCTTTTTTTGTGCTTCTTTTTTGGCTTTTTCGCTTGATATAAGGTTGGTTCGAGTACTTCTCCAAATTTAAGGTATGGGCTGTTATATGGATGCATATGAACTCCTGGCGTGATCACTCAGGCGCGAAAACGGCATTCTCCTCCAAAAGTCGTACACTGGCGAGCTCTGTGCGAATGGTACTTGGGCAACGGCCACCGGGGAGCTCTGCGAATGGGTACTTGGGTAACGGACAACGGTGAGCTGCTATGAGGTGACATGGGCGGCGGAAACCTGCGGGTTCCGCCTATGTTGGATTTTATCCAACCGACGGAGGGAAAATCGCGGAAAGCCGAGTCTACAGTGGATTTGATCCAACGAGAAACGGGAAAATCGGGCGAAATCCCCGAAAGGGCCGCTCCTGATTGGACAAAATCCAACCAAGCCGGCGGGTTTCGCGAAAAGGCCGGTTTTGGTTGGACAAAATCCAACGAAGCTCCGCGTACTTAATTCCATAAGGCTGCATCCATCCGGCATACCCGAAAAAATCCGCCTACATGGCTGCATCCATCCCGAAAGACGCAAATGTACCCGAAAAATTCACCGTCATGGCTGCATCCATCCCTCTTGCGCGCATCTGTCCCGCCATTCGCAAATGTTCCCGAAAATTTGCCTTGCCTCGATGCCCGCATTCCTCCCGACAAGCGCGTACGTCGCATGGGCGGGAGGCGGGAGCAGCAGAACAGCGTTGGATACGACGCGGAAAGAATCATTTTTCACGCCCGTTTAAGGGAATTTTAAAGGCCGCCTAACGAAAGCCGGCTACGCTGTTTTTTGCAGGGCATACTACACGGAAAGGCGGGAGCATCGGATGACAAAGACGATCGATGGCGTTTAGCCTCACGTCCATGCGTTTTTGGCGCATGATCGCTTGCTCATTCTGATCCATTCGTTTCCGTTTCCGGTTAGTCGCGTTGCAGCCTATAAGTTGGCGAAGCCCGTCCTTTTCCGCGGAGAGGGGCGGGTTCGCTTTCGTTTCGAGCCTTTTTCAAACGCTCCATCTACAGCGGCTTACTGGGGTATGCTGCGGGCGAAATGCCAGCGATGGTGCCGTTTCCCAGCATTTCCTGAGACGAGGGCATTTGCCTTGACAGCCTTTTATGCCTCTGCTAAGATTGCCTATAATCAATCGGAGAACAACCGGTTACCGGAACCGAATAGAGGGGGAAAATTCTCGTGTGGCAAAACAAATTCGCCAAGGAAGGCCTTACGTTCGACGACGTACTGCTCGTTCCGCGCAAGTCTTCTACTCTGCCGAGGGACGTGGACGTGTCGACAACGCTGAGCGCTTCGGTGAAGCTGAATATTCCGCTGATCAGCGCCGGAATGGATACCGTCACGGAATCGGCCTTGGCGATTGCCATTGCCCGTGAAGGCGGCATCGGCATCATTCACAAGAACATGTCCGTGGCGCAGCAAGCGGAAGAAGTCGACCGGGTGAAACGCTCCGAGAGCGGCGTTATTACGAATCCTTTTTCATTGACTCCGGACCATCATGTGTACGACGCCGAAGAGCTGATGGGCAAGTACCGCATTTCCGGCGTGCCGATCGTGGACAAGGACGGCAAGCTGGAAGGGATCATCACGAATCGCGATTTACGTTTCGTCCATGACTACTCCATCAAAGTCAGCGAAGTGATGACGAAGGAAAACCTGGTCACCGCGCCGGTCGGCACGACGCTGCAGGAAGCCGAAGTGATCCTTCAACAGCATAAAATCGAGAAACTTCCCCTCGTCGACGAAAACAACACGCTGAAAGGCCTCATCACCATTAAAGATATCGAAAAAGCGATCCAGTTCCCGAACGCGGCAAAGGATCAGCACGGACGTCTGCTCGTGGGTGCGGCCGTCGGCGTATCCAAGGATACGTTCGAACGCGCGGAAGCGCTGGTGAAGGCGGGCGTCGACATGCTCGTCGTCGATTCCGCCCACGGCCATCACATCAACATCGTCGAAATGGTCCGCCAGCTTCGCGACCGGTATCCGGATCTGACGATCGTTGCGGGCAACGTGGCGACGGGCGAAGCGACACGCGACCTGATCGAAGCCGGCGCGTCGATCGTCAAAGTCGGCATCGGCCCGGGCTCCATCTGTACGACGCGGATAATCGCCGGCATCGGGGTTCCGCAAATTACGGCCATCTACGATTGCGCTACGGTGGCACGGGAGTACAATGTGCCGATTATCGCGGACGGCGGGATCAAATATTCCGGCGAGATCACGAAAGCGATCGCCGCCGGCGCCAGCGCCGTCATGCTCGGCAGCTTGTTCGCCGGCACGGAGGAAAGCCCGGGCGAAGCCGAAATTTATCAAGGCCGCCGGTACAAGTCCTATCGCGGCATGGGTTCGATCGGCGCGATGAAGGAAGGCAGCAAGGACCGCTACTTCCAGGAAGACGATTCGAAGCTCGTTCCGGAAGGAATCGAAGGCCGAATTCCGTACAAAGGACCGCTCAAGGACACGATTCATCAGCTGATTGGCGGTTTGCGCTCCGGCATGGGCTACTGCGGAACCGAAACGATCGAGCAATTGAAGAACGACACGTATTTCGTCCGCATTACGGGGGCAGGGCTGCGCGAAAGCCATCCGCACGACGTCCAAATTACGAAAGAAGCCCCGAACTATTCGCTGTGACGTTATCCGGAGGATGAGACTTCGGTCTCAGCCGGCAATTTTGGTTTTGAGCCGCAGAAGAGGATTCCTTTCGCTGCGGCTTTTTCGTTTGGCTGCGGTATGCTACAATAGCAGACGGAACGCAGACGCTTTTTTGACACCATCGAACAAAATAAAAGGAGAGAACGCGCTTTGAATCGTCCTCACCCCTTGTCGCTACGTCCGTCTCTTTCGATTACGAGGTTTATTGCTATAATCGTTCTTCTATCATTCGTCTCAGCGACTCTATTTGCGGGCGCAGCCAAAGCGGAAACCGATGCGGCTGGACTGCAGCTGTCGGCTCATTCCGCCATTCTGATCGACGCGGACTCCGGACAAGTCCTGTACGAGAAAGACTCGGACACCGCCTACGCCCCGGCCAGCATGTCGAAAATGATGACCGAATATCTCGTATTCAAAGCCGTGGAAGAAGGCAAACTGAGCTGGGATCAAACGATCACCGTCACGGAGAATGCCGCCAGCCAGGTCGGAAGCCGTATTTTCTTGGCGGTTGGAGATAAACATACGGTAGAACAATTGTATATCGCGATGGCGGTCGGCTCCGCGAACGATGCGTCCGTCCAACTCGCGGAAGCGGTAGCGGGTTCGGAAGAAGCGTTCGCCAAGCTGATGAACGAAACGGCGGCCGAGCTCGGCATGACCAATTCGCATTTCATTAACGCGACCGGTCTCGATCGGGCCGATATGCCGGAAAAGTACCGCCCGACGTCCATCGAAGGCGAGACGATGATGTCCGCCCGTGACGCGGCGACGCTCGCGTACCACATTATTAAGGAAGATCCGAAGTTTCTGGAATACTCCAAAATTCAAACGTACCAATTCCGCGAACGGGATACGGATCCGATCGTCAACTATAACTGGATGCTCGAATCGAACAAAGACGTGCCCTCGTTCAGAAAGTTCGCCTATGAAGGCGTAGACGGCCTGAAAACGGGCCACACATCCTCGGCGGGCAATTGCTTTACCGGCACCGCCCTGCGGGACGGCACGCGCCTGATTGCCGTCGTGATGGGCGTGGAAGGCTCGAGCACCGACGGCAAGCGGTTTTTGGAAACGGCGACGCTGTTCGATTACGGCTTCAACAATTTCGAGAAAAAGACGGTCATCGACGCGAAAACGGCCGTGCCGGAGCACGAGACCCTTCCCGTCAAAAAAGGCGTAAGCAAAAAGCTTGACGTCGTCACGGCGACGGATCTGACGATTCTCGTCAAGAAGGGCGAAACGATCGAGCCGACCGTCACTGAAGTGAAAAGCACGGTCGATCCGATCACCGCGCCGGTCAAGCAAGGCGACAAAGTGGGCACCGTAACGTATACGTACAAAGACCCCGCGACGCAAGCGGACAAGTCCGCGACGATCGACCTGGTGGCCACCGAAGACGTCAAAAAAGCAAGCTGGTGGCGCTTGATGTTCCGGGCGATCGGGGAGTTTTTCGCCGGGCTGTTCAAGGGAATCGTCAATTTGTTCTGAAGACGGGATTAATTCCGACCGGGTGGGTTGTCTATTCGCGATCCATCCTGTAAAATCTATGGTTAGAATGCTCAGGAGGCGTGTAAAATGGAAACCGGTACTTCGAGAGTTAAACGCGGCATGGCCGAAATGCAAAAAGGCGGCGTCATCATGGACGTCATGAGCGCCGAGCAGGCGAAAGTGGCCGAAGCGGCGGGAGCAACGGCCGTTATGGCGCTGGAAAGAGTGCCTTCCGATATTCGCGCGGCAGGCGGCGTCGCGCGCATGGCGGACCCGACGATCGTGGAAGAAGTCATGAAAGTGGTCAGCATTCCGGTTATGGCCAAAGCCCGGATCGGCCACTACGTGGAAGCCAAGGTGCTGGAATCGCTGGGCGTCGATTATATCGACGAGAGCGAAGTGCTGACGCCGGCCGACGAAGTTTTCCACATCAGCAAGAGCGAGTTTACGGTGCCTTTCGTTTGCGGCGCCAAAGACTTGGGCGAGGCGCTTCGCCGCATCCAGGAAGGGGCTTCGATGCTCCGCACGAAGGGCGAGCCGGGAACGGGGAACATCGTCGAAGCCGTTCGCCACATGCGCCTCATCATGGGGCAAATCCGGAAAGTTCAAAACCTGTCGAAGGACGAGCTCTACCATGAAGCGAAAACGCTCGGCGTTCCTTACGAGCTGCTGCTCGGCGTGCACGAGACCGGCCGTCTTCCGGTCGTCAACTTCGCGGCCGGCGGCGTCGCGACGCCTGCGGACGCTGCGCTGATGATGCATCTGGGCGCCGACGGCGTATTTGTCGGCTCGGGCATTTTTAAGTCCGAAAACCCGGAGAAGTTCGCCCGCGCGATCGTCGAAGCGACGACGCACTATACGGATTACGAACTGATCGCCCGCGTGTCCAAAAATCTCGGCACGCCGATGAAGGGCATTGAAATTTCCAAGCTGAGCCAATTCGAACGGATGCAGGAACGCGGCATTTAATTTCCATCGCTTCGCAGGAATCCAGGTTCGATTTCGGGCGGCTTCGCAAGGCCTCGTCAGGCCGTTAGCGGAGCCGCCCCGATTGATTTTTCGTTGTTCTTAGCTTAACGATCGGGAAAGAAGGAATCGAAATGAACATCGGAGTATTGGCATTGCAGGGCGCCGTAGCCGAACATATCCGCAGCATCGAGCAAGCGGGAGGCAAGGGAATTCCCGTGAAGCGGACGGAGCAGCTCGCCGAACTGGACGGGATTATCATTCCCGGCGGCGAGAGCACGACGATCGGCAAGCTGATGCGCAAATACGATTTTGTCGATGCGCTGCGGGATTTTTCGGCTCAAGGCAAACCGATCTTCGGCACATGCGCCGGGCTGATCGTGCTTGCGGATCGGCTCGATGGCGCCGAGGAGCCTCATCTCGGGCTGATGAACATGACCGTAGCCCGCAACGCGTTCGGACGGCAGAGGGAAAGCTTCGAAACCGATCTCGACGTCAAAGGGATCGAATCTCCGCTGCGCGCGGTGTTCATCCGGGCCCCGCTCATCAAGGAAGTCGGCTCGGACGTGGAAGTGCTGTCCACGTACAAGGACGAAATCGTCGCGGCGCGCCAAGGCCATCTGCTGGCTTCTTCTTTCCATCCGGAGCTTACGGACGATTACCGGCTGCACGCCTATTTCGTCGACATGGCCAAAGAAGCCTCGGAACGGACGGCCAAGTAAAATCTAGAAACCGCCCTTGAACGGGAAAGGGGATAGCCGAACATGTTGGATGTCAAATTGCTGCGCGGCGACTTTGCGAAGGTCGAGCAGGCGCTGCGCAATCGGAACGCTTCGGTCGAGCTGATCGCTCCGTTTTCGGAGCTGGACAGCAGCCGCCGGGAACGACTGGCGGAGAGCGAAGCGCTCAAAAACCGGCGCAACGTCGTTTCGCAGGAAGTCGCCAAGCTGAAAAAAAGCGGCGGCGACGCGGAACCGTTCATCGTCGAGATGCGCGAAGTGAACGACCGGATCAAGAAGCTCGACGAGGAAGTGCGCGAGCTGGAAGAACAAATCAACAGCCTGATGCTGTCGATTCCGAACGTGCCGCACGAGAGCGTGCCGGTGGGCGCTTCGGAGGAGGACAACGTGGAAATCCGCCGCGTCGGCGAGACGCCGTCCTTCGATTTCGAGCCGCGTCCGCACTGGGAGCTGGCCGACGAGCTCGGCATTCTCGATTTCGAAGCGGCGTCCAAAGTAACCGGCTCGCGCTTCGTTTTCTATAAAGGCCTGGGCGCGCGTCTGGAACGGGCGTTGATCAACCTGATGATGAACCTGCACGCGGACGAGCACGGCTACGAAGAGATTCTCCCTCCGTATCTCGTCAACCGCG
Source organism: Cohnella algarum (assembly GCF_016937515.1). NCBI lineage: Bacteria > Bacillati > Bacillota > Bacilli > Caryophanales > Paenibacillaceae > Cohnella > Cohnella algarum. The sequence goes on from NZ_JAFHKM010000002.1 coordinate 1,821,863, forward strand.
ACAGCCTGGTCGGCACCGGGCAGCTGCCGAAGTTCGAAGAGGATCTGTTTAAAATCGAGGGAACGGATTATTACCTGATCCCGACGGCGGAAGTGCCGGTGACGAACTATTACCGCGACGATATTTTGACGGTCGAGCAGCTGCCGTCCAAGTTCGTCGCCTACAGCGGCTGCTTCCGCTCCGAAGCGGGCGCCGCGGGCCGCGACACGCGCGGTTTGATCCGTCAGCACCAATTCAACAAAGTCGAGCTCGTCAAGCTGGTCGATCCGGAAACGTCCTACGACGAGCTGGAATCGCTGACGCAGGAGGCGGAACGGGTGCTCTCGGTGCTGGGCCTGCCTTACCGCGTGCTGACGCTTTGCACCGGCGACATGGGCTTCGGCTCGGCCAAAACGTACGACATCGAGGTTTGGATTCCGAGCGCCGGCGTGTACCGGGAAATTTCGTCCTGCACCAACTTCGAAGATTTCCAGGCTCGCCGCGCGAACATCCGGTTCCGGCGCGAGCAAGGCGCAAAGCCGGAATTCGTGCACACGCTGAACGGCTCGGGGCTCGCCGTCGGCCGCACCGTGGCGGCCATTCTCGAAAATTACCAGCAGGCCGACGGTTCGGTCGTCATTCCGGAAGCGTTGCGCCCTTACATGGGCGGACTGGATCGCATCGGCCCTCGCTAGGGCCGAACGGGTTCCGGCCCGGCCTTTCGGGGGTTGAACATCGCTTCCCGGCTGTGATATGATTACGGGGCAGAGCGGATCATCCGATCCCGGATGCGATCTGTCCGCCATTTTTGGAGAGGTACCGAAGCGGTCATAACGGGGCGGTCTTGAAAACCGTTAGGGCGCAAGCCCACGTGGGTTCGAGTCCCACCCTCTCCGCCATTCCATACGAAACGACAAGGCCGACCCGCGACCCGGGCCGGTTTTTTTGTGCATAAGAACGCGGTGGCGGGCCAACCTAACGAGGCGGAGGTGTGAGCCCAATGGCAAGCAACGATCAACTTGACGTCCCGCAACGGGATTTGGTCCAAGCGTGGCGGGAGACGCTTCCGGAGCGGCTGCAGCCGGGCGATCAGGCCGTCGTAAAAGGCGACGCATCGAGCCCGGAAGCGCTGGTGGTCCAAATCCGGACGGCGGGGCGCCAAAAGCTGGAATTCGATTTTTCGGTCAAATACGTGGACAGCAGGGAAATCGATATTCAGTTAACCGACGTCGAAAAAGACGGCGTCTCGATCGACGAGCGCACGGAGGAAATGCAATCGCTCATCGCCGACTACCGGCGTCATTTGCACGAATGCGCGCAGGCCCTGCATCATTTTACCCATGCCTAATCTTGAAAAGAGGGAACGTTTATGACGGATAAAAATTTGCGCAACGTCGTCAGCGAGCTGAAGGATACGCCGGTCAACTCGCATCAGGCCCAGCAGGTCCAGCAGCAGCATAACGACAGACGCCATCAGGACGCGCTGAACCATGACGAACCGGGCGCCGATCTGGGCCCCAAACGGGTTCGCCAATAAAAGGGAGGACTTTACGTGAGCAAGCCGAAAACCGTTCCCGTAGCCGCAGCGGCGGAAGGCAGCGAACACGCCCGCGACCGCAAAAGCGACGGAAACCATCAACCGAACGAACCGTTATCGGGTTCCAAAAAAGTGAAAAACCGCAACCATTCGCGCCATAATAACGGCGAAGGGTAAGCGGCGAACATGCCGTATGAAACAGGCCGATTCTTTCGCGGAGCTATCCGCGGGCGAATCGGCTTTTTCAGGTCTTGTTTGTGCGTTTAAACATCGGACTGTTATAATAGATAATAAAAATTGTTTATAGGAGGTGCCTATGCAAAGCCCATTGCCTGTAAATACTGCAGCCGATCCGAAGCCGGTTCGCCATTCGAAGCTATCCATTCTGGATATCGCGCGCCGTGTCGTGTTCATTATACTGGGCGCAGCGCTGGCCGGGGTCGCCCTCGAAATTTTTCTCGTTCCGAACAATATTATCGACGGCGGCATCACCGGCATTTCGATTATGGCTGCGCACCTTAGCGACTGGCCCCTCGGCGTCTTTCTGTTCGTGCTGAACCTTCCCTTTCTCGTCTTAGGCTACAAATCCATCGGCAAAACGTTTGCCCTGTCGACGCTGCTCGGCGTCATTACGCTTTCGGTGACGACTTCTCTGCTCCATCACGTCGAACCGTTTACCGACGATACGCTCCTCGCGACGGTATTCGGCGGCATTTTGCTGGGCGTCGGGATCGGAATGGTCATCCGCAACGGCGGAGCGACGGACGGAACCGAGACTGTCGCGATCGTCGTCAGCAAAAGAACGCCCTTTTCCGTCGGACAGATGGTTATGTTTATCAACCTGTTCATTCTGGGCAGCGCGGGCCTGGTTTACGGCTGGGACAATGCGATGTTTTCCCTGATTACGTATTTTATCGCCTTCAAGGTTATGGATCTGACCATCGAAGGCTTGGACGAGTCGAAGTCGATCTGGATCATCAGCGAACATTACCGCGACATCGGCGACGCCATCGTCAGCCGCCTCGGGCGCAGCGTGACGTATTTGAACGGGGAAGGCGGATTTTCCGGCGATACGAAGCAGGTCATCTTCGCGGTTATTACCCGGATGGAGGAAGCGAAGCTGAAATCGATCGTCAGCGAGATGGATCCCGCGGCCTTTATGGCGGTCGGCAACATCCACGACGTGCAGGGCGGAAGATTCAAAAAGAAGGACATCCATTAGGGTTTATTTGGTGAATTAGTCTTATTTTTAGGTCATTTTAATTAATCTTTAAATTTTTAGGGTTCCCCCGGTATTCGATTTAAGATAGAATGTGTCCTGTGTAAGTTATTGTTTTCGAGGGGAGCAGGGTTATTTTGAAGTCTCGCAAGTTCGTAAGTTTGTTTTTGTCGCTGTTTGTCGTTTTGACGCTTGTATTGTCGGGATGCAGCAGCAGCAGCAAATCGTCGCCTAAGGATACGCTTCAGGGCGCCGTGGAGAAATCCGCCGATATGAAGTCGTACGGAATGAAGGGCAGCTTGAAAATCGAGGATCTCAATTTGCCGCCCGAGGTCATGGCGGAAGAGGGAGCGGCGGAAGCTCTGGGCCTCATTCAAAGCGCTGAAGTTTCCTGGACGGGCGCCTACCGCCTCGATCCGATGCTGCTCGAGCTGAATTTGATGCTCAGCCTCAGCGGCGATCTGGCCATGTCGTTCCAATTGCCGATCATTATGAACGAAGAGAAAATGTGGCTTAAAGTGCCGAACATTCCCATGCTCGGACTGCCGGAAGATCTCGTCGGCAAATTCGTCGAGTTCGACCTGAAGGAACTGGCCGAGGAGCAAGGCACCGAATGGACGGGAATGCCCGACGTCGGTCAATCGGTCCAGTTTTTCAACGACATTTCCGGAGTCGTTTTCGAGCATATCGACGAAGAAACGTATTTGAGCGCTCCCAAGGCCGAAGAAGCGGGCATTCCGGCGGAAGCCGACGTCAAGAACGTCGTGCAGTTCCATCTGACGCAGGAGCAAGTGGAGCCGTTCGTCAAGACGGTCATCAAGGACATCGCGCCGGCGGTCATCGAGCTTCTGTCTTCGAACGAAGAATACCGCAAGCTGACCGAATTGACTCCGGAAGATCTGGATGCGGCGAAGGCCGAGCTGGAAAGCGTCACCGACGAGGACCTGCAAGCGGGGATCGACGAGTTCAACCAAATGTTCAAATCGCTGGACATTCTCGCGAACTTCGGCATCAACGGCGACGGGTACGCCACGTACACCGACGCGACGATCAAAGCGGAAATCGAAGACGCGGGCCAAACCGGCAACGGTACGCTCAAAATCGTATCCGAGCTGACGGATGTAAACGGCGACGTGAAATTCGAATTCGACGTGCCGGCCGCGGAAAATGTCATCACGCTGGATGAACTGGCCGAGTACGGTTTCTATTAAAATGCAAAACGAAGCGGTCCCGCCGAAGCGGGGCCGTTTTTTGCGTTATAACGTCGCTTTGGCCAAGGCTTGTCCGACATGCAGCGCCTCTCCTCCTCGGACCGGAAGCTGCGGCAGACCGTCCTGCGGAACAGAGCTGGTCGTCAAGGCGCGAAGGACGAGGCCGCCGCGACCGCCGTTATTCAAGTGCCGTGCGGTGTTTGGCCTCGCTCGAACGAAATAACGGCCTCCAGAGGCTATTTGTAGAGAAAATCGTTAATGATGCCGGTCGTGTCGACCGTCTCCGTCAAAATCTTTTGCGAGACGAAGAAGTCGGCGTACTCTTTCATCGTTTCTTCCCATGCCGCGCGGTCGTCCACGAGCATTTTTTCGGAGCCTTCCGCCGTCGTCAGCTCCAGCGTCTCCACCGTGCTGACGAGCGAGGGCACGTCCATGCCGAGTTCGTCGGCTACGATTTGCTTGCCCTCGTCTCCCTCGTTGAACATGGCGAGCCCTTCATCGAACGCTTCGACCATCTTGCGGACTTGCTCCGGATAGTTGTCGATCAGGCTTTTCTTCACGACGACCGCGTCGACGATCAGGTTCGGGGCGTCCTTGGTCGAGTACAGAACGCGTCCGCCCTTGGCCGTCGCTTCCGACAGGTAGGGCTCCCACGTCACGGCCGCGTCCACCTGGCCGGCCATGAACGTCGAGCCTGCGAGGTTGTTGTTCATGTTCATGATCTGCACGTCGGATTCCTCGAGGCCGACGGTTTCCAGCCCTTGAGCAGCAGGAAGTGGGCGACGGAGCCGATGGAGACGGCGACGCTTTTGCCCTTCAATTGCTCCAGGGAGGCGATTTGTTCATTTGCGATGATGCCGTCGGCGCCGAGGGAGCGGTCCATGACGGAGATGATTTGCACCGGATCGTCCGCCTTTTCCTTCGCTTTCATCTGTACGACCGCGACGAACGATTGCACGACCGCGTCCAGCTTGCCCGACATGAAGGCATCCTTCGTATTGCCTTCCATTTCCACGAACTCCACGTTTACGCCTTTGGCCGCGAAAAGCTGCTCCGCGTTTGCGACGATCGGGCCGGCCATGCCGATCCATGGGCTGTAGCCGAAGCGAATGGTCACGGGTTCCTCGGACGACTTCGGAGGCGAGGAGGCTTCGGCCGTGCCGGCCGCGGAAGATGCGGGCGCGGACGGCTCCGGAGAGGCGGAACCGTTCGAAGCGCCGTTGCTTCCGCAGCCTGAAATGACGAGGACGACGGCGAGGATCAGGAACGCGGCAAAACGATTGGTTTTGATGGACATGCTTTTTTCCCTCCACTTTTGTTTGGGTGCAGTAACGGGAACGTCCTTGGTTATTTTTAGTCGTATTTCAGACGTTTCTGAAATGATTATAGTATGAATGCGATCACCCAACAACAGTTAGGTTAATTTTCATTACATAATAATAGATTTTTCGAGGGGAATCGACGATTTTTTTATCGAAACTTTCATAAAAACAAAATTTATGTTATAATAATTAACGTTTAAAAGACGGGGCATGCCTATTTTCGGACTTGCATATCGGTTTTAAGGATTGATATGATGAGGATAATTCAAGCCTTTTCGGAGGCGGATTTAAAGGAAGCGTTGCCATGCTGAGAATCGGATTTATCGCGGCCGCCAAGACCGTGACCCGCCTGGAGCGGCTTCGGCCTGCGCTGGACGCGATGTGCGAGCTTACGTTGATTCCTTTTCAACGTTTGGAGGAAGTGCCGTCTCTCTACGAAGCCCAAAGCCGGTTCCTGGACGCGGTCGTATTCGGAGGAGAGCTGGCGTATCTGGCGCTTCATGCCTCCCCGGACAATCGGCCTTCCCTTCCGACGGCTTTTCTGGACATAACCGAAGGTGATTTTTACAAGCTGCTCTTCTCCGTGATGATGAAGTTTCGGGAGGTGGCGCCCGCGCGGATGTCGATCGACTGCCTCGGGCGCAGCAATCAATATCTCGGTTTGAACAAGGTGCTGCAGCCGGAGGAATTCCCGCACTGTCCGGACGACGCGGCGGATCGCAGCTCCGATGAAGATATGTACCGTTTCCATCTGGACTTGTGGAAGGCGGGCAAAGTCGACCTGTGCCTTACGCGCTATACGAACGGCGATCTCGTGGACAAGCTGCGAAGCCAGGGCATCCCGGTGGTCGAGATCTATCCGCAGGACGAAACGATCCTCCGCGTGTTCGAGAAAGTGATCGCCGATACCGAGACCGACCGCCTTCAGGCCAACCGCGTCGCGATCGGCTACGTCTCCATCCATCACGACTCCATGCCGCAGCCGTTTTCGGAGGAGCTGGACTTGCAGCTGACGACGCTCCAGCAGGCGATATTGGCGTTCAGCAAGCGGATGAAGCTGTCGCTCATCGTCCAGAAGCATCCGCTTCATTTTGAAATCATCACGTCGTACAAAGACCTGAAGGGCGAGATCACCAACGAATTCGCCCGCTGCGCGCTGCTCGGCGAGCTGACCGCGAAGCTGCCGTGGCCGGTCGATGTCGGTTGGGGGATCGGCGACACCGTCCACAAGGGCCGGGCGAACGCCCAGACCGCCAACCAGCGCGCCCACCGGCAAGGCCGAAACTGCGCCTTCGTGATCACGGACGACCAGCAGGTCATCGGTCCGCTCGGGGACGAAGCCAGCCTGGATCTGTCTTTGCAGCCCGACCCGCAGATTCAAAGATGGAGCGAACGCTTCGGCATCTCGAGTTTGCAGATTCAAAAGCTGCTGGCCGTCATGACGAGAGTCGAGAGCAACGAGCTGTCGTGCCAGGAGATCGCCTTGTACCTGGGGATTACGGAACGCAGCGCGAACCGGATTTTGAACGAGCTGCAGGAGAAAGGCGCGGCCACGGTCTCTTACAAGAAGCAGGACAAGCTCCGCGGACGTCCGAAGAAGGTGTACAAAATCAACTTCAATCTGTCGTGAAGTTGACTCCGTCGGATCCGGGCTTTCAGGTTCCCGGAGCCCGTTTCAAGCGCGAGGCAGCGCCATTACTCTATCAAGCTTGAAGGCAAAACAAAAAATCGCAGCCCGAGGGCTGCGAATCGTCGATATGTATGGTCGAGACGACAGGATTTGAACCTGCGACCTCTTGCTCCCGAAGCAAGCGCTCTACCAAGCTGAGCCACGTCTCGATATGCTGATCTTTTCAGCGAACGAATTAGATTATAGCACAGGCATTGCGAAAAGAAAAGGGCTTTTTGCGAATTTGTTGTTCGTCTGTGATAATGTCACCCTGTAACTGTTCTGAGATAATGTCACTATGGGACAGGAGACATTAACATTGACCAGAGCAGAACTGAAAAAGGTACTTGTCGTGGAGAAGATTTTAGACGGACACATGACTAATGTGGAAGGAGCAGCGACACTCGGACTAACAGTGCGACAAATGATTCGGCTGAAGAAAAAGTATGTGGAAGAGGGAGGAGCGCAGGCACTGGTGCACCGCAATCGCGGAAAAAAGCCGAAGCACGCCTTGTCCGAGGAAGTTAAACAGCAGGTCGTTGAGTTGTACAACACAAAATACTATGGTAGCAACAACTGCCATTTTGCGGAGCTTTTGGAGGAACATGAAGCATTGAAATTGAGTCCTTCCAGTGTAAGACGTATTTTGCTTTCTGAAGGAATCAAACAAGCCAAGCAGCGCAGACGTAGCAAAGCTCATCAACCACGTCAGCGCAAGCCGCAAGCCGGAATGCTGTGGCAGATCGACGCGACGCCATTTGCTTGGCTGGAGGACCGGGGTCCTGCCTTTGCCCTCCATGCAGCCATCGACGATGCCACAGGCACGGTTGTCGGCGCCATATTCCGGCTCAACGAATGCCGCGAAGGATACTCGCTCGTCATGCAGCAAGGCATTCAGAAATACGGCGTACCGCTCGGCCTGTACAGCGACCGACACACCATCTTTCGCTCTCCTAATGAAAAGCTGACCGTAGAGCAGGAACTGGCTGGTGAAACGAAGCCGCTCTCTCACTTTGGCAAGGCGATGGCCGAACTTCACATTGAGCATATCAAGGCCATTACGCCGCAGGCTAAGGGCCGTGTAGAAAGGCTTTGGCAGACGTTCCAAGATCGCCTGGTCATCGAACTCAGGCTGCTCGGCGCAAAGACGATTGAGGAGGCCAATGCGGCGTTGCCCATGCTGTTGGAGAAGCACAATCGCAAATTTGCTGTTCAGCCCAAAAAAGTAGAATCGGCGTATATGAAGCTGGATCCATCCGTCAATTTGAATCATGTGTTCACGATTCGCGAGTACCGAAAGTTAGGACACGGAAACACACTCTCTTATTACGGGAAAGTGTATACCTTCGCCAAGCCCTGTGATTTCCGTTTCGAAGCCAGAACAACGGTAGAGGTGCGTAAAACGCTCTCTGGAGAAGTGCTCGTTTGGCACAATGGCCAGGCGATTCCGCTGAAAGAGACGGAAAAGCCGGTACGCAAACCGATGTCCAAAACAAAAAAGGCGGAGCCTGCGCAGTCACGCAAACCCGCCGCCAACCACCCTTGGAGGTTGGCATGGAACTGTAGACAACAACAGGATAACACAAAAACGACAGCCGTCCAAGTCACTTGAACGGGCGGCTGCCCAAATTAGCAAAGTGACATTTTTACAGACGAGTTATGGTGACATTTTTACAGCATATTGACAGGGCTTTTTGCGAATTACAAAATGTCCCGGGAATAGAAAGAGCAAATGTCCCTACCCGATCCGGGGAAGGCGAATTTGTACGCTTCGTCTGCCGGTTCCCGGGCGAAAGTCCTGAAAAAATGCATCCCTTTTGGTGCGGCAACCGGCCAAAGGGGGTCTATGTTGGATTTTGTCCAATCGAGGGAGCGGAAAACGGGGTAATCATGATCTAGAGTGGATTTTATCCAACGAGCAACTTGGAATTTGAGCGAAAACGCCGAAAAGGACCTGGCAGATTGGACAAAATCCAACGAAGGCGAAAAGTTTTGCGAAAACGCCGTTTTTGATTGGAGGAAATCCAACCAAGCCTCGCCGAGCCCCGCGCCATCCTGCGCATCCCCGCCCGATCCGCGCTATCCTGCCTACCCTGCTCCATCCCGCGTCGTCCTACGATCCTCGCTCCATCCGCACTAATCCTGCGCATCCCCGCTCGATCCGCGCCGTCCTGCCTATCCCCGCTCCATCCCGCCCCATCAAGTGCATTGCCCGGTTGTATGGTAACCGTCACTAAATAACCACGGTCGCAAACGCCCGCCGTACTTCCTCGTACGCCTTGTCCGCCGAATGGCGCCACTCGCGGCGGTTGCCGAGGCAGTTGCAAATGAGCTCGGTATCGCCCAGCGACTCTTGCTTCCGGAAATGCGCATGGCCGAAGACCGCGCACCGGATCGAACCCTCATATTCGCGAATGAGGTCCCCGTAGCTGCGGCTTCCGAGAAACGCATTGAAGTAGGACCAGTCTTTGTAAGCCGCCGGGACGGTGAAGCGGTCGTCCGGAACGACGTGGGTGACCAGGATAATGTTCCGGTCCTTGTATTGTTCCAACTGCTTCTTGATTTTATCGCGAAAAATACGGCTAACCTCCGGGGGCGACTGATTCCACTTCACATAGGTTTTATCCTTCCACAGCCGTTTGCCGCGCCGCATATCGAGAAACTCCTCCTCCTGAAACTCCGCATCCCCGAAGGAGAAGTCGTACCAGCCCGCATCCCCGATCACGACCCACTCGTCGTCGATGACGTACGGCGCCGCCGACAAATTATGCTCGTACCGCTGCAAAGCCTCGTAAATGGTCCAGGCGTCCATATCCGGATGCCGGATGTTCCACAAATCGTGGTTCCCGGGCACGAACAGGCAGGGGACGCCGGCCTTATCCTCGATTTCGCGCAAAACGTCCAGCGTCTGCCCGTAATCGCTCGAGATGTCGCCCGCAACGATGAGGAGGTCCGATTCCCGCTCGCGGGCCACTTGAACGAGAGCGTCCTGCACCGTCGTTTGCAGACCGGCGTTGTTCTGATCCACATGCAAATCCGACAAAATCCCGATTCTCACGGCGCTCTCCCCATTCCTCGTTAACCTCTCGATGACAGCTTACCTTATGCGCCTGCGGATTTCAAACGCCAAGGCTTCCTTTTGCGTACGGCGCGTCGGATTTCCGCCGCTGGCAATGGAGCTGATTGGAAATGGAGTTCATGTTTTAGTACACTGGAAGAGGGGAGGGATGCATCGTGAAACCTAAAATCTTTACCTTGAACGAAGCCAACGCTCTGCTGCCTCGGTTGAAGGAGGATTTGGCGAGCTTGCAAGCTCTGACGCGCGAGTACGAAGAGCAGGTTCTGCTGCTGCAGAAGCTGAAGGGCGAGTTCCAGCTGTCCTCGGGACGGCGGGCGAGCGGGGACGGCCGGTTTTTTGAGGCGGAGGGCCGACTTGATTTTATGCGGATGGAAATCCAGCTGCAGGTCGATAACTTCGCGCGCAAAGGCGTTCTGCTTAAAATGATCAACCCCGGCCTGATCGACTTTCCGGCGGTTCTGGACGGGGAGGATGTCCTCATCTGCTGGAAAGAAGGGGAGGACCGCGCCGCGCATTACCACGGCTGGCACGACGGGTTCAAAGGACGCAAGCCGATTCCCGGCGCGGACGCAGAATAGGGAACGGCTTAAAATTCAATGCTATATAAATAGGTTAATATCCCCCGATTCCGCGCATTGGAAAACGGTTTCTCCAACGTCATGCCCAGCTTCGCGGCGACGCGCTCGGAACCCGAATGGTTCCAGGGCATATTCGCGCATACGCGCGTCATCCGCAGCGGACCGGCGGCGAATTCCAGACAGCCTTTGGCCGCTTCGTATCCGTAGCCCTTTCCCCAATGGGAGGCATGGATAATGTAGCCGAGGTCGTTTTCCGGCGTGCCGTCGATTTCGGATCGCATCAATCCGCAGTCTCCGATCATCGTTCCGTCTTTTTTCAAATATACGCCGCATCTTCCGAAGCCCCGCTCGCCGTAGCTTGCCATATTCCGCTCCAGCCAATTCGACGCCTGCTCCTCGGTAAAAGGGGCCGGCCAGAACGCCATCGTCTCCGGATCCGACAAAATGCCGAACAAAGCCGCAAGCTCCGTCCCGACATATGGTTTGATGAGCAACCGAGGCGTTTCGATCAAAGGTACGTTTTTCATCTTCTCGGACCCGTAAAGGGCCCTCGTTCAACTCCTCCACAAGAATAAAATCCTTCCATCGGTCTCTAGAATTTACCATGAAGATCCGCTCCGGATCAATCCGGCTTAATCTGTATGACCAGATTTTTTTCGAACGCAAAAAAACCAAAAACCATGCTCTCGCACGGTTTTCGGTCTGAATAAGGCTATGCCGGCGAAACGCCCATGCTTCATTTGATCCCGAACCGGACGAACGAATCGACGATCTGGCGCTGCAGGATCAGGTAGATGATCAGAATCGGCAAGCAGGACACGGTCGTCGCGGCCATGAGCGAGCCCCACATGTTCGTGTCGGAGTTGACGAACAGCTTGAGCCCGATTTGAAGCGGGGCGTTTTCCATCTTTTTCGTGACGAGCATCGGCCACAAATATTCGTTCCAGCCGTTGATGAACAGGATGATGCCCAAAGAGGCGACGGACGATTTGATGTTCGGCAAAATAAGCTTGACGAGGATGTTGAAATCGCTCAGCCCGTCGATGCTCGCCGCTTCGATCAGCACCTTCGGAAACGACTGAAAGCTTTGGTAAAGCGACAAAATCGCGAACGTGGACACGGTGAACGGCAGCACGATGCCCAGCAGGCTTTCGTTCATCCCCATCTGGTTGACGAGCACGTAGTTGGGGATCATTACCGCTTGAAACGGAATGAGCCACGTCAGGCTGAGCACGGAGAAAATGAGCAGCTGCCCGCGGAATCTCCAGCGCACGAGCGCGTAAGCGGCCAGCAGCCCGGTGATGAGCTGCAGAGCCGTCATCAGGATGGCGACGCCGAACGAGTTGAACATCATCCGGAAAATCGGCATCTGTTCGAACGCGTAGGTGTAGTTGCTCAGCACCGGACTTGAAGGAACGAGCGACGACGTAAAAATTTCCGACTCGTTCTTAAACGAGGAATTCACCATCCAATAAAGCGGGAACACGGCGATCAGGCACATGAGGATCAGCAGGCCGTGCTGCACGGATGCGGCGATCGGCGATTTTTTTTCACGGGCGTCTCCTCCTGTTCTAGTTGTCGTAGAAGGAATATTTGCGGGATAGAGCGTTAAGTCCGAGCGAGATCAATCCGAATACGACGAAGAACAGCAGGGCGGCCGCGGAGCTGAAGCCGGCGTTGAGATTCGAGAACGCGTACTTGTACATTTCGTAATAAATGTTGGTCGAGGTGCCGTAAGGCCCGCCGGTCGTCAGGATGTCGATATAAGCGAACGTCCATTGGCTGGAAAACAAAATGCTCATCGTCAGCATGAAAATGATCATCGGCGACATCAGCGGTATCGTAATGTGAAAAAATTGCTTCAGGCTTCCCGCGCCGTCCTGCGACGCCGCTTCGTAATATTCGCGATTGATCCCGGTCAGGGCGGCCGCGAACATAATCGTGCTGAAGCCGACCATTTTCCAGCCGGTAATGAGCAGAATGATCCACTTGGCCCAGCCCGGATCCGAGAAAAAGGCGATCGGCGCGTCGATTGCGCCCAGCTTCATCAGAACGATGTTCACCAGGCCGTTGGACGGGTGAAACAGCCAGCGCCAGATGGCGCTGACCGATACCGGAGCCAGGATCATCGGGATGAAAAAGAGCGCGCGGTAGACGTTTTTCATCCGCCCTTCCATATGGTGCGTCACGGTCGCCAGCACGAGCGGAATGACGATCGAGAAAGGCAGCAAACCGATCGTGTACAAGACGGTGTTGCCGATCGAATCGAGGAAGCCCTTGTTTTGCAGCAGCCGGGCGAAATTGTCCAGGCCGACGAAGAGGGGCTCGGTACCCGGCACCATGCTCCACTTGTGAAAGGCCAGATAGAACGTGTACAGAAGAGGCCTGTACATCCAGACGGCGAGCAGCGCCAGCGCGGGCAGCAAGTAGAGGAACGGCTTTGCCCGGCGCATGGCCTTCGCTTTGTTCCAGGTCCGGTCGCGCGCGATCGACGGCTTCCCCGCTGCGGGGGAGCGTATTCCTTCCTTATCAATTGGCTCATGACGAGTCCCTTCTTTATTGAATCATGGCGTTAATGTCTTGCTGCGCCTGCGTCAGGATCGCCGATACGTCGCCGTCCGGCGTCATGACGGACTTGGCGATCGCATCGTTGAACGCCGTAACGATTTCCGTCGCGTATTCGCCCGGCCAGATCGCGACCGGTTTAATCCGGGACAATTGCTCCAGGTTGATGCGGTACAGCGGATTTTGGTCGATGAAATCCTTCAGGCCGTTCGGATCGTCCGCCAGGCCGGTGCGCAGCGGCAGGTAGCCGATTTGGGACGTAATAATCGTGTAGCCCCGGTCGCCGGTTACGAACTTAATGAACTCCCAGATCGCAGCGTTTTTCGACGGGCTGTCGGGACGAACGGCCAGCATGCTTCCCGAGTTGACCGGGATGGACGGCTTGTCGCCGAACTGCGGCAGGCCGGTTCCGTACACTTCCCAGCCGCCGGCTTCGGAAGCTTTCTTGAATCCGCTGTAGAGCGCGGTGGAGGTGACGACCATTCCCAGATTTCCGGCCATGAACTGTTCGGAAACCTCGGAATCCGTGCCGGGAGCCGATGCTCCTTTCAAATAGAGATCCTTCCACATCTCGATCGCCTCGATGCCTTCAGGGCTGGCGAACTTGACCGATTTCCGGTCTTCGGCCAGCACTTCGGCACCGTTGCTCAGGATCAGGCTCCGTCGTCCAGCCGTTGTTCGGGGCGAGGCCGAAGCCGTCCTTGCCGGTCGCTTCTTTGATCTTCAAGGAAGCGGCCTTGATTTCTTCCCATGTTTTCGGCGGGTTTGCGGGGTCGAGCCCGGCTTCCTCGAACAGCTTGCCGTTCAGAAAGACGATCGGCGTGCTGAAGGTGAACGCCAGCCCGTACATTTTGCCGTCGATTTTCCCGAGCTCGAGCGCGTTCGGCGAGATGCCCTCGAAGTGAGCCTCCAGCTCTTCGGCGGGGAAGACGTCCTCGTACGCTTCGAATCCGAGGCTGAGGCGGGAGCTGTCCAGCGTGGAGAACGGATGCTGAACGATGTCGACTTGCTTGCCGGCGGAAATGTCCGCCTTGTATTGCTGCATGGTCGCGTCCGCGACGGCTTCGACGACGACGCCTTTTTCCTTGCCGACCGTATCGTTGAACTCTTTGATCAGCATTTCCATTCCGGGCTTCATCGTGGGAGCCGCCAGGCTGTACGTGTAGAAGGTGATCTTGGTCGGGTTCGCCGGGTCCAGCTGGCCCTGCTCCGGCCCGTTCGAAGAATCTGCCGAAACGCCGCAGCCGGTCAGTCCGATGGCGGCGGTCAGCGCGAGCAGCAGCGGCGCTCTTTTTTTCGTGCGGTTCATGTAGGTTCTCCTCCTCTTTGTATCCGTTCCTTCCTTTGGAAGGCGGCGGCCCTATTCCAAACAATAAGCCTGGATGCGTTCCCGGATCCGGCCGTCGATGCCGAATTCGGCTTCCAGGTAGCGGTCGAACGTTTCGTATGCGGTCACGATGCTGTTCATCGAGGCATCCAGGTAACGCTCCCGCAGCTCCATGGCGCTTTGCAGCGCCAGCAAATCGGCTTCGGAGACGAAGGGAGCGATTTTTTCGTACATTTCCCGATTAAAATCCGCCAGCGTTACGTTCGATAACAAATAATCTTCCATGACGGTCTCGTAAGGGACGCCCAGCGTAAGCAGAATGAGCATGCTGCCGACTCCCGTGCGGTCCCGGCCGCCGGCGCAGTGGTGGACGAGCGGCAGGCTCGTCTCCGGCGTTTTCAGCAGCTCCATCAACCGCCGATAGGAAGCGTTGTTGATCGGCAGCCCGGCGTAAAGCCGGAGCAGCATATCTTCCGTGAACGTCTTGTGCAGGCCGCTCGCGAACATTTGCTCGATGGTCACATGCGGCGCATCCTCGGCGGCCTCGTTCGCCGGAATTCTCGTGTTGACCGCCTGTCCGATGACCGGATCGGGCTTCAGCTCGGCTTCGCCGCGATTGCGGTAATCGAACACGTTGCGGAAGCCGATCGCTTCCAGGCGCCGCATATCTTCGGGCGTCAGCCCGGTCAGCTCGGCGGCGCGGAACAAAAGGCCTTTCTTGACGGTGCGGCCGTCCGCCGCGCGGAGTCCGCCCATGTCCCGAAAGTTGTGGGCGCCCTCCAGGAGCAGAAGGCAAGGTGGCATAGGCATTAGCGTATTCGACATTGGCAAGGACTCCTTAAGGGAAAATAGTTCGTTCAGTGCTGCGCGGCAAGAGCGGCAATCGGAAAGCGGAAGTACTCGGCGTTGGAGGTCGGGAGCACGACCGTTTGCACGGCCAGTCCTTCTTCGTTTACGGTGACGACGTTATAGCCGGAGAAGTCGACCATCCGGTAATGCTCCTTGTCCGCCATTTCGCCGCTGAACGCGGTGCCCGTGGCGGCAACGTTCAGGATGCCTTGTTGAACGCCGACATTGTTCGAATGCACGTGCCCGGCCAACACGCCGACGACGTCCGTCCCCGAAATGGCCTTCAGGATTTCATCGCGATTTTCCATCAGATGATCGCCCGGCATGCCGATTACGCCCATCAGCGGATGGTGCAGGGCGATGATCGTGCCTTTCGGAGCCGGCGTTTCAAGCTGAGCTTTCAGCCACGCCAGCTGCTCCTCGTCGATCCTGCCGTTGTGCTTGCCGGGGATCTGGGAGTTCAAGCCGATCAGGCGCAGCCCCTGGATGTCGTGTGCGTAGTAGTAAGGCTCTTCGGTCGGCAGTTCGCCCAGAAAGCCCGAGCGGAACGCGGGGCGGTGATCGTGATTGCCGAGAACGACGTAGACCGGGGCGCCGATCAGAGCGGAGCCTTCGTCCAGGAGCGTGCGAATGTAGGCGTAATCCTCGGCATCGCCTTCATGCGCGAGGTCCCCGGTAATGACGACGAACTCAGGGGCGACGCCCGTCTCCTGCAGGTGCCGGAACGTCATCTTTACCTTGTCGGCCAGGTTGAATTTGGCGAGCAGCCCGTCTTTGCCGGGAGCGTTCATATGCGTGTCGGTCAGGTGAACGAATTTCATGGTTTCCATCAGCAGGTTCCCTCCGAAAATGATTTTGGCAATCTTGTATACAACCATTATTTATCTTGTATGTAAATGGGGTATAAACGAATATTCGAGGTTTTGTAAAAAAAGAGCGCAAAAAAAGCCCTCGAAGCGTCCGCTTCGAGGGCTCGAACAAGATGGGAAAGGAGGCGAATCGGCAATTCCGCGATGTCGGGCTTTGCGTAAGGGGGGGCGATTTGTCGCGGTTATGCGGTAGGAATCCGGCTGCTCAGTACTTCTTCCCGCGATTTTCGTTTGGACTCCAGGATGGCGGCTTTCGCCGCTTGGAAGTTTCCTTCTGTCAAGTGAAGGTAAATTTCCGAGTATAGTTTTTTTCCGGTGTACGGCCGGTTGGATCCTTTCGTCGACCGGTGCGCCACGACGAAGAACAGAATTTTATCCTTATAGCGGTTAAACGTCTCTTGAATCACCCGATTTTCGATCGTCCCCAGCAGGCTGCCCATGAACATCAGGCCGGACTCGTAGTATTCCCTGTATTTCTGTTTTTCGCTCGCTTCGATAATTTTGTCCAGGTACATCCGCAACGCGTTCAGATCCACCTTGTAATGATACTCTTCCATGTAGTCGAGCGCATAAATATATAATGCGGTAAGGAGTTCGAAAATATCGAAAACTTCCATGATGTCGATCTGCTTGACGAGGATGCCGCGCTTGAACAGCGTTTCGACGAAGCCATCCTTCTCCAGTTGCATGACGGCGTCCCGCAGCGGCGTCCGGCTCATGCCGAGACCGTTTGCAAGCTCGTTTTCCGACAGCAGGGTGCCGGGCAAATATTCTCCGTTCAACAGCTTTTGTCGAATTTCCTGGTAGGCGAACTCGGCAAGGGACAAGGCGGGCATAACGATGTTCTCCTTCGGTTGGATGCAGAAAAGTCGTTCATACTAGTATATCGCGTCCTTCGCGCGGGTGGCAAATGGGAGGGGATATTCCGGGTTCCTAAAAAAAACAAAACCGTGCGCACAGTTGAGTAAAAATTACCCATCTCACCGCCTCCGCACGTATACTGCCGATTCAGTTGAGTCGTGGCGACTCATCTTAGCCCGTCATAGGCACATAGCCGCGCTCAGATGAGTAAAAATTACCCATTTCACCGCCTCCGCACGCATGCTGCCGACTCGGTTGAGTCGTGGCGACTCATCTTAGCCCGCCATAGGCACATAGCCGCGCTCAATTGAGTAACAACTACTCATCTTACCGCCTCCGCACGCATGCTGCCGACTCGGTTGAGTCGTGGTGACTCATCTTGACCCGTCATAAGCCATGCTTGCGCTGTCGCCTTCGTGACGTTCCGCCTTAACTCTCGAGGCTCAACGATCCCCGGGAATTTTGTCTTCCGAGGAGATCAGCAGGCTTTTTTATACACAACAAAAAGAACCGCGTTACAACGCGGTTCTGTACATTTTAAGTATGGCGCGCCACGCCGGGATTCGAACCCGGGACGCACAGTTTAGGAAACTGTCGCTCTATCCTGCTGAGCTACGGGCGCGCGACCGAAATCCATTATAACAAAAAAACGGCCAAACGAAAAGGCGCGTTCTTCCCAATCCGATTGCAAGCCCCGCATAAACGCGTTATCTTTAACGTAGCAGAACGGCCGCGGGCCATAACGGTTGGGCGGGGCGGAGCCAACATTGGCGGGGGAACGACAGAGGTCCGGTTTTCGGCTTCCGGCTTGAGCCCGCTGCGTCGGGGAAAAAGCGTTCGATCGAAGTTAACGGTCCCAAACGACCGTTATTCAGGCCGCGGACCTGGGTTTGGCGAAATAGCGGTCTGATGAGACCGTTAATCGCGAGGAGTGCCGCAGGTTTGACGAAATAGCGGTCTGATGAGGCCGTTATCGGGGGGCAATCGTGCCCAAATCGAAGAACGCAAACGAATTAACGGCGCAAAATGACCGTTATTCCCGGAGACAGCTGAAAAAAGCGGTTAACGGCCGGAAACGGCCGCTAATTCCCGCCAGGGAGCCGCAAACGGCAATTCGCGGTCGAACCGGGCCGTTATTTTACTTAAAGGTGGGCCATACATGTCGGTTAACATTCGCGATGTGGCAAGGGCGGCGGGCGTGTCGGTGGCGACGGTGTCCAAGGTGATGAACGGCTATACGACGGTCAACGCCAACACGAGAGAGAAAGTGCTGCGCATCATCGAAGAAACGCAATACCAGCCGAACGCGGCGGCGCGCTCGCTCGTCGGGCAGAGGTCGATGACGCTCGGCGTTTTTTTGACGACCGGGCTTTCGCATCCCTTTTTCGCCAGCGTGCTTAGCGGCATCGACGAGGCCCTGAAAGAGAAGGGGTACGATCTGATCTACCTCGCGCAAGCGTCCAGCCATCGGGACTACAGCATCGTCCGCCACTGCCGGACCCGCCACGTCGAGGGCGTGATCGTGTTCGGCTTTCAGCGCGACGAACGGGACTTCGAGGAACTGATCGGCTCGGGCATCCCGGCCGTGTTCCTCGACATGGACATCGCCGGCCCGCGCCTTGCGGTCATCACTTCCGACAATGTCGAAGCGATGCGGGCGGCGGTCCGCCACCTTCGCGAGCTCGGCCACGAGCGAATCGCCTTCATCGGCGGCCTGCCGGAATCGCTGGTCGGCATGCAGCGCCACGAAGGCTACCGGCTCGGCCTTCGCGACGGCGGCTTGCCGTACCGCCCGGAATACGCGGCGGACGGCGACTTCGGCCGCGCAAGCGGCGCCCGGGCGATGCGCGGCCTGCTCGCCCTGCCGGAGCCGCCGACGGCGGTCGTCTGCGGCTCCGACATGAGCGCGTTCGGCGCGCTCGACGCCGCCGCGGAGGCCGGGCTATCGGTGCCCGTCGATCTGTCCGTCGTCGGCTTCGACGACATCGAGGCGGCGAGCGTCGTCCGCCCCGCGCTCACGACGGTGCGGCAGGACATGCCGTCGATGGGCCGCCGGGCGGTCGAGCTGCTGGACGGCATGATCCGCGACGCGGACTTCCGCCCGCCGGCCCGGGAGGTGCTGCCGACCGAGCTGATCGTGCGCGGCACGACCGGTCGTCCGGCCAAGCCGGGCTCTTAAGCCGCAAGGGAGCCCCACCGCCATGTCACGCCTCCTCTCTCAGCTCGTCGACCAGGTTGGCTTTGGCCATGCGGCGAAGCGGTCCCTGGACGGCGAACAGCCCGACTCCGAACGCGAAGACGCAGGCGACCGCGGCGCCCGCCCACGGAAATTGAAACGTGATGCCTTGAATCCCCCCGTCCAGCTGGACATACAGGAAATAGCTAAGCGCCGTCCCCAGCAGCAGCCCCCAAAACCCGCCGAGCAGCCCGATCCAGACCCCCTCGAGCGAAGCCATCCGCCGAAGCTGCCCGCCGGTCATCCCGACCGCCTGCAGCAAGCCGAACTCCCGGCGCCGCAGCAGCAGATTCGTCTGCACCGTGTTGATGATGTTGAGGCTGCCGATCAATCCGATAACCGCCAAAAATCCGTAAACAAAGACGTTCATTTGCACGGTAAACTGCCGGTTTGCTTTCTGGGTGGCGGCGACATCGACGTATGAAGCGTTCGGGATCGACCGCACGAGACTTTCCAGATACAGGCGAATCGGTTCCGCGTCGGCTCCGTCCTCCAGCGCCACGTCAAACCCGGTTCGTCCGGAACCGTACGCCGAATCGAACGCGATAATGTCGGCCGGTACGAGAGCGGACAGCTTCTCGTGCATCTCTTCCGTTGCCAGAACCGACAAGCCGCTGTTATTGTAGCGGGAGCCAAACGGATTTTCCGACAAAATGCCGCCGACCGTCACTTCGGCGACAACGCGCTCTTGCCGGTTCAGGCCTTCTTCGCCGTAACCGGCGGGTATCGCCAGCGTCAGCTTGTCGCCTACCCAGAGCCGGGCCGCGTCGAGAACGGATACCGGCCCGTCCCGGACCGGGGTTTGGACCGTCTGGACGAGGACGACCGCGTTGTCCGCCGCGAGCCGCTGCGGATCGGTCGTGCCGGAGACGAGATAGCGCCCGGCCTCCTTCATCCGGCTTTCGTCGTACACCCGAAGCAGCGATGGCGCAGACAGATAGCTTTCCCCATTGTAGCTGACGGGTTCATATTTTATTCCCGTAAGCTCCGAATATTCCGGGTTGATCCGGCCGCTCGGCAGCCAGGACTGAAACGCCAGCGACGGATAGGTGCCGTAAACGCCGCGAACCCCGGGGAGAGCCGCCGTATTCTCCAGCATCTCGTCCGTGATCGGCGATGTCCCGGGCTTGCCGGAATCGCCGTATTCATAAACCGAAAAAGCGATCCGGTCCTCTTCGTTGGAGGCGACGGTCATGTTGAACGATTCCTGGGCAAAATAATGAAACACAATAAACAAGGTCACGCTAACGACGACGGAAAACGTCGTGATCCGGAATTTGGTCCGGTTGCGCCGGATGTTTTTGGCCGCCATTTTGCCCCCGACTCCGAAACCGTTCAAAGGGGAAGGCAGCCGGGCGCGGCGCACGGACTCTTGCGCGATGCTGCCGGCGCCTTTGACGGCTTCGACGGGAGAGACGCGGGAAGCCTTGCGCGCGGGAAGCCAGGCGGCGACGTATACCGCGATGAGGCCGACGACGACGCTCAGGCCCATGATCCGGTTGTCCCAGGCAAGCTCGAAGCCTTCGATCGCCAAGATTTGATACCCGTTCGAGACCATGATGGAGATGACGAGCCACAGCGCGCCCCAACCGCACAGCAAACCGACGGGGATGCCGATCGCCGCAAGCGTCGTCGCTTCGCGAAGCACGATATGGCGAATCTGTCTGGGCGTAGCCCCGAGCGTTCGAAGCAGGCCGAACTGGCGAATGCGTTCCAGCACCGATATATGAAAAGCGTTGTAAATGACCGCGCCGGTCGACACGACGACCAGGCCGATCAGCGTTCCGAAAATAATGAGCATCGACTGGTTCGTGCTGTTGTCCGGGCTCTCTCCCAAGTACGTAAGGAGCCGGCCGTTCGTGTTGAAGTTTTCCCATTTGGCCTGGAATTCCGGGAGCGAGCCGCTAATGTCGACGCCCGGCTTGAAGGCCATCATCAGAAGGAGGCCGGATTGCTCGGCGGCCTTCTTGTCGTCCATCCGCGTGTACGCGAAGGAGGCGCCGCCGCTTTGGCCCGCCCGGGAATTGACGAGCGTGCCCGTTATCCGATAGCGGCGATCTTCGCCGTCCGGTCCGGTCAGCTCGACCTCGCCGCCGATTCCGGGCGATCCCGGGAGATGCTGGAGCAGCCATTGCTCGACGACGATTTCGCCCGTCGTCCGAGGCATTTCTCCTTCCTGGAGATGGAGCGGCGCGAGGGCGAATCCGTCCTCGTTCATTTCATTGACTTGAATCCTGTAAACCTCGCCAAGCGACGTTTCCGGACCGTACCGGAGGGCCCCCACCCGATCGAGCAGCGCGTTGTTTTTCATCTCTTCCAGCAAGCCGCCGTCCGCTTCGCCATAGGAGAAGTGGTACGATCCGTATTCGCGGATCGTCTGCTTTACCATGCTGCTCCAGATGCTTTGGCCCATCGTGCCGAGGGCGCCGATCAGGGCGACCGACAGAACGATGCCGAAGATCGTCAGCGCCGACCGCTTGCGCTGTTCCCGAAGATATCGTCCGGCCAATGCGGCGTAGCTTTTCATGGCCGGCTCACCCCGCGGCTGTCGTCGACGAGCCGGCCGTCCTGGATGCGCAGAACGCGGTCGGCTTCCGCTGCGACGTTCATGTCGTGGGAGATGACGATGACAGTTTGGTGATATTGGCGAACGGCGAGCTTGAGCAGCTCCAGCACTTCGCGTCCGTTGGCCGAGTCCAGGTTGCCGGTCGGCTCGTCGGCGAGGACGATCGCGGGCTTGTAGGCGAGCGCCCGGCCGATAGCGACCCGCTGCTGCTGGCCGCCCGACAGCTCGGACGGGAGGTGCTTGCGCCGGTTCTCGAGTCCGAGCGTGGCGATGAGGTCGCGGACGTACGCCCGGTCCGGCTGGCGATGGTCAAGCAGCAGGGGAAGCTGGATGTTTTCCTCCACGTTGAGCACCGGGACCAAATTGTACGATTGAAAAATAAAGCCGATTTTCCGGCGACGGAAAACGGCGCGTTCTTTTTCCTTCAGCGCGTACAAATTTTCCCCGTCGATATAAACCTCGCCGGACGTCGGACGATCCAGGCCTCCGATCAGGTGCAGCAGCGTGCTTTTGCCCGAACCGCTCGCGCCGACGATCGCGACGAACTCCCCTTGGCCGACGCCGAAGCTGACGTCGCGCAGCGCTTCGACGAGCGTCGAGCCTTTGCCGTAGCTTTTGCTTAAACCGGCCGTTTCGATTACGTTCATTCGAATCTTCCTTTCCTCGTTTGAGCTTTACGAGGCAAGTATACGAAGCCCTCCTTACAAAAAGGGGCAGGCCAATCTTACAACCTTGTAAGCCTTCGCGGCTGCGCCCTACGCTCCCGGAGGCTTTCCGCCGCCACCCGGCTCCGTTCCCGAAAGGCCGATCTGCGGCCGGCGTACGGGGAGCGTCAGCGTAAACGCGGCGCCGCCTTCCGGACGATTGCGGGCGGAAAGCAGGCCCTCGTGCCGTTCCGCGATCGATTTGGCGAGCGGAAGGCCGAGGCCGACGCCGCTTCCGCCGGACGAAGTCCGGTAGAACTTTTTGAAAAGATGGGGCAGGTGCTTCTCCTCGATTCCCGGCCCCTCGTCCAGCACCTCCAGCCGGACGAGCGCCGGCGTCCGCTGCCAGCGTACCGTGACGTCGCAGCCGGCCGGACTGTGCTCGACGGCGTTTCGGACCACGTTGGCGATCGCTTCCGCGAGCCACCGGCTGTCGTGCGGCACGACCGCTTGTTCCGCCGGCGCCTCCAGCTTCAGGTTCACCTGCCGCCGCCGCGCCCATTCCCGAAGCGGCTCGACCGCGTCCTCCACCGTGCCCGCGAGATCCTTCGCCTCCGGGCGCAGCTCCAGCGCGTCGGCTTCGAGGCGCGCGATTTTAAGCATCGTCAGCGTAAGCCACTCCATCCGGTCAAGCTCCTGCCGGCAGGTGCTCAGGAACGTCTCGGCTTCGTCCGGCCGGGTCCGCTCCTGCCGCAGCAAATCGACGTAGATGCTCAAGGAAGCGAGCGGCGTCTTGAGCTGGTGGGAAATGTCGGCGATCGTCTCTTTCAAGAAAGCTTTTTCCCCCTTGAGCTGCCCGATCGTCATCTGCAACCGGAGCGCCAGCTCCTGTACCGAATGGGCAAGCAGCCCGAGCTCGCCTTCGCCGTAAAGGCGAAAGCGCATCGGACGGTTCTGCTTGACCGCGCTTTCGAGCGAAAGGGCGAGCGCGCGCAGGCTGCCAAGCTGCAGCCGCTGCTCGCGGAGCAGCGCGAACCCGAGCGCGGCGAGCAGCAGCAGGGCGCCGAAGGCAAGCTCCGTCGCGGTCCGGCTCCGGAACGCGGACACGGCGGGCGGGAGCTCGCCGGCGAGCCGCTCGCCCGCGCCGTGCCTGTCCGCCAGCTCCCGCCCGAGCGCGACCGCCTCCGGGTCGGCGCCGCTCTCGGCGATCAGCTTCGGCAGCTCGTCCGCCAGCTCCGGATGCGCGGAAGCGAGCGTGCCGATCACGGCCGCTTGCCGGTCGTACCAGTCGCGCTCCAGCCGCTCGGACGCGTAGTTCGAGAACAGCCCGATCAAAACCGCGGCCGCGACCAGCGCGGCAAGCAAAATGGCGGCAAGCCGGCGGACGGGCGGATTGCGCCATAGCCGGGAGGCGGTCAGGGGACTTTCGTCTATCCGTTCCATCGGTATCCGGCTCCCCTTACCGTTACGATCCGCTGCGGATCGTTGGGCGTTTCTTCGATTTTTTCGCGGAGTCTCCGAATGTTTACCGCGACCGTATTATCGTCGAGAAAGTCCCCGTCGTTTTGCCATAAGCGCTGAACGATTTGCTCCTTCGACAGCACGGCGCGGGGATGCTTCATCAGCAGGGAAAGCAGGCGAAATTCCGTCATGCTGAGCGAAACGGGCGCGCCTTGCTTTTCGACGCGCATTTCATCGGGGAACAGGACCAGGTCGCCCGATTGCAGCGCCGCATCGCCGGCGGACGAAGGCGGGACGGAGCGTCGTCGCAGCACCGCCTGAATTCTCGACAGAAACTCCCGCAGTCGAAACGGCTTCGTAATGTAATCGTCTCCCCCGATGTCGAGCCCTCGGACGACGTCGATTTCCGTATCGCTCGCCGTCAGGAAGACGACGGGAACGTCGGTCCGTTCGCGCAGCCAAACGCAAAAGTCGAAGCCGCTGCCGTCCGGCAACTGCACGTCCAGAACGATCAGATCAAAGTCTTGTTGAACGACGGCTGCTTGCGCGTCGGCAATCGACCTCGCGCCGGATACCGCATACCCTTCCTGACGAAGCGTAAACTCGACGCCGCGATGAAGGGCTTCGTCGTCTTCCACCAGCAGCAAGCGAGGCGCCATTTTGTTCGCACATCCTTTTGTTGTATTTTGTGGAATACTACTTTCGGATTAATCCACGGGCAGTCAGACCCAAAAATTGTCGTAAATTGAAGGAAATTATAACGTTGTTATCGACACTATTCTACATGATTCAAGAAATAATTAACTTATAATAAGGAAGAGTTAAAAATAGGAATCGTTGCTCGGCGAATTTGCCGGAAAGGGGCGGCCAGGAGACCTATGGACAATCAGCTCATCATTCATCGCCTGCAATCGTTGCAGAACAGACTGCGAGAGTTGGCGGACAACCTGGGAAATCTGACCGATCCCGAAATCCTCAGAGTCAGCGAAGAAGCGGACCGACTGATCGTTCAATTGCAAAGGATGTACCTGGAACAAGCCGGCAGGCACCGGCACGGCAAGGAAGCGTTATTTCCGGACCCGCAACCTCCGGAAAAAGTCCGTCAAGAGGGCGGCGCATTGTCCCTGAAGCACTCCTGACGTCCATTCGGTCGTATGATTGAAACGATGATCTTGCAGCAAATCCATCAACGTGCCGACGCAGCCCGCTTTCGGATCTTGAGTTCCATAGACGACCCTCTCTACCCGAGACTGAAGGATCGCGCCCGCGCACATCGGGCATGGCTCCAGCGTGACGTATAAGGTGCATCCCAATAACCGCCAAGCCTTCAGATTTTCGCTTGCCTGCCGGATCGCAACCATCTCGGCGTGGCCGGTGGGATCCTTCGTCGTCTCCCTTACGTTATACCCGGCTCCGATCACGATGCCTTCCCGGACAATGACCGCGCCGATCGGCACTTCTCCGAGCCGTTCGGCTATTTTGGCTTGGTTAATGGCCTCTTGCATCCACAATTCGTCCTCCGACAAGGGGGCAGCTCCTCTCTTTTCCCGCGAACATTCATTCGTTGTTAACATGCTGTGCACAATTTTGTGGATAAAATAACTTTACCCACAGAGTTATACACAATATTGTGATTAAATTGGGGATATTGTGATTCGTTTGGGGATAAGTTCCGCCGTCTTCGGTTCTGCTTATCATTTTATCAAAGGGGATTGGAAGTGCAAATTCAACCGGAACGCGAATATAGATATAGAAGGTGTGGACAACCCGAATCCAACGCCCAAGGAGGGATGGCTGTGAGTTTGACGAAGCCTGTCGGTTACCGCTTTCGCGTTCGGCCGGGACGGGAAGCGTCGGGCAAGACGAGCATTTTGGGGCAGGCCACTTGCACGGCGGAAGAGCTGACTTCGTTCGCCAGAAGGCGGAATGCCGGAGCGCCCGATTGCGCCGGGTGGTATGTGGAGATCGGCGAGCGTTACGGCGTGCGGGGGGATTTGGCCTATTGCCAGGCGATGTACGACACGAAAATGTGGACAAAAGAGGCCCCGCCTTCGGAGGAAAAGCTGGCCGAAACGGCGGAAGCCCGGATTCGCGAGCTGCGAAGCTTTGCCGTCGAAGGTCCGCCGTTCGGAGTGCCGAGGACGGCCGTGAGCATGGCCCAGGACGAGCGGAAAATGAAGCAAAGCCGGCCGCGCTGCTGGGAGGATTTGAACGGGAAATGGCCGGGCGCGGGCGACCGTTACGGCCAGGACATCGTATCCATTTGGAGAAACCTGCTGGAATGGGCAGGTAAAGGAGGCGTGCGCGTGGAAAAGAAAGGGGAGAACGGTTCGACGACGTCCGAACGGAACGAGGACGATCTTGCTTGGCTGCGCGAGCGGCGGCTGCTGCCGCTGCCGGAGCCTTCGTCGGGCCGGGGCGTGACCTGGGGCGAACTGGCCGCGCTGCTGCGGCGGCTGGAGGAAAGGCGTCCGGAGGAAGGGCGTTCGGGCAACGCCGCTGCCGAAGGCTGAAGGCTGAAGGGGCGAAGGCCGGCCGAGGAAGGGGCAGGCGGGCGCGGCGGATTTATTGGCAAGCGGAGCGAGGCCTATGTTGGATTTTGTCCAATCAAGGGAGCGCAAAATGCGGAAACCGTTGGCTTGAATGGATTTTATCCAACGAGCAACTTGGAATTTGGGCGAAAACGCGGAAAAGGCCTCGCCTGATTGGATAAAATCCAACGAAGCCGGAAAGTTTCGCGAAAAAGCCGATTTTGGTTGGAAGAAATCCAACCAAGCTTCGCCGAACCCAACGTCATCGCGGCCCAATCCTGTGCAATCCAGCATACTCCTGCCCAGTCTTACGCCATCCCGGCAGGAAGCCTGTCAAGTACCTGTATGTGGCTGCATGTTGCCTCGACTCGCATAATTACGCTAATAATCTCCCGTTCACGAGCCAAAGAAGTCCTTCCCAGAACGGCGAAAGCGTTTCGCTTGCCTAAAGAAAGAAGGAAGCCATTATGTCATCATCATCTTTTGCCAAAAGCAGCAAGACCGCCGGAGCGGGCGGGGGAAAGAGCGCCGTCGTGGCCGGGGCCACCGGGCTCGTGGGCGCCCGGCTCGTTGCGCGGCTGTTGGCCGATCCCCGGTACGGCAGCGTGCTCGCCGTCACTCGCCGGCCGCTGGGCGTTGCGCACCCGAAGCTGACCGAGGCGGTTGCGGAATGGGATCGCCTGGAGGAGGAACCGGTACCGTGGCCTGACGGAGGCGACTGGTTCTGCGCGCTGGGAACGACGATCAAACGCGCCAAAACCCAAGCGGCGTTTTACGTCGTCGACCACGATTACCCGCTCAAGTTTGGCCGGGCGGCCGCGGCGGCGGGCGCCGACGCGCTGCTCGCCGTCACCGCGATGGGGGCGGACGAGCGCTCGCGGATTTTTTACAGCAAGGTCAAGGGCGAAACGGAGCGCGACCTGGGCAAGCTCGGGCTGAAAAGCCTTCATCTCTTCCGCCCGTCGCTGCTGCTCGGGGATCGGGACGAAAAGCGGGCGGGCGAAAGCTTCGCCTCCGTCGTCATGACGGCGACCGCGCCGTTGTTCGCCGGACCCTTGCGCAAATATCGCGCGGTGCAGGCGGACGCCGTCGCGGCGGCGATGATCGCGGCGGCAGCCTCCGCGCGTTCGGAAGGAACGTTCGTCTATGCGAACGACCGCATTCTCGATTTGGCCGCGTCCGCCGAGACCGGTCAAGACGGACAACAATAACGGCCTGCCGCAGGGGCAGGCCGTTCTCTCCGATCGTTTTCAGTTCGCCGCTTGCGCTTGAGTTTGCGCTTGAGTCTGCGTTTGCGTCGTCTGACCGGCACTCGCCGTTACCGTGAGAGTCGTCTCTTCGGTGGCGGGATCGGTATATTTTCTCAAGATCGACACTTCGACGCGGCGGTTTTTCGCGCGGCCGTCGGCGGTCGCGTTCGAGTCGACCGGACGGTACTCGCCGTAGCCGATCGCGCTGAACTTCTTGGGATCGTAAGCCGGGTTTTGCAGCAGGATCATCATAAAGTTGATCGCCCGCTTGGAGCTCAAGTCCCAGTTCGAGTCGAACTCGGCCGTGCGGATCGGCACGTTGTCGGTATGGCCGGAAACGACCATCTCGTAATCCGGATATTCCTGGAGCATCTGCCCGATGGCAACCGCGAGCGTCCGCGCTTCCGGCTTGATGTCCGCTTCGCCGGAAGCGAACAGCGCCGTGTCGCGGATCGTGATCAGCAGCTCCGACTGGTTCAGCTGCGTTTGCAGCTGCGTGGAAAGGCCGTTGTTCTGAATGTATTGATCGAGCGCCTGCTTCAGGTGTTCCAGATTTTCCTGCTCTTGCTGCTGCAGCTGCTCGCGGGTCATCATGCCGTCCTCGGTATGGCGCTGGCGCATGCTGTCGCTCAGCTCGCTTTCGCTCTCGACCATGGCCGACATGTCCAGCAGGCCGACGCCCGAGTTGAAGGCGCTGCGGAACGCGTTGCTCATCGCCTCGAGCTTGGACGTATTGACCGAGCTGGCCGCGTAAAGCACGATAAAAAGGGCCAGCAGCAGCGTCATCAGGTCGGAATAGGGAAGCAGCCAGGATTCGTCCGCATGTTCCTCATGCGGCTCATGCCGTTGCCGCTTTTTGCTCATTGGCCGTCTCCTCCTGCTCTAACAACTTCTGCCGTTCCGTCGGCGTCAGGAATACCGACAGTTTCTGCTGGATGGCGGTCGTGGACACCCCGGATTGAATCGACAGGAGCCCTTCGACCATCATGAGGCGCAGGTCGATTTCTTTCTTGGACAGGCGCTTGAGCTTATTGGCGATCGGGTGCCAGAGCACGTACCCGGAGAAAATCCCGAGCAGCGTGGCCACGAAGGCGGCCGCGACCGCGTGTGCCAGCTTCTCCATCTCTTCCAGGTTGCCGAGCGCGGCGATCAGGCCGATAACGGCGCCGAGAACCCCGAGCGTCGGCGCGTACATGCCCGCCTGCGAAAAAATCTGCGCGCCCGCCCGATGGCGGTCTTCCGTCGCGGAGATATCTTCAAGCAGAACGTCGCGGACGAAATCCTGATCGTTGCCGTCGATGATCATCCGCATGCCGTTGCGGAGGAACTGGTCTTCGATCTCCTCGACGCGGGCTTCCAGCGCGAGAAGGCCTTCGCGGCGGGTAATCGAGGCCCAGTCCGTGAACATCCGGATTACCTCGGACCGCTCGACCAGTTTGGGCTCGACGAATACGATTTTGAACAGCTTCGGTATTTTGGCTAAATCTTTCATCGGGAAGGCTACGCATACGGAAGCCGCCGTACCGACAAAGATGATGACGTAAGCTGCTGCGTTGTTGACCAGGTTGATCAGTGGAGCGTCCTTCAGCATCATGCCTAATACAAGCGCGCCCAAACCCAATACTAAACCTATAATCGTTGAGTTCTTCATTCCTACACCCCAGCTTGTCATGAATAAGTGCATCGTCTTGCCGTTCGGAAGCGACACGTTATTCTTTTTATCGACAGCTTTGGGGTAAAGTATTAGAGATGAACCTGCTTTTTCACAAATTTGCCGTCCGCGGCCGGCGCGCGATCGGGGCGTTTCCGGAAGGTGAACGCGGGAGAGGAGCGACAGGATGGAAAAAAAGAAGCCGCTCGAGGAAGCGGAGCTGGGCGAGGCGCTGCGGAACTTGCAGGGCTGGAAAATCGAAGAGAACAAGCGAATCGCGAAGTCCTATTTATTTCCGTCATTCGGGGATGCGGTGTCGTTCGTGCAAAAGGCGGCCGATATCGCGGAGAAGCAAAATCATCATCCGTTCATCTCGATCGATTATCGTCGAGTGACGCTGCGGCTGACGACGTGGCATTCGGGCGGACTGACGGAGCTCGACGTCGCAGCCGCGGCGGCATACGACGAGCTGTACGGTCCGTCGTAAAGGAAAACCAAAAAAGACGGCCGAACGAGGGGACCGCCCCCGCCCGGCCGACGCTTGCCTTTATCCGTCGCTCAAGGCGCGGTTTATTCCTCTTTGACGACTTTGCCAAACAGCGACAAGGCGTACAAAGCCGCTACGCCGACGACAATGTATACGATTTTGGAACCGACTTCGGCGCTGCCTCCGAAAATCTCGCTCACGACGTCGTACTCGAACAGTCCCACCGAAAGCCAGTTCAGGCCTCCGATAATGATGAGGATCAGGCTGATTACATTGAGCGTCTTCAAACCGCAACAGCCTCCTTGGAGAGTTTGGGTCGCACCCTTTACACATGTATGTGAGGGCTGCGCGGCATATTCCAGTTGGCGGCTCGTCGCGGCGAAACCATGATTACCCGGAAGCGTATAAACCCATAATGGAAAATGAAGATGAGAAGGAGGCGAACGACAGATGAATTGTCCGGTATGCCACGACACGCGCATGAGAGAAGTGGAAAAGGACGGCGTCATGATCGATATTTGCCCGAGCTGCAAGGGCGTATGGCTGGATCGCGGCGAGTTGGACAAGCTGATGAAAGAGGTTCGCGAGGTCAAGGACGATTACAACGACTGGTACTACCAGGACCGGAGACCGCCGCAGTCGCCCCCGCCGCAGTCGTACCCGCAGCAGGGCTACCCGCCGCAGCAGGGATATCCTGCGCAGCAAGGGTACCCGCCCCAGCAAGGATATCCGCAGCAGGGCCATTCGAAATACGGCTACGATTCGAAATACTACGGCCATAAGCATAAGAAGAAGAAAAGCGTCCTGGACGTGTTCGGCGACTTGTTCGAGTGACCGGGCGGCCGGGGCTTCGGATCAGGTCGTGAGTTCAGGGCCGCGAGGTCAGAATCGCGAGTTCGGGATCGGGAGTTCAGGGTCGCGAGGTCCGAATCGCGAGTTCGGAATCGGAAGTTTAGGGTCGTGAGGTTAGAATCACGGTTCGGGATCGCCCTTTGGGGCGGTCTTTTTTGCCGTTTGGGGGAAGAATCCGGGGCGTTTTGGCGAATTATGCTCCGAAAAGACGTACAGTTGCAGACCCCAAAGCGGCAGATGACGGAGGTTCGTATGAACTATCATACAAAAGCGTATGCAGAACCACCTGATGGAGCGGGTTTGTATGATAAATTGTACAAATAAAGTCATGAAAGCGGCAAATGAAGGGTTTTTGTATGAAATATCACACAAAAGCACCCAGCAGAACCACCCGACGGGCCGATTTTGTATGAAATATCATATAAATGGCATCAAAAAAGCGCCAAATGACGGTGTTTTGTATGAAATATCACCCAAAAGCGCCAGCAGAACCGCCCGACGGGCCGATTTTGTATGATAAATCGTACAAATGTCATCGCGAAAGCGGCAGCGGAACCATCCAACGGGCCGACTTGGGTTGAGAAATCGGTTGGGTTCATGGACAAGCGGAAGGATGAAGCGGATTCAGGGATCCTGCTACAGCTTGGAATACGGGTGATCATTTCAGCGGGAGATCGATCTACCGGGAAAATGGAACGCGTTGCAGCTGGATTGGATTTTGTCCAATCAGCGGAGCGAACACGGCGAAAAGGGGAAGCTGCGAAGGATTTTGTCCAATGAGAAACGGGGCTTCCGGACGTGAAAAAGCTCCCGCCAGGTTAGACGAAATCCAACGTAGACCGCGAAATTTTGCAAAAAAGCCGCTCCCGATTGGATAAAATCTGATAAAATCCATCGAAGCTCCGACCAAATGAAAAATGCGCTGAGTCTGCAGGGGCGGGCAGAAGCCATCAGGGGCGAGGACAGCGGTTCTCCTCCTGAAGCACCATGCAGCAAATATGGACGCATCCGTGCATCGCCCGTTTCGTGTACGTATCGGTAACGGCAAAGCCCGCCTTCTCGTAAGCGCGAATCGCCCGCTTGTTCCACGTTTCCACCTCAAGGTCGATTTCCGCTCCGGGATGGCGAGCGGCCGCCTCCGCGCACAGGCTGCGCATCAGTTCCGGTCCCCAGCCCCGGCCGCAGCAGTCCGGCCGAAGCCCCAGGCCGAGGCGGACGACCCCCGCCAGCGGGAAAAACTGCGCATACCCAACGAGCCGGCCAAGCGCGTCGCGAACCGAGGCGTACTGCGCGCGGCGGATATCCGGATCGCCGAATTCCTTCCCTTGCGACCGCATTTCCTCCCACGACGGCCAGCGATACCGGTCGTAAGGGGCCGGGTATCTCCAGGCGCATATTTCGGCCGCGTCCGTCTCCGTCATCGGGCCGATCCGGAAATCCGTCCATCGCACGCCCCTTCTCCCCTTTGCCCGAGAATATCGTTCCTCCAGCATACCACAGCTTCTTCTTCGTGGTATAATGAATCCGCTTCGCGCCGATCGGAGGATCGGCCGGATGAGAGATAAGGAGAGAGAAAATGGCATTGCCGATGAAACGGATTCTTTTGTTGAGCTGCATGGCTTATTTGACCGTAGGTCTCGGCCAGCTCGTGGTCGGTTCGGTCATGGAGCCGATGGTGCATGCCTACGGCATCGGCTACGGCGACGGCGGCCAGTTGGTCATGCATCAATTTTTGGGCGGTTTGACCGGCACGCTGTGCGCGCCCTGGCTTATTCGCCGGTTCGGGCTCAAGAGCCTGCTGACGGCGGGGTTCGCGCTGATGGCGCTGGCCGAGTTTACGTATGTTGCGCAGCCTTCATGGGCGATCATGCTGGCGGCGGCTCCGCTTGCCGGCTTCGGATTCGGCTGCGTGGAGACGACGGTCGGGTCGCTCATCATCAGCTCGGCGGGCAACAAGGCCAATTCGGCTCTGAGCCGGGTGGAGGTGTTCTTCGGCATCGGCGCGTTGGCGATCCCGTTCGCAAGCGCCGCGCTGATCGATATCGGGCAGTGGCGGCTCGCGTTCGCCTGCGTCGGCGGGCTGGCGGTCGCGACGCTGGCGTCGTGGCTGCTGCTGTGGCCGGCGGCGCTGAAGGGAAGCGCCGCGGGCGGCGGACCGGAGGCCGGACGGGCGGCCGCCCGCCCTCCGCGGCTGAGCGGCCGCGTGAAGCTGACGCTTGCGGCCTGCGCCAGTTTTTTCTTCGTTTATGTCGGCTTTGAAATGAGTTTCGCCCATTATTTGCCCTCGATGCTGGTTCAGACCGGAGGCGTGTCCGAAGCGGGCGCGGCGCTGGCTTTAAGCGTGTTCTGGGGAGCGATGACGCTCGGGCGACTGGTGGCGGGACAGCTTGCGGACCGGTTCGGCGGCGCGGCCTACCTGATCGTCTCCTGTTCGGTCTGCGCCGGCGCGTTTATTCTGATGAGCTTGCTGAGCGAAAGCGTCGTCGCGACGATGGCGCTATCCTTCGTCGCGGGCTTCGCCATGTCCGGCCTGTTTGCGATCGCGCTCGTGTTCGGAACGCGCGCCGCTCCGGAGCAGACCGTTGCGCTGACGAGCTTGCTGCTGGGGTGCGGGCTGCTTGGCAGCGCGGTGCTGCCTCGTCTGGTCGGCGATTTTCTCGACCGGTTTGGCGCCGGCCCGACGTATGCGATCGTGGCGGCCCTCGCCGTGCTGCTGCTCGCGATCGCCTTCGTCGCCGTGGCCGCGAACCGCTCCCGCGGAAAGAGCGAGACGGCCGCGGCCCGCGGGTAGGGGCGGCGAATGCTTTTTCAAATAAAACGGTTCATTTTAAAAGCCAAAGGAGTGGATGAACATGCAAAACATCGTTTCGATGAAATGGACGCTCGCCCGCATGTACGAGCCGGATCTCGTCATCGCGGACTGCCGGTTCTGGCTCGGGAAGCCGGATGCCGGAAAAGCCGCCTATGACGAAGACCACATTCCGGGAGCGGTGTACCTCGATCTGGAGCGGGATTTGTCCGCGCCCGTCGGCGAGCACGGCGGACGGCATCCGCTGCCGGAAGCGGATGCGCTAGCCGCCAGCCTGAGCAAGGCCGGCATCGGCAACGGCACGCGGGTCGTTGCCTACGACGACCAGGGCGGGGCGATGGCTTCGAGACTGTGGTGGCTGCTCAAGTATATGGGGTATGAAGAAGTCTATGTAATGGATGAAGGCTATTCGGCTTGGAAACGGAAAGGCTACCCCGTAAGCGCGGAGCAAAAGATTATCGTACCGGCGAGCTTCGCCGCCCGTCCGCGCCCGGAAATGGTCGCGGACGTGGAGAGAGTGCGCGAGATCGTGTCGGGCGGGGGCGCGCTGCTGGTCGATTCGCGCGAGGCCCCGCGCTACCGCGGCGAGGTCGAGCCGATCGACCGCGTGGCCGGGCACATTCCCGGCGCGGTCAACCGCTTCTGGAGCGAAGGCCGCCGCGCGGACGGCACGTGGAAGTCGCCGGAGGAGCAGCGCGAGCGGTTCGCGGATTTGCCGCGCGATCGCGACATCGTCGTCTACTGCGGCTCCGGCGTCACCGCGACGCCGAACGTGCTGGCGCTGCGCGAGGCGGGGTTCGACCGCGTGAAGCTGTATGCGGGGAGCTGGAGCGATTGGATATGCGACCCTTCCAATCCCATTGCTGTTGGAGACGAAGAATAACCGAGAGACGTATAGCAGTACTTACACGATGAATACATCGCCGTGGGATCTAAAGCCCCGACGATGTATTTTTTATTTTCTGAAGTCAACACGGAGTCAACAAGCCGCCCAAAAGCGGTTGTTGGGAATGCTTTCATAACGGGTCAAACCGAACGTTCGCTCGCATCCTGCGTGATGCCCTGTTCAGACAAACAAAGGGCCGGGTCAGCCCACCATTACGATGCTGCAAATCCCGGCCCAACGATTGATAAGAAATAAACAGAAACACTTAAGTCAACAATTCGAAAAGGCGGTGCTTCGATTCAAATTCAGGCGACTTATGGCTTTGTGATTTTATAGACCGAAAAAAACCTCCAATCGGAGGTTTTTTCAGTTATCATAAGGCTAAAATGTTCATTTAGGCGGAGGTGCGAAAATGGCTAAAAAAGCAGAGCCGTTGCCGATTCAGCTGTTCCCGGATGCGGAGGCGTTCGAGGAATGGCTGGCGGAAAATTACGAGGTTTCTCCAGGGATTAGACTTCAGCATGCGAAGAAAAATTCCGGAGTCCAGTCTGTTTCGTACGTGGAGGCGCTTGATGTCGCGCTTTGTTATGGCTGGATCGACAGCCAGAAGGAAGCGCACGACGAGAAGACGTGGTTGCAACGCTTCACGCCGCGCGGCAAGAAGAGCATCTGGTCGCAGGTGAACAAAGACAAGGTCGCCGCCTTGATCGAGAGCGGCAGGATGAAGCCGCCTGGCTTGCAGGCGATAGAGACCGCGAAACAGAACGGCCTATGGGACGCTGCATACGCGCCGCAAAGCACGGCGGAAGCGCCGGAGGATTTCGCCGCCGAGCTCGAGCGAAATCCGCAAGCGAAAGCCGTATACGACGGACTTAACAGGCAAAACAAATACGCGATGCTGTTCCGCCTGCAAACGGCAAAAAAACCGGAAACGCGCGCGAACCGCATCAAGCAATTCATCGAAATGCTCGAAAAAGGAGAGAAGCTTTATCCATAAAGGAGGCCTCTATCGTGAGCAATCTCGTAATCGCGGCATCCCCGCAGACATAAGCCAGCATACAATTTGCAAACAACAGTATTGCTGCCCTGCCGATCTTCGGGTTGTTGGCGTTCCATTCAGTATGACCAGCCACCTGCCCGATTTTTCTTTCATGAACTCGCAGCCATTCCAAGTCAATCGTCGCTTCTTCTCAATCTACTTTCGACAGCGCCAAGACGAACGCCTTCATAGCCGCGTATTCCGACTCCGCCATCCAGTTCTCTAGCTGCTTTTCATCTCCGCTGAAGCAAACTCGCAACGCTTCTTTGAGCTTCGAAAAGTAGGATTCGTCGTTCGAGTCCTGGCTTTCTTCCTTTAAACCTTGAACAAGCTCGCTCCAATCCGGGTTGTCCTGGTCGTAATAGGAGCGTTCCGGATACTGACGCGCGAGCTCTCCGGCCGTATCCAAGGTGCCGGACAAATAAATGACGCTCGCGATATAAGTGCCGATGAATCGATTCGAGGGATCGTTCTCTTGGGCCTGCCGAAGCTGCGCCTCGCCCTCTTCGACTCTCCCTTGCTTCAGCAGCAGCCTCCCGTATTGGGCTTGAGAGTAGCTTTCCACCCTTCCTTGACGGGCTTCGTTCAGCATGCCGTAATATCGGTCGACTTGGGCCCAATCTCCGACGCTTCCATAGTATTCGATCAAGGGAAAAATGGCGTTTCCGGTATCATCGACGCTTGCCAGCTTCTCAAGGTACGTTACGGAAGTCGCGTCGAGCGGGCGCTTAGCGTCCCTGGCGTTAATCTTCAGCAGTTTAGCTATCATCCGAAGACTATGCTTATCGTGGTCGTTTCGTTCATAATCCGCTTTGTACCCGAGCAAGGCTTCCTCCGTGCGGCCCTCCAGAAGCAACCGGTCGGCGTCGGTAAGCGTGCGCTCCTTCAGATAGAAGAAGGGAAGAGGCCCCATCGTCTGCTCGTTCAACCGGTAACCGTTGCTCCGCGTCAACAGCTTCCCGTCGGCATCGTAGGCTTCCACGCTCCAGGAGAATCGGCTGGACGGATCGGCGTACCCAAGCAGATTAGAGGGGTCGGGGATTTCCTTGTCTCCGAATTTTTTATATGAAAAGCCGCTTTGGACACTGTAGAGCGTTTCGAGAGGCAGCTCGATGGAATTGCTCTCGATATGTTCCTTGATTTGGTGTCCTACCGTACCGTTTTCGACTGGAAAAGTCCCGTTCAAAGTGTAGAATGCGGCTCCTTCGACGGGCTCCCATTCGAATTTGACCGTCTTGCCGGTAACGACTTGCTGGTCCACCGGGGAGCGTAATTGGATTAACCTCTGCAAGGTAATGTTCCGGGTCAGATGTTCTCCTCCCCGAAGATCGATCCACTCCTCGTTATAGTTTGCAGGTCGCGTCCAACCGTCGATTTGCTCGAAGTTCAGGCCGATGTAGATCACGTAACTGCCGGGGGCAACGCCTTTGAACGCAAAGTTTCCCTCCGAGTCGGTCAATGTCTGGTAAGGTTCGCTTTCGATCAGGCTATGGTAGACGTCCCTGCTGCTTCGCAAGTACACCCCGATGCCTGCCATCGGCTTGCCGTCACTTCGTTTAATGGTTCCGGATACGCTTGAAGCCGCATTGTCGCGCTGTTCCATGATCCGGGTTTGGAGCTTCGCGATATTGTCGTTAAGATACGTATCCTTCTGGTTCGGCTCTTCGCTCAATTCCGTCAACAAGCGCTCCGCCGTCCCGAAATCTTCGGCATCCGCGTAGATTTTCGCTCGGGCCAGCTTAAGCTCTCTTCTCTGATTATCGTAACGGCCCGAAAGCCTTTGTTCCGTCCGCTCCAGCGCGCGAATCGCGTCTTCAGTCCGGCTTAGAATGAGATATTCGAAGGCCAACTGCTTCGCCGCTCTAACTAAATAACCGTCGATTGGACCGCCTTCCAGATAGGCTTCCAAGTACTTGATTTTCTCCTCTCTCGTCCAGCGCGGCGCATCCGGAAGCGAGGCTGCCGTAGAAGAGTAGAACGTTCCCTCTCCCGCTATAACGTCGAATCTCGTCATGCTCATGTCCGAACCGTTCTCGATCATGTAGCGCCGGATAAGCTCCCACTTGTCGTCCCCGGATGAAGCATCGACTACTCGAAGCAGGTCATTTTTTCCGCCGGCCGTCCCTTGCTCGAAGTGCTTTTTGGCCATCGCGACTTCGATCCTGGGCATCACGATTAGCTGGAGAAGGACAAACGAGGCGCACAGGGCGACGGCGAGCGCGAAGAGATGCTTAACTTTGATCTTTAATTTCAACGCCTTCCACCGCCTTCTCGTAATCGTCCTTCCAGTAGGTATTGCCTCCTGCTTCCACGAGCTGTCTTCCGGCGCGAGGCATATCCCCTGTCGACTCCCCTTTACCCGTATCCTCTTGTAACGGGGCAACGAACAAAATTGCCAACAGCACGGCGAAGCTAGCGCCTATCGGAATAAGCGGCAGTTCGAGTTCGTAATTCCACAAAGCTCGCAGCTTGGCCCGCCATGAACGGGGATGGGTTCGATCCAACACTTCCGCGCCTTTATGAAAACGCAGGTCTCCGAGCTCTTCCTCCAGCCTTTTTCTAATGAACTCTTGCTCTTGCTCCGGTTTCATTCCCATCCTCCTGTTCCTCCAGCATGAGCTTAAGTTTCGCCCTGCCTCTCGCAAGCCTGGCCTTCACCGTATTTTCGTTGCTGCTTGTTTGTTCCGCGATCTCGGCCACGTTTAATCCGTTGAAATAAAATAACACGATCGTCTCGCGATATTTGTAATCAAGCTTCAGCAGCGCTTCGCTTAACTTCTTGTTGCGCCATGCGTCGATCAAGAGCTCCTCCGGGCCCGGTTCTTCTTCCTCAATCATTTGTTCAACATGGGATAGAGGAAATATTCGACTCCAGCTCCAGGTACGCATTTTCATCCGGCACCGGTTTACGGTGATTCGTAGAAGCCAACTTCCAAGCCGGTCGGGATCTTGGAGTTGGGCGATCTTGCGATAAGCCTGTATGAACGTATCCATGACGGCTTCTTCCGCGGCTTGCTTGTCTTTGACCAACAAGTAAGCCGTACGCATCAGTTCGTTGCCGTACCGCTCCATTAACGCTCGAAGCGCGGCTTCGTCTTTTTCCTTCAAGCCCAGAACGATATCCAGAAAGCTTCCTCCTCCCCCTATGTTAAGATGCTTCTTGAATGACTTCGGTTGCGTAAATCGAAATAATAATGAAGAGAGGTATACCGAATACGGATCGCCCGATGTTCTCCATCTGAAGGAAGTGGAAAAACCCGTACCGAGGGACAATACAACATCCCACGCAATAACCCCTGCTACAAATGGGTATTGTCCTCTTTTTGTATATCTGTTATATAATATATATAACAGATATACGCAAGGCGAGGAGTCCGCCATCCGGCCATTCCTCATGTTGCTGTTCTGTGCTAGAAGGAGAGATATTCATGTTCATCGAGCTGGATCTGCAATCGGAGACCCCGTTATACGAGCAATTAATCAACCAGTTGATCGAAGGAATCGCGTCAGGCGCATTGAAGCCGGGCGATCCGCTTCCGTCCGTCAGGAATCTGGCCGAGAATCTGGGCATCAATCTTCATACGGTCAATAAGTCGTACACCTTGCTGAAGCAGGATGGCTTTCTCCAAGTGCACCGGAAGAAGGGCGTTATCGTTCAACCGGACGCGATGCCGGGCGTGACGGAGGAATTCGAGGCCAAACTGTTCCGACAGCTCCGTTCGCTCGCGGCGGAAGCGGCCGTGCGCGGAATGACGGAAGAAGCTTTTACGAATCAATGCAGAAGGCTGTACGGGGACATCATGATGAAGCGTGGAGGGGACGGGCATTGATGATGAACGGAACCGTCATAGCGGTCGCAAGCCTATATGTCATTCAGGCGCTGTTGATCTGCGTACAGAATCTCTTCGGTCCTCGAACCTTGCTGTTCGGAGTGCCGATTCCGGCTGCCGAGACGCAGGATCCGGCCGTCCGGCGGATACGCGCGCAATATGCGATTCTGATGGGGATATTCGTGGTGATTATGGCAGCCGCTTGCTTCTTTTTGATTCGGTACCTGGACGCGGCGCACGCCTTGGCATACCTTTTGACCGCACTGCTCTCTCAATTTCCGCTCTCCGGCATCGCGATCGCGATCTGCAGACAATCGGCGCTGCGACTGAATGCAATCCGCGGCTGGCATGTCCCTGTCGAACACAGAAGGGCGGCCAGCATCCCGAGCAGACGGCT
Source organism: Cohnella algarum (assembly GCF_016937515.1). NCBI lineage: Bacteria > Bacillati > Bacillota > Bacilli > Caryophanales > Paenibacillaceae > Cohnella > Cohnella algarum. The sequence goes on from NZ_JAFHKM010000002.1 coordinate 1,861,567, forward strand.
AATTGGAAAATAATGGGCAAAATCTATTGCAATCCCGATGATCCGGCGATCTTCGTTCCGAAACCTTACGGCATCGGCTGGACGGTAAATATGGCCAAACCGATGGGCCGGCTAACGGTCGCAGCGATTGCGGGAGGTTCTTTTATGCTCCTGGTATGGGTATGGCTCCTGAGCAAGTAATATCTATGCAAATCGGTCCGATCTCAAGCGGATTGGAAGGAGAGATCAAATTCCGATGAATTTAGCCGTCAAGTGGATGCAAAAATTCAAAGACCGCGATACCCGGCATAAGCTGAAAGGCTATCGGAACAAAGCGGAGCTCATCCGAAAACGGAATTTTGAAGCATGGGACGAAAAGCGGCTGCAAGCGGAATCTCTCCGGCTGAAAAGGGAAGCAAAATCGGGCAAGCCTTTAGACGAGCTGCTTGTCGATGCCTATGCGCTGGTCTGCGAGGCAGCGAAGAGAAAGCTCGGATTACGGCCTTACGATGTCCAGATCATGGCTGCCATCGCCCTGCACGAGGGATTTTTGATCGAGCAGCAAACCGGCGAAGGAAAAACGCTCTCTGCCGTTATGCCTGCTTATCTGAACGCGCTAACCGGCGAAGGCGTTCACGTGCTGACTTTTAACGATTATTTGGCAAATCGGGATGCGGAGTGGATGGGCCCGATCTATCGTTTCCTCGGGTTAACGGTAAACGCGGCTCAAGCGGGCATGAGCTTGTCCGAGAAACGGGAAGCGTACGCAGCGGATATAACCTATGTTACGGCCAAAGAGGCGGGATTCGATTATTTGCGCGACACGATCGCTCTGAACGAAGCCGATATCGTGCATCGTCCTTTCCACTGCGTCATCGTCGACGAAGCGGATTCGCTCCTCCTCGACGAAGCGCGGGTGCCGCTGGTCATCGCCGGCGAGCCGAGCTCTTCCGGCAGCGACGGAATTCGTTTGGCAGAAGCAGCCAGGCAGCTCAAGCAAGGTGAGCATTACGACTTCGACGAGTTCGAGCGGAACGTTTATTTAAATGAAGCGGGCTCTGCCAAAGCGGAATCGCTGCTGGGATGCGGCAATTTGTACGAAAGCCATAACAGTCATTTGTTGTCGTCGTTGAATTGCGCGCTGCATGCGGAAGCGTTATTGAAAAAAGACGTCGATTACATCGTCCGGGACGGCAAAATCGAGCTGATCGACGAATATACCGGCCGCGTGGCGGAGAACAGGCAATTGCCGGACGGGCTTCAAGCCGCGCTAGCGGCCAAGGAAGGGCTGCAGCCCTTAGCCGGCGGAAAAGTTCTCGGTACGATCACCCTTCAGCACTTCCTTAGCCTATATCCGAAGATTTGCGGAATGACGGCCACCGCGCACGCTTCCGCCGTGGAATTCGAAGAGATTTATGCGCTGCAGGTCGTGCAAATTCCGCCGAACCGGCCAAACATACGGATCGACCATCCGCACCGGATTTATACCCATAAAAAAGCCAAACTTAAGGCGCTTGTACGAGAAATCTCTTCCGTCCATGCGACGGGACGCCCGATTCTCATCGGTACGTCAAGCGTAGGGGAGTCTGACATGCTGGCGGAGGCGCTGGCGGCTGCCGGCGTACCTTGCCATGTTCTGAATGCGAAAAACGATACAGAAGAAGCCGAGATCATCGCCAAAGCGGGAGAAATCGGCGCCGTGACGGTGTCTACGAATATGGCGGGACGCGGCGTCGACATTCGGCTCGGCGGCGGCGACCCCGCACAAGCGGAAATTGTCGCCAGGCTGGGCGGGTTGTACGTGATGGGTACGCATGTGCACGAAAGCGTGCGAATCGACGACCAGCTGCGCGGGCGTTCCGGCCGCCAGGGCGACCCGGGAGCCTCCGTATTTTTCGTAAGCTTGGAGGATGAGTTGTTCCTTCGGTTCGGCATCGAGAAAGCGATTCCGCCCCTGTATCGCGATCTCAAGCAGGATGAGGCTCTCGATGAGTCGGTGCTCCGCAGCAAAATCGCGCATATCCAGCGCGTGATCATGGGCCAAAACTTCCATATCCGCCAGGAACTGAACCATTATTCGGATATGGTGGAGGAACAGAGGCGGATTCTATACGAGGAGCGGCTCGGAATTTTGAAGGGCGAGACGCCGATGAGCCCTTCGGAGCAGCGGGTACGGCTTTATTATATCGACAAGTTCTGGGCTGACCATCTGGCATACGTTTCTTACATTCGCGAAAGCATCCATTTGACGAGCCTCGCCAGCCGCAATCCGATCGACGAATTTCATGCGCAAATCATCCAGGCCTACGAGCAAATTCCGGCTAAAATAAATCGAGAGTCGGAGAAGATGCTCGCAAGGCTCGGAGGTTCGAACGATCCGGCGAAGTGGGAAAAGTTCGGGCTCAAGAGCCCTTCTTCTACTTGGACGTATCTCATCAACGATCAATTCATGGAATACTTGCAGAAGCCCGGCTCGTGGAGCTCAGGAACGATTATCGCTTATTGGATTCGCAAGATGTTGAGACCGGTATTCGGGTGGGAAAAATTTTTCATGCAAGGAAAATAAGGACGGTTGCACGTATATACATGCTTATTTCCGAGCTTATCTTATGGAGGCCGATATGGAAAAGTAACTCATCTCAACGGGTGAGACGGGCTTTGGGCTCGGTTCTCCCGCCACATTCTCTGACACGCCGTCTTGGCTTTCATCCGAGCAGTCCCGGCGGTATTTTCCCTGCTCCAGCTTCATGTCAATAAAATCGACGACCTGCTGCAGCGAGGCGATTTGGTTGACGATATTTTCCCGGTGGCTCCTCATGTGCTCCACCAGCTCAGGATATTCTCCGGGATCTGTGTCGGCGGAGACCGCCAAAAACGGCCGCATTTCCTCCAGCGGCATCCCCGTTTTTTTCAGGCAGGAGATCAGCCGGATCGTATTGATGTCTTCCTGCCGGTAGATGCGGTGCCCGTTGTCCTTCCGATCCGCCCGAGGTAGCAGCGCGATCTTTTCGTAATAACGAATCGTATCCTCGGAGATTCCGGTTTGCTCGGCGGTTTGCTTTATTGTAAAGGTTTGCTCTTCCATCATCCTGTTTCCTCCCGGAGAATGCTTTTTTTGTGCATTATACATCTTGGTGCTGGCTCCAAGTCAAATCTTAGGACAAAAACTTTTGCTTTCGTGCCTTGACTTAGAGTCGACTCCAAGTTATAGAATGTGCGCTATCAGGGAAAATATCCCGCCATCAGGAGGAGACGTAAAATGAACGCGAACCAACGAGAAAATATCGCACTGATTACCGGCGCAAGCAACGGGATCGGGTTGGAATTAACACGGAAGTTGCTGTCGGAGGGCTGGCAGGTGGTTGCTTTGAACCGTTCCGGCTTTCCTGCGGATGATACGCAAATCCAAAAAGCCATCCATAGTGGACGGCTTCGCATGTATAAAATAGCGGATCTCGCCGATTTTTCCAGCTTGAGACGTACTTTGGAAGAGATCAAAGGAAAAGAGCGGCAGATCGACATCTTGTTCAACAATGCCGGCGGAAGCTTTGACGAACTGAGCTATTCGAAACAAGGGCGCGAGAAACATTATGAACTGATGACGGTCGTTCCGTATATCATTCTGATGGAATTGAAGGAACTCTTAAAAAACGCCGGCTTAAAAACGGTAGTCAATACCTCATCGTCAGCATTAAAATTTGTGAAAGAGTTTAATATCGAAATCCTGGAACGCCCCAAAACCTTCCGCAAACTGCTTGGTCCATATGCCGCTTCGAAGCTGGCGCTTTCGCTGTGGACTCAAGCTATCGCACCGCAGCTTGCCAAAGAGGGCATTAAGATCCGCAGCGTTGACCCGGGTAGCAATAATACGCTAAGAAAAGGAAAAAAATCCGGATTACCCATAGTGGCTAAATTGTTAATGAAGCTGTTTTTCTCTCCGCCTACCCACGGCGCGAACCAGTTGTATGAGGGGGCCCTCGGAGAACACCGTAAGGAGACTGGCGTGTTTTTGCTGAAAGGTCAGGTTGCAGATGTAAAATTTAAAGATCAAGCGCGGAACGTTTTGGATAGGGTTCATGCGATTTACAGACACGAATTTCTTGGTGAGCGCGCTTAAAGCCGTGCTCCTTCTTTCACTCGCCTCTTTCTCCTCGCCAACGGCAATCGGATTCTCCTCATAGCCGATGTTGTTTGCAAACGATTATGTATACATCGGGACGAATCGTGAGACTCGCCTCTCCATCGCCATTGCTCGTTGCCCGTCAGCTTCAGTTTAGCGTTCGGAATAAAGACAGGCGCGACATTTCTGTCGCAGCCTGTCTTCAAAGCATTAGGAAACAATCATCCCCCTGCAAGCCAACTCTTGCGACGCCAGTTCTTGAAGCTCATGGAACCCTCCTACGAAAGCGTCGCTTCTTTTAATTCCGGCCTTCCGGCTTCGACCAGCCGTTTGTTTTTAACGAAAAACAAGGTCAGGACGAGCATAAGCAACCCGGTTCCGACCAGAAGCCATTCGATCTCGATCACATCCGCTATAGGACCGAAGATCAGCATGCCGATCGGCATCATGGACGTCGAGATCATGCCGAAGACGCCGAAGATGCGCCCCATGTAGTTCGGATCCACCTTTTCCTGCAGCATGACGGTCGTCGGAGTATTTAACATAGGCATGGCCACGCCGAATACGGCCATCGGGATTAAGTAAATCCAGAAGTTGGGGATAACGCCCAACAGGACCGTACATACGCCCATCACCAGATTGGCGAGAGTCATCGTGTGGATTTTGTTGCGGAAGCCGCCCCACGAGGCGATGAGAGCTCCGCCGGCCATCATCCCGACCGAGAAAGCGATCTCTATGGCCGTCAACCGCCAATAATCGTCCCCGAAGCTGCGCGTCACCTGCAGCGGCGTCAGAAACGCGGCCGGAGCCATCAAAACAAAGAAAATCGCGAAAAAGACAAAAAAGGATTTGAGAAAGCCGTGGTTCCGAATGTAGGCCAGACCAAGCTTAAAGTCCTCCCGATAGCTGGTCGTTTGCGCATCCGACGCCTTTTGGTGCGGCGGAATTTTCAAGAAGAACAACAAAGAGAGAATCGCGATCGCCGCGGTGACCACATCGATAAAGAAGATGACTTCGATCGTAGCCACCGTCAGCAGCGTCGCGCTGACAATCGGAGCGACGAACATCATAAGCGCCTGAAGGGTTCCGTTGATTCCGTTGACCTTCGTCAGCTTTTCCTCCGGCACGATCTGCGGCAGGATCGCCCCTACCGCCGGCGTCTGGATTCCGGTGCCCAGCGCGCGAACGGCCGCAATGACGAACAGCAGCCAAGCCTCGTCGTAACCTAGCAGAAAGGTGATCGCTAGAACCAGAGTCACGGCGGCAATCATGGCATCGGCCAGCATGATCAGATTTTTGCGGTTGAACCGGTCCGCCCACACCCCCGCGAACGGCGACAACACGAAGGTCGGGATGAACCCGCAAAGGATAAACAGCGTCATCATAAGGCCGGATTCGGTCGTGAGCGTAACGTACCACATGATCGCATACTGGACTAACGCGGAACCGAATAACGATATGGTCTGACTACTCATAAACAGAACGATATCCCTTTTCCAATTCTTGCTTCTATGTTCTTCGATTTGTGTCATCCCCAACACCTTTCCGAGTCAAAATAGCGCCGTTATTTGCAAGTATTGCCTTATTGTAACACGTAATACGGCGCTTTACTTATTACGCCTGGGCAAAGCTCTGCGTTCCATTGTTTCTCCCTCTTTCTCGCCCCTATAATAATTGTATACTCTAACTGAATCAGGATTCGAATGGGAGGAATAACGATGGTATTCGTAGCTTTGCTACGGGGAATTAACGTAGGCGGCAACAATAAAATCGATATGAAGCTGCTCAAACGCACGTTCGAAGGGCTGGGACTCGCTCAAGTCGTCACCTATATCAACTCGGGCAACATCATTTTCTCGGACGAGCTGCGTACTTCGGAGGAACTAGCCGCCAAGCTGGAGGAAGCCATTCTTGCCGACTTCGGACTTGCCATTCGGGTGATGATTCGGACCCTGGACGAAATCGGAATCATTATGGACAAGCTTCCCGAAGACTGGACGAACGACGCGAACATGAAAAGCGACGTTCTTTATCTATGGGAGGAATACGATCGCGAGTCCGTACTGGAGGAGCTGCCCGTCAAGCCCGGGATCGATCGGGTCATCTATGCTCCGGGGGCGATTTTATGGTCGTACGATAAAATCAATGCCGCCAAGAGCGGCATGACCAAGATCATCGGCACGAAGCTTTATCGGCAAGTCACCGTCCGCAACGTTAATACGGCCCGCAAAATATACGACCTGATGCAGGCCGCCGCCAATCAGGCATAACGCAACGTGGAGCGAAAACCGGTTAGCAAGTTACGGATCAGAACCGTCAAAACGGGCGTAACAGGCTGCCCGATTCGGTCTGATTCGAGGAAAACTTTAACTGGATAACCCAAGCTGTTCTAATCCAGCAACACTTCTTTCGCAGGATCGCGCAAGAACTCGAACATGGCATGGATTTGCGCGGCCGTATTCCGCTCGACGGAAAGCTCCGGCAACCCGTCCTGGGCGAAAAAGCCCACATCGCTCGTCTCCACGCCGCTGAGGGCCTGGCCGCCGACGATGTCGCAGCGGATGAACAGCTTGTAGATATGATAAGGCTCGGGCGGATGGTCATGGAATTTCTTGTCCAGAACGGCCAAGAGGCGGACCGGCTTCACTTCATACCCCGATTCTTCCCGCACTTCCTTCACGGCAACTTCGGAAGGGGACAGGCCGATGTCGGCCCACCCTCCGGGCAAGGCCCAGGCTCCGTCGATCTTTTCGCGAACGAGCAAAATTTTCCCGTCCCGGAATACGACGGCCCGGATATCCGTTTTGGGCGTGGCGTATCCGGTCTCGCCGGCAAAGGCGAGCCGGATCCGTTCCTTTCCGGCCCATGTATAGGAACTGTAGCAAATTAAACTACCTATTTCTAGGTGAAATCGTGTAATTCCATTCTCCATGAAAGTCATTTTTTTCTAGGTTTACTTGGGCCAGTTCTTCATCCGTTACTTTGATTCCTTTTGGGTACGCTGTTGTGTCCAACTCGGCCTGTACCTTCAGCCCGGTTGTTGTCGTCGTGGACGCAATCAGATTGACAATGACCTCGTGGCTGGTTAGCGGCTTTCCCCGCCAATTCTGGGTGATGCATGAAAACAGACGATGCTCAATCTTGTTCCATTTGCTCGTCCCCGGTGGAAAGTGGCAGACCGATAGGGACAACCCCGTTTCGTCCGACAACGTCTGCAACTCCGTCTTCCACAGCCGTACACGAGAGCCGTTGCTTCCGCCTCCATCCGCTGTGATCAGGAGCTTCGTGGCGTTTGGATAGGTAGCTTGACCCATCGCCGTCCACCAACGGCGGATGCTTTCTACCGCAAAAGCTGCCGTATCGTGATCCGTGCCTACGCTCACCCATCCGGCATTCGCGCTGAGATCATAGACGCCGTATGGATTGACTTTTCCGAGCTCGGGGATTTGAAAATCATGAACGCGTACCTTCTCCGGGCTGCCTTTGGGTTGCCATTCGACACCGCCGTTTTTGAAGTCGCCGACCAACTCTTTTTTCTTGGTATCCACGGAGATCACCGGCTCTCCTTCGTTTTGGAAGGCCTGCACCTGATCGTGAATATGCTGAAATTGCGCATCACGGTCTTCATGACGACCGCCTTCTTCTGTTTTTCGATTGGCCTGCAGACTGTAGCCGAGCTCGTGTAATAGCGTGGCTACCATCTTGTTGTCGGTCTTGTGCCCCATTTCATTCAAGGCGGCAGCGAGTTTACGCGTACTCTTGTTCGTCCAGCGCAGAGGCGAGTCGGGTTCACCTCGGGTAGCGGGATCAATCAACTTCTCCAGATCGCTCAGCAGCGTCGGATCCGTATCCACCGTTCGCTTCCGACCCCCACCCGATTTCCGAATCCGTTCAGGGTCGATCTGCTCCGGGTTCTTCAATTCCCGAATGCCCGCTTGGATGACTTTATGACTGATTCCCAATTCTCGTTCGACGAATGCGATCCCTCCACGACCATAAGCGAGGGCTTCAGTTGCCGCAAATAATCGTCTCTGACGTTCATTCAGAAAGGGGCTCAATTGTTCGTAACGTTGCTTCAACGTATTCTGCATGAGAGGATTCCTCCTTCGGGTTGGAGGCCGTTCTCCTGCCAAGCCGTTGTTTCTACCAGTCTACCAGATTTCGCTACATCGCGCTTTCTTCATTTCCAGCCTTATGTGTAATTTATTAGGGTGTTTATTTCGCTACAGTCCCATAGTTTGCAAGAATGTCCACGCTAAGCTGCCTTAACGCTTCGTACCGTTCGATATCGTAGACGTCTTTCGCATAGGTCAGCCCGGTTTGGGCGATCGCCTGGATCTGTTTGGCCCACTCCAACCATTTCGGCTCGGTCATCGTTTCGCTCCTCTATCTCCGACTTTTATCGTTTCTTCTTCATTCTACTTCGATCCGGGAAATCCTTTGCCGGTTCCGATCTTCGGAAGCGGCTCCGAAAGCCCGCAACGATCGAAACGAATGGCTTCGGCTTCAAATGCGAATACGCCCCCAACCGCCGGAAAGACGGCAGGGGGCGTTTTCGTCAGGATGAGCCGGAGGCTCCGGGGAGCGGGCAGCGCCTGCAGTACTCCGCCGATATTTCATAATAAAGGCAGCAGGTGCGCCGCAACCGGTGCCGGCAACCGTCGCCGGACTCAAGGCCGGCAGGATCGACCAGCCCGGACAGCGGATTGCGCCGCTCGCCGAACGGTTCCCCGGGGATCTCGCGGACAAGATAGCGAAAATCTTCGCGAATGCGGCCGGCGGCATCCCGGTCGCCCGCCTCCTCAAGCGCATCCTCGAATAGCGGGACGATTCGCACGACGACATTTTCCCACAGCACGACGGGAGGGATGCGGGCGGTCTCGGCCAAAGCGCGGAGCAAGGGGGCGACATGCCCGGCAAAAAGCTCCCGCACCGACCGTTCGCGCCACTCATCCCGCCTTCCGGGCTCGGGCTCCGTCGAGCGATCGTCCGCCAGACGAAGATGGGGAAGCTTCGTACCGCCCGGATGGCGTTCCGGGTCCGCATACGTCTCCAGAAAGCAGTGCTCCAATCGCAGCGTTAACTCTTTGTTATAAACGCTCATGGCATACAAAGCGGGCGAAACGGCGAGATAAGCATACCTCTTGACCAGCGTGGATGCCGTCACCCTGCGCGACGGCGACCCGATATAGCCGCCCAGCCAATCGAGGTATTGCTCGCGCGTTTCGCGATCGAGCAAATCGGCGGCGCGCACGCTCCTTCGGCACGAACGCGGGCTGTCCTGCCTGAGCAGACCGAAGCGCTCGGACAAGTCCGTCCATTCCGAAGCGGTAAGAGGGCCCGGCATGTTAAGACGTGCCCAGCAAAGCTTCCGCGACCTGGTCGACGACGAGGTTGATCGCCATCGGGCCGTAGTAGCCGATCCACATGGTCGTATCTACGGTGTAGACGCGATTTTGCTTGACCGGTTCGAGAGACTTCCAGGTTGCCGTCTCCTGAACTTCCTTTACCATCTCCGCGAACATGTCGTCCGTCAGCAGGAAGAGGTGGTCGGCGCCGACATCGGCCAGCGCTTCCAACGAGATGTGATACGCCGTATCGTCGACTTCGGTCGTCGGCTTCGGGGCGATCAGGCCCAGGTCGTCGTAAAGAATTGCTCCCGTGCGGTGCTTGGGCGTATGCACGCGAATCTCGTTGTCCCGCGGGCGGATCAGCCCGACGCTTTGGCCGTCCAGCTTGGCGGCAAGCTCGGCGGACAACTTGGCCGTTTTTTCTTTGTAGGCTTCGAGCACTTGCTCGGCTTCCTGCTCCTTGCCCACGATTTTGCCGAACGTGACCAGCGTATCCCGCCAGTCCTCGTTGCGCATGAGCATGACGGTCGGCGCGATTTTGGACAGATTCTCGTAGATCTTTTCGTGCACTTCGGTGCAAATGATCAAATCCGGACTCATGGCCAGCACGGCTTCCAAGTTGGGCTCCTCATAGGTCCCGAGCACCTTCACGTCCGCAAGCTTGCCGCTGAGATATTCGGGGAAGTCCGCGGCCGCTCCGGCGGCCTTGACGCTTCCGGCCGGCTGCTCGTTCAGAGCCACCAGCTGATCGACATACTGAACGTCCAGCACGGCGATGTTCTCCGGCTTTTGCTCGAGGGTAAGCTCCCCTTTGACATGGCTGATCGTAACCGGATAGCTGCTTTGCTGCGTTTGAGCCGGAGTCGGAACCGGCGTTGCAACGGAGGACGGGGTCGCCGACGCTCCGTTGCCGGATGCGGGACTTCCGCTGCCGCCCGCAGAGCATGCTCCCAACAGTAGCATGATAATCAGCATGAAATTGACCGCCGCCAATGATTTCGTACGCGAATGCATTTTTGCCGCTCCTCTGTCTGTGTAGTGATAATGATTTTCATCATCGACATAACTATACGAGAGGTCGCGGCTTGCGCCAATGGACGAGGACGACAGCGAAAATGCATCCGAACGACGCTTGCGCCGAAATTGCAGAGGGGACAAGCCGAAATGCTTTTTGAAGGAGCGGCTGAAATGATACGCATCGACATATCCGACGGCTTCGGCGACTTCCTTGATCGACGCATCGGTTCTTTGCAGCATCCCCTTGGCTTGTTCCATGCGCACCCGGGTCACATACTCCATGGGGCTCATTCGGCAATACGCCTTGAACTGCCGTTGCAGCTGCCTGACTCCGCATTGAAGAACCTCCGCGAGCTCCCGCAAGTCAAGCGGCTCGGCATAGTGCCGTTCGATATAGCGGACGGCCCGGTCGATCAGATCGGTCCGCAAGGTTTGCGCATTTTCCGCTCGCTGCAGCTGCCTCAGCAATTCGTAGACGAGTTGGTGGAAGAGAGCCCGCACATGGAATTTTTCCAACGGGTCTTCCCGTTCCCACTGCAGATACATCTGCTCCATTCTCGCATAAAGTTCAAGCGGGGAGGCGGGGACAAAACCGTACGCAGCCTGAAAAGGGTTATAATCGCGGTATAGATCGAGCAGCTTCCGACGATACGGAGGCATCATGACCGCTTTATAGTAGATGAGAAAATAGTCGACGGTCTCCGTCACCCGGACGATGTCCAGCGATGCGCCTTTGCCGGCATGGCAAACATAGCTGCGGTCGATCGTGTGGACAACGCCGTCGATCCGTATTTGTCCTCTCCCGCCGCACGCGTACAAAAACGCGCCGGCCGGCAGCCGAATAAAGCGCGCGCTGTCTCCCGCCGGCACGGCGGAGCGCCGCACATCAAGCACTTTAAAGGCCGCGTTATTCCATATCGGCAGTTGTTTCTGCAGCAATCTTCCATCCCCCCCAAGCCATAAAGCAGGCTAAGCCATTATATCAAATCCGGAACAAGCGATTGGCGCCTCGCGTCCATGACATCGGCAAGGACCAGATCCGTCAGGTCGACCTTCCCCGGCCCCCCGTCCGGAGCAACCGGACCTGAATATCCAGCTGTCTGCTGAGCGATATAGGATCCCCTGCGCCGAAGCGCTGAATGTCGACTTCATAGACGCATCCGCGTTTGACGGCGGGGAGATCCGCCCAGATCCGGCTTGCCTTCATTTCCTTCGCCCGCTCGGCTCCGCCGCCCTCCCCGTACACGGTCAGGAAGACGCGGTCCCCGGCATACGCGGGCAATTGCTCGAGCGTGATCGTCCGGTACGGCTCTTTGTCAATCAAGTGCTGCAGCACCGGCTCCGGAGGATTCAATTCCAGACCGTTATACAGGTTATAACCGCCCCGGCCCCACCGGTTGCCGTAAATGACGATGCCGTGCCCCCATACCTCGATGATCGATACCGTCTCCCGCGGTCCGACGGCCCCGTCCAACGTTTTTCGCAGACGCTTGGCCTTCGCTTCATATCGGCCGATTCACTGCCGGGCTTCCTTTCGCTTGTCCAGCATGTCCGCCAGGCGCAGGAAGTGATCCATCGAAGTGCCTTCGCCGTAGGGCAAGAGAACGACGGGGGCAACGGCGGACAGCTTCTCCTCATCGGAAGGCTCCCAGCCGATAATGAGATCGGGGTCCAATTCGCCGACCCGCTCGACGGACAGGGGCGGATCGACCGACTCGATTCCTTCCACAAGCTCTCTAAGGAACGAGTGCGACATCACATTGCTTGTCGCTCCGACGGGGCGGATGCCGAGCGACAGGAGATGCCCCAAATATTGCGTGGCGAACAGCTTCTTGTCGTACTTGAGGTTGCGCGAGTACTGTCCCGGAGCGACGCCGAAGGACTGTTTGAACTTGCGGTTGAAATAAAACTCGTCCCGGTAGCCCACCGCCGAAGCCACGTCTTTTACGCGCGAACCGCTTTGCGACAGCAAATGCCGGGCATGGTTCATCCGCAGCGTCGTGACGTATTCCGTGACGCTCGAACCGGTGAGTTCCCGGAACAACCGGTTGAAGTAGCGCTTCCCGATCATGGCGTCCGCAACGAGCCGTTCGATGTCGATATCGCGGTCAAAATGAGCCTCCAGATAGGCCGCGGCCCGTTCCACGGCCTTTCGGGAGTTGTGCCGCGAAGAAGGGGGGCCGTCTCCGGCCTCCGACCATACCGCTAGCATGATCTCCTGAAAAATCGCCTGGTTGCGAAGCTGCCGGCCAAACTCGGCGCTTCTGCCGTGCCGCAGCAATTCTTGCAGATGCATGACCGTTTTGGCGAACGATCCCGATCCGATTCCATCCCAGCAAACAAAGCCGGAACTCCCGGTCTCTACCTGCGGCGCCGATCCGGCGGAAAAGAGGAGAAACGCGCAAACGAACAGACGGAAACCGCACTCCCCCTTCGTTCCCGCGCGAACGGATATGCCGGGCTCTACCCAAATGCATTGGCCATGGCGAACCTTGCAGCGGCGGCCATGGATACGCAGCGCGCCTTGCCCCTCTATGACGACCAGCAGCAAGCGGACATCGTCGGAACGCTCGGCCCGCCAGCCATTTCGCATGGACAGCAGCTGAATGTCGACGGGAACGCAGCCAATCGACGGAACCGGGCTCGTATCGGGATCTCGCATGCGCAGCTCACACCATTCGAATGAGAATTATTATCATTAAGTGAGTCCATTGTATAAAAAAAGAGCCGGACCCGCAACGGTCCGACTTCTGCTTGTCCAGGCGAATTCAGGATTGGGCGGCAAGAAGACTCTCCACCTGGATATCCATCTGCTTTTCCAGGGAGATCGGATCTCCCGGCGCCATTTCGTCGATATTCAATTCGATGATCCGGTTATTTTTGAAGGCGGGGAGACTCTGCCAGATCGGACTTTCTTTGATCTCCTGCGCCGCTTTGTCTCCGCCGTCCGCCTCGTAGACGGTCAGAAATATATAATCGCCGGCATAGTCCGGCAAAACCTCCAGAGAGATCTGCCGGTACTGTTCTTTGTTCAGAATTTCGTTTTCTACGATCTCCGGAGCGGACAACCCGAGGGCGTTATACAGGCTGAATCCGCCTCTGCCCCAGTTGTTTCCGTATACGAACGTGCCCTGCGCCCATACCTCGACAATCGATACCGTCTCGCCTTCGGCGATGACGCTCGCCAATTGTTCTTTATAGGAGGCCGCTTTTCGGTCGAAGTTTTCTTTCCATTGCTGCGCCTCCTGCTGTTTGCCCAGAATCTCCCCGAACAGCTCCAATTGCTCGATCGAATTCAGCTTGCCATATTCGTATACGATCGTAGGAGCGATCTTCGACAATTGCTCGTAGTTTTCCCCGTCTTGCACAATGATCAAATCGGGCTTCAGTTCAAGCACCTTTTCCGGCGACATCGGGCTTCCGGTATCGGCGATATCCGCTGCAAGATCTTTCAAAAACGGGGTATCGATCAGGTCGCCTCTTGCTCCGACAGGCTTGATGCCGAGCGCCAGCAAATGGCCGACGTATTGATCGGCGACGATCCGCTGCGGATTCGCCGGAATGACCGTTTCGCCCATTTCGTGCGTAACCGTTCGCGTCGCTTCCGCCGAAGGCGAAGCGCTCTCGCCTCCCGGCGCGTCGCCGCTTGCTTCGCTCGCCGCCGTACCCGCTGTACCCGCCGTTTCGGCGGCTTCATTGCTCATCCCGCAGGCTCCTAATGCCAGACTTGCCAACAATGCCAAAGCGCACAAGACGAATCCAAACTTGAATTTAGCCATCGCGTCCCCCTGAGAGTCGAATTGAGAATTATTATCATTGATAAGCATTATAGAGTCGCCTTATTCTGCAAGCAATGGAGAAAAGGGCATAAATCTTTATACAAACGGGTACAAGTCCGGAGGTTCGATCGGCCCGGCCGGAAAAATACCCTTGAAGAAACACGCAGCGTCAGCTTCAGACGACCCTATTCATCGCCGCGCTTATTCAATAATCTTATAGACCCTATATGCATTATATATTTCACCTATTGTCTTTTTAATGTTAAGTTTGCTCTATCCTTTCAATTCCGAGGAGGTTGTCCACATGTCCGTATACCGATTTCGGGCATCGCTGATCGACGGGAAGGAAATCGAATTATCGGCCTACCGGGGAAAAGCGCTCCTGATCGTCAACATCGGCAGCAAATGCAGCTATTCGCGCCAGTTGACCGGTCTGCAAAAGCTTTACGAAAGACGGCGGGAACAAGGCTTCGAAATCCTCGGGTTTCCGTGCAATCAATTTAACGGCAAGGAGCCGGGAAGCCATTCGGAAATTCGGGACTATTGCGAAAGGAACTTCGGCGTGACGTTCCCTTTATTCGAGAAAACGGACGTGAGGGGCCCGTCCGCCCATCCGCTTTTTCAATACTTGACGGAGCAAGCGCCGTTTAAAGGCTTCGATGCCGGGAGCGCGGAAGGCCGGAAAATGAGGGATTTCCTGATGGAAAACGATCCGGACATTTACGCGGGCGACGGGGTGAAGTGGAATTTTTCGAAGTTTCTGGTCGGTCGCGACGGCGAGGTGAAGGGGAGGTTCGAAACGACGGTCGAGCCGCCGGACATCGAGAAGGAAATCGAGGAGCTGCTGTTTAACTAGTAGAATAGGATGATTTCCATCGAGAAGAGGACGGCCTATGAACGGGATCGAACGTTTCCGCGACGAGATTGAAAGGGTGTTCGAAGAAGCTTCGCGGGAGCTGGCGGAGCTGCCCGCCGAATTGCGGGAGCTCGGCCGGGCTTTGCTGCTGCGCAGCCATCCGCTGCGGAACGGGGGCGGCACCAACGCGATCAGCTTCCTGCTGCCGTACTGGCTGCAGGAGGAAGCGGGAGCGCCGACAGAGCTTTGCCATCACCTGGCGGTCGGGAATTTGTACGCGATGCTTCATTTTTTCATATTGGACGATGCGATGGACGGAGGAACGGGGCGCTTTCCTTCGGGAAAACGCAAATCCATGGCGCTCGGGCAAATGCTCCATGTTTATTTCCGGCGGCGGTACGGCCGTTATTTCCCGCTCGACTCCCCTTTGTGGACGTACGAGCGCGACTATATGGAGCAGTGGGCGTCCGCCATGAACCGGGAAGGATCGTCTCCGGCCGATCCCCGGGATTTCCGGCAGCTGGCGGGCAAAGCCGCTCCGGTCAAGCTGTGCGCGGCCGGGCTGTTGATCGGGGCGGGACAGGAGGAGCGCATTGCCGACATGGAAACGGCGGTCGATCTCGCGCTCGCCGTCTTGCAGTTATCCGACGACTGGACGGACTGGCGGGAAGACTTGGACGAGCCGAACCGCAACGCTTTTTTGACGCTTGTCCGGGAAGTGCTCGCGGGAGCGGCCGAAGGTCCGCTGGACGAACGGCTCGTCAAGCGGGCGATCTATCGTCGCCGCTGTTTGGGCCGATTGGCCGACATCGCGGCCGGGTACGGAGACCGGCTGAGACGCATAGAGGGCGTGCCGATCCACCTGGCCGAATTTCAACTCGCCGTCGAGCAAGGACTCCGGGAGGAAGCCCGAAAGATCGACGAGACGGTGGATGAGCTTGCCTCCGGAGGCGGTTTAACACAAATATTGTCGAATTCAATAAACAAATGACGAATTTGTTGTTCATATGGTAACATAAGGGAGGTAGTCCATTAAGCCTAGGGAGGTCATGAAGGAATGTCCGTTGACGCTTTGAAGGTACAGATCGTCAAGAAAGCTTGGGAAGATCCGGTTTTTAAGCAGCAGTTGCTGAACGACCCGAAAAGCGCGCTGAAGCAGGCATTCGGCATCGAGGTGCCGCAGGAAATCGAGCTTAAAGTCGTGGAAGAGACGACGACCAGCTATTATCTCGTTATTCCGCCGAATCCGGAGGACGTCGTCGGCGGAGAAGCCGGCGTGAAATACCACTGGAGCTAATGTTGACGTGCAAGGGGGAACCGGATCAACGCTTCGGTTCCTTTTCCTTTTTCGCTTCGGAACTCCAGCGTCCCCTTCATCACCTCGATAATCCGGAACGTCACCATCAGCCCGAGCCCGGTTCCCTTCGTTTTGGTCGAATAATAAGGCTCGCCCAGCTTGGCGATTTGTTCCTCGTCCATCCCTTCGCCGTTATCCGCAATGCGAATGACCGCCATGCCGTTCTCGGCATGCGCCTCGATTTTGACGATTCCGTTCGACTGGATCGATTCGATGCTGTTTTTGATCATGTTCATAAAAGCCTGTTTAAACTTCGTCGGGTTCCCGAGCACGTAAAGACGATCCGGAATGCGGACTTCAAGAACGGTCCCGTGATAGGCGGCCAACGGGCTGATGATGGACTCGATTTTGCCCAGTTCCTGCTGGATATCGAGGGCGACGACCGTATCCATCTCGGGCTTGGCGAAGGTCAGGAAGTCGGTAATGATTCCCGAGGCCCGGTCCAGCTCGTTGATCGCCATCTCGAAGTGAGGCTTGCTCGCTTCGTCCGATCGGCCGGCGATCAATTGCAAAAACCCCCTCGTCACTTGCAGCGGGTTGCGCACCTCGTGGGCGATCGAAGCGGCGAGATCGCTGATGATTTTCATTTTCTCCGCGCGCTGCAGCTGGTGGTTGAACAGCTCCAGCTCCTTCGAATAGGACAGCAGCCTCCGGTGGTCCGCCGAAATTTTCCGGGCCAGCACGACAATAAGCGAGATGATCAGCAAGACGATTCCGACTTTCCAGAGGTGGAGGATCGGCACGGAATCTTTCGCGTAAATTTTCAGCATGTCCGCGACGCCCATTACGGCAAGGGCTAAAAATCCCAAACCCATGATCGTGCTGTTCCGGTTCCCCCGGACCGATTGAATTACCGATTGGCCGAGGACCAGGAGCAGATGGACCAGGATCAGGGGCGCGAGAAGCCAGAACGTAAACAGCTTGTAGTAGAAAAAGAACGCGTCCCCGATCATCTCGTTCAGAATCAGAACGAGAAAGCCCAGGACGGAGTAGCCCGCGAACCAGCGGCCGAATCTTTTGAAAAAAGCCAGCTTGCCCTCGAATACGGAAGCCACGTAAAAGTGAAGCGCGGGGAACACCGTAAGCATCGACAAATCGAATGTAAATTGCAGCCCCTTTCCGAATTCCTCGAAATAGATAAACGGGAGCGTGGAGTACGTCACGATCATGACGCTCGCCGTCAGGGCGATCAGGCTCAGCGACACCCAGGCCCGCCGCTGCTGGACGTTCAAATAGCCGGAAACGAGCAGCATAAGAAGCCCCATGAAAGCGATGGAGGCGCCGAGAAGAACGCTTGGAAGCTCCTCGCGAATGAAAGTTTCGGACAACTCGTAGAAATCGCCGATCCGGACGGCGCTGCTCGGACCCGCCCGATCCATCGACTCGATGCGGATGTACAGATCGGAAGGTTCCGTTTTCGGCGCCAGCGCCAGGAGCAGCATGTTTCGGTCGAAGCTGAAATCGCGGGAGGAACGGTATAGAAGGCGGCCTTCTTCGTATACGGAAATGTCGAGTCCGTACAGTTGACTGATCAAAAGACCCGGCGTCTGCCAATCCGCGGTAGGCGGGACGGCTACATGCACCCAAGCGCCGTCGTACCCTTTCGGAATCGAGGTTTCGGGCTCGCTTATGTCAGCCGTAATCCAGGGGCCGGTCAGGGAAGGCGGCCGTTCGGACTTATTAGAGTCGGCAAACCATTGAATCTCCCATTCCTTGATCGAAACGGCCGAAGATTCGGACGCTTCGGCAGCCCCGGTCTGCCGGTTTGCGATGGCTAGCGCGAAAATAGCCATAATCAAAACCATAACCGCCCTTAAGCGGGATGCATTCATTTCCTCACCTCAGAAAACGAGCTCATCATGCAAGTTCGACAACTTTCCCGCGAAAGCGAAAATCGGAAAAAGGATAATAGTCCCAGACAATAACTCCGCAACGTCATTATATCGGAAATGAAACGGTTCGGGATAGGATGATCCTTTATACCGTTGCGAAGAATGGATAAATGTGCGTTAAATTTTGTTATAATACAGAAAACGATACCGAAAAACGGAAACCTTTGTCTGTTTCCGGCGAGGAACGGGGGGCGCAAATTGGCGATAGGCGACGAACTGACGGGAAAGGTCAGACATACGCAGCTGAAATTGCGAGGGCAAACGATCGCGCAAGTGCTGGAGGAATTCGACGGCGGGATCATGGGGCTCGACCATGACAAACGCATGGCGAAATACCGGAAAATGAGAGGGAGTCCCTATCTGTTTTTCCGGGGGAGCGCTTACCTGTTTTACTTCGACGTCGGAAGAGAATGGTTTCCCTTTCACAGCGATCCGGAGCGGCCGACGTGGATACAGGGCGATCTGCATTTCGAGAACTTCGGCGCGTTTCGAAGCGAAAAGGGGCGCATCGTTTTCGACGTAAACGATTTCGACGAAGGCTGCACGGGTTCCTATTTGTACGATGTGCTGCGCATGTCCGTCAGTCTTTTTTTGGCGATGTCCGAGAAAGAACTGTCGGCCGGCGAGCAGATGGATGCGGTGTCCGCCTACTTGTCCGCTTACGCCAATCAGATCCGGAAGTATGCCGAGCGCAAGGAGGATCCCCGCTCGCTCGTCTTCGGCGAGCAGACGACGAAAGGCCCGATCCGCAAGCTGCTGAAGAAAACGGAGAAGCTTGCGGCCAGCCACTTGGTCGAGGGCATTACGGAGCTGGAGGAGGGGCGCCGGGTTTTTCGCTGGTCCGAGGAGATTCAGAAGCCGACCGAAGAGGAGCGGGAGCTCGTCATGAACGGTTGGGCCGATTACGTGGGCCAGGTTTCCTCTCGCAGCGGCCTGCCGGAGTCTTTCTATCAAGTGAAGGATATCGCGGTGAAGCACGGTTCCGGCACGGCTTCCATCGGCCTGGACCGATTCTACGTTCTGATGGAGGGAAACGCCGGGCATCAAGGGCTTGACGATATTATTATCGAGATCAAGGAAGTACGGGCGCCGGTGCCGGCCTACTTCATGCCTTACAATGAATCGTTCTGGGAAACATTCGCGCATCAGGGCAAGCGGGTCATCACGACCCAGCAGGCGATGCATCATGAAGCGGATCCGTTTCTCGGGTGCTTGACGCTCGGAGGACGGCATTTTTACGCAAGGGAGCGGTCTCCGTACAAGAAGAAGCTGAAGGCGAGCAAACTCGCGGAACCGAAGGATTGGCAGAAATCCGCGGAGTGCATGGGCCGGATCACGGCCAAGATGCATGCCCGCGCGGATGCGGACGTGGAGGACGGCATTCTGTCCTATCACAGCGAGGACGAAATCGCCCGGGCGATCGGCAAGGATACCGCCGCCTTCTGCGATTATGTGGCCCACAGGGCGCTATCTTATGCGTACCAGGTGCGGGAGGATTACGCGTTGTTCGCGGAGTGGAGCGAGTCCCTGGAGCAACGCGGGCAGGTCAAGGCGGAAAAGCCGCGCCGGAAGCGGAATTGAAGAAAAGGGACCGAGAGTACACCACACCAGTATTTCATGAGGAGTTGCCGACATGTTTTTGCATTTTATCGAGGATCGCGAACATAAAGAGGCTTTTTTGGAACTGGCGCATCGGGTTGCGACGTCGGACGGGTTCGTCAACCGCAACGAATGGAATTACATTCGTTCCTGGAAGCTGGAATTGGGCATGGAGGATTGGGAGCCGGATGCGGGCAAGCGGGAGCGGACTCTCGCCGAGATGATCGGCTGCGTCAAGGAAGAGCAGGTGAAGAACATCTTCTTCGCGGAGGTGCTGCTGCTTATTTTCGCGGATGGCACGTTTAACGATGAGGAACAGAGAATCGCGGGCGAGATGAAAAAGCTTTTCGGATACTCCGACGATATTTTCGAGGCGTTCATGGGTTGGGTGGCGCGCATGGGACAATTGAAGGTCGAAGGGATGCAGCTTATTCTGGACCCGTCCTCGGCGCGCCGATAGCGCGGACGAGCCGGTTGACGGAGCCGGCCTGCGGCAAGCGCCGCGGCAAACCCGAACCGTAAACTCCCGCGATACGAAAGAAGGAGAGGCAGGCCCTGGCGCCCGTCTCTCCTTCTCTTCGGTTGCGAAGCTTCCGGCTCTTTCGCGGACCAAACGGTTCAAGACCCGGCCTGGTCCTGCCGGTACAGCTCCCGGCTTTTGTACCCGGCCTTCAGAATCTCCTTCATTTCCTCGCGCCGCTTCGATCGGGTCGCCTCCTGCTTGGCGCTGTACACGTAACGCGCCCAGTCCTTCGGTAGCCTTCCGTCAGCGACCGGTAAAAGGCAAGCAGAGCCGGCTCGTCCTCCAGATCCTTTTCGATCTGCGGAATCAGCTCGATATAATCGCCGACCCGCTGACTGGCCTTGGAGGCCGTTTTCCCTTTGCCCGCGGCATCCTCTTTGAAGCCGACGACGGTAAACACGTCGTCCAGCCCCACCATGCGCGCGAATTTGATATCGCTATTTCCCAGATAGCCTTCCTCGTCGCTGTTCAGGCCCGACAACAAATCGTCGCGGTGAATGAACGAGGGATAAACTTTGTTGCCTTTCTTCGGGTACGCAGCGAACAGATATCCGTCCGGGTTCAGACGCCCGTTCGAGATCACGTCATCCGTCAGCTTTTTGAGCGACTCCATATCCAGTACGAATGCAAAGATAAGATCGTACGGTTCGTCTCCGAGAGCCGTGTCGTAGCCGGCCATTCCCGCGAAATAATCCGTGCCTTCCGGTTGATGCAGGATAGCGGCCCGCGCGTATTTATGCAGGCCCAGCTTTTCGACGATCGATTTTCCCATGCGCGCCTCATTCCCTTCGTGTGCTCAACATGCGTTCGCTATTATTATAACTCGGGCGAAGGGCGGGGAAACCGGCGATTTCCGCCGGTACGGCAAAAACGTTCAATATACGGCCTCGTCGGACCACTCTCCGGGCAGGGGCGCATCCGGCAGAATCGGGAGTCCGAGCGCTTCCGCCGCCATTTGCAAATAAGGCATGCCATAGTCGAACCCCGGTCGGGATTCGCGGGCATTGACCGCCGAAAGCCATCCTGTTTGGCTGTCGCCCAGACGGTTTAACGTATGCAGATCCTTGCCGTACAGGGAAGAGTCCCAGCGGATTCGCGGAATGAGGGCGGCCACGACCGGGTGCGGGAAGCCGCTCGCTTCGGAGATGATGGCGGAGGCCTTCTCGGGTTCGCTGCGCATGAACGCATGGGCGCGCAGATGGGCTTTCAAATAGGCGATCACGACATCTTCGTTGCGATCCGCCCAATTTCCGTCCGCCACGAGCCCCGTTAAATAATCGCCGCCGATCCCGTCGGACGGAAACGACACGGCCGCCCCGACGGACTGCGCCCAGCTCGGGTAGGGCTCCCACATAAAGCTGGCGCCGACATGGCCGGAGAGGACGCCGTTCAGACAGTCCCGCATCGTCCGGTGGACGATCGGTTCCGTCGATAAGCCGTGCGCGTTCATCCACTGCTGCAGCCGAAAGGAGGCGCTGGAATGGCCGACCGTGGAAATGGCCGATCCGGCCAGCTCATCCGGGCGGCTCGCCGCTCTCCGGGCCGGGACGACAAGGGCGATTCCACCGCCGTTGCGCGCCTTGCCGTCGAACGCCAGAAACAATGGCCGAAACCGGGGCAAAAGATGGCTCAGCGCCCGGCCGGCAATCAACGGATAGTCTCCGACGGCCGCGATGTTCACGGTTCCCCCGATGAGCTTCTCGACAAGCTCCATGCCGTTCGGGGCATTGAGCCAATTCACGCGATAGCGGGTCGACGGGCTTATCCGCCGCAGCTCGTCTTCGAACAATCCCTCCTTTTTGATGATAAGGGTGCTCCATAACAAGGCGGCCCCGCTTTGATAACCGACAGTGACCGTGCGTTCGGCACCGTTTTTCGGGCCATTCTCGTTGCCTTGCCGGGAGTGAAGATGAACCCATGCCCGGAGCTTTTCTTTGTCGATCCAGATTTCCTTGCCGATTTTGATGTGGGGCAGCCGTTTCTCCTTGCGCCACCGATCGATCGTGGCTCGACTGACGCCCAAAATGTCCATGGCTTCCTGAAGGCTGATCAGATCAAATCTCGCGTTGGACATGCGGGGTCGCTCCTCTTGACGCGGATTAATACAAACTAAATTTATGGGATTTATCAGTTATCCTTATCATAAGGGGCGGAAGCCGATATTTCAATGCGCGGTTTCTCATTGCGCTTCGATTTTCCTCATTTCTCCTCATCGTATTGACACTCGATAACGGGCGATGGTAATTTCTTGACAACAAAACTAAGTAAATAGCTTGGAATTGTGAGTATTCAAAAAGCAATGAGGGGCAGTGAGAGAATGAAAAGACGCATTCGAAAGAAGGGCATCCTCGCGAGCGGAATGTTGTGGGTGGCGGCGGTCATGGCGCTGACGCTGCTGGCCGCATGCGGATCGAACGGCGCGAATCAGGGGGCGGGTTCGGCAAGCGGCGGCCCGAGCCCCGGCGCGAGCTCGTCGCCGGCGGCGGGCCCGGACGAAGCGAGCCCGAGCGGGGAAGCGGGCAAAGCCGCGGAGTCGAACAAAACGATTCGCATCGGCTATCAGAAATACGCTTCGATCAACATCTTGAAAGTTCGGGGCGGTCTGGAGGAAAAGCTGGCCGAAATCGGCTACAAGGTCGAATGGACCGAGTTTCCCGGGGGTCCTCAGCTGCTTGAGGCCGTTAATGTCGGCAGCATCGATTTCGGCAACGTGGGCGAAGCTCCCCCGATTTTCGCCCAAGCGGCCGGGACGCCGCTCGTCTACCTCGGCCATTCGCCGGCGAGTCCGAAGGCCGAGGCCATTCTCGTTCCCGAGGATTCCCCGATCAAGACCGGAGCGGATCTGAAAGGCAAAAAAGTCGCCTTGAATAAAGGCTCGAACGTCCATTACCTGCTCGTGAAATATTTGGAGCAGCAAGGATTGGAATACTCCGATATCGAGGTCGTGTTTCTCCCCCCGGCCGATGCGAGAGCCGCGTTCGAAAGCGGCAGCGTCGACGCCTGGGTCATCTGGGAGCCCTTCTACTCCGCGGCGCAGCTGGCGACGAACGCCCGCGTGCTGGCGGACGGCGAAGGACTGGTGAACAATTACGAATTTTATCTTTCCACCCATTCATTTTATGAAAACGACAAGCCGGCGCTGGACGTACTGCTGGAGCAGCTCCGGGAATCCGACCGGTGGGCGGCGGAGAACCCGTCCGAAGTGGCCGGATTGCTTGCGCCGGATCTTGGCCTCGAGGTTCCTTCGCTGGAGCAGGCGCTGTCCCACCGTGGGTTCGGCGTCGAGCCGATAACGGACGATATCGTTCTGGCGCAGCAGCAAATCGCCGACGCGTTTTTCGATCTGAAGCTGATTCCGGAAAAAATCGATATCCGGGAGGGGATCGTCGAGTGAGCGCGGCACGGACGTCGGAATACGGCCGAGAGCGCAGTCAATCATACCCTTCCCGGGATTGAGGAGAATGGCGATGGAAATCTTCTGGTTTATCCCCCTGCACGGGGACGGAAAATATTTGGGAACGTCGGAAGGCGCGCGCGCCGTCGATTACGATTATATCCGCCAAATCGCGCAGGCGGCCGACCGGCTCGGCTATCGCGGCGTGCTCGTCCCGACGGGCAAAGCCTGCGAGGACGCCTGGATCGCGGCATCGTCGCTGATCTCGGCCACCCGCCGGCTTAAATTCCTCGTCGCCGTGCGCCCGGGGCTCATGTCGCCGTCCGTCGCGGCCAGGATGGCCTCCACTTTCGACCGTCTGTCGGGCGGCCGGCTGCTCGTGAACGTCGTGACGGGCGGGGACCCTCACGAACTGGCCGGGGACGGCATTTTCCTCCCGCACGGCGAGAGATACGAACAGACCGACGAGTTTATGACGATCTGGCGCAAGCTCTTGCAGGGCGAGAGGGTGTCCTATCAAGGCAAGCACTTGCGGACGGAGGAGAGTGAGTTGCTGTTCCCGCCGATCCAGCGGCCGCATCCGCCGGTTTATTTCGGAGGCTCCTCGCCCGCCGCCCATCGGATCGCGGCGGATCACGTCGATGTTTACCTGACGTGGGGAGAGCCCCCGGAGGAGGTCGCCAAGAAGATTGCGGACGTGCGGGCGCTCGCCGAAGCGAAAGGCCGGACGGTCCGATTCGGCATTCGCCTGCACGTGATCGTCAGGGAAACGGAGGAAGAAGCGTGGGCTGCCGCCAACCGGCTGATCCGCTACGTGGACGAAGAAACGATCGCGGAAGCGCAGCGCATTTTTGCCCGGTACGACTCCGTCGGGCAAAAGCGGATGGCCGACCTGCACAAGGGCGACAAGTCGTCGCTCATCATCGCGCCGAACCTGTGGGCGGGCATCGGACTCGTTCGCGGGGGAGCGGGCACCGCCCTCGTCGGCGATCCGGAATCGGTGGCGGCCCGGATGAAGGAGTACCGCGAGCTCGGCATCGAGACGTTCGTCTTGTCCGGTTATCCTCATCTGGAGGAAGCCTATCGGGCGGCCGAGCTGCTGTTCCCGCTGCTGCCGCTGAAGCCTCAAGAAGAACAGGACCGCTCGGCGCCGATCGAAGCCGCGGGAGAGATGATCGCGTACAACAAACGCCCGGGCAAACGAACCGTCATGGGGGATGGGGGAACGGCATATGAACTTCATCGTCAAGCTCGCGTATAACCGGTTCGCTCCTTTTTATTTCCCGATTCTCGTCCTCGTGGTCTGGCAATGGCTCGGCCAGTTTGGCTATATTTCTTCCCGCACGCTGCCGACCCCGCTCCAAGTGGCGGAGGCCGGCCTTTCTCTTGCGAAGTCGGGCGAGATTTTCCGATATATTCTCGACAGCACGAGACGGGCATTCATCGGTCTCGGGATCGGGGGCGGCATCGGCTTCATTCTCGGTCTGCTCAACGGCTTGTCCCCGGTTTCGTTTCGCTTCCTGGACAGCACGCTGCAGATGGTCCGCAACGTGCCCCATCTCGCGCTCATCCCGCTTGTCATTCTGTGGTTCGGAATCGACGAAACCGCGAAAATTTTCTTGGTCGCGCTCGGCGTGTTTTTCCCGATCTATATGAACACGCTGCACGGCATTCGTTCGATCGATCCCGGCCTGATCGAGATGGCCAAAGTGTATGGGCTTCGGGGCTTCGCGTTTTATCGCGAGGTGATCCTGCCAGGGGCGCTTTCCTCCGTTCTCGTCGGCCTTCGCTATGCGCTCGGCTTCATGTGGCTGACGCTCATCGTAGCCGAGACGATATCGGCCAATTCCGGCATCGGCTACATGGCGATGAACGCCAGGGAATTCATGAGACTGGATATCGTCGTGTTCGCCATTCTGATTTACGCGATTCTCGGGAAGCTGTCGGATTCGGCGGCCAAGCTGCTTGAGCGCCGGCTGCTGCGGTGGAATCCAAATTATGCCAAGCCGTAAGGGGATGGCATGGGAGGGAACGGGATGAGAGTCAATCAAACGGGAGCCGGGCTCCGCATTCGGGCGGCAACGAAAACGTTCGGGGAAAAAAACGTGCTGCGCGGAATTGATCTGGACATTCCCGCCGGCCAGTTCGTCGCCATCGTCGGGCGGAGCGGATGCGGCAAAAGCACGCTGCTGCGGCTGATCGCCGGACTTGAACGTCCGAGCGGCGGGGAGCTGGCAATCGACGGCGCGGCAATACGCGGAGTGCGGGACGACGCGAGAATGCTGTTCCAGGACGCGCGGTTGTTGCCGTGGAGAAAAGCGGTCGCGAACGTGCAGGTCGGCGTGAAATCGGGCAGCCGGGAGCTCGCGCTGGAGGCGCTCCGGCAGGTCGGGTTGGCCGATCGCGCCGATGAATGGCCCGGCGTCCTTTCCGGCGGCCAGCGGCAGCGGGTCGCGCTGGCCCGGGCGCTGGCGGGAGAGCCGAGGCTGCTCTTGCTTGACGAGCCGCTGGGCGCTCTCGATGCGTTAACGCGCATTGAGATGCAGCGGCTGATCGAGCGGCTGTGGGAAGAGCAGCGATTTACGGCGGTGCTGGTCACGCACGATGTAAGCGAGGCGGTCGCGCTGGCGGATCGCGTTATCCTCATCGAGGACGGCCGGATTGCGCTGGACGTCGACATTTCGCTCGATCGCCCGCGCGAGCGGGACAGCGGTTTTATTTATTTCGAGAAGTTCATATTGGATCGCATTCTCGAGCGCGACGGCTCGGAACGCAGGCGTAACCAAAAGCTTTCCTATTCGATTTAACCTTCGATTCAGCCGTTTCGTCCCGGTTCCCCTTTCCTTCATTCCGGGCGGATTCGCCGTCGAAGCGCCGGCTTGAGCCGGCGCGAATGAAGCCGCAAGGGAAGGATTCCCGTCGTCATTTGTCGAATAGCACTAATCATGATGACGAAAAAACGCATTCTGATCATTACGGCCTTATTTTTGCTCGTCCTGACGGGGATTCGGATGGCCTGGGTAGCCACCAGCAGCATGCCGTCCGAACGTCCCCTTGCGGCGGAAGGCGTGCTCGATCTTCGCGGCGTTTCATTGAACGGCCCGATTTTGCTGGACGGGGAATGGATGTTTTATCCCGACCGGTTTTTGATGCGGGAGAGCGGCGCTTCGCCTGCGGGGGGAGTTCCGGTTGCCCTCCCCGGCTCCTGGAAGGGCAGCTTCGACGATCCGGACCGGACGATCGGCTACGGCTCCTTCCGGCTCCTCGTTCGGCTGGGCGATTCGGCCGAACGGGAGCTTGCGGTGGCGATGCCCAGTTCGGTTTCGGCTTCCGAGCTGTTCGTGAACGGCGTCAAGCTCGGGGCGGCGGGAACGCCGGGAACGACGGCCGAAGAAACCGACGCTTTCGAGGGCCCGTATACCGTGTCCTTCACGGCCGATGGGCCGGAAGCGGAAATCGTGATCCATGTCGCGAATTTCGGCAATGCGTTCGCGGGGGGGCTGCTCGGCTCGGTTCAATTCGGAACCGAAGACGAGGTCGTTGGGCATAAACAATTTTCCATCGCGATGCAGCTGTTCGTCTGCGTCGTCCTGATCATTCACGTGATCTATGCGCTCATTCTCTATTTCATCGGGGCGAGGCACCGGGCGGTGCTTTTGCTGGCCTTGTTAATGGTAGGAGCAAGTCTGACGGTGCTCGTTACCGATGACCAATTGCTCGTCACCTGGCTGAAATTGCCCTACGAAATCAGCATGAGGCTTTTCACGCTGAGCTATTTATGGGCGGCGGCGCTGCTCATCCTTTTCGTCCAGCGGCTATATCCGAATTTGCAGAAGCGGCCGTGGCATATTTATTACGGGGCGATTACGGCGGGCTTGACGGTTGCGGTCGCCCTGATGCCGACCGCCTACGTGCCGTTGGTCGATCAGGCGACTCTTCCCATACTGCTCGCGGGCTTTCTGTATGTACCGGTCATCACTTGGCGCGCGATGCTGACGGTCGAGAGCGACGCGATGTTTTTATGGCTCGGCTCCGTCGCCCTGGTCTTTAACCTGAGTTGGGGAATGATGAATCTGTTTACCCCCGACTTTCGCTCGCTGCATTTCTATCCGCTTGACTTGATCGTCGTCTTTTTTTCCTTCGCCTCCTATTGGTTCAGGCTGTATTTCCGGAGTTCCCAGCAGACCGCGCGGCTGGCTGCCGAGCTGCAGAAAGCGGACAAGCAAAAGAACGACTTTCTTGCCAACACCTCTCACGAACTCCGCAATCCTCTGCACGGGATGATCAATATCGCCCGCAGCGTGCTGGAGGAGCAAAGCGTTCATCCCGCCGGGAAGGAAAAGCTGGAGCTTCTGGTCACCGTGGGCAGGCGCATGTCGATTTTGCTGAACGATCTCATGGATTACGACCGTTTGCAGGGGAAGGGGCTGCGGCTCGAACCGAAAGCCGTGCGGGCGCAGGCCGCGGCCGCCGGAGTGATCGATATGATGGGCTTTATGATGGAGGGCAAGGCGGTCGAGCTGCGCAACGAAATTCCGGAATCGTTCCCTCCGATTCTCGCGGATGAAAACAGGCTCGTCCAAATTTTGTTCAATTTGCTTCACAATGCGCTCAAATTTACGACGGAGGGCCATGTGACGATTCGCGGCGTCATTCGGGGGGAGTCGGCGACGCTTGAAGTCGAAGACACCGGAATCGGCATCGAGCCCGGAGATCTGGAGAGGCTGTTTCGGCCATACGAGCAAGTCGACTCCAGCCTCACGGCGATCGGCGGGGGAATCGGGCTGGGCTTGAGCATCAGCCGGCAGCTGGCCGAGCTGCATGGCGGGACGCTGAAGGCGGAATCCGAGCCGGGCCGGGGGTCGACCTTCCGGCTTACGCTGCCCCTCGCTCCAGAGTCGGGTCGGACGGACGCTGCAACGTATCCGGTCGAGATCCGGTGGCAGACGCCCTTGGCAAATGCGGATTCCGAAGCCCTGCCGGGCCCGGGGCAGATCGCCGCGGCGGCCGAGTACGGCGAACGGATGCCGCGGGTGCTCGTCGTGGACGACGACCCGGTCAACTTGCGCATCCTTCAAGGGATGCTGCCCGGCAACCGGTACGAAGTGGCCACCGCCTATTCCGGGCACGAGGCGCTGGAGCTTATCGCCGGCGGCGAGTGGGATCTTGTCGTGGCCGACGTCATGATGCCCCGCATGTCCGGGTACGAGCTGACACGGAACATCCGAAGGCGATTCTCGATGTCCGAGCTGCCGGTGCTGCTGCTGACCGCCCGCAGCCAGCCGGAGGATATCGCGGCCGGATTCCAGGCAGGCGCGAACGATTACGTGGTCAAGCCGGCCGACATGCTGGAGCTGCAGTACCGCGTTCGCGCGCTGACCGAACTCAAGCTTACGGCGGGCGAACGGCTTCGGATGGAAGCGGCCTGGCTGCAGGCCCAGGTTCAGCCGCATTTTCTGTTCAACACGCTGAATTCCATCGCGGCGCTTAGCGAGATCGATACGGCGAGAATGCGTTCGTTGCTGGACGTGTTCGGCAAATATCTGCAGGCGAGCTTCGATTTCCGCAATTCCGAACGGGTCGTCCCGCTGGGAAGGGAACTGGAGCTGGTAAGGGCTTATCTTTACATCGAAAGGGAACGCTTCGAGGAGCGGCTCCGCGTGCGGTGGGAAGTTCCGGAGAACCTTCTCTCCCCCCTCATTCCTCCGCTTTCCGTGCAGACGGTAGTCGAGAACGCGGTTCGGCACGGCGTTTTAAAGCGAACCGAAGGCGGGACCGTGCGGATCGAAGCGCGGGATAACGGGGATCACGTCGCGATTCGGGTTTCGGACGACGGGGTCGGAATCGAAAAGCGAATTTTGACGAATATGCTGGAGGATCGGCCCGGGAGGGCCGGAGGCATCGGGCTGCTCAATACGAACCGACGTCTGCAGCAAATTTACGGCCGGGGGTTGGACATCGCGAGCGTGCCCGGCCAAGGCACGACCGTCACGATCAGGGCGGGGAAGCCTTGAACTGGAGGCAAATTCCGGATCGTGGCTTTCCGGATCGTGGCTTTCCGGGTCGGGGGCTTTCCCGGGGCTTGCAAACAAAAGGAATGACGGCCGCATACGCGCAGCGGGGTTCCGGCGAGTTGCAAAGAGACGACGAACCTCCTAAGCTTAAAGCAGATCAAAAAACTCGAAGCAAAGGAGACGGCCGCTCGTGAAAAAAAATCGTCTGGGCGCTTCCGAACTGATCGTCGGCGAAATCGGGCTCGGCTGCATGTCGCTGGGCACGGAGGAACGGAAAGCGACGGCGCTTGTCCACGAGGCGCTGGAGCTGGGCGTCAATTTTTTGGATACTGCCGATCTGTATGACGGAGGACGCAACGAGGAGCTGGTCGGCAAGGCGATCCGGGGCCGGCGGGATCGGGTGGTGCTGGCCACGAAGGTTGGCAACCGCCGGATCGCCGGGCAGGACGGCTGGGTCTGGGATCCGTCAAGGAAGCATATTCTGTCGGCCGTTAAAGAGAGCTTGCGCAGACTCGGCACGGATTACATCGACTTGTATCAGCTTCATGGGGGGACGATCGACGATCCGATCGACGAGACGATCGAGGCGTTCGAGCAATTGAAGCGGGAAGGCGTCATCCGGGAGTACGGGATTTCCTCGATCCGCCCGAACGTCATTCGGGAATATGCGGCGCGCTCTTCGGCGGTCAGCGTCATGAACCCGTACAGCATCGTAGACCGCCGGGCCGAAGAGGCCGTGCTGCCGTTGCTGGAGGAAAAAGGGATCGGCGTCATCGCCAGAGGTCCGCTTGCGAGCGGAGCGCTTGCGGCGAATCGGCAGCCCGTCAAAGGCGTGCCGGACTACGAGCTCCCGGAGCTGATCGCGCTTCGCGACGGGCTTGAGGCTCTAACGACGCCGGAAAGAAGCCTCACGCAGCTTGCCATCCGCTATTCGCTGAGCCATCCGGCGGTTGCCGTCGCCATCCCCGGAGCCAGCTCGCGCGAGCAGCTGCTTCAGAACGTCGCGGCGGCGAACGCGCCGGAGCTGACGGAGGAAGAGGTGCGGACCGTGCACCGTCTCAGCAAGGCGAACGTGTACGCGCTGCACCGCTGACTGGAGGCGGCGAGCATAGGGGGTCGAGGCCGAATGCCGCAAGCCGAATACGGTTTGCGGCTTTTGCACTTGCCTGGAGGGTTAGGGTTCTTTCACCCAAACTCCGAACCCAAACTCCGAACCCAAACTCCGAACCCAAACTCCGAACCCAAACTCCGAACCCAAACTCCGAACCCAAACTCCGAACCCAAACCCGACCCCCTCCCTTCTTCGCCTTCGTTGGATTTTATCCAACCGGCAGAGCGAAAAAGGCGAGAGAAGCAGGCTACGCTGGATTTTATCCAACGGGGAATGGGGATTCCGGATAAAAAGCCCCAAAAGGCGTCCCTTGATTGGATGAAATCCAACCGGGGCGGCGAGGAGCCCGAAAACCTCTCTTTTCGCTGGACAAAATCCAACGAAGCCTAATCGGCGGCGGCAACCTAGTATATGGTCTCGAAATAGCGAACGCCGCGCCGCTGGGAGCTGCATGTGGTCCGAAAGGGGGATTCCAACGAGTGGCGGTACCTCTCTTTCCAATTGTAACGTGACGGAATGCGCGAGGGGCAACCGCACCATCCATCCGCTTATCCATGAACCCGTACGATTTTTCCTACAAAATCGCCCCGAGAGGCGGTTCTGCGTACACTTTTGTATGATATTTCGTACAAAACCCCTCGCATTTGCCGCTTCCCGGTGGCAACTGTACGATTTTTCCTACAAAATCGCCCCGCCAGGCGGTTCTATGAACACTTTTGTATGATATTTCGTACAAAACCCCTCGCATTTGCCGTTTCCCGGTGGTATTTGTACGATTTTTCCTACAAAATCGCCCCGCCAGGCGGTTCTGTGCACGCTTTTGTATGATATTTCGTACACCCTCCCCCTTCATCTGGTGCTTCCGTGCCTATGACGGTGCATTTTTTTATCGTACCGTATGATCCGAGCGAAAACGCGAAAACGCGAAAACGCTACTTGGGGACGAACCGCCAGTGTCCCCCTCCACCAGGCCACGTCCGGCGAGTTGCAACCCCCCGTGAATTTGAAGCGTCCATTTAAAGAGCAAATCTATACTGGTTAAAGAGCATATCTATTCTGGCGCGGGATGTGATCGGGGATCGAAAGAGTAAGGAAGATCTTGTTCAGGGTAACCGTCGGGCTGTGGGCAGCCATGGCGTTCGCGGGTTTTTGGGTGTATTTCGGGAAAGCTTATTACCCGGACCTTCCCTACGACGGAGGTTCGAAAAAGGAAGCGATTCAAAAGCTGGAAAATAGCGGAGGCGAGCTGATCGAATTGGCGTCGGACGGCAGCTTCTATTGGCTGGGCCACAAAGGGAACCGGCTGGACGGAAGAAACCGGGTGATCGACCATATGGAAAGCCGGGGATATACATATGATTACGATGAGGGCTCCAGCCTCTTTTTTCAAAAGAACGGGCGGACGATCGTAACGGGAACGAATTGGACGGCAAAATATGTTTTGTACAAAGTGCCGGTCGAGGCCCGCCTTGACGAACGACCGCCGGAGGTGTAGGCTCGAAATCGAATGAGTCCGGCTGGAATGAACGAGCCCTGCGGAACGAAAGGCGTGGTCATGCGGATGAACGTCAGCTTCGCGAAATCGGAAGCGCAGCGGGAGCGTCTCGAGCTGGTCGGAAGACTGGCGGATGAAATGAAGCGGGGCGCTCACGAAACGGATGAGGAAAACGGCTTCAACTTCGGCCATATCGAAAAATTGAAGGAAGCGGGGTATCCGGGCTGGACGGTGCCGGCCGAATACGGCGGAGCCGGGATTACGCTTTACGAGTTCGTGCTGTACCAGGAGCGGCTGGCGCAAGGCGATCCCGCGATCGCGTTGGGCATAGGCTGGCACCTTGGCATCGTCTACGATCTGGCGCACAAAAGGCCCTGGAAGGAAGAAGCGCTCGGCAAGCTTTTCCGGGCCGCGGTTTCAACGGGTGCCTTGACGAACCGGGCGGTTACCGAGAAAACCTCCGGAAGTCCGTCGCGAGGCGGGAAGATGCTTACGTCGGCCGTCGCGACGGCGGAAGGCTATGCGCTGAACGGACGCAAGACGTTTACGACGCTGTCGCCCGTGCTCGATCTCGTCATCGTAACGGCAACCTTGCAGGAGGACGGGACGAAGGCGGACTTCCTGCTTCCGATGTCGACGCCCGGCGTCTCGGTCGATCCGACCTGGAACATGATGGGCATGCGCGGCACCGGAAGCCACGATCTCGTACTGGAGGACGTCCGCGTGCCGGCCGAAGCGCTTGTCCATCGCTACGCGGATTCGGACGGCCAGTCCGCCAGTCCCTTCCTCCTGCATATTCCCGCCTGTTACCTGGGCATCGCGCTGGCGGCGAGGGCGGAAGCGCTCGCCTTTGCCGCGGATTATCAGCCGAATTCGCTGGACCGGCCGATTCTGTACGCGCCGAACATCGGCCAGCTGATCGGGGAGATCGATCTGGAGCTTTCCGCGGCGAGGCACTTCCTCTACTCCGTCGCTTCCCGCTGGGATGAGCCCGTCGCCGATTCTCGGCAGTGGATACCGGAATTGAACGCCGTCAAAGTATTCGCCATCCGGACGGCGCTGTCGGTCGTGGACAAGGCGCTTCGCATCGCGGGGGCTCATGGCCTCGCGTTATCCCACCCGCTGCAGCGGCTGTACCGGGACGTAAGGTTCGGTCTTAGCAATCCGCCGATGGAGGACAGCGCCCTCCGCGTGCTGCATCAGCACGCGATCGCCGAAATCGAGCGGGCGCGGGGGGAGCGGCCCTGAACGGACGGCCGCCCGCCGAATCGGCGGATGACGTCCCGTCACGATTTTTGTCATGGCCGTCACGGGATCGTGAATAGGGCTGTACGGGCAGATGACGGTTTGTTACACTTTATCTAGGAAATGGAGCGAACCGAGAGAGACAAGGTGGCGACGCGATGATATCGATTGTAGTTGCGGACGATCAGCGGCTGCTGCGGGAAGGATTGCAGACGATCCTTCAGATGGAAGAAGGTTTTCGGGTCGCGGCCTTGTGCGAGAACGGCGCGGAAGCGGTCGCCGCAGCCGGGCGGCACCGGCCGGATGTGGTGCTGATGGACATCAAGATGCCGGGGATGGACGGAATCGAAGCGATGAAAACCATCAAGCGCGAGCTCCCCGGCACCGTCGTCCTGATGCTGACCACGTTTGCCGAGGACCAGTTTATTGTCGATGCGATGGCGGGCGGGGCGGACGGCTTCCTGCTGAAAGACATGCCTTCGCGGCAAATCGTGCAGACGATTCGCGAGGCGATGAACGGCGGGGTCATCCTGCCGGCTCCGATCGCTTCGAGGCTCGCCGCCAAGGCGGCCGTCATGTCCGGCGGCAGGAGGGACGCATTCGACGAGGACAAGCTGAAGGAAGCGAACCTTGCATTCACGGAGCGCGAACGGAACATTATTATGCTCATGATCGAAGGCTATGGGAACCGCCAAATCGCCTCTTCGCTCAAGATGGGCGAAGGGACCGTCCGCAACTACGTGAGCGTCATTTACAACAAGCTCGGCACGAGCGACCGGCAGGCCGCGATCGCCATGCTGAAGCCGATGCTGAAGACCTTGCTTTAGCCAGACAGCCTCCCGTCGCGTTCGCCGCGATGCGGGGGCTGCTTTGCCTTGCTCTCCATTCCGCTATCGGAAGGGTGTCTGAACGTCGGCCGTCGTTTAGGTGACGGGAGTCATGATTTTTGTCATATTTGTCATGTTCTGCATGACAGCCTGCTTGTCCGGTGCGGTTCTATGTTAAACTGCATGTATGAAACGCGACGGAGCGGTATGTTCTCCGCGCGAAGGAGCCTGCGGTGGCTATGAAAAAAAGGCAACGCGTTTCCCTTCTGATCTGGTGCCTCTTCTGCGCCATTATTATCTGCGCCTTTCTTCCGGCGCTTCTGGTGGAGCGGCAAGACCGGATGACCGGGGACCGCAAAGCTTTTGTAACGCTTGTAAAGCATTGGGAGATCGCCTTCGGTACGGAAAAACCTTCTCCGGGCGACTGGACGCCCTTGAACGCCGACACGAGGGCCGCTATGGGGCAATATCGGGGGACGGTGTGGCTGCAGCGCAGTCTGCCGGAGCTCGACTGGCGCAGTCCGTATCTTTTTTTCTCCATGATGAACCGGTTTGAAGCGTATCTGGACGGGAACCTGCTGTACCGGTTTAACATGGACGAGAACCGGCGTCATATCAATGGCATGAAAGTGTTTCATCCCGTTCCGGTCAGTCCGCAGGACGAGGGAAAGACGCTGCTGATCCGGACGGAGTGGACGGCGGAACCCTTGTTCGGCAACGATCTGGCGCTTGCCGGCGAGCCGGATCAAATCCTGTATGCGCTCATCAAGGCCGAGCTTTCCTACATCGTCTATTCGATCCTGGGCATTACGGCCGGCATCGTCGGATTGGCGCTGTTCTTGCGAAGCAGGGAGGCGCTGTTCGGCTGGTTCTCTTTGTTCGTTTTGGCCATCGGCTTCAGCTTTTTGCTTTCCTGCCGCTCGTTGCAATGGTTCGTCCAAATGAAGGAGATCTATTACTGGCAGTTGATGCTGGTTCCGATCTCCGTATGGGCCGGCATCGGGTTTTACGGCAATGCGCTTCCAACTGTGGACAAGCGGCTTGTCCGGATCGCGCATGTCGCTTTGACGGTTTTGATTGCCAGCGTCGTCGTCTGCGCGATCGGGTTTCCGGAATGGTACAAGAAGTACACGTTCGCGGGCGTTGCGATTGCGGTGGTGATTATGTTTTCGGTCGTCTCGTGCGTGCTTGCCCTGCAATCCGGGAGGAAGGCCTGGGCCGCGATGAAGGAGGTGCCGCCCGGCATGCTGCTGGAGCGGCAATGGCTTATGCGGGGCTACTGGACGTTTATGCCGTTCGCGAGCCTCAGTCTTATCTCGAACTTGTTTCCCGATCTGCTGACCGTCTTGCTCAACTCGCGGACTTATCTTTACCGCATTATCGAAGGGTTGATGCCGAACAGCCTGTTTCTGTTCATAATCTGCATGGCGATGGTGCTGGTCAGCCGGGTGCGGCGGGTTCACCTGGAGGCGGAGCGCAGCGCGGCCGAGCTTTTGGTCAAAAATCAGGAATTGGAGCACTTCCATCGCAATCTGGAAGATCTAGTCGAGCAGAGAACGGCCGAGCTGGAGCAGGCCAACCGCACTTTGGCCGTCACGCTTCGCGAAAAGGCGGAAACGTTGGCGGAAATGTCGGTGCTGGAGGAACGGAACCGGATCTCCTACGAAATGCACGATGTGGTCGGGCATACGCTGACCGCCGCGATCGTGCAGCTGGAAGCGACGAAAAAGCTGACCGCCCGGGAAGGAAGCATTCAGCAGGAGAAGCTGGAGCTGCTAAGCGAGCTCGTGCGCAAGGGGCTGAACGACATTCGGAAAGCGGTCAGGCTGATGAAGTCTGACGAGGAGCAGCCGCTTCCGCTGGAGGCGTCGCTGCGCGAGCTGATCCAATATACGGAGGATACGATGGAAATCAAGGTGGACAGCGAGATTTCGCTGCCGCCGGAGCTGCCGCTGGGCAAAGTGACGGAGGGCGTGCTGTACCATGCGCTGCAGGAAGGGCTGACGAACGGAATCCGTCACGGGCGCGGCGAACGCTTCCGTTTTACGCTTCGAACGTCCGACGGGAAGCTGATGTTCCGGCTTGTCAACGACGGGCTTCCGTTCGGTTCGGAAACGCCGGGCTTCGGTCTGACCGCGATGATGGAGCGGGTGGAACTGCTGGGAGGCTCGGTCGCGATTCGTTCGTCCGCCGCCCCGGACGGCTCGCCGGCCGGCTGCGAGCTGGCCATCGTCATTCCGCTGTCAGCTTAGGAGCCAGCAGCTTTGATCGGCAGGCAGGAACGCGACCCGGAAAAGAAATGAACGGCCAATACGGCCGCAAGCCGAAAATCGCCGTTTTCGCGGCTCCCTGGCGGGAGGACGCGGAGCGGCTTTTTTTTGCACGAAGGATTGTTTAAAATCTTCACCGCTCGATTCCTGCGACATCTCCCCCATCCGCTCCGACAGCCGGCTCGGCCCTCCGCACGTCCGCTGCCGGCCCGGTTGAGTCGTGGCGACTCATCTCGCCCCGCCATGCGCATACGGCCGCGAGCAGTTGCGTAAAAATGACTCATCTCGCCGCCTCCGCACGTCCGCTAACGATCCAGATGAGTCGTGGCGACTCATCTCGGCCCCGCCATGCGCATGCTTGAAGCGGCCGACGACGGTCGCCTTTGTCGGGGGTAATTTGCTTGTTCTTAGACCGCCGTTTTGGCGCCAATATGCAATCTGAGACATCGGCTCGTCGCAAGCTTATGACTCGGATGACAAAAAAGATGACGGTTTGTAACTATTGCCGCGGCCTGCGTTTTTTTACAATCAACGGGGTACAATCAATCGACGGAATGGAGTTCTGGACATGGGAGAGAGGATCGGGAAAGGAAGACGCCCGGTATGGGCGGTTGCTCTTATCGCGGCGCTGCTGCTGTCGCAATTCGCCGTACCGGCAAGCCGCACGTTCGGTTCGCAGGCTGCGGAGTTGAGCGTTTATGCAGACGAACTGGCGGAATCGTTTTACAACTACAGCTGGTCGGGCGTAAGCCTCGAGGAAACGGAGACGGTGTATGAAGGAAGCCGTTCCATCCGCTTCGAGGCAAATGAAGGACAGGCAATCTATCTGTACAAAGATCGCGTCATGAATGCCGGCGATTACGGCGAGTTCAGATTTTGGCTGCATGGCGGAGAGAGCGGCGGCCAATCGTTCGCGCTGGCCTTTACGTTGGGCGGACATGAAATCGTCAAGCTCGCTTCCGAAAGCCTGCTGCCGGACGGCGTGCCGGCGGGCGAGTGGACGGAAGTGATCGTGCCGCTTGCGGATGCCGGAGCGACAGGCTTGCTGGACGGCATCCAGATTTGGGGCTCGGGAGCGCAGTCGCCCGTTTTCATCGACCGGATGCGCTTTACCGGCGCGGCCGAACCGGGCGAAGAGCCGGGTGGCGAAGAGCCGGGTGGCGAAGAGCCGGGTGGCGAAAACCCGGGCGGTGAAGAACCCGGAGGCGAAGATCCCGGAGGCGAAGATCCCGGACCGGTTGAACCGATCGAACCGATCGAAGGCGTTTATTTGTACGATGACCGGCTGGCGGATTTTGTCACCGATTACAGTTGGGGCGAGGCAAGTCTGGAGGAAAGCGAAGTCAGACGGACCGGCACGCGCTCCATCCGCTTTACGCCTGACGGCGACGAGGCGTTGTACTTGTATAGCAGCCAACTGCTGACCGTCAACGATTACGAGAAGCTTCGCTTCTGGGTGCACGGCGGAGAGACGGGCGGCCAATCCGTCACGCTTGTGCTGACGGCCGGAGGCGAAGCCGCCGCGACCCTTCCGCTGGAAAATTGGCTGCCCGACGGCGTGCCGGCCGGAAGCTGGGCGGCGGTCGAGGTCGATCTGGCCGAGCTGCAGCTTCCGGCCCGACTGTTCGACGGTTTCCGGCTGATCGGAGGCACCCCCGGGGCGCAGGAGCCGATCTATATCGACGATATTGCGCTTACCTCCCGGAAAGCCGCGCAAGCCGCCGTCGCCGAGCTGCGGCTGAGCCAGCCCCGCCTCGTCATGATGCCGGGAGAGGAACGGCGGATCGAGGCGGAAACGTTCCTCGTGTCCGGCGATACGCCGGTCGTAACGGAGGAAGCGGAATGGTCGGTCGATCGGCCGGAGCTTCTGTCCGTAGAAAATGGAAGGCTTACCGCATTGTCCGAGGGCATCGCCAAAATTACCGCTTCCTACCGAACCTTTACGGCGGAGGGCTATGTTCAGATTACCGGCACGCTGGAGGAGCCGGTGTATGTCGACGCGCTGGCGGAAGGATTCAACAATTTCAGCTGGCACGAGAAAGATTTCGCGAGCGTCGAACAGGCCCGAAGCGGCGTCTCGATCAAGTTCGAGCCGGACGGTTGGGACGGCGTCTGGATTTCCGGGGACGAAAAGCGGGACCTTGAACGCTATTACGGGTTCCGGTTCTGGCTTCATGGCGGCAGCGGCGGCGGGCAGGAGCTGTTGTTTCACGTCTATGACGGCAATCAGTCGCTTGGCGCGGTTCCCGTCGGAGAGCTGCTGCCGGGCGGTTCGATTCCCGCGGGGCAGTGGACCCAGGTGACGGTCAGCATGGCGGATTTGGGACTGGAGAGCGGTTCGTTAGACGGGCTCATCGTGCAGGCGGCCACCGAAGAGGATCAGGAAGCGGTCTACATCGACGATATCGCGCTGCTGGCCAATCCGAACCCGGGACGCTTGCCGGAACCGGAGCTCCCGCAAATTACGGTGACGGTCGACCAGGCGTCGGAGCGAAACCCGATCAGCGGCGATATTTACGGCATCAATTTCGACGATAACCATCCGACCGACTCGACGCTGCCGTTCCCGATCGAGCGTTGGGGAGGCAACCAGACGACGCGTTACAATTGGCAGCTGGATACGGCCAACCGGGCGGACGACTGGTTCTATATCAATTATCCTTACGACAATGACAACCCGCAGGACTTGCCGGACGGTTCGATGTCCGACCGGTTCATTGACCGGGTGCTGGGGCGCGGCGACAACGTGCTGATTACGGTTCCGACGATCGGCTGGACGCCGAAGGACCGGACGGTCAGCTACGGATTTTCGCAGGAAAAGTACGGTTCGCAGCTGGAATGGTCCCCGGATTTGCGGGATGCCGGCAACGGCGTTCGCCCGGACGGCTCGCTCGTCACGGGCAACGATCCGACGGATACGTCGAAGCGGGTCGGCACGGAATTCGCGACCGGCTGGATCCAGCATATCGACGAAAGAACCAATGGGAAAGTGCGCATGTACGCGCTCGACAACGAGCCGGAAATTTGGCATGTGACGCACCGCGACGTCCACCCGGAACCTCCGACCTATGACGAGCTCTGGGAAAAAACGGTTTCGTACGGTTCGGCGATCAAGCAGGCCGATCCGGACGCGCTGCTGTTCGGACCGGTGTCGTGGGGCTGGTGCGGCTACTTCTATTCTTCGGCCGACGCGTGCGCCGACGGACCGGACCGCCAGGCCCACGGCGGCACGCCGTTCCTGGAATGGTACGTGCAGCAGGTAAAAAATCACGAAGCGAATACCGGCGTCCGGCTGATCGATTACCTGGACATCCATTACTACTCGCAGGAGCCCGCGGTTCCGTCCGAAGACGAGAGCCCGCTGGCGGCCAAGCGGCGCTTTCAGGCGCTCAAATCGTTGTACGACGAAAACTTC
This sequence comes from Cohnella algarum, assembly GCF_016937515.1. Lineage (NCBI taxonomy): Bacteria > Bacillati > Bacillota > Bacilli > Caryophanales > Paenibacillaceae > Cohnella > Cohnella algarum. Next base: position 1,901,811 of record NZ_JAFHKM010000002.1, read on the forward strand.
GTCGATCAATCCTGGATCCAGGAACCGATCCGGCTGATTCCCCGGATGAAGGAAATCATCGCGAACAACATGCCGGAACTGAAGCTCGCGATCACCGAGTACAACTTCGGCAACGGCACGGGCATTACGGCCGGGTTGGCCCAGGCGGAAGCGCTGGCCATCTTCGGCAGGGAAGGCGTCGATCTGGCTACCCGTTTCGGCAACTTCCGGGCCGGTACTCCGATCGAGGATGCGTTCAAGCTGTACCTCGACTATGACGGCAACGGCTCGCGCATCGAAGGCAGCAGCGTGGCGGCGAGCTCGTCGCTCTTCGACGCCGTCGGCGCCTATGCGATCGAAGGGACGGACGGAACGACGTACGTGCTTCTGTTCAACAAGGATACGTTGACGAGGGATGTCGCCGTGAATACCGGACTGGCCGGCGGCGCGACCGGCGAGCTGTACCGGTTCGACGCCAAGCAGCGGCTCGGCGCGATCGGCGGGGCCGCCCTCGGCGCGGACGGGTCCGTTACGCTGGAGCTGCCGAAGCGCTCCGCGACGCTCCTTGTCGTACAGGGAAATTAAATAGGAGATCCAAATAAGGACAACGGCAACGTCCCTTCCGCAATCAAGCGGAGGGGGCGTTTTTTTGCGCAATCGATGGAAGTGAGCGCCGCCGTAGAGGAAATCGTTACGCCGCAGAACACATCACAGGCCAAGCGAACGGGTTGATGACGTTAGTGAAAACTTTCCGTTATAACCAGGACGACTGATTACGAATGTTTGAAAATGGACATAACGACTTATATTCAGGGTAAAGGAACCCAAAGGAGGGAACGGCGTGAACAACTTGGACAACTATCGGCAGGGAGAACCCGGCGAACTTCGGCTGAAAGGCAAAACAGCCGTCATCACGGGGGCGGGATCGGGGATCGGGCGCGCCGCCGCGCTTCACTTGGCCCGCAACGGGGCCGACGTCTGCCTCATCGATCTGAACGACAACCGGACCGAACAGGCGGAACGGGAAATTCGCGAGATGGGCAGGGAAAGCCTGTTCGTCGACGCGGACGTATCGGATCCGCAGCGGGTAGAGAAGGCGATTCGGACGGCCGTCGACCGGTTCGGCCGCATCGACGTCGTGTTCGCGAACGCGGGCATTAACGGAACGCTCTCCCCGATCGAGGATCTGCAGCCGGAGGACTGGGACAAGACGCTGGCGACGAACTTGAAGGGAACGTTTCTGACCGTCAAATACGCGATCCCCCATATGAAGCAGGCGGGCGGAAGCGTCATCATTACGAGTTCCGTCAACGGCAGCCGCAAATTTTCCGGTTTCGGCATGGCGGCATACAGCGCCTCCAAGGCGGGGCAGGTCGCCTTTGCCAAAATGGCCGCTTTGGAGCTGGCCCGCTACAAGATCCGCGTCAACGTCATTTGCCCGGGAGCGATCGAGACCCATATCGGCGAAAATACGAATCGCACGAAGCAGGTCGATTAAATCGACATCCCCGTCGAATATCCGGAAGGCAACCAGCCGCTGGAGCATGGGCCGGGGAAGCCGGAGCAGGTGGCCGATCTCGTGCTGTTCCTCGCCTCGAAGCAGTCCAGCCATATTTCCGGAACGGAAATCTTTATCGACGGCGCGGAAACGTTATTGTAGGAAAATAGTTGAAAAAGAAGCTCCCGGACCGCTAGCAGAGCGAAACCGGGAGTTCTTTTTCGCGATATCCGGAAAGCGTCCCGCCGCCGAAGGGCGGGTTTCAAACGCCTTGGCGTCATTTTACCCGGAACGTGCGGTGTCCGTATTTCCGGACGAGGATGAGGGCTGCGGTCAAATAGGCGAGCGATAAAACGAGTATCGCGATGGCGAACGCCTGGGCCGGTCCCCGATAGATAATGCTGAATCCGCTGGCCGACGATACGAGCGAGTTGATCACGTGATAGAACGGATTTTTGGAATTCAGTTCCGTCGTATACGGCTGAAAGATGTAGTACATGAACAAATGATGGACCGAATAAAAGACGGAAAACGACAGAATCAGGATCCACAGCAGGGGAAGATCCCGGTCCATCGGCACCCCGGCGGCCAAGGCGAACAAGGTCAGCGCGCTTCCGAGCGCGGCGGCCGTCAGCAGATTCAGGCCGAGCATCCGGGCAAGGCGGATCCGGAAATGCCGCGGGACGGCGTTCCGGTAGAAGCCGTAGCGCAGCAGGCTGAGATCGCAGTTATAGAACATCGCCCGGCACACCCTTTCTCCGACCGACAGGGCGAACATCGAAATCGCCGTGTAAGGGACAAGCGCCCCCAAGTCCAGCGCGGCGGCATGTTCGCGGTACGCGATTCCGAAAATGACGCCGATCGCGGCCAGCGCGCCGACGATGGCCAGCCGAACGTATAAGGGCTTGTTGACCAAGCTCCGATGCCTGGCGAAAAACAGCGCGTTCAGGTACGCATACCCTTCCTTGCCGTTAAACTTGTCGCTGCTCAGCGCCTTCGGCGAGAAGTCGCTTTCCTTCGTTTTGACTTCGTTTTTCTGCGCGTCCGCCATCATCTGCCCGATATTCAGCAGCGGGTCGTCCCGCTTCGCGGCGGCTTCCACCGCGCCCGCGTAATCGCGGTAGCGCGCGAGCCGAACCGTCGCGTATAAGCCTGCGGCCGCAATCGCAAGCGTTGCCGGCACATTGACGAGCAATGATCCGGTCGGCGGCGCGAACCGGAACAGGATCGGCAAATAGGCGGCCGCGTAGCCGAGGGCGATCGCCAGCCAAACGACCGCGTTGTTTTTGATCAGCACGTGTCCGGTTTTGTCAAACAGCTTCAGGTGAAGAAACTCGACGAACACCCGCCACAAGGCGACCGATACAGCCAGCAGGATACACGGCCAGAGGGTTGCGCCAAGCAGGGAAGCGAACAGAAACAGGGCCGGCACATACGATACGAAAAACAAGACGTACCGGTAGGTCAGCGACGTCCGCATGTAACGGCCGGCCGGCATCCTCATCAGCTTTACCGCGATGTATTTTTCCCGTTTCGGCTCCAGAACGGTGGCGCTGGAGAAGCTGACGACGACGAAGCTGAGCATGGCGAAAATATGGTAAAACAGCAGCAGCCGTTCCTCCTGCGGAAGCGTTTGCCCCCATAAGGCGACCGGCAAATAGACGAGCAGACCCATATAAGCTATTTTCGTCAAAAACGGCCACAGAAGGCTTAAAACGAGCATGACGACGGAAGCCGCCTTTTTCAGCTTCAGACGGGAATAAACGCCGTCCGACACCCGCCCGCCGACGAGCGGAAGCCGCTTGACATAATAGAAAAACCGGTTGGCGGCGGAGGACGTCCGGATCGCGAGCAGCGTATTAAGCGTCCTCAGCATGGCCTTCATCCTTCAGCAGCTCGATGACGCTCCGTTCGAATTCCGGGCTGCGCAGCAGATCGGACGGAACCGACGACAGGCGGCCGTTGTTCAGCACGACAAGCTCGTCGCACAAATCGGAAGCGAGCTGCAAAATATGCGTGGAAAAAATCAAAATATGGTCCTGCTTCATCCCGCGAAGCAGGTTTTTCATTTCCAGCGCGACGATGACGTCGAAGGACGTGAGCGGCTCGTCAAGCAAAATGACCGGCGGCTTCGTGATCAGAAACAGCAGCATTTGCAGCTTGTTTTTCATCCCGTGGGAATAGCCTTTGATCAGGCGGTGCCGGTCTTCCTTGGCGATGCTCATGATTTCGAAATACTCGTCGATGCTGTGGTTCGGCTGCACCTTGTCCCGGTTGATGTCCATGAAAAACCTGACGAATTCGTACCCGGTGAGAAACTCCGGCAAGATCGGCAGCGAGTACACGTATCCGATATCCTGCTCGCGGAGCTCTCTCGTTTGGCCGTTCTCTTCCAGCAGCGCTTTTCCTTCGTCCATCTTCGTCTCGCCGCTCAAGCAATTGAACAGCGTCGTCTTGCCGGCGCCGTTTCGGCCGAGCAGGCCGTAAATGTTGCCTTTCTGAAAGGTGAATCCGGCTCCTTGAAGCACCTTCTTGTCGCCGAATTGCTTGACGACATGGTCCAGGATCAGGCGCCAAATCATCTCCTCCGTTCGAATGCGATACTTCTTTTTACGGGACATCGGTCGATCGGTCGCGTTTATAAGGCGCGATACGCGGGACAACATTACCGTCTCCCGGTATCGGACCAGTGCGGCGGCCGCGCCAGCGACGGCGGCAGCTTCGTGCCGGCATCGCCCTTCGCGGCGTTGAGCTGAGCCTGCGTCAGAAAAAGACTCCCGGTCAAATCGGCTCCCCCGAGATCGGCGTCCCGGAAATCGGCCCCGATGAGGTCCGCCGCCCGCAAGTCGGCCCCTCTGAGGTCGGCCGCGATCAGGTACGCCCCCCGCAAATTGGCGCAGCGCAGATCGGCCCCCTTCAGCTTGGCTCCGATCAGGTCGGCTCCCCGGCGGGCCGCTTTCGGATTCCTCAAAGGCTCCTTGAACCTGCGCCGGGCGTCTTCCCGCGCAAGCTCGCTCGCCTTCAGTAGGAGGACGTTCGTCTCCGCGCGGTGCGCGGAGACGTCCAGCTTCAAGATCGAGCCGGGGTCGAGGAAGGTGAGGCGTTCCGTCGCGTCGAACGCGGCGCGAAGCTCGTCATGGATGGAGCGGGCCGGCTCCAGCGCCAGCGCTTCGGCCAAATACCGAAGCAGCTCGTGCAGCTGAAACATGACCGGAAGCACCTCGAACATTTGCTTGGCCGTTTCCGGCGCCTGCCGCCAGTCTTTTCCTTCATACGTGATTTGCGATACCTTCTGCCCCGCGCCGAAGCAGTCGTAAACCGTGCACCCGCGAAACCCGCGCTGCCTGAGGGTGTCGTGCACGCCGCAGCGGAAATCCGGGCGCAGGTTCGGGCAGGGCTGCCCCGCGTTTTTGTCGATCGCGAAATCGGCCGAGGCCGCGAACGGAAGCGCGACGCAGCACAGGCCGAAACAGTTTTCGCAGTCGGCCTGAAAAGCTTCCGTATACGTTTGCTTGTCCATTTTTACGATACCTTCCGTTTCCTTCGTGTCCATAACTTCATCTTATGATAAATCCGCCACAGATTAAAAGGTGTTTCCTTCCAATGAAACTTGCGGCGGCAAGCGGTCGTCTATTATATAACAGGGATATTTTGGATGGAGCCCGTCGATTAGTCCGACGATTACATCGGATTTTGCGAGGAGGAATTCGAATGAGAACTATCGAAAGAGTCGAAGTTCGCGAGGGCGACTGCTACGGCCGGTTGGCCGGAATCTGGCACCGGGCCGTTCGCGCCACGCACCGTTTTTTGACCGAGGAAGATATCGGGTTTTATCGAAACATCGTGGAAAACGGGGGCCTGGAGGGAGTCGAAATGTGGGTCGAACGGAACGAGTCGAACGAGATCGTCGGATTTATCGGACTTGACGGGACCCGAATCGAGATGCTGTTCGTCGACCCGGAGCACCATGGACAAGGGACGGGCACCCGGCTGATCGAACACGCGGAGAAAATCAAAGGCAGCGCGCTTAAAGTCGACGTGAACGAGCAGAATGAAGGCGCCCGCTCTTTCTACGAACGATACGGATTCGTTCAAACGGGGCGCTCGGAGCTGGACGGGACAGGCCGCCCTTTTCCTTTGCTGCATCTGGAACTGCGGCGGAACGTTACATCCCGCCAGTCGGGGTAAGCGCAGGGTTTGTGCCGCTGCGCCGTTGCCGGTATGATGGGATTAGGCCGAACCGGCCAACCGAGAGGAAAGGAATTTTACATCGATATGGAAATCATCGCCGAACATAAACGCATCCTCGAAGAAGCCGAACGCTTCGCCAGGACGGAGCTGGAAAACGATCCGACCGGCCACGACTGGTGGCACGTTCGCCGGGTCGTGCGAATGGCGGAGCGATTGGCGGCGCAGGAGGGGGCCGACGCTTTTATTTGCGCGCTCGCCGCTCTGCTTCACGACGTCGCGGACGAGAAGCTCAACGAATCCAAGGAGAGCGGACTGCGAAAAGCGGACGATTGGCTTGACGGCCAACCGCTGGATGAGGAGAGCCGCCGTCACGTTCTCGAAATTATCGCGACGATGTCGTACAATGCGGGCGCCAATCCGCCGATGCGCACGCTCGAAGGGCAAGTCGTGCAGGATGCGGACCGGCTGGACGCGATCGGCGCGATCGCGATCGCCCGCACGTTCCTGTACGCCGGCTGGATCGGCCATCCGATTTACGATCCCGATCTCCCGCCCCGCGACGCGATGACCCCGAAGGAGTACCGCCGGGACAAAAGCACGGCGATCAACCATTTTTACGAGAAACTGTTAAAGCTGAAAGACAAAATCAATACCGCCTCCGCAAGAGAGATCGCCGAGGAACGCCACCGGTATATGGAGCAATACGTGGAGCGCTTCTTGTCGGAGTGGGAAGGCCGAAGCTGAAAGGGGATACCGTCATGAGCAAGAAAATGACCGCCGCGATCGCAAGCGCGGCCGCAATCGCCGTTCTCGGAGCGGGCCTGGTTTGGGCGCTCGCTTCTCCGGATAAGGCGGCGAACGGGCGAGAAGAGAAGACGGCCGCCGGCGGCGAGACGAGGTCCGTCTCCGCCCCCCATGCGACGGAGGAGTCCGTTATCGAAGCGGGCAGCATCGAAACGATGGACGGTCAGGATTTGTCGATCGGGCTCGGCGGGGAGAGAAGCAACAATTTCGCGATCATCCCGTGGACGAAAGGCGAGACCGTCGAATTTTCCGTCGAGAACGAGTCGGAAAGCAAGCTGGAAATCGGAATCATGTCCGTCGCGACGGAACGGATCTACAGCCGAATCGTCGAATACGGCTCCGAAACCGTCGCCATTCCCGTTCCCGAAGACGGGGAGTATCGCATCTATGTCAAAAATCACGATTCCGAAGCAGCTCGGTTTCGCTTGATCTTGAGCGAGCCGATCGAAGGGCCGCTCGTCTAAACCCTCGAAGGGAGAGTGCGAATGAAGTTTGCGCCGAAAAGGGACCGCTGGATGTCCGCCGTCATGTGGACTACCACGCTGCTCGTCGCGTTCGTCGGGGTGCCTCCGTTTTTGGACGCGAGCAAAGGCATCGTCGGAAAATCTATCGTTTTCGTATTCTGCTTCGGCTTTGCTTTATTTTGCGTCTGGCTGTGGGCAGGCGTTTCCTATTCGCTAAATGAATCGGAGCTGACCGTCCGGGTGGGTCCGTTCGCCAAATCGATCCCGTACGGCAAAATTACGAAAGTCCGGCCGATCCGGTCCGTGCTGTCGGCTCCGTCCGCCACTTCCGTCGAACGCCTTGAAATTTTTTTCGGCAGGTTCGATTCCATTCACGTTACCCCTTTGGATCGGGAAGCTTTTTTGACGGAGTTGAAAAAGCGCTGTCCGCACGCGAGCATTGTCGCGCATGACGGCGGGGAAGGAGCGTGAAACTTGAATTCGTCCTCTTATTGGAACGAAGTGTTTGACCGGATACGGCAGGGCGGAAACGCGAAGACTTCCTCGTGGCTCCGGCGGTATTTGCCGATTCGGGGACGCGATCCGGCCGCGAGCGTGCTGGAAATCGGCTGCGGCCTCGGAAAGGAAACGGCCTTTCTCGTCGATTGCGGGTACCGGGTTACGGCCACGGACGTTTCGGAAACCGCCTTGTCCGCGGTAAAAAGCGCGTTCCCGTCCGCGAACCTTCTCCTGCACGATACGCGCGACAGGTTTCCGTTTCCCGACGAATCGTTCGATCTTGCGGTCGCGAGTCTTTCGCTGCATTACTTCGGTTACGAGACGATGATTCGAATCCTTGCCGATATTCGCCGACTGCTGAAAAACGGCGGCCCGATCCTGTTCCGGCTCAATTCGGCCAACGACGAGGACGCCGGAAAGGAGCATCCGATCGAGAGGTATTTTTATCGCCCCGAAACGTGCAGAGAGCTGTTCGCGGACTGGAGAGAGGCAGCGCTGAGGGAGGTCGCGGAAGATTATTACGGCAAAACGAAAGTGATGATCGAAGGCATGTTCGAAAAGGCGCCGGCGGGACATCATCTCTAATGCGCGGGGTTGGGCATGTTTCCGCCGATTGAAAGTTTAAGAACGCCGTTCTTGCCTTTTGGTTTCCGTTTTATGGGTGAATAACGGGCCTGAACGAAAATGGGGGTAGGGGATGCGGGCAAAATTCAGCCACACCCGAGTGCTTCGAGCGGCGGCGCTTTTGTCCGTCTTCGCCGGTTGTTTGTATAAGCCTTCGGTTATCCCTTTTGCCATGCCGTTGACCGCTCTCGGCCCGGAAATGGCCGAAGGCCAAAAAGCGGCCAAATGGTGGGCGACCTGGGCCATATACGGGGGCCTCGCCGTTTTGGCGGGTTCTTTTTTGCTGAATCTGGCGAAACCGCTGCTCTTCCATCGCATCATGCAGAGTCTGGCACTGTTCGCGCTGATTGGTATTATCGTCGCATTCGCTGCTTTAAAACGAGCAGGAGGGGATTCGTCCGAAGCGAGGAAGATCACCGCAACTCACTAATCGCCTAAGCATGAAAAATAGAGCTCAGGAACATCGAAACAAGGCCGCCTACAGCCGTTAGCGCGTTTGCGGTCCGTCCGGCCGGAGAGACTCAATGCCCGTCATCGTCGACGCCGACGCCGAGCTGCCGGTTCCGCTCCTTGAATTTCGCGTTGTGGGAGGAAACGTAGGCGACCTTTGGCGCCTCGGGGTCGATATACAGCTTGGCGCTGTTGAGCGCCAGCACGGCGTCGTTGAACGTTCCGGCGATCAAATGGACTTTGCTGTCGTGTTTCACGAAGTCGCCGGCCGCGAATACGCCGGGAATGTTCGTTTCCATTTTGCCGCTGACGTGCACGTTCCAATCGCCCATGTCCAGGCCCCAATCCCGGACCGGCCCGAAATTATACCGCAGTCCGTGATTGACGATGACGGCGTCGACGTCCAGCAGCTTCCGTTCTCCCGATTCGATATGGGCGATCGCCGCTTGGTGGATATCGCGGCCGTTCGCGCTGTGCAGCGACTCGATCGCGTACGGCGTCAGCACCGCGGCCGACGACGACTTCATTTTCTTCACGTTCCGCTCATGTCCGCCGAATTGGTCGCGGCGGTGCACGACGGTCAGACTTGCGGCAATCGGCTCCAGCGCATTCGCCCAATCGACGGCCGAATCGCCTCCGCCGGAGATCAGCACGCGCTTGCCGCGGAATTCCTCCAAGCCCTGCACGGTATAGTGCAGATTGGTCACCTCGAAGCGGTCCGCGCCTTCGATCTCCAGCTTCGCCAGCTCCAGAATGCCGTATCCGATCGCGAGCACGACCGTTCGGGTCCAATGCCGTTCTCCGGTCGCGGAGGTCAGCAAAAACGTGCCGTCCTCCTGGCGGCCCAACGAGACGATTTGCTGCCCGAGCACGATCGTCGGATCGAACGTCTTCGCTTGCTGGACCAGCTGTTCGATCAGCTTGGCTCCCAAAGTCGGCGTAAGGCCGCCGACGTCCCAAATCATTTTCTCCGGATAAATCAGCAGTCTTCCGCCCAGCCGTTCGTTGGCGTCGATCAGCTTCGTTTTCAAATCTCTCATTCCGCTATAGAAGGCCGTATACATGCCGGCCGGGCCTCCGCCGATTATCGTTACGTCAAATAGGTCCAGCTGTTCGCTCACGTGCAGTTTCCTCTCCCCGGGTCGGTCGTCTTTGCCCGCAAACCTCCGGTCCGCATAGTCGTTCCTCATGCTCCCTTCATTTTATTGATAATCATTCTCAATGTCAAACGCGGCTTTCGCCGCCGCGCTTTTGTTCCCGGCAGGATAAATGCGGAACGGCGTTGAAGTTAAAGGAGTTGACAAAAATTGTCGATTTGGGTCGCGATGCAGAAAGGATATGTTTTGCGTATATCCTCGACTGTATCGTGAAGAAAACTATTCGACGAAAAGAGGATACGCATGAGAACCGACTATTGGAAAACGGAACGCCTCCTGCTCCGGGTCCCGACGCCCGCGGACGTCGCTTTGTTCCAGGCGTTCGACGACGAGGTTTCCCGCAATTTGGACATGGTGTATTTGCCCCAATCGGAAGACCGGCAAGCCCGCTGGCTCGAGGGCGAGCTGAAGCCCAAACTGGACGATTCCTATCGCTTGGTCGCCGAGACGCACGACGGCGCGCTTGTCGGAACGATCAATACGTTCGCCTGCCACAGACGAAACCGTACCTTCAAATACGGCATCGCGCTGCTGCCGGAATTCCGGTCGCAAGGCTATGCCGCCGAGATGATCGAACGGGTGGTCCGCTATTATTTTCACGAGCTGAACTACCAGAAGGCGACGCCGCACGTCTATTCGTTCAACCGGGCTTCGATCCGCCTTCACGAAAAAATGGGGTTCGTCCGGGAGGGAACGCTCCGAAGCATGGTCTATTCGAACGGGGAGTACCACGACGAAATTTACTTCGGAATGACCAAGCGGGAGTTCGACGAACGGTACGGGAAATCGGTCTTTTTCTAAGCCGAGGCAGAAAAAATGCTGTTGACTTGAGACAAGTTTTCCCTGTATTGTGTATACATAAAACCAACGAAAGGATGATGGCCGGGTTCATGACGAAGAAGTTCAACCTAAAACCGATTCATAAGCCGACGACCGCCAAGGAAATGGCTTATTCGGAAATCAAAAAAGTCATTTTGAACGGCCATATTTCTTCGGAGGATATTTTTACCGAGGTGCAGATGGCCGAATTGCTCAACACTTCCCGCACGCCGGTCCGCGAAGCGCTCCGGGACTTGATCAAGGAAGGCCTGATCTCGGTCATTCCGCGCAAAGGGATGTCGATCCGGAAGGTGTCCGAGAGCGAGGTCGAGCAAATTTTTTTGCTTCGGTCCACGATCGAAGGCGAAGTCGTCAAAAAAGTCACCCGCGAGTTCGCGCCGAGGCAGCTGGCCCAGTTGAAAAGCATTTGCGACCAGCAGCGGGAGGCGATGCAGGCGGAGGACGATCTGCTGTTCATTCATCTCGATCAAAAGTTTCACACCACTCTGGTGAAGTTTTCGAAATACGAGCTGATCGAACAAATTTTGCTTAACTTGCACAACTTGTCCCAACTGATCGGCCTGAAAGCGATCAAAAAACGAAACCGCATGGAAGAGGTCCTGGAAGAGCACCTGGCCATTCTCGAAAATATGGAGAACGGGAACGAGGAGCAAGCCGTCCTTTCCATGAGCGAGCATTTGCAACGAACGAAGCAGTCGTTATATGTGCAGCCGTAACCAACGATCCGGCTAAAAAAACGGTTCCTCGTCCGCTACATCCGGCTTTTCAGCAAGCGATCGAACGGGAACCGTGTTCGTTGCTCCCCAAGCCCTGCTTATCGTCTTTTATAAAAGCAATGGCACCAATCCGCAAAACCTGCAACCCAAAATCTGCACTCCCTAATTTGCAATCGCCAAGCCCGTATGCTCGTTTTCAAAAAAGCTGACACGCCGTTCGAGATGATCCGACCGATTGATGAGGCGAGAAACCGACCTCTCAACATGAAAGCGATAACTATGACATGACCGGGCGTTAAAGTCTATTTTTTCGACATTTTCCTAGGAATAAAGTAAAGTTTATTGACATGAATCGACGAATGATGCTAGCATAGCAATAACGATAAGACAGGGTTTGGCAGGGGAATTTTACGCGGATTTTGTGCATACACAACACATTACACACAACACAAAGAACACGCTGGAACGGCAAGGAGAGTGAGCGCATGGTCAGAAGCGGCAAGCAGTACGTCGACTCGCTGCGGGACAGCCGGACGATCTATATCGGCGGGGAAAAGGTAAAGGACGTCACGACCCATCCGGCGTTCGCGGGCATCGTGAACACGTTCGCGGGACTGTACGACATGGCGGCGGACCCGGCGAACGGGATGACGTATACGACGGAGGACGGAACGGAAGCGAACAAAATCTTCATGATTCCGCGCAGCCGCGAGGATCTGGCGGAGCGGAGAGCATCGCTGATGAAATGGGCGGAAGCGACGTGCGGCTTCGTCGGGCGGAGCCCGGACCACGTGGCGGGATTTCTCGCCGGGTTCGTCAGCGCGCCGGAGGTGTTCGGGGAGCGGTACGAGAACGTCAAGAAATTTTATACGTATGCGCGGGACAACGACCAGTTCGTGACCTACGTGATCATTCCGCCGCAAATCGACCGGAGCAAGGCGGCGCACGAGCAGGAAGAGAAGTTTTTGCCGGTCGGGGTATGCGAGGAGCGCGAGGACGGCATCGTCGTGCGCGGGTCGCAAATGCTGGGGACGAGCGCGGCGGTGTCGAACTACCTGTTCTGCAGCTGCATCACGCCGCTGCGTCCGGGGGACGAGGAGTACGCGGTTTCGTTCGTGCTGCCGATGGACGCGCCAGGGCTGAAGCTGTACGCGCGGCCGAGCTTCGCGGCGGACAAGCCGAGCGTGTACGACTATCCGCTGTCGACGCAGTTTGACGAAAGCGACGCGCTGGTCGTGTTCGACGACGTGTTCATCCCGTGGGAGCATGTTTTCGTGTACCGGGATATCGAAGCGACGCGGGCGCAGTTCCATGGAACGCCGGCGCACGTGATGGGAAACAACCAGGCGCAAATCCGGCTGACGGCGAAAATGAAGTTCCTGATCGGCGTGGCGCGGAAAGTGACGATGATGAACGGAAGCGACAAGTTCCCGCAGGTGCAGGAGCGGCTGGGAGAGCTGGCGTCGCTGGCGGCGCAGGTGGAAGGGATGCTGAAGGCGTCGGAGTACGACTGCGTGATCGACAAGAACGGCGTGGCGCGGCCGAACGCGAGGTACTTGTACGCGGTCGTCGGGATGCAGGATACGCTGTACGCGTCGGTGATCAAGATCCTGCGGGAGCTGGTCGGCGGAGGGGTGCTGCAGGTGCCGTCGTCGTACAAGGAGATGATCGCCCCGGAAACGCGGGACGACATCCGCCGGTACATCCGGTCGCCGGGGGCGCCGTCGGAGGAGCGGATCCGGCTGTTCAAGCTGGCGTGGGACATCATCGGCTCGGAGTTCGGAGGCCGGCACCAGCAGTACGAAATGTTCTATAACGGAGCGCCGTTCGTGGTGAAGGGCTACGCGTTCCGCAACTACGGCTACGACGAGGCCGTCGGGCTCGTCGACCGCTTCCTCGGCAGCTATTCTTTGCCGGAGGCGTAAGTCAATCGTAACGTATTCCGAATCATTCGCAAATGGCATTATCGCCGTTTGAAAATTTTGAATAATGGGAGTGTTTGAACATGGCAAAACCCGAACTGGAATTTACCGCTTATACCGAATTCGAAGAAAAACCGTTTACGAAAGTGGAAGGACTGTCGGAACGGGTCATCGCCAAAGACGAGGACACCGGGGTAGCGACGCGAATCCTCATCTTCGCTCCGGGAACGGACACGACGCCGAACGGCGTGCAGATTCACGACTTTTGGGAAGAGCTTTACATCATCGAAGGCTCCCTTATCGATTTGACGCTCAATCAGGAATTCACCGCCGGCATGGTCGCCTGCCGCCCGCCGGGCATGAAGCACGGTCCGTGGATCGCGCCGAACGGCTGCAAGACGTTCGAGGTACGGTACTACTCCAAGTAAAGCGAAAACAGCCAATTCAACCTATGGGAGTGCCAGCGAAATGAAATCACGCACGCTGAGAACGTGGATCCGGCATATGGACGAAAGCGGCCAGCTTGCGACCGTGGACAAGCCGGTTTCCACGAGGTTCGAAATTTCCGCTTTCACGAAGCAGTACGACGGAAGCAAAGCCGTCTTCTTCCCGCAGGTGGAGGGGTACGGGATGGCGGTCGTCTCCGGCATCGCCAGCACGCGGGCGCAGTTCGCGCAGGCGCTCGGCTGCTCGGAGAATGAGATGATTCCGAAGTTCCTGGATGCCATCGACAACCCTTTGCCTTCCCGGGAGGTCGCGGAAGAAGAAGCTCCGGTCCAGGAAATCGTCATCGACAAGGACATCGATTTGACTTCTTTATTCCCGATTTCGCTTCATCAGGAGAAGGACTCGGGGCCTTATATCACCGCGGGACTCGCGATCGTGCGGGATCCGGATACCGGCATCCAGAACGTCTCGATTCACCGGCTGCAGGTGTCCGGCCCGAACCGGCTCGGCGCCCTGCTCCTTCCCCGGCATACGTACAACGCCTTCAAAAAGAAGGAGGAAAAAGGAGAGCCGCTCGAAATCGCGATCGTCCTCGGCGTCGATCCGGTGCTGATGCTGGCTTCGCAGGCGATCGCTCCGCTCGGACAGGACGAGCTGGAAATCGCGGGCGCGCTCAAGGGGGAGCCGGTTCCGGTCGTGAAATGCAAAACGATCGATGTCGACGTCCCGGCCGACGCGGAAATCGTGCTCGAAGGCAAAATCATGCCGCACGTTCGCGAGCCGGAAGGGCCGTTCGGCGAATTCCCCGCCTACTACGGCCTGCAAAGCGACAAAGAAGTGATCGAGATCGGATGCGTCACGCACCGCAAGGATCCGATCTACCAAACGTGCCTGGCCGGCTCCGACGAGAATTTGCTGCTCGGCGCCATTCCCCGCGAGGCGTCGCTGCTCCGTTCGATGCAAAACACGGTGTCGACGATCCGCAACGTGCATCTGACGATGGGCGGCAAGTGCCGGTTCCATCTGGTCGTATCGATGAAGAAGCGCAACGAGGGAGAAGCGAAAAACGCCATTTTCGCCGCCTTCGCGGGCCACTACGATGTGAAAAAAGTGATCGTGGTCGACGAGGAAATCGATATTTTCGATTCGGATATGGTGGACTGGTGCGTGGCGACGCGGTTTCAGGCCGACAAGGACCTGGTCGTCGTCCATGGCGCGCTCGGCTCGAAGCTCGATCCGTCCACCGACAACGGCGTCGGCTCCAAGCTCGGCTTCGACTGCACGGTGCCGCTCGACGCCGAGCCGATGGACTACGAAGTGACGGTCATTCCCGGCATGAAGGAGTTCATCGCCAAGGGCAAGGTGCTGGAGCGGCTGCCGGACGAGACGGCGAAGCGTTACTTGCAGACCGACTGAGCGTCCGAGCGAGAAGTCGGCTAGCGAGAAGTCGGCCGTCGTCCGGCGCCGGGCGGCCGGAATGCCGGAAAACGCGCAAGGGAGCGACAGGGATGACCGAACCGGGCGTTTTGCCGCCGGAAGCCGTGAAAATTTTGCAGGGCGAGACGATCGTCATGCTGAACGTCCTTGACCGAACGAGCCGATCCGTTTGCTCTACGGCGCTGTCCGGAGTGTACGCGGTCGACGGGAACACCGTCCGGTTCGCGATGGATGCGCGGTCGGAGTTCGTCGGGAGACTGCGCGAGGCCCCTCGCTTGTCGCTGCACTTCATCTGCGACGGCGCGATGCGGATCGCCGCGGGCCGAGCCAAGGTCGAGGCGGCGAATGTCGGCGCGGCATCGGCCAGGCCCGCCTGGATCGAAATGAAAATCGAAGAAGTCCGGGAGGCGGTTTTCCACGGAGGACGGGTGATGTTTCATCCGGAGTTCGCCGGAGACCGGGGAACGGAGCCAATAAATGTATACGCAACACAAAGAACACGCTGGAACGGCAAGGAGAGTGAACGCATGGTCAGAAGCGGCAAGCAGTACGTCGACTCGCTGCGGGACAGCCGGACGATCTATATCGGCGGGGAAAAGGTAAAGGACGTCACGACCCATCCGGCGTTCGCGGGCATCGTGAACACGTTCGCGGGACTGTACGACATGGCGGCGGACCCGGCGAACGGAATGACGTATACGACGGAGGACGGAACGGAAGCGAACAAAATCTTCATGATTCCGCGCAGCCGCGAGGATCTGGCGGAACGGAGAGCGTCGCTGATGAAATGGGCGGAAGCGACGTGCGGCTTCGTCGGGCGGAGCCCGGACCACGTGGCGGGATTTCTCGCCGGGTTCGTCAGCGCGCCGGAGGTGTTCGGGGAGCGGTACGAGAACGTCAAGAAGTTTTATACGTATGCGCGGGACAACGACCAGTTCGTGACCTACGTGATCATTCCGCCGCAAATCGACCGGAGCAAGGCGGCGCACGAGCAGGAAGAGAAGTTTTTGCCGGTCGGGGTGTGCGAGGAGCGCGAGGACGGCATCGTCGTGCGCGGGTCGCAAATGCTGGGGACGAGCGCGGCGGTGTCGAACTACCTGTTCTGCAGCTGCATCACGCCGCTGCGTCCGGGGGACGAGGAGTACGCGGTTTCGTTCGTGCTGCCGATGGACGCGCCGGGGCTGAAGCTGTACGCGCGGCCGAGCTTCGCGGCGGACAAGCCGAGCGTGTACGACTATCCGCTGTCGACGCAGTTTGACGAAAGCGACGCGCTGGTCGTGTTCGACGACGTGTTCATCCCGTGGGAGCATGTTTTCGTGTACCGGGACATCGAAGCGACGCGGGCGCAGTTCCACGGAACGCCGGCGCACGTGATGGGAAACAACCAGGCGCAAATCCGGCTGACGGCGAAAATGAAGTTCCTGATCGGCGTGGCGCGGAAAGTGACGATGATGAACGGAAGCGACAAGTTTCCGCAGGTGCAGGAGCGGCTGGGAGAGCTGGCGTCGCTGGCGGCGCAGGTGGAAGGGATGCTGAAGGCGTCGGAGTACGACTGCGTGATCGACAAGAACGGCGTGGCGCGGCCGAACGCGAGGTACTTGTACGCGGTCGTCGGGATGCAGGACACGCTGTACGCGTCGGTGATCAAGATCCTGCGGGAGCTGGTCGGCGGAGGGGTGCTGCAGGTGCCGTCGTCGTACAAGGAGATGATCGCCCCGGAAACGCGGGACGACATCCGCCGGTACATCCGGTCGCCGGGGGCGCCGTCGGAGGAGCGGATCCGGCTGTTCAAGCTGGCATGGGACATCATCGGCTCGGAGTTCGGAGGCCGGCACCAGCAGTACGAAATGTTCTACAACGGAGCGCCGTTCGTGGTGAAGGGCTACGCGTTCCGCAACTACGGCTACGACGAGGCCGTCGGGCTCGTCGACCGCTTCCTCGGCAGCTATTCCTTGCCGGAGGCGTAAGAAGGGGGCAGCGTCATGAAGGTGGCCAGCATTCAACTGGAGATCAAGGATTCGGAAACGTACGGCGAACGCATCGCCCGCGCCGAATCGTTATGCAGGCAGGCGGCGGGCTCCGACCTGATCCTGCTCCCGGAAATCTGGGCGACCGGCTACTTCTCGTTCGACCGTTACCGGGAGGAGGCGGAAGCGCTGGACGGACCGTTCGTCCGCCGCTTTGCCGGCATCGCCCGCGAGCTGAACAGCTATTTGTTCGCCGGCAGCTTCGTCGAGAAGAACGGAGACGACTTTTACAACACGAGCATCCTGTTCGACCGGAAGGGCGAGCTCGTCGGAACGTACCGCAAAATCCATCTGTTCCGTTACGGCTCCAAAGAAGGCGAGCTGCTGACGAGAGGAACGGATATCGGCGTTTACGATACGGAATTCGGCAAAATCGGGCTCTCGACTTGCTACGACTTGCGCTTTCCCGAGCTGTTCCGGCAGCAGGTGGACGCGGGAGCGGAACTCTTTCTCGTGACGTCGGCATGGCCGCATCAGCGGCTCGCGCACTGGAACTTGTTCAACAGCGCCCGGGCGCTTGAAAATCAGTGCTTCCTCATTTCGTGCAACTGCGCGGGCACGACGCAAGGCGTCCTGCTCGGCGGCCACAGCCGGGTCGTCGATCCGTGGGGCAACCCGGTCGCGTCGGCGGGCGAGCACGAGACGATCGTCAAAACCGAGATCGATCCGAGGGACGTATCCCGGATCCGCGATACGTTCCCTTCCCTGAAACATAGAGTGCTTTGATGAAAGGCAGAAGGTTCATAGAACCCGAGAAGGAGGCAGCTTAGATGAAATTTGCAATCGGGTCCGAACGGATCGAATGGAGTCCCAAGCGGCTCGTCATCGCCGGATATACGGGGAAAGACCAGGAGATGGTGCGCAAGCACATCGAGGAGCTGAAGGAGATCGGCGTTCCGGCCCCCCGCCAGGTGCCGATGCTGTACGACCTCGCTCCGGAGCTGCTGTCGAGCGCCGGTCAAATCCGCGTCGTCGGCAATGACAGCAGCGGGGAAGCCGAGGTCGTGCTGCTCGACATCGACGGCACCTGGTATGTCGGTCTCGGCAGCGATCATACGGACCGCGTGCTCGAGGCGAATTCGGTGCAAAAGTCGAAGCAAGTGTGCGCCAAGGCGGTATCCGAGGAGCTGTGGCCGCTCGATTCGTTCAAGGACCGTTGGGACGAGATCGAAATGAGGAGCTGGGTCGTCAAGGACGGCGAGACGCGGCTGTATCAGTCCGGCAAGCTCTCCGCTTTTCTGGAACCGGACCGGCTGCTGGACATCGTGAAGGAACGGGGATATTTTTCGCCGGGCATCTGCCTTTACTGCGGAACGCTTCCGCTGGAAACCGAGATCGTGTACGGCGGAACGTTCAAGGCCGAGCTGAGCGATCCCGGGACCGGCCGGAAAATTACGCTGGCGTACGGGACGGAGCCGCTCAAGGACGCGGAAGTCGATTAACGAATCTCGAAAGGGGCTTGTTTCGAACATGAAGGATTGCCCGGTCTACAGCAACTATATCGGCGGAGAATGGACAAGCGCCGCCGCGACGATGGAATCGTACAACCCGGCGACGGGCGAACTGGTCGGCTATGTGCAAAAGTCGACGAGGGAAGACGCGCTGCGGGCGATCGACGCGGCCGAGGCGGCGTTCCGCGCCAGCGATTGGGGCACGAACCCGAAGCGGAGATACGAAGCGCTGCTGGCGCTCGCCCTCAAAATCGAGGAAAACAAAGAGGCGCTGGCCAAGTGGATTACGGTCGAGCAGGGCAAGACGATCCGCGAAGCCCGCACCGAAATCGCCGGCTGCATCGATACGCTGAAATATTTCGCGGGCGCGTCGCGCTCGGTGTTCGGCCGTTCGATCCAGCTGGAGCCGACGAACTTCGGCATCATCGTCAAGGAACCGATCGGCGTCGTCGGGCTGATTACGCCGTGGAACTGGCCGGCGCTCCTGCTCATTCGGGAGCTGGCCCCGGCGCTGGCGGCCGGCAACGCGGTCGTCGTCAAGCCGGCGAGCCTGACGTCGATCTGCTCGATCGAGCTGATCAAGTTTATCGACGAGATCGATTTTTTCCCGAAAGGCATCGTCAGCATCGTCACCGGACCCGGGGCGGAAGTCGGAGAAGCGATGGGCCGCAGCGCCAAGCTCGGCATGATCAGCCTGACGGGCGATACCTCGACCGGCAAGCGCATCCTCGAGATGTCCGCGGTCAATATCAAAAAAGCGGCGCTGGAGCTGGGCGGCAAATCGCCGAACATTCTGTTCGACGATGCCGACTTCGACAAGGCGATTCCGGTGATCGGCAAGTCGATTTTCATCTCGGCGGGGCAAATCTGCATGGCGGGCTCGCGGCTGATCGTGCACGAGTCGATCGCGGACAAGGCGGTAGCGGCGCTGAAGCGGTACGCGGAAAGCCTCGTCGTCGGCAACGGCCTGTCCGAAACGGTGGACATGGGGCCGCTCGTCTCCGCGAGCCAGGTCAAGCTGGTGGAGGAATTCGTGGAGATCGGCCGGCAGCAAGGCCGGATCGTGACCGGGGGCTATCGGCTGACGGGCGAAGGCTACGACAACGGCAACTTTTACGCGCCGACGATCATTGCCGACCTGGCCGCGGACTGCCGGATCGTCAAAGAGGAAATTTTCGGCCCGGTGCTGGCGGTGCAGACGTTCCGAACGGACGACGAAGCGCTGCGGCTTGCCAACGACAGCGATTTCGGCTTGTCGGCGGGCGTCTGGACGACCGACTTCAACCGCGCGGTCCGGTTCGCCAAACGGATCGAGGCCGGCACGGTTTGGATCAATACGTACAACAAAAATTTCCCCGAAGCGGAATTCGGCGGCTACAAGCAAAGCGGACTCGGCCGAACCCGCGGCGTAGACGGGCTGAACGAATACTGCGAAACGAAGCACATTCATTTCGAAGGCGAATTCTAGGCGCCTCGTGAGGAGCGCATAAGATGGAGTTTGAATTTCACATGCCGACGCAAATCCGATTTGGCAGCCAAAAAGCGCGGGAAGTCGGGCAGGTCATGCGCTCGTTCGGCGCCCGCAGATTGATGCTGGTCACCGACCGGGGCGTGCTCGACGCGGGCTTGACCGACGGCGCGGTGCAGGCGCTGAAGGCATCCGGCATCGAATCGGTCACGATCTACTCCGACATCGAACCGGACCCGAGCGTGCAGACGGTGAACCGGGCCGCGGCCGCTTTCCTCGAAGGCGAATGCGACAGCATCGTCGCGATCGGCGGCGGCAGCCCGATCGACGCGGCCAAGGGCATCCGCGTCGTCGCGGCGGGCGGCGGCTCGATTTCCGATTACAACGGCGTCGGACTCGTCAAAGGCACCGGCGGCATTCCGCTGGCGGCCATCCCGACCACGGCCGGGACGGGCAGCGAAGTGACGATGTTCGGCGTTTACACGGACGTGGAGAACGAGGTCAAAATTACGGTGACCAGCTCCCGGATGTCGCCGGACGTCTCGTTTGTCGACCCGGAGCTTACGATGACGTGCCCGCGGCCGATCACTTCGGCCTCCGGCATCGATTCGCTGGCCCATGCGGTGGAGGCGATGTTCAGCACCCGGGCCGTCCCCGCATCGGACGGGCTGGCGGCGGAAGCGATCCGCCTGATCGCTTCGTCCCTGAAACCGGCCTGCGAGACGGGCGGCCGCGCGGCCCGCACCTCGATGTCGCACGGCAGCCTGTTGGCCGGCATGGCGTTCAACATCGCCCATCTAGGCATGACTCACGCCATCAGCAGCGCGTTGTCGGGCAAGTGCCACGTCTCGCACGGCGTCGCCATCGGACTGCTGCTGCCGACCGTCGTCGCCTTCAACGCGAAGGCGAGCCCGGAGCGCGCAGCGAAAATCGCGAGCCTTCTGGGAATCGAAGGGGGCTCGGACGAGGAGCGAATCCGCAGGCTGGGTCCGTTCCTGACCGAGCTCGCGGCGGAGATCGGGCTTCCGACCCGCCTGAACCAGGTCGGCGTCAAACGGGAGCAACTTCCGGATATCGCGCGCGACACGTTCAAAAGCCGAATGCTGCAATATAATCCGATCCAGCCCACCGTCCGGGAAGTGTCGGACCTGCTGGAAGGATTGTATCAATAAAATGTGGAGAGAGAGTGATGGTAAATGAAAAAGAAAGTAAAGCTCGGGATGGTCATGACTCTGATTGCGGCATTGCTGGCGGCTTGCGGCGGCGGAAATAGCGGGTCCAACGCGTCGGAATCCCCGGCGGCTTCTTCCGGCAGCTCCTCCCCCGCGGCGTCCGCGAGCGGCGAGACGTCCGGCGCTTTCGCCGATCCGGTCACGTTCAAATTCGCCAACATCACCAAAGAAGGAAATGCGTACAGCAACGTCGGCGTCGACATGGACACCTATTTGAACGAAAAAACCGGCGGCCGCGTCTCGTTCCAGCAATTCCCGGGAGGCCAGCTCGGCAACGAGGCGGATATGATGCAGCAGCTCAACACGGGCGCGCTGGACTTCGCCGTGATCACGACGGCGCAATTGAGCAACTCGTCCCCCGACTTCGGCGCCTGGCTGATGCCGTTCCTCGTCGATAGCCATCAGCAAGCCTATGAGCTGTGGACGTCCGACGAATCGATGGCGCTGTTCGATTCGCTGACGAGCGAAAACGTCGTCGGCCTCGGGTACGCGTCCGCCGGCTTCCGTTATCTTCTGGCCACGAAGCCGATCGAGACCGCCGCCGATCTGGCGAACATGAAGCTTCGCACGACGCCGAGCCCGACGATTCTCGACTTTATGAACGGACTGAAAGTCAGCCCGACGCCGATGCCGCTGACGGAAGTGTACATGTCGCTGCAAACCGGCGTCATCGACGGCGTCGATATCGACACCCAAAGCCTGATTACGGAAAACCTGACGGAAATCGCGAAGCATATGACGCCGAGCAAACACATGTATTGGGCGGCCGCGATTCTTGTCAACAAGGACCGCTGGAACGGATTTTCCGAAGAAGAAAAGCAGCTTGTACAGGAAGCCGTCACGGTCGCCATGGAGAACAACGTCAAATTCAACGAAGAAACCGAAGCGAAGCTGAACGAAACCGGCGCCGCCGATTACGGGATCACGATTCATCAATTGAAGGACCCTTCGGAATTCGATGCCGTCGTGCAATCCGTTTACGACAAATGGACGGCGCAATCGGATAAAATCGCCAAATTCGTCGAGAAGGCGCAAGCGATTAAAGCGCAAGGGTAACCGCAAGGAAATTCAGTCTAGTCAACGGAGGTCGTCTTCATGAACGGATCCAAACGGAACCCCTTCGCTGTCCTCATCGAGTTCTTAGACAAAGTTTTGGTTTGGCTCGGCATCGTTCTGGGAGCCTCCTTGACTATCAACATGATTGTAGCCGTCCTGTTCCGATACGTGCTCGGCCGCCCGATTTTCTGGGCGGACGACGTATCGTTGTATTTGTTCTGCTGGCTGACGTTTATCGGCAGCGCCTTGGCGGTGCGAAGAAAAGAGATGGCGGCCGTAACCATTTTACTCGAAAAGCTTCCGCCGCTCCTAAGAAAGATAGCGGATATTTTGATCGAGCTTTGCGTTTTGTTTTTTGTCGTCATTATGTTCTACTACTCTTATAAGTGGATTGCCAGCCCGAGCGTGCTTCAGCAAATCTCGCCGACGCTTTCGGTCAAGCTGTGGATCATTTATCTCGCGCTTCCGATTTCGATGGTTTGCATGGCGATTTTCACGATCGAATCCATCGTCAACAAGCTGCGGCCGTCCGGTTCGAAGGAGGGAACCCCCGCATGATCGCGCTGATCGCTTTTATCGTCTTGCTGCTTGTGGGCGTTCCGATCTCCTTCGTTCTCGGAATCACGACGATCGTATATATGATGACGGAAGGCAACATGGCGCTGCTTCTGTCCGCGCCTTCCAAACTGTTCAACGGGCTGCAAAATTTCTCGCTCGTGGCCATTCCGATGTTCGTCCTGCTTGGCGAACTCATGAATCGCGGGGGCATTACCGAGCGGCTCATCCAGTTTGCCAAAGTGCTGCTCGGCCATTTCCGCGGCGGACTCGCCTACGTCAACGTGGCGGGCAACGTGTTTCTGGCCTCGATCATCGGCTCGGCCACGGCGCAATCGGCGGTCATGAGCAAAACGATGGTTCCGGTCATGGAGAAGGAAGGCTATCCGCGCGGCTTCAGCGCGTCGCTTACCGCCTCGGCCTCGATCATCGGCCCGCTCATTCCGCCGAGCATGCCGTTCATCGTTTACGGCGTTACGGCGGGCGCGTCGATCTCCAGCCTGTTCCTGGCGGGGATTATCCCGGGCATCCTGTTTGCCCTGGCGTTCGGCGCCTATATTTTCTTTGTCGCCAAAAAGCGCGGGTACCCGAAGTCCGAGCGGGCAAGCATGAAACAAGTGTGGCAAAGCGCCCTGTACGTTCTGCCGGCTCTCTGCATCCCGCTCGTCATTCTGATCGGCGTCACGAGCGGCATCTTTACCGCGACCGAATCGGCGGCGGTGTCGGTGTTCATCGCGCTCATTGTCGGCAGTCTTTTTTATAAGGAATTAAAGTGGGGGCACGTTCCGGGAATTATATTGCGGACGGCGATCACGTCCGCTTCGGTGACCTTTTTGCTGGCGACGTCGGACCTGTTCGGATGGATGCTGAACTTCGAGATGATCCCGCAGGCCATTACGGATGTGTTCCTGACGGTCGCAAACAACGAATTCACGTTTCTTTTGCTTCTGAACGTCCTGCTTCTGGTCATCGGCACCGTTTTCGAAGGGCTCCCGGCGCTCATCATTTTGACGCCGATCCTGCTGCCGGCCGCCGTCAGCTTCGGGGTCGATCCGGTGCACCTGGGCGTCATCATGAACATCAACCTGACACTGGGCCTCATCTCCCCGCCGGTCGGCTCGGTGCTTTTCGTCACGGCGGCGAACTCGGGCATCAAGGTCGAAACGCTGGCCCGAAACGTAATGGGACTATTAGTCTTTTCCTATGTGATATTGCTGATGATTACGTACATGGATTGGACGTCATTGGCGCTTCCGAAGCTGTTCCTCGGAAACTGAACTATCGTCATATGAGCTTTTTGTCGGGCGGACTCTCCGGAGTCCGCCCGACGGAGCCTTAAGGAGTTTTGGAACGGACACGATCCTAGGAGGGAACAACATGCCCGCCACATTAACGGGAACCCCGTCGCATCGCATGATCCTGCGAATCGGGATGGATCACGCCATTATTTCGTTCGGCATGCTGGCATCGCTGATCGGGGAATTCGGCGGCGATATCGTCGCCATCGACGTCATTCGCGCGGACAAGACGTCCACCGTTCGCGACATTACGGTCGCGATCGCGGAGCCTCGTTTTCCCGCCATGATCGAGAGTTTGAAGTCGGTAAACGGGATCGAGCTGATCCATGTGTCGGATCCGACGTTTCTGCTGCATTTGGGCGGGAAAATCGAAATGCAGCCGAAAATGCCCGTGCGCAACCGCGACGATCTGTCGAAGGTGTATACGCCCGGCGTGGCGAAGGTGTGCACCGCGATTCACGAAAGCCCGGGCAAAGCGTTCACGCTGACGATGAAGCGCAATTTCGTCGCGGTCGTCTCCGACGGCACGGCCGTGCTGGGGCTCGGCGATATCGGGCCCGCGGCCGCGATGCCGGTCATGGAAGGCAAGGCGATGCTGTTCAAGCAGCTGGCCGGCGTCGACGCCGTGCCGATTTGCCTGGATACGAAGGATACCGAGGAGATTATCCGGACGATCAAGAACATTGCTCCGGCCTTCGGAGGCATCAACCTGGAGGACATCAGCTCTCCGCGCTGCTTCGAGATCGAGGAGCGGCTGAAGCGGGAACTCGACATTCCCGTTTTCCACGACGATCAGCACGGGACGGCCGTCGTCGTGCTGGCCGGCCTGTTCAACGCGCTGCGGCTCGTCGGCAAGGAGATGAAGGACGTGCGCATCGCGGTGCAGGGCATCGGGGCCGCCGGCGTGTCGATCATCAAAATGCTGCTGGCCGCGGGTGCGTCGCGCATCGTCGCGGTCGACCGCTGCGGCGTGCTGAACCGGCGGCAGGTTTACGACAACCCGATGTGGAACTGGGTGGCGCAGCATACGAACGCGGAGGGGATCGGCGGCACCGTAACCGACGCGTTGGCCGGCGCCGACGTCTTCGTCGGCGTATCCGGGCCGAACTCCGTCACGGTCGACGACGTGAAGGGAATGGCCGCGGACGCGATCGTGTTCGCCATGGCGAATCCGAAGCCGGAAATCGAGCCGGAGCTGATCGCGGGCCATGCCCGGGTCATCGCGACGGGGCGAAGCGATTATCCGAACCAGATCAACAACGTGCTGTGCTTTCCCGGCATTTTCCGGGGGGCGCTCGATTGCCGGGCTTCGGACATCAACGAGGAAATGAAGCTGGCGACGTCGCGGGCGATCGCCTCGGCCGTGACGGATGCGGAGCTGAACGAGCAGTATATCATTCCGTCCATTTTCAACGACAAAGTCGTCAAGGCGATCCGGGACGCCGTCGTCCAGGCGGCCATCGATTCGGGAACGGCGAGGCGGATTCCGCCGGAGTTTCGGAAGTAATTCGAAGCGGGACTGCCGGAGCTTGCGAACGATATTCGGAGCTTGCCGAACGCCGTTTGTCGCCTGTTTGGAGCGCCGAACTTTGCCTGGAGCAGCGGCGTTCCTCTTTTTTACCCTAATATATAACTATACAGCAATATACCTAAATGGTAATATAACGACATGAAAAACGACAAGCTATTTGAAGTGCTGGCCGAGCCGAACCGGAGGGCGATCCTCGATTGTTTGCGCATTCGGGAACGCACGGTCGGGGAACTGGTAGCGGCCTCGTCGATCAGCCAACCCGGCGTATCGAAGCATTTGCGCATTTTGCGGGAAGCGGGACTCGTTTCCGTGCGCAAAGACGCCCAGCGGCATCTGTACAGCTTGAGGGCGGAACCGCTGGCGGAGATGGACAACTGGCTGGAGCCTTATCGCCGGTTCTGGTCGGACAAGCTGGACGCGCTGGAAAAGCGACTGGACGAAGAAGCCGAAAGGGAGGAATAGATGAATGCTGGCCGTCATTCAAAAAACCGCGAACGGGTACACCGCCCGCTACGAGCGCCGTTTGAAGCACCCCGTCGCCAAGGTGTGGGCGATGCTGACCGAGAACGAGAAGCTGGCCAAATGGTTTTCCGAGCTCAGCGTTGACGATTTGCGGGAGGGCGGGGTGATCAAGTTCGACATGCAGGACGGCACGTTCGAGGAAATGGAAATTCTCGAGCTGAAGGCGGAATCCGTGCTCGAATATACGTGGGGCGAGGACCGCGTCCGGTTCGAACTCTATCCGGAGCCGGACGGCTGCCGCCTCGTCCTGATCGAGACGATCGCGAAGCTGACGGACCATACGCCGAAGGATGTCGCGGGTTGGGACGTCTGCCTGGACGTCATCGAAGCGGTGCTCGCCGGCAGGACGATCGAGTCCAGTAAAAGCGCATGGGAAATCAAGTACGAGCAATACGCCAAACTTTTTGCGGAGCTGGGCTGAAGGCCGGGTTTCCGAACGGGAGGAGGAACGCGCATGTGCCGAAATATTCGTACGCTGTTCAATTTCGACCCGCCCGCGACCGAAGAGGAGGTCCGGGCCGCCGCGCTTCAATACGTCCGGAAGGTGACGGGTTTTACGGCGCCGTCCAAGGCGAACGAAGAGGCGTTTCATCGGGCGGTGGAGGAGATTGCTTCCGCCAGCCAGCGACTGTTGGACGCTCTGGTCACGCAGGCGGAGCCGAAAAATCGGGAGGTCGAAGCGGAGCGCGCCCGCGCCCGATCCGCCAAACGATTCGGCACGGCCGAGCGCTGACATCGCCCGCGGTTTCAACGGGGCGGCAGGAAGACGGCCGAGGTCCGATGGTCGAGCGTCGCCAGGCAACGGGAAGCTGTTGGGCGGGCTCAGGTTGGATTTTGTCTGGACAAAATCCGCTGAAGGGTCGAGCGCTATGCTGGCTAACCAAGCCAAACCGGGCCCGCGGGAATCGCGGCGCCCATCTCCGTAGCGGCATCGCTCCGCCGCTACAACGCCCCCTCCGACTGCACGATTTGCATCGCATGCTCGTAGTCGGCCTCGTCCACGGTCGCCGCCAGCAAAATATCGCGCCCGGCGGTCCGGTTATCCGGCCTTCCGTAGCTGACGCCGCCGACTCCGGCGTCCGGCTTGGCGCCGAGGGTGTCGAATCCCTCGCCAGGCGTCATCTTTGGGAACCCGGCGGATTCTCCGGAAATCGCATTCCTCGCGGCATCCGAGTGCTCGGCTCCGTTGCCGGCATAGCCGTCGAACCGTTCGATCGCATATTCGCCTAGGCGCAGCGCCTTTAGCTTTTCCAAAGCCTGCTTGGCTTGATCGGGCGTATGAAAATAGGCCAGTATCGTCTTCTCCGACATCGTAAGGGTTCCTCCAAATCCGATCGGCCGACTGGTCCTTGATGCCACGTAGTATAGACCGGCCCGCTATCCGGTATTCGTCCGGGGGGCGGGATCGGTCTTTTCATTTTGATTTTATTTAACCAAATGGTTGAATAGCGAGCAGTGCATCGGGGACGGGTACTTCGAGTACCGGCTCCGGGAATTGGTTTATCGCGGCGTTCTCGAAATCAAGGGAGTCCCGCGGGCGATGCGATATTACAGCGTCCGGTTGAAGAGCGACGCATAGCGCCGCGTGGCAATTGCCTTTAGCGGAATAACGCGGGAAGAAACGCCTTATACGCAATAAAAGCAAAGGCCGAGCCGGTGCGCGATCGCGCACCGGCTCGGCTCTCCGCGGTTGCATATAAGTCGGGGCTGCCCAACTCAACCCTCCAAGCGCATCTTGCGGCAGGTCGATGGCGGTCGCCCGCCGCCTTATTGATTGATCATGCCGCCGTCGACCGTGTACAAAGACCCGGTGACGAAGGAGGCTTCGTCGGACAGCAGGAAGTTCATGACCGCCGCCACCTCGTGAGGCTCTCCGTACCGCCCCATCGGCGTAGCCGCTTCGTTCGCTTTTTTGAACGCATCGGCGTCGCCGAAGTTTTGCTCGATTTGGCGCATCATGCGCGTATTGATCGTGCCCGGAAGCACCGCGTTGACGCGAATGCCGAGCGGCGCGAGTTCGTTGGCGGCGACCCGGGTAAGGCCGATGACCGCGTGCTTGGACATGATATAAGGGGACATCCCGGGAGCGCCCATCAAGCCGGCAAGCGAAGAGGTGTTCAAAATCGCGCCCGACTTTTGTTTTTTCATGACGGGAATGACGTGCTGGAGGCCGAGGAAAACGCCGCGCACGTTCACGTTGTAAACCAGGTCGAGCGCTTTGACGCTTTGCTCCTCGATCAAACCGGAAGGGCCTTCGATTCCGGCGTTGTTGGCGAAATAGTCGATCGTTCCGAACTTCTCCAACGCTTTGCTTACGTAGTTTTGCACGTCCTCTTCCTTGGAAACGTCGGCGGCTACCGCCAGGGAATTGGAATCGTTCAGGCCGAGCTCCCCTATCGTTTTTTTCACCGCATCCTCGTTCAAGTCGACGAGGACGAGATTGACGCCGCGCTCCGCGAAACGGCGGGCCAGCTCCTTGCCGATGCCTCCGGCCGCGCCCGTAATGACCGCTGTTTTTTGCGTTTGGCTCATTGTATGTTCGCTTCCTTCGTTATGGATTGAAAAACGGGAAATCCGACGCCGTTCCGAGCGCCGAGCTTCTTCCTAAGGGTAACTCCGTTTCGGGCGTTCGGACAATCATCAACCCGTCACAGAAATGTCACGTATTCAACAAAAAGGATTTCCTGTGTTAAGTTAAAGAGAGAAATTGAACATGGGGCCATGGACTTGCCTAGAATGCGCCTGGCGGAACGAACTTATGCGGCCGGGAGGCAAGCGGGCGAATTGTCGCGCGAGGAGGCGGGCTGTTGGCAATGGATGAGCATTTGGATCGGCGAATCCGCAAAACCCGGCAAGCGTTAAAAGAGGCGCTCGTTGCGCTCATTCTGGAAAAAGGCTACGATGCCGTGACGATTATCGATATCGCGGACAGGGCGGATTACAACCGCGGAACCTTTTACAATCATTACGCCGGGAAGGAAGAGCTGCTAAGCGAAATCCACGGCGAATTTTTGCGCCGGACCGGGGAGTCGCTGCTTGAGCCGTACAAAGGAATGGAGCGGGTTGCGGCGGCGGACATTTATCCTTCGATTTTGCTGTTATTCGAACATATCGAAAAGCATAAAGACGAATTTACGGCGCTGCTGTCCGTCGACCGCAAGCTGGCGCTCGAGCTGAACGACGCCCTGCGGGAATCGATGCGAAGGGATATGCATATCGAAATGGAACCGGGCGCGGCGTCCGTCGATTACGAAATCCTGCTAAGCTATCAAATGTCGGCAACGGTCGGCGTCATCATGCATTGGGCGGAAACCCGGTTCAAATATTCGGCGCGCTTTATGGCGGAACAGCTGCATTCGCTCGTGAACGGGCGCATCGCCTTCATCCAATTCAAACGGTAATGGCGCAGCATTTTTTCGGCGAAAAAATCGGGTATTGACCTTGACGCTGCGTCAACGTGTACGGTTAGGTTGTCGGGAGGTGAAGGCATGGAATATACGGTGCAGAAGCTGGGGCAACTCGCGGGAGTCAGCACTCGAACGCTGCGGTATTACGACGCAATCGGCATCCTTAAGCCGGCAAGGATCAATTCGTCGGGATACCGGATTTACGGTCAGGCCCAGGTCGACAGGCTGCAGCAAATTCTTTTTTACCGGGAACTCGGGTTCGGCCTGGACCGCATCAAGCAAATCGTGACGGATCCCGCTTTTGACCCGGCGCAAGCGCTGCAACAACATCGCAAGCACCTGCTCGACAAGCGAAAGCAGTTGGACGCGTTGATCGCGAACGTGGAAAAAACGATTGCTTTGTCCGAAGGGAGAATGACCATGAGCGACAAGGAAAAATTCGAAGGATTCAAACGCCGAATGATCGAGGATAACGAACAAAAGTACGGAGCCGAAGTCCGCGCCAAGTACGGAGACGAAACGGTGGATCAATCCAATCAAAAGCTGATGAACATGACGCCGGAGCAACACGAAGAGGTGACCCGCCTGGCGGCCGAGGTGCAAACGACCCTCGCGGAAGCGTTTCGAACGGGCGATCCGGCCGGGGAGCTCGCACAGAAGGCGGCCGACTTGCACAAGCGGTGGCTGACCTATTACTGGAGCGGGTACAGCAAGGAGGCGCATGCCGGAGTCGCGCAAATGTACGTGGACGACGAGCGGTTCAAAGCGTACTATGACGAAAAACAGCCGGGCACGGCCGAGTTTTTGCGGGATGCGATCCTCGTTTATACGGGGATCGGAAAGCCCTGAGCGCGGAAGCGGGCGACCCTGGCAAAAGCGGAATGCAAAGCACAATGGAAAGCAGATGAAAAGCATGGAGCCTTGCGAGCGGACGTCGTCCGTCGCGGGGCTTTTTTTGCATGGGTCTTCCGCGGATTCCGTTCGCTCCTGCACCTTGATTAAAATATTTACTTATGTTAATTTATTTATATAAGTTAACTGAAAGTTGAGGATAACGATGAAGTCTGACATTCCGCTGCGGGAAATCAAAAAAGCGCGCAACAAGATCGCGCTGTATGAAGCCTGCTTGACGCTGATCGCGCAGAAAGCTTCGCTCCGGGAAGTGATGCTGGAAGACATCTGTCAGCTGGCCGAAGTGTCGCGGGTTACGTTTTTCAAATTTTATCAACGGAAGGAGGATTTGCTCGTTTATTTTATGCGCGTTTGGCTGACCGAGCGGATCGCGGAAATCGAGACGAACGGGATGCGCGGATTCGAGGCCGTTCGGCATTTGTTTCGAAAGGCGGCCGAAGTGTCGCGGGAACGGCCAAGCATCATGGCGAGCCTGGTTTCCTTTTTGGCGGAGACGAAAATGCACCCCTGCATGCCGGAGATGAGCGCGGCGGAAATCCGTCTGCTGTTTCCCGAGTATGAGGAAATCGGCGCCCGGACGCCCCATATGCATCGTTTGTTTTACCGGTGCATGGAAGAAGCCCGGGAGGAAGGGCGGCTCAACCGGAATACGACGCCGGACACGGCGGTAAAGGTGCTGTTCACCGTGTTTTACGGCGCCTTTCTGACGGCGCAGGCGTATGGCGAGGACGATTTCGAGACCATATACGAAATCCATCTTCAATGGATCGAAAACGCGTAGACGAGGAGAATGTACCGTGAGCAAAGTCGTTCCGGGGCGCTATACCGCCCGGATGGAAGGTTCGTTTGCCGTGTTCATGATCGGTATGCGGGTCAACAAACTGTGGGCGATTCCTAAATGGTGGCCGGTGTTCGCGGCGATGAACCCGATGCTGCGGGAATTGTACGCCCACCCCGAGCTTGGCTTTTTAAGCAGCACTTTTCATCTGTCGTGGAGAGGGCTGACCCTCGTCCAATACTGGAAATCGTTCGAGCATTTGGAGAAGTACGCTCGCGAGGCTCCGAACCATCTGAAGGCGTGGCGGGATTTCAACCGGAAGGTCGGTGCGAGCGGCGTCGTCGGGATCTACCATGAAACGTATTTGATCCCCGAAGGCCAGTACGAATGCCTGTACAGCAATATGCCCGTTTTCGGACTCGCCAAGGCGGGGAGCCACGAGCCCGCGACCGGAAGGCGGGAAACCGCGAGCGGAAGGCTGGAGCGTACCGACGGGTTGTGAAGAAATAACCAGAAGTTTGTCGATTCATGGCGTTATTTTTGAAAATATAGGCTATTCATCCCTCCAATCTTCCTATAAAATCTAGATAAGAACGTGGACGTGAAGTTTTCTGACATCCGCAAGGAGGATACGATGAACGCTTATAGAAGCCATGAAGAGATGCCCGCCATTCCTTCTGAGGATCGAATCGCGGCTTATTACCAGCCTATCGTAGCGGTCGATACGCGGCGGATTTTCGGATACGAAGTGCTGGGAAGGGAGAGAACGGGGGATGGCGTCCGCAGTCTCGGGCCCTTTTTCTCGGATGAACGCGTACCGGTCGAAGACCAGGTTCGGGTCGACCGGTTGCTGCGGGAACAGGCGATCGCGAAGCTTGGGGAAACCGCCGAGCCCCCGTTTTTGTTTTTGAATTTGAAGCCCTCGTGGATTTATCGGCACTATCATTCCTCCGGCGAATTGCATACGCTCCAGCTGCTCGAGAAGTACGGTATTTCCCCTTCGAAAGTGTGCATTGAAATTACGGAAGAAGAATTTCGGGGGTCGATGACCGAGCTGAACGAGGTGATCGACGAATACCGGGCGCAGGGCTGCCGAATCGCCATCGACGATGTCGGTTCCGGATTCAGCAGCTACGACCGGATCGCGCAAATTCAGCCGAACCTGTTGAAGGTCGACATCCACATGATGAAAAAAAGCGCCAGCCACCAAGGTTATTTGGGCGTGCTGCGGTCTTTTTCGACGCTGGCGGAACAGATCGGAGCTTCGCTTCTGGTCGAAGGCGTGGAGACGCGGCAGGATTTGCAGCGGGCCATCCAGATCGGGGCCCGTTATGCCCAGGGGTATTTGTTCGCTCCGGCGGAAGCGGAGTTTCGTCCGAAAGACGATTTTGCCCAAGTGATCGGAGAGGAGCTGGAAGAGCACAAGCGAAAGCTGCAAGCCTCCGAACGAATTTGGCTGCAAAAAGGGAAGCGGCTCTTTATGTCCATTGCCGAAACCGGAACCCGGGAACGCCTCGAAGAGACGGAGGAGGTGCGGAGAGACGGAGCGCTTTCGAACGAAGCGTCCGAACGGTATGACGAGGCGATTTCCCGCTGGCTTCCGGATCTCGACGAAGATTGTCTCCGCGTTTACTTATGCATGGACAACGGCATTCAGCTTTCCTCCAATCATTCGCGGAGTCCGGAAGGAACCTGGCGGATCGAAAAGGACTTCCGCGGCTCGGATTGGAGCTGGAGGCCGTACTTTATTCCGCATTTGTCGCATGCGGAACCGCGGACGGAATCGAAGATTTCGACCAAGTACGCGGATTTGGATACCCATGCCTGGATTCGCACCGTATCGCTGCCGATCGGCCGGGAGCTCGTCTTGTTTTTGGATATCGTAGACCGTACGATTTGACCGCCCAGGGCGTTCGCGCGAACAAACCGGGATTCCTCTTTTTAGGGGAATTCCGGTTTTTTTGTCGTTTATCCATATACTTTTTGATGAAATTATTAGATTTTAACAACAAAATGATTTATTATTTGTTTAGTTTTTATAAGAATCTAACAACAAAGAAAGTCAGGCACTGACTTGGGGAGGCCATTCATGGGCAAGACGATCAAAATCGGCATCGTAGGATACGGGAACCTGGGCAAGGGCGTGCGCCAGGCGATCGGACAAAATCCGGACATGGAACTCGCGGCCGTGTTTACGAGGAGAGAGCCTGCCGGGCTGCAAGCGGGGGAGAACGTCCGCTTCGAGGCTTTCTCGGCGATCGAGTCTTATATAGGGAACATCGACGTCATGATTTTATGCGGCGGATCCGCTACCGATTTGCCGGAGCAAACGCCGCATATCGCCCGCTGGTTCCATACCGTCGACAGTTTCGACACGCACGCGAAAATTCCGGAATTTTTCGAGACGGTAGACGCCGCGGCTTGGCAGGGCGGCAAGCTGAGCATTATTTCGACGGGCTGGGATCCGGGGCTGTTTTCGCTGAACCGGCTGCTGGCCGAAGCGATTCTCCCGGAAGGAAAGGAATACACGTTCTGGGGCAAAGGCGTCAGCCAGGGACATTCCGACGCGATTCGGCGCATCCCCGGCGTGAAAGCCGGCGTTCAGTATACGGTGCCGGTCCCGGAAGCGATCGAGCGCATCCGCTCCGGCGAGACCCCCGATTTGCAAACGCGGGAAAAGCATTCGCGCCATTGCTACGTCGTAGCGGAAGACGGCGCGGACAAGGAGCGCATTCGCGAAGCGATCGTGACGATGCCGAACTATTTCGCGGACTACGATACGACCGTGACGTTCGTTTCCGAAGAGGAGCTGAAAGCCGAGCATGGCGGCATGCCGCATGGAGGCTTCGTCATCCGCAGCGGCACGACCGGAAGCGGCACGAAACAACGGATCGAGTTCGGCCTGACGCTCGGAAGCAACCCGGAATTCACGGCCAGCGTGCTGGTCGCGTGCGCGCGGGCGGGCTTCAGGCTCGGCGAGCAAGGGGCGGTCGGAGCCAGAACGATTTTCGACTTGCCGCTCGGCTTGCTGTCGCCCAAGTCGCCCGAGCAATTGCGCCGGGAACTGCTGTAACGGTTTCGATTCACATTCAGGATAAACAAAGGAGCGCCGCATTCTAGTGACAACGTTAACTTCCGCGCAAGCGCAAACGTCTGCCGAAAGCTACGTGCAATCGGTCTATGAAAATGTCGTCCGTCGGAACCCTCACGAGGCCGAATTCCACCAGGCGGTCAAAGAAATTTTCGATTCGCTCGTTCCCGTTTTCGCCGTTCACCCGGAATATATCGAACATAACATTTTGGAACGGATCGCGGAACCCGACCGCGTCGTTACGTTTCGCGTGCCTTGGGTCGACGACGAAGGGAACGTTCGGGTCAACCGCGGATTTCGCGTGCAGTTTAACAGCGTGCTCGGTCCCTACAAGGGAGGAATCCGGTTCCATCCGTCCGTCAACGCGAGCATCGTCAAGTTCCTCGGCTTCGAGCAAATTTTCAAAAACAGCTTGACCGGCCAGCCGATCGGCGGCGGGAAAGGCGGATCCGACTTCGATCCGAAAGGCAAATCCGACGGCGAGGTCATGCGGTTTACCCAAAGCTTTATGACGGAGCTGTACAAGTACATCGGACCCGACACCGACGTGCCGGCCGGCGATATCGGTGTAGGGGCCCGGGAAATCGGATTTATGTTCGGCCAGTACAAGCGGATTCGCGGCGGCAACGAAGCCGGGGTGCTTACGGGCAAAGGCATCGGCTACGGGGGCAGCCTCGCGCGGAAGGAAGCGACCGGTTACGGCTGCGTCTATTTCGTGCAGGAGATGCTGGCCTCCCGGGGTTTAAGCTTCCGGGACAGCACCGTAGTCGTGTCCGGGTCGGGCAACGTTTCGATTTACGCGATCGAAAAAGCGCAGCAGCTGGGCGCCAAAGTCGTCGCCTGCAGCGATTCCGACGGCTATATTTACGATCCGGACGGACTGGATCTGGAGACGATCAAACAGCTGAAGGAAGTGGAGCGCAAGCGCATCAAGGAGTATACGCTCGCTCGCCCGCAAGCGGTTTATACCGAGGGTTGCTCGGGCATCTGGTCCGTTCCGTGCGACATCGCGCTGCCTTGCGCGACGCAGAACGAAATCGACGAGCAGGCCGCTTTGCTGCTGATCGAAAACGGAGTCAAGGCAATCGGCGAAGGCGCCAACATGCCTTGCAACCTGGAGGCAATCGGGGCGTTCCAACGCGAGGACGTCCTGTTCGGGCCGGCGAAGGCGGCCAATGCCGGAGGCGTGGCCGTCTCCGCCCTGGAAATGGCCCAAAACAGCATGCGTTTGGCCTGGACGTTCGAGGAAGTGGACGCCAAGCTTCACGAGATCATGCGGAATATATACGGCAGATGCGTCGACGCGGCCGAACGTTACGGGTATTCCGGCAATCTGGTCGTCGGCGCCAACATCGCCGGGTTCGTCAAAGTGGCGGACGCCGCGATCGCGCAAGGCGTCGTCTGAACCCGATCGTTTATACGGGGCCGGCTTCCTTCTCCGGAAGGGAACCGGCCTTTTCCATAATCAAATAGACCGGACAATGATCGCTGCCCAGCACGTGGGCGTCGATGCCGGCATCGACGAGCCCGGGACGGAGCCGTTCCGAAGCCAAAAAATAGTCGATGCGCCAGCCGACGTTCCGTTCCCTTACCTTCGGCATATTCGACCACCAGGTGTAGGCGTCCGTCCGATCGGGATAGAAATGGCGAAACGTGTCGACGAATCCGCCTTTCAGCAGCAGCGTCATCTTTTCCCTTTCCTCATCCGTAAAACCGGAGTTTCCGCGGTTGGACCGGGCGTTTTTCAAATCGATTTCGCAATGGGCGACGTTGAGATCTCCGCAGACGACAACCGGTTTTTCGGCGTCCAAAACTTGAAGATAACGCAAGAAGCGATCCTCCCACTCCAGCCTGAGCGGAAGCCTGGAAAGGTCCCGTCTCGCATTCGGCGTATACACGTTGACGAGATAAAAGCCTTCGAACTCCAGCGTCAGGACCCGCCCCTCGGGCTCCGAATCCTCCTCCAGCCCGTAACGCACGCTCAGCGGCCGCATTCTCGTAAAGACGGCGGTGCCGGAGTAGCCTTTTTTCTCGGCATAGTTCCAATACTGCGTATAGTCTTCGCCGATTTCCAACCGGATTTGCCCCGCTTGCAGCTTCGTCTCCTGAATGCAGAAAATATCCGCATCCGCCGCTTTGAAATAATCGTAAAAGCCTTTGTTGACGCAGGCCCTGAGCCCGTTCACGTTCCAGGATACAAGCTTCATTCGACGGCTCTCCTTGCTTTCTATCGTTGATTGCTATCGGGATGTCCTATGTAAGTATACAAAATTTTTTGCCGCAAGCGGTTGACAAAATGTTCTAGAAGAGGATAGAATCAACCTGCCGGAGTAAATGATAATGATTATCATTATTACTTAAATCGGCGAGATTCCATCGTCGACGGGAGGAATGCTTCAAATAGGGACACAGGCTTGAACGCAGTCGTGCATCTGGTAAAGACAGGCTTTGTCGGATAGGTCCAATAGCAATCAAGCGTACAAATCCAAAAATCGAGGAGTGTTTGATGATGGCAAAAGCGATGAAAAAACCCTTGTCTTTGATGTTGATGGCGCTTCTGGCGCTCGTTCTGGCGTTCCCGGTCTCCGCGGCCAGCCAGGAATATGTATTCTACTACGAAGGCGAATATCATGCGCACTCGAGCTCGTTCATCAACGGTCCCGCAGACGTTACGGGAAATACGGTGACGATCACGCTTGCCGGAGATTACTTCCCTTATCTGTATGCCGACGACGGCAATGGCAACTATGTGCTGGCGTCCCGAACGGTATCCGGCGGGAATACGACGTTCACCTTTACGAATTCAGACCCGAGCGAGAACATCCCCGTGCAGCTGTTCGTTTCCGTCACGTATCCGGGCGGAAGCCATAACGCCTTGTACGATCTCGAGATCGTTTGGTAAAAACCCGCGATAAGGAAGCGGCCCGGTCCTCCCGGCCGCTTTTTTCATTATCGCGAGCGAAAAAATAGATTGACAACAAAAGTTGGTTAAATATAGAATGTTGTTTGATTATAAATGATAATGATTATCACATTCATTTAGATGATCTTTATCGTTCCATCGTCATCGGCGGTCTATCAACAAATCGAGGGGGGCTGCTTCGAATCGAAAGAACGGAAATGCGCGGAGTGCTATGCGGGGTAGGCGTTAGTGTAAAAAAGTCCATTTGACAAATTTTTTTTAAAAGGGAGCGTATAAGCTTGAACTCGATAATCAAGAAAGTCGCGGCCTTGCTGATGGCCTGCGCGCTCGCGTTGCCGCTCGCCTGGGCGGGGCAAGCCGGCGCAGCAGCGGCCGTCACGGTGCCGGACGGGGAGTATGCCGTAGAATTCAAGGTGCTGAAGGACAATTCGGAGGAGACTTCCGTCGCCAACGGGTACATAGAGCCGGGATCCGGCAAGCTGATCGTCAGCAACGGAACGATGACGTTTGTCAGCACGTTCAACAACTACGACTGGTTTCATTACTGGGGATATTTGACGCCCGGCAAGACGAAAAGCTCGAGCCCGGACGATTATACGCCGAGCCAGGTCATTTCCGCCGAGGACGCCGTCGTTGCGGGAAGAGGGGCGACCGGTGCGGAGAAGCTGGTCGAAAATTACTATGGCACCGTGAGCATGCCGGTTTCCGACATTACCAAGAAACTTGAAATTTTAATGCATATCAAGATCGAAGATTTGTATTTAGCCGGAACTCCGTTTCTATACGACTATTGGTACAACGCCCAAATCTGGATCGACACGTCCGGCTTGCCGCTTGTTCCGGTCGGCGGGGGCGGGGGCGAAGTCGTGCAAGAGGCTTCCCTGGAGCAGTTGAACCAACAAATTTCCGTCGCGCAGACCACCTACGATACGACGACGGAAGGCTACCTCGAGGGCCAATATGTACCGGGTTCCAAGATTTCGCTGCATTCGGCCATCGTTTCGGCTCGGGAGACGGCAAACGATTCCGGAGCGACCGCGGAACAGATCACCGAAGCCTACAATGCCCTGGTTGCCGCTTTGGCAAACTATGAACGGTTGAAGATTGAGATCAACCGCGAGGGGCTGGGGCGGTTGATCGGGGAAGCGACCGCGTATTCCGACAGCATCATAGTGGCCGGCACGGCGACGGGCACGTCCGGGAGCAAGCTTGTCGTTTCGGAGGGAGAAACGTTCAGTTCCGCCGCGAACGCTTTAAAAACAGCCCTCACTTCGGCGAACAACGTATATGCCAACGCTTCGGCGACCCAGTATCAGGTGGATATTGCCTACGCAACGTTGAGCGACAGACTGGTCAACGCAAAGAAATTTAAGGCGATAAAGGAAACGGTTCGTATGGCGGTTCTGGACAGCGTTCCGGCCACCGACGTTTCCGCGCTTTCCCCCTATTTTTCGGATACGGCCGACCTTCTTCGCATGGATTATTTGGTATATGAACAGTTCACATGGAAAAAGGCTTCCCGCATAGACAAAAGCTCGATTTCCTACTATCGTCCGCTTAGCAATGGAGAGTTCGGGTTTTCGACCTCCAAGTACAGTCCTTTGGAAGTTCCGGGCGATTATGAAGACGACACATGGCGGACCCAAATCACGGAAAACGGAAACGGCGGCGTGTACAACACGAGCGGACTCGTTTATATGACCTTCGCGACGAATGAGGATCCGTCCGTCCTGCATTCCGTTTACTTGAGTTTCAACGTCGACCGGCTGAATGCTTTGGCCTCGAAGGCGAATGAGGCCCAGGCCTTGCTGGACGGATCCTCCGAAGGAACCGGTGCGGGCCAACATTCGGCGGATGACAGGGCTGCCTTGCAGGCGGCGATCGACAGCGCCAAAGCCGTTGCGGATAATCTCGGCTCGACCCGATTGGAAATTTCCGCAGCTTCGGCCGCTTTGCAATCGGCCGTAGACGCGTTCCAGGCCAATCAGGCTCGAAGCGTGTACTTCTCGGCCGTTCATGCGGCGAACGCAACGTTCTCCGCCATGGACAGCTATTTATTGAAGCCGGCTGTCTTCTCGACGGTTAACGGCGCAACGTATGCGAACTTGACCATCAAGGACAGCTCGATCATTCCCTCGTTCAAAGTGAAGCAAAACGGCGAATATGAGAATGCCACGGTCGTAAGTTCGAATGAAGAAGCGGATACGCGGGTCGTGACGTTTAAAGTGGAAAATCCGGGGGCGCTGGTTGACGCCCAGGTCGTCATCGCGCAAGGGTCTTACCAGGCGACGCACGACATTCGGCTGAATTTCAACAATGTCGACAACACTCTGTTGTCGCAGGAGGTACTGGCGGGAACGGCCGCGCTGCGGACGGCCCAGGCGGGAACCGCGCCGGGCCAATATCCGGCGGAGGCGATTGCGGACTACAAGGCGGCGATCGATGCGGCCGGTGCCGAAGCAATCAAGCTGAACGGGACGCAGGAGCAAACCGATGCCATGCTGGGGGCCCTGCAGAAGGCGAAGGCCGCGTTCCGGGCGTCCGTTGTGGGCGAGCCGAATCCGGGAACCGAGCCGGGGCCGGGTACGGAGGAACCGGGAACGGAAGAGCCGGGAACGGGAAATCCGAATCCGAACCCTGACACTGGCACTCCGCCGATTCCGATCCCGATCCCGGGGAACGCGACTGGCGATTCGGAATCCGAGAACGGCACCGATGCCGGTACGGAAACCGATCCGGGTACGGGCGGCGGCGCAACCCAACCGGCGGTTACGTTCAGCGATACCGGCGGCCATTGGGCCGAAGCGTCCATCGCGAAAGCCGTCGAATTGGGCATCGCTCAAGGCTTCGGGGACGGCACCTTCCGTCCGAACGGCGTCGTCACGCGCGCGGAAATCGCGGTTTTTCTCAGCCGCGCCTTGAAATTGAGTGCGGAAAGTTCGACGACGGGACTGTCCGATCTGGGCCGAATTCCGGCCTGGGCAAGAGAGCACGTGGCCAACGTCGCGGGAGCCGGCCTGATGAAAGGGTATGCCGACGGAACGTTCGGAGCGAACGACACGATCACGCGCGCGGAAATCGCCGTCATCGTCGCTCGGGCGTTGAATCTGACGCCGGTTGAAAATCCGGAGTTTGGCTTTGCGGATGCGGATCGAATCCCCGCATGGGCGAAGGGCGAAGTCGCGGCCGCGGTGGAGGCCGGACTGATGCAAGGCAAGGATAACAACCTTTTCGATCCGAAAGCGAGTTTGACGCGCGCCGAGGCGCTGACGTTGATCATTCGCGTTTTGGAAGCCCTGGATCAAGCCTGATTTTCATGGGAAAAACGGCGGCAAGCGCTCTTCGGGCGCGGTGCCGCCGTTTTTTTTGTCATGGAGGACGTGCGAATGCATTCGGGCAGCGGAACATTTCTCAAACAACATCTCCCCCATCCGCTTCGAAGGTCGGGCCGGCCCTCGGCGGATCCAGTTGAGTCGTGACAACTCATCTCAACCCTCCAAACGCCTGCAGCCGTGCGCAGTTGAGTAAAAATGACTCATCTCGCCGACTCGGCACGTCCGCTAACGTTCCAGTTGAGTCGTGGCGACACATCTCAGCACGCCATGCCAGCCATGCGCTTTCTATGGATAGCATTATTCTGCAACGAAAGGCAGGAAAATGACGAGAAATGGCGAATTTTTGAACTTGGAAGATTTGCCAAACTACATCCTAGGAGGACAACTTTATGCATCGACGAATTAGCAAACTGGCGTTGGCACTTCTATTGTTCCTTGCCGCGACAGTTACAGCGACGGCGCCGAAGCCGGCTTCGGCGGCAGGCGTTTCCTTCAAGGACGTAGCCGCGTCGCATTGGGCTTACGCGGCCATCGGCCAAGCCGCAGAGAACGGTTGGGTCGACGGTTATACCGACGGCACGTTCCGTCCGGCGCAGCTTGTGACGGAAGCCGAATTTCTTAAGCTGCTTCTGGGAGCGGCGGTCCCCGGCGAGCTGACGCAGCAGCAAGCGGGCGAAGCTTGGAGCGCGCCTTATTACCGCTATGCGGAGGAGCGCGGATTCCCGTTGGCCGCGGAGGGGCTGTATTCGACCGAGGAGGAGCGGCACAACTTATCGCAGCGTTGAAAGGGGAGAATTTAGGTCGTACCGAGGCCGTGCAGTATTTGCTGGACAACGGCCTTTCCAGCGGCATCGACTCCGCGACGGTAGAGGGCTACCGGATGACGAACCGGCTGAGCCGGGCGGAGGCCGTTCAATTTATCGCCAACGTGTTGGCGGGAGAAACCGGAGGCACGGGCGGCGCGGGTTCCGAGCCCGTTGCGTCGTCGGATGCTCCTTATCGTCTCCGGGGCGTCGGAATCGGGGATACGGAAGCGGCGGTCATCGCGCTGTTGGGCGAGCCGAATCGGCGGGATCCGAGCGAATACGGCTTCCAGTGGTACATTTATAACAAAAATTATGCGCAATACGCTCAAATCGGAATCAGCGGGGGAAAAGTCGTCGCGCTGTTCTCCAACGCGAATGTATGGGAAAGCGACGACGGCATCGGCATCGGGACCGCGAGCTCGGTCGTCACCGGCAAGCTGGGCGCCGCCAAAAGCCTGTCGGATCTCAATACGAATATGAATGTGAACTTGGCAAGCGCCACCTATCCGAGCTATGAGAAGGATGGGGCCGTCCTTACGTTTATGTTGGACGATTTCAACAGCCGCAAAGTAATGGGCATCTATATCGTCGAGCAGGCAACCGCCGCGGCGCGAAGCGGAACCTACGGCAACGTCAGCAAAGCCGTGCTGTCCGCTTACGAGCGCGAGATTTTCGATCTGACGAACGTGGCCCGCGTGCAAGCCGGTCAAAAAGCGTTCGCATGGGACGACAAAATCGCCGCTACGGCGCGAAACCACAGCACCGATATGGGCGAGCGTGCTTTCTTCGCCCACGAAAATCCCGACGGCGAAAGTCCTTTCGACCGAATGGACGCCGACGGAATCGTTTATTCGGCCGCAGGCGAGAACATTGCCGCCGGGCTGCCGAACGCCATTTTCGCGCATGCGGGATGGATGAATTCGGAGGGCCACCGCAAAAACATTTTGAACGATAAATACGAACGGCTCGGCGTCGGGAACGCCTATTCGACCGACTACGAATATAGAATCTACTACGCGCAAAACTTCTATACGCCCGGTTGACGCGATCGATCGAATTCGGGCCCGGAGGAACCTGTCGTCGGACGGGCGCCTCCGGGCCCGTTTTTTTGAGAGGGGGAAATCTCCTCGAGGCGCAACGGCATTTAAAGATTTTTCGTCAGCGCCATGAACTTCACTTTGTCGTCCGCGAAATAAAGGCTGAACGTCGTTTCGCCCAGGAGGTAACTCCACTCGCTTTCCAACTGCAGGTTCGGACTGCCCAGGAGCTCGGCGGCGCGATCCCGCCCGGTT
Source organism: Cohnella algarum (assembly GCF_016937515.1). Taxonomy (NCBI): domain Bacteria; kingdom Bacillati; phylum Bacillota; class Bacilli; order Caryophanales; family Paenibacillaceae; genus Cohnella; species Cohnella algarum. The sequence goes on from NZ_JAFHKM010000002.1 coordinate 1,944,522, forward strand.
CCGACGGAAACGCCTCCCGGCGTCGAGACATTGTCTTTTGAGAACACGATCGTCCGGGGCAATTCCAAAATGCCCTGCTGCTCGAATACGCGGGATTGTCCGAACCTGGCGGTGTCCGGATCATGGTAGGGGATCTCCTCGTCGGGCTCCAGATGGGCCAGCAGTTCGATCTCCCAGGCCGTGTAATCTTTCCCTCCGATTTCGAACGCCTCGGGGCCATGTCCGATATCGTTCGACACAATTGCGCTTAGCCGGTCCCGTTCCTCCCGATTCGCTCTCATCATCTCGCCCCACTGGCCCCAGGGAGAATCCGGTTTGTACAACGCGTGCATAAGGGTTAGCGTTTCCGGGTATGCAAAAAACAGCGAATCGCCGATCCGGAACATATTTTCATTGAAATCGTAAGGGACGGCATATGCGCTCCCGTCTTTCACCCGAAAGCTGAATTGATAGGGGTAATCCCTCGCCGTAAGCGGCCCATAAGTCGTTCTGCCAAGATGAAACGTCAGCAGATCCGGCATCACGACCCCATACTCCGCATCGGATAAAGTTCGGTACTCGTCCTTCTCGTTGGCCGTTTCGTAGATTCGCAGTTCCGTCACGTCGTTGACGTCGAAGGGCAGCTGGCCGAACGGGGTCCCTTTGGAAATGTCGACCGTCAGCAGCTCCCCGGCGAACGGATGGGCCTTCACCGGGATTCGCGCGTATCCGCTCGCGGCGGGATTGACCGTTCCCGGTTCTCCCGGCGTCCAGAGGAGACTCGCCCCCAAACGGCCGACGCCGCAAAGACGAAAGCCGCCGCTCCGCCCCAGGCGAGCCGGCGACGCTTGCTGCGCGCCGCCGGAACGCTCCCCGCATGCGCCGCCCCTTTTCGCCCGGCAAGGCTCTCGATCCGGTTCATATGCTCGTCCGTAAACGTCCGCTCCCGAAAAGGTTCTCCTTTCAGTCGTCCGTACCAATCCGGGTTTCCTTCATTCATAGGCCATGTCCTCCTTCCATCGATCGGCCATTCGCCGCCTGGCTCTGGCCAGCCTCGACTTGACCGTTCCTTCCGAGATGCCCAGAACGCCGGCGATTTCCTTCATGTTCAATTCGTACTTCGCATGCAAAATCAGCACTTCCCTCCACTTCAGCGGCATGTCCAGCACGGCGGTCCAGATTTCGTCCGTCAGCTCTCGTTCGAGCGCCTCGCGTTCGGCCGAAGGGCTGACGCCATGGCGGGCCGTTCGGTCGGTCAGCGTAACCTTGCGCACGAAAGCCGCCCGCAAATAATTGATCGCCACGTTCCGGATAATCGCCAGCAGCCAGGTGCGCACGCTCGACGTCCCCCGAAACGTCCCGATCGCCCCGAACGCTTTGAGAAATACATCCTGGGAGACGTCGTCGGCGAAATCGCAACGCAGTTCGGCGATCGGTTCCCTTTTCCGGCATAAAAAAACCGCCGCCCGGCCGTCGGCAGCAGGTTGCGGTTGAAAGCGACTTCAAGTTGTCACATGGAAGCCTTGCATAGAAGCGTTCGGCCGAGGCGTGGCCGACCTTCCGCTTAGTCGCGTTTTTCGCCGGACGGCGAAGGTTTTTTCTCCAATTCCGCTTCGAACACATCGCGCAGCTCGGCCAGCTTTTTCGCGTCGTCCGCCGGGATTTTGCCCTCCAGAAACTGCTTGACGACGATGTCCCACTGCGGAACGGTTTTCCGGGCGCGCAGGGAGCGGACGGCGCTTTTGACGAGCCTTCTTTCCTTGGAGTTGGTGTACAGATCCTTGTATTGCTGCTTGAATTCGAAATCCAGCTCGGAAAAAATTTTCCGGAACACCTCGGCCGTCATTTTCGCGTCGTCCAGCGCCCGGTGGGCCGAGCCTTCCGCCGCGATGTTCAGGTCCTGCAGGGCGGCTTCGACGCTGACGTCGTTCGTTACTTTTTTGTAGCGCAAATAGCCTTTGAGCAGGTCGAAATAATGGGCGGCGAGCCAGTAGGAATCGTCCAGCTTGTGCATGCGCGTATCGAGCACGATGCGCTTGAAATCCTCGCCGCCCCAGGTGACGAACAGGCACTCCCCGCCGCGGTCCAGCCATTTCCGGAAATCCGCGATCACGTTGGGGAAGCCGTCGGCCCGGTCGATATCCTCTTGGGGGATGCCGGTTTTTTTCTTGATGAAGGAGTTCAGCTTCGAAAAGTACACCGGCTTGATCAGCGCCGAAAATTCGTCCGTGATCGCAAGCGCGGCGTTCAAACGGACGGCTCCGATCTCGATGACTTCCATCGGCAGTTCGCTGGCGAACTTGCGGCCGTTGAATTCGATATCCAAAACAATATAGTCCACGTTCAAACCTCCGTTCCGAATCCCCATGAATCCCATTTTAACAGAGTTCGGCGGAGAAAAGAAAATCGGGGCCGGCTTTGACATTTGCATGTTCATAGTGTATATATATAATATATACACTATGAACAAAGGTGATTTATGAAAATCATCCTGTCCAACGCATCCGACGAGTCGCTGTACGCGCAAATCGTCCGGCAAATCCGCGACGCGATCATCGGCGGCGAGCTGCTGCCGGGGCAGCCGCTGCCTTCGATCCGGCAGTTGGCCAAAGATTTGCAGATCAGCGTCATTACGACAAAGCGCGCATACGAGGAACTGGAAAAGGAGCGGCTGATCGACTCGGTCGTCGGCAAGGGCTCTTTCGTTTCCGGCGCCAATCCGGCTTTTATCCGGGAGAGGCGCGTGCGGCAGCTCGAGGAGAAAATGGCGGAAATCGTCAAGGAAGGACGAGCTCTGCAGCTCAGCTTGCAGGACCTGCAGGAGCAACTGGCGCTCCTGTTCGAACAGGAGGAGGAGGAAGCATGAATGTGATCGAGACGCGCGGATTAAGCAAGCAATTCGCCCGATTCGCGCTCAAGGACGTCTCTTTGGAAATCAAGCAGGGCTTCATTACCGGCTTGATCGGACCGAACGGAGCGGGCAAAAGCACCTTGATCCGCCTGCTGATGGGCATGGCGGTGCCGGGCGCGGGGGAGATCCGCATTTTCGGGAAGCCGATGCCCGCCGACGAGGCCGCGATCCGGGAGCGCATCGGATTCGTGTCGGAGGAATGCAATTTTTACGAGCATTTGTCGATTGCCGCCATGAAACGGGTGATCGCCCCGTTTTACGGTCGTTGGGACGACAAGCGCTTCAACGATTATTTGGAGCGGTTCGAGCTCCATCCGAAAGCCAAAATCCGGAGCTTGTCCAAAGGAATGAAAATGAAGCTGTCGCTCTGCTTCGCCTTGTCCCGCGGGGCCGATCTTCTGGTCATGGACGAGCCGACGGCCGGGCTCGATCCGGTGTTCCGCCGGGAACTGCTGGACATTTTGGCCGACCTCATGCTGGACGAGGGGCATTCGATTTTGTTTTCCTCGCATATAACGACGGACCTCGACCGAATCGCCGACTATATCGTTTTTATCCATCAGGGAAAGCTGGTGTTCAACGAATCGCGCGAGCGGGTGTTCGAGAAATACGCCCTGGTCAAAGCTGCGCCCGAGCTGCTGGATCGGGACGTGCGGAAGCTGTTCGTCGGAATCCGGGAAACGGCGATCGGCTTCGAGGGGCTGACGGAACGGCGCGAAGAGGCGCTGCGGCTGTTCGGAAAATCGGCGGTTCTGGAAAAGCCCACGCTGGAGGATATTATGTTTTTTACGGCAAAAGGGGGGCGGCAGCATGATTAATCTGATTCGCAAGGAAATTTTCGTGCTCAGCTATTATCATTTGTTCGTCCTTTTGTACGTCGTGTTTTTTGGCGTTCTTTTTCTGTCGAAGCAATCTCCGGCGCTGATTTCGGCCCTCCCGGCCATGATGCTGATGATGTTCGCCTCCAATCTCGAAATGCGCAACAAGAGCGCCCTGTTCGTCGGAAGCTTGCCGGTGCGCCGGAAGCAGATCGTGCTGGCCAAATACGTCTGCGTGCTGATCTATGCCGCGGTCGGGCTTGTTTTGAGCGTCCTCGTGATGCTGCTGAACAAGTACGCGTTGGGCCGGGAGATGGCATGGTCGTTCGAGCTCGCGGCGGCGGCCGTCACGGTCGATCTCCTGTTCTTTTCGCTATACTTTCCGATCTACTACCGGCTCGGGCAAAAAGGCGCGCAATTCGTCGTCTACATCGTGATCTTCCTGATGGCCTTCGGCATTGTCCTCTTGACGAACGAGGGCGAGAGCATGGGCGCCGTACCGTTGGGACGACTCTCCGCTGGCTTCGGTTCGCTGCTGCCGGTCGCGGGACTTGCGCTGCTCGCGGTTTCTTACCGGGTGTCGGCCGCGATTTTTCAGAAAAAGGATATCGACGTTTAAAAAGGGAGCTTGCGAAACGAGAAGCCGCCTCGCCCGGTTCAGGGGCGAAGGCGGCTTTTTCCCGTCAAACGCATACAGCCGCACGCAGTTGAGTAAAAAAGACTCATCTTACCGCCTCCGCACGCATGCTAAAGATCCGGTTGAGTCGTGGCGACTCATCTCAACCCACCGAATCCACACGGCCATACGCATTTGAGTAAAAAAGACTCATCTTACCGCCTCCGCACGCATGCTAAAGATCCGGTTGAGTCGTGGCGACTCATCTCAACCCACCGAATCCACACGGCCATACGCATTTGAGTAAAAAAGACTCATCTTACCGCCTCCATACGCATGCTAACGATTCGGTTGAGTCGTGGCGACTCATTTCGACCCGCTATGCGCATGTTTGCGGCGGTCGATCGCGATGGCGGGCGCCTTTGTCCGACGCGCCGGCGGCTACCCGTCCAGAAGGCGCCCGGCGTAGTTCCGCAAGGCCAATTCGTAATACCGGCGGGCGATGCCGATATCGAAGGCGGCCATTCCCATCGGGTTGAAAAACACGGGCTCGTCGGCGGCAAATCGGCCGAGCGCGTCTTCGTGCAGCACTTGCTTGAGCGTGACCGTATCCCGCTCGCCCAGTCCGAACGCCTGATGCAGGCGCTCGATGTCGGTGTTTTCCCGGCATACCTCCCGCCAGTCGTCGACGACGACGGCGGCGAGCGACCGGACGCTGTGCGGCATATAATCCCGCAGCGACACGTTCAGGAGCAGGGCGCCCGGAGGCGGGGGCTCGTCGATGTAGCGCTCCGGGGCGGTCGTGCACGTAGCGAAAATATCGGCGTGGCGATACGCCTCGCGCCAGCTGCCCGCAATGACGACCGAGTTCCGAAGGTCGTCCGGCACGGTTTCGGGCGCGATCCCGTTCGCGTCGAACAGGAGCGTCCAGGCGAGGCGGTCCCCGAGCAGGGCGCGCAGCATCTCCAGGTGGGCCCGGCCGATCGGCCCCCACCCGACGATGCCGGCCGTCAGCGACCGGTCCGGCCGGCGCTTCAGCCAGCCGCGCAGCATGGCGCCGCTGACCGCGGCCGTGCGCAGGGCGTTCAGCAGGCCGCTGCGAAAAAACGCGATCGGCTCTCCGGTATCCGGATCGTTCAGAATAATCGCATTGTGCGCGCGGGGCAGGCCGAGCTTGCGGTTTCCGGGAAAGCTCGCGATCCACTTGATGCCGCAAGCCTCGATCCCGCCCCCGACGTAGGCGGGCATGGCGATGATGCGGTTGGCCGGATCGCCGAACCGCAAATACGGCTTGAGCGGCTGGGCGATCGCCTCCGTTTGCAGCAGCCCGGCGATTTTTTCCGCTTCGTCGGCCAATCCCGGCCAATCGACGCCAAGCCGCATAATATCGCCGTCGTTCAAATAGATCATTCCGCTTGCTCCTTTGCGGCCGCCTCGGGCAGGGAGGCAACCCATTCGTCGTCGTAAACGGTGTCCCAGTACCGGTCGCCCCGGTCCGGGAGAATGGCGACGCACGTCGCATCCGCCGGGATGTCCGCCCGCATGCGCCGGATGGCCGAAACGACGCCGCCCGACGAAGCGCCGGCGAGAATCGCCTCCGTGCGCAGCAGCTCGCGGCACCCGGCGACGCAGTCGCGATCGGTGACGCGGACGACGCGATCGGCCAGCTCCCGGCGCGCGAGCGGCGGCACGATCGCCGCCCCGAGCCCCGGCAGGCGGCGCGCGCCCCGGCGGCGCCCGCCCCGAAGATCGCGCTGCCGGCGGCGTCCACCGCGACGATCCGCGCGGCCCGCCCCTCGGCGCGAAGCCGCTCGGCGCAGCCGCGCAGCGTGCCGAACGTGCTCACGCCGCAGAACAGAAAATCGATTCGGTCCAGCTCGCGCAAAATCTCCGGCATCGTCGAATTGTAGTGCGCCAGGTAATTGGCCGGATTGGCGTACTGGTTCGGCCAGCAGCAATCGGCGATTTCGGCCTGCAGCTCGCGAATGCGCCGGATCCGGGCGGGCAAATATTCTCCCGTCTCCGGGTCGGGCCGGTCGACCGTCTCGACGACCGCCCCCAGGCCTCGGAGCGCTTGCAGGTGGGCGGCCGTCGTGCGCGGATCCACGACGCAAATAAATCGCAGCCCGTAATAGCCGCAGACGAGCGCCAGGCTGATCGCCAGATTGCCGGAGCTGGACTCGACGACGGTCGTTCCGGGGCCGATACGGCCGTTATCGATGGCGTCCCGGATCATGCCGAGGGCCGCGCGGTCTTTGGCGCTGCCGCCGGGATTCATCATTTCCAGCTTCGCGAATACCCGGAAGGGCGCGTCCGCGAACAGATTCGCAAGCGGCACGAGCGGCGTCCGGCCAATCGCGGACAGCAGTCCTCCCGCAGCTTTCATTCGCTCCACCTCAATCGTAATAAATCTTCTTGCGCTTGATCGCCCCGCCGGCGGGACCGGCCGCAGCGTCGCCGTCCTTGCCGAGCGGCGCGAACTCCACCTTGACCGCCTCCAGCAAGCCGCCCCGGATCATTTCCCCGATCTCGGGGATGCATGCGGCAAGCTCCCGTTCGACGGCCACGCGCCGCTCCTCGCCGCCCGCGCCGCAGAGGATCCGAACCCGCAGCTTGTTGCCCGCAAGGTGCGCCTCGACGGCGGCGGGAGGCTCCACATGGCGATACACGGCGTTTTCGATGTCGTAAACGCTTATTTTTTCCCCGTGCTTCAGCTCCGGTCCGAGCCGTTTGACGAGCGCCCCGAAGCTTTGCCGCCACCGGCCGTCGACCCGAATCGGGCGCAAATCCCGCACGACGTCGTACGTCACGTACCGCAGCGCGGGAAACATGTCGCGCGCAAGCGAAGTCAGCGCAAGCACGCATTCGTCTTCCTTGAGCGTATCCCCGTCGATCAGCCCGTCCGCGAAAACCGCCTTCGTCCCCGCCTCCGCCTCGCTGCCGGATGCGGTCGCGGCGGGCTTCAGCCCTTCCGCTTCGATGCCTTCCGCGAACAAGTAACGCCCGTGCTCGTGGGAAAAATAGGCGATCGTGCCGATTTCGATCGATCCGTACGTGTCCATGACGTCTTCGGCCCGAATGCCGAGCCGCCCCGCCGCGCGGGCGATCCAGGAAGGCGCGGCGGGCTCTCCGACGAGGATGACCTTGCGGATGCCGAAGCTTTCCGGGCCGTCCGCCGCCGCCAGCAGCCGGTCGAGAATGGACGGCATCGTATACAGGACGTGCGGACGGACGTCCCGCAGCCGCTCGAGATGGCGTTCGATCGGAAGCCGGAACGAAACGGCCTCCGCCCGAAGCCCGATGCTCTCCAAAATGCCGACCGCCGTGTCGGCCGCATGGCCCGTTCCCATGTCGGACAGCGCGGTTGCGAGCGGCTCCCCGCCGTCCGCGGTTCCCCGGCACAAAAAACGGGCGAATACGTCCGCCTTGATGCTCGCGTAACGCTTTTCGTCCTCGTCGGAGTAATAAATCGTCTTGCGGTAGCCGCCGCTGGTGCCGGATGTCCGGTACGTTCGAAGGCCCGGCTGGCGGCTTAACGGATTGTCCGGCGTGTAGTAATGCTTCTCGAGCTCGGCGGACGTCAGGAGGGGGAGCGCGGCGAGCGTTGGGTCGGTCCGCTCCTTCCCGAGCAGGCGGCCGTACCAGGGGAAGGCGAGCAGCGTTCGCTCGAGCTTGGCTTGCAATTGCTCGCTGGTCAGCATAGGCGGGCCTCCGGCGAATTTTTTTGTCTTCCGTTCGATGCGGCGATTGTGCTGCAAGCTCTGCGCTATTTGGTTTCATTGTATGTGCCTAGCCCCGGATGGTTCTTTGCCGGCCGTTAGGCGCCAGCCTTTCCTTGAAGGATGAAACTTCCATATGGTATCGGATAGGCTCCCCGAGCCGATCGAAACCGGAGGCGAGAAGAGAATGAAGAGCAATCGAAAAACGCTTTCGAGCAAATGGCTTAAAACGCGGATCGCGGAAAAATCGGCTTCGCTTCGACCGCACGTGCCTGAAACGAAGCGGTGGGGCCGCTCCTCGTTCGAAGGAATGCTGCGGCGGCACGGCCTCGTCTACGTCAAGCCGACAAACGGCTCGTGCGGCGTCGGCGTCATGCGCGCCGAGCTGAGGCGGAGAACGGGGGCGGTCGACGTTCAATCCGGGACAACGCGAGTCCGGCTGGCGTCCCCCGGGAAGCGTACGGATGGATCGAACGCCGCAAGCCGGCCAAGCCGTATCTCGTGCAGCAAGGCATTCGCGTCCTCCGCAAGGAAGGGCGCCCGATCGATTTTCGCGTCGTCATCCAGCGCAACGGGGCGCGCGAATGGGAAGTGTCGGGCATGCTGGCGCGCGTCGCGTCACCCGGCAAAGCCGTTACGAACGGAAGCCAAGGGGGAAGCATTTATTCGGCCGACGACGTGCTGGCCGAGCAGGCCGGCAAGAGCGAAGCGGCGCGAATCGCAGCCGGCTTCGAGCGGCTGGCGAGGGAAACGGCAAGGCAGTTCGCCCTTTCCTATCCGAGGATGAACGAGCTCGGGCTCGATATCGCGGTAGACAAACGGCTGCGAAGCTGGATTCTCGAGGTCAACACGAAGCCCGACCCGCGTCCGTTCGCGCTGCTGGACGACCCGTCCATGCTGCAAAAAATCCTCGAGCTGGCAAAAGGGTACGGGCGAATTTGCGATATGACGGTGCGAAAAGCAAAAAAAGGCCGGTAGGCAGGAGCCTGGCGGGAAATCGCGAACATATAAATGGAATGTATGCGCTTTCCCGCCGGGTTCGGCGCAAGCTTTGACAAGGGCTTCCTCCAGGATCAATAATTGCGGCAACTATTTGACAGATAACATTACATAAAATTATCATTAAAGGACAAAAAACGGATGCCTAACCTTCAAAGGAGGGATAAAACATGACATTACTGCCTTCGGCCGATATTCCCCGGGAGAAGACGAAACTGAACAAACGCTTTCCAATCCATATCGAGGATACGGTAGGCGTCGACTCCGGCTATCAGAAGCTGCATTGGCACGACGCGCTCGAAATCAACCTGATCAAGTCCGGCAGCGGCTATTACATCATTAACGGAGAGACGTTCGAGTTTCGCCAGGGGGACATTTTGCTCATCAATTCCAACGACCTCCATTGCGCCTATGAAACTCGCGATCTCATCCTGCAGGTCGTCTCGTTCGACGGGGGCTGGCTGACCGGGACGCTGCGCTACGATCCGGAAATTCTTGCGCCTTTCAAGGAGATGGGCGTCAACTTCACGAATCTGCTCGACCGCGAGCATCCCCGCATCGGCTTGCTGCGCTCGCTGCTGCTCGAAATGCAGCTCGAGCACGACAGCGAACTGCGTTCCAACACCTCGCTCGTCTACGCCTGCCTGCACCAGTTTCTCGCTTACGTCAACCGCGATTTCCGCTTCGCCCGCAAGGACGGCATCCAAAGCCCGGTCAATGCCGCCCAGCTCGAAAAGGTGAGGCGCGTCATTCACGCCATGGAGACCGACCTCGCCCACCCCTGGTCGCTGCAGGAGCTGGCGGAGCTTGCTTTCCTGAGTCCGTCCCGGTTCTGCGACGTATTTCGCCGGACGGTCGGCGTGCCTCCGCAGCTGTACCTCATCCAGCTCCGGCTGGAAAAGGCCGTCGCGCTGCTGGAGACGACCGATCTGAAAATCGTCGACATCGCCATGGAATGCGGCTTCCGCACGTTGTCCAACTTCAACCGCCTGTTCAACCGCCATTTCGGCTACGCGCCCCGCACCGTCCGCAAGCGGACTTCCTGATAGCCGAATCGGCATCGCGGCGGATCGCGCGCGCAGCAGCGCCCGGAACAGTAAGATAGTATCAGTTTTCGGTTGATTTGGCGAAGAGACGCCGTCCCCCGGAAGGTAAGATAAAGGAAATAAACCGACGGGGGGCTGCAGTGGCATATGGCGCAAACCGAACCTCGCATCCTGCGGAACGCCGCGGATAAACCGTCCGCCCTCATCCGTTTTTTCCGGCAGTGGGACATTCAGCTTATGGTCGTGCCGGCGCTGCTCTTTTTGTTCATATTCAGTTACATCCCCATGTACGGAGTGCTGATGGCGTTCCAGGACTACAGTCTCTTCAAAGGCTTTTTCGGAAGTCCGTGGGTCGGCTTCAAGCATTTCGAAATGTTTTTCAACGCGCCCGAATTTTGGACCGTCATCCGCAATACGGTCGTCATCAGCTTGCTCAAGCTGCTGATCGGGTTTCCGGCGCCGATCGTTCTGGCGCTCTTGCTGAACGAAGTCCGCAGCCGGGTGTTCAAGCGGACGATCCAGACGATCAGCTACTTGCCCCACTTTCTCTCCTGGGTTATCGTGTCGGGCCTCGTCGGGTCGATTCTGTCGACCGAGAACGGCAGCCTCAACCTGCTGCTCCAAAGCCTGAACCTGATCGAGGAGCCGATCAATTTCCTGTCCGTTCCCGAATATTTCTGGACGATTCTCATCACGACCGACGTATGGAAGGAAATCGGTTTTTCCTCCATCGTCTACCTGGCCGCGATCGCCGGAGTCGACCCCCATTTGCACGAGGCGGCGGCCGTGGACGGGGCGAGCCGGTTCCGGCAAATTTTCTCGATTACGCTTCCCGCCATTTTGCCGGTCGTGATCGTCTTCCTCATCCTGGCCATCGGAAACTTCCTGAACGCGGGCTTTGAAAATATTTTGCTGCTCGGCTCGAATCCCGTGCTGCGCGACGTCAGCGACGTCATCGACACGTATGTATACCGGATCGGCATCCAGAACTCCCGCTACTCGTACGCGACCGCCGCGGGACTGTTCAAGGCGCTGATCAGCGTCGGCTTGTTGGTCGCGGCGAATTATTTGGCCCGCCGGTCGGGGAACAGTCTGTGGTAACGCAAGGGGGTGAGCAAGATGAAGCTGTCGGCCGGCGATAGAGCGTTTCTGATTGTCATTTACGTTTTGCTGCTTATTCTCGGATTCGCCGCTTTTTATCCGTTCTGGAACGCAGCCGTCATTTCGTTCAACTCGGGGACGGACACGATGAAGGGCGGGGTGACGTTCTGGCCCCGGGAGTTTTCGCTTGACAATTACCGGATCGTGTTCGAGGACAGCCGGCTCGTGGGCGCTTTCGTCATCTCGATCCTGCGGACGGCGGTCGGCACGCTTTGCACCATTTTGGCGACAGCCGTATTCGCCTACGGCATGACGAAGCGGGAGCTGATCGGGCGCAAGTTTTACATGGTGTTTTGCATCATTACGATGTATTTCAGCGGCGGTCTCATTCCTTCCTTTCTGCTTATTCGCGAGTTGGGGCTGTTCAATACGTTCTGGGTCATGGTCATTCCGGGTCTGATCAGCGTGTGGGACATGATCATTTTCCGGACGTTCTTCATGGGATTGCCCGCCGGCCTCGAAGAATCGGCCAAGGTCGACGGCAGCTCCAACTGGGGCATTTTGTTCCGCATCGTGCTGCCGTTGTCCGGTCCCGTCATCGCGACGCTGTCGCTGTTCACGGCTGTGTACCACTGGAACGACTGGTTTGCGCCGAGCATCTATATCAGCAATGCGGATTTGCTTCCGATTCAGACGAAGCTGCAGCAAATTTTGAATTCCAACATTATGAGCGAGCAGATGCAGCAGATGGATCCGGCGACGCAAGGACGGCTCAACAAAATGCGGACGGTGACGTCCAAGTCGCTTTCGATGGCGACGATGATGGTCGCGACGCTCCCGATCCTGTGCGTCTATCCGTTCGTTCAGAAGTATTTCGTGAAAGGCGTGCTCGTCGGTTCTCTCAAAGGTTGACTTTGGTTGGGTTTAAAGGCGCCAGGCCTTTGCCGCGGATCCTTTTGATTTTTGGGTCCCATATAAAAGAATTGAAGGGAGAGATTGTAAAATGAAAAAGCGAAACAGAGCTTTGACGCTATCGCTTTCGGCTTTGATTGCGGTCGCGCTGATCCTGTCGGGGTGCACGTCGGGCAACAACGAGGCTGCGCCTTCCTCCTCGGCCGCGCCGTCCGCCAGCGCAAGCGGGGCCGAAGAGACGGCGGGCGGCGACGTCTACGAGCTGGGCAAGGAGCCGCTGGAGTTTTCATTCTACGGCCATTACGACTGGTACACGATGCCGAACTGGGGCGAGGACCTGGCGTCGAAATGGATCCAGGAAAACAAGAAGGTCAACGTCGTGCCGGTCAGCTCCGGCGGCAACGCGGCGCAAAAGCTGAGCACGATGATCGTTTCGGGCGAGCTGCCGGACGTCATCTGGACGGAGCGCGGCGCCGACGTCGAGAAGCTGCGCGCGGCCGGCATGCTCGTTCCGTTCGACGAATATTTGGAGAAATATCCGAATTTGAAAAAATGGGCGGGCGAATCGACGCTGAACATGCTGCGCTCTCCCGACGGCAAAATCTATCAATTCCCGAACTGGTACACGACCCAGCCTAACGGCAACTCCGGCTACCTGGTCAACAAAAAGATCTACAACGAGCTGGGCGCCCCGAAGCTCGAAACGATCGACGATCTGTACAACTATTTGAAGCTCGTGAAAGAGAAGTACCCCGACGTCGTTCCGCTGGAAGGCGGGCAATCGGCGGAAGCGATCGATATTTTGTCCTCGGCCTACGCGGAGAATCGTCCGTATTTGTTCAGCGCTCTCAGCATGATGGCCGTTCCGAAAGACGGCAAAATGACGTCCGTATTTCTGGATGAACCGTTCCGCGAGTCGATCGCGTTCGGCGCGAAGCTGTACCGCGAAAAGCTGTTGAACCAGGATACGTTCAGCCAGCCGCTGGAGCAAGTCGAGCAAAAGATCGTCACGGGCAAAATCGCGGTATTCGCCGCGTCGAGCCCGACCGAGTTCGGCGCCATCGGCAACGCTTTGCTGGAGGCGGAGGATCCGGAAGCCGGCTACATCATGATTTGGCCGATTCATAAAGAAGGCCTGGACAAAAATAAAATTTTTACAGGCTACTACAACCAGCTCGGCTGGAACGTCAGCGTTATTACGAAAAACGCGGAAAACCCCGAAGCGATCTTCGCCTTCCTCGATTGGATGACCGGGCCGGAAGGGCAGCGGGTCATCATGTGGGGACCCCCGGGACTGTACTGGGACGGCGTCGACGAAGAGGAGGCTCCGCTGTTCACCGACAAGTTCACGAGCGACACGAAAGGCCGCGACGAACTGATGAATTCCACGGTCAACCTGCAATGGGTCGGCAACACAGTCTATGTGGATAACTCGAAAATGAAGTTCGAATCGACGCTGCCCGACGACCAGAAAAGCTGGGAAACGAAATGGCAGTCGGAAATTACGTGGAAAACGCAATACAACACGACGGAGTTCGTCAACCTCGAGCCTGCCGGCGATTCCGACGAAGGCATTATCGCGCAAAGCGTCAAGGAAATTTACGAGAAAGTCCGCGCCCAGGCGATTCTGAATGCCAAGAGCGACGAAGAGGTGTACGCCCTGCTCGACCAGGCGGAAGCCGACGCGCAGAAGGTCGGATACGAAAAGCTGCTCGAGTACAAAACGCAAAAATGGCAGGAAAATCTGAACATGTTGAAATGACGACGTCGACTAACTATTGACGGCAGCGGAGTCGGTTGGCCGGACGGCATGGCGCTGGCGCAGCGCATGTCCGGCAGGCCGGCTCCGTTGCCGCTGCAAGGGAGCGTGAGGCTGCATGAATTACTATTTGGGGGTAGACGGAGGCGGCAGCAAAACGCTCGCCGTCGTTTGCGACGAAAGAGGCGTCATCCTGGGCCGGGGCCACAGTGGATGCGGCAATCACCAGTCCGGGACCGAACCGGCGAAAGCGAACATCCGCGAAGCGGTGGAAGGCGCGCTGGCGCAGGCGGGACTTAAGCGCGGGGAGATCGCGTTTACGGTATACGGGCTGGCGGGAGCCGACCGGGAGGCGGATTTTCGCGTATTGCGTCCGATGCTGGCCGATCTCGGGCTTGCCGCGCACGACATCGTGTGCGATACGGTCATCGGCCTGCGCGCGGGCACCCGGCAGCCGGACGGCGTCGTGCTGGTGTGCGGCAGCGGCACCAACTGCTACGGAATCAACAAGCGGGGAGAATCGTTCCAGTGCGGGGGCTTCGGCTATCCGTACGGAGATTTCGGCGGCGGCACCGATCTGGCGGTCGAAGCCTTTCGTTCCGTCATCCGGGCATGGGAGGGACGGGGCGAACCGACGCTGCTGACGGAAGCCGTTCCGGCGTCGCTGGGTTACGCTTCCGTCGAGGCGATGTTCCACGACTTCCTGGATCGCGACGCCCGCATTCCGCGCCATCTCGCCAAGCTGCTGTTCGAGGTTGCGGACCGGGACGAGGTGGCTCGCCGGATTTTGCGCCGTCAGGGCAGGGAGCTGGGCCTTTCGGCTGAAGCGACGATCCGCCGACTGGGCATGGAAGGGGACGCGTTCGACCTCGTGCTGGTGGGCAGCGTGCTGACGAGAGGCGAGAGCCGGTTCGTCGCTCCTTACATCGAAGAGGTCGTGCTTCCGACCGCGCCCGGCTGCGGGCTGCGCGTGCTGACGATCGAACCGGTCGGAGGCGCGCTTCTGCTTGCCATGGAGCGGACCGGGCGGGAAGTTCCGGCCGAGGCGTACGATAATTTGTCGCGGGCGCTAGCGGTAAACGCGGCCGACGGAGGAGGAAACGAAGAATGAAAGTAGCGGTTATCGGCGGGGGCTCGTCCTATACGCCGGAATTGATCGAAGGCTTCATCGCCAATTACGACAAGCTTCCCGTGAAGGAGATCGTGCTGGTTGACATTCCCCAAGGAGAGTGGAAGCTCGACATCGTGGGTCGGCTGGCCCGGCGCATGGTGGCGAAATCGGGCTTGCCGATCGAGGTCGGCATGACGCTGGACCGGCGCGCGGCGCTTGCGGGGGCGGACTTCGTCTCGACCCAGATGCGGGTCGGGCTGCTCGAAGCGAGGGGGTGGGACGAGACGATCCCGCTGCGTTACGGGATGATCGGGCAGGAGACGACCGGGCCCGGCGGCATGATGAAGGCGCTGCGGACGATTCCCGTGCTGCTCGATATCGCGAAGGACATGGAGGAGCTGTGTCCCGACGCCTGGCTGCTCAACTTCACCAATCCGGCCGGGATGGTGACCGAAGCGATTCTGAAGCATTCCCGCATCCGTTCGGTCGGCCTGTGCAATTCGCCGATCGGCGCCTACAAATGGTTGTCCTCCTTGTACGGGGTGCCGATCGACCGCATTCATTGCGAGTTTGTCGGGCTGAACCACCTGCACTGGATCAGCGAAATTACGGTGGACGGCGTGCCGAAGCTGCCGGAGCTGCTGGGCAACCGCGACGGCTATTCCGCCAAAAACGTGCCCCAGTTTCAATGGAACGCGGAGCTGCTTCGCTCGCTTGGGGCGATTCCGTCCTATTATTTGAAGTATTTTTACCTGCATCGCGAAATGCTGGCGGAGCAGCAGGCGGCCGCGGCCAAGGGCGAAACCCGCGCGGAAACGGTGAAGCGGCTGGAAGACGAGCTGTTCGACATTTACCGGGACGAGAATCTCTCGGAAAAGCCGAAACAGCTCGAACAGCGCGGCGGCGCCTACTATTCCGAGGCGGCGGTGAAGCTCATGGTTTCGCTGCATAACGATTCCCGCGACGTGCAGACGCTGAACGTGTCGAACGGCGGCATCCTCGATTTTCTGCCCGACGACGCCTGCATCGAGGTGAACTGCGTCGTAACGGCCGAGGGCCCGATTCCGCAGCCGCTCAAGGTCGTTCCGCCTTCTGTCAAAGGGTTGATTCACGCGGTGAAAACCTACGAGCAGCTGGCGATCGAGGCGGCCGTCACCGGCGACGCGGGCAAGGCGCTGCTGGCGCTGTCCCACCACCCGCTCGTGCCGTCGGCGAACGACGCGGAGAAGATGCTGAGCGAAATGCTGGAGCGGAACAAGCCGTATTTGCCCCGTTTTTTCCGCTGATCGGTTGATGGCGGCTAAGTCATTTCAAACCGTGGAAACCTCCAAGCTTGCCGAAGCTTCCTGCTTCGGCGGCTTTTTTGAATGCTACCGTCTCCGCCCCCCTTGCTGCCGATTCGGTTGAGTCGTGGCGGCTCACCTTGCCCCTCCAAACGCATGCAGCCGCCCGAATTTGAGTAGCCATTACTCATCTGACCGCCACCGCACGCCCGCCGTTCCTCCGGTTGAGTCATGGCGACTCATCTCGACCCTCCAAACGCATGCAGCCGCCCGAATTTGAGTAGCCATTACTCATCTGACCGCCACCGCACGCCCGCCGTTCCTCCGGTTGAGTCGTGGCGACTCATCTCGACCCTCCAAACGCATGCAGCCGCACGAATTTGAGTAACCATTACTCATCTGACCGCCACCGCACGCCCGCCGTTCCTCCGGTTGAGTCATGGCGACTCATCTTGACCTTCCAAACGCATGTAATCGCACGTATTTGAGTAACCATTACTCATCTGACCGCCACCGCACGCCCGCCGTTCCTCCGGTTGAGTCATGGCGACTCATCTCGACCCTCCAAACGCATGCAGCCGCACGAATTTGAGTAACTTGCATCTTACGGCGGGGAGCGCTCAGGGTGGGAGACCTATGCTGGATTTTATCCAATCGAAGGAGCGGAACACGGGGAGCCCCCTAATCTAAAAGTGGATTTTGTCCAACGAGGAACGGGAATTTCGGGCGAAATCTTCGAAAAGGCCTCCCCAGATTGGACAAAATCCAAAGAAGGCAGCAAGTTCCGTGCAAAAGCCGTTATTGAGTGGATAAAATCAGATAAAATCCAATGAAGCTACGCCGAACCTCGTTAAGCAGGGCCAGACGAGCATCGTACCTTTGCCGAGTTGCACGCAAGCCTTGCAAGAGAAGCATCCTGTGCCTTCGCCGAGCGAGTTACGCGCAGGCATGGCCAGAGATGTATCCAGTACCCTCGCCGAAACATCGCGTAAGTCGGCCAAAAGGGTGCGCAAAGTGCCCTCTGCGAGCCTCGCAAGGGCCAGCCTATAAGTCAGGCTAGTCCTCGCGGCTTCCGCCATCGGCCATCCTGCCAAGGACTTCCCGAGCTACGACTGAGCCGGGAAGTCCGTCTATTCCGAGGATGCCGCCAAGGCGCAACACTTGCGGAAAGCCTTGCCCCGGTCCGGAAGGGTCGAGGCAAGGCCGGGGACCGGAAGTCCGGAGCAAGGGGCAAAGCGGCGCGTCAGACGGGGTCCCAGAGCGCCGGAACGCCGGGCGGCTCCCAGCCGGGGAGCGAGGTGTGCGCCTGAAGGCAGCGATAGAGGACGCCGTTGTACGTCACCTCGTCGCCGACGCCGTAGAAGACGCCGGCCGCCCAGGACGTCGCGCCCGGCGCGGCGTCCGTCGTCGCCGTCACGGCGCCGCTCGCCGGCGAGAAGTTGCCGGCGGCGTCCCTGGCCTGCACGGCGAACGTGTAGCTCGTGGCCGGGGACAGCCCCGAGATCGTCGCCGCCGTGCCGGATACGCTGACGCTGCCGCCGTTATACGAGACGACGTAGCCGGTGACGCCCACGTTGTCCGACGCGGCGTTCCACGACAGGCTGACGCTCGAGGACGTCGTCCCGGTAACGGCGAGGCCCGTCGGCGTCGTCGGCGCCGTCGTGTCGCCGCCCGGGTTCGGGTTGCCTCCGTCTAGCAAGTCGTCGCTCAGCTTGGTCAGCAGCGTGTCGTTCCGGTCGCCGCTGAATTCCCAGAACATTGCGCCCCCCAACCCTTGCGACTCGATAAAGGCCGTTTTGTGGCCCATCGATTCGACGTCGTCGTAGGAGATGAACGTGCCGTTCGAAGGGTTGTACAGGTAGGGCACCTTGGCCGTGTCGTTCCAATGGCGGGTATAGCCGTTTTTGTTGATGTAGTTGTTTTCGAGATCGGTGAAGTCGAAGACGCCGGGCTCCCACGTTCCCGGGGGCGTGCCGGTGCAGCTTTGGTACTGTCCGTTGCCCGCGCTGGCGCAGCCCGTCCAGCCCCGGCCGTAGAACGGAACGCCGAGCACGATTTTGTCGGCCGGGACGCCGGCGTTCAGGAAGCCCTGCACGGCGGCGGCGCCGTTGAAATCCTGCGCGTTTGCGATTCCGGCCGCGGAAGCTGCGGGATCGTAGTAGAGCGGGGCGTTGTGGGCGCTCGTGCTCTGCCAGCCGCCGTTGAAGTCATAGGTTATAATATTGATCCAGTCGACGATGCCGGCGATGTTGGCCAATTCGTTGTTCTGCCTGTAGGCCGGGCTGGCCCCCGCGGCGATGGTGAGCGTGTAGTGCTTGCCGTCCTGCGCGCCGGCCGCATCCAGCTTGTCGCGAACCGCCTGCAGCAGCAGCGTATGGTTTTGTTTGTCTTCGGGGCGGTAACCGTTGCCGGGCAGGCCGCCGCTCACCGGGTATTCCCAGTCGAGATCGATGCCGTCGAACTGATATTTCCGCAGGAAGTCGACGGCCGAATTCGCGAAGTTTTCCCGCGTCTGGGCGGTGGCGGCGGTGTCGGAAAACCGGTTGGACCACGTCCAGCCGCCGACCGAAATGATCGTTTTCAGGTGGGGGTTGGCCTGCTTCAGAAGGATCAGCTGCTTCAGATTGCCGCGGAGCGGATCGCTCCACGTGTCGCCGGGATTGCTCATCTGGGCGTCGATCCACGGATCCCCGAGCACGATCGACCCGTTCGGGACCGAGATCGTCCCGTTTTCGTCCTGGCAGGTCCACGTTTGCGGATTCGGACCGGTCGGATCGGGGTTGCCGTGAATGCCGTTCCAACAGATGTCCGCGAACGCATAGTTGATGTGGGTCACCTTGGAGACGTCCATTTCCCATACGGGATAACCCCGGCCGTACGCGCCCCAGGAGGGGTAGTAGCCTATGATTTTATAATCCGAATCTTCGGCGGCCGCAGCCGTCCTTTCCTGAAACGGCAAAAACGAGACCATCAACGAAGCCAAGAGAAGAAGCGACAGGGAAACACGAATTTTCGCGAAGCTTGCCCGAACGCACATCTTTTTGCCTCCTTCGTCATTGGATGGATTGCGGAAAAACCGAAAATCTCCTCATCTCCACCTCCTTCGCCGTTATCTGACTCTATTTTCTGACAAACTATGGAAAAGAGGAAGGGCTAAAAATGACTAAGAGGGGTAAAAAACTGATTTTTCTGATAAATATAACGAACGAAAGAAAGAGCCTGCGGCATTTGCTCGAAAAGTCGCTTCGGGCCAAATGCGGTGCAAGCTCGGGAATTTAAGCATATGTAAAAAAGGGTCTGAAAAATAAAAAAACCGCGTATGCGGATTTTTGGCAGATTCTAAGCAGGGGCTCGACAACTCGGCCGAGTCTTAAAAATAGTATGTCCTCGTCATCTATAATATTAGAATAACATGAAGAAAAAGATAAGTCTAGTCTTTTTCGCCGGATTTGGTATGATTTTTTTGCTCTCTGCGCAGGAGCCATTTTCGAGCGGGAAAGGAGTCGCGATTTATGGTTCTGTGGGTGCTGGCCCGGAGCATGGTGCAAAGCCGTTTGCAATATTCGGTTTCCCATGCGGTGCGAACGGCGGCCAGCGTAATATTCGGCATGATCTATGCAGCGATTTGGCAAGGAATCGGCGAGCAGGATTCGCTCGGCGACTTCGGCACGGAAGGCATGGTCGCATATATCGCCTTCAATCAGGTTATTTTATGGCTCACCTTCACCAATTACGGCCTCGGACTGGCGGAGCGGGTGCGGACGGGACAAATCGCGCTCGACCTCGCGCGTCCGCTCCATCTGTTCGCGTTCGCGGCGGGCCGGGAGGCGGGGTCGATGGCGTACAACGCGCTGTTCACCGCTCTGCCATTGTATTTCATTTACTTTTGGATATACGATCTTTCGATTCCGCGCGATCCGGCCGTATGGCTTTGGACGGCGGCCGCCCTGCTCATGGCGGTATACGCCGCGCTCTGCATCGCTTACGCGATCGGACTGGCGTCGTTATGGACCGTCGAAGGCTACTGGCTTCATATGCTGAATTATTCGGTCAACTTCGTCCTCTCTGGCTTTTTGATCCCGATCCAGTGGATGCCGGAGTGGCTGCAGACGGTTGCCGGCTTTTCTCCGTACCCGATCTTTCATTCGATTCCGACCCAATTGTACTTGGGAAAAACGGGACCCGGCACGCTGCTCGTTCCGCTGCTTTGGTGCGCGCTGCTGACGGCGGGAGCGCTAGCGGCGACGAAGGCGGTCAAACGCAAGGTGGAGGTGCAGGGCGGATGACGTGGATGGGAATTTGCTGGCTGCTTTACAAAATGAATGTCAGGGCGAGGATGCAGTATCGCCTGAATTTCGTGCTGATGACGCTGCTCGCCTCCGTCGTCACGGTCGCGGAATTTCTTGGCTTGGCTGTCGTGCTGAACGCCTTCGGCTCGATTCAGGGCTGGGACGTGTGGGAAATCGGCTACCTTTACGGGGTGCTGATGACGGCGAAATTCGCATATCGCGCGTTCGGCTCGGGCATCAACAACTTCGAGCCCTACCTGGTGAACGGCCAGCTCGACCAATTGCTGCTGCGCCCGATGCCGCTGCTGCTGGCCGTCCTGACGTCGCGGACGCGAATGGTCGGCGGCGAACTGCTGCAAAGCTTGGCGGTGCTCGGCGTCTGCATCGCGCAGCTGATGAGCCGCGGCCAGGTCGGCGCGTGGATTTTGCCCCAGACGCTTTTCATCATCGCGACCGGCACCGTCATCATGTTCGCCGTGGGGCTGGCTACCGCCGCCATCGGCTTCTGGATTACGCGGGTGGAGGATCTGTCGGTGCTGACGGACAACGCGACGACGACCGCCTGCCAATATCCGCTCAGCCTGTTTCCCGATTGGCTGCGTACGTTGCTGCTGGCGGTCATTCCGTTCGGATTTATCAGCTACGTGCCGGCCATGCACATCGTCCGCGGAGAATGGGGCGGCTGGACGCTGCCGCTGACGGGGCGGTTGCCGCCGCCGCGCTGGCAGGGGCCCTGGGTCTGTGGCGGATCGGCGTCGCCCGGTATCAAAGCACGGGTACGTGAGCGCGGCGGCCCGGAAAGAGGGGGAAAAGCAAGATGACGAGGAGGATGAAAATGAACGCGAAAATAATGGAAGTCGAAGGTCTCGTCAAAACGTTCGCGGCGCCGGCCCCGCGCGAAGGAAGGTTCGCCGCCGTCCGCTCGTTATGGACGCGCGAGAAACGCCTGGTCGAGGCGGTAAGGCGCCTCGATTTCTCGGTGGACCGCGGCGAGTTCGTCGGCTTCATCGGGCCGAACGGGGCCGGCAAGTCGACGACGATCAAAATGCTGTGCGGCATCTTGCATCCGAGCGAGGGCGAGGTGCGGATACTCGGGCTCAGTCCGCAGCGGGAACGGAAGCGGGTGGCCAGGCGGATCGGCGTCGTATTCGGCCAGCGGACGCAGCTGTGGTGGGATTTGCCGCTTCGAAACAGCTTCGAAATCTTGGCGGCGATGTTTCGGCTCGGCCGGGCGGAGAGCGCGCGGCAGCTGGAGCGGCTCGACGAAGTGCTGGGGCTCCGCGAATTTTGGGATACGCCGGTGCGCAAGCTGTCGCTCGGCCAGCGGATGAGGGGCGACCTGGCCGCGGCGCTGCTCCACGATCCGGAGCTGCTCGTGCTCGACGAGCCGACGATCGGCATGGATGCCGCCGCCAAGCGCCAAATCCGGGCGCACCTGAAGCTGCTGAACGAGGAGCACGGCAAGACGGTGCTGCTGACCACGCACGATATGGACGACATCGAGCAGCTGTGCCGCCGGGTGATGGTTATCAATCGCGGGGAGTGCATTTATGACGGAAGCAGGGAAGGGCTTCGCGGACGAATCGGCATCCCGACCGTCATCCGCGTGGCCTATCGCAGCCTCCCGCAGATGCCCGATTCCGACGGACGGGATTCCGGCGCGTTTCAGATCGTCGGCCTAAAGGACCGGGAACTGACCGTTTCCTGCAACCGAAGCCGGATTCGGGTGATGGACGTGCTTCGCGAGCTTGGCGAATGGGGGGAAATCGAAGACGTGCATGTGGAGGAACCGGACTTCGAGGACGTCGTCCATCGAATCTATTGAAAAAGCGGGGCTTGCGGCCCCGCCGGACGGTCATTCGTCAGCTTTGAAGCATCGGTCTTACTTCTTCGATGACGCCCGCAAGCTCCTTGGAGCTTGCCTCGTACATGGCTTTGGCCGAAGGATCGCGCGTGGACGAAGCGAACAGCTCCAAATCCGCCTGCGCTTTTTTCAGCGTGGAGAACAGCAAAGCTTTCCCTTGCGGCGCCGGGGTTTTGATTTTGTCGTCGTACAGATCGATGTACAGCTGCTGGTAGGCGTCGACCTGCGCGAGAAACACGTTGTCCAGCGTGACGCCGATCTTTTCCAATTCGGTCATCAGCCAGCCGGGACTCAGCTCGAGCGTGGCCAGCGGCTCGTACATGATTTTTCCGTCGATGACGACGGTTTGGGTTTCAACCTCGTTGACGGTGCGGATGCCGAGGTGGCTCGCCGACAAGGGCTGCTTGTCCTTTTTCAGCAGCACGCTTACTTCCCCGTTCGTCTCCATGACGGCGAATTCCACGTCCGCGAGGTTGAACACGCCCTTGCCCCGCAGCTGGGAAAGCATTTCATCCGCCGTCAGCCGCTCTTTCTTTAAATTGTCCTCCATGATTTTTCCTTCCTTGACGATGACGCGGCCTTTGCCTTCGAAGATGCGGCGGGCGGTCTTGCTTTTCAGCGTCAGCAATTCGAACAGGAACGGCACCACGAACCAGACAAGCAAGGCGAGCGTGCCATGCCAATAGTTCGCTTCGATATCGGTGGAGATGAATCCGGCCAAGGATCCGAGCGTAATGCCCAGCACGTATTCGAAAAAGGTCAGCTGCGAAATCTGTTTTTTCCCCAGGATCCGGGCCATTAGAAACAACATGGTCAGCGCTCCGAGCGAACGAAGCAAAATTTCGGACGAATCCGGCATCGTCACTGCCCCTTTCGGCTCCGTTTAAGGCCGTATTCGCGTCCGTCTCCGGCGCTTCGATCGCGACCGCGTGCGCGATGCAGGGGATCGATTCGCCCTGCTGCACGGCCAACGGAGAGAGGAGGGCGCCCGTGGCAACGACCAGGACGCGGCGAAGCTCTTTTTTGCGGATTTTTTTCAAAATATGACCGTAGGTCACGACGGCGGAGCAGCCGCAGCCGCTGCCCCGGCCTGGACCATCTGCTTGTCATAGTCGTAAATGAGCATGCCGCAGTCGCGGTAACGGGTTTTATGCATCGGAATCCGGTGTTTTTCGAACAGATCGCAGGCGATTTCGTAGCCGACTTTGGCCAAATCGCCGGTGACGATAAGATCGTAGTGATCCGGACCGACGCCAAGGTCCCGGAAATGGGACGTGATCGTATCGACGGCTGCCGGAGCCATCGCGGCCCCCATATTGAACGGATCCTTGATGCCCATGTCGACGACGCGTCCGATCGTGGCCGAGGCGATGACGGGGCCGTCCCCGGATTCGGACACGACCGCGGCGCCCGCACCCGTGACCGTGTATTGGGCCGTCGGAGGCTTCTGCGACCCGTACTCCGTCGGATACCGGAACTGCTTTTCGATGCTGGAGTTATGGCTGCAGGTAGCCGCCAGGGCGTATTTGGCCCCGCCGGTCCCGACGAGGTAGGAGGCGACCGCCAGGCTCTCCATCGACGTCGAGCAGGCGCCGAAAACGCCGAGGTACGGCACGGAAAGCGTGCGCGCGGTATAGCTCGTGCTCGTGATCTGGTTGAGGAGATCCCCGCCGACGTAAAATTGGATTTGATCCTGCGTCAAGCCCGCGTACTGGATCGCAAGCTTGGCCGCCTCCTCGAGCATCGTCTGCTCGGCTTGCTCCCAGCTGTTCTGTCCTACGAGGGAATCGCCGTGCACGATATCGAAATCGCCGCCAAGCGGCCCCCTGCCTTCGAACGGTCCGACGACGGACGCGGACGCGGCGATGACCGGCTTCCGCCGAAACTTCCAGCTTTGATGTCCTTTTAGCATATCGTCACCCCCCGCGTACGATTAATCGGACGATCGCAACCGCAAAGGCGGCTACCGTCCCAAACACGATGACGCTTCCGGCCAGCTTGAACATCTGGGCGCCGACGCCGAGGACGAGTCCTTCGCTCCGGTGCTCGATCGCAGCCGATGCCATCGAATTGGCAAACCCGGTCACGGGCACGGCGGAGCCCGCTCCCGCCCACTGGCCGATCTTGTCGTACACGCCCAGGCTCGTCAAAACGACCGAAACGATAATCAGAATCGCGACGGTCGGATCGCCCGCCTTTTTCTCGTCCCAGCCCGCAAAGTGCACCAACGCCTGCTGAATGCATTGTCCGAGCAAACAAATCGCGCCCCCGACCGCGAACGCCCGCGCGCAGTTGCGCAATACGCTCCGGGAAGGTTCGCGTTTCCAAGCCATAATTTGATACTCCCGCTGGACAGGGGTCAATTTTTTCGTTTTGCTGCTGCCGATGGCGCTCAAGCCCCCCTTCGACCCTGATTTACTATTTGAGGATGCCTCCAAACCGGGTTTTTAATCATCTTGAAGTTCTGACTTAAATTTACAGTTTAAGCTCGTATGAATAGGGACGCCGTTAGGAAAGATGTACTTTGGATTCGCCAAAAAAGAAGGAGGAAACGAAATGACCGTCGCATCTCAAGTCAAAACTTGCCTCGCTTCGCTGAAAAGCGCGCAGGCCAGCCTGGAACAGTTCGCTCTCGGTACGCAAAACCAGGACGCCAAAACGCTGTTTACGAACGCGGCCTCGCAAACGCAGCAAATCGTGCAGCAAGTCGAGACGCGCGTGCAGCAGCTGGAGAATGAAGAACCGCAATATAAGGGATTCTAAAGAAACCATGGTTTGCCCAAGGAGGGCGAAGCGCCGGACGCTTCCCCTCCTATTTCGCTAAGGAGGCCTAACATGCGTTTTCAACGGAAAATCGCGCTGCTTTCCGCAGGATTTTTGCTGCTCTTTTCATCCGGCGTGCCCTCGTCTTCGGCGGAAGCGCCTTACAATAGATCCTATTACGAAACCCGGGGAGAAGTCGTGTGGGAAGTGCCGGGCAACGAGAAGCTGGTCGCGCTCACGTTCGACGACGGGCCCGATCCGGAGGATACGCCGCGAATTTTGGATATTCTGAACAGGCACGGCGCGCGGGCGACTTTTTTTGTTATGGGCAAAAAAGCGCGCGAGCATCCCGAAATCGTGCAGCGGGAAGCGCGGGAAGGGCATGAGGTGGCGAATCATACGTTTTCGCATCTTGTGCTCGGCCGCTCCGTGCCGGCTTCCCGCATTCGCGAGGAGATCGTGGCGACGCAGGAAGCGATCGCGGAAGCGACCGGCCGCACGTCCCACCTGTTTCGTCCGCCGGAGGGCGTTTTCGATCCCCATGTGCTGGAGGTCATCAAGCGCGAGGGGCTTCAGACGGTCATGTGGTCGTGGCATCAGGATACGCACGACTGGTCGCGGCCGGGAGCGGATCGGATCGTCGGGACGGTGCTCGGGCATGTCCGCAACGGCGATATCGTGTTAATGCACGATTTCGTATACGGACCGAGCCAGACGGTCGAAGCGCTGTCCCGGATTTTGCCGCAGCTGAAAAAGGAAGGGTTTCGCTTCGTTACCGTTTCCGAGCTGCTCGGGCATAGCCGCGCCGTCGGCAAAAATAACGATTGACATCTAAAGTGAGAACGATTATCATTTCAATCATAGCGTAAAATCAGGGTGAGAATCGTTTTCAACCATATATCAGAACGAGCGGGGAGAGGATTCCATGTCGCGTCTAAGCACGAAACAGCTGTCTCTCGGATACGGAAGCAGACGCATAGTGGAGGAGCTGGATTTGCTTGTGCCGGACGGGAAAATAACCGCCCTGGTCGGCTCCAACGGATCGGGCAAGTCGACGATTTTGAAATCGATGGCGCGGATTTTGAATCCGCTGGGCGGCGGCGTCTATTTGGACGGAAAGCAGATTCACCGCCAGCCGACGAAGGAAGTGGCGAAGCAGCTGGCGATCCTGCCGCAAAATCCGACCGCGCCGGAAGGGCTGACGGTTCGCGAGCTCGTCTCGTTCGGCCGGTATCCGCATCAGAAAGGGTTCGGAACGCTGACGACGGAAGACCTGCGCATGGTCGATTGGGCGCTGCAGGCGACCAATATGTCCGATTTCAGCGAGCGTTCCGCCGACCAGCTGTCGGGCGGACAACGCCAGCGGGCATGGATCGCGATGGCGCTGGCGCAGGGAACCGACGTTCTGCTCCTTGACGAGCCGACGACGTTCCTCGACATGGCGCACCAAATCGAAGTGATGATGCTGCTCGAGAAGCTGAACGCGGAGCAGCGGCGCACGATCGTCATGGTCGTTCACGATTTGAATCATGCCGCCCGCTATGCGCATCACCTGGTGGCCCTGAAGCAGGGGACGGTGCTGTACGAAGGCAAGCCGGATGAAGTGATGACGCCGGAAATGCTGCGGGTCGTTTTCGGCATCGACGCCGACGTGATTCCCGATCCGAGGTCGGGCACTCCGATGTGCCTGCCGTACGGCCTGGCGCCGGAATTGCCGGGGGGAGCGCAGGCGCAGACGGGAGAATCCCGCCAGCTGCAAGGAACGGCGGTCGCGGCGGTGGGCTAGATATCGCCGCCGGCACGCGGAGAATATACTTAAGCTACAGCGGTCGCTCCTGCCAGGGGCGGCCTTTTTCCGCCTATCGTTGTCATTGCTCGCGGCCGACTGTAAAATGAAGGTATTCCGAGCCGGGGGAGAGCGGTCCGCGCAAGGCCGATCCGGCAGACCGGCGCGGCTTGGGGAGATCGGCATTAGCGGATCGACGAAAGGAATGAAAGCGTTACAATGCCGATCCGCCTGCCTGATGCCGAGATTTCGGCTTCTCCAGTCCTTTTGCTTTTCCAAGGGCCGATCGGCGCGGAAGGCCTCAACCTGCGTTTGTCCCGGACGAACCCGGCTCCAATCGGACGTGCCCGCGTTCGAACGTTTATTCGCGGATTACTATTTTTTCATAGACTATGGAGGGTTGCGTCCATGAATTCGATCGAAGAAGTCGGCCGCCAGGCGTCAGCCATCAAGGAGCAAATCGCCGCCGCCGTCGTAGGAAAGTCGGAAGTCGTGGAGTTCCTCCTCATCGCGCTTCTGGCTTCCGGACACGTTATCCTGGAGGATGTGCCGGGAACCGGCAAAACGCTTCTCGCCAAATCGCTCTCCAAAACGCTCGATTGCGATTTCAGAAGAGTTCAGTTTACCGCCGACCTTCTCCCTACCGACATTACGGGCGTTAATTTTTACAATCAGCAGACCGGCCGGTTCGAGCTGCGCAAAGGGCCGGCTTTTACGAACGTTTTGCTGGCCGACGAGCTGAACCGGGCGACTCCGCGCACGCAGTCCAGCCTTCTGGAATGCATGGAGGAGCGCCAGGTGACGATCGACGGGGAGACGCTGCCGCTCGAGGCGCCGTTTCTGGTCGTCGCCACCCAAAATCCGATCGAAAACCACGGCACCTTTCCGCTCCCGGAAGCGCAGCTGGACCGGTTTATGATGCGGATTTCCGTCGGGTATCCGGCGGCCGGCGAGGAGCTTGAAATTTTGCGTCGCTATTCGGCTCGCGATCCGCTTCCGACGCTTCGGCCGGTCATGGACAAAGCGCGTCTGCTCGCGCTGCAAAGCTTCGTTCCCCAAGTGCGAATAAGCGACGATCTGCTGAACTACATGCTCGCGGTCGTCGCGGCGACCCGCGAGCATGCCGAAATCCTGAGCGGGGTCAGCCCCCGGGGCAGCCTTCAATGGGTGAAGGCCGCGCAGGCCCGCGCCTTGCTGCGCGGTCGCGAATACGTCGTGCCGGACGATATCCGCGCCCTGGCGGCGCCGGTGCTGGAGCATCGCCTTGTGCCGAAGGACGGGTTCGGGTTCGGGCGCGACCAATTGAAAAGCCTGCTGCAGCGCATCGTCGCGGATGTCCCCGTCCCGACGGAGCCGGCGCTCGAACGAGGCCTCGGCAGATGATCATTGTGTGGCTGCTGACCGTGTTCGGGGCTGTCTATTTGGTGCAGCACGGGCTGTTTCGCCTATGGGGCAAGGCCGGAATCGAATATGAGCGAACGTTCAGCCAGCCCTACGTGCACGCCGGCCAGACGGTCGTCATGACGGAAACCATCGTCAATCGCAAGCTGCTTCCGCTTCCCTGGCTGCGAGTGGAAACGATCATGCCGTCGATGCTTCGGTTCAAGCATCAAAACGCGGAAACGGCGATCAGCGCCGGAACTTTGCTGCAAAATCATGCGAGCTTGTTCAGCCTGCCCCCTTTTTCCAAGGTGGTGCGCAAGCATGAGGTGGCCTGCGTGCGGCGAGGGATTTATCGCGTGCCTACGCTAGCTTTCACGTTCGGAGACGCCTTCGGATCGGCAGTCGGGAAAATGGACCGGGAAACGGATTGCTCCATCGTCGTATTTCCCCGGGTGAAGGAGATCGCGGAACTGCCGCTGTCAGCCCGGCGGTTTATGCAGAGCGTGCTCAGCCTGTCGGATGCGTTCATGGAAAATCACCACCATGTGGCGGGGGTGCGCGATTATCGGGGCGGCGATTCGTTTCGGCTGATCAATTGGAATGCGACCGCCCGGACGGGAAGGCTGCTGGTGAACAAACGCGAGACGATGCTGGACAACGATTTGACGATCGTGCTCAATGCCGAATTGATGGACGATTCGACCAATCGGAGAATCGGGCCGGACGCGTTCGAGGAAGCGCTCGGGTACGCCGCCTCGGTCATTCGCCATATGCAGCAAAGCGGGGGCAAATCCGGGCTTATTTTTAACGGAAAAACGGCGGACCCGCACCAAGTTCCGCTTCGGGTCGAGCCGCGCGCCGGGAGCGAACAGCTGCTGCACCTATTCCGCTTGATAGCGGGCTTCGAAGCGGTCGTGAAGCTGGATTTGGTTTACGTGCTGGAGGAATTGCTCGCTTCCGGGGTGCGGAACGCCAATTTCCTGATCATGACGGCCTTTATGACGCCGAAGCAGCAGCAGTTGGCCAATCGATTGCGGCAGTCGGGCAATCGGGTCGAAACGATGCTGTTGTACCGGGAACGGGAGGCTTCCGGATGAGCGACGGACAAAAATCCGGCAAATCGCCAGGCGGGCGGGAACGTTCGCGACTCCGCGGGGAAGGCCGGGCGAAGTCCCTGTTCGCCGCGGCGGCGCAGGCGTGGGCATGGCTGCCGGCTATGCTCGTTCTTGCGGAGACGGCCGGGACGGGCCCTCTGCCGCGATGGCTCGGCGTGGCCGCGGGAGCCGCCCTGCTGGCGGCGGCGCTTGCGGTCGTCCGGCATCTGCCGCGCTGGGTCGTTCGCTTCGCGCTGTTCGGGGCCTTTGTCGCCGTCCTTGCGGGGGCCGTCTTCTACGCGAACGCGGCGCTGCTGCTGCCGGTTCTGTTTCTCGGAGCTGTTGCCTGGCAAAGCGGCCGGCCCCCCGGCTGGCTGGGCATCGGTGCCGCCGGGGTGGCCGTGGCCGCGGTCGTCTCGATCGCGGCCAGGTGGGCGCCGGAGCTTGCCGCCTATCGGCTTTTCTTGGTCCTGACGGGAGTCTTCTGGTTCGTCGTGCTGCTTGCCGCGGGACATAGCAGGCAGCTCGATGCGGCCGGGCTCGGCCAGAATATCGTCACCCGCGCCGTGTCTGCGGCGAACCGGAAGTATTTGATCGGGCTGATTGCGGTCGTGCTCGCGGTTTTTCTGATGACGAGCGGGCTTTCGGCGTGGAGCGCGATCGCGGAATATTTGAATCGGCTTATCCCCGAAGGAGGAAGCGCCGATCCGCCTCCGGCACCTCCTCCTCCCATGCCTGCAATGCCCGAAGGCATGTTTCCCGAAGAGGGCGAGCCCGCCCCCGCATGGCTTCGAAGGCTGATGGACGCGGCGATGTACGCGATCGCCGGAGCCGCGGCGGCGTTTCTCCTGTGGCTGCTGGCGCGCCATTATCTGCTCGACCGTTCATGGTACCGATCGCTGCTCGCACGGTTGCGAAAGCTGTGGCAATGGGTGTTTGCGGAGCGGAAGCCGGAGGGGGTTCCGCTTTACGAAGAAGAGAGGGAAAGCGTCCTCGATATCCGCAAAATGCTGCGGGAGGTTCGCTTGACCCGGGGGCGGGGAGGCATGCGAGCGGGCCGCTTGAACCGCGAGGAGTGGGAAAGGCTGAGCCCGGAGGATAAAGTGAGGCGGCTGTATGAAGATGCCGTTTCGACCGGCATTCGGGCGGGCTTTCCGTTTCGCCCGTCCCGGACGCCGTCCGAGACGCTCGACGAGCTGGAGGCGTGGCTGGCGGAAGCTCCGCCGAAAGCTTCCGCTGCCGCGAGCGGGGCCGGCGGATTGCGCGAATGGCTGGGCGCCGGCAAAAGGCGGCTGCGCGAAGCCTACGAAAAGGCGCGCTACGGCAATGCCGCGCCTTCGGAGGAGGAGCTTCGCGCGTTCGCGGACGCCTACCCGTGGCGGGAGAAAAAGCGGTGAGCGAGTTGAGGCAGCCGGCAGCGCCGGCTGCTTTTTCGTCTATGTTGGATTTTATCCAATCGGCGGAGCGAGAAACGGGAAAACGGCGGTCTACAGTGGATTTTATCCAACGAGAACGGGAGTTTCGGACGAAATCCCCGAAAAAGCTTCGCCAGATTGGACGAAATCCAACGAAGATAGCGAGTTTCGTGAAAAAGCCGGTTTTTGATTGGACAAAATCCAACGAAGCTTCGCCAAACCTAACGCAGCCCTGCGTAACCCTGCATAACCCTGCGCAGCCCTGCGTAACCCTGCATAACCCTGCGCAGCCCTGCGTAACCCTGCATAACCCTGCGTAACCCTGCATAACCCTGCATAACCCTGCATAACCCTGCATAACCCTGCATAACCCTGCATAACCCTGCATAACCTGCGCAGCCCTGCGTAACCCTGCGTAACCCTGCGTAGCCCTGCGTAGCCCTGCGTAACCCTGCGTAACCCTGCGTAACTGCAAGCTGTTCCACCATGTACCTGCACCGAACCTCGTTCGCGCAAGCCTGCCCTAAGTTTAGGGCACCATGCGGCGGCCGGTTGACCGAATGAAAGTCCGTCAAGTTCTCCGACATATTCCCGCCTTCCTTTGCATCTGCCAAAAAGGCCCCGGCAGACTTTTTTTGGCGAAAATGTTGCACTAGGTAAAAACATTTGTATAATATTAAAAAAGAGGCGCCGATAAAAATAATGGTCGTCCAGGAAACATATTTTGATTCGAACAATAAAATAAGAGCAAGCAAGGAGAGGAACGAAATGAAATTCAAATTGGCTTCATCCGTAAAGCGGCTTATTCTTCTTGTCGTGTTTCTGACGCTGGCGATGTCCGTCTTGGCGGCATGCGGAAACGGCACCGGAAACGAAGGGGAAAACGGCGCGAGAGAAGGCAAACTGCAAGTTACGACGACGACCGGCATGATCGCGGATTTGGCGAGGGAAATCGGAGGCGACCATGTCGAAGTGGTCGGCCTCATGGGTCCGGGCGTCGATCCGCACTTGTACAAAGCGACGCAAGGCGATATCGCCAAGCTGGAAAATGCCGACGTGATTCTGTACGGCGGACTTCATCTGGAAGGGAAGATGACGGACATTCTGGTCCAGATGGCGAAAGAACGCACGGTCGTGCCGGTAACGGAAGGGATTCCCGAAGACCGGCTGCGCATTCTCGACGAGGAAACGGAGGACCCGCACGTCTGGTTCGACGTTTCGCTGTGGATGCTGGCGGCGGAAAAAGTCCGCGACGTGCTGAGCGAGGCGGATGCCGCGAATAAGGCGGCCTACGAGCAAAACGCGGAAGCTTACTTAAAAGAGCTCGAGGAGCTTGACGCCTACGTGAAGGAGCAGATCAGCTCGATTCCGGAGCCATCCCGGGTGCTGGTCACCGCCCATGACGCCTTCGGATATTTCGGCGATGCGTACGGAATGGAAGTGGTCGGCTTGCAGGGCATCAGCACGGCATCCGAATACGGCTCCAAGGATGTGATGGCGCTGCGCGACCTGATCGTGGAGCGGGGCATCAAGGCGGTGTTCGTCGAATCGAGCGTCTCGACCCAATCGATCGAAGCCGTCATCGAAGGGGCGAAGGAAAAGGGACATGAGGTTGTCATCGGCGGAGAGCTGTTCTCCGACGCGATGGGAGCCGAGGGCACGCCGGAAGGCACGTACATCGGAATGGTCCGGCATAACGCGGAGACGATCGCGAACGCGTTGAAATAACGGAAAGGGAGGACGACAACATGAGGGACGGAACGGGCAAAACGCCGCCGCTGGCGGTTTCGGGACTGACGGTCGCCTATCAAAAGAAGCCGGTGCTGCGCGACGTGACCTTCGAGATCGCCGAGAAGGAGCTCGTCGGCATTATCGGCCCGAACGGCGCCGGCAAGTCGACGCTGATCAAGGCGATCCTCGGCCTGCAGCCCGCGCTCGCCGGAGAGGCGCTCATTTACGGGAAGCCGTACAAGGACAGCCGGAAGCTGGTCGGTTACGTGCCGCAGCGCGAATCGGTCGACTGGGATTTTCCGACGAACGCGCTGGACGTCGTGACGATGGGCAGATACGGCCATCTCGGCTTGTTTCGGCGCCCCGGAGCCAAAGAGCGCGCGATGGCGATGGACTGTCTGGAGAAGGTCGGCATGGCCGATTACGCGCACAGGCAGATCAGCCAGCTGTCCGGCGGCCAGCAGCAGCGGGTGTTTCTCGCCCGGGCGCTGGCCCAGGACGCGACGCTATATTTTATGGATGAGCCGTTCGCGGGCGTCGACGCGGCGACGGAGAAAGCGATCGTCACGCTGCTGAACGAACTGAAGCGAAGCGGCAAAACGGTGCTCGTCGTCCACCACGACCTGGCGACGGTGACCGATTATTTCGATTCGGTGCTGCTCCTCAACGGCGAGGTCGTCGCCTGCGGGCCGACCGCGACGACCTTCACGCCGGAACTGCTGCAGCGGGCCTACGGCGGCAAGCTGGCCTTTTTGACCAAAGCGGAGCAGCCGGAACCTGTAGGCAGCGCCCGCGAAGGGAAGTGACGACATGCTGAATTTGTTCGCGGATCCGAACCTGCGCTGGATTTTGCTCGGAAGTATGCTGCTGGGCTTGAGCAGCGGTGTGATCGGGACGTTTTCCTATTTGCGAAAGCAAAGCCTGATCGGCGACACGCTGGCGCATGCCGCGCTGCCCGGCATCTGCATCGCCTTCATGCTGACCGGCGTCAAATCGATCGCTCTGTTTCTGATCGGGGCGATTGTCGCCGGCGTCGTGGCGACCTGGTGCATCAGCCTGATCACCCGCCGCTCGCGGATCAAGCCCGATGCGGCTTTGGGCATCGTATTGTCTTTGTTTTTCGCGATCGGGGTCGTCATGCTTACGCGGATCCAGCATTCCCCGACCGGCAACCAGAGCGGGCTCGACAAATTTCTGTTCGGCCAGGCCGCTTCCATGACCTCGTCGGACTTGTACACGCTGGGCGGAGTCGCCTTGCTGCTCGTGATCGTGTGCGGGCTGCTGTACAAAGAGTTCAAATTGCTCAGCTTCGATCCCGGCTACGGCCGCGGCCTCGGGTTTCCCGTCGGCGCGCTGGAGCAGCTGCTGCTGGGGCTGACGACGGTCGCCGTCGTCGTCGGCATCCAGGCGGTCGGGGTCGTGCTGGTCGCCGCCTTGCTGATTACGCCCGCCGTATCGGCCCGTTATTGGACCGATCGGCTGGGCGTTATGGCGGTTCTCGCCGGCCTGTTCGGCGCCCTTAGCGGCGCGGCGGGAACCTGGATCAGCTCCGGCGTCAGCCAGCTGCCGACCGGTCCGATCAGCGTGCTGGCGGCCACGTCCTTTTTCGTCGTGTCGCTGCTGCTCGGACCGAAGCGCGGCCTTGCGGCCAAGCTGCTCGGCCGCAGGACGGCCAAGCGGGAGTGGCTGACGGAACGCGCAAGCGCCGCCGCCCAAACGAAGGAAAGGGGGCCTCGATATGAGCGGATTCTGGATTATGCTGGTCGGCGCGATGGTGGCCGCCTGCTGCGCCATCCTCGGCTCCTTTCTCGTGCTCCGCCGCATGGCGCTGGTGGGCGACGCGATCAGCCATTCCGTGTTGCCGGGGATCGTGATCGCCTTTCTGGTCAGCGGGTCCCGCGACTCGTTTTTCATGCTGCTGGGGGCGGCGCTCGTCGGCTTCGTTACCGTCTTCCTCATTCAAATGTTTCAATCCAGCGGCTTGCAAAGCGACGCCTCGATCGGAGTCGTGTTCACCGCCCTGTTCGCCGTCGGCGTCGTGCTGGTCAGCCTGAACGCGCGGAACATCGATCTCGATCTGGATTGCGTCCTGTTCGGGGAAATCGCCTACGTCCAATGGAACGTGCTGGAGATCGGGGGAACGGCGCTCGGGCCGAAGGCGGTCTGGCTCGTCGGGTTTGCGCTGTTGGCGATCGTCGCGGTCGTCGGTCTCTTTTACAAGCAGTTCAAGATATGCGCCTTCGATCCCGCGCTCGCTCTCGCGCTGGGCATCCCGGTCGCCGTCTTCCATTACGCGCTGATGGGCCTGGTGTCGCTCGCGACGGTCAGCTCCTTCGAGAGCGTCGGAGCCGTCCTCGTCGTCGGCCTGCTCGTCATTCCGCCCTCGGCGGCCTATCTGCTGACAGACCGGCTCGGCCGAATGATCGGCATCGCGGTCGGGATCGGCGTCGCAAGCTCGGTCGCCGGCTACTACGCCGCCGTTTGGCTCGACGCGTCCATCGCGGGCTGCATGGTATGCGCCGCCGGCGCGCAGTTCGCGCTCGCGTTCCTGTTCTCGCCGAAGCACGGCCTGGCGGCGAAACGGCGCCGCCGGCTCCGCTCGGCGCTGGCCGGTCAAGCGGGCTGACCGGGGGCGGCCGATCCGGCGTGACTCGCCGGACGAACCGGGCGGCGCCCGTCCGCCGACTCCCTATCCCGGCCCTCGTGCCGCCGCTTCTTGTTGGCGGCTTCGCGGGGGCCGATTTTCATGAAAGAACCGCTATGGTAATATAAGTGTGCAATGGGATGTCCAGACCGTTGGGCTGCGGCGCCGGATGCGGTCAGGAGCGCGTCGCCTTCCGGTATTCCCGGGGGGATTGCCGGGTGATTTTTTTGAACGTTTTGCCGAAATGCGAGAAGTTGTCGAATCCGACGGACGACGCGATTTCGGCGATCGTCGCTTCGCTGTCCCGCAGCAGGCGCTGCGCCTCCTTGATGCGCGTCAGAATCAAATAGTCGGAGAAGGCGAAGCCGGTCACTTCCTTGAACATGCGGCTCAGGTAGTACGGACTGATGAAAAAGCTCTCGGCCACGCCGCCCAGCTTGACGGGCTCGTGGTAGTGCTCGTTCAGGTAGCGGACGATTTCCGAGATTTTGGCGTGCAGCGGCGTCGAGTCGAAGACGGGAACCGGCTCGTTGTCCAGCAGGTAGCGCGCGGTCGCAAGGAGCAGCTCGACGATGCCGGCGGCGGGCGTCAGCTCGTAGCCCGGCGGTTTGTTCCGGATTTCGGCGACGATGCGGCGGATCGTGCCGGCGACGGCTTTTTGTTCGGCGAGCGGGAGCCGGATGACATGGCTTTTCTGCTCGAACGGGCTGAGCAGCAGCTTGGCGTGAGGGCCGCCCCGTTCCCGGATGAAGGCGTCGCCGAAATGGATGACGACCCGCTCGTGGCCGGATTCGCCGGCGTGCAGCGTTTTGTGCAGCTCGTTTTTGGCGATGAAGACGAGGTCTCCCTGCTCCACCGTGTACGTGCGGTCTTTTACAAAGTAAATGCGCTTGCCGGACAGCAGGTAGTAAATTTCGTAATACGAGTGGAAATGGTCGGATTGCATCGTGTACGGTCCGCTTCGTCTTACGTATTCCACGAAGTGGTCCGTTTCGAGGCCGTAACGGCTCGTTTCCCATGCGGTCGGCGGCTGCATGCGTCGGTCTCCTTTCGAATGCGGGAACAAAAAGCAAAATATGCGGGGTTTCTCGGAAAAAGGGCATCATTTTAGCAGAATTATAGCATTTCGTTGCTTTAGAATAAAAGCAATTCCCGCATATCGAGAGGAGAACGCCATCATGTCAGCGAAAAAGAAATACGTACTGGTCGGAACGGGCGGCAGAGCCGAATTTTTCTATGGCGCTATTGCAAGCGATTTCAGGGAAACGTCGGAGCTGCTCGCGTTTTGCGATATCAACCAGACGCGCATGAACTACGCCAACAAGCTGCTGGCCGAAAAATACGACTACCCGAGCGTCCGCACGTACAAAACCGACGAGTTCGACCGCATGATCGAAACGGAGAAGCCGGATTTCGTCATCGTCACGAGCGTGGACCGCACGCACCATACGTACATCATCCGGGCGATGGAGCTCGGCTGCGACGTCATCACCGAGAAGCCGATGACCGTCGACGAGAAAAAATGCCAGGAAATCGTCGACGCGGTCGAGCGCACCGGACGCAACGTCCGCGTGACGTTCAACTACCGCTACGCGCCGCACCATACGAAGGTCCGGGAGCTGATCGAGTCCGGCGTCATCGGCAAAGTGAACGCCGTTCATTTCGAATGGCTGCTCAACACGAAGCACGGCGCCGACTATTTCCGGCGCTGGCACCGCGACAAGCGCAACAGCGGCGGGCTGCTCGTGCACAAGTCGACGCACCACTTCGATCTCGTCAACTTCTGGATCGGCTCGCAGCCGGAAACGGTGTTCGCGTTCGGCGACCTGCTGTTCTACGGCCGCGAAAACGCCGAGCAGCGCGGCGTGACGAAATTTTACGAGCGCGCGACCGGCAACCCGAACGCGGAAGGCGATCCGTTCGCGCTGCCGCTGGACGGCAACGAGCATCTGAAGGCGATGTACCTGGACGCGGAACACGAGGACGGCTACCGCCGCGACCAAAGCGTATTCGGCGACGGCATCAGCATCGAGGATACGATGGGCGTCATCGTTCGCTACCGGAACCAGGCGATTTTGACGTATTCGCTGACCTCGTATGCGCCGTGGGAAGGCTACCGGATCGCGTTTACGGGCAGCAAGGGACGTCTGGAGCTGGAGGTCGTCGAAACATCGTACGTCAACTCCGGCGGCAAAAAGTCGGACGAAGGGGCGCT
Source organism: Cohnella algarum (assembly GCF_016937515.1). Classification (NCBI taxonomy): domain Bacteria; kingdom Bacillati; phylum Bacillota; class Bacilli; order Caryophanales; family Paenibacillaceae; genus Cohnella; species Cohnella algarum. The sequence continues at coordinate 1,981,960 of NZ_JAFHKM010000002.1, forward strand.
CGAAGGCATCCGCTTCACCGTGCTGCCGATGTTCGGCGCACCGTACAAAGTCGAGTTCGAAAAGAAGCAGGGCGGCCACGGCGGCGGCGATCCGGTGCTGCTGAACGATCTGTTCGGGGTTCCGGTTCCCGACAAGTTCAACCGCGCGGCGAACCATGTCGACGGCGCGAGGTCGATTCTGACGGGCATCGCGGCGAATCGTTCCATCCGGACCGGGCAAGCCGTGCAAATCAACGATCTGGTCAAGTTCCACAACTAGCAATCGGACAATCGGGAGCGGGCGAAGCGGCGAAGGCTTCGTCCGCTTCGCCATGACGGTTCGGGAAGCATAAGCGAAGGAGACGAATGCCGATGAAGCCTTTTTTGGACGATAACTTCCTGCTGGGCAACGAGACCGCGGTCAAGCTGTATCACGATTACGCGGCCAAAATGCCGATCATCGATTATCACTGCCATTTGAGCCCGAAGGAAATCTACGAGAACCAGTCGTACGAAAATCTGACCCAGGTGTGGCTGTACGGCGACCACTACAAATGGCGGGCAATGCGCACGAACGGGGCCGAAGAAAGCCTCGTGACCGGCGGGGCGGGCGTGTCCGACTACGACCGGTTTCTGGCATATGCGAAAGCGGTTCCGGCGGCCGTCGGCAATCCGCTGTATCACTGGTCCCATCTGGAGCTTCGGCGGTACTTCGGCGTCGAGGAAATTTTGAACGAGAAAAACGCTCCGGTCATTTGGGAAAAGGTGAACGCCCAGCTCGCCCAAGGCGGCTTTTCCGCCCGCGACCTGATCGTCAAATCGGGCGTCGAGGTCATCTGTACGACGGACGATCCCGTCGATTCTCTGGAATATCACCGGCTTATCAAGGACCTGCCGGATTTCGAGGTCAAGGTGCTGCCGTCGTTCCGTCCGGACAAGGCGCTCGAAATTCGCCGGGCGACGTTCCTGCCGTGGCTGAAGCAGCTGGAGCAGGCGGCCGGCCGGGAGGTGCGCGATTACGACGCGCTGCTGGCTGCTCTCGCCGAGCGGATCCGCTTCTTCCACGAGACGGGCTGCAGGGTTTCCGACCACGCGCTGGACGCGATGGGCTACGCGGAGGCGACCCGGGACGAGGCCGCGGCGATTTTCGCCAAGGCGCTGGCGGGCGAGCCGATCGACGCGGAAGAGGAACGGAAGTACAAGACGTTCACGCTGCTGTTTTTGGGCCGGGAGTACGCCAAGCTGGACTGGGCGATGCAGTTCCATATGCACGCGCAGCGCAACAACAACAGCCGCATGTTCGAGAAGCTCGGTCCGGATACGGGCTACGACTCGATTTACGACGGCCCGGTCGCGGGTCCCCTGGTCCGGCTGCTGGACGCGCTGGAGCGGGACGACGCGCTGCCGCGTACGATCGTGTACTCGCTTAATCCGAACGATCTGTACGCGCTCGGCACGGCGATCGGAAGCTTCCAGGGCGGAGGAGTTCCGGGCAAAATCCAGCTGGGCTCGGCCTGGTGGTTCAACGATACGAAGGACGGCATGCTGGACCAGCTCAAGGCGCTCGGCAACACGGGGCTGCTGGGACGGTTCGTCGGCATGCTGACCGATTCGCGCAGCTTCCTGTCGTATACGCGCCATGAGTATTTCCGCCGCATCCTGTGCAACCTGCTCGGCGAATGGGCCGAAGACGGGGAAGTGCCGCGGGACTTCGATTTGCTGGGCGGAATGGTCCAGGACATCAGCTACCGGAACGCGAAGGCCTATTTCCAATTCGGTTAAATCCGAGCGCATCCGAAGCATCAGCCGCTTCGACACGGTTCGTTCCTATCGGGACGGCCGGTCCGGGGCGGCTTTTTTTCGCGGCCGGGAAGGAAAAGACGACGAAGCCGGCTTTACCCGCTTTTGCCCGCCTCTTTCGAAAACTCCCTGCATCCTTTTTTTTGCGCCAACGTAACCCTTAATGTAGCCTTTTTGCCCCGCCTAAAGTCCAGTCCGAAAACCGACGCAGGTTCATGACGGGCCGTGCAGCGATTCTTTATAATAAAACCTGCAGGCCGTAAAAGAGGAGAACAGAATGTTTCAAAATTTGGTCGACATTTTTTTGGAGTTTGGCGTCTGGGGATTGGCGATTCACTCGTTCGTCGATGCCATCATTTTTCCGATTCCGGCCTTTTTTCTGCAGGTATCGTTAAGCCTTGTCGACCCTTCGTCGGCGTTATGGTACGCGACCGTGGGCTATATCGCCTGTTTGCTCGGAACGCCGGTAGGGTACGGGATCGGCAAGCTGCTGGGTCATTCGGTGCTCTACAAATTGCTGAAAAAGGAATGGATCGACAAGGCAACCGCCATGTTCCAAAAAAACGGCGAGGCGACCGTGCTTATCGGCGCGTTCACTCCGATTCCGTTCAAAGTGTTTACGATCATGTCGGGGTGTTTGAAGTTTCCTCTATGGAAGCTGATCGGCTATGCCGCCATAGGCCGGGCCGTCAAATTTTACGTCGTCGGGTTTTTGTTTTACTATTATGGCCGGATGGCGGAGAGCATGGTCAAGGACGTATCGCTCTACATTTTCGTGATTTTCGTTCCGATTCTCCTCCTGGGCCTATGGCTGAAGCGAAGACACGACCGAAAGAAGCAGGCGCGAAACGCCGAGCAACAGCAACTGTAAGGTGCGGCAAGGGGCTGGCAAATGGAATTGCTGGAATACATCGAACGATTGTTTTCGCAATACGGCTATTGGGTGCTGCTGATCGGCCTGCCCCTGGACGCGATCGCGCTGCCGATTCCCCCCGGCAATACGACGCTGGCGTTAACCGGATATTTGGCGTCGCAACGTATTTTGGCGTGGCTTCCGGCGCTCGGTTCCGCTTACTCGGGCGCGGTGATCGGCATTACGGCGACTTACTGGCTCGGACGCAAGATCGGGGCTCCGCTTGTCGAAAGATACGGAAAGTGGCTGTTTCTCAAACCCGACCATGTGGCAAAAACGCGCAAAGCATACGACCGGTACGGAAGCAAAGTGCTGTTGTTCAGCTATTTTCTGCCGGGCATCCGCCAATTCATCGGTTATTTCGCCGGCATTATCCAAGTGCCGTACCGTTCTTTCGCACTGTACGCCTACACGGGCTGCGCCTTGTGGGTGAGCGCCTTTTTCCTGATCGGGTACGGATTCGGGGACCAGTGGGAGATCGTTTTCGGGTTAGTCGAACGGTACATGAAATTCGTTTTCGCGGGGCTGTGCGCGGCCGCCGCCGTCGTCTTCGGCTTGAAGTGGCGGCGCAGCCGGCTGGAGCGGGCCGGACGGTGACCCGGTGAGGAGCATGACAAAGGGCCTCCTGCTAGCGACAGGAGACCCTTGGCGATACTAGCGGCTTACGCTTTGTAAGCGGCCACTGCCTCGTACGTTGCGTCGTCCAGGACGCGGCGCGCGCCGAGGTAGCGTTTTGCGTAATAGCTTTCGTCGAGGTCGGTTACCGTAACCCCTTTGGATGTCGAAGCGTGGGCGAATTTGTTGTTTCCGACATATACGCCAACGTGAGATACGCCTTTGCCGTTCGTGTTGAAGAACACGAGGTCTCCCGGGCGCAGCTCGCTTTGCTCGACTTCCGTTCCGGTCTCGAACTGGTCTTTGGACGAACGAGGCAGCTTGATTTCGAACTTCTTGAATACGTAGGACGTGAAGCCCGAGCAGTCGAACCCGCTGGTCGTCGTTCCGCCGTATTGGTAGTCGACACCGATCAGATCGGTGACCTCGTCGTTCAGCTTGGAGCCCGCAGACGCGGTTCCCGCCTGAAAGGCCAGCAAGAACGCGAATGAGAAAGCAAGAAAACCGAGTGACAACTTCCGCAAAACAAGTGACTCCTTCCAATGCCTACGAGGTTAGCTGAAGGGTTCGGTAGAAGGTTCCCTATGATTCCTGCTAGCGAAGCGGAATCAATTCACCCGGCAAATCTGGTTCCCCCGTTTCCCTGTGCAAGGAAATTCGGCAGTTTTCGCACATGAGAATTAATTATTCGCGCAGTGGGAGTCTTTTCCTGCCGATAAAAGATTAGAATTCGTTAATATAAAGTTAAGAAAGCTTTAATAAACGCGAAAAAACCGGAATGAAAACGAAAAAAGCTATTCCAGGCGCTGCGAATCGCGGCGACGGAATAGCTTTTTTGGCGAACGTTTGCAGGGCGAGGGGCGGGGGAGAACGACGGTCAGGCGGCCGAATCGGCCTTCCATAACGCGTATTGGGAGGCCGAGGTCCAGACGGCCATCATGGTTCGGACGAATTGAAACGCTTGGTGAACCGCGACGGAAATGAATCCGGTCCAGAACATCGTCGCGCCCGTGACGGCGACCGAAGCCGCCGCGCCGATCCCCGTCAGCAACAGCGTAACGGCGGCCAGCGGCAGCGCTTTGGCGCACGCGCGGGCAAGCCCTTTGACGATGCCATCCTTAGATACGGCGCCGAACTGCATGAATTGGAACAGCAGATGAACGATAAAAATCCAGCACATCCAGACGGCGGCGTAAGGGAGCATTTTCAACGCCCACGACTCGACGGAAAATTGCGCCAGAAATTGCGATTTGGCGAAGGGGAGGAGCCATAAAGCCGGCAGAAAAGCCAATGCGTTCTCCAGCAGGTACAGCAGAACGACCGGCTTCCACGCGCGGCGCATGCCGGTGAGCATCCGGGTTCCCCGCTCTTCGTCGGCGTGATGGAAGGAATAGTACAGGCCGGCGTTCAGCAGCGGCGTGAGCACCATGCGGAGAAGCAGCATTCCCGCCAGCATAAGGAGAGCTTCGTTCATGAGGTCGGTTTTGGTCAGACGGAATTGGGCCTCGATCAGGAACAACCGGACCGCGTTGCCGTTCGGGTGCCCGTCGGGGTAACGGGCGAGGATCGGCGTGACGACCGAATCGATAAATCGGTACAGAAAGAAGCCCCACAGCAGCCGGTACAAAAACAGGGCGACCAGCACGTATTTATGCCGGGAGGTCAAACTCCATCCCTCGCGGATTATTGAGCGCATCTCGTTTCACCTCACCAGGCCAGGATGCCGAGCAGACCGTCCACCAGCTTGGTCAAGCCGATATTCCAGCGGGTCCGAACGGGTTCGTCCACATCGGTTTTCAAAAAGTTGTTATACCGGTAATTGTCGAGCACGACCGCCATTTCGGGATCGACCGCCACGAATTGCAGCGGCGATTCGTGTTTGACCTGGAACTGCACGTGCTTTTGCGCGCCGTCCCATGTTTTGCGCAGCTTTTCGCCGTTGGCGAATTGGAACCATACCGATACCGGTTCGGGACTGCCGCCGCGCTTCAGCACGACCCTGGATTCGTAAACGTTCTGATCGTTCAGGCGCGATTCGATCGATTCGACGGAGAAGTCGGCCATTTGGCCGTTTTGGACGTACGCATGGAAAAACTCGGTCCATTTCTTTTTCGTCACGCTCTCGACGACTTTCTGGAAGTCGTAAGAGGATGGGTGCCTGAACCGGTACGTCTGGAAATAGGTCCGCATGATTTTGTTCATCGTTTTTTCGCCTACCTGCTGTTCGATGGCTTTGAGCACAAGCTTGCCGCGCATGTACACGTTTTCCGCGTAGCTGTTTGAATCGCCGTACGCCCAGGCGTATTGCTTCAGCGGTTCGGGCCGGGTCAAATAGCTCGCCTCGACGATAGGGTTGGGGACGACATCGTAAATTTCCTCCATCAGCTTATCTTCCGTGTAGGACGTAAAGCCTTCGTCCAGCCAAGCTTCTTCGAATTCGTTCGTGGCGACGATGCCGTACCAGTATTGATGGGCGATTTCGTGCACGACGGTCCGTTCCAGCTCGAACCCGGGGTTGTCGTTTTTGGCCGCCGCTCCCGTGATGAGGGTCGGGTACTCCATGCCGCCCGCGCCGTTGGCGTCGGCCGGCGGGATGACGATGGAAAGGGTGGAATAAGGATAGTCCCCGTACCATTTGCCCAGCAGCGCCAGCGCGGACTTGGCGGCGTGCATATAGCGCTCCTGCAAATCCTTGTGAAGCGGGTCGATGTACAGCTTGATCCGGACGCCCGGCACGCCGATGGACGAAAATGAATCTTCTACGTAATGAAAAGAAGGGGATGCCGCCCAGGCAAAGTCGTGCACGTCGTCGGCGTAAAACTGGTACGTTTTGCGGCCGTCCTTGATGACCGCCTGCTGCGTCTGAAAGCCGGTTGCGGCCACTTTGTACGCTTCGGGCACGTCGATTTTGACGCTGTAAATGCCGAAGTCCGAGTAAAACTCCGAATTTCCGTGATACTGGTGCGTGTTCCAGCCTTCGGATGTCCGTCCCCGCGTTCCGACCGTCTCGTAGGCGGCGGCTTTGGGGAACCATTGCCCGGCCATCACGAAGTCTTCGGCTTTGCCCATGCGGGCGAACACTTGCGGCAGCTGAACGGCGAACGTCATGCGCAGCGTTACCTTCTGACCGGGGGCGACCGGCTCCGGAAGCCGGAAGGACGCGAGGGTCCGGTCGTCTTTGTTGCCGTCGTCGGGCTGGACGTAATGCAACCGGGGGAGCAGCGTTTCGCCCTGGGCGGTTTCAAGCGACGTCAGCGTCATCGCTCCGTAGCTTCCGTTTTTCATCCGGTCCCCTCTGAGCTGGCCCCCGATTCTTTCAAAAACGTGCTGCCCGGAGAAAAAGCGTTCGGATATAAGTGCAGGTAAAACTCTTGGACGGGCTTGCGGCCGGGGTTTTTCCAGGTTAGCGTCTGCTGCCCCGACAGCGTGCCGTCTTCCTCCAATTTGACGCTGATGTGGTACTCCGAAACCCGGTTGCTCAGAACGACCGGCTTGGGCGCGATCGGCACGTCGGCTTCGGGCTCCGCGGCGGCTGCCTTCGCGTCGGACGGACCGGCGGGGGCGGAAGCCGTTCGCAGCTCCGGCACCTCCGGCGAATGTCGTTCCGGCGGCTCCGCGGCCGACTCCTGCAGCCCGGCGGACTGAAGGGCGGAGGCGGGCAGGGCGTACTGGTTGACCCAAGCCTCCGCGAATCCGAACGGAATCGAGAAGACGAGCATGGCGGCAGCGGCGGCCAAAACAAGGTAACGCATAAAGCGGCGTTGGGGCATACGGATTACCCTCCCGTTGACAAGCTTACTACGGGATATATATGCCGGTTGTCCAAGGAATATATCTGAGGGCGGACAACATCTCCGGCGGGCGGATCGGCGCGAAGCGGCGGGGTGCCGGATCGGGCGGCAAGGTAAGGGCGCGGGATAGCGGCGGGCTGGCGGATCGGCGGCAAGGCGGCGGGGTGTCGGGCGGAAGCGGGCTGGCGGATCGGCGGCGGAGCGGCGGGATGCCGGGCGGAGGCGGGCTGGCGGATCGGGAGGGAAGGCGGCGGGGTGCCGGGCGGAGGCGGGGCGTCCGGGATCACGAGCGGAAAGTGCCCTGGGATCGCGCGTCGCTTTCCGTTTGCTGCGATCCATCGCTTTTCCCGGTCAAATTCGCTACAATGGGATTAGTTAGTCCGTTTGGATGGAGGCGTATACGATGGAGCAAAATCAACCGCAATCCGCGCCGGAGAAAAAGAAGCTGGCGCTGAATATCGTAAGCAATGCCAAGCAGCATAAAGGCTTCGGCGCGGGAAGCATCGACCTGAGCCAAATGTCCCCCGTTATTATCGACCAGGGCGAAGCATACCTCGATATGGGAGCGATGCATGCCAAGAGCAAGGTGGAAAAGGGAATTAAATTTTCCCCGGACAAGGAAACCGTGCCGAACGGGCGCCAGGCCTGGATCGTATGGGTGGCGGTCGATCACGATGCGGAAGGCGGCTACTACGCCGGCGTAACCTCTTGCGAGATGCTGATCGATACGGAGGCTCGGCGCGGATGGAAAATCCTTCCGGACCACGTGAACCGGATGGATGCCGCTCTCAAGCGCAAATATATGCTCGACAACCTCGGGCCGGAAGAGAAGGCGCTGCTGCGAGGTTTGCTGCAGGAACATAACGCGGAATGGTGGAATCATTCTCCGCAGCAGTTGAAGGATCTTCTCGCTTGATTTGAATTGCCGCTTGTGAGGGAGGAGGTCGGTTCGAGACTTCAGCGGGGCGCAACTGTATGGCGAGCGGCAAGGTGGCGCACTGGGTGCGCTACTTTTACAATAACAAACTGCAGACGAATGGACAGCCTCTAATTGTAACTGGGAACATTTTCATCGATATGCGCATCGTAGGGCCGAAAGAATTTCCCCCAGTTCCTTGGCCGCGCACACATACCTGTCCGGCACTTCGGCCAGCTATGGCTAGGAGCCGATCGGCAGCGGTTCTACCTTGGAGTCCAAAGACTCACTCGTATCAACGATGGAACGGTTACGATCGATTCGAGCAAGGATGCCCTCCACAGCGAGAACGACGAGTAGAAATGTACCGGATCGAGGAGATCTTATCTGGTTGCAATTTTACCGAAATCCAGTCATAAACAAGCCGGGAAGTGCCCCGCTTTTGTTGTTTCTCCTGCTGCCTATAACGGCAAGGTGGGGCTTTCTCTTCTTTGTCCGGTAAGCTCAAGGATAAGGGGCTGTCCATTCGAGGTCGCCATTCCACGGAGTCTGCCTGTAAAAGGAGTAATCCTCACTGATCAGGTGAAAAGCATTGACTGGCAAACCCGACAGGCAGTTTTTAGGTACCTGATGAGACACTGGTTGAGGTTATATTCAAAATGGATTTGAGACCCTTGATTGCCATCCCTGTAGTACTGCTTTGCTTTGGCCCTTGGAACAATCGAAGCAGCATCCCTTGACTTGTTTTGTTGCTTCTTCATCAACCGGCGCCTATTCACACGTTCTTGCATCCGCTCAGTGGGGGAGACGACTGCAAAACGTTTCAAATACCGCGCGACGAGGAACCGATACAGCATGTGGATACAGCGTTGAAATTACGATTCGAATTCCCCGATTCATGCCGCTCCGTCTCTCACCACCAGCCATGTGTTCTCGTCGATCTTGTATCGCTCCGCAAGGAAGTCCCCGGGCCCTTCTCAGGAGTTCTCCCGGATGGCCCGGTGGCTGAGTACGTTTTATCCCAACAAAGGCTTGAGCCGGTGATACGCTGTCTTTGTAGGACGGGTCCTGGCTTGCGTCTCTTCCAGATGCGGACTTACTTTCCCGCGCCATTCAAACTGCATCCAATTCCTACTCTTTCTGAGGAGCGAAGCGTTTGCCTTTGCCGACGTGAAATTCTCTTGTTAAGGGGCTGCCTATCCGATTTCACGGCGGCAGCAACCGGAAGGAGACGCACCCTCCAAAGTATAAATCGCTAAAAAAACGGAGGCCATCCCTAAGTCAATTTGATAATTTATGGGATAGCCCAATCTTGTGCGTTTCCGAGATGTATAGCATAATTTTCATATATAACCGGCAGAGGACGGAATCGAATGCAAACCGTGAACATCATCCTCGACTCGTACAGCGTGCTTATTACCTTAATTCTGATTCTCTATTTATGGACGAACGGCAAAACCGGCGAGAAATCCGGACGCTACTTTATGCTGATTTGTGTTTCCAACCTCGGAATGGTGCTTGGGGATATCGGCAGCTGGGCTTTCGAAGGCATGGCGCAGCCATGGTACCCTTTTGCCCTCCGGTTCGGCACCGCTCTGAATTTTGCTTGCACCGCGCCGCTTCTCCTGACTTTTCTCGGGTACGTCATGGCGTTTCTTACCCCTAAGGTTGCTTTTAAGAAATACATCTGGAACGCTGCCTGCGTCCTCGCTGCCGTGCAGTTCTTGTTCAGCGTGCTGTCCTTATGGAACGGCATGTATTTCGATTTCTCCTCGGACAATCTCTATCGGCGCGGCGATTGGTTCTGGCTCTCCCAGCTCATTCCCTTTCTGATTTACGGAACTTCCACAACGCTCATCCTCCGGTACCGACGTTACCTGGATTCCAGAGACGTTCTGTTCCTGTTGAGCTATGTGGTATTGCCGCTGGTTGGGGAAGCGATTCAATTCGCCTACTACGGGATCGCGCTGACGGGACCGGCCGCGACCTTCTCCATCCTGCTTATCTTCATCAACATTCAATCGAAGCGGGAGCTGCTCTTAAAGCAGCAGGAGAAAGAGCTGGTGGAGGCCCGCATCGGCATTCTGATCAGCCAGATTCAGCCCCACTTTCTTTATAACACGCTGACGGTCATCCGGCAGCTTTGCGATCTGGATCCGAAGCAGGCCAAGCAGGCGATCGGGGACTTCTCCTTGTTTCTGCGGGCCAATATGGGCGTTCTGGAGAGCAAAGCGCCGATCCCCTTCTCCCAGGAGTTGTCCCATGTGCAGTATTATTTGAATCTGGAGCAGCAGCGGTTCCGGGAGCGTCTGAGAGTGATTTATGACATCGGCCCCAAGGACTTCCAGATCCCCCCTCTGACCGTTCAACCCCTTGCGGAAAACGCGGTGCGTCACGGCATCATGAGGCGGGAGGAAGGAGGCGCGATTACGATTCGTACGGAAGAAACGGATACCTCCTATCGGATAGTCATAATGGACGATGGAGTCGGGTTTGCGTCCCTGCCCGATCCCTCGGAGGGCGAGCAGCGCGTTGGGATTCGCAATGTGCGCAGACGACTGGAGGAGCTGTGCGGAGGAAGGCTGACGATCGACAGTATCCCGGGCCGAGGAACGACCGCTGCCATTATTCTGCCGAAGGAAAAGGAAGGGAAACTCCAATGAATTTCTTAATCGTGGATGACGAGCCGCTGGTTCTTGGGGATCTCGAGCAAGCGCTGAGGGAAGCGGTGCCGGATTGCGCCATTTATCCGTTTGCCACATCGGGCAAGGCGCTGGAGCAAGCGCGGTCCGTTCGGTTCGACGTGGCGTTTCTGGACATCGAGCTGGGCAGCTCCAGCGGGCTTGTACTTGCCAAGGAGTTAAAAGATATTCAGCCGGACGTTCCTATCATCTTCGTGACCAGCTATGCCAAATACGCGGTAGACGCCTTCCGGGTTCGGGCCACCGGATACCTGATGAAGCCTGTGCTCCAAGAGGACATTTTACGAGAGTTGACTTTTATTTACGAGGACTCGCTTCAAGCCAAAAGGAAAAAGGTGCAGGTGCAGACCTTCGGCGGCTTCGAGGTATTCGTGAACGGCAGGCCGCTCCAATTCAAGCGCGCCAAGGCCAAGGAGCTGCTCGCCTGCCTGATCGACCGGAGGGGGGCCAGCCTGACGACGGCGGAAGCCTGCGCGATTCTCTGGGAGGACGAGGCGGGCGATCCGGCGAAGCGCGATTACTTCCGAACCATCGTCAAGGACTTGAAGGAATCCTTGCAGCAGGAGAATATCTCGTCTGTTTTACGCAAGTGGCATGGGCGCCTCTCCATCGATCCCGAGCAATTGGACTGCGACAGCTACCGGTTCCTGGATGGAGATCCGCAGGCGGTCAACGGCTATCGCCACGATTATTTGCCTAGCTATAGCTGGGCGGAATTTGCCGTCACCAGGTTTGAATAGAAAGGCCATGCAGGAGCATGCCACGGTTTTGCAACGCTCTGATTCTTATACTAATTTAGAAGATTCAGAGGTCTGGTGAGGTGGGCAGAGATGAGGGAAAGCAGAATAAAGGGTTACCGCTCCATTATCGTCTATGCGTTGATCGCGGTAATGGTTTGTACGGGTTGGCCGTCCGTCGGGCATGCAGCTTCTTTTACGGTTGATAGTGCACGAGGGAAGATAGCTGCAGGAGCCCTCCATAGCGTGGCTTTGAAATCTGACGGATCTGTGGTGGCTTGGGGAAATAATAGTAATGGTCAGTGTAATGTTCCGTCCGGATTAACAGGAGCAGTGGATGTAGTTGCAGGAAACGGTCATAATCTAGCCTTAAAATCAGACGGAACAGTGGCGGCCTGGGGATATAATGGTGATGGTCAGAGTAATGTCCCGTCCGGATTAACCGGTGTGAAGGCTATAGCTGCAGGAACCCTTCATAGTCTGATCTTAAAATCAGACGAAACAGTGGTCGCCTGGGGACATAATGGTTATGGTCAGAGTAATGTCCCGTCCGGATTAACCGGTGTGGCGGCTATAGCTGCGGGATATTTTCATAGTCTGGCCTTAAAATCAGACGGAACGGTAGTGGCCTGGGGAGCTAATGAACCGAGTAATGTCCCTTCCGGATTAACCGGCGTGGTGGCTATAGCTGCAGGAGACTTTCATAGTCTGGCCTTAAAATCAGACGGAACGGTGGTGGCCTGGGGAGATAACCTATATGGCCAGAGCGTTGTCCCGTCCGGGTTAACCGGCGTGGTGGCTATAGCTGCGGGATATTCTCATAGTCTGGCCTTAAAATCAGACGGAACGGTGGTGGCCTGGGGATATAACAGCTATGGCCAAAGCAATGTCCCGGCCGGATTAACCGGCGTGGTGGCTATAGCTGCAGGCAGCTATCATAGTCTGGCCTTAAAATCAGACGGAACGGTGGTCGCCTGGGGATATAACAACTATGGTCAAAGCAATGTCCCGGCCGGGTTGAATCTGCTGACCCAAGTGCCGGTTAGCAATGATCATTCTTTCACTATTAATCAGAATACCACCGGAACCGGTACTTTAACCGCTACGGATGCCGACGGAGACCCGTTGACTTACTTGCTTGTCAGTCCGCCAAGCAAGGGAATCGCATCCGTGTCCAACTCGGGTTCTTATACCTACACGCCATATTGGGATGTGACCGGAATCGATACGTTTCAGTATCAGGTGAACGATGGAACGGTCAGTTCGAATGTGGCCACCGTAACGGTGAACATTCTATCGAATAACGCGGATTTAAGCAGCCTGACGATTAGCAAAGGTACGCTTAGCCCGGCTTTCTCATCGGACCAAGTAAATTACTCGGTGAGTGTGCTCTATGAGGTAGATCAATTGACCATTTCGCCGATGGTAGAGGATAGCACGGCGACGCTAAAAATTAATTCGGCTTCGACAGTCAGCGGCATTGGCAAGACAGTGGATCTGAATGTGGGGAGTAACGAGATTCTGGTGGAGGTTACCTCCCAGGCCGGGACGCAGAAAACGTATACGGTCTTGGTAACCCGAGCGCCGCAGTCCAGCAACTCGGACCTGAGCAACTTGACGATTAGTCAGGGAACGTTGTCGCCATCGTTCTCGTCCGGTACGACCGAGTACACCGCGAGCGTGGGGAACGAAATAACCAGCTTGGAGATTACGCCGACGGTGGCGGACGGCACGGCGACGTTGCAAGTGAACACGGCGGATGCGACCAGCGGGAGCGCCAGGATGGTAAATCTCGATGTAGGAGACAACGAGATCGTAGTGGACGTTACGGCGCAGAATGGCGCGACGAAGACGTACAAGGTGACGGTAACCCGGGCGAAGTCGAGCAATGCGGACCTGAGCAACTTGACGATTAGTCAGGGAACGTTGTCGCCATCGTTCTCGTCCGGTACGACCGAGTACACTGCGAGCGTGGGGAACGAAATAACCAGCTTGGAGATTACGCCGACGGTGGCGGACGGCACGGCGACGTTGCAAGTGAACACGGCGGATGCGACCAGCGGGAGCGCCAGGACAGTAAGCCTGAACGTTGGGGACAACGAGATCTTGGTGGACGTTACGGCGCAGAATGGCGCGACGAAGACGTACAAGGTGACGGTAACCCGGGCGAAGTCGAGCAATGCGGACCTGAGCAACTTGACGATAAGCGAGGGTACGCTTTCTCCGTCGTTCTCCGCCGACACGACCGAGTACACCGCAAGCGTTGGGAACGAAATAACCAGCTTGGAGATTACGCCGACGGTGGCAGACGGCACGGCGACGTTGCAAGTGAACACGGCGGATGCGACCAGCGGGAGCGCCAGGATGGTAAATCTCGATGTAGGAGACAACGAGATCGTAGTGGACGTTACGGCGCAGAATGGCGCGACGAAGACGTACAAGGTGACGGTAACCCGGGCGAAGTCGAGCAATGCGGACCTGAGCAACTTGACGATTAGTCAGGGAACGTTGTCGCCATCGTTCTCGTCCGGTACGACCGAGTACACTGCGAGCGTGGGGAACGAAATAACCAGCTTGGAGATTACGCCAACGGTGGCGGACGGCACGGCGACGTTGCAAGTGAACACGGCGGATGCGACCAGCGGGAGCGCCAGGACAGTAAGCCTGAACGTTGGGGACAACGAGATCTTGGTGGACGTTACGGCGCAGAATGGCGCGACGAAGACGTACAAGGTGACGGTAACCCGAGCGGAGTCGAGCAACGCCGACTTGAGCAACTTGACGATTAGTCAGGGAACGTTGTCGCCATCGTTCTCCGCCGACAAAACCGAGTACACCGCAAGCGTGGGGAACGAAATAACCAGCTTGGAGATTACGCCGACGGTGGCGGACGGCACGGCGACGTTGCAAGTGAACACGGCGGATGCGACCAGCGGGAGCGCCAGGATGGTAAGCCTGAACGTTGGGGACAACGAGATCGTAGTGGACGTTACGGCGCAGAATGGCGCGACGAAAACGTACAAGGTGACGGTAACCCGGGCGAAGTCGAGCAATGCGGACCTGAGCAACTTGACGATAAGCGAGGGTACGCTTTCTCCGTCGTTCTCCGCCGACACAACCGAGTACACCGCAAGCGTGGGGAACGAAATAACCAGCTTGGAGATTACGCCGACGGTGGCAGACGGCACGGCGACGTTGCAAGTGAACACGGCGGATGCGACCAGCGGGAGCGCCAGGATGGTAAATCTCGATGTAGGAGACAACGAGATCGTAGTGGACGTTACGGCGCAGAATGGCGCGACGAAGACGTACAAGGTGACGGTAACCCGGGCGAAGTCGAGCAATGCGGACCTGAGCAACTTGACGATTAGTCAGGGAACGTTGTCGCCATCGTTCTCGTCCGGTACGACCGAGTACACTGCGAGCGTGGGGAACGAAATAACCAGCTTGGAGATTACGCCGACGGTGGCGGACGGCACGGCGACGTTGCAAGTGAACACGGCGGATGCGACCAGCGGGAGCGCCAGGACAGTAAGCCTGAACGTTGGGGACAACGAGATCTTGGTGGACGTTACGGCGCAGAATGGCGCGACGAAGACGTACAAGGTGACGGTAACCCGAGCGGAGTCGATCAACGCCGACTTGAGCAACTTGACGATTAGTCAGGGAACGTTGTCGCCATCGTTCTCCGCCGACACAACCGAGTACACCGCAAGCGTGGGGAACGAAATAACCAGCTTGGAGATTACGCCGACGGTGGCGGACGGCACGGCGACGTTGCAAGTGAACACGGCGGATGCGACCAGCGGGAGCGCCAGGATGGTAAGCCTGAACGTTGGGGACAACGAGATCGTAGTGGACGTTACGGCGCAGAATGGCGCGACGAAAACGTACAAGGTGACGGTAACCCGGTTAGGACTGTCCGATGAGGAAGCGGTCATGGAAGCCCAAAAGGCCTTGGAAGTCGGCTTTGCGGAGGGTGATAGTTCGGGCGCGGTCACCAAGAACGTGATATTGCCCATGGGCGGCTTAAATGAAACCGCGATTAGCTGGACCTCCGACAAGCCGAATGTGATCGCTCCGGATGGAACCGTGACCCGTCCGAAATATTCTGCTGGCGATTCTGCTGTGGTTCTGACAGCCTTAATTGCCAAGAACGGCATCACGGACACCAAGACATTTACCCTGACGGTGAAGGCGACAGAAGCCCAATTCTATACCCTAACGGTCGAGAACGGAACGGGGAGCGGCAGCTATGAAGAAGGGGTAGAGGTAGCCATTGTGGCGGACGCGCCGCCAGAAGGCAAGGAATTTGACAAGTGGATCGGAGGAGACGGGGGTGTCTTGGCCGACGCTACCAGCAGCAGCACGACATTCACCATGCCGGCAGACGCTGCTACGGTCACGGCTACTTACAAGATAATGGCACCGGCGCTGATGCCTAGCATTGAGTTGAGTCAGACGGATAACCACGACTTTGGCTCCGTCATCGAAGGATACTCGCCTCGGACGCCGTTCACCGTTCTGGTCAACAATACGGGCACCGGGGCGACCGGCGATTTGACAGTTGAGCTAGGCGGAAGCGATGCGAGCGCGTTTGCGTTATCGAAGACGACTATCGGCAGCATCGGAGCTAGCGGCAGCGACAACTTTACGGTCGTTCCGAACAATCACCTGCTTGCGGGAAGCTTTTCGGCGACGGTCGCTGTCTACGGCGATAACGTCGCGCCTCAGAGATTCACCGTCAGCTTTACCGTGACGACGACCCCGCCGGAAATCCCGACAGCCCCGGCGAACGTATCCAGCGTCGCGGGAGACGGACAGGTAACTCTGAATTGGGAAGCCGTAACGGGTGCGGATCATTACTCGGTGTACCAATATGAAGGAACGGCGGCTCCGACGGATGAAACCGATTGGAATCTCGTGCAGGCGAGCGTAACGTCGGCGACGTACACCGTAACGAACTTAACGAACGGGACGAGTTATGCATTCGCGGTTAAAGCGATCGGCGCAGGAGGAACGAGCGGGTTCTCGGCAGCGACGTTGTCGACTCCAACCGCTTCCTTGCCGCCTGCCCCGACAGCCCCCGCGAAATTAATCGGTGTCGCGGGAGACGGACAGGTGACTCTGAATTGGGAAGCCGTAACGGGTGCGGATCATTACTCGGTGTACCAATATGAAGGAACGGCGGCTCCGACGGATGAAACCGATTGGAATCTCGTGCAGGCGAGCGTAACGTCGGCGACGTACACCGTAACGAACTTAACGAACGGGACGAGTTATGCATTCGCGGTTAAAGCGATCGGCCCAGGAGGAACAAGCGGATTCTCCGAAGCGGCAACAGCGACCCTGGTAGCAACGGGCGGCAACGGTGTAGTCGGTGGGGGCGGTAACAGCCCAAGCCATGTGACTTCGGCGAATGGAGCCATCGCCATCCCGGTCGGAAGCTCCGGAGAAGTCGGCCTGAACGACGAAATTTCCATTCAGGTTCCTGTCGGCGCGGCGGAGCAAGAGCTTCGCATCACGATCGACGATCGATCGGTCGCGGATATCCCATCTTCGACGCAGGAAGCATTCGCAAGTTCAGTTTTCGAAGTCTTGAAGAACGTCGCAGGAGCCTTCAAGAAGCCGGTCAAGCTCTCGATCAAGTTCGATCCGGCCAAGGTCGGCAGCGACCGGAAGGCCTCCATTCACTACTACGATGAAGAAAAGAAAACGTGGAGAGAAGTGGGAGGCACGGTTGACGGCGAATGGATCACGGTGGAGGTGGACCATTTCACCAAGTATGCCGTTCTGGCAATCGAAGCGAATAACAACGACGACGAAGAAACGGTTACCGAACCGATCCCATCCTTTACCGATATCGCCGGCCATTGGGGCGAGCAATCGATCGTTCGCGCGGCGACGTTGAAGCTGGTTAGCGGTTACCTCGACGGCACGTTCAAGCCGAATGCCCCGGTAACTCGCGCCGAATTTACCGTTATGCTGGCTAGCTCGCTGAAGCTGGACGGGACAGGCGTAGCTCTTGCCTTCAAAGACGAGGCCAAGATCGGCGCCTGGGCGAAACAAGCGGTAGCTCTCGCCGTGCAAGCGGGTATCGTCAGCGGTGACGGGGGAGGCAGCTTCCGGCCGGAGGCCAAGATCACCCGCGCGGAGATAGCGTCTATGATTGCCAAAGCGTTGCAGATATCCCCCGGCGCGAACGTAACAACCGGCTTCGGCGATGACGAAGACATTCCGAAATGGGCTAAGGGCTCTGTCGGAGCGATCCGCCAACTGGGCATCGTAAGCGGCCGCAGCGGCAATTCGTTTGCCCCGAACGGCAAAGCCTCGCGTGCGGAAGCTGTCGTCATGCTGCTCCGATTGCTGGAAGTTAGTCAACTATAATAGCTCTAGCGGTTGCCCAGGAGGCAGCCGCTTTTTTCACTTAAGTTCCATCAAAGTTTTTCCCCCCTTAAGTATAAAGACAATGGAGGCGATGAAAATCCGCGAGTCACGTAAGGTTAGACCCCCTGCGAGAAAGGAGGTATCCTGTCCGGGCAATTTCGAAACGAACGTCCCGGCAGCCGCGCAGCCTGCTTCGCTACGACATTCGCCCCGGCTCAACCGGTCCACCAGTTCCGCAGCCTGCTCCACCACGATGCGCCGTTCTCGCCGGTTCCGCCCGGCTCTTTCGCGTCTTCTTTTACGGCGCAGGTCTGCGTAGGCTCCGTGCCCGCGAGAAACACTTCCCGGACTTTTTCCCTTTCGTCGGCAGGACACCCGGTTCCTGCGATGAGCCCGCTGGCCGGGTCGATGTCGAGGCTGACGACTCCTTCGGGCACCTCGAACTCCCGGGCAGGTACATGGGCAAGCGCGGCTTCCGTAAACTGAGCGAAAATCGGCGCGGCCCGGTGCGCTTCGCTGGACGAGATAGCTCGCCCGCGGTCGTAGCCGACCCATACGGCCGTCGTCAGCTCCGGCGTGTAGCCGACGAACCAGGCGTCGGACGAGGTCGTGCCCGACTTTCCGGCGACCGGCCGCTTCAGCATTTTCGCCACCCGGTGGCCGGTTCCGCCGGTATCGAATACGCTGCGGAGCAGGTCCGTCACGACATAGGCGAGAGACGGTTCGATGACTTGCGTTTTCCGGGGCCGGTTCTCGTACAGCACGCGGCCGTTGCGGTCGGCAATGCGTACGATGGCGACCGGTTCGGTCTTGCTGCCCCCGCGGCGAACGCGGTGAAGGCGGCGGCCATTTCGTAGGGGCTGACCGGGAACGTGCCGAGCGCAAGCGACGGGACCGCGGAAAGCGGGGCGGTTACCCCGAGCCGGCGCGCCATTCCGATCACCTCTTCGGGTCCGACCTGCATGATCGTATTGACCGCGTAGATGTTGTCCGACGTCCGGATCGCTTGGCGCAGCCCGATTTCCTCATGGGAATAGCGGTCGTTGAAATTGCTCGGGCGGTAAATTTTCCGATTGTCGTCGTAATAAAAAATCGTCGGCTCGCTCCGGAAACGGCTGGCGGCCGTGACGACGCGCTTGTCGAGCGCAGCCGCGTACAGAATCGGCTTGAACGACGAACCCGGCTGGCGAGTAGTCGCGAACACCCGGTTGAACTGGTTGGCGGCGTAATTGCGTCCCCCACCATCGCTTTAATGTAGCCGGTGGCGGGATCGATCGCGACGAGGGCGGCTTGCAGTTCGCTTTCCTTCGGCATTTTGGCGGCGACGGCTTCCTCGGCGGCGCGCTGCATGTCGCCGTCGAGCGTCGTCGTGATCGTCAGCCCGCCCTCGCTGAGCAGCGATTCCTCCTCGCCGAGCAGCTCGGCCGCGCGCTTGCGGACGTAATCGACGAAATACGGCGCAATGACGCCCTGGTTTTTCGGCAACGGCTGTACGTTCACCGCCACGGCGGCGGCCTGCTCCGCCTGCCTGACCGTAATGCTGCCCGTCTCCTTCATCGCCTGGACGACCGTCCGCTGCCTGGCGGCCGCCTGGTCGGGATGCAGATGCGGCGAATAGTAGCGCGGCCCCTTCGGGATGCCGGCAAGCAAGGCGCTTTCGGCCAACGTCAGCTCTTTCGCGGGCTTGTTGAAGTAAAGCCTGGAGGCGGCCTCCGCTCCGTAGGCGCCGTGGCCGTAATAAATTTGGTTCAAATACATCTCCAAAATTTCGTCTTTCGAGTACGTTTGCTCCAGCTTGGCTGCGTACCAAGCCTCCTTCAGCTTGCGGCTCCACGTTCGTTCGTGGGAAAGGTACAGGTTGCGGGCGAGCTGCTGGGTCAGCGTGCTCGCTCCCTGCTCCTTGGACATATGGCGCACGTCGACCCAGGCGGCCCGGGCAAGCCCGCGGAGGTCGAGTCCGGCATGTTCGTAAAACCTCCGGTCCTCGGCGGCGAGCGTCGCCTTGACGAGCCATGGGGAAATATCCTTGAGGGATACCGTCCGACGATTGACGCCTCCCTGCAGCGAGGCAAGCACGCCGCCTTTCGCGTCGGTAATTTGCGTCGATTGCGGAAAGGAAGCCGCGGGCAGCGATCCGTAACGGACGGAGGCGGCGAGGGCGCCGAACAGCAAGACGGAAGCCGACAGAAGAAACAGCGACAAAATATGACTTTTGCGAAGGCGTCCGGGCCGCCTTTTTGCGCGGGTTGAACGTTTCGTTTTCCGGTCCACGGCTTTCCCTCCTTCGGTTTCATCCGGAGTTAACATTTCCCACTTAGTATGGAGTAAGAAGAGCCGGTATATTCTAAGGCCGACGGTTGGCGGTTTTTTGCGGGAACTTCGGTTGCATTTTGCCGGCGATATCCTATAATACTTGTTGGTTGGCTTAACTTGTGGCGCGCCTGCGATCACCACGGACGAGAGCTGGCGCCGGCCGCAGGAATCGACACGCGAACGATCAAATTTCCCTGGAAAGAAGGGTTCTGCTCATGTCTTCTACGGAACTGTGGTTTACCGAGAAACAAACCGAAAACTTCGGCATTACGGCCAAAATCAAAAATACTTACGTTCACGAGCAAACCGATTTTCAAGAGCTGGTGATGGTGGAAACGGAAGAGTGGGGCAACATGCTGCTGCTCGACGGGATGGTCATGACGACCGTCCGCGACGAATTCGTCTATCACGAGATGGCCGCGCATCCCGCTCTGTTCACGCACCCGAACCCGGAAAGCGTGCTGGTCGTCGGCGGCGGCGACGGCGGCGTCATCCGCGAGGTGCTGAAGCACCCGAAAGTGAAAAAAGCGGTGCTCGTCGACATCGACGGCAAAGTCATCGAATATTCCAAAAAGTATTTGCCGACGATCGCCGGCAAGCTGGACGATCCGCGCGTCGAAGTGCTCGTGAACGACGGCTTCAAGCATATCCACGACCACAAAAACGAATACGACGTCATCATCGCCGACACGACGGAGCCGGTCGGTCCGGCCGTGCAGCTGTTCACGCGCGGATTTTATCAGGGCATTTACGAATCGCTTAAAGAGGACGGCCTGTTCGTCGCGCAAACGGACAACCCCTGGTTCAAGGCCGACCTGATTCAAACCGTCAACCGCGACGTCAAGGAAGTGTTCCCGATCGTCCGCGTGTACGGGTGCAATATCCCGACGTATCCGAGCGGCCTGTGGACGTTCACGATGGGCAGCAAAAAGCACGACCCGCTGAACGTCAAGCCCGAAGACATTCCCGAAATCGACACCAAATACTACACGCCCCGCCTGCATCAAGCGGCGTTCGTGCTGCCGAAATTCGTGGAAGACCTGACCAAATAATATCGGCCGCGAACCGAAAGGAGACCGCAACGCCCATGAAATTGGACCCAAAATATTCCGGCAACGTCTTCATCCTGAGCTCCGGCGATTATGCCTCCTCCAAAGCGGTCATCTACGGCATGCCGATGGATTATACCGTCTCGTTCCGTCCGGGCTCCCGCTTCGGCCCCGGCCGGATTCGCGAAGCGTCGGTGGGGCTGGAGGAATACAGCCCCTATCTCGACCGCAGCCTGGAGGAGCTCGACTATTTCGACGCGGGCGACCTGCTGCTGCCGTTCGGCAATGCGGCCCGGAGCCTCGACATTATCGGCGACTACGTGCGCGGCGTGCTGGCGGACGGCAAGTTCCCGTTCGGAATGGGCGGCGAGCATCTCGTCACCTGGCCGGTGCTTCAGGAAATGCATAAAAAATATCCGGATCTCGCCGTCATCCACATCGACGCGCACGCCGATTTGCGGGAAAGCTACGAGGGAGAGCCGCTGTCGCACTCCACCCCGATCCGCAAAGCGGCGGAACTGATGGGCGGGCGCAATATTTATCAATTCGGCATCCGTTCGGGCAGCCGGGAAGAGTGGGCGTACGCCCGGGAGAACATCAACTTTTACCCGTTCGAAGTGGCGGCGCCCCTGCGGGAGGCGATCCCGTCGCTTGCCGGCCGTCCGGTCTACGTGACGATCGACATCGACGTGCTCGATCCGTCCGCGGCTCCGGGCACGGGCACGGCGGAAGCGGGAGGCATCACGTCCAAGGAGCTGCTCGAAGCGGTTCATCTTATCGCGGGCTCCGGAGCGAACGTCGTCGGAGCCGACGTGGTCGAGGTCGCCCCGATTTACGATCCGACGGAGCAGACGCCGATCGTTGCGGCCAAGCTGATTCGCGAGATGCTGTTGGGGTTTGTGAAATAAGAACTATATGCGCGAAAAGCGAGCGAGAAAGCCGTTTCCTTCGGGAGGCGGTTTTTTTATATAAAAATGTTTAAGTCTTCACCGTGCAAGGACCCGGACAAGCTCGCGGGCACGGGTGGTGGGCCGCTCGGGAGCGCGTGAATATTTTTCCGACGACATTTTCCCATCCGCTCAGGAAGTCGGTTCGGTCCCCCGGGACTCCGGTCGAATCATGGTGGCTTAACTCTACCGTCGTGTGCATGCGGCCGCACGCAGTTGAGTAAAAATTACCCATCTCGCCCGGCCGTGCTCCAGGAACCGCGGACAGTTGAGTAAAAATCACCCGTCTCGCCCGGCCGTACTCCAGGAACCGCGGACAGTTGAGTAAAAATTACCCATCTGCCCCGCCATGCGCCAAGAACCGCACACAGTTGAGTAAAAATTACCCATCTCGCCCGGCCGTGCTCCAGGAACCGCACACAGTTGGGTAACCATTACTCATTTCGCCATGGCCGCACTCTTGAGTGCCGCAAATAATCATGATCCCCAGGAAGCATGCCACTCGTTTGGAAAAGTAAGCGAAACCAAACGCCATTTGGAACAAAAATTGACGTAATCACTTAAATATCCAAATATTTCTGCAAAAATAAGCCCAAATCCCTATGACTTATGATACAATAACTGACACTAGAGCAAGAGAAACTGTCCGCATGGGGGGATGTGGCATGTTTGACTGGCTGGGATGGAAGAAGGGGTTTCCGCTCTGGCGATCCTATCGCCTGAATGCCGATTTGAAGTCGGATGTGGAGGATATTTTCGAGGGGATCGCCGAAACGCGCAAGCAAATTTTGATCGACTGGACGACGGACTACTGGCACCATCTCGACCGGCTGCTCGATCAGCTAGCCTCGGCGGGCGGGGCGGCGTCGCTGGGCGACGGAGGGAGCAAGGATGCCTGGGACCGCATGTTCGGACAGGCGTACACCCGAGGATCGGATTTTACGGAGCTTTTTCTTCTGGATCGCGGCGGCACGGTCGTCTATTCCACGCACATTCCGCACAAAGGGAAAACCTACGGGGAAGACTCTCTCATTTCAAAAGGACTGCAATATACCGACAACGGGGGAAAAGACGCGCGCAAATGCCTGTTCGGTCCTTACCCGGATCCGCTCACGCTGGAAATCGGCTCGAGGTCTTCGCCTTTTCACGATAAAATGACGCTTTTGTTCATTAACCCGGTCATTTCGGACGGCGCCACGGCCGGCTACTTGTGCGGACGCGTCCCGAACGACGTCATCGGCGACTTGATTCAGCGGGAGTCCGGCCACGTTTATCCCGATTCCGGCGACAACTATCTGTTCATGGCCAAACCGGAGCTCAACGTACATATCGCTCCCGGGACGGCGCTTTCCCGCAGCCGGTTCGAAGACCGCACGTTTACCCACGGGGAAAACCTGAAGGACGGCGTGACGACCGACTGGGGCATCGTTTCGGTCAAGGAGCACACCGAGCTGGAGCTTATGTTTACCGACCCGGCTACCGGCGAGCTTCACCCCGGCGTCGCGAATACGATCCGCAACGGGAGCAACCTGTTCGTCGAGTTTCCGGGGTATTCCGACTATCGGCATATTCCGGTTATCGGCAAGGGGGTTACGTTCCGGCTGCCCCATTGTCCCGATTTGTGGGGATGATGTGCGAAGGGGATCTGGAGGAGGTTTACCGGATCCGCAGCATCGCCACGCGCCATGCGCGCCCTCAACTGCTTCTTTTGGGCGGTTTTGCGGTTGCGACCGTCGTCGCGCTGTTTTTCGCGGCCCGCGCGTTCGAGCCGATTTATGTCGCTTTGTGCGCGCTCGCCATTCAAGTCGTTTACGGGCTTTCGGCATTGGCCGTCCTGCGCAGGCGCAGCAAGCAAAGGGTCGTGATGCCGCTGCGCAAGATCAACAGCTTTATCCGCATCAACGCGGAGGGCCGGGGGACTTGACCCAGCGGATGAACATCGCGGAGTTCGACAACGATGAAACGCGCGACCTTGCCAAATGGATCAACAACATGATCGACTCCCTGGAAGGCGTCATGCTGAAGGTGAAGCTGGCGGCGTCGGACGTGACGTCCAGCCAAAAGCAGCTCAACGATTCGACGGCGACGACGGCACAGTCCACGGAGAAGGTGAACGACCGGATCAACGCGATGATCCGAAGCATCCGGCGGCAACTGAAAGATATCGACGTGGCCAAGGACGTCGCGGACGAGATGCGCCAGACGCTGCTCATGCTCGAAGAAAAGGCGGCGGAGCAAATTACGGTCGCCCAAAACGAGGTCGTCCGGATCGGCGACAAAATGTCGCAAATTTCGACCCGCGTCGCGCAAACGAACGATTCGATCCGGATTTTCATGGACACCGCCAACGAAATCCGGAGCGTTCTTCACGTCATCGGGGAGATTTCCGCGCAGACGAATCTGCTCGCGCTGAACGCCTCGATCGAGGCGGCGAGGGTCGGCGAGCACGGCAAAGGCTTTGCCGTCGTCGCGTCCGAAATCCGCAAGCTGGCCGACATGACGCGGCAGTCGACCGAAGAGGTCCACGAAATCGTGGAGCGAATTTACACGCACGCGCAGCAAGCTTACACTTCGATGGAAGAGGGCACGAGGGTCGTCACCGAGGGCACCGAACTGGTCGCCGTGGCGAACGAAACGCTGGCCGGCGCAAAGGGCGGCGACTCGCTCAAAACGCAGGTCGTCGACGAGGTGGTCGAGCTGATGGAGAAAATCGCCGCCGTCAGCATGGAAAACCGCGCCGTCTCCACCGAAGTCGAGGCGAAAGTGCAGGAGCTGATGGGCGATATCGTCACCGTCCGGCATACGTCCCATACGGTGGAGGCGATCACCTCCAACATGCAGCAGCTGGTCGGGCAGTTCAAGCTGACCGAAACGAGGAAGAGATAGCGGTTCGCTGGCTTCCAGGCCTCCAATCCGGGCTGCAAGGCGAATTAACGGCCCCAGCGGGCCGTTAATTCTTCGGAACGCCCAATTCAGGCCGATTAACGGCCTCCGCAGACCGTTATTTGCGCCAATCGGCCTCTAGCCTGGGCTGCAAGCCGAATTAACGGCCCCAGCGGGCCGTTAATTCAAGCCGTTAATCCTTTCGCGTTAAATGCGGTTTCGCATACAGCGTGATGACCGGGCCCGATGCGTCAAATCCGCAAAATGCCGCTTTTTTTGCCTGTTCGGGCGGATGCGGCTTTTCTTTTTTGCTTCGGTAACCTATAATTTAGACTAAATAACCAATGACGAGGAACGGGAGAGTACTTTGTCGCATGCCTGCAGCAGCGAGCCGGGAGGGTGAGAGCCGGCGAGGCGGGATGAAGGAAGCGCACCCGGGAGTCGGTTCCCCGAACCCGAAGTAGGGGGACCCGGCGAAAGCCGTTATCCGAATCGAGCGAATTCTAAAGCGAAGCGACCCGATCCATGCCGCTTTCGCGCGGAATTTCAGAAGAGTGGCACCGCGGACACCATCCGTCTCTTTCATAAGGGACGGATTTTTTGTTTTTACCGGGGCTGTCAACCTACGTTGGATTTTTTCCAATCTGCCGAGCGAAATAAACAAGAAGCGCGTGCTATGTTGGATTATATCCAACGGAAAACGGGGATTCGGACGAAATTCGAGAGAATCCGGCCGCCTCATTGGATGAAATCCAACGAAGACGGCAGAATGTGCGAAAATTCGGTTCCTCATTGGATGAAATCCAACGAAGACGCCGGAATGCGCGAAATTCGGTTCCTCATTAGATGAAATCCAACGAAGACGGCGGAATGTGCGAAAATTCGGTTCCTCATTGGATGAAATCCAACGAAGACGGCGGAGTGCGCGAAAATTCGGTTCCTCATTGGATGAAATCCAACCAAGAGGGCCGGGCGGAATTTCGACGTTTGGCGGAAGGGGGGCGAAATCGACTTGGCGATGGCGTTGGAACCGAAACGGGTGAAAATCGGATTATACTCCATGCAAGACGGGGCGACCTCGGTTTTGGAATATCGGGGCACGCTGTACCCGAAGGCCGGCTCCTTTTATGTCCGGTACGAGGAGACGGACGAGGATCGGGGACGATGCTCGGTGACGATGAAGTGGAACGCCGACGGATTCGCGATTTTGCGGCACGGCGAAGTGCGGGGCGAGCAGAGCTTCCGGCCGGGCGCGAGGACGGCGGGCTGGATCCAGTCGGGAGCGGGAAGGTTCCGATTGGAGATCGAAACGAAGAAGCTGCGCATCCTGCCCGCGACGGCGGACCGTTTGCCGATCGAGATCAGGTGGCAATACGAGCTTTGGATGAACGAACAGTGGGCCAATCGTTTGAATTTACGTTTGCTTATCGAGGAGGAAAACGAACAATGAGCGCATATGTGCTGGAGGAACTGTATCAAAAAATAAGGGAGGCCGTGGCGGATGCCGCCGTGGCGGCCGGCCTGGCCGAGCGGGAGCAGCTGCCCGTCTTCGCGATCGAGGTGCCGAGGGAAAAAGCGCACGGCGACCTGGCGACGAACGCCGCCATGCAGCTGACGAAAATCGCCAAACGCAATCCGCGCCAAATCGCCGAAGCCATTTTGGAGCATCTCGACGGTTCGGGCGCTTACATTCAGTCCGCCGAAATCGCCGGGCCGGGGTTCATCAATTTCCGTTTGGACAAAAAGTATTTGTATCCCGTCATCGCATCGGTTCTCGATCGGAAGGAGCGCTACGGCAGCCTGACGAAGGAGCAGCCGCGCCGGGTCGAGATCGAGTTCGTCAGCGCCAACCCGACGGGCAGCCTGCATCTGGGCCACGCTCGCGGGGCGGCCGTTGGCGACGCGCTCGCGAACCTGCTCGAATTCGCGGGCAACGAAGTGACGCGCGAATACTACATTAACGATGCGGGCAACCAGGTGGCGAATTTGGCCAAGTCGATCGAGGCGAGATACCGCCAGGCGCTCGGCCAGGAAGCCGACATGCCGGAGGACGGCTATTACGGCGAGGACATCGTCGGCTTTGCCAAGGAGCTGGCGGAGCAGGAGGGCGACAAGCTGCTTTCGCTGTCCGAGGAGGAAAGGTTCAAGAAGCTTCGGGAGTACGGCCTGTCCAAGGAGCTGGACAAAATCAAGCGCGATTTGGCCCGTTTCGGCGTCCGCTTCGACATCTGGTACAGCGAAACTTCGCTTTACGAGCAAGGGCGCGTCACCGGAGCGCTGGACGCGCTGAGGGCGCAGGGGCACGTCTACGAGCAGGACGGAGCCGTCTGGCTGAACACGACCGCCTTCGGGGACGACAAGGACCGCGTTCTCGTCAAAAACGACGGCTCGTACACGTATTTGACGCCGGACGTCGCCTATCATATGGACAAATACGGCCGCGGCTACGACGAGATGATCAACATTTGGGGCGCCGACCACCACGGGTACATTCCGCGCATGAAGGCGGCCATGGCCGCGCTCGGCAACGATCCCGACAAGCTGACGGTGCTGATCGCCCAAATGGTCAGCCTGTTCCAGAACGGGGAAAAGGTGAAGATGTCCAAACGGACCGGCAAGGCGGTCACGATGGAAGATTTGATGGACGAAGTCGGCGTCGACGCGATTCGCTATTTCTTTACGATGCGGAGCATGGATTCGCATCTGGACTTCGACATGGACCTCGCCGTTTCGACGTCCAACGAAAATCCCGTGTTTTACGTGCAATACGCCTACGCCCGCATTTGCAGCATTTTCCGCCAGGCGGAGGAGCAGGGCATCCGCCTGCTGCCGGTCGCCGAAGCGCCGCTTCACAGGCTGACGGCGGAGCAAGAGTTCGACTTGCTTCGCAAAATGGGCGAGCTTCCTGCCGTGATCGCCGACGCGGCGGCCAATTACGCTCCGCATTATGTCATTCGCTACATCTATGAGATCGCGGCCCTTTTCCACAGCTACTACAGGGCGGAGCGCGTCATCACCGAGGACGCGGAGCAAAGCCAGGCCAGATTGCAGCTGCTGGCGGCGCTGCGCATCGTCCTGGCGAACTGCCTGAAGCTGGTCGGCGTATCGGCCCCGGAAAAAATGTAAGCCGTCGCCGCGGCCGAGCGGGGGAGATTCCGGCCAGGCCGTCGTCCGCTCAGGGCTGACGCGGCTTCAGCTGGTCGGCCGCTTGCATCATCAAGCCTATGCGAAGCTCTCCGGCGGTCGTCCGGAGAGCTTTCGCGCCTCTTAGCGGGCGCACGGACCGCTTCAAAATTTGTTTGATCTGCTCGGGGTCAGATCCCGGCGGTATGACAGCAAAAGCGCCACGGCGCCGGTGACGTGCGAGGTGGCCATCGACGTGCCGCTCATGATTTTGCGTTTGCCCTGCAGCCAGCACGATTCGATTTTTTCTCCGGGCGCATAAATATCGATATAGCTGCTGCGGTTCGTAAACGCGGCTACCCGGCCCTGCCGGTTCGTCGCCCCGACGGCGACCGTCTGGCTGTATCTGGCGGGATAGTCGATCGTTCCCCGCTTGCCGTCGTTGCCGGACGAGGCGACGATGAGGACGCCGGACCGGTAGGCGTTGCCCACCGCATGCAGCAGGGACCGGCTGCGGCCGTGCATGCCGAAGCTCATGTTGACGACGTTCATCCGGTTGCGGACGCACCAGTCGATGCCGAGAATAATATCGGAAACGTAAGCCGTCCCGTTGTGGTCGAACGCTTTGATCGGATATAAGGAAGCCCGCGGCGCGACGCCGATCATGCCCTGAAGCTGGTTGGCCGCGGCGATCGTGCCGGCGATGTGCGTGCCGTGGCCGTTATCGTCCTGAGGAAGCTGCGTCCGCTGCAGAAGATTGATCCCTCTTTCCAGCGAATGGCGCAAGTCGGGATGCTGAAAGTCGACGCCGGTATCGATGATGCCGACTTTGACGCGGTAGCCGGTGGCCCGGCCCCACGCGTCGGGGGCGCCGATTTTCCGCACCCCCCAAGGAACGCCTTTCGCCGTGCGAGAGCCCGGGGACGCCTGCGGCAGTCCGTCGACGCGAACGACCGCATCGGGTTCCCAGATGACGGATTTCGTCAACGCTTGCGGCAATTGGTCGACGGGGATCGGACAGGCATAGGCGCGAATGATGCCGAGCCGGCGGACGCTTTGCAGCGCTTTGCAGTTTTTGCGCTGCGATTGCAGCGCCTGAAAAAACCTTCTGTCGTCTCCCGGACGGACGAACCGCAATATCGTTCTGCCGGCGTCGGTCTCCGGAGCGGAGAGGGAACCTTTCAGCCATTTCAGCAACCCGCTTGTTTCCAATGGGGCATCCCTCCCGTCGTATGCTTCCCTATTGTATGAACGACCCGGGGAACGGCTTGGGAAACCGGCCTTTTTGCGCGCAAATGGGCGACGGGGTGTGTCAATATCGGCCGGCGGCCATACGATGGATGGAGAACCCTTGCGGGTTCTCCGCCGCGCCGCTTTGCATGGGAAGCGGCCGGAGGGATACAGTCGAAAAGCGAAGGCGCAGCCGGCCCGGCATGCCTTCGCTTTTTCGGCGCTTGCATTTTTATAGGAAATGCGGTTAACTAATGGGTGACACCTGAAACCAACCGGGATTGAAGCATACAATCGCTTAATATAAAGAGAGGATGAGGTGCAGCGTGAGCGCGGAATACGTCCTGAAGCTAAATGAAGAAAAAATTCGCGAGCTGCCGATGGTGGATCTTGCGTTCGAGGTTTTAAAGGCGGCGAACACTCCCTTTTACTATCGGGACTTGATGAACGAAATCGCCAAATTGAGAGGGTTCACCGAAGAGCAAATCAACGATTTGATCGTGCACGTGTACACCGAGATCAACATCGACGGGCGCTTCGCCTGCGTCGGCAACAACGTGTGGGGCCTTAAGCGCTGGTATCCGGTCGAGAAGGCCGACGAGGCGGTGACCGGAAGCGGCAAGCGCCCGCGGATCATCAACGACGACGACGATCTGGACGACGAGGATCTGTACGGCGAGGACGAGGAAGAAGTGGTGGCGGCCGACGACGAAAATTACGACCTGTTCGACGAAGAACGGGAAGAAATTTTCGACGAAGGCGAAGAAGCCGCCGAAATCGACGAGGAAGTCGAGATCGAGGAAGAGGAAGACCCCGAGCTTGAAGGCGAGCTGGAAGAGGAAGCGGAAGAAGAGCTGGACGACGACGATCTCGATCCGGACGATGAGGACGAGCGCGACTGACCGCCTTTCCGGACGGTTGCGGACCGGACATTCGGAAGCCCGGGCTTGAGGCCGCGCGAGGCTTGACACCATATCCTTTAGACGGTAAACTTAGGCTTGGGCTTTAGAACCGTGCTTTTCCATAGGTGAATCGATTAAAAAGTGCCCCCATTATTATGGGTGTCACTTTTTTGTTTTGTCGGGCATGAAATCGCAGCTTAACCTCGCCTCATGTCCGGCGTAAAAAGGGTGTCTAATTTGCAATCGACGATTGCGGTTATGCTAAAGATAATGCCGACGAGCATGGGGTGGGAGGTTTGCAAAGAGTGACCAAATACATTTTTGTTACCGGCGGCGTCGTATCGTCGCTCGGCAAGGGGATTACCGCCGCATCGCTTGGCCGGTTGCTGAAAAACCGCGGACTTAAGGTGACGATCCAAAAATTCGACCCTTATATCAATGTGGACCCGGGCACGATGAGCCCTTATCAGCACGGCGAGGTGTTCGTGACCGACGACGGAGCGGAAACCGATCTCGATCTCGGACACTACGAGCGTTTTATCGACATCAATTTGTCCAAGAACAGCAACGTGACGACCGGCAAAATCTACTCCACGGTCATCAGCAAGGAACGGCGCGGGGAGTATTTGGGCGGCACCGTCCAGGTCATTCCGCACATCACGAACGAAATCAAGGATCGCGTGTTCCGCGCGGGCCGCGAGACGGGATCCGACGTCGTCATTACCGAGATCGGCGGCACTGTCGGCGACATCGAGAGCTTGCCGTTTCTGGAAGCGATCCGCCAGATCAAAAGCGACATCGGCCGCGAAAACGTGATGTACATTCACGTTACCCTCATTCCCTACATTAAAGCGGCCGGGGAAGTGAAGACGAAGCCGACCCAGCACAGCGTCAAGGAGCTGCGCAGCATCGGCATCCAGCCGAACGTCATCGTCTGCCGCACCGAGTATCCGCTGGCCGACGACATGAAGCGCAAGATCGCCCTGTTCTGCGATATCGACGCGAACGCGGTCGTCGAATGCCGCGACGCTTCCACGCTGTACGAAGTTCCGCTCATGCTGCGCGACGAAGGGCTCGACGACTACGTCGTCAAGCATCTCGGCCTGACGGCCGCGGCTCCCGTGCCGGACATGACGGAATGGGAAGCGCTCGTCCGCCGGGTCAAATCGTTGTCCAAAACGACGGAAATCGCCATTGTCGGCAAATACGTCGCGCTTCACGACGCTTATTTGAGCATTGTCGAATCGCTCGCCCATGCCGGCTTCGACGCGGATGCCGAAGTGAACATCCGCTGGGTGAACGCCGAGGAGCTTACGCCGGATAACGTGGAGGAGCAGCTCGCCGGCGTCAACGGCGTGCTCGTGCCCGGGGGCTTCGGCGACCGCGGCATCGAAGGCAAAATCGTCGCCATCCGTTACGCCCGCGAGAAAGGCGTGCCCTTCTTCGGCATCTGTCTCGGCATGCAGGTTGCGGTCGTCGAGTTCGCCCGCAATATGGCCGGCCTGGACAACGCCAACAGTTCGGAAATCCATCCGGCGACGCCGTATCCGGTCATCGACCTGCTGCCCGAGCAGAAGGACATCGAGGACCTGGGCGGCACGATGCGGCTCGGCCTGTATCCGTGCAAGCTCGTGCCGGGCAGCCTCGCCGCGCGCTGCTACGGGGACGAGCTCGTTTACGAGCGCCATCGCCATCGTTACGAATTCAACAACGAATACCGCGAACGCATCGAAGAGGCGGGCCTGCGCATTTCCGGGACTTCGCCGGACGGCCGTCTGGTCGAGATGATCGAGCTGCCGGAGCATCCGTGGTTTTTGGCCGTTCAGTTCCATCCCGAATTCACGTCGAGACCGAACCGTCCTCAGCCTTTGTTCCGCGATTTCGTTCGCGCCGCCCTCCGCCATTCCGGCAACTAAAGGAAGAGGCGCTCCGGCACCGCCGGGGCGTCTCTCACTTTTTTCCATAGGATAAGAAGGATTTCCTTGCACCTATCTCGAATACGGGTTACATATGGACGTCAGAAGCGGAGGCGATGAAAACGATGACAAGGAAGAAACTGCTGATCGTTGACGACCAGGTCGGCATTCGGATTTTGCTTCTGGAAGTGTTTAGCACGGAAGGATATGAGACGTTTCAAGCCGCAAACGGTCGTGCCGCGCTGGAAATCGTACGTCTGCATGCGCCGGATCTCGTTTTGCTCGATATGAAAATTCCGGGCATGGACGGCCTGGAGATTTTGAAGAAAATAAAGGAAATGAACCGCGACATCAAAGTGATCATGATGACCGCGTACGGCGAGCTCGACATGATCAAGGAGGCGACCGAACTGGGCGCTCTGATGCATTTTACGAAGCCGTTCGATATCGACGAGCTGCGGGTTGCCGTCAATTTGCAACTGTCCGAGGAAGGGCCTTCTCCACGGTTCGCGACCGCTACATGAACGGATTCTCATCTCGAAGCGGCTGCCGACCCGTTTACTATACCAAGACTATTTGTGGTATAATAGCGCAGTATGAAGGTCGCGTGCAGAGCGGACCATTTAAGGAGCAGGAGGAATACCATTATGCCATTGGTTTCAATGAATGAGTTTTTGCCGAAGGCCAAAGCGAACCGTTTCGCCGTAGGCCAGTTCAACATGAACAACCTGGAGTTCGCGCAAGCGATCACGGAAGCGGCAATGGAAGAAAAATCCCCCTTTATTTTCGGCGTCAGCGAAGGCGCCCTGAAATATATGGGGATCGAATACACGGTGGCGATCGCGGAAGCCGCCGCCAAGAAATCGGGCCTGCCGATCGC
This sequence comes from Cohnella algarum, assembly GCF_016937515.1. Lineage (NCBI taxonomy): Bacteria > Bacillati > Bacillota > Bacilli > Caryophanales > Paenibacillaceae > Cohnella > Cohnella algarum. The sequence goes on from NZ_JAFHKM010000002.1 coordinate 2,015,043, forward strand.
GCTTCACCTTGACCACGGCAGCAGCTTCGACGTGGCGATGCAATGTATCCGCGCCGGCTTCTCTTCCGTCATGTTCGATGGTTCCCACCATCCGTACGAAGAGAACATCAAGCTGACGAAAGAAATCGTCAAAGCGGCGCACGCTATGGGCGTATCGGTCGAAGGCGAGCTCGGAACGATCGGCGGCGTCGAGGACGACATCAGCGTCGACGAGGCGGATGCGGCACTGGCGAAACCGGAAGAAGCGATTCGTTTCTACGAAGAAACGGGCGTCGACGCGCTGGCGATCGCCGTCGGCACGGCGCACGGCATGTACAAGGGCGAAGTGAAAATTCACTATGATATCATCGAAGCCGTCACTTCCAAAATCCCGGTCCCGATCGTTCTTCACGGCGGCTCCGGCGTTCCGGACGATCTCATTCGCCAAGCGATCCAATACGGCGTAGGCAAAATCAACGTCAACACCGAAAACCAAGTCGCCTGCACGAAGGTCATTCGCGAAGTGCTCGGCAAAGACGAAAAAATCATCGACCCCCGCAAGTATCTCACGCCTGCCCGCACGGCGATGAAAGAAGTCGTCAAAGAAAAAATCCGTCTGTTCGGCAGCAGCAACCAGGCCTAAGGCCGATTTCAGCCTGCGGCGCGGACCGAATCGTCGGACATGCCTCCAGGTGCGGTACTATCTTCAGATCAACGGGAAAACGTCGCGCGGCGTTTTCCCTTTCCTTCATTGTTTGTATTGGAGCCGCATTCGGCTTCGGTGCATGGAGCAGCATACTAGGAGGACCATGCATTCATGGAGAAATTGATGATACGCGGAGGCCGACCGCTGAAAGGCACGGTTAGCATCAGCGGCGCCAAGAACAGCGCGATCGCGCTTCTTCCCGCCGCCATATTGGCGGAGTCCGAAGTGCGCCTTGACAATCTTCCGCATCTCAGCGATGTGAATATTTATATCGAATTGCTGCAGGAGCTCGGAGCGAAAGTAACCTGGACGAGCGATATGATGCGCATCGATCCGTCCGATCTGAAATCGGTTCCGATGCCGAACGGACAGGTAAAGATGCTTCGGGCCTCGTATTATTTGATGGGAGCGCTGCTCGGCCGCTTCGGCGAAGCCACGATCGGCTTGCCGGGAGGCTGCAACTTCGAGCCCCGTCCCATCGACCAGCATATCAAAGGATTTGAAGCGCTGGGGGCCGTCGTAACCAACGAACATGGCGCCGTCCGCATTCGAGCCAAAGAACTCCGCGGGGCGAAAATATATTTGGACGTCGTGAGTGTCGGCGCTACCATCAACATCATGCTGGCCGCTTCCCGGGCCAAGGGCTCGACGGTGATCGAGAACGCGGCCAAGGAGCCGGAAATCATCGACGTCGCGACGCTGCTGAACGCCATGGGCGCCAAAATCAAAGGCGCCGGCACCGAAACGATTCGGATCGAAGGCGTCGACAGCCTGCATGGCTGCCGTCATTCGATCATCCCCGACCGCATCCAAGCGGGAACGTACATGATCGCCGCCGCCGCCACGCGCGGAGATGTCCTTATCGATAACATCATTCCCAAGCATCTTGAAGCTTTGACGGCGAAGCTGCAGGAGATGGGCGTTCGCGTCCAGGAGATGGACGAAGCCATCCGGGTCGTCGGACAGCCGAAATACGAGGCCATCGACGTGAAGGCGCTCGTATACCCCGGGTTCGCGACCGACTTGCAATCGCCGATGACGAGCCTGCTTACGCAAGCGAGCGGCGTGAGCATTTTGTCCGATTACGTGTACAGCAACCGTTTCAAGCATGTTCCCGAGCTTATGAGAATGGGCGCCCAGATTCGCGTCGAAGGCCGTTCCGCCATCATCGAGGGCGGCAAGCTGAACGCGGCCAAAGTCCGGGCGGCCGATTTGCGGGCGGGAGCCGCGCTCGTAATCGCGGCGTTGACGGTTGACGAGGGCGTTTCGGAAATCACGGGAGTGGAGTACATCGACCGGGGCTATGAAAACCTTGTTCAACTTTTCAGTAATTTGGGCGCCGAAATTTGGCGCGAAGGCTGATCCCCGGCACCCGGGGATCGCCGATATTCGGATCGCAAAGAGGGGATATTATTGACCGATTTCATGATGGCGGATTTGGAAAACCAAAGTTTGCCCCAGCTTTACAAGCTGGCCAAGTACCACCAGATCGCCAATTACAATCAAATGAGAAAAAACGAGCTGATCATCGCGATCCTGCGGGCGCAGGCGGAGCGAAGCGGCAATCTGTTCATGGAGGGCGTGCTTGAAGTTCTGCCCGAAGGATACGGATTTTTGCGGCCGATCAATTACTTGCCCAGTGCGGAGGACATTTACATTTCGGCTTCGCAAATTCGCAAATTCGATTTGCGAACGGGAGATCTCGTATCCGGCAAATGCCGCGCCCCGAAGGAGAGCGAACGCTACTTCGGCTTGCTGCAGGTCAACGCCGTCAACGGAGAATCCCCCGAGACCGCAGCGGAACGCCTCCATTTTCCCGCTTTAACCCCACTTTTCCCTAACAAGAAACTCGTTCTCGAAACGGCACCCAATCGTCTTTCCACCCGAATCATGGATTTCCTGGCGCCTGTCGGCCTCGGCCAGCGCGGCCTGATCGTGGCGCCTCCGAAAGCCGGCAAGACGCTGCTGCTCAAGGAAATCGCCAACAGCGTTTCGATCAGCCGGCCGGACATCGATCTGTTCGTGCTGCTGATCGACGAGCGGCCGGAAGAAGTGACGGATATGCAGCGTTCCGTAAGGGGCGAAGTCGTCGCGTCGACGTTCGACGAGGTGCCGGAACATCATATTAAAGTGGCGGAACTCGTGCTGGAGCGGGCTTTGCGGCTTGTCGAGCACAAGCGCGACGTCGTCATTTTGCTGGACAGCATTACGCGTCTTGCGCGCGCCTACAACCTAGTCATTCCGCCGTCGGGACGCACGTTGTCCGGCGGTATCGATCCGGCGGCGTTTCATCGTCCGAAGCGGTTTTTCGGAGCGGCCCGAAACGTCGAGGAAGGCGGCAGCCTGACGATTTTGGCGACCGCGCTCATCGATACCGGCTCGCGCATGGACGACATCATTTACGAAGAGTTCAAGGGCACGGGCAACATGGAGCTGCACCTGGACCGCAAGCTGGCGGAAAGACGGATTTTTCCGGCGCTTGATATCCGCCGTTCGGGGACGCGGCGCGAGGATTTGCTGCTGACGCCGGATGAGCTGGACAAAGCGTGGGCCGTTCGGAAAAACATGAACGACTCTCCGGAGTTCGTCGATCAATTTTTGCGCAAGTTCGCCCAGTCGAAAACGAACGAGGAATTTTTGGCGTCGCTGGACGTCGGGGGCAGCTCGTCGCGTCCGGGAAGCTCCGGCGGCGGTGGCGGCGGCTCGAACGGCGGTAACGGCACGCCGGGCGGCGGCTCCGGCTACCCGTCGTCGTCCGCCGGCGGTTCGGCCTCCTCGGCCTCGATGAGGCCGCAAAACGGCAGAACGATGCAGCAGACCCGCAACGGGTATTCGACGTCCAGCCGGCCGTACGGCTCGAGCCCATCTTCGTCCGCGCGGCCTTCCGGCCAAGGCGCGGGAGGCTCCGCCCAGGGCGCCCGGCTGACGACGGGGGCGTCCAACCGTCCGCTCGGCGCGTATCACGCGGGGCCGCCGAATCCGGCGCCGGCTTCGAACGGCGCTTCGGCTTCCCCGGCGCCGCAAGCGACGTCCGGCGCGGCGAGAACGGCTTCGCCGGCGCAGCCGACTCCGGCGGCGACAACGCCGATGGCGGCTTCGGCTGCGCCGACGGCTGCCGGCACGGCTGCGGCGGCAAGCTCGGCCGAGCGGGCCGCGCCGGCTCCGGGCACGGAGCCGTCCGCCGCTCCGCGGGCGGCCGCAGCGCCCGAGCCGGCCGTTCCGGCAGCGCCGGCGGCCACAGCGGCGGCCCGCGCCGAAGCCGCGGCCGAACCGGCCGGGCAAGCCGGCCGCTCCGCGGCAGACGACGCCGACCAAGCGCCGGCGGCTGCCGGCACGGGCCGGGCCCCGAAGGCCGCGTCCGGCCGCTCGACGACGACGCGCGCCGGAACGCGCGCGAAGGCGTCCGCCGCCGCGAAAGCGGAACCGACGGCGGCCGAATCGTCCGGCGAGCCCGCGTCTTCCGCCGCAGCCGAACCGGCCGCTGAAGCGGCGAGCGCCGCGACCAAGGCAAAAGCCGAGACGGCGTCCGCCAAAACGGCGGAAAAGACAACCGCCAAAAAGGCTTCCTCCCGCACCCGTTCCGCCAAAGCCGAACCGGCCGCGGAAGCGAACGCGGCGGAGCCGGCCAACGCGTCCGAACCTGCGGAGACGAAGCCCGCCAAAAGAACGACTTCCACGACCCGCCGTTCCGCCAAGAGCACGACGAAGGAATAACGGGACGTATTGAAAGAAGGTACGAACATGCAACTGGTTTACGCAGACGAACAGGGCCAGGTGTACGATCATCCCGAGCTGCTCGGGATCGCCCGCAGCGGCGACCGCCTCGTCGAGCTGTTCGACGAGGAGCTCATTCCGCTGCCTCCCGGCGCGACGCTTGTCGGCTTGCCGTACACCCGGGCGGTCGGCATGAATCCGCGCACGGGCGAGATGGTCGCAATGGCTCCGGGCTGCCAGGCGGTCGGCGCGCTGCTGCCGCAAGGCTATACCCGCTATTACGTGCCGGGCTACACGAAAACGGACAAAGAGCAGCTTCTGCCCTTGTTCGGCTACACCGCCGTCGTCTGGAAGGACGGGGAGTTTTACGTGGCCGCCGGCCAAACGGACGATCCCGAGCCCTGGAATCCGGAAAATTGCGACCGCCGCGAGCTGGAGCTGAAGGTGGACCGGCTGCTTTCCGCCTACCCGGAAAACCGGCTCTATCAGCACCTGTCCCACTGCGCGCTCGAATACGAATGCCTGACGGCTTCCAATACGTTTTTGCAGCGGCTGGAGGGAGCGGTTCCCGTGTCGTTCGCCTGCAACGCCGGCTGCTTCGGCTGCATTTCCGAGCAGCCGGACGACAGCGGCTTTCCCGCCCCCCAAACGCGGCTGCAATTCAAGCCGACGACGGATGAGGTCGTCGACATCATGCTGGAGCACCTGAAAGCGCCGAACGCGATCATCAGCTTCGGCCAAGGCTGCGAAGGCGAGCCGTCGACACAGGCGAAGACGATCGTCGAAGCGATCAAGCGCGTGCGCGCTCAGACGTCGAACGGTTATATCAACATCAACACGAATGCGGGACTGACCGATCATTTGCGGGCGATTACCGACGCCGGGCTCGACCTGATGCGGGTCAGCACGATCAGCGCGCTCGACGAGCACTACAACGCGTACTACAAGCCCCGCGGCTATACGCTGGCCAACGTCGAAAAGTCGCTGCGCTACGCCGCCGACAAGGGCGTTTACACGTCGATCAACTACCTCGTGTTCCCCGGGGTGACGGACCGGGAAGAAGAGATCGAGGCGATGATCGAATTCGTCCGGCGCACCGGCTTGAAGCTCATTCAGATGCGCAACCTCAACATCGATCCGGACGCCTATCTGTCGCTCATCCCGAAAGCGCGGGGCGAAGTTTACGGGATGAAGACGCTGCTCGACATTTTTCGCGAGGAGCTGCCGGGCGTGGTCGTCGGTTCGTACACGCACGTCCCGCCGGCGGGCGTCCGCTGACGGAGCCCGTCCCGGCTCGCGCCGGGTTTGCCGGGACTCGCCCGGCAAACATTTTCTTGTTTTTAACCGCCCAAGGTGGTATACTTCGCTTGTCTGTCTATTACTCTGGACCCGCACTGCGGTTCAGGGCGGAAAGAGGTGAACGTCTTGAAGCAAAGCATCCATCCGCAATATCATGTGACGACCGCTACCTGCGCTTGCGGGAATACGTTCGAGACCGGTTCCATCCGGCCGAATCTGCGCGTCGAAATATGCTCGGCATGCCACCCGTTCTTTACGGGCAAACAGAAGTTTGTCGATGCCGGCGGTCGTGTTGACAAATTCAAGAAAAAATACGGACTGTAAGAAACTCCGTATAGTCTCATACCTCCCTATGCATCCTACGCATAAGGGAGGTTTTTTCATGCGACAACATAAAGCGATGACGATATGGCTGGCCGCCGCGGCCCTTTCCGCGTGTCTCGTCCTGACCGGCTGCGCCAACCGGGGAACCGGGAACACTTCGATCGAGCCGCAGAGCTATGCCGAAGACGGGTATATGGGAAGAACGAGTTCGTATCCGAAAATTCCGGGCCGGCACATGGCGCTGGGCTACAAAAACGATGCCAATTTGATGCGGGACGCGATCCGCAACGTGCCGGGCGTGGCGGGGTCGAACATTACGTTCAACGGGGCCGACGCTTACGTTACGATCAAGCTGGCGCCCGGTCTGCAGCAGCGCGAGGTGGCGACGGTGGAGCGGCAGGCGGCGTCCGTCTTGCGGTTCAATTTTCCCCGCTATAATGTGCACGTTCAATCGGCGAGATAATCGTCCGTTCCAAGCTCCGTCTGACAGGGAATCGTTCCCTCAGGTTGCGCTTGAGGACGGAAACCGTTATACTAAGTGATGCCGTGCTAGACGGGGAGGTAGCGGTGCCCTGTAACTCGCAATCCGCTGTAGCGAGGTTGAATTCCTGTTTGAGGTGTGGTTACGCAGTTCCGACATGTCGCTTGTCGCGTTGATCCCGGAGTCCTCCGCAAGGGACGCCCATGAACCCGGTCAGGTCCGGAAGGAAGCAGCCGTAAGTGGTCACGTTCTTGTGTTGGAGGGTCGCTTCGGGGGAGCGGCGGCGGCATGTACGGCTGGATGGCCATGATCGAGGACAGGTGCACGGTCCTAATCGACACAACCGAATCTTTCTCCGTTTGGAGATGACACAACACCTTGGCGTAGGCATGTACTGCGCGGGGTGTTTTTTTATTTCGCTTGCGGTAGCCGGGAAGGACGCCTTTAGGCGACATTAGACCAGCGGTAAGGTGGTGGCGAACGATGGTGAATTCGGGCTTGAACGGCGATTCGGCGCATCGGGATCCGGCGGCATCGGGACGGGATATTTACATTTACAAATTTGCGGAACGGATTTTGGAGGACGACCATACCGGCGTCGTTTTGTGCGATTCCGGGTTTCGCATTTTGGAAATCAGCCCGATGGTCTGTTCCGTGTTCGGGGGGGAACGCAAGGGCATTATCGGGCAAAGCGTCTGGACCTGGCTGGCGGGCCTCCCGTCGCTCGCGCCCGCGTTTTGGGCGGATCTGCTCGAGGGCCGTTCCTTCCGCAATCGGAGATTTACATGGGGAAACGGAGAAGGGCGCCGGGAGCTGACGCTGGAAGGAGGGACCCTCCGGGACGGCGGGGCCGCGATCGGAAGCTATCTGCTTTTCCAGGACGTGACGCATTTGATGCAGCTCGAAGAGCAGGTGCGCCGCTCCGATCGCTTGAAGATGATCGGACAAGTCGCGGCCGGCACCGCGCACGAAATCCGCAACCCCCTGACGGCCATCAAGGGCTTCATGCAATTGCTGGGCAAGGCGCTTGCCGAACGGGATATGAATCGGGAGCTGGAGTATGTCGGCATCGTGCTGTCCGAGCTGGATCGCGTCAATTCGCTCGTAAACGAATTTTTGCTGCTCAGCAAGCCGAAGGAAGTGCGCCTCGTTCCCGTCTATCTGGGCGCGCTGTTCGGAGAAATGCTGCCCATGCTGCACAGCGACGCGATTTTGTACGACGTGAATTTAAATTACGAGCCGGCGGACAATCTGCCGCCCGTTTATGCGGATAAAGAAATGCTCAAGCAGGTGTTTTTGAATTTGGGCAAAAACGCGATCGAAGCGATGGGCACCGGGGGGACGCTGGTCATAAAGGAAAGAGGCCCTCTTCCGGGCGGCAGGGAAGTGTCGGTGGAAATCCGGGACAACGGGCCGGGGATCGCGGAAGAGCTGCTCGAGCGCGTGTTCGACCCGTTTTTTACGACGAAAGAACAGGGCACCGGCCTGGGCTTGTCCATCTGCCAGCGCATCGTGCACGAGCTCGGAGGGAGAATCGGCGTGAAGTCGGGCCCCGGGGGGACGACGTTCACGGTTTCGCTGCCGATGGCCGCTTTTGCCAGAGGCAAGAAGGTATCCGGCGGTGGAGCGCTTCCGTTTCATGATGTATAATGGTTGAAACGCCAATAAGCCCGGCAGCTCTACATAGACGGTTGTCGAACCGTCGCCGGGCTTCTTGCTGACGGGAGCGACGAGAAATGGCCCACATTGCGCTGTACCGGGCCTGGCGTCCGCAGACGTTTCAGGACATGGTCGGGCAACAGCATATCGTACAAACACTGCAAAACGCGATTCGGGAAGACCGCCTGTCTCATGCCTATTTATTCAGCGGCCCGCGGGGAACCGGCAAGACGAGCGCCGCCCGGTTGCTCGCCAAAGCGATCAACTGCGAGCGGGGTCCCGCGGCCGAGCCGTGCAACGAGTGCGAAACGTGCCGCAGGATTTCGTCGGGGGCGGTCATGGACGTAGTCGAAATCGACGCCGCGTCCAACCGGGGCGTCGAGGAAATCCGCGATATCCGCGACAAGGTGAAGTACGCGCCTACGGAAGTGCGCCGCAAAGTGTACATTATCGACGAAGTCCACATGCTCACGACCGAGGCGTTCAACGCGCTGCTCAAGACGTTGGAGGAGCCGCCGGGCCACGTCATGTTCATGCTGGCGACGACGGAGCCCCACCGGCTCCCGGCAACGATCATTTCGCGCTGCCAGCGCTTCGAGTTCCGGAGAGTGTCGCTTGCCGAGCAGCAGGAGCGGCTGGCCGAAATTTGCCGGAAGGAAGGCATCGAAGCGGACGACGACGCGCTTGCCCACATTTGCCGCCTGTCGGACGGGGGCATGCGGGATGCGCTGAGCCTGCTGGATCAGATTTCATCGTTTACGGAAGGCAGGATAACGCTTCGCGACGCGGTCGAGGCGACCGGAGGGCTTCCCTCCGAACAGTTCGCCCGGCTTGCCGCCGCGGTGCGGGACGGCGACGCCGCCGGCGTGCTGACGGAAATCGACGAGATGATGCGCGCCGGCAAAAGCGCCGACAAATGCCTCGAGCAGCTGATGCATTATTTCCGCGACATGCTGCTTTCGGTCATCGCGCCCGATGCGGCGGCTTCCTCGGGGAAAGTGGCCGATCCGGGCGAACTGAGGAAGATGGCGGAGGGCTTTTCGCGGGAACGGCTTTTTTCGATCATCGATTTGCTGAACCGTTATCAATCGGAAATGAAGTACGCCGCGCACCCGCAAACGATGTTCGAGATCGCGCTGCTCAAGCTTTGCTCCCTTTCCGAAGGCGGCGCCGCTCGGCCGCCGGTCGCTCCGGCGCCGGCGCAAGGAAACGCCGCCGAAGGGCAGCAGGCGCCGGCCGAGCTGGCGCGGCTGCAGCAGCAGGTGGCCGGCCTGGAGCGCCGGCTGGACGAGCTGCTTCGCGGCGGCGGCGTTTCCGGCTCCGCGGGGGGCGCGCGTTCCGCGGGCGCCGGGGACGGAGGCCGCCGGAGCGGCAGCCTCGGCATCGGCGCCGGCCGCGCGGGCGCGGGAGCTCCCGGCGGCGCGGCGGGAGCGGGGGCGGCCAAGCCGCAGCGCAAGCGCATCCGGCTGGAGCCGTACATCGCGGCGGCCGGCGCGCCGGAAACGCTGCAGGCGCTGGGCAAGTGGCCGCAAGTGCTCCAGCGGGTCAAAGAAGAACGCGTCACCGTACATGCATGGCTGGTCGACGGAGAGCCCGTATCTTATACTGAGGATACGGTGCTGGTCGCCTTTCGCAATTCGATCCACCGGGAGACGACGGAGAAGCCCGCCAACCGGCAGGTGATCGAAAGCGTACTGACCGCCGTGTTCGGACGGCCGACGGAGCTGGCGACCATGCTGCAGAAGGAATGGCAGGAAGCATTGGCTGCGGCGGGAACGCAAGGTTCCGGCGAAGCCGCGCCCGAGGAGCTGACGCTGGAGCCGGAAGACGGGGGAGAGCCGCTCGTCGAGGAAGCGCTCAAGCTGTTCGGCGACCAGCTGGTAGTCATCAAAGACGATTGAGGAGGAGTTAGAACGATGAACAATATGAACCAAATGATGAAGCAAGTGAAAAAGATGCAAGAGCAAATGATGAAAGCCCAGGAGGAGCTCGGCACGAAAACGGTCGAGGGCACCGCGGGCGGCGGAGTCGTTTCGGTCACCGTCAACGGCCATAAAAAAGTATTGAACATCGAGATCAAGCCGGAAGCGGTCGATCCCGACGACGTCGAAATGCTGCAGGACCTCGTGTTGACGGCGGTTAACGACGCGCTGGCGAAGGCCGATGAGCTGGCCAACGCCGACATGGGCAAGTTTACCGGCGGCATGAAAATTCCAGGCTTGTTTTAATGTACTATCCCGAACCGATCGCCAAGCTTATCGATGCCTTCTCCCGCCTGCCGGGCATCGGCCCCAAAACGGCCGCCCGGCTGGCTTTTCACGTCCTTCGGATGAAGGAAGAGGAGGCCATCGACTTTGCCAAAGCGCTTGTCAACGTCAAGCGCCAGCTGACGTATTGCTCGATTTGCTGCAATATTACCGATACCGACCCGTGCCGGATTTGTTCGGACAAAACGCGAGACGCTTCGGTCATCTGCGTCGTTCAGGAGCCCAAGGATCTCGTCGCGATGGAACGGACGAAGGAGTTCGGCGGGTTCTATCATGTGCTGCACGGCGCGATTTCGCCGATGGACGGCGTCGGCCCCGACGATATCCGGATCGCGGAGCTGCTCAGGCGCTTAAGCGACGAGCGGGTGCAGGAGCTGATCCTGGCGACGAATCCGAATATCGAGGGCGAGGCGACGGCAATGTATTTGTCCCGCCTCGTGAAGCCGTTCGGCATTAAGGTGACGCGCATCGCGCACGGGCTGCCGGTCGGGGGCGACCTGGAATACGCCGACGAAGTCACCTTGTCCAAAGCGCTCGAAGGACGACGCGAGTTGAGCTAGCGTCCGGGCGGACATCATCGAGAAGCAATGCGATGCGGGCTGATCAAAGCGCCGAATCGGCATTGCTTTTTTGTTTTTTCCTCGTCTTCCCCTCCTTTCGGATCAGTACCAGCTACTAGTCAAAAAGGCAGATTGTGCCCGATGATATAATGACGTTAAGCATGAACGAACGAACGAACGGCTGCAGGCAGCATGAGAACTTCCCGGGGGCGTTATTGTTGCAAAAATATCAGGAATCCTTGCTTCAAAGCATTCATCGTCAAATCGAGTCGTGGCTCGAATCGGAGACGGCGATCGCGAGCGAAGACCTTCATCGCTTTCTCCATTCCGTCAAAGGGACGGCGGGAACGATCGCCATGAACGAGTTGTCGGAAACGGCCGGACGCCTGTGGGACGAAGCGGCGGCGGGCAAAGGGCATTGGAAAGCCGAGGAGCTGCGCTCTTTTTTGTATCCGCTTATGAAGATCGCCTACGAGTTCAATTACGGCATGGAGCCGTTTTCGGACGCTTTTTTCCTGAAGGAAAAAGATATCCCGCTGGAGCAGCCCCTCATTCTTGTCTTGGACGATGACGTCACGCTCCTGCGGTACTTGAAGGACGAGCTCGAACGGAGGCATTATTTTGTCGTCGCCACCGTCAGCCCGGACCAGGCCATTCGCTACTTCCACGACCTGGCTCCGGATTGCTTCATTCTCGATTTGCTCATTCCGGAGAAGAACGGGTTCGAAGTGATGGAGACGCTCCAGGGCTGCTTTCGCCTCAAATTCGTCCCGACGACGGTCATCAGCATCGACCGGGCGAAAGAGACGAGATTGAAAGCGTTTCGGTTCGGGGCCGACGATTTTTTGGAAAAGCCGATCGATATGGACGATTTGCTGGCCAGACTGGAACGACAGCTGCGGCGCAAACGGCATTTGGACCGGCTGCTTTTCGTGGACGAGCTGACCGGGGCCTACAACCGGAAATATTTGTCGGACGCTTACCGGCGGGTCTGTTTGGAAAAAAACCGGTCCTCCTCCAATTTCTCGCTCGCGGTCATCGACCTGGATCACTTCAAAAAAGTCAACGACCGGTTCGGCCATCTTGTCGGCGACAGAGTGCTTGCCGGCTTTTCGGAATTCGTTCGGTCCAACATCCGGTCGTTCGATTCCCTCATTCGTTTCGGAGGAGAGGAGTTTGTTCTGCTGCTGCCGCATACCGCCGAGTCCGAGGCGGTAAAGCTGGTGGATCGGCTGCGCGACGGATTCGCCAAGCTGGATTTCGGGCTGCGCAAGGAGCTTGCCGGGATGACCTTTTCCGCCGGAGTGGCGGAAATCGCCGATGCCGATCCCGAGCTGTTCGACCGATGGCTCGAAGCGGCGGATTTCGCCTTGTACCAGGCCAAGGAACGGGGGCGAAACCGCACCGAAGTCTGGAGCGCCGATGCTTTCGCGTCCTGGGACAACCGCAAGCTCCATATTGCGGTCGTCGACGACGACGCCATCATCCGTTCTTTGCTGATCGAGTTTTTGAAGGAATCGTTAGGCAAGGAAGTCCAGATCGACGCGAAGGCATTTCGGGACGGAAATGCGTTTCTGGAGGATCCGCGCCACGCCGACAAGCTCCCTTATTTGGTCGTTCTCGACGGGATGATGCCCGGCATGGACGGGCTGGAGGTGCTTAAGCGAATCCGTTCCCGGCCGGAATCCGACCAATATTCGGTCATCATGCTGACCGGAAGGTCCGGGGAGGAAGATGTCGCGCGGGCGCTTCGGCTCGGGGCGGACGATTATTTGACGAAACCGTTCCGGATGAAAGAGCTGGAAACGAGAATCCGGCGGCTGATCGACCGAATTCGATGAACTCTATTCAAAAGGCAGGGATTCAAGTTGGCTAAACTGCTGCTCGCCGAAGACGAAGCGGTGCTGCGCATGCTCATCTGCGACACGCTTGAGGACGACGGCCACGAAATCGATGTCGCTTGCGACGGGGAGGAGGCGCTGGACAAAATCAGGCGGTCGGAGTACGACCTTGTGATTCTCGATTACATGATGCCGAAATACTCGGGGCTGGATGTCATCCGCCAAGTGAGACAATGGCCGGAACGGAAGAACGTCAAAATTTTGATGCTGTCGGCCAAAAGCCAGAACGCGGACCGGGAGCGCACCTCGGCCGCCGGAGCGAACGATTTTATGTCCAAGCCGTTCAGTCCCCTGGAGCTTTCCCGCAAAATCGGGGAGATGCTGCATGAGGCATAAGGCGCAAATTTTTCGCAAAAGCATTACCTGGCGGCTGGTAGGCATGATGGTTTTGCTGATGACGCTGTTTTTCGGCGGGCTGGCGTTCATGAGCTGGGACGAGAACCGGAGCATGAACGAGTTCCAGAACGAGGCCGACCGGCTGGCCGTTCAGCAAAGGCTCGTATCCGAGCTGGCGCAGCATATCAATGGCATTTTGTATAACTCGAGAGGATATTTCGTTAACCTGAACGTACGGGATTACTCGAAAATTTATGCCGGAAAGGAAGGCCTGGAGGAAACCCTTGCGGCATTCGGGCAGCTGCGGCTGGAGCCGGAGGTCCGCCGGTGGGTGGAGTCCGCCGACGCTTTTTTCCGCAGCTATTTCGATGTCATATTGCCGCAAGCGCTCGAGCTTTCCAGCGAGAACGATTACGAATCCCTTCGGGAATTGACCGGCCAAACGCTCGATTCCGAAGCCGGCAATCTCATTTCGGAGTCGTTCGCGGTGCAGCAGAAAAACCAGGCCGACCTGGAACAGGCGCAAGCCATGCTCGACCGGCATCTTGCGGGGCAGTTTCCGCGGCTGGCCCTCTACTCGGCGGCGCTGCTCCTTATCGCCTTTTTGGTCGTGTTCAAAACCGCGAAGGACATCAGCCGGCCGATCAGCAAGCTTTCGGCGACCGCGAACCGCTTCTACGTCGGCAGTCTGGAAAAGTTCCCGTACACGTCGCGCTCCGACGAAATCGGGGGCTTGGCCAGATCGCTGGAAACGATGACGCAGCAGATCCAGTCCAAGGAGGAGGAGCTTCTCGCCCAAAACGAGGAGCTTCAGGCGCAGCAGGACGAACTGCAGATGCAGCAGGAGGAGCTGACCGAAGCGCTGTTCCGGATGGAGGATAACGAAAAGTATTTGAAAAAGCGCAACCGGCTCGTGCAGTCGCTCGCCATCACGCTTAACCGGGATGAAATGCTGCGCAGCATCGTTCGCCATATGGCCGAAATTTTGGAAGCGGACAAAGGGATCATCGTCCTGCTCGGCGCAAACCGGGATTACGCGTCGTTCGGCCTTTCGGACGAGGAGGCGGAACGGTTTTTGCGAGCTTGCGACGAAGGGCATCTCGCCCGCCTGCTGGAGACGAAGCTTCCTTATCACGTCCAGCGCACGGCCTCGCTCGGGGAAAGAGGGTATCATTCGGAAACGATGCAGGCGAGCGATTTGTATATTCCGATCCTGGACGGAGACGGAGCGGTCGTCGCCTGCATCGTGCTGACCCGGTCCGGCAAAACGTTCACGGTGAAAGAAACCGACGAGGCGGAAGGGTTCGCCATCCAGATTTCGCTGTCGCTCGATAAGCTGAACATGTACGAGCATGCGGAAAATCAGAGACGGCTGACGCAAAATATGCTGGACACGATTCAGGAAGCGATTCAAATGCTGGACGGGGACGGCGCGACGATCCAGGTCAATTCGAATTGGTTCCAGATGTTCGGCGTGGAGGCGCGGCCGGAATTCGAAATGGATCTGGAGGCTTTTTACGAACTCGTCAAACCGCTTGTCAAGCACCCGGAACCGCTCATCCGCTTTATCGACGGCATCGTGCGGAACCGGGACGATAAGGAGCTCGACCTCCTTTACGAAATGACGTCCCCGGTCCGCCGGTATATTCATATGTATTTCGAACCCCTTTATCAGGGCCGAAAACGTCTCGGGGCCTTGCTCGTTCATCGGGACGTGACCAGGGAATACGAAGCCGACCAGCTCAAATCGGAGTTTGTCAGCACGGTCAGCCACGAGCTCAGAACCCCGCTGGCGAGCGTGCTCGGATTCGCGGAACTGCTTCTTCACAAGCAGCTTGCGCCGGAAAGGCAGAAGAAGTACATCCATACCATTCATCAGGAAGCGAACCGCCTGACGGCGCTTATCAACGATTTTCTGGATTTGCAGCGAATGGAATCGGGGAAAATGGCCTACGAATTCAGGACGCTGTCCTTGGCGAAGTTGATCGGCGAAACGATCGACCTGCATAAAATCAATGCGCCGCGCCACCGTTTCGTCTTCGAAGATTTGTCCGGCGGGGCGAAGGTGAAGGCGGACGAGGGCAAGCTCAAGCAAGTGCTGATGAACATTATCGGCAATGCGGTAAAATATTCGCCGGAGGGCGGAACGATCGCCGTTTCGGCCGCGGCGGCGGACGACTTTCTGCGCGTGGAAATCGCCGACGAAGGACTCGGCATTCCGGAAGAAGCGCTGCCGATGCTGTTTCAAAAATTTTATCGCGTAGACAATACCGATCGCCGGGAAATCGGGGGCACGGGGCTTGGCCTTGCCATCGTGAAAGAAATAATGGCCATCCACGGCGGGGATGTGCAGGTCGCGTCGGAATACGGGCGCGGCAGCACGTTTACGCTGCTGCTGCCGATTGCGGGCGGCGGGCCAGCGGCGGGATATTCGGCGGAGAATTCGGAAAAAACGGCCTCGGTCTATATTGCGGAGGACGACGAAAATTTGTCCGTGCTGCTTTCCGAGGAGCTGACGGGCAACGGGTACGCCGTGACGACCTTCGCGAGCGGGGAGGAAGCCATTGCGGCGATGGAAATTTCGCCTCCCGATGCGCTTGTGTTGGACCTGATGTTCAAAAGCGGGATTGGCGGCCTGGAGGTCATCGAACGGATGAAGCGGGACGATCGCCTGAAAGACGTGCCGATTCTGATCTCCAGCGCGTTCGAAGAAGAAGCCCGGGCGGCGGAACTGGGGGCGAAAGGCTACCTGGTCAAGCCGTACCGGCCGAACAAGCTTTCGGAGGAGCTGATGAGGCTGCTCGAGTCCGAACGGGGAAACGGCCACATTTGGCTGCCCGATCGGGAATGAACGCAACGAAACGAAACGGCAAAACGGAGCTCCGCGTTCGCGCAGGCGCCGAATTGCCGTTTTGCTTTTTTATTGGAGACGGATCGCGGCGCGGCGGCATGCACCGTCCATCCGAAAAATCGGAAAAATCCGAATCTGAACAATCGTCCAACCGGACCTTCGCCGCCGCTTCTAAAATGAACGATTCCCGCATACCTATCATATTGGGTTGTCCATCGGCCCAAACGAACGGCAGGGGGAGATCGGGATGGCGGGAAAAAAGGAACGGAAGCAAAGCTCGGCCCAATTGGCGGAAATCGCGATGCTGACGAATCAAATTCGGGAAGCGGAGCGGGAGTATGCCGCGGCCAACTATCGGTTCGACCGGGCGGACGGCGCCGACGAGGTCGACTATGCGATATTCGCCATGGAGGCCGCCGAGAAAAAGATGAGCATGCTGCTGAAAAAAGCGAAGCAGCTCTGGAACGCGTATGAAAAAACGGCGGAGGACAAACGGGGGGTCGGACCGTGAGAATCGTTTGGCTTGGCGTGTTGATCGTTTCTTCTTGTTCGCTGGCCTTTCTGCTTCTGCGCCGGAAAGTGCACGGAGGCTGGTTTTTGCGTTTCGGCACCCACCTCGTTCTTTCGGCGTTCGCGATTTACGCTTTGAACTTTTCCGGCTGGATCACCGACTGGTACATCCCGTTGAATCCGGCCACGATCGGAACCGTCGCGGTGCTCGGAGTGCCGGGGATCGGGCTTATTCTGGGCCTTCAGCAAATTCTTTATGCATAAAATCGAAAATAGGAATTGACGCGGTTCGGGCGGATATGTTAATCTAAGTCTCGCGCCTGAGAGAAGCTAAGCTTCGAAACGATGCGTTGGCAAGCGAAGCTAGAAATTACCAGTTGCAATCGGATAGGCGAATATGATATATTAATCAAGTCGCCGTTACGACAGCGACGCGAAAGCGAAGGCCTTCGGGCTAACGCGATTGCTCCTTGAAAACTGAACATCGAGCGTAATTGGAAACAAGTCGAATGCAGGCTTTGAGTCTGTGCGAGACAAACCAGCAATAACTTTTTGAGCCTAAGGGCTCTTCAATAAAGTAGTTGGACATTTTGACTTTCGGGATTTTCTTCGGAAACCCTGCCGTCAAAAGTCCCTTTATGGAGAGTTTGATCCTGGCTCAGGACGAACGCTGGCGGCGTGCCTAATACATGCAAGTCGAGCGGATCTTTTTAGGTAGCTTGCTACTTAAGAAGGTTAGCGGCGGACGGGTGAGTAACACGTAGGCAACCTGCCCTTTAGCCTGGGATAACATTCGGAAACGAATGCTAAGACCGGATACGCAGCTTGGTCGCATGAGCGAGCTGGGAAAGACGGAGCAATCTGTCGCTAAGGGATGGGCCTGCGGCGCATTAGCTAGTTGGTGGGGTAACGGCTCACCAAGGCGACGATGCGTAGCCGACCTGAGAGGGTGAACGGCCACACTGGGACTGAGACACGGCCCAGACTCCTACGGGAGGCAGCAGTAGGGAATCTTCCACAATGGGCGAAAGCCTGATGGAGCAACGCCGCGTGAGTGAGGAAGGCCTTCGGGTCGTAAAGCTCTGTTGCCAGGGAAGAATAAGGGCTAGTTAACTGCTAGCCCGATGACGGTACCTGAGAAGAAAGCCCCGGCTAACTACGTGCCAGCAGCCGCGGTAATACGTAGGGGGCAAGCGTTGTCCGGAATTATTGGGCGTAAAGCGCGCGCAGGCGGTTCTTTAAGTCTGGTGTTTAAGTGCGGGGCTCAACCCCGTGACGCACTGGAAACTGGGGGGCTTGAGTGCAGAAGAGGAGAGCGGAATTCCACGTGTAGCGGTGAAATGCGTAGAGATGTGGAGGAACACCAGTGGCGAAGGCGGCTCTCTGGACTGTAACTGACGCTGAGGCGCGAAAGCGTGGGGAGCAAACAGGATTAGATACCCTGGTAGTCCACGCCGTAAACGATGAGTGCTAGGTGTTGGGGGGGTCCACCTCTCGGTGCCGAAGTTAACACATTAAGCACTCCGCCTGGGGAGTACGGTCGCAAGACTGAAACTCAAAGGAATTGACGGGGACCCGCACAAGCAGTGGAGTATGTGGTTTAATTCGAAGCAACGCGAAGAACCTTACCAGGTCTTGACATCCCTCTGACCGGTCTAGAGATAGGCCTTTCCTTCGGGACAGAGGAGACAGGTGGTGCATGGTTGTCGTCAGCTCGTGTCGTGAGATGTTGGGTTAAGTCCCGCAACGAGCGCAACCCTTGATCTTAGTTGCCAGCACTTCGGGTGGGCACTCTAAGGTGACTGCCGGTGACAAACCGGAGGAAGGCGGGGATGACGTCAAATCATCATGCCCCTTATGACCTGGGCTACACACGTACTACAATGGCCGGTACAACGGGAAGCGAAAGGGCGACCTGGAGCCAATCCTAAAAAGCCGGTCTCAGTTCGGATTGCAGGCTGCAACTCGCCTGCATGAAGTCGGAATTGCTAGTAATCGCGGATCAGCATGCCGCGGTGAATACGTTCCCGGGTCTTGTACACACCGCCCGTCACACCACGAGAGTTTACAACACCCGAAGCCGGTGGGGTAACCGCAAGGAGCCAGCCGTCGAAGGTGGGGTAGATGATTGGGGTGAAGTCGTAACAAGGTAGCCGTATCGGAAGGTGCGGCTGGATCACCTCCTTTCTAAGGAACCCTTCGGGGGATAACGTCCGATTACGCTCGAGTTCAGTTTTGAAGGAGCAAGACGCTCGCGAAGCCGGAAGCTGAAAAGCGGAGGGCTTTTACGAGAGCTTACAACTTCAAATGCAACACCTGTCTGGTGGCAATGGCGGAGGGGTTCCACGCGTACCCATCTCGAACACGACCGTTAAGCCCTCCAGCGCCGATGGTACTTGGACCGCAGGGTCCTGGGAGAGTAGGACGTTGCCAGGCAGGCTCATGAATCCGTTCATGAAGCCGCTCCATCAGCTGGTAAAGGCTGATAGCTGCTGCGGGCCTTTAGCTCAGCTGGTTAGAGCGCACCCCTGATAAGGGTGAGGTCGGTGGTTCGAGTCCACTAAGGCCCACCATACAACAATTGTATACCTTATCCCGTGGGGACATAGCTCAGCTGGGAGAGCACCTGCCTTGCACGCAGGGGGTCAGGAGTTCGATCCTCCTTGTCTCCACCATCTTTACCTTGAGACGATGGCCACGTTCGCGTTGCGAACGCGGTAGGCTGCGGAAGTTTCTTTGCTGAAGCGGCTCGAGAAGCGTCTCCACGCAAAAAACTTGCACCTTGACAACTGGATACGAAACGAAAGCAACGAACCGACACGCAGCGAACGCTGCTGGGTAGCGGTTAGTTGTAGCGCAAAAGAAGATCATCTAATGACCTTATGTGTTGTGGAGCGGAGAGTACGAAGGTACTTGAAGTGAAAATGGCAAGCTAACCGAGAGGTTAAGCTAATAAGGGCGTACGGAGGATGCCTAGGCGCCAGGAGCTGACGAAGGACGCGGCGAACAGCGAAATTTCCTCGGGGAGCCGTAAGCAGGCTTTGATCCGGGGGTGTCCGAATGGGGAAACCCGGCTGTGGTAATGCACAGTCACCCATGAGTGAATTCATAGCTCATGAGGGAGCATACCAGGGGAACTGAAACATCTAAGTACCCTGAGGAGAAGAAAACAAAACAGTGATTCCGTCAGTAGCGGCGAGCGAACGCGGATTAGCCCAAACCAGGGAGCTTGCTCCCTGGGGTTGTGGGACGTCTTACACGGAGTTACAAAAGAGCAGGTTAGGCGAAGAGGTCTGGAAAGGCCCGGCAAAGAAGGTAAAAGCCCTGTAGCCGAAAGTCTGCTCTCTCCAAGACGGATCCCGAGTACCGCGGGACACGAGAAACCCCGTGGGAATCCGGCAGGACCATCTGCCAAGGCTAAATACTCCCTGGCGACCGATAGCGAAGCAGTACCGTGAGGGAAAGGTGAAAAGCACCGCGGGAGCGGAGTGAAAAAGAACCTGAAACCGTACGCTTACAAGAAGTCAGAGCCCGATTCTTAAGGGTGATGGCGTGCCTTTTGTAGAATGAACCGGCGAGTTACGTTTACGTGCGAGGTTAAGCTGGAGAAGCGGAGCCGAAGCGAAAGCGAGTCTGAATAGGGCGATTGAGTACGTAGGCGTAGACCCGAAACCGTGTGATCTACCCCTGTGCAGGGTGAAGGTGAGGTAACACTTACTGGAGGCCCGAACTCATGAACGTTGAAAAGTTCTGGGATGACGTGGGGGTAGGGGAGAAATTCCAATCGAACTCGGAGATAGCTGGTTCTCCCCGAAATAGCTTTAGGGCTAGCCTCGAGGTTGAGCATCGTGGAGGTAGAGCACTGATTGGGTGCGGGGCCCGCCAAGGGTTACCAAGTTCAGTCAAACTCCGAATGCCACAGATGTATACTCGGGAGTCAGACGGCGAGTGCTAAGATCCGTCGTCAAGAGGGAAAGAGCCCAGATCATCAGCTAAGGTCCCCAAGTGTGTGTTAAGTGGGAAAGGATGTGGAGTTGCGAAGACAACCAGGATGTTGGCTTAGAAGCAGCCACCATTTAAAGAGTGCGTAATAGCTCACTGGTCGAGTGACTCTGCGCCGAAAATGTAACGGGGCTAAACACACCACCGAAGCTATGGCAGGTCGTCGTCTTCACTTTGTTCTGGTAGAACCGGGACATTTGGTCAGAATCAACCGTAAAGGTTGTTCAAAGATTCTGACCCAAATGCCCCAGCTAAACACACCAGGGTGAAGTGAAGACGACGAACTGGGTAGGGGAGCGTTGAATGCGGGTTGAAGTCGGACCGGAAGGACCGGTGGACTGCATTCAAGTGAGAATGCCGGTATGAGTAACGAAAAGACAGGTGAGAATCCTGTCCGCCGAAAGCCTAAGGGTTCCTGAGGAAGGTTCGTCCGCTCAGGGTAAGTCGGGACCTAAGGCGAGGCCGAAAGGCGTAGTCGAAGGACAACAGGTTGAAATTCCTGTACCACCGTAAGCCGTTACGAGCGATGGGGGGACGCAGGAGGGCAAGAACGCGAGCTGATGGATATGCTCGTCCAAGCAGCGAGGCTGATGCGTAGGCAAATCCGCGCATCGATAAGGCTGAGCTGTGATGGGGAGGGAAAATCACAGTACCGAAGGTTCCGTGCTCACGCTGCCGAGAAAAGCCTCTAGCCAGGCGAAGGTGCCCGTACCGCAAACCGACACAGGTAGGCAAGATGAGTATTCTAAGGCGCGCGGAAGAACTCTCGTTAAGGAACTCGGCAAAATGACCCCGTAACTTCGGGAGAAGGGGTGCCTCGGTAGGGTGAATAGCCCGAGGGGGCCGCAGTGAAGAGGCCCAAGCGACTGTTTAGCAAAAACACAGGTCTGTGCGAAGCCGCAAGGCGAAGTATACGGGCTGACGCCTGCCCGGTGCTGGAAGGTTAAGGGGAGCGGTTAGGAGCAATCCGAAGCTGTGAACCGAAGCCCCAGTAAACGGCGGCCGTAACTATAACGGTCCTAAGGTAGCGAAATTCCTTGTCAGGTAAATTCTGACCCGCACGAATGGCGTAACGACTTGGGCGCTGTCTCAACGAGAGATCCGGTGAAATTTTAGTACCTGTGAAGATGCAGGTTACCCGCGACGTGACGGAAAGACCCCATGGAGCTTTACTGTAGCTTGATATTGGACTTTGGTACGGTCTGTACAGGATAGGTGGGAGCCTAAGAAGTCGGTGCGCAAGCATCGATGGAGGCGCCGTTGGGATACCACCCTGATCGTATCGGAGTTCTAACCTGTCACCGTGAATCCGGTGAAGGGACCGTGTCAGGCGGACAGTTTGACTGGGGCGGTCGCCTCCCAAAATGTAACGGAGGCGCCCCAAGGTTCCCTCAGAATGGTTGGAAATCATTCGAAGAGTGCAAAGGCATAAGGGAGCTTGACTGCGAGACCTACAAGTCGAGCAGGGACGAAAGTCGGGCTTAGTGATCCGGTGGTACCGAATGGAAGGGCCATCGCTCAACGGATAAAAGCTACCCTGGGGATAACAGGCTTATCTCCCCCAAGAGTCCACATCGACGGGGAGGTTTGGCACCTCGATGTCGGCTCATCGCATCCTGGGGCTGAAGTAGGTCCCAAGGGTTGGGCTGTTCGCCCATTAAAGCGGTACGCGAGCTGGGTTCAGAACGTCGTGAGACAGTTCGGTCCCTATCTGTCGCGGGCGTAGGAAATTTGAGAGGGGCTGTCCTTAGTACGAGAGGACCGGGATGGACGCACCGCTGGTGTACCAGTTGTTCCGCCAGGAGCATGGCTGGGTAGCCAAGTGCGGGAGGGATAAGCGCTGAAAGCATCTAAGCGCGAAGCCCGCCTCAAGATGAGATTTCCCAATTCGTAAGACCCCTGGAAGAACACCAGGTTGATAGGCTCGGGGTGGAAGCGCGGCAACGTGTGGAGCTGACGAGTACTAATCGGTCGAGGGCTTATCCTAAAGCGAAGCGCCTTCGGGCATGGAGCGGACGGGAAGCAAGCCAGCAAACAACCATGCGCATTCGTTTCGTATCCGGTTATCAAGGCGCAAGCTTTGAACGATGACTGCAAACACATCTGGCTCGTCCGGACAAGCCGTCCGTTCGCAGCGAGGTATGGCGGCGTAGCTCAGCTGGCTAGAGCGTTCGGTTCATACCCGAAAGGTCGGGGGTTCGATCCCCTCCGCCGCTACCATACTTATTTTCCTTCATGGAGGCTTAGCTCAGCTGGGAGAGCATCTGCCTTACAAGCAGAGGGTCGGGGGTTCGATCCCCTCAGCCTCCACCATTCATATCGATCATGGAGCTGTGGTGTAGAGGCCTAACATGCCTGCCTGTCACGCAGGAGACCGCGGGTTCGAATCCCGTCAGCTCCGCCATTTTTCTAAAATCGCATAAAATGTACGGCTCGGTAGCTCAGTTGGTAGAGCAGAGGACTGAAAATCCTCGTGTCGGCGGTTCGATTCCGTCCCGAGCCACCATTTGTTTTTACCGGTATAAGCGAGCGCTCGGGTGCTAAAGCTATCCGGAGGTCACGTGGAGGGTTAGCGAAGTGGCCAAACGCGGCAGACTGTAAATCTGTTCCTTCGGGTTCGGTGGTTCAAATCCATCACCCTCCACCATTTACCCGAGCCATTAGCTCAGTTGGTAGAGCACCTGACTTTTAATCAGGGTGTCGAAGGTTCGAGTCCTTCATGGCTCACCAGTTCACGAACGGCAGACGTGCGAACGTCTGTTTTTTTGTGTTTTCGCCTTTTGGTATGGCGGTCGTCTTATCGGGCAAATTAAAGGTATCCTGTCCGCCGGAGGGCCTGCCATGATGTACATATACGCATTGGGCTTTTCATTTTTGTTCGTTTTTTTGCTGGTTCCTTTTGTCAGGGCCGCTGCGCTTCGCATCGGCTTCGTCGATCGGCCGGCCAGGCGCAAAATCCATAGCCGCCCCGTTCCGCTCAGCGGCGGGGTTGC
This sequence comes from Cohnella algarum, assembly GCF_016937515.1. NCBI lineage: Bacteria > Bacillati > Bacillota > Bacilli > Caryophanales > Paenibacillaceae > Cohnella > Cohnella algarum. The sequence goes on from NZ_JAFHKM010000002.1 coordinate 2,038,625, forward strand.
CTTGTACGCGGGCGTTGTCGCGACGTCTTTCCTCTGGCTAGGGGACTCTCCGCTCGTGCGCACGCTTGCCGTCGGAGGAGGGGCGCTGGTTGCGATCGGGTTGGCCGACGACGCTTTCAAATCGCGCGGCCGGGAATTTCCCGTATGGCCGAGACTCGTGCTTTACGTTGCCGTCGCCCTGCTGCCCGGAGCTTACGGTATTTCGATATCGGGCATTTCCTCCCCTTCCTCGTCGGCGATGATCGTGTTTACCGACGGCTGGGGCCTTTTTTTTACCGCGGTATGGGTGTTTGCGCTGATCAACATGATGAATTTTATCGATGGCATGGACGGCCTCGCTTCCGGCGTTTGCGTCATATCCTCGCTAACCTTGTTCGCGGCGTCGCTGATCGGCCGCCAGGAAGTGACGGCTCTGATCGCGGTCGCGCTGGCGGGCTCGTGCCTGGCGTTTCTGGCGTACAATTTTCACCCGGCGAGAATTTTCATGGGGGATGCGGGGGCGACGTTTCTCGGCTATACGCTTGCGGTGACCGCCGTCGAGGGCACGCTCAAGGGAGCGACCTTCCTGTCGCTGCTCGTTCCGCTGCTGGCCTTGGGCGTTCCGATTCTGGACACGGCGGTCGTTTTTACGAGAAGACTGCTGGAGGGCAAAGGACTTCACCGGGCGGACAATTTGCACACTCACCACAGTCTGATGAAATGGGGGCTGACCCAGGTTCAAACCGTTTCCTTCCTTTATTTGATCGCCTCCGTTTTTGCCTTGACGTCCATCGTCATTCTGCTCATTCTCCGTTAGGATGGGTTTAAAAGCCTTTGCCCCTTCGATTATGTTACAATAATGGTAACGAATCGGGGAAAGGGGCGGACCATGGCGTTGATCAAGACGAAGCTGCAGCAGCTGCAGCATTTGTTGGGCGCTCCGGTGACGGCGGGGACGATGAAGAAGGCCGAATGGGAAAGCATCGGCGGCAAAAAGTTTCCCGAGATCGGCGACTACGTTCAACTGGAAGGCGGATGCCTGCTCGCGACGAAAATCGAAACGAAGGAAATCGGCTATATCCGGACCGAAGCCGAGCTGACCCCGCTCGAAAAAGAGCTGCTCAAATGGGCGCTTCAGCAGCAGTCGGGCAAGCCGTCCCCCGTCGCCGGCAGCGACCAGGAGCGTCAGGCGCGCCGCTTGGGCGAATGGATCGAACAGTGCATTTTGTCGGGAGAAACCCGGGTCGAAGTCCCCGATTGGCTGGAAACCCGCGGCAAGCTGTTCGACGGCATGATTCCTTTCCTTCTGCTGAACGACCAGACGGACGAGCGCGAGCCTTCCTACGCCGAACTGGAAAAAGTGCTGCGCTCGTTTATTTCCGACGAAATGATGCTGGTTCCGCTGCAGGAGAGAGAATGGCTCATCCTCGGTTCGGATCGGCTATTGGCGGAAATCGATTCGGGGGAAGGCGACGTGATCGACCGTGAAGAAACGAAAGAGGCGCTCTTTTCGCTGGCTACCGGCTTGCAGCAAATGTTCACCGAGCAGTGGGGCGGGGAATGCTACGTCGCCGTAGGCGAGCCGATGATTCCTACCGAAAGCTTGATCCAGGCCGTCGGCATGCTTCGCGATACGATTTATTTGGGACGGAAGTATCACGTCGGCACGCAAGTCCACGTCCCTTGGGCCATTCACCTGGAGCGGCTGCTGAACGAAATCCCCGACCCGGCGAAAGCCCGGTTCATGGAACAGATGATGCCGCGGCTCGATCTGTTCAACGACGCGGAAACGGTGTCGACGCTGGACGCTTTTTTCGCCATGGATTGCAACGTAAGCGAAACGGCGAAAAGACTATTCATTCACCGCAATACGCTGCTGTACCGGCTCGACAAGCTGAAGCAGGAGACGGGACTCGACGTTCGGTCCTTCAACGACGCGGTTCTTGTCCGCATTATGCTGCTATTGTACAAAGTTACGAAAAGGAAATGAATTTTTTGTACGCTTTGTGCATAGTCATTCGACACCCCTCTGCGGTAAGATAAGAACGTACCTTAAACGAGTCGTTAGGGGGAACTATAAAATGGCAGGCGTACGTTTAGAGCATGTTTATAAAAAATATCCGGGTTCCGACAAAGCTTCGGTAACCGACTTTAACCTCGACATTCAAGATAAGGAATTCCTGGTGCTGGTAGGTCCTTCCGGCTGCGGCAAATCGACTACGCTGCGGATGATCGCAGGTCTCGAAGAAATTTCCGAAGGCAAGCTGTACATCGGCGACCGCGTCGTGAACGACGTCGCTCCGAAAGACCGCGACATCGCGATGGTATTCCAATCCTACGCGCTGTATCCGCACATGAACGTATATCAAAACATGGCTTTCGGCCTCAAATTGCGGAAATTCCGCAAGGACGAAATCGACCGCCGCGTTCGCGAAGCCGCAAAAACGCTGGAAATCGAGCATTTGCTCGACCGCAAGCCGAAGGCTCTGTCCGGCGGTCAACGCCAACGGGTCGCTCTCGGCCGCGCGATTGTCCGCGAACCGCAAGTGTTCCTGATGGACGAACCGCTTTCCAACTTGGACGCCAAGCTGCGTACGCAAATGCGGGCGAGCATCTCCAAACTGATGAAGCGTCTTGAGACGACTTGCATCTACGTAACCCACGACCAAACGGAAGCCATGACGATGGGCGACCGCATCGTCGTTATGAAAGACGGCTTCATTCAGCAAGCGGCTACTCCGGAAGAGCTGTACAACCATCCGATCAACCTGTTCGTCGCAGGCTTCATCGGCGCTCCGGCAATGAACTTCGTAACGGGCCAATTGACGGAAGAAGGCGGCGCCGTTCACTTCAAAGCAACGGGCATCAACGTCGAAATTCCGGAAGGCAGAGCGAAAGTGCTCCGCGGCAAAGGCTACATCGGCCGCGAAGTGATCCTGGGCTTCCGTCCGGAAGACATTCACGAAGAGCCGGTCTTCATCGAGGCTTCGCCGAAATCGATCGTTAACGCAAACATCGAAGTATGCGAAAACCTCGGTCACGAAACGCTCCTGTACTTGGCCGGTCTGGGCAAGGACAGCGTCATCGCTCGCGTCGACGGACGGACCACGCTGCAAGAAGGCCAAAACGTCAAGCTGGCGATCGACATGAACAAGGTTCATCTTTTCGACAAGGACAGCGAGCTCAACATTCTGGAAACGGAATAATAAGCTCTTACCCCCAAGCGCTCGGCCAATCGGCCGGGCGCTTTTATTGCGATCGGCAGGGATGGCGGACTTTCGACCCCGACTTCAAGCGGCGATTCGGAGCGAACGAACGTTGCTGGCGCTCGTTTTGCGAAGGAATGCTATAAACATTATAACGTTATGTTTAATTTTTCGTTCCGTTGTGTTATCCTTATCCTGAACAAAGGAGCTCCATATGAAAACCGGGCTGCGGAAAGTTGGGATGAGGGAAGTGAACGGTTCTTTCGTGCTGCAAAAAGTGAAGCTGCCGGACGAGCGGGAAATCGACGTCGTCATCCGGAACGGAATCGTGGCGGAAATCGTTCCGGGAGGGAAGGCGAAAGGGGAAGGCGGATTCGACGGCACGGGCCTGTACGTCTCGCCCGGGTGGATCGATCTGCACGTGCATGCGTTTCCGGAGTTCGAGCCGTACGGGGACGAAATCGACGAGATCGGCGTGAAGCAGGGGGTCACGACGATCGTGGACGCAGGCAGCTGCGGGGCCGACCGGATCGCGGAGCTCAGGAAGAGCGCGAAGGGGGCGAGAACGGGCGTATTCGCCTTTTTGAACGTTTCGCATATCGGGCTTGCGCGTGTCGACGAGCTTTCGCGGCTTGCGTGGATCGACGAGGAAAAGGCCGCCGCGGCGGTGCGGGAGAACGGCGATTTCATCGTCGGACTGAAAGCGCGAATGAGCGGCAGCGTCGTCAAGGACAACGGGATCGAGCCGCTGCGGCTGGCGCGCCGAATATCCGGGCGAACCGGGCTTCCGCTCATGGTCCATATCGGCTCGGCGCCTCCCGCGATCGAGGACATTCTTGCCCTGCTGCAAGAACGCGATATCGTCACCCATTATTTGAACGGGAAGCCGAACAATCTGTTCCGCCCCGACGGGACGCCGGTCGAAGGGCTCGCCGACGCGATCCGAAGGGGCGTCCATTTGGACGTCGGGCACGGCACGGCGAGCTTCTCGTTCCGGGCGGCCGAGCAGGCGCGTCGCTGCAGCATCGGGCTGGGGACGATCAGCACCGACATTTACCGCGGCAACCGGCTGGAAGGACCCGTATATGGGATGGCCAACGTGATGAGCAAGTTTCTGAGCCTCGGCTATTCGCTACGGGAAGTCGTGGACGCGGTGACCGTTCGCGCCGCCGCATGGCTGAACAAGCCGGAGCTGGGCCGGATCCGGGTCGGCGACAAGGCGAACCTGACCTTGTTCGAAGTGAAGAAAGGAAAGCGCGTGCTGGTCGATTCCGAAGGGGAGCGCCGATTGGCGGAAGCATATGTCGAAGCGAAAGGGGTAGTGATCGGTGGCAGCTACTATACTTGCTAAATACGGATTGAAGAGGGTCGTGAACGCGAGCGGCCGGATGAGCATTCTGGGCGTCTCGGCGCCGACCGATACGGTGATGGAAGCGATGAAGGAGGGCGGCCAAAACTACGTGGAAATGGCCGATTTGGTCGACAAGGCGGGCGATTACGTCGCCGAAATTCTCGGTTCGGAGGCGGCCGTCGTCGTCAATTCCGCCTCGAGCGGCATCGCGCTGACGGTGGCGGCCGTCGTGACCGAAGGCGATGTCCGCAAAAGCTTGCGCCTCCATCAGGATCCGCTGCCGAAAAACGAGATCATCCTGCTGAAAGGGCACAACGTGCAGTACGGCGCTCCGGTGGAAACGATGGTCTACCTGGGCGGAGGCCGCCTGATCGAGGTCGGCTACGCGAACGAAGGGCGCAAGGAGCACATCGAAGCGGCGATCTCGGAGCGCACCGCCGCCATTCTGTACGTGAAATCCCATCACTGCGTACAGAAAAACGTGATTTCCGCGGAGGAAGCGTGGGAAGTCGCCCAAAGCCGGGGCGTTCCCCTGATCGTGGATGCCGCCGCGGAAGAAGAGCTCCGCAAATACGTGACCTGCTCCGATCTCGCCATTTACAGCGGCTCCAAGGCGATCGAAGGGCCGACTTCCGGGCTCGTCGCCGGCAAGCGCAAATACGTCGACTGGGTGAAGGTCCAGCTGCACGGCATCGGACGCAGCATGAAGGTCGGCAAGGAATCGACGTTCGGCCTGCTGCAGGCGCTGGACGAATATATGCGCAAGGAAGACCGCAGCGAGCGGGAGAAGGAAGCGCTCAAGGCGCTGGACGCGTTGTCCGGGCTGCCCGGCGTGACGGTTTCGATCGTGCGGGACGAGGCGGGACGAGCGATTTATCGCGGGCGCGTTCGGGTGGACGCCCAAGCGGCGGGGGTGACCGCGAAGGAAGTGAACGACGCGCTGCGCGAGGGCGCCATTGCCGTTTACACAAGGGATTACGGAGTCCGGCAGGGGTACTTCGACATCGATCCCCGCTCGCTGCAGGGAGACGATATGGCGGTTATCGTAGCGAGAATAAACGAAATTATCGGAGGGTCGGCCCATGGCTGATTTGCAGAACCGTCTTTACCGAGGCCGCGCGGCGCTGAACGTGCTGGCCGGCAGCGTGCGAAACGCCAAAGAGGTGTTCGCGGCGGCCCGGGGCCATGTCCTCGTCGGCGTGCTGTCCAAACATTACCCGAATGCCGCGGAGGCGGTCGCCGGCATGAAGCGGTACGGGGAGGCGATCGAGGATGCCGTGTCGATCGGCCTCGGCGCCGGCGACAGCCGCCAGGCCGAGGTCGTGGCCGAGATCGCGAAATCGTATGCCGGGGCCCACATCAATCAAGTGTTTCCCGCCGTCGGCGCCACCCGCGCCAACCTGAACGGCTGTCCCGGCTGGATCAACGGCCTCGTTTCGCCCAGCGGCCGCGCCGGCTACGTCAATCTTTCAACCGGGCCGATCAGCGGAAGCGCCTCCGAGCAGGCGATCGTCCCGGTGAAGGCGGCAATCGCGCTCGTGCGGGATATGGGCGGCAACGCGCTGAAATATTTTCCGATGCAGGGCCTGAAGCTGGAGGACGAATACCGCGCCGTGGCGAAAGCGTGCGGGGAGGAAGGCTTCGCGCTGGAGCCGACGGGCGGCATCGACCCGGACAACTTCAGGCCGATCGTCGAAATCGCGCTGCAGGCGGGCGTGCCCCAGGTCATCCCGCACGTCTACTCGTCCATTATCGATCCGGCGACCGGCGATACGAGGACAGGCGACGTGGAAGCGCTGCTCGAGGCGCTGACGGCGCTGGTGGACCGCCATGCCTAAAAAAATCGCGGCCTTCGGAGAAGTGATGATGCGCCTGCAGGTGCCGGGCTTCGATTCCCTCGCGCAAAGCGATACTCTCCGGTACACGTTCTCGGGAACCGGGGTCAACGTCATCTCGGCTCTGTCCCGTTTCGGCCATGAAAGCTACCTCGTCACGACGCTGCCGGACAATCCGGTCGGCGACGCGGCGGTCGCCTTCCTCCGCAAGCTCGGCATCGCGACGACGTACGTCAGCCGGGGAGGGAAGTACATCGGCATGTACTTTCTGGAGAACGGCTTCGGCGTCCGGCCGAGCCGCGTGACGTACGCCGACCGGCAGGGCAGCAGCTTTAACCGGGTGGCGGCCGGGCCGTACGATTTTTCCGAAATCGCCGGGCTCGCCGATTACGTTCATTTCTGCGGCATTACGCTCGCGATGAATGACGGCGTCCGAGAGCAGATGAAGCGGTTTGCCGCGGAAGCGAAGCAAGCCGGGGCTGCGGTCGCGTTCGACTGCAACTATCGGCCGGCCTTGTGGGGCGAGGAAGGCTATGCCGCGGCGAAGCCGCATTACGAGGAGATGCTGGCGCTTGCCGACATCGTGCTGATGAACGAGCGGGACGCGATGCTGACCCTTGGCATGCGGACGAGCGAACGGGATCGAACGGGGCAGTTGAAGGAATTGATTCCCCAGGTCGCGCGGCGATACGGCATCGGAACGATCGCCGGAACGCACCGCGGCGTCAACGGCGACAATTCGCACTCGCTGACCGGCTTTATGTACCGCGAAGGGGAGTTCGTCTTCTCGGACACGCTGACTTTTCAGGTGCACGACCGGATCGGCGCGGGGGACGCCTACGCAAGCGGGATCCTTCACGGCGCGGCAAAGGGGCTTCCTCCCCGGGAGACGGTCGAGTTTGCGGCGGCGGCGGCGATGCTCGCCCATACGGTGGCGGGAGACACGCCGATCGCCACCGAAGCGGAAGTGCTGCGGGCGATGACCGGCGCTTCCCGGGATATCGAAAGGTAGGGAGAAGGCTTGTCGATAACGCGTAAAAAAGGCCCTTTATATTTGCAGGTCAAAAAGATCATCAAGGACCGCATTTTGCACGGAGTCTATCCGCTCGGCACGAACATTCCTTCGGAGCCGCTGCTGGAGAAGGAATTCCAGGTAAGCAAAATGACGATCCGCAGCGCCATGCAGGAGCTGGCCCAGGAAGGCTACGTCGAGAAAAAAAGCGGCGTCGGCACGATCGTGCTGCGAAACACCTCCTTTTCCAAGCTGTCCAAGGGGAAGCGGTTCACGGAAATTTTGGTCGAGGAAGGCCACAAAATCGAAAAAAAAGTGCTGGGCGCAGCGCTCGCGGACATCGAGGAAGGGACGGAGCTCCGCCGTCTGTTCGGAGCGCGCTGCCGGAAAATCGAGCGCCTCTACTTTCTGGACGGAGAGCCGTATATCCATTACATTCATTTCTTTTCCGAAGCCGTATGGCTGGACGAAGCCGCGGGCTTGCCCGACATGCAGTCGCTGTACGATCTGATCGAGGAGAGCCGGATCGAGCTGGAAAGCTTCCGGGACCGCTTTACGGTCGGCTTCGCTTCGGCCGAGACCGGAAAGCTGCTGGGGGTGCCCGAAGGCGCGCCGCTGCTGAAGCGGCTGCGGTATTCGTTCGACGCCGAAGGCAACGCCGTCGAGCACAGCGTCGGGTTCTACAACACCGAGCTGCAGCATTACTTGGTAAACTACGATGCGTAAACGCCGTTGTGCCGCCGCAACGGGCGCGCCGCGAAAATCAGGCGCGCCCGTTTTCGGCTATCGGCTTCGAACGGCGCTTAAGCCCGCTCGCCTTCGGGCAGCAGCTCCAGCTCGATAACCGTATCCCATTCGTCGGGCAGCTCCGCCCCCTTCAGCAGGATGAACGCTCCGGTGTCGGTGTCGGAGTAGTGGTCGGCCATCCACGGCACCGATACGCTCAGTTCGGAGCCGTCGCGGAGCAGGCGGGCTTGTTTGATTTTCCCTTTGAGCCCCTGGAAGTAGATCGGTCCGATGCCGCGATCGTAGACGTGCGCGTACAGCTTGTCGCCCTTCCGCGTATAACGGCCCCATTCCGGCTTCGGCAGCTCCGACGCGCCGCACCCGTAAATGCTGTCGCCGTTCCGCCGCAGCCATTCCCCGACCCCGGCCAGCGCGTCCAGCGATTCGCGCGGAATTTCGCCCTTCGCGTCCGGACCGACGTTGAGCAGCAGGTTGCCGTTTTTGCTGACGCATTCGACGAGCGCGCGGACGATGTGCATCGGCGGCTTGAACGCCCGGTCCTCCGCGTAATAGCCCCAATTTTCGTTCAGCGTGATGCACGCCTCCCACGGAAGCGGCCGGCCGTTCGCATCGACGATGCCGCCCGGCGGAATGATCTGCTCCGGCGAATAGAAGTCGCCGGCATACGATTCCGGCAGCTTCGCATTGATATTGCCGAGCCGGTTGTCGATGACGACGTGGGGCTGAAGCGACCGGATCATGCCGACGAGCTCGGACGCCTTCCACTTTTCGCCGGTCATGTCGTCGTAGGAAAAATCAAACCACATGATGTCGATTTTGCCGTAATTCGTCAGCAGTTCCTTCACCTGGCCGTGCATGTACGCGACATAGCGGTCGAAATCGATCGGCTTGTCCCTGAACGCCTCATTGTCCCGCTCGGGATGGTAGCGGTCGCCGTAAGCCGGATAATCGTCATGATGCCAATCGATCAGCGAATAATAAAAGCCGATGCCGAGTCCTTCCGCCCGGAACGCGTCGACGTATTCCCGCACCAGATCGCGGCCGGCCGGCGCGTTCGTCGCCTTGTACTCGGTCAGCCCGCTGTCGAACAGGCAGAAGCCGTCGTGGTGCTTCGTCGTCAGCACGGCGTACTTCAGCCCGGCCTCCCTGGCCGCCCGCGCCCAGGCTTTCGGATCGTAGCGGGACGCGTCGAATTCCGCGAAATAGCGCTCGTATTCCGCCTTGCTTATCCTTTCGTGACTGCGAACCCATTCGCCTCGGGCGGGAATCGCATACAGCCCCCAATGGATAAACAGGCCGAACCGGTCATGCAAAAACCGCTTTGTTCTTTCTTCTCTCGTCATCAAGCGCGTTTCCTCCCGTCTTGTCGGAAGGTCCGCTCCGCAAGGGGAGCGGGGCCTTCCGTTCGTCAATAAGCTTTACTGCATCGCCGAGTAGGCTTCCTGATAAATTTCGATCAGCCGGCCAAGGTTCATGTTGTCGAGCGTTTTGACATAGGTGTCCCAATCCTTGTCGAGATCGGCGTCGCCGAGAACGAAGCGGGCCATCATTTCATCGACGTAGTCGTTGATCGTCTTCGCCAGGTCGGCGGATTCGGTCGCCTGTTCATTCGTCATGAACAGCGGCGGCACGGAAGAAACGTCGGTCGGTTTGTACGGCTCGTAATTATTTTTCGTTTCGTTGTACAGGATGACTTCCAAATCGTTGTCTTCCTTGGCGACCGCGCTCAGGCGGAACTCGTTGGAGCGGAGCGACGGGCCGGTCTGCGCCCAATGAACGTTTTGCACTTTTCCGAACGGCTCGACCTCCGCCCATTTCGCCGGTTCTCCGTTGATGCCGAGCTCGTCGGCTTCCGCTTCGCGCCATTCCGTGTCCGGACGGCCGTAGTTGCTGCGCAGCGTATGCTCGTACTCGTACAAGCCGTCCGCCCAGCGGAAGGCGACTTCCGGATTTTCGGCCTTGTCGGTAATAATGAAGGTTCCGGGCACCAGGATCGCGGGATCGTTCGGCGCGTATCGGACGCCGGCCGGTCCTTCGAGCGGCGGCACCGTTACGTATTCCGCCCATCGGCCGCTGTCGCCGAGCAGCTGCGTGAACGCGGCCGTCGTGCCGCCCGTCGAAGCGCCGAGCAGCACCGTATCCGGGTTTTCCCCGAGCTGAATGAGCTGGTTGTTGTCCTGGGTGAACGATTCCGAGGTCAGCAGGCCGTCTTCATAAAGCTTGTTCAGATATCGAAGCCCTTCCTTCCATTCCGGCTTGTTGTACGCGACGTCTAGCTTGCCGTCCTTTACGAACAGATGCTTCGTGTCGCCGTACATCGGATTGTAGATAAAGGAATTCATCAGGTACGCGTCGATCGGCGATCCCCACGCTTGGTTCGTGATGGAGAGCGGAACCTCGTCCGCTTTGCCGTTGCCGTTCGGGTCCCGCGTTTTGAACGCCATGAGCACGTCGTAAAATTCGCCGGTCGTCGTCGGGACGTCGAGTCCGAGCTTGTCGAGCCAGGGCTTGTAAATCCACATTTTCTGGTTCATCGAGCAGTGGTAGCATTCGTTGATTTCCGGCAGCGAATAGATGGAGCCGTCCGGCGCCGTAATCGCTTTCTTGACCTCAGGTTTGTCCGCGAACAGCTTCTTCGTCTGCACGCCGTATTTCTCGATCAGATCGTTCAGCGCGATAAAGGTGCCCTCCGAACCGTAGATCATTTGCTGCGAAGGCGGAACGTTGAGGCCGAGAATCACATCCGGATAATCCCCGCCGGCAAGCACGAGGTTCAGCTTTTCCTGCAAGCTTTGCTCCGGCACGACTTCCCATTCGATATGGACGTTCGTTTTTTCTTCGTACCATTTCGTGAATTCGTTCGTCTCGAAATCTTCGACGAGCGGGTTGCCGCGCACCATCACTTTCAGCGTCGTTTTTTCCTTGACGATCGGGTACGTTCCCGCCTCGGTCAGATTGGCCGCGGCCGAGCCGGAAGCCCCGGACGACCGGGATGTCCCGTCGCCGCCGCCGGAACAGGCCGCGAGAACGAACGTCAACAGCAGAATGATGGAAAGAAGACCCGGGTAACCTTTTTTCATGGAAATCCTCCTATACGGGCTTGAGTTGCCGTCGGGCATCGGTGCCCGCCGCGGGCGTTATCCTTTGACGGAGCCGATCATGACGCCCTTGACGAAAAACTTTTGCACGAACGGATACACGATAAGCAGCGGGAGCGACGTGACGACGATCAGGGAATATTTCAGCAGCTCGCGCAGCCCCTGTCTGGCCGCGGCGGTTTTGACGTCTCCAAGCATGTCGACGCTCACCTCGTTCTGCACGAGAATGTCGCGCAAAATGAGCTGCAGCGGATACAGATCGGGATTTTTCAAATAAATCATCGCGTTGAAATACTGGTTCCAGTGCCCGACGGCGTAGAACAGGGCGATGACGGCCAAAATCGGGCCGGACAGCGGCAGCACGATCCGCGTAAGAAACCGAAAGTCGTTGCACCCGTCAAGTTGGGCCGCTTCCAGCATTTCGTAAGGAATCGTCGTCTGGAAGTAAGTTCTCATGATGATGACGTTCCATACCGACAGCGCCGTCGGCACGATCATCGCCCAGATCGTATCGAGCATGTTCAGCTCCTTGACGAGCAAATAATTCGGAATAAGGCCGCCGTTAAACATCATGGTGAATACGAACAGCAGCATGAAGCCGGCTCTTCCCCTGAAATCCCGGCGCGACAGCGGATACGCCGCCATGATCGTCAGCGCGACGTTGAGCAGCGTGCCGAGCGCCGTATACATGACCGTATTGAGAAAGCCCCGAACGACGTTGCCGTTTTGGAAGATCGCCTCGTATCCGTCCAGCGACGGTTCGACCGGCCACAGCCAGACGCGTCCGGACAAAACCGCGCTCGTGGAGCTGAACGACGCGCTGAACACGTAGATCAGCGGATAGGCTACGGCGATCAGCGCAAGCGTAAGCAGAATCGCGTTGACGATATTGAACAGCCGATCCCCTTTGGACTCTTTGATGACCCGTTGATTCATCCCGCCATGCCTCCTACCATAAGCTTTCCTGGCCGAGCTTCTTGGCCGAGGCATTGACGACGACGAGCAGGATGAAGCCGATGACCGCTTTGAACAACCCGATCGCGGTCGCATACGAGAAGTTGAGCGCCTGCGACACGAGCCCCACCTTGTACACGTAAGTGTCGATCACCTCGGACGTCCGCAAATTCAGAGAATTTTGCATCAGCAAAATTTTTTCGAAGCCCGTCTCCATCACGGAGCCCGTATTCAGAATGAGCATGATGATCGCGATCGGCATAATGCCGGGGATATCGATGTGCCAGATGCGCCGCGCTTTGGAGGCGCCGTCGATGACCGCGGCCTCGTGAAGCGAAGGATCGATCCCGGAAAGCGCTGCCAAAAAAATAATGCAAGAGAACCCGACGTTTTGCCAGATGTGCGACCAAACGTAGATCGACTGGAACAACGACGCCTCGGCCATAAAGTTGATCGGCTCGACGCCGAACAGGCCAAGAATCTGGTTGACGACGCCCGTGCGGGGGTCGAGGAACTGCAGCAGCAGCCCGACCAGCACGACGAGCGAAATAAAATACGGGGCGTACGTGACCATCTGCACCGTTTTTTTGAAACGCTCGCTGCGCGCGTAATGAAGCCCGACCGCGAGCAAAATCGGAAAAGGAAAGCCCGCGATCAGCATATAGAAACTGATGGAGAGCGTATTGCGCAGCAGCCGCCAAAATTCGTACGAATTGAAAAACCGTTCGAACTGGCCGAAGCCGACCCAAGGACTGCCGAAAAAGCCTTTGGATATCGTGAATTGCTTGAACGCGATGACGTTGCCGAACATCGGCACGTACTTGAACAAGACGATATACAGAAGAGGCAGCGCGAACAGCGCGTACAACTGCCAGCCCCTTCTCCAATCCTGCACCCATCTCAAGCGGCGGTTCCCCCCTTTGCGCCAGATGATCGAAAGCTTCGTTTGCCGGCCGGCGATTTGAAGTATAAGGGGGGGCATGGGGGGCGTAAAGCGGAAGATTTCATCCGTTGCGCAATCGTTTAGAATCGTATGAAAGCGCTGTTACTCCATATTCAAGCGCTGTGCGTTTTTTTAGAACCCGCCCGGGGCGCGGGGTTTTCGCATTTTTCGGTATTCGGTCGCGCTCAGTCCGTTGGCCCGCTTGAACGCCCGGCCGAACGTGTTGAGGGAGTAGTAGCCTACCCGGGCGGCTACTTCGTTCACGGGCATGTCGCTCTCCTCAAGCAGCCGCTTCGCGTGCTTCATGCGTTCGTTTTCCAGATAGTCCGAAAAGTTGACCCCGGTTTGTTCTTTGAAAAAGTAGGAAACGTACGCCTCGGAAATGCCGAACCTTTCCGCCAGCTTGCTCAAGCTTAGATCGGTTTGCATGTAATGATCGTCGAGATGCCGAATCAGCTCTTCCTTCAATCGCTTGTTGTGGCTTTCGTATTATTAGGTCAGCCAGAGATTTCTGGTTGGCCTATTTTTAGTGTGCCACGCATGGCGATTAACTAGGTGGTGAAAGTCCACTGTGGGGGTTTGTAGTTACCAACCACTAGCCAAGAGCAAGGGTGTCCACCGCGAGGTGGAATCCAAAGGAAGCTGGAGGCAAACTTCCGGCCCAAGGAACACGAACATCATCAGGCATAGGATACGGGATGAGTCTGCTAAACAAGACGAAGTCCAATTAACTACACGGACGTACCAATGTAAATGATGTGGGTATATGGAAGGAAAGTGAATCGTCTTACCGTGGGAGGTCTCATGGACGTGAGGAGATGCACTTCGAATCACGGTTGAAACAAGATTTATCATGAGAAGTCAGCAGACGCCATAGTACCGCGAACAGTCGACGGTTCGAGGGAAGGGCTGAACCTTAGGAGGTGAAGTCAATGAAAGTTACCGAAACAGGAGCCAAGGGCAGCCAACTTCTAACGGAAGACTCTTTGCAAAAGAATAGTGCGGAACACGAAGGATATGCGGGAGTGCACAGTCCTGCGAGGATAACCGAAACCGACGACACCAACGCAACCGAGTCGAAGGACCGGTTGCTTGAGAAAATCGTTAGCAGGGACAACTTGAACGAAGCATTCAAGAGAGTCAAAGCGAACAAGGGATCGCACGGAATCGACGGGATGGGAGTAGATGAACTTCTACAATATCTCAGAGACAACGGCGAGACCATCAAGCAACTGATCTTGGGCGGCAAGTACCGCCCGAATCCCGTTCGAAGGGTAGAGATTCCCAAAGAGAACGGAAAGAAGAGAAACCTTGGCATTCCAACAGTGGTTGACCGAGTCATCCAGCAGGCAATCGCCCAAGTGCTTACGCCAATTTATGAGAGGCAGTTTTCAGACAACAGCTACGGATTCCGACCCAAACGGAGCGCACACCACGCGATGAAACGAAGCCAACAATACGTGCAAGAGGGATATCGTTACGTGGTGGATATGGACTTGGAGAAATACTTTGACACCGTCAACCAAAGCAAGCTCATCGAGGTGCTTTCAAGAACGATCAAAGACGGACGAGTGATCTCGCTCATCCATAAGTATCTCCGGGCGGGAGTCGTCGTGAAGCATAAGTTTGAGGACACGGAAATCGGCGTACCGCAGGGAGGGAACCTAAGTCCGATTCTCAGCAATATCATGCTGAATGAATTGGACAAGGAACTGGAAGCAAGAGGACATCGATTCGTGCGATACGCAGACGATATGCTCATATTCTGCCGGAGCAGGAGGAGTGCGGAGCGTACCCTGACGAAAATTCTCCCTTACATCGAGAAGAAGTTGTTTCTCAAGGTAAACCGGGAGAAAACGATTGTGGACGATGCGACAAAAGTTAAATTTCTTGGCTTCTCATTCTACCAGAGCAAAGGGGAAACGCGGGTCAGAATCCATCCCAAATCCGTATCCAAGATGAAAGCTAAAGTGAAAGAGCTAACGTCGAGAAGCAACGGAATGGGCAACACCGACCGGGCGCTGAAGCTTAGGCGTTACATCATGGGATGGGTAAATTATTTCAACCTAAATTACGAAAGCCTATAGAATCAGGCTTTTGAAGACGCAGAACTTGGATTTCACAACCAATTATGGAGGCAGAATATGCAGTCAAAATGGAATGCGAGCAAAAATGCCGTTACTTTCCCCCTCCCCACATGAAGGGGCAACGGGATTTCCAAGACACAAATTGGGATTATCGTTTATTCCAATAAAATACTTTTTCGCTCCATTCGTCGCCATGCCCACTGGTTTTGGAAAGACGTACTCAGTTTCAATGTCATTTGGCGGGCATGCTGGACAAACACACCTGCACAAACAAAAAACGTTCGCCGGAACCGCTGGATGGTGTAGGATCGGTGAATCGGCTCACAACAATGATGCTTGAATCGCTCAAAGAGATTATAGGCGAGCAGCTTTAAGAGCAGGTCGATTTCATTGGCGGCAAACGACTGCGTTGGAATGCGGTGGATGGCAAAGCCATTCTTGCCTTCCTTGATGTAGTTCTCCATGCAGCAGCGCTGGTTGTAGAACCGCCACACATCGATGGCTTCCCATTCCTCCGTTGTGACCATGGCTTCGTATTGCCAAAGCAAATCCAGTTCCAACTGAGACTGATCCCCGTCCCAACGCGGCATTTTGCGGATGACAGCAACACGACGCATCTTCTTCCAACCGATCGCTTGGTAGGCCAGCACGATGCCTTCAATGATCCAGTCCTCGTCCACAAAGCGTGTCCAATGCGCACAGGTTTTGACTTGGTCCTGGAGACGACTTGTCCATTTCAGCTTGCCGACGTAGCCGATCTGACGGGACTCCCAGAACGCGTAGAAGTCTTCTCCGCCAAAGCCTTTGTCAAACCGGGCATAGCGTACGTGGTGGGATTCCAACAACGCCAGCGTTTGCCGGGCAAACGAAAGGACGTCGGTCGAACTGCTCGTGTTGCCGGGACGCAGCGCGGCATTCACTAGCATTCGCGACTGCCCTTCGTACACGAGAAGGGGATGATAGCTCTTTCGGCCGCGCTTCTGACTGTTAAAACCGACTTCCGCTCCCTGCTGGTTGCCGTACACCGTCTCAACAGTCGAATCCAGATCGAGAATCAAGGAGTCGGGTAGCTGCGGTGCAATGATTTCGACATTCAGGTTTCGCAGGGCTGGCGCTAAATGGTCGTGGGCTTTGCCCAGACGAAGCAATTCCTTGTTTAACAATGTGTGATGCGGCACCCGGCCGCCCAGCGCCTGGGCGATCAAGGCATCACCTTGTAGGGATTTGAAATGAAAGAGACGTTCGCAGCCCAAAATCCAGCCGATGATGAGCATCTGCAGAATGCGATGCGTCGGAAAGATGGCATTCGCCGCTTTGGCTAGTCCAAGGCTCCGAAGGGCTTGATTCAAACCGATGTTTTCAAGAAATCCGAGGATCACCTTGCTTCCTGCAAAATTTGTTGCATTTCTCATAGAAAATGCCGTTTTCAATGACGCGATTTTTGTGGTAGACTTCACCTTAAGGGTGCTCCTCTCTTGGTTGGTGATGTTCTAGGCAAACACCATTCTACCAAAGATCTGGGCACTTTTTCATGTTTTTATGAGGTGGTACTTTCGTAATTCAGGTTCAAGCTTGCTGACATGAAACAACTACTCCAAACCACTGATAAATGGATGAGAAGGCGTATCCGAATGGTCTTCTGGAAGCAATGGAAACGAGTGAGGACGAAACTCGAAAGGCTTATATCGCTCGGAATTCATGAACAGAAGGCGTGGGAATACGCAAACACAAGAAAGGGCTATTGGAGAATCTCCAATAGCCCAATCCTCTCGAAGTCCCTCGGTAACAATAGGCTGAAGAACCTCGGATTCCTTTTCTTTTCTGATTATTATCGACAAGTTACTGCGCATTCCTAATGGAACCGCCGTATACCGAACGGTACGTACGGTGGTGTGGGAGGTCGGCTGCCCAATTAATGGGTAGCCTCCTACCCGATTTGGGATCTTACGATGGTGGTAGCCGGGAGAACGAGGGTGGCTTAGGGGCTAGGACCCCGTCAAAAAAACTGTTCTCTCACTACCTTCCAACGACCATGTTTGAGCTGGTAGGGGCAATGACCTCGCATCACAAGCGAAGCTATGGGTTTGGAAGCCATGTGGGAATGCCGGTGAACGAATTGAAGGAGGGTTTTATGCAACCAGTTGTAGGCGTGGATGTAGCGAAAGGTTTTAGCGTGATACAGCCATTCTTAAGACGGAACGAGCCATACGGAAGGATGGAGAACCTTCAGCATGGGGAGAATGGTTTTGCGCGATTAGGGGAATTGTTAGAGCAACTAAAGCGAGTGAGCGGCGAGGACCCCGTTGTTGTCCTCGAAGCGACGGGCCACTACCATCGGGGGTTAGTGGGATATTTAAAAGTTAACGGATGGATCCACTACATCGTCAACCCCTCCGAGCCAAACGAGCAAAGGGAACGCAGCTCCGTAAGGTGAAAACGGATGCGGCCGATGCTTGGCATCTGGCTGAGCTGTATTACAAGGGAGATGTAGTTCCACACCGCGAATGGCAAGAATCCTATACGGAGCTTCAGCACCTGACTAGACAGCATGAGTTTGTAACCGGCATGTATGTACAGGCAAAATTGAATAGCAGGGCATTAATGGAGCAAGTATTTCCGGATTACATTGGAATATTCCACAATCTTTTTTCGAAAACGTCATTGAAGGTGCTGAAGCGATGCTTAATGAACCAGACAACAGATCTAGGGGAATTTATTCGAGAATGCACAGGTAAATCCCATTCAAAAGTGTGGATAGAAGAGAAGGTAACGAAGCTTAGTGAAATTCTTCATAACTGGGCTAGGCAAGTTAAGAGTCCATCTCAGACAATTGCACTGAACAGCATGGTTTCGTTGCTGCTGGAGTTTGACGAGCAATTAACCCAGTTGGAAAAGCAAATGAATGAACTGGCCGAAGAACTGCCGGAGATACAATTGATTAAGAGCATACCTGGCATAGGGGACAAACTTGCTGCACAGATTGCAGCTGAACTCGGGGATGCCAGCCAATTCGAAGATGCCAAGCAGGCTGTGGCTTTTGCAGGACTAGATCCGGGAATCTACAGTTCGGGGAAATTTACAGCCACGTCTAACCGAATTACCAAAAGGGGCTCCAAAAGGCTAAGGCGAGCGTTGTATCTAGCCGTACAGTGCGGAATTCGAAGAGGTGCTAACCGAAGGATAACCGATTACTACAAAAAGAAAAGGATAGAGGGCAAGCCCTACAAGGTGGTCGTGATCGCTTGCGCCAACAAGCTTCTCCATCACGTGTACGCCATCCTTCGTAAAAGCGAGCCCTACCACGAGAACTAAATGCCAAACTTAACCATAATCCTTCTCGCCAAAGAAGGTTATTTGTGCTGCCTAAAAACGAGTATACCAAAACAATTTCAATTGCACCAAACCCAAATACTTGACAAGCATTAGCTGGTTTTTTTGCGATCGTTCATGTTGCGGCTCATCCGCAGAAACGCGTCCGCCAGTTCCTTGAACGCGTCTTTTGCCAAACGTCCGGATTCCGCGGCCGCAAGCGCCCTGTCCAGCTCCTCGGAGCCGAGCCGGTCGTCCGGCTGCGTCTGCTCGATGCATTTGAGCAGCGTGCCGCTCATTTCGCCGAGCAAAATGCGGCCGACGCCCGCGGGCATGCCGCTTCCCTCCAGGTTGTTTTTCCGGATCAGCTCGAGCAGCGCCACGGTTTCTTCGACATCGCCCGATTTGACCAGATTGATCAGCCGCTGCTCGACGTCCGGCGGATAGTAATACGCGGGCAGGGGAAGGGCGTCGTCGTCGCGGCAGACGACCGGACGCGTTTCCGTCCAGTTTGTCCGCTGCAGGATCAGCCGAGCCTCCTCGTAAGAACGGCTGATTTCCGTCAATCGGGAATAGCAGCCTCCGACGGCCGCGTATGCGGCGATGTTGAGCGTTCCGGCGAGCCGGGCGCGCAGTTCCTTGAGCTTGTTCAGGCACTCGGAAAGAAAGGCGGCGGACGTCGGCGCGTCGCCGTTAAGCACTAGGGCGATCTGGTTTTCGCCCAGATCGTGCGCGGACATCGCGGCCCCGTACGCTTGGTCGACGACGTCGCGAACGGCCATTTTGCGAATTTCGAGCTCGGTCAGCATTTCCTCGTTGTACGTGCCGTCATAGCCGGAGATCGCGAGCACGCCGACGGCGAAATAGTCCCCTTCCCACTGCAGCCTCGAATGCTCCATGGCCAGGGCGATATCTTTGTCGGAAGCGAACTGCCCCCGCAGCAGCCGCTCGTAAAAGCCGCTGCGGATCAGCGGCGCCTGCTGCTCCAGCTTCTCCTCCAGGGAGTTGTTGCGGTAGACGAGACCGGCGACCGAGGTTCGGACGTCATCCCAGGTGTTCCGGGGGTTCCCGTCCGTTCCGTTGGCGTGCTGCGCCGGCAGCGCCCGAAGCAGCAGCCAGAGCGGCCGGCTGTTGCGATAAGCGAACAGCGCCGCGGCGATCAGGCCGAGGGCGACGCCCAGCGCGATAATCGTCAGAATGAGCTGTTCGAAATAGCGCACCTTGTGCAGCACGGCCGATTCCGGCTGGGCCGATACGTACGTCCACCCGTTAATTTGCGATGTGGTGCGGGTGACAAGCATGCGGCGGCCGTCGATCGCGGCGGAAGAGAAACCGTCGGGCAAATCGGCCGCCCACGCGGTAGAGGCGAAGTCCCCCGTGCCGCTGATCGCTTGCCCCCGATCGTCGGTAATGAACGCGAACCCTCCGGAATCCGGCACCAGCTTGCGAAGCATGCTCTGGATCTGGGAGTTGTCGATGAGCATCAGCACGAGGGCGACGCGGTCCTTCGTGCCGAACGATTGCATATAGGAAACGACCGACTGCCGCTTGCCGTCGTAAACGGCGGACTGGCCGGGAATGAACGTCCGATACCGGTACCGGTCGGACAGCTCGCTTTTCCACCGTTCGAAGCTGAAGCCGTCGTATTGGAATTTCAAATCGTAAAACTGCCGCAGCGTATACACTTTGTGGGGGGATACGGCGAGGTCCTTGTCGGGGTAAACGACGTAATAGTCGAGAATGAAATGGTTGAACAGCGGATAATCGAACAAGCCCTTCTGCAGCTCGAGAATGCGCGCCGGATTCGTTCCGGCGAACGGATCGCCGACGTAGGGGAACGACCTTGCTTTCGTGCTCCCGGCCACTTGCTCGGCGATCGTTTCGATTTCCTCGAAACGCCGGTCCAGGGTTTCCTTGGTTTGAGCCATGATGGCGTAAGCGGTTTCATTTGTTTGATTTTCAACGAGCGCCGCCGTGCGCCCGTAAGCGTACAGCCCGACGGCCACGAAGCCGGCCAGCAGGACCGCGTAGGGTACGAAAAAATGCGCCAACACTTTCACTTTTCGGTTTACTTTGGACATAAGGAGATCTCTCCCGGGCTCGATGTCGATACGGCCGTGACCGATAAGGTTCAGTGTAAGGAAAAACGGCGGCCTTGACAATAAAGAAAATGAACGGGCGCGCGAAAGCGAATCGTTCGGCAGGCGAGCGGATTACATTGATTTCCGGCGGTATTTTCGATACGATGAATAAATAAACGGATGGGAAGGGAGCTGTACGATGGCCAAGAAAGTAAGAGTATCCGAACTCGTGCAGCAGTTCCAATTGGAAGTGGTGGCGGGCGTGGACGGCCTGCGCCGCACGATCGAGACCGACGACCTCAATCGGCCCGGCTTGGAGATGGCCGGCTATTACGATTATTATCCGGTGGATCGCGCCCAAATCCTGGGCAAGACCGAACTAGCCTTTCTCGAAACGCTCACTTCCGACGAACGGCGGGAGCGGCTCGAGCGCATTTGCGCGGACGAAACGCCCTGCATCATCATTACCCGCGGCATCGAAGCTCCCGAGGAACTTGTCGGCGTGGCGAACGAGCGCAATTTCCCCGTGCTGCGCAGCGGGATGGCGACGACGATCCTGATCAGCCGCATCACGAACTTTCTCGAGAAGAAACTGGCCCCGACCGCCACGATCCACGGCGTTCTGGTCGACGTGTACGGGGTCGGCATGCTCATCACGGGCGGCAGCGGCATCGGCAAAAGCGAAACGGCGCTGGAGCTCGTCAAGCGCGGCCACCGGCTGGTCGCCGACGACGCGGTCGAAATCCGCCAGACGGCGGACAACCAGCTGTACGGCAACGCCCCGGAGCTTATCCAGCATTTGCTGGAAATTCGCGGGTTGGGCATTTTGAACGTCATGACGCTGTTCGGGGCCGGCGCCGTCCTGACGCAAAAGAAAATCAGCCTCGTCATCAAGCTGGAAAACTGGCAGCAGGAGAAGCAATACGACCGGCTCGGTCTGGACGAGGAGACGACGCGCATCATCGAGTCGGATATTCCGCTCGTTACCGTCCCGGTGCGTCCCGGACGGAACCTGGCGGTCATCCTGGAAGTGGCCGCGATGAATTACCGCCTCAAGCGGATGGGCTTCAATGCGGCCCAACAGTTTACCAACAAGTTGACGGAAGCGATCGCGGACGAAGACTACGATTAATTACGGCCGCCCGCGGCATCCGCGGGCGGGAGGAGACGGAGGAGACGGATGTTGCCGTTGGCGTTGAACCCCATTGCTTTTTCGATCGGGCCGATTTCGGTGCACTGGTACGGAATTATTCTTGGATTGGCCGCGCTTGTCGGGCTGCTGCTCGCCATCCGGGAGGGGAAAAGGTTTGGAATTCCTTCTGATTTTTTCCTCGACCTGCTGCTGTTCGGAGCCCCGTCGGCGATTATCGCCGCGCGTTTGTATTACGTCATCTTCAAATGGGACTACTATAGCGAGAATCCCGGGGAAATCATCCAAATCTGGGAAGGCGGCATCGCCATTTACGGCGCCATTATCGGGGCGCTCATTTGCGGGTACATTTATAGCCGGAAAAAAGGGTACTCTTTTATCCGCATCCTCGACATTTGCGTTCCGTCCTTGCTGGCGGGGCAAATGATCGGACGCTGGGGCAACTTCGTCAATCAGGAAGCGTACGGCGGGGAGGCCGGCGAATCGTTTTTGCGGGATACGCTGCGCCTGCCCGGTTTCATCGTCGACCAGATGAACGTGAACGGCACGTATGTTCACCCTACTTTTTTGTACGAGTCGTTGTGGAGCCTTGTCGGCCTGATCCTGCTGTTCGTCGTAAGGAGACGGAAATTCCTCCGGGTCGGCGAGCTGTCCGTCCTCTATTTCGCCTGGTATTCGATCGGCCGTTTCTTTATCGAAGCGCTTCGGACGGACAGCCTTGCGTTCAAGGGACCGGACTGGCTCGCTTCGCTGCTGGATTCGATCTGGTCGCCGATGGGCTGGCTCGGCTTCGAGCAGGGCTATCTGGACCCGGTGTACGGCAATGTCCGCAGCTCGCAGCTGCTGGCGCTGCTCATCGTGATCGCGGCCATCGTCTTTATCGTCGTGCGCCGGTCCAACGGGAGGGCCCAAGAGCGCTACTTGGATCCGATCGAACGCCGCGTCGCGGCTTCGGCTGGCGGAGCGCCGGCTTCGGATCGGGGGAGCGACGCCTACGCGGGCTCGACGATCGCGAACGACCCGAATGCCGGCGCATACGGGGACAGGGACGATCGCCGTCCTGACGACGATTCGAAAAAATCAGGAGGCGCGGACGACGCCGGCAGCGGCGGCTATTCGAGCGATTCCGGCCGTTCCGGATCCCGGTCCGGAGGCGGTTCCGCCGACTCCCGGTCGGATTCCGATTCGCGGTCGGGCTCCGATTTTTCCGGCAGCTCCGACAGCGGATCGAGCTCCGGCGGTCATAGCGGCGGTTCGGACTCCGGCGGCGGCTCGGATGGCGGCGGAGGCGGCGGAGGGGACTGAGCCCTCGGCCGAAGCCGGAGCCGCGACGAATGATTCGTCCCTCAAGATCCGCTTGGACAGCACGATGGAAATAAGGAGCAGGAATGATGAAACAAGCGATTACGACCGTTTTGTTCGATCTGGACGGGACGATTATCGATACGAACGAGCTGATTATCGAATCGGTTTTGCATGCGCTGGAGGGCGTCGTTCCGGAAGGGTTCTCCCGGGAACACATCATCCCGAAAATGGGACTCCCGCTCGCGATGCAAATGCAAATCTTCACCGGCAGGGATGAAGTCGAAGAACTGACGAAGAAGTACCGGGCCTACAACTTGCAGCGGCACGACGAAATGGTGACGCTGTTTCCGGGAGTGGCGGAAGCCGTCCCCAAGCTCAAGGCGGCGGGCCTCAAGCTCGGCATCGTCACGACCAAAATGCGCGAAACGTCCGTTCATGCCCTTAAGCTGCTCGGCATTTTCGACGATATGGATGTCATCGTGGCGCTGGACGACGTGCAAAACGCCAAGCCGCACCCCGAGCCGGTGCGCAAGGCGATGGACGCGCTCGGCGCCGATCCGCGCCGCACCGTCATGCTCGGCGACAGCGCGGTCGATATCGAATCCGCGCGGCAAGCCGGCGCCATACCGGTCGGCGTCGCCTGGTCGCTGAAAGGGAGCGAAGCGTTGCGGGAAGCCGGCGCGGAAGTCGTGATCGAAAGCATGGACGAGCTGCTCACCTTATGCGGAATCGAGGCGGAGCCCCGTTGAGACAGACCGAACGGTACCCGGTGGACGGACCGAATGCGTTATGGCAGGTATACCATACGGTTTCCCGCTGGAAGGCGGTACGCAATTTCGTGTTTATTCAGTTGGCCCGGTACTGTCCGGAGCTTCGCGTCAAAAACTGGATCTACCGCCGCGTTCTCGGCATGAAGGTCGGGAAGCAAACCTCGTTCGCGCTCATGGTGATGGTCGACGTCTTTTTCCCGGAAAAGATTTCGATCGGCGACAACTCGATCATCGGCTACAATTCCACGCTGCTGACGCACGAATATTTGATCAAGGAATACCGGCTCGGCCCGATCCGGATCGGCTCCAACGTCATGATCGGAGCGAACGTTACGGTGCTGCCCGGCGTGACGATCGGAGACGGCGCCGTCGTGGCGGCCGGCTCGGTCGTCCATCGGGATGTGCCTCCGGGCGCCCGCGTCGGCGGCAATCCGCTGCGCGAGCTCGGGTCGGACGGCAAACCTTGATTTGTTTCGAATAACGGTCCTTCGCGGCCGTTATTTTGTTTTTTAGGGGCGGGATTTGGCGGATACCGGTCTCCGAACGGCCGGGCAACGGTTGGCAGCGGTTGCGAACGGCCGGGTAACGGTTGGCGAACGGCTGGGCAGGTGCGTACTCAAATTGCCGGGCCTATGTTGGATTTTATCCAACGGGCAGTGCGAAAAACGGGGAAGCTTTGGTCTAGAGTGGATTTTATCCAACGGAGAGCGGCGATTGTGGCCGAAAAGTACAAAATGGCCTTGCCTGATTGGACAAAATCCATCGTAGACGGAAAGTTTCGCCAAAAAGCCGGTTTTGATTGGATAAAATCCATCGTAGCCAGCGAGTTTCGCCAAAAGGCCAGGGTTAGTTTTCACAAAATCCATCGAAGCCGGAGAGTTTTGCCAAAAGGCCGGTTTAGATTGGACAGAAATCCACTTGAAGCTCCGCGCATTAGGCCAGCCCACGAAGTCCTCGGACAGGCCGCGTTCCGTTTGGTCCCGAGGGTGCCGGGGCAACGGGGCAAAAGGGATGAAGCCCGCTTGACTGGGGGCATATTTACATGATAAAGTACATTAAAAGTCTTTATTTTGGCAGTATGGTAACATGTTAGAACTTTAATGTGATAAAGTGAACGGGCGGCTTTCGTCGATTTAACGAACGATGCGGACGATGCTTCGCAGCTTACAGAAACGAGGTTTGTTAGCTTATGTCCAAGCCAAAAGTGTTTGAAAAGCCGACAGGCGTTAAGGATTATTTGCCTCATGCCGTGGCGAAGCTCCGGCGGATCGAGCGGGACGTGCTGGAGTGCATGCGCCTGTGGGGCTACGAGCAAATCGTCACGCCGACGATGGAATACTACGACACGGTAGGGGTAGCCAGCTCCACTTCGGATCGGAAGCTGTTCAAGCTGCTCGACCACCGCGGGACGACGATCGTGCTGCGCTCGGATATGACGGCGCCGATCGCCCGCGTCGTTTCCTCGCTGCTGAAGGAGACGCCGTTTCCGCTGCGGCTCAGCTATCACGGCAACGTTTTCCGGGCGTTCGAGGAGGAGGGAGGCCGCGACGCCGAATTCGTGCAAACCGGCGTGGAGCTGGTCGGCGACCCGTCGCCGGAAGCGGACGCGGAGACGATCGCGCTCGCGATCGCTTCCTTGCAGGCGGCGGGCGTTCCCGCGTTCAAAATCGCCGTCGGCCACGTCGCGTTTTTGAACGGGCTGTTCGAGGAGGCGCTGCCGGGCCGGCCGGACGATCAGGAGGCGCTGAAGGAAAGGCTGCTTCAGCGCGATTACGTCGGCTATCGCGGCGCCCTGCGGCAATTGTCGCTTGCGGAACCGGTGCGCGCCGAACTGGAAGGCCTGCTGCGGCTGCGCGGCGGGCAGGAGGTTTGCGCGCAGGCGCTGGAGCTCGGCGGCAGCGAAGAGGCGAAAGCGGCCATCCGCCACCTGTGCGACGTGTGGGACGTGCTGAAGGCGTACGGCGTGCAGGAGCACGTGCTGATCGATCTGACGATGATCGGGGATTTTTCGTATTATACCGGCATGACGTTCGAGGGCTATGCCTCGAATTTGGGCTTTCCCGTATGCAGCGGCGGCCGGTACGACAACCTGCTCGCCCAGTTCGGGCGTCCGGCCGCGGCGACGGGCTTCGCGCTCAAGACGACCCGCATTCTCGAGGTCGTGAGCGACGAGGCGGATCAAGAGAGCCGCACGCTTATCGTCTATTCGCAGGAGAAGCGGGACGAAGCGCTGGCGGAAGCGGCGCGGGAGCGCGCGGAAGGCCGGGTCGTCGTGACGGAATTCGCCGCGGACGGCGGACGGCAAGCGGCCGAACTGCATCGGCAGGCGTCCGCGGGCGGAACTTTTTTCTATAAAGGCAAAGACTTCGACCGGTTCATCGCATTCGGAGCCGACAAGGAGGAGCGGGCATGACGGACGGCGGCGTTTTGAAAGTGGCAATGCCCAAAGGCCGCATTTACAAGCAGGCCAGCAAGCTGTTTCGCGAGGCGGGGCTGCCGATCCCCGAGGATTTCGACGACTCGCGCCGGCTGATCATTCCGGTTCCGGAAGCGAACATGGAATTCATCATGGCGAAGCCCGTAGACGTTCCGACTTACGTGGAATACGGCGTCGCGGATATCGGCATCGTGGGCAAGGACGTGCTGATGGAGGAGAATAAGGACGTCTACGAACTGCTCGATCTCGGCATCGCGAAGTGCCGGATGTCGGTCATCGGGCTGCCGGGCTGGAAGCCCGTCATTCAGCCTCGCGTCGCGACCAAGTATCCGAACGTGGCTTCGCAATATTTTCGCGAGCGCGGGCAGCAGGTCGAAGTGATCAAGCTGAACGGTTCGATCGAGCTGGCTCCGCTGATCGGGCTTGCCGACCGGATCGTCGACATGGTGGAAACGGGCCAGACGCTTAAGGAGAACGGCCTCGTCGAGATGGAGACGTTGTTCTCGGTGACGAGCCGGCTGATCGCGAACCGCGTCAGCTACCGGCTGAAAAACGCGCAAATCCAGGCGCTGTGCGACCGGATCGGCCAGAAGGTGCCGGCGTCGCTGTAAATGACCGAAAGCCGGATAACCGGCAGGCGCGGGCGGGACGTCCGTAAGGGCGCTTCGAATTTCGGTTCGCGCTTCCGAAGCATCCGTGCGGACTCCTGCTTGCGCGGGAGATCAAGATCAATAGAACGGACGATCAGGAAGGGGGACGATCCTCATGTATATCGGTTCGGCGGAAGGGTTCCGGCTGGAGCGGGAAACCGAATACGGCTCGGCGCAGCAAAACGAGACGGTCGCGGAGATCGTCGCGGCGGTTCGCCGGGAAGGCGATGCCGCGCTGCTGCGCTATACGGCGCAGTTGGACAAGGTGGAGCTTGCGCCGGGCGAGCTGCGGGTCGCGCAGGAGGAAATCGAAGCGGCTTACGGCAAGGTGGAGCCGGAATTTATCGCCGCGCTGCGGCAGGCGGCAGCCAACATAACGGCCTTTCACGAAAAGCAAAAACGCACGACCTGGGCGGACGCCCGTCCCGACGGCACGCTGCTCGGGATGGTGTTTCGTCCGCTCAAGCGGGTCGGCCTGTACGTGCCCGGCGGAAAGGCGGCCTACCCTTCGTCGGTGCTCATGAACGTGCTGCCCGCCAAGGTGGCCGGCGTGCCGGAAATCGCGCTCGTGACTCCGCCGTCGACGGGGGGGAGCGCCGGCATCGACCCGTACATTCTGGTGGCGGCCGCGGAAGCGGGCGTGACCGAAATGTACCGGGTCGGAG
This sequence comes from Cohnella algarum, assembly GCF_016937515.1. NCBI lineage: Bacteria > Bacillati > Bacillota > Bacilli > Caryophanales > Paenibacillaceae > Cohnella > Cohnella algarum. The sequence continues at coordinate 2,066,204 of NZ_JAFHKM010000002.1, forward strand.
GAGCGCAAGCGATCGCGGCGCTTGCGTACGGGACGGCGAGCATTCCCGCCGTCGATAAAATTTGCGGGCCCGGCAACATCTACGTGGCGCTGGCCAAGCGCGCCGTGTTCGGCGCGGTGGACATCGACAGCATCGCCGGGCCGAGCGAAATCGCCGTGCTTGCCGACGATACGGCCGATCCGCGGTACGTGGCCGCGGATATGCTGTCGCAGGCGGAGCACGACGAAATGGCGTCGGCGGTGCTCGTCACGCCGTCGCACAAGCTCGCGCAGGCGGTCGCGGCCGAGCTCGACCGCCAGGTCGCCACGCTGCCGCGCCGCGAAATCGCGGAGAAGTCGCTCGCGGATTACGGCGCGATTTTGACGGTGGCCGACCTCTCCGAAGGCGCGGAGATCATCAACAAGCTCGCGCCGGAGCATCTGGAAATCATCACGGAGGACCCGATGAACCTGCTCGGGACGATCGAGAACGCGGGCGCGATTTTCCTCGGTCCGTACAGTTCCGAGCCGGTGGGCGATTACTATGCCGGACCGAACCACATTTTGCCGACGAACGGGACCGCGAGGTTTTCTTCTCCGCTCAATGTGGACGACTTTTTGAAAAAATCAAGCCTGATCCGCTACAGCCGCGAGGCGCTGCAGCGCGACGCCGCCGGCATCGCGACGCTGGCGCGGCACGAAGGGCTGGAAGCCCACGCGAGAGCGGTCGAAATCCGATTGGAAGGTGGAGAAAGAAAATGACGCAGCAGGCAGGAGCGCGCGCGGCGGAAATCGCCCGCAAGACGAACGAGACGGACATCAAGCTTTCGTTCGCGGTGGACGGCACGGGGACGGTCGACATCGAAACGGACGTGCCGTTTATGAACCATATGCTGGACCTGTTCGCCAAGCACGGCCAGTTCGACCTGAAGGTCGAAGCGCGGGGCGACGTGGACATCGACGACCACCATACGGTCGAGGACATCGGCATCTGCCTCGGCCAGACGCTGCGCGAGGCGCTCGGCGACAAGGCCGGCATCAAGCGGTACGCGAGCGTGTTCGTGCCGATGGACGAGGCGCTGGCGCAGGTCGTCATCGACGTCAGCAACCGGCCGCATTTCGAATACCGCGCCGAGTACCCGTCGGCGACGGTCGGCAGCTTCAGTACGGAGATGGTGCACGAGTTTTTGTGGAAGCTGGCGTTGGAGGCGCGGATTACGCTGCACGTTATCGTCCACTATGGAAAAAATACCCACCACATGATCGAAGCGGTGTTCAAGGCGCTCGGGCGGGCGCTGGACGAAGCGACCTCGATCGATCCCCGGGTGAAAGGCGTGCCTTCCACGAAGGGAGTGCTGTAACGTGATCGCGATTATCGATTACGGCATGGGCAACCTGCACAGCGTCAGCAAGGCGGTGGAGCGGCTCGGCTGCGAGGCCGTCGTGACGTCGTCGGCCGACGAGATCATGGCCGCTCGCGGGGCGATTTTGCCCGGCGTCGGCGCTTTCGGCGACGCGATGGGCAATTTGCGGGAGACCGGGCTGCTGGATACGGTCAAAGCTTGCGCGGCGTCGGGCAAGCCGCTGCTCGGCATTTGTCTCGGGATGCAGCTGCTGTTCGAGGAGAGCGAGGAGCACGGCGTCCACGAGGGGCTGGGCTTGCTGCCAGGCCGGGTCGTCCGTTTTCAAGGCGATTACAAGGTGCCGCACATGGGCTGGAACAAGCTGGAGTTCAGGCAAAAAAGTCCGCTGTTCGAGGGGCTCGAGCCCGGACACGTTTATTTCGTCCACTCGTACCATGCGCTGCCGAAGCGCCGCGAGGATCTGCTCGCGACGACCGACTACCATCAGCCGGTGACGGCGATCGTCGGCCGGGGGGCGCTGCTCGGCATGCAGTTCCACCCGGAAAAAAGCGGCGACCTCGGCATGGCGCTGCTGCAGAGGTTCGTCTCGGCCGCGGAGTCCGGGGCGGAGACGGTTTCGTTCACGGTTTGATTACAGAGGAGGCAACGGCCCATCATGTCCAACTTTATATTATATCCCGCGATCGATATTCGCGGCGGCAAGTGCGTGCGGCTCGTTCAAGGCGACTATAATCAGGAAACGGTGTACGGGGAAGATCCGGTCGCCGTCGCCCGGGACTGGGAAGCGCAAGGCGCCCGGTGGATCCACCTGGTCGATCTGGACGGGGCGAAGGCCGGCCGCCCGGTCAACGACGAGCTGATCGGCCGGATCGCGCAGGCGGTGAAGGTGCCGGTGCAGGTCGGAGGCGGCCTCCGAACGGAAGCGGACGTCGAGCGGCTTGTCGGCCTCGGCGTGTCCCGCGTCATTCTCGGCACGGCGGCGATCGAAGACCGCGCGTTCGTGACGAAGGTGCTCGAGAGCTACGGAGAAAAAGTCGCGATCGGCATCGACGCGCGGAACGGCTTCGTGGCGACGCGCGGCTGGCTCGAGACGTCCGAGGTGAAAGCCGAAGAGCTGGCGGTTTCGCTGGCCGCGGAAGGGGCGCAAACGTTCATCTTCACGGACATTTCCCGCGACGGCATGATGGGCGGTCCGAACGTGGAGGCGATCGTCCGGCTGGCCCGGGTTTCCGGCCGCACGGTGATCGCGTCCGGAGGCGTCAGCAAGCCGGAGGATTTGGAGCGGCTCGCGGAGCAAGCGGATCAAGGCGTCGGCGGGGCGATTGTCGGCAAAGCGCTGTACACGGGAAGCATCAAGCTGGCGGACGCGGTCAAGCGGTTCGCGGCGCAACAATAATCATGCAGCCGGCCGGGAGCGGCCGCCGGAGAGCGATGGTTTCCGGCGGCCCGGCTCGTTTGGGCCGGCGGGCGGAAGGGAGCCAAGCGCGCTATGCTGGCGAAACGCATTATTCCATGTCTTGACGTCAAGGACGGACGCGTCGTCAAAGGCGTCAATTTTGTCAATTTGCGCGACGCGGGCGATCCGGTCGAGCTCGCCGCGACGTACGACCGCGAGCATGCCGACGAGCTCGTGTTTTTGGACATTTCGGCTTCTCACGAAGGGCGGGCGACGATGGTCGACGTCGTGCGGAGAACGGCCGGCGAAATTACGATTCCGTTTACGGTCGGCGGGGGCATCGCCTCGGTCGACGACATGAAGCGGCTGCTGCGCGCCGGCGCCGACAAAATCGGCATCAACACGGCGGCGATCCGCAACCCCGACCTCATTACGGACGGCGCGAAAATGTTCGGCGCCCAGTGCATCGTCGTCGCCATCGACGCGAAGTACAACGCGGAGTGGGGCGAATGGGAAGTGTATACGCACGGCGGCCGCAACGCCACCGGCATCCGCGCGCTCGAATGGGCGAAGGACGCCCAGCGGCGCGGCGCCGGCGAGCTGCTGCTGACGAGCATGGACGCGGACGGAACGAAGGACGGATTCGATCTCAAGCTTACGCGCGCGGTGTCGGATAGCGTAAGCATCCCGGTCATCGCCTCCGGGGGCGCGGGCAACTCCGGACATTTTGCCGACGTGTTCGCGGAAGGCAAGGCGGACGCGGGGCTGGCGGCAAGCATTTTCCACTATAAAGAAGTGACGATCCGGGAAGTCAAGGACGAGCTGCGGGCAAAAGGAGTGAACGTGCGATGAATACGACGTGGATCGAAGAGGTTCGCTGGAACGCGGACGGCCTCGTGCCGGCCGTCGTGCAGGATGCGGTCAGCAAGGAAGTGCTGATGCTGGCCTACATGAACGAAGAGTCGCTCAAATTGTCGCTGGAAAGCGGCACGACATGGTTCTGGAGCCGCTCCCGCGGGGAGCTGTGGAACAAGGGCGCGACGAGCGGCCACACGCAGCAGATCGCGTCCATGCACTACGACTGCGACGGCGACACGCTGCTGGTCAAGGTGAAGCAGAAAGGACCGGCCTGCCATACGGGCGCCTACTCCTGCTTCTATCGCGACGCGGAGCTCGGCGGGGCCGCCGCGGAGCTTGGGGAAGCGGACCGCTTCGCCCCGCTGTCCAATCTGGAAGCGACGATCGCAAGGCGCGAAGCGGAACGCCCGGAAGGCTCGTATACGACCTATTTGTTCGAAAAAGGCCTCGACAAAATCCTCAAAAAAATCGGCGAGGAGACGGCGGAAGTCATCATCGGCGGCAAAAACAACGACCGCGCCGAAATCAGCAGCGAGGCGGCCGATTTGATTTTCCACTTGATGGTGCTGCTGCGCCAGCAGGGCATTCCTTTTGACGATGTCTTGAAGGAACTGGAATTCCGCCACCGCAAGCCGGTCAAGAAAAACTAGGCGGGGGGATCGCGACGCGCATCCATGCGGCGGCCAGGGAAATGTATCCTTCCCGAAGCGCATCATCCCGAAAAAATAGGACAAAAATGGGAAGAAGCGTCCGCGATGTTGAAAAACGTCGGATATTCGCGCTTGGCGACGTTTAACGGCTGCAAGCGGGGCGCAGTCGATTTTTGAAATCGCGTCTCGCTGTTGTATAATATTCTAGGCAATTTTTAATAGCTTTTATTTAAATGATAGATGCGATTTGACCGAACCGTGGAGGGGCACATGCACAGCAGTAAGCTTCGCATTTTTTCGGGGTCGTCGACTCCGCTGTTAGCCGAGAATATCGCCAATCAGCTTGGGCTGCCGCTCGGAAAGATCAAGCTGTCCCGCTTCAAGAGCGGCGAGATTTACGTTCATTTCGAGGAAACGATCCGCAACTGCGACGTTTTTCTCGTACAGTCGCTGTCTCATCCGATCAATGAATTTTTTGTCGAACTGCTGGTCATGATCGACGCGGCCAAACGGGCCTCCGCCCGGACGATCAATGTCGTGCTGCCGTATTACGGGTATGCCCGCCAGGAGCGCAAGGCGGCCCCGCGCGAGCCGATTTCCGCCAAGATGGTGGCCGACGTGCTGACGACGGTCGGCGCGAACCGGGTCGTGACGATCGACCTTCACGCCGCCGCGATTCAGGGCTTCTTCAACATCCCGGTCGACCATTTGACCGCCCTGGACCTCATCAGCGACTACCTCAAGGCAAAAAGCATCCGCAGCCCCGTCGTCGTGTCTCCGGACGCCGGACGCGCATCGACCGCGGAGAAGCTGGCGAACCAGCTCGACTCGCCGTTCGCGATCATGATTAAGAAACGCCCCGCCCACAACGAATCGGTCATTACGCACGTTATCGGGGATGTCGAAGGACAGACGCCGATTATTATCGAAGACTTGATCGACACGGGCACGACGATCGTCAACGTCGTCGAAAGCCTCAAGGAACGCGGCGCCGAGGACGTGTTCGTCTGCGCGACGCACCCGCTGTTCTCCGGCGACGCGCTCCGGAAGCTGGACCACCCGAATATCCGGGAGGTCGTCGTCACCGACTCCATCCAGCTGCCGCTGGACCGGCCGAGCCGGTTCAAGGTGCTGTCCGTCGCGCCGATGCTGGCCGATGCGATCCGCATTATCATGGAGGGCGGCTCGATCAGCACGCTCTTCAAGGATGCGGGCGTATGATTTTCGTTGTCGCCGAGCGACAGTGCGCATAGGAAATGGCAAGCTCCGGCTTCCGCTTCGGCGGGCCGGGGTTTTTTCGTTTTTCGTTGCGCGCGCTGACTGGCAGCCGCGTTACCGATCAGCGAGCGGAAGTCTATGTTGGATTTTATCCACTCTACGGAGCGAAAAACGGGCGAACCGCGGTCTATCATGGATTTTATCCAACGAGAGACGCGGGATACGGGCAAAATCTCCGAAAAGGTCTCGCCAGATTGGACAAAATCCAACGGAGATGGCGAGATTTCCGAGAAAGCCGGTTCTGATTGGACAAAATCTGACAAAATCCAATGAAGTTTCGCCACGTCTTGCTGCAGTTCGATTCGCTGAAAGACAGGCCCGGATCGTGAAGGGACTCGAACGGACTACAAGGGACAGTAGCGGTCGTTCGGAGGCCGAGAAGAGAACCGGACGGACTCCAAGGGGCAGTAGGCGGTCGTTCGGAGGCCGAGAAGAGGACCGAACGGACTACAAGGGACAGTAGGCGGTCGTTCGGAGGCCAGGAAGGTGACTGGACGGACGACATAGGGACGCTAGCGGTCGTTTGGGTGAGAGGAAGGAGCTGGAACGGACGACATGGGGCCAGCGTAAGCCTCCGTCTTCTCCTGCGGAAACTGCAGGTCGTGCAGCTGCCGGTACCGGCCGTTCAGACGCAGCAGCGACTCGTGCGTGCCGGATTCGACGATGGCGCCGGCCTCCAGCACGACAATCCGGTCGGCCCGCTGAATCGTCGACAGCCGGTGGGCGATGACGATGCTCGTCCGCCCGGCCAGCAGGCGCGACAGCGCCTCCTGGATCTGCTGCTCGGATTCGGTGTCGAGCGCGGACGTCGCTTCGTCGAGAATGATGAGCCGCGGGTCGCGCAGCAGCGCTCGGGCGATCGACAGCCGCTGCTTCTGCCCGCCGGACAGCTTGACGCCCCGCTCGCCGATTTGCGATTCGTACCCGTCGGGCAGCGCGGCGACGAACTCGTGCGCCGCGGCCGACCGCGCGGCAGCTTCCACTTCCGCGTCGGTCGCGCCCGGCTTTCCGTACGCGATATTTTCGCGGACGGTTCCGTTCAGCAGCATGACGTCCTGCGAGACGATGCCGATCTGGTCCCGCAGCGAGCGGATCCGGACATCGGCGAGCCGGTATCCGTCGATGGCGATTTCGCCGCCCTGCGGGTCGTAGAACCGCGCGAGCAGATGCGCCAGCGTCGTTTTGCCCGCGCCGGAGGAGCCGACCAGCGCGGTCATCGTGCCGGGCGCAAGCTCCAGACTGAAATCGCGCAGCACGGGAACGCCGTTGCCGTAGGCAAAGTCGACGTGCCGGAACGAGACGGCCCCCCGGATCGGCGGCAGCTCGATCGCGCCTTCCTTGTCCCGGATTTCCGGAACGAGCCGGAGCATCTCCTGGATCCGTTCGAAAGCCGCCGACGATTGCTGGACGGTGTTGAGGGCCCGGCTGAAATGGCGAACGGGATTTTGCAAAAGCCGCAAATAGGCCAAAAAGGCGACGATTTCGCCGACCGAGAGCTTACCTTTTATCGCTTGCAAGGCTCCGACCAGCAGGACGGCGGCCATCCCGATATAATTGAGCAGGTCGATCAGCGGCTCGTAAACGGCGCGCAAGCCCGCGGCTTGAACGCTCGCCTCCATGTTGGCCCGGCTCTTGGCGCCGAAGCGCACCGCCTCGTAATCCTCGGTCGTAAACGACTTGATCAGGCGAATCGAGGAAAAACTGTCTTGCAGATGGTTGTTCACTTCCGCAACCGATTCCTGCACCTTCCGGGAAGCGCCGCGGATGCGCCGCCCGAACTTGCGGGTCGCAAGCGTCATAAACGGAAAAGTGGCGAGCATGATGCATGTCAGAAGCCAATCCTTGTAAAACATATAGCAAGCCACGGCGACGAACGTAAACGCGTCGGTCAGCAGCGACAGCATGCTGGACGAGACGAGCTGCTGCAGCATGTTGACGTCGCTCGTCACCCTGGACATCAGGTCGCCGGTGCGGTTGCGGTCGAAAAAGCCCAAATCCATCCGCTGGATGTGGCGGTACAGCTGATTGCGCAAATCGTAAACGACGCGCTGGCCGACGGCGGACATCGTATAGCCGCTCGCGAAGTTGAAAGCGCCGAGCAGGAGGGCGGTGCCGACAATCGCGGCCGCGATAAGGATCAGTTGATCGGAACGCCGTTCGGGAATGACGCGGTCGATCGTATACGCGGTTAGCTGCGGAATGACGAATTCGAGCAGCGCGATCAGCAGCATGCAAACGAACGCGATCGCGATCCGCCCTTTTTGGGCGCGAACGTGCGGGTATACGTAACGCAGCATATTCCGGATCCGGCCGTAACGCGGCGCCGGACCGGACGGAGCTTCGCCTCCGCTTCGGCGGCTGTTTTCCCGCATGAGTTCCCACCTCCCCGCAATCGTCAAGTGCATTAAACGACAGATCGGCAGGATTGTCAACAAAGCCGCCAGGAGCGGGAAAGCGCCGGCAAACGGCGCGCGGCGCCGGGACGCGGCGGCGGCGGAAACCCGCGTTCCGCTTCTCGGAGCATTTTATTTTAAGGATGCCGCGCGTATGGTATAATCGTTGTGATGTGGGCCGACCGAAACGTGAAACGCTGGCAGGCCCGCGAACCCATTCCCAGGATCGGAAGGAGCCTTGCCGATGAATCAGCGCAAACGCGCGGTGAAGAACCGTCGACCCAAAGTCATCCCCTTTTCCCCCGACGCCACATTCTTCTTCGAACGGGCCGTGCAATCGCTGGATCGCTATCGTTACGACAAGGCTCTGAAATATTTCCGCCGCGCGGTGGAATACGAGCCGGACAATCCGGTCAATCACTGCAACATGGCCGGCATTTTGTCGGAGATGGGCCGTTACGAGGAATCGAACGACATTTTGCGGTCCGTGCTGGATCGGATCGATCCCGCCATGACCGAATGCTATTACTATTTGGCCAACAATTATGCCAACATGGAGCTGTACGAAGCGGCGGAAGACGCGCTCGTCCAATATTTGGAGAACGATTTGGACGGTCATTTTCTCGAGGAATCCGACGAGCTGCTCGACTTGCTCAACTACGAGCTGAACCGTCCGACGAAGCTGACGACGATCAAATCCCGGGAAAATCTGTATGCCCACGACAAGGCGCGCGAGCTGCTCGAAGCCGGGCGCTTCGCCGAAGCGGTCCGGATTCTGGAGGGCATTCTCGAACGCCAGCCCGATTTCTTGGCCGCCCGCAACAATTTGGGCTTGGCTTACTATTACATGGGACTGTTCGAAAAGTCCGTCCAGACGATCGACCTGGTGCTGCAGGCCGAACCCGGGAACCTGCACGCGCTTTGCAATCTGGCGATCTTTTACCAGCATTCGAACCGGGCCGAACTGCCCGGGCTGATCCGCCTGCTGAAAAAAACGGTCCCGTTCCACCCCGAGCACGTCTTCAAGCTGGCGACGACGCTCGGCATCGTCGGCGAGCACCGGGAAGCGTACGGCCATTTTCGGCGGCTGCTGCGGTCCGGGGAGCTGTCCGACGAGCCTTGCCTGCATCATTTCGCCGCCGTCGCCGCCGTGAACATCGGCCGGTTCGACGACGCCGAGCGCCATTGGCGCCAGGCCGACCGGCTCGATCCGGAGTCGGAGGTCCCGGCGTTTTACCTGGGCAAGCTGGACGACATGCGCAGCGGGGCGTACGCGACGCCGTCCCACTACCATTTCCATCTCCCGTTCGACGAGCAGTTCCGGCAATGGGAGCAGGATCCGCAGATGGTGCCGAACGCCCTGAAGCGCAACCCGCTCATCCGCTCGTCGTTTTTTTGGGCTTTGCGCCACGGCGACCGCCACACGAAAATCCAGGTCATCCAGGCGCTGGGCCTCGTGGCCGACGACGAGGTGGTCGACGCGCTCAAAGCGTTTCTGATCGATCCGGAGGAGGAGGACGAACTGAAGCGGGTCGCCGTGCTCGTGCTGCGCTCGATCGGCGTGCACGATCCGTTGCGCGTCGTTTACGGAGGGCGTTCGCTGACGCTGGAATCGAGGCGGAAATCCGTCAATCTTCCGATTTGGGACAGCTCCTGGCAAACCGTGCTGGAAATCGCGACGGAACGGATGTCGGGCCGCTACGACGTCGTTCAGCAGCACGACCTGATGACGCTTTGGGTCGACTATCTTTCGCGGGTGTATCCGAAAGTGCCCAAGCTGCTCAAGCCGTACGGCTGGGCTGCCGCGCTCGAATACTGGACCGCCAAAATGCACCGCAAAGCGATCACCTACGCCGACCTCGTCAGCCGTTACGGCGCTTCCCAGGCAAGCATCAGCCGTTACGCGAATCTGATCGACGAAGCTTGCGGCATCCGGGAGAAGCTCAAGCGAAGCAGCGCGACTTTCGGCGAATAAGGTTCGGGCAAATCCTGATCCGGGGACGTTCGAGCCTCGGGACAGGTTGCGCATAGAGAAAGTAACTGTTATGGTTGGAATTACAGATAGTGATCAGCCAAGAAACTTGCATCGCTAAGCGGATACGACCGTTTTAGCCGGGAGACACGCCAAGGAGGAGAGCAACCATGTACAAAACGATTGTCATCGGCACGGGCCCTGCGGGGTTGACGGCCGCTATTTACCTGGCTCGCGCGAATTTGAAGCCGCTCGTCATCGAAGGCCCCGAGCCCGGCGGACAATTGACGACGACGACCGAAGTGGAAAACTTCCCGGGCTTTCCGGAAGGCATTATGGGCCCGGACCTGATGGCGAACATGCGCAAGCAGGCGGAACGCTTCGGAGCGGAATTCCGCACCGGATGGATCAATTCCGTCGAAACGGCATCGCGCCCGTTCAAATTGTCGCTTGAAGGCGGCGAGACGCTCGAAGCCGAAACGCTGATCATTTCGACGGGCGCATCCGCGAAATATTTGGGCATTCCCGGCGAGAAGGACAACGTCGGACGCGGGGTCAGCACGTGCGCGACATGCGACGGGTTCTTCTTCCGCGGCAAAAAAATCATCGTCGTCGGCGGCGGGGACTCCGCCATGGAGGAAGCGAACTTCCTGACGCGGTTCGCTTCCGAGGTGACGCTCGTGCATCGCCGCGAAGAGCTGCGCGCTTCGAAAATCATGCAGGACCGCTGCCGCGAAAATCCGAAAATTTCGTGGAGCCTGAACCGCGCCCCGCTCGAAGTCGTCGCGGGCGAAAGCGGCGTTACGGCGCTTAAGGTGAAGAACAACGAGACCGGCGAGGAAGAGCTGATCGATACCCAGGGCGTATTCGTCGCGATCGGCCACACGCCGAACACGAAGTTTCTCGGGGGACAAGTCGAGACGGACGAGCACGGCTACATCGTGACGAAGCCGGGTTCGACGGAAACGAGCGTGCCGGGCATTTTCGCCTGCGGCGACGTTCAGGATACGAAATACCGCCAGGCGATCACGGCTGCCGGAAGCGGCTGCATGGCGGCGCTCGACTGCGAGAAATTCCTGGAAGGCTCTTCTGTTCACGATTGGAGCCATACGCTTTAAAGTTCACTTTTATTCTATTCATTCGAGGTGTCAACCATTATGTCTCAAGCTTTATACGTTGGCGTCGATTTGGGCGGCACAGCGATAAAAGTCGGTTTATGCAACGCCGACGGGCAACTGCTTCGCATCAACGAAGGTCCGACGCAGACCGAACTCGGAACGGATGCGATTTTGGAAAACATCGCGTCGTACGTGCGGGAGCTCGTTCCGCCGGGCACGCCCGAATGGGAGAAGGTTCAAGGCGTCGGCATCGGAATCGCCGGCTTCCTTGACATTCCGAACGGCATCATCGACTTTTCGGCGAATCTTCCCTTTCGCAAAGTGCCCGTGAAAGCGATCGTGGAGGAGAAGCTGGGCAAACCGGTCAAAATCAATAACGACGCCAACGTGGCCGCTCTGGGCGAAGTTTGGGGCGGCGCGGGACGAGGGGTCGCCGATTGCGTCTGCTACACCCTCGGCACGGGAGTCGGCGGCGGCATTATCGTCGGCGGCCGGCTGATCGAAGGCTTCAGCGGGATGGCCGGGGAGCTCGGCCATATGTCGGTCGTTCCCGACCTTGAAGCGATTCAATGCGGCTGCGGCCAGATGGGCTGCCTGGAGACGGTGTCCTCGGCGACGGGCATTATCCGGATGGCCCGCGACGCGGTCGAGCGGGGCGACAGAACGTCGCTCTCGTATATCGAGGAGCTGACGGCCAAGGACGTGTTCGACGCGGCCAAGGACGGCGACGAGGCGGCGCAGCGAATCGTTACCCGCGCGGCGTTCTACCTGGGCAAGTCGATGGCCGCGATCGCCCTGATCGTGAACCCGCAGCGCTTCATTATCGGGGGCGGCGTGAGCAAGGCGGGCGAATTCCTCTTTTCGCAAATTCGCGAGTCGTTCGCCAAAATGACCCCCGAAAGAGCCCGCAGCGGCGTCGACATCGTCGCGGCGGAACTGGGCAACAACGCGGGCGTCGTCGGCGCGGCTGGCTTGTTTCTCCGGGCATAATCGAAAATGCGCCGCTTGCCGGTGAACGCTGCCGGCTCGTTGGCGCATTATTGTCATCATTCGACCATTTTCGGACTTAAGGAGACTGCTCATGGAAACGCTAGGAGCGAAACCGACGCTGGTCATCATTACGGGAATGTCGGGCGCGGGCAAAACGATTGCCGTGCAGAGCATGGAGGACCTGGGCTTCTTTTGCGTCGACAATTTGCCTCCGGTGCTCATTCCGAAATTCGCGGAACTGATCGACCAATCGCAAGGCCGCATCGCCAAGGTCGCTCTCGTCATCGATTTGCGGGGAAGAGAGTTTTTTACCGCATTGTCCGAGTCCCTTCAATACATCAGCGAACATTATACGATACGCAGCGAAATTTTATTTCTCGACGCCACGGATTCGGTGCTCGTCCAGCGCTACAAGGAAAGCCGCCGCCGGCATCCGCTCGCTCCGGAAGGCATGCTGCTCGAAGGAATCCGTTCGGAACGGAAGCTGCTTGAGGACTTGAAGGGCGGGGCTTCCCAGGTAATCGACACGAGCAATTTGAAGCCGGCCCAGCTCAAGGAACGGATCGTCGGCCGGTTTACGAATCTGGATCGGAATACGATTTCGATTCAAGTCACCTCCTTCGGATTCAAATACGGAGTCCCGATCGACGCCGATCTGATTTTCGACGTCCGCTTTTTGCCCAACCCCCACTATGTGGAGCAATTGCGGCCGAAAACCGGGCAGGATGCGGAAGTGTACGATTATGTCATGAAATGGCCCGAAACGCAGACCTTCCTGTCCAAGCTGCTCGATATGCTGCAATTTTTGCTTCCCATGTACCACAAGGAAGGCAAAAGCCAGGTCGTCATCGGCATCGGGTGCACGGGCGGCAAGCATCGTTCGGTGGCGCTCGCCGAATATCTCGGACGGATGCTCGGCACGAGCGAAACGGAGACGGTCCGCGTCAGTCATCGGGACGCGGAACGCGATCGTCATGGATAAGGCGGTGAGGCAATGAAGAGACCGGCCAAAGGGGCCGAGCGGAATCCCCGGATCGTCGTGATCGGCGGCGGTACGGGACTGTCGGTTATGCTTCGGGGGTTGAAGCAGAAACCGCTGGATATTACCGCCATCGTCACGGTCGCGGATGACGGAGGCAGCTCCGGCATTTTGCGGGAAGAGCTGAGGATGCCGCCTCCGGGCGATATTCGCAACGTGCTCTCGGCGCTTGCCGACGCGGAGCCGCTGCTTGCGGATATGCTTTCGTACCGTTTTCAGAACGGGACAGGACTAGCGGGCCACAGCTTGGGCAACCTGATATTGGCGGCCATTACGGATTTGTCCGGCGATTTCGTGACCGGCATCCGCGAACTGAGCCGGGTGCTTGCCGTGCGGGGGAGGGTGCTTCCCGCGGCGAACCAGGCGATCGTGCTCAAGGCGGAGATGACCGACGGCACGACGGTGACCGGAGAATCCGCCATTCCGAAGTCCGGACGAAAAATCCGGCGCGTCCTGATCGAGCCGGCGGATGTCGAAGCGCTGCCGGAAGCGGTCGAGGCGATCCGGGAAGCGGATGCGGTGCTCATCGGTCCGGGCAGCCTGTACACGAGCATCATTCCGAATTTGCTCGTTCCGAAGCTGGCCGAGGCGATCGTGTCCGCGAACGCCGTGAAAATTTTCGTCTGCAACGTGATGACCCAGCCGGGGGAAACCGACAATTATTCGGTAAGCGATCATTTGAATGCGGTTCATGCGCATGTCGGGCATCATTTATTCGATTACGTGATCGTCAACGACGGGGAAATACCGCCGCAGGTGCACAGCATGTACGCGGAGCAAGGCGCCAAAGCGGTCCACCTGGATCTGGACGAAGTGACTCGCCGGGGCTACAAGGTCATTGCCGACCGTCTCGTTTTGTTCCGGACGTATTTGCGGCATGATGCCGTGAAGCTGAGCGAGCACATTTATCAGCTGGTGGAAAACTGGATGCTTAGAAAGGAGTGAGCGTCGTGTCTTTCGCGGCCCAAACGAAAAAAGAACTGACGATGGTGGACGCGGAGCCGTGCTGCGAGGTCGCGGAGCTGTCCGCGCTCATTCGGATGAACGGATCGGTTCAATTGACGAACAAAAGGATCGTCCTGGACATCTCCACCGAAAATGCCGCGATTGCGCGCCGGATATACACCTTGATGAAGCGTCATTTCGCCGTGCCGACCGAGCTGCTCGTTCGCAAGAAGATGCGACTGAAAAAAAACAACGTCTACATCGTGCGCGTGCCCGCCGGCGTCGAGCCGTTGCTGAAGCAGCTTTACATTACGAGCGAAGGGTTTCAGTTTCATCCGACGATCGACAAGGAGCTCGTCCGCAAGCCCTGCTGCAAGCGCGCCTATTTGCGGGGAGCTTTTCTCGCGGGAGGCTCGGTCAACAATCCGGAAGGCTCGTCCTACCATCTGGAGATCGCTTCGATGTATGAGGAGCATTGCCGTTCGCTCGTCGAGCTCGCCAACAAGTTTCAGCTGAACGCCCGGTTCATCGAGCGCAAAAAGGGCTTCATTCTTTATATCAAAGAAGGCGAAAAAATCATCGAATTTTTAAGCATCATCGGCGCGCACCAGGCGCTGTTCAAATTCGAGGATGTCCGAATCATGCGGGATATGCGCAATTCGGTCAACCGGATCGTCAATTGCGAGACGGCGAACCTGAACAAGACGATCGGGGCGGCCATCCGCCAGATCGACAACATCAAGCTGCTGCAGAAGGAAGTCGGGCTCGAGAACATGCCCGAAAGGCTTCGGGAAGTGGCCGAAATCCGCCTCAAGCATCCCGATTTGAATTTGAAAGAAGTCGGAGATATGCTTAAGGGGCAGGTGAGCAAGTCCGGCGTCAATCACCGTCTCAGGAAAATCGACGAGTGGGCCGAAAAAATCCGCAACGGCGGGGCATAACCGTATGGCGCAACCGTTCCAAACAATGCTATAATAGGTGACAGACTACACACGCGGTGGGTCCCGGGTTCGGGACGACGAAATTTGACAGGGGGTATCCGTTCCATGACGAGACAGCCGGTGGTTGTTCGGCTTAAGACGGGGCTTCACGCCAGACCGGCGGCTTTATTTGTACAAGAAGCCAATAAATTTTCCTCTGACGTCTTTGTTGAGAAAGACGACAAGAAGGTGAATGCCAAGAGCATTATGGGGATTATGAGTCTGGCGATCAGCTCGGGCACGGAAGTATTCATAAGTGCCGAAGGTTCGGACGCAGAGCAAGCTGTAACCGCTTTAGTCCAATTGGTCAGCAAGGAAGAACTGGAGAACCAGTAAAATCCTTTAGCATCAAGCTCCCTCGAGGGGGCTTTTTGCATTTTATGGACGATTTTGCGTATGCTTGCAACCTTTTCCGCCCAAGATGCGTTTGTGAAGACAAACAGGCGAAAGGGGTTCCGAGATGAGGATGAAAGGGATGAAAATCGCGGCGGTCGTTCTGGCCGCGGCGGCAATCGGTTGGTACGGATTCGGACGAGGGGAGGCCGGTACGGTGGCGAATGCGGAGACGGCGACGGCGGCATCGGGTTCGGCATATGCGGTGAATACGGTGACGGTCGGAGCGGAGGGTTCGGTCAAGGCGGAGCCCGACGTCGCATACTTGAACGTCGGCGTCGAGACGCGCGGGTCGACCGCCCAGGCGGCGCAGCAGGCGAATGCGGAAACGTTCGCCGCCGTCGAAAAGGTGCTGTACGACACGTTCGCGATCGACAAAAAGGACGTCCAAACGACGGGGTTTCATGTAAGCCCGGAGTATAATTATACGGAGAAGGACGGCCAGGTTTTGAAAGGGTACGTGGCGGTCCATGAGATCCGGATTACGTACCGCAAGCTCGCGGACATCGGCAAGCTGCTGGACGCCTTGTCGGGAGCCGGCGTGAACCGGATGCAGGGCGTGACGTTCGATACGGAGAAGCGGGACGAGTACGAGCTGGAGGCGCTGAAAAAGGCGATGGAGTCCGCCGGGGCGAAAGCGGGCGTGCTGGCCGCCTCGGGCAATCGCCAGCTGGGAGGCGTCATCAACATCGTTCAGGGCGACGCCGCGCCGGTTCCGGTTCTCAGAGCCGGAACGATGGCCGAGGCGAAAATGCTGGCGGGCGACAGCGCGCAATCGTCTTCGGTGCAATCCGGCCAGATCGAGATTTCCGCGAGCGTAACCGTGCAATATGAGCTGAAATAATCGTGGCAAAGGGCAGCGCTAGGGGGAAAGCCCCGTCGCTCCGGCATTCGGGCGGCGGGGCTTTCCATGTTCGATGGCTCGGTTTCGCAGCGGCAGCCCGGAGGCGGAATTAGCCCCCCTGTTCGCGATATCCCGTTCGCTCAGAGGGCCATCCGAACGGGCGCGCTTGTCCCGATGTCAAGGCAAAAGTAAAAACCCCCCGTTCATTCGAACGGGAGGCGATTACGCGTTTGGTGGAAAGGCAAACCGTCAGAAAGGCAAACCGCAGGATTTATCTTGTCTTGCTTGGTCCGAATTTGTCAGGTTCAGGCTTTAAGCCTATGCTCCAACTGGCGGAGCTCGATGGCGTCTTCCAGCAGCTCGATGAATTCGGCCGACAAGTTCATCTTCTTGGCTTCCCGGTACACTTCCAACAGGTGTTCGTCTTTCAACGGGCGAAGCAGCGATGCTTTGTCGCTAAGGCTTCGCGCGGCAATCGCGTCGGAACTGCTCTTGCTGGTCGTGACTGAATCGTTTGCGGATGAGTTTCGCGGTACCAGCCGAATGATGTGGGACGTGCGGCTCATGGGGATCCCCCCTTTGCAAGATTCCTAGGGTTTAGCTAGATATGGTTGTTTATGGAATGTTTCTTGAGTTTAGAATAACACGATACAGGTTTTTCGCAGAGGGGGGATTCGCAGATTTGAATTCTTGTTGACAAAGGAAAACGTTTATGATATTAAAAGCCTCCCCGGCTCCAAGGGGAGCGGGGAGGCAACGGGGGCGGACATCCGCCGCCATGCAAGCAAAGCGGACGCGAGCGTCAGATTTTCTCGATGACTTTGTCCACGAGGCCGTAAGCTTTCGCGTCTTCCGCATCCATGAAGTTGTCGCGGTCGGTGTCTTTCTCGATTTTTTCCAGCGGTTGCCCGGTGCGCTCGGACAAAATGCGGTTCAGCTTGTCGCGCATCTTCAAAATGCGGCGGGCCCTGATTTCGATGTCGCTGGCTTGGCCTTCGGCGCCGCCCAGCGGTTGATGGATCATCACTTCGCTGTTCGGAAGCGCGTAGCGTTTGCCTTTCGCGCCGGCGGCGAGCAGGAAGGCGCCCATCGAGGCGGCCATGCCGACGCAAATCGTGGAGACGTCCGGCTTGATGAATTGCATCGTGTCGTAAATCGCCATGCCGGCCGTGATCGATCCGCCGGGGCTGTTAATGTATAAGCTGATGTCCTTCTCCGGATCGTCGGCGGCAAGGAACAGCATTTGCGCGATAATCGAATTGGCGACGACGTCGTTTACGCCCGATCCGAGAAAAATGATTCGGTCTTTAAGCAAACGGGAATAAATATCGTAGGCCCGTTCGCCTCGATTGCTTTGTTCGATGACCATGGGTACGAAACTCATAACATAACCTCCTTCAGTTAGGTGACGAAGTGATTCCATCATAAATCATCCGAAACCAAAAGTCAAAGAAAGTCAAACTTGGACAAACAAAAAAACCGCGCCTCTTCGCGAAGGGCTGGTCGTTCGGTCGTGCTTATGATGAATATTGGCGCGCCCGTAGGGAATCGAACCCCAATCTCAGGCTCCGGAGGCCTGCGTCATATCCGTTGGACCACGGGCGCATACTTGAGAAGATTAACACGCTGAAAGTTTGACAGCAAGAGTTATTATAGGCCATTCCCTGATAAAAAGCAAGGGTTCGACAAAAATAATTAGGCCGGGAGGAAACGGCGGCCGCTCTTGCAAGAGACGGCGAGTTGCATTAAAATAAATGTGGGACTTAAAACGTAGTGGCGGGACATTTAACGTCCAGCTAGACGGACCCGCATTCGTGCCGACTCCATCCGGCATTTGGGGAGGCCGGAACTTGCAAAGCATCGTCCATATTCAAAAGAAGCTCGTGCCCGACTTGGTGCAAGTCATGCAGAAGCGCTACGAAATTATGCGGCGCATTCTCGTCGCGGGCACGATCGGCCGAAGAACGCTGGCCGCAAGCCTCGACCTGACGGAGCGGACGCTTCGCTCGGAGCTCGACATCCTGCGCGAGCAAGGCCTGCTCGAAGCGGGCGCGGCGGGAATGTCGCTAAGCGAGTCCGGCAAGAAGCTGCTGGAGGAGCTGGAACCGATCGTCAAGGAGCTGTTCGGGCTGTCGGAGCTGGAAGAGGCGGTCCGCCAGAAATTCGGCTTGCGCAAGGTCGTGGTCGTTCCCGGCGATTCCGACGTTTCGGACGACACGAAGAGGGAAATCGGCCGAGCCGGTAGCAGGGTGCTCAGCCAGTCGCTTTCGCCCGGCGACATTGTCGCCGTCATGGGCGGAACGACGATGGCGCGATTGGCCGCCCAATTCAAGGTTTCGGAGCCGCTCGCGGACAACTGGTTCGTGCCGGCCCGCGGAGGACTCGGGGAAAGCGTCGACTACCAGGCGAACACGATCGCTTCGGAGCTTGCCAAGCGAACGGGAGCCCGTTACCGGATGCTCCATGTCCCCGATCATTTGAGCGAGGAAGCGTATCAGTCGCTCATGCAGGAGCCCAACGTGCGCGAAGTGGTCGATATGATCCGCAGAGCCCGCATCGTCGTTCACGGCATCGGCGACGCGATCACGATGGCCAGGCGGCGGAAGCTTGCGAAGGAGACGGTACAGGAGCTGCTCAAGGACGGAGCGCTGGCCGAAGCGTTCGGCTATTACTTCGACAAGAACGGAGCGGTCATTCATCGGATGGCGACGGCCGGACTCCGGCTGGACGACATCGAAGCCGCCGAAACGGTCATCGGCTTGGCGGGCGGCCGCAGCAAGGGCGAGGCGATCGCCTCGGTGTTAAAGTTCGGCCATGACGACATCCTCGTGACCGACGAGGCGGCGGCCGAAGAAGCGTTGAAGAACGGCTAGCCCGAAGGAAGGGCGAGGAAGCCGGTCGAATCGGTGGTCTCGGCGCAATATTCATGCGCTTGACATAGATCAAATTTTAAAACAGATGTTCAAGGAGGAACCATTCATGAGTGTTAAAATCGGCATTAACGGTTTCGGACGGATCGGACGCAACGTATTCCGCGCATCGCTGAACAACCCGAACGTAGAAGTTGTCGCGATCAATGACCTGACGAGCGTTGACACGCTGGCTCACTTGTTGAAATATGACACGACGCACGGCAGACTGAACGCTACGGTAGAAGTAGGCGAAGGCGCGCTGGTCGTCAACGGCAAAACGATCAAAGTATTCGCGGAACGCGATCCGGGCGCGCTGCCTTGGTCTTCCGTAGGCGCTGAAATCGTCGTCGAATCGACGGGGATTTTCACCGCGAAAGAGAAAGCCGAGCTTCACCTGAAAGGCGGAGCCAAGAAAGTCATCATCTCCGCGCCGGCAACGAACGAAGACATCACGATCGTCATGGGCGTCAACAACGACAAGTACGATCCGGCCGCTCACACGATCATCTCCAACGCATCCTGCACGACGAACTGCCTGGCTCCTTTCGCCAAAGTTCTGAACGACCAATTCGGCATCGTCAAAGGCATGATGACGACCGTTCACTCCTACACGAACGACCAGCAAGTGCTTGACCTGCCGCACAAAGACCTGCGCCGCGCCCGCGCTGCCGCAGAAAACATCATTCCGTCCACGACGGGCGCCGCGAAAGCCGTTTCCCTCGTTCTGCCGGAACTGAAAGGCAAGCTGAACGGCATGTCGATGCGCGTACCGACCAAGAACGTTTCCGTTACCGACCTCGTGGCCGAACTGAAAGTGAGCGTCACGGTCGAAGAAGTCAACGCAGCCCTGAAAGCCGCTGCCGAAGGCCCGCTAAAAGGCATCCTGAACTACTCCGAAGAGCCGCTCGTTTCGAGCGACTACAACGGCGATCCGGCTTCGTCCACGATCGACGCCCTGTCCACGATGGTCATCGAGGGCAACATGGTCAAAGTCGTTTCCTGGTACGACAACGAGTGGGGCTATTCCAACCGCGTCGTCGACCTGGCCGCTTTCATCGCAAGCAAAGGCCTGTAATTCGCCTTACAGCTATATAGTCGTTACGGAGAAGAGGAGACGCGTCTCCTCTTCATCCGCGATTCGGGATCGATTGACGGTACCGTCGCCCTTTCCGAATCGGCTCAAAATCGGCTCCAAATAAAACGGGTGCGTCTTGGGAAAGGCTAACGCAGCCGTTTTACTTGGATATAAGGACATTGCCGCGGACTTGTCTTTTTGAGGACGGTTCGCTTTAGAGCACGACCTATCGGGAGGAGATTGGACCTATGAACAAAAAGAGCGTACGCGATGTCGACGTTCAAGGCAAAAAAGTGTTTGTCCGCGTCGACTTTAACGTCCCGCTTGAAAACGGCGCGATTACGGACGACACCCGCATCCGCGAGACGCTGCCGACGATCCGCTTTCTGATCGAGCGCGGCGCCAAAGTCATTCTCGCCAGCCACCTCGGCCGCCCGAAGGGCGCGGTTGTCGAAGAGCTTCGCCTGACTCCGGTCGCGGCGCGCCTTTCCGAGCTGCTGGGCAAGCCCGTCGCGAAAGCCGACGAAGCGATCGGCGACGCCGTCAAGGCGAAAGTCGCGGCTTTGAACGACGGGGACGTGCTGCTGCTTGAAAACGTCCGTTTCTACGAGGGCGAAGAGAAAAACGACGCGGAGCTCGCGAAGTCGTTCGCCGAGCTGGCCGATCTGTACGTCAACGACGCGTTCGGCGCCGCTCACCGCGCCCACGCGTCGACCGAAGGCATCGCGCATCATCTGCCGGCCGTCGCCGGCCTTCTGATGGAGAAGGAGCTCGACGTGCTCGGCCGCGCGCTGAACGATCCGGAGCGTCCGTTCACCGCCATCGTCGGCGGCTCCAAGGTCAAGGACAAAATCGACGTGATCAACAAGATGATCGAGATCGCGGACAACATCATTATCGGCGGCGGTCTTTCCTATACGTTTTTCAAGGCGCAAGGCTATGAAATCGGCCAATCGCTGTGCGACGATTCGAAGCTGGAGCTGACGAAGGAATTCGTCGAAAAGGCGAAAAAGCTCGGCAAAAATTTCTACCTGCCGGTCGACATCGTCGTTTCCGACGACTTCAGCGCTTCGGCGAACACGAAAATCGTCGGCGTGGACGGCATCCCTTCGGACTGGGAAGGCATCGACATCGGACCGAAAACCCGCGAAATTTATGCGGACGTCATCAAAAATTCCAAGCTCGTCGTTTGGAACGGACCGATGGGCGTATTCGAAATCGAGCCGTTCTCGCACGGCACGCGGGCGGTCGCCCAAGCTTGCGCGGACACGGCGGCTTATACGGTTATCGGCGGGGGAGATTCGGCGGCCGCGGCCGAGAAGTTCCACCTGGCGGACAAGATGGACCACATTTCCACCGGCGGCGGCGCGTCCCTGGAGTTTATGGAGGGCAAAGCCCTGCCAGGCGTCGTGGCGCTGAACGACAAGTGAGGTTGAGAAGATGAGCAGAACCCCGATTATCGCAGGCAACTGGAAAATGTTCAAAACGGTTTCCGAAGCGGTCGCTTTCGTGAACGACGTGAAGGGCAAGGCGGAGGTCGCCGGCGTCGAGAGCGTCGTCTGCGCTCCGTTCACGGCGCTTCCGGCGCTCGTCGAAGCCGTAAAAGGCACGTCCATCAAGGTCGGCGCGCAAAACCTGCACTTCGAAGACAACGGCGCGTTCACCGGCGAGATCAGCGGCGTTATGCTGAAGGATCTCGGCGTCGACTACGTCATCGTCGGCCACTCGGAGCGCCGCCAATATTTCAACGAAACGGACGAAACCGTCAACAAGAAGCTGCATGCGGCGTTCAAGCACGGGCTTGTTCCGATTTTGTGCGTCGGCGAAAAGCTCGAAGAGCGCGAAGCCGGCAAAACGAACGAAGTGAACCGCGTGCAGACGGAAGCGGCTTTCGCGGGCTTAAGCGCGGAGCAAGCGGCGCAAGTCGTCATCGCGTACGAGCCGATCTGGGCGATCGGAACGGGCAAATCGTCGACGGCGACGGACGCGAACGAAGCGATCGCGTACATCCGCAGCGTCGTCGAAGGCCTTTACGGCGCCGACGTGGCGGCCAAAGTGCGCATCCAGTACGGCGGCAGCGTCAAGCCGAACAACGTGGCCGAATATCTCGGCCAATCGGACATCGACGGCGCGCTCGTCGGCGGAGCCAGCCTGGAGCCGGCCTCGTACATCGCGCTTGTCGAGGGGGCGAAGTAAGATGAGCAGCGCTCCGAAACCGGTTGCCCTCATCATTCTCGACGGCTTCGGCCTGCGGAACGACGTCACGGGCAACGCGGTCGCGCAAGCGAACAAACCGAATTACGACAAGTACTGGTCCGAATTTCCCCATACGCAATTGACCGCGCAAGGGGAAGCCGTCGGATTGCCGGAAGGCCAGATGGGCAACTCCGAGGTCGGCCACCTCAATATCGGCGCTGGACGGATCGTCTACCAGGACTTGACCCGGATCACGAAGTCGATCCGCGAAGGGGATTTTTACCGCAACGAAACGCTGCTCGCGGCGGCTCGCCACGCCAAGCAAAACGGCAAGAAGCTGCACTTCTACGGCCTGCTGTCCGACGGCGGCGTTCACAGCCATATCGCGCACCTGTTCGCGCTGCTGGACCTGGCCAAGTCGGAGCAGCTTGACGAAGTTTACATTCATGCGTTTTTGGACGGCCGCGACGTTGCGCCGGACAGCGCGGTCGGGTACTTACAGCAGCTGCAAGCGAAGATCGACGAGGTCGGCATCGGCAAAATCGCCACGATCCAGGGCCGGTACTATGCGATGGACCGCGACAAGCGCTGGGATCGCGTCGAGAAATCGTACCGCGCCATGGTGTACGGCGACGGTCCGACCGCCGTCGATCCGGTTCAGGCGGTTAAAGCTTCGTACGAAAGCTCCGTCATGGACGAGTTCGTGCTGCCGACGGTCATCGTCGGCGCGGACGGCAAACCGGTCGGCCTCGTCGAATCGGGCGACTCGGTCATTTTCTTCAATTTCCGTCCCGACCGGGCGATCCAGCTTTCGCAGGTGTTCACGAACGAAGATTTTCGCGGCTTCGACCGCGGCGAGAAGGCGCCGAAGGATTTGCACTTCGTCTGCCTGACGCTGTTCTCCGAGACGGTCGGCGGCTTCGTCGCCTACAAGCCGAAGGAGCTCGACAATACGCTCGGCGAAGTGCTCGTGCAGCAGGGCAAGAAGCAGCTGCGGATCGCCGAAACCGAGAAGTATCCGCACGTCACGTTTTTCTTCAGCGGCGGACGCGACGTCCAGCTGCCGGGAGAGACGCGGATTCTGATCAATTCGCCGAAGGTGGCCACGTACGACCTGAAGCCGGAAATGAGCGCCTACGAGGTCGCGGACGCCGCGGTGAAGGAAATCGAAGAAGACAAGCATGACGCGATCATTCTCAATTTCGCCAACCCCGACATGGTCGGCCACTCCGGTCTCCTGGAACCGACGATCAAAGCGGTGGAGGCGACCGACGAATGCCTCGGCCGCGTCGTCGACGCCGTTCTCGCGAAAGGCGGCGTGGCGGTCATCATCGCCGATCACGGCAACGCCGACATGGTCATCGACGAAAACGGCCGTCCGCACACCGCGCATACGACGAATCCGGTGCCGTGCATCGTGACCAAGAAAGGCGTCGCGCTGCGCGACGGCGGCATTCTGGCGGATGTGGCGCCGACGCTGCTGACGCTGCTGGAGCTGCCGCAGCCGGCGGAGATGACGGGCCAAACGCTGATTCAAAACGCTTAAATCGCCGACGCCGCGTTATCCAGCGGTCCGGACGAAATAAAATACGATTAATAGGAGTGTTTTCACGATGACGATCATTTCCGACGTTTACGCACGCGAAGTCCTCGACTCCCGCGGCAATCCGACCGTTGAAGTCGAAGTAACCCTGGAATCCGGCGCTCGCGGCACGGCCATCGTGCCGTCCGGCGCTTCCACCGGCGCTTACGAGGCCGTCGAACTGCGCGACGGCGACAAGGACCGCTACCTGGGCAAAGGCGTACTGAAAGCCGTCGAAAACGTCAACTCGATCATCGCGCCGGAAATCATCGGTTACGACGCGCTGGATCAAGTGGCGATCGACCGCAAAATGATCGAGCTGGACGGCACGCCGAACAAGGCGAAGCTGGGCGCCAACGCCATCCTGGCCGTCTCCATCGCCGTGGCTCGCGCAGCCGCCGACGCTCTCGACGTTTCGCTTTCCGCTTACCTGGGCGGCTTCAACGCCAAAGTTCTGCCGGTTCCGATGATGAACATCGTCAACGGCGGCGCTCACGCCGACAACAACGTCGACGTGCAAGAGTTCATGGTCCTGCCGGTCGGCGCTCCTTCCTTCAAGGAAGCTCTGCGCACGGGCGCGGAAATTTTCCATGCTCTGAAAGCCGTTCTGAAGGCAAAAGGCCTGAACACGGCCGTAGGCGACGAAGGCGGCTTCGCGCCGAACTTCGGCTCCAACGAAGAAGCTTTGTCCACGATCATCGAAGCGATCGAAAAAGCGGGCTACAAGCCGGGCGTCGACGTGTTCCTCGGCATGGACGTCGCTTCCACCGAATTTTTCAAAGACGGCAAGTACCACCTGGAAGGCGAAGGCAAGTCCTTCACCTCCGCGGAATTCGTCGATCTGCTCGCGAGCTGGGTAGACAAATACCCGCTGATCACGATCGAAGACGGCTGTTCCGAAGACGACTGGGAAGGCTGGAAGCTGCTCACCGAAAAGCTGGGCGACAAAGTCCAACTCGTCGGCGACGACCTGTTCGTCACGAACACCGAGCGCCTGTCCCAAGGCATCGAGAAGGGCATCGGCAACTCGATCCTCGTCAAGGTCAACCAAATCGGCTCCCTGACCGAAACGTTCGACGCGATCGAAATGGCGAAGCGCGCCGGCTACACGGCCGTCATCTCGCACCGTTCCGGCGAATCCGAAGACAGCACGATCGCCGACATCGCGGTCGCGACGAACGCCGGCCAAATCAAAACCGGCGCTCCGTCCCGTACGGACCGCGTAGCGAAGTACAACCAGCTGCTTCGCATCGAAGACCGCCTGGGCAGCACCGCGCAATACGCCGGCAAGTCCGCGTTCTACAACCTGCGCAGCTTCAAGTAATTTCGCTTTTCGAAGCCCGCGCTTGCGATACATTTCCTTCGAAAGACGGATCCGACCGCGTTTACGCTCGGGTTCGTCTTTTTTATTCGAAAAGAATTTCCGGGACAAAGTTCATCGCGGCCTTGGCGGCAATAGGCGGACCCGATCGGTGAACCAAATGCCATAAGAACACGGCCAAAACGGCGGTTTCGCGAAAGAAGGCGTTTCCCTATAATGTGAGGTAGACATGCGCTTCGCCCACGCGGGAAAGCGCACGAATCGAATCGATACGTTCAGGAGGTTTTTTCCGATGAGCAAGCCGCAATTGGGCATTCAGCTTTATTCCGTTCGCGACCGGAGCGAGCGCGATTTTCTCGGAACGATCCGCGAGATGGCGGAAATCGGATATCGCAACGTGGAATTGGCGGGAATTTTCGGCCACTCGGCCCGCGAGGTTCGCCAAACGCTTGACGACGCCGGACTTAAGGCGCCTTCGGCCCATATCGGGCTGCCGTTCAAGGAGCCGGAAAAAATCGGCGAGCACTTGAAGCAGCAGATCGAGATCGCGTTGGAAATCGGACTCAAGCGCTTCATCGTGCCGGCCTATCCGCTTGCGGAAGTGCCGACGGAGGACGACGTGGCGAAATTCGCGGCGGCTTTGCAAGAAGCGGGCGAAACCGTGAAAGCGGCCGGCCTCGAATTCGGCTATCACAACCATGCTTTCGAGTTCAAGACGGTTAATGGCAAAGCAGTCATCGATCATCTGCTGGAGCGGGTTTCCCCGGACTTGCTGTTCGCGGAATTCGACCTCGGTTGGGTTAAAGTAGGCGGCCAGGATCCGGCGGCTTACGTTCGCAAATACGCGGGACGGGTGCCGGTCGTGCACGCCAAGGATTTCAAGGATGACGGCGTCGACACGGAAATCGGACGCGGCTCGGTCGATTGGGATTCGGCGCTCGCGGCTTGCGAGGAAACGGGCGTCGAGTATGTCATCATTGAGCAGGAACGCTACGACGTGAATTCCCTGGAGAGCGCCAAGCTGAACTACGCTTGGTTCAAAGCGCGGGGCTACGAGTAAAGATGCGAAAAAGGTTCGGCCCATTCCGGCAGGCGCTGCGGCGGGCCGGGCCTTTTTTGTTTTGTGGGGGAGCCGAGATAATGGGGGCTGGACAAAAAGGGGAGCAGGCGGACTACATAAGAGGGTGTTGCGGCGGATACCGCCAAAGTGGTGCACGGGGTGCACTACATGAGAGGATGTTGGGGTGAAAACCGCCAAAGTGGTGCACCGGGTGCACTACATGAGAGGGTGTTGCGGCGGATACCGCCAAAGTGGTGCAACGGGTGCACTACATGAGAGGGTGTTGCGGCGGATACCGCCAAAGTGGTGCACCGGGTGCACTACACGAATGGAATTGGCGCGTTAGGCCGAATTTTTTTCCGTTTTCCGCGTATACATCGCTTCAATTTTTTTGCTGATCCATAGCGACGCCGCGATAAAGGCGACGACATACAGCAATTGCAGCGGATGCTCGACGAACCGGGACAAATCGTATCCGATGATCGATACGGACATCACCATAATCGCTTTGCCGAAGGCGATCGCGATCAGGAAAGACCCGAACCGCATGCGCGCCAAGCCCGCCGCGATATTGATGACGACGAACGGACCGACAGGAAAAAGGCTGAGCAAAAAGACGTAGCTGAATCCGTTTCGCCGGATCCAAACCATGCTTTTTTGCACTTTGGGCTTGCGGGCCCAGCGGTCCAAAAAGGGGTGGCCGGCGATTTTTTTCACGATCCAGAACGTCGTCAGGCAACCGGCGACGATGCCGATCCAGGAATAAAGAAAGCCGAGCCACAGCCCGTAAACGGCGGCGTTTACTCCGACGATTAACAGCGTCGGCAGCGGCGGCACGAACGATTTGGCGAACGTAAGGAGAATGCCGGGGAGAGGGCCGAGCGCGCGAAATTGCTCCAGCCAGCTTTTCAGGTCCTCTTCGGTCAAGTTTTTTAAGGTATCGACAATATCCATCGGTGCACGTCCCTCTAAGGATTGAAACGCCGAACGGGCGGCGCGAACCGCTGCGCAACAACAGGCCGCATGCGATCCTAAACAGAGTTTACACTACATGGCACAAGTTGCAAATGCCGACCGGAGGACGACGATGTTCATCGTTCATTCGTCGGCAAGTTCCCGCGAGCGGCCGCTGATCGGAAGAAAGACGGAGATGGCGGAGGAGCGGAAAAAATTTGCGGCGGACCGGAGACGAACCCGAAAGCAGGTATGCAAACGTACGGAGGAGACAAGTCAAAAAAGCCGGGATTCGTTAGAAACATGATCGAGCCCATCGCGGCAAGCTATGAGGAATTTCCGGCATCGGCAGCGTCTGCCGAAGGAATGAAGACGATTCCGATGGATGAGGAGGCGATATTTTGCCGGGTGATTTACCGGCATCCTTACTGTCAACGCGACGGCTACCCTCTGCATATGCACCTGATTTTGCCCGCTCAGCATCAGAAGCCCGAAAAGCGATGGCCGCTGCTCGTTTATGTGCAGGGTTCGGCCTGGCGGAAGCAGGAACTGGACCTGAACCTGGCTTCGCTCTCGTGGGTCGCCCGACGCTGCTATGCCGTCGCGATCGCCGAATATCGCCCGTCCGACGTGGCCCCGTTCCCCGCGCAAATACAGGATGCGAAAACGGCGATCCGTTATTTGCGCAAATGGTTCGGCGAGGATTGAGCAGGCAATCGACGCCGCGCCGCGCGCCGTTCCCGGCATGCGGCGCGGCTTGCGGAAGGCGAGGAGTCCTCCGAAGCGGGGGGCGGGTGCCGGTCGTCACTTGCCGATCCGCCGCCCGTCGGCGGCATGGACCGGATAATGGGACCGGGGGATGCCCCGTTCCGCCATTTCGGTCACAAAATTGCCTCGAATGACGGCGGATTCGGTCTTTTGCGCCGCCTGCGCATTCGCTATTCTGAAAGAAGAAGATCCGCGCCGGCCGGGCCCCGCAAGGGCTGTGCGCCGCCTGCCGCCGCCATCGCGCCGCGGCCTGGCGCACGGCGCCTTCGGTGCCGGAACGCGCGTGACGGGAGGCCAAGATGTCGACTTCTTACCGGCTGTTCAAATGGGTCAGCTACGCCGAAGGCATATCCTTTCTCGTGCTGCTGCTGATTGCGATGCCATTAAAGTATATGGTGGATATTCCCGAGCCGGTCACGGTTATCGGAATGATTCACGGCGTTCTTTTTGCCGCGTACGTGGCCGGGATCGCCTGGATGACGATTTTGCACCGCTGGCGGTTGGTTTGGGCGCTCGGGGCGCTGGCCGCCGCTTTTCTCCCGTTCGGTCCGTTCGTTTTCGAGGCGTTTTTGAAGCGCAAATGGGCATCGTGACCCGTCGCGAAAGCAGGTTGTCACCCAGGTGCGTCTATGGTAGAATAGAAATACTGTTGTCTGCATAGCGCAATGGAGGTGGAAGCAATGGAAGCACTTGAAGTAATCTTGAAAATTTTGCTGATCATTTTCTCGCTTGGCCTGATTACTGTCGTCCTTCTTCAACGCGGGAAGAGCGCGGGGCTGTCGGGCGCCATCTCCGGCGGGGCAGAGCACTTGTTCGGCAAGCAGAAGGCACGCGGCCTGGACCTGTTTTTGCAGCGTCTGACGGTCGGACTGGCGGTCGGCTTTTTCGTTTTGTCGCTGGTCGTAGCCTATGTCGTAAAAGCGTAAATCGGACGGGAACCAAACGGGGAGCGATCGCTTCTCGTTTTTTTTATGCGGTTGACAGGGCGGCTGATCTGATTGCAACCGGCCGAAAGCGTGTATACTATAGCAGGACGAGGTGATGCCGGTGCCATTGTGTACGGAGCAGGAACTGCTCGATTTCATGCGCGAAAGCGCGTATAAACCATTGACGTACCAAGAGCTGGAAAAGCATTTCGAATTGGAGGACGCCGCGGAATTCAAGGCGTTTTTGAAGCTGTTGAACGAACTGGAGCATCAGGGAAAAATCATGCGGACCCGCACGGAGCGCTACGGCGTGCCCGAGCGGATGAATCTGGTGCGCGGCAGGCTGCAGGCGCATGCGAAAGGCTTCGCCTTCCTGCTGCCGGACGAGCAGGACCATCCCGACCTGTATATTCACGCCAACGACTTGAAGGGCGCCATGAACGGCGACATCGTGCTGGGGCGCGTGACGTCGAAGAGCGAAGGCGGCTCCCGGATGGAAGGGGAAGTCGTCCGCATCGTCAGGCGCGCGGTGACCCAGGTCGTCGGCACGTTTGAAAACCACGAAAGCTACGGCTTCGTGCTGCCGGACGACAAGCGGATCAATAAAGATATTTTTGTCCGGCCCGAAGGGTTTCACGGCGCGGTGACCGGGCAGAAGGTCGTCGTCAGCATCATTCATTACCCGGAAGGCCGTTCGGCGGCGGAAGGCGAAATCGTCGAAATTCTCGGCCATAAGGACGATCCGGGCGTCGATATTTTGAGCATCATTCGCAAGCACGGACTGCCGGAAGCTTTTCCGGCGGAAGCGCTGGCCGAGGCGGAGGCCGCTCCGGATACGATCCGGGAGGACGAAATCGCGGAGCAAGGCCGCCGCGACCTCCGCAACCGGGCAATCGTGACGATCGACGGCGAGGACGCCAAGGATCTCGACGACGCGGTCAACGTGGAGCGGCTTCCGAACGGAAATTTGCTGCTCGGCGTCCATATCGCGGACGTCGGCTACTACGTCCGCGAGAAGTCCCGGCTTGACGAGGAGGCGTACAGTCGCGGGTGCAGCGTGTACCTGGTCGACCGCGTCATTCCGATGCTGCCGCACCGGCTGTCGAACGGCATTTGCTCGCTTCACCCGAAGGTGGACCGGCTGACGCTGACGTGCGAGATGGAATTCGAGCCGAAGACGCTGCGGCGGGTTCGCCACGACATTTATACGAGCGTGATCCGCACGGCGGAGCGGATGACGTATACGAACGTGCGCAAAATTTTGGTCGACAAGGATCCCGAGCTGCTGGAGCGCTACGCGCCGCTGGTCGACATGTTCCGACTGATGGAGGAGCTGGCGATGGGGCTGCGGAAGAGCCGGATGCAGCGCGGGGCGATCGATTTCGATTTTCAGGAATCGAAGGTGATCGTGGACGAGGAAGGCAAGCCGGTCGACATCGTGAAAAGGGAGCGCTCCGTCGCGGAGCAGATCATCGAGGAGTTCATGCTTGCGGCGAACGAGACGGTCGCGGAACACTTTCACTGGCTGAAGGTGCCGTTTCTGTACCGAATTCACGAGGAGCCGGACAGCGAAAAGCTGATGACGTTCGTGCAGTTCGCGAGCAACTTCGGCTACGCCGTGCGCGGCAAGGGCAATTCGGTGCACCCGCGCGCGCTGCAAACGCTGCTGGAGGAAATCCGCGACACGAAGGAAGAGACGGTCATCAGCACGATGATGCTCCGCTCGATGAAGCAGGCGAAGTACGACTCGCAAAGCCTCGGGCATTTCGGGCTGGCGGCGGAGTTTTACACTCACTTCACGTCGCCGATTCGCCGGTATCCGGATCTGGTCATCCACCGGATTATCCGCGAGACGCTCGAAAGCGGCGGCATGCCGAAGGAGGACCGGCTCGATGCGCTCGCGCAGCGGATGCCGGATATCGCGCAGCAGTCGTCCGAACGCGAGCGGGTGGCGGTCGACGCGGAGCGCGATACGGAGAAGCTGAAGAAAGCCGAGTTCATGCTGGACAAAATCGGCGAGGAGTTCGACGGCATCATCAGCGGCGTGACGGGCTTCGGCATGTTCGTGGAGCTGGAAAACACGGTGGAAGGGCTCATTCGGCTGAGCGACCTTTCCGACGACTACTACCACTTCCACGAGCTGCACATGGCGCTCATCGGCGAGCGCACGTCGAAAATGTACCGCATCGGCGACGAGGTCCGCATTCGCGTCGCGCGCGTCAACATGGACGACTATAACATCGACTTCGAGATGGTCGACATGAAGCCTCGCCGCGCAGGCAAGATGAACGTCGTCGGCGCCGGAGCGTTCGGGGGCGGCCGCGGCGGATTCGGCCGCAAGAAGCGCGGCCGCCGGGAAGAGCCGGCGGCGTTCGGCGGCGCGGCCGCGGGCGGCGGCAAGCGCCGCAAGGGCGCCGGCGTCGCGGCTGGCGCGGCCGCGGCGGGGCGCAAGAGCAAGCAGCGCCGGGGCAGCGGCGGCGTTGCGCTGGGGGCGGCGCCGGGAGCGGGCGCCGCAGAGCCGCCGCTCCGCGCGAAGCGGGGCGGCAAGGGCGGCTCCGCCGCCGCCGGAGCCGGCGGCGGGAAGGGAGCCGGCCGGCGCGGCGGGCGGCCGGCACCGGCGGAGGCGGCGGAGTTCGCCGTCGAGCCGCCGGTGAACCGCGACTCGGCGGACTACATTCCGCCGGCCCCCGCCCGCAAAGTCGCGCTCGACATGTGGGGCCTGCCGATCCCGCCTGCCGGCCGCCGCTCCCGGAACCATGACGACGATGAGGTCGGGTTCACCGTTTCCCGGGGCCGAAAACGGGGGTCCGGCGAGAGAGCCGCGGGCACCGGCGGATCCGCGGGTATCATCGGTGCCGTCGGTGGCCGGAAACGGAACGGCAGCAAGAAAAAACCGGCCCTGACGCTTGCCCCCGCAGGCGAAAAGGCCGCCAAGCCGTCCAAACGCAAAAAAACGAAAAAGTAGCGAAAACGCAACGTCGCAGAGAGTCGTCCGCTCGTCCGGACGGCTTTTTTTGCATAGACTTGCGTTGCGGCGGGCATGACGTTCCGGTATCCTCAGGCAGGGAGGCTGGTCGGGCGGGAACGAACGACGGACCGATCCGCAAAGCCGAAGCCTCTCCGGGCAGGATCCGCATCGGGAATTCTGCACGGAGAGGCGCAAGGCAAGCGAAAATTCGGTTTTAAAAATCGAAGTTTTCCGGATCGGGACCGACGCGGCGGTTTTCGTTCAAAGCGTCGATGCGCTTCATATCGTCCTTCGCGAGTTCGAAGTCGAAGACGTTCGCGTTTTCGGCGATGCGGGTTTCTTTCGTGGACTTCGGGATCGTGACGACGCCGTGCTGCAGATCCCAGCGCAGAATGATTTGGGCCGCAGTTTTGCCGTACTTGGCCGCAAGCTCCGCCAGCAACGGATGATCCAGCAGCTGGCCTTGCATGAGCGGCGACCAGGCCTCCATTTGGATGCCGCGTTCTTCGCAGTACGCGCGCAGAGGCTCTTGCGTCAACAGCGGATGGAATTCGACTTGGTTGACCATCGGCACGATCTCGGCGCTTTCCTTCAGCTCTTCCAAATGCCGGATTTGAAAATTGCTCACGCCGATCGCCCGGACTTTTCCCCGGTTATACAGGGTTTCGAGCGCCTTCCAGGCTTCCTTGTATTTTCCCTCCACCGGCCAATGGATGAGGTACAGGTCCAAATAGTCGAGGCCCAGCTTTTGCAGGCTCGCCTCGTACGCGGCCAATGTTTGCTCGTAGCCCAGGTCGGTGTTCCACACCTTGGATGTTACGAACAGGCTTTCTCTTGCCAGTCCGGTTTCCGCGAGCGCTTCGCGGATCCCCTGCCCGACGCCGGTCTCGTTTTGATAGATCGCCGCGGTGTCGATGCTCCGGTAGCCGAGCTTGACCGCCGACCGGAGAGCTTTCACGAGCTCGCTTCCTTCTTGAACCTGGAAAACGCCGATGCCAAGCCAAGGCATGTCGACTCCGTTGCGAAGCTTAATCGTATCTTGCAAATGTCGTGCTTTCATTGTTTGTATCCCTCCTTATTTATTGAGAGCCGGCCGAACGGGCATCCCGGTTTTCGAGCGCGCGAGCCCGGAACGTCAGCGCGACGGCGGCTCCGACCATCAAGGCGCCTACCCAAGGCGTATGAATCAGGCCCAGCGTATCCGTTACGATTCCGCCCAGGTACGCTCCGAACGCGATTCCGGCGTTAAAAGCGGCGATGTTGATCGCCGAAGCGACATCCACCGCTTTGGGCACGAACCGTTCGGCCAATACGACGACGTAAGACTGCAGGCCGGGCACGTTCATGAACGCGAGGAGCCCCATCAGAAAGACGGTCGCGAGACTGGCTGCCGGATAAGGCGCGGTAAACGTGAAAACGAGCAGCACGACGGCCTGAACGGAGAACATGACCAGCAGCGCGGACACGGGGTTCCGATTGGCCGTTTTCCCGCCTACGGCGTTGCCGATGGCGATCGCCGCGCCGTACAGCACGAGGATGAGCGCCACCGTTTTTTCCGGAAAGCCGCTGATTTCGTGAAGCATCGGCGACAGATACGTGTAAACGACGAAGGTGCCGCCGTATCCCAGCGCGGTGATGATAAACATCAGCAGCAACCGGCCGTTCGCAATTACTTTCGCCTGATCCCGAAAGGAAACCGACGTGCCCTTGCGCAAACCCGAAGACGGAACAAGGGTCAGATTGGCGAAAAAGGCGACGGCTCCGACAACCGTAATGAGCCAAAACGCGATTCTCCAGCCCAGTTCCTGGCCGATATAGGTTCCCAGCGGCACGCCGGCCACGGTGGCGACGGTCAGGCCGGAGAACATGATCGAGATGGCGCTGGCCCTGCGGTTCTCGGGAACGAGGTCGGCGGCGATGGTCGACCCGACGGACATGAACACGCCGTGCGAGAACGCCGAGACGACGCGGGCGGCCAGCAGCACGCCGATGCTTCCGGCGGACGCGGCCAGGGCGTTTCCGGCGATGAAGACGAACATGATCCAGAGCAGCAGCGTTTTGCGCGGGACGCCGGAAGTCAGAGCGGTCAAAACGGGAGCCCCGAACGTTACGCCCAAAGCGTAGAGGGTTACGGTAAGGCCCGCAGCGGTGACCGATATATGCAAATCATCGGAAATGAGCGGCAGCAGCCCGACGCTGATAAATTCCGTCGCTCCGATGGCGAATGCGCTGATCGCCAGCGCCAGCAGCGCCGGCGCGCTTGTTTTTCGGTTATGCGTCATCTCTCTCTCTCCACTCCATAGGTTGTTGTTGCCGGCCGGCGAATGTTATTATGAATTAAACGGACAATAAATAACAGTACGTACTTTCAAGTGCTATAGGCACCAAAAAGTACCCTCATCCTAAAGGAGCTGTCATCGATGAACTCTAAAAGATACAACATCGGAGTGGAAGCTACGCTTGAAGTCCTCGGAGGAAAATGGAAGTGCGTCATTTTGTGCCATCTGACGTACGGCAAGAAACGGACCAGCGATTTGAAGCGCCTGATCCCGAACATCGCCCAGAAAATGTTGACGCAGCAGCTCCGGGAGCTGGAACAGGACGGCATTATTAAACGGTTCGTGTACGATCAGGTTCCGCCGAAGGTGGAATACGAGCTGACCGAATACGGCTGGAGCTTGAAGCCGATTCTGGACGCGCTTTGCGCCTGGGGAGATTGCCACATCGAACGGGAATACGGGGACAAGTTCGCGGTTCTGGAGGAGAGCGTCCTGACCCGCAAGCCGGAGGAGATCCGCTAAAGGATCGGCCGGCGAATGGCCGCGGCGGGCGCGGAAGCCGATTTACTTTTGAGGGCGTATCCGATAGGATAGAACATGGTGTATTTCAGGATACGGACGAGGGGAAGGATCCGATATGGAACCGAAATTGTATCACGTTCTCGGGGCGAAGCAGTTCAGCCGGCCGGAGCTGGACCGGCTGTTCGAGGAGGCCCGGGCGATGGAGGAAGTCGTGCGCGGCGGCGGGAGCCGGAAATACGAGGGACGGATCATGACGACGCTGTTTTTCGAGGCGAGCACGCGGACGCGGCTGTCGTTCGAATCGGCGATGACCCGGCTCGGGGGAAGCGTCATCGGCACGGAGAACGCGGCGCAGTTTTCGTCGGCGATCAAGGGCGAGACGCTGGAGGATACGATTCGCATCGTAACGGGCTATAGCGACATCATCGTCATGCGCCATACGGAAATCGGAGCGGCCAAGCGCGCGGCGGCGGTGGCCGGCGTGCCGGTTATCAACGCGGGGGACGGAGCGGGCGAGCACCCGACGCAGGCGCTGCTGGACGCGTATACGATCCAGAAGGAATGCGGACGCATCGACGGCCTGCGCATCGCCATGGTGGGCGATCTCGCGTACGGGCGGACGGTGCATTCGCTAAGCTACATTTTGGCCAACTATTCCGACGTTTCGATCTACTACATCTCCCCGGACAACGTGCGCATTCCGGAAAGCGTCAAACGGTACATGGACGAAAAGGGCATCCGCTACCGGGAAACGGCCGACCTGAACGCGGTCGCGGGCGACATCGACGTGCTGTACCAGACGCGCATCCAGAAGGAGCGGTTTACGTCGCTGGAGGAGTACGAGAAGGCTTCCGGCAAATATATCGTCGATCCCGAGCTGATGGACGGCCTGAACCGAAACGCGATCGTGCTGCACCCGCTGCCGCGCGCCGGGGAAATTTCCGAGGCGGTGGACAACGATCCGCGCGCGGCGTATTTCCGCCAGGCCGTGAACGGGCTGTACATCCGGATGGCGTTGATCGACAAGGCTTTGAGCTAGACCTTCGCGACGGATCGTCATCAAGGCAGATTATGCGGGAGCCGGCGAGTGGCCCGCAGGATGAGCCTTCGGCTGCGATTCGTTAACAGGCGAAACGTTCGCGCGGTTAATCTTCGGACAAGTTGATGTTCGGCGTTAACGGGGTTTATCTCTAATGGGGTTAAGGATCGGCGGGGGCGAGGCGCTTGACGAAAGAACGCGATTCGGGCCGGAACCCCGGTTCCCGACGGAGAAGCCCCCTTTGCCGCGGGCGTTCCGGTCGTGGTATAATGAATGTCCGGCTGGCTGCAATTCAATCGTTGCGTGAAGGAGATGGAGCGGAATGGGCAAAAACAGTCAAACGGACAAACCGTTGGCGCAAAACAAGAAAGCGTCCCACGACTACTTCATCGAGGATACTTACGAAGCGGGAATCGTGCTGACCGGCACCGAAATCAAGTCGCTCCGGCGCGGCCGCGCGAATTTGAACGATGCGTTCGCGACGATCCGGAACGGCGAAATCTTTTTGCACAATATGCACATCAGCCCGTACGAGGAGGGCAACCGGGCAAATCCCTCGGACCCGACCCGCGCGCGCAAGCTGCTGCTGCACAAGGTGCAAATTCACAAGCTGCTCGGGCTGTCCAAGCAGGAAGGCTTCACGCTCGTGCCGCTGAAGGTGTACGCGCGCAACGGCTACGCCAAAGTGCTGATCGGTCTCGGCAAAGGGAAAAAGCTGTACGACAAGCGGGCCGTCGCCGCCAAGCGCGACGCGGAGCGCGACATCCGGCGGGCTTTGCGCGAGAAGCAGAAGGTTTAAGATAATCGTTTCATATGCTCAATACAGGGAGCCCTTCCATCGGTCCGAATACGGCCGGGGAGGGCTTCTTTTGATTTCGGCGGGAAACGAGGACGCGGATTGGCGTGAGAATGCGGATGGGCGGTTCGGTGTGGCGCAGCGTGGCTCGGTGAGGCTCGGCGCTACCGTTCCCCGCGCTAACGGCTCGGAGCCGAGCCAACGCCTTGCCCGCGTCCCCGCCTGCTAAACCGCCGACTCGCGGGCGGAAGGCTCGAGCGCGAGCGCTTCGAGCCGGGCGATTTGCTTCAGCAGCTTTTTGAGCATGATGGACGCTTTCACTTGCACCGGCAGCGTCTCGGCGACGCGGATGTCGTAAGCGCCGTCGGCGATGGCCTGCTTCAAGTCCGCGACCGAACGGCACGGACGGCGAAGCTCGTTGTACACGCTGCCGTATTGCAGGCATTGGTGGGTGTCGCTTCCGGCGGTCACCGGCTTGCCGAGCTCGGCGGCGAAGCGTTCCACGCGCCGGCGGTTCGTTTCGCTGCCGTACTCGTACATATCTTTGGCGTTCAGGTCGAAGGCGTCCAGCCGCCGAAGCTCGGACCGGTCCAAATGATGAAGGGGGGTCGATTCCCGGAACGGGTGGGCGCCGATTTTCAGCAGCGGAACCTCCTCGGCCAGCGTCATCAGCTCCGCGAACGGGATGAAGGCGTCTTTTTCCGTAAAAGGTTCGAGCCGGCGCCTGACGTCCAGAATGTGCTCCTTGCGGCCGATCAGCAAAATATGCCCGGTCTCCCGGACGTCCACTTCCATGCCGGGGAAAATTTTGAGGCTGCCGGCTTCATAATGCTCTCCGTTGTAGGGAAACAGCCGGTCCAACTGGTCGTACACGTCGAAAAAATGCCGCGTATTGAAATGCTCGGTCAAGGCCAGGGCATCGAGCCCGTTCGCCTTGGCTTCCCGAAGCATCTCGTCGTAATAAGCGGGCGAAAAGTCGCTCGCTTTGGACAGCTTGGCGTGGGTGTGCAGGTCGATTCGCATGATGCAGCGCTCCTTCTTTTATATAGGGATATGGCTTTGCGGCTTCAGCCCAGCCAAAACAGGACGGCCACGTACGCCGCCGATCCGGCCAAAAACAAAACGTCGCGCGTTCGGAATTTCAGGTGCGACAGCTTGAGCTTTTTGGCTGCCGGATTTTTCAGCCCGTAGGAAAACCCCCGCGTCTCCAGCGCTTCCACCGTCGTGCGGGAACGTTTGGCGGTCGCGAGCATTAACGGGTAAAACGAATAGACGAGCAGCCGCAAATAGTAGGCGCCGAGCCGCCAATAGAGCAAGCCGGGACGCTCCGGCGCTTTGCCGCGCAGCCGATAGGACAGCAGCACGTTGCGGAATTCCTGGAACAGCACCGGCAAAATGCGATAGCCGTAGGACAGGCTGAAGGAAAACGCCGCCGGCATCCCGAGCGCCAGCAAGCCGTCGCTGATTTTCTCCGGATCCAGGCCGGAAAACACCGTGATGCTCGCCAGCGACACGATCGACAGCTTAAGCGTCAGCTTCAGCAGCGGCAAAGCCGAAGAAACATCCCCGCCAAAAAACAGCGACAGCACAAACAGCCACCCCACCTGCCCGATCAGCCCCAGGCACAGCACGACAATGATAAGAGGCGTCACCCGCGACAGCACGGTCGTGACGATCATGAACAGGCACATGCCGGCCAGCACGACATAGCTTCCGACAAACCACGGGACGACGGCGAAAAAAAGATACCAGACGAGCAGCCCGCGCGGGTCGAGCCGCGAAAGCGAGGCATGCCCGGTGCCGTAGGCGGTGTTCATCAGTTCGAACTGAATCCGGTCGAGCGACAGCTTATGGAACCAGTTGCGGACGAGCTGCATGGGGTCGGTCCTCCTTTCGGGCAATCAGGCGAAACAGGCGTTCGGCCAACTCCTCCGGGGAGGCGCATGGCGGCGAGAGCGCGAGTTCCGCCGACAGCTCCAGGCTTTGCGTCAGCGCGAGTCCGGCGCGGCGGATGAGATCGGGATCGGCGAAAATGTCGGCGGGCGTCCCGTCGGCCGCCACGGTTCCCTCGCTCATCACGATCGCTCTCGTCGCCCATCGGCTGACGAGCTGCATGTCGTGCGTGGCGATGATGACGGTGCGGACGTGATGCCGAAGCTCCTCCAGGGTGCCCAGCAGCTCCTCCCGAGTCGCCAAGTCGAGATTGGCCGTCGGTTCGTCCAGCAGCATGATTTCGGGCCGAATGGCGGCGCCGATCGCGAGCGTCACCCGCCGCTGCTGGCCGCCGCTGAGCAGCCGGGCGTCGCGATCCCGAAGCTCCTCGAGCCGGAAGCTGCGGAGCATTTGCTCTACCGTTGCCTCGGCGTCATCGCGACCGCGTTTTTGCAGACTGTAGGCGATTTCCTTCCGCACATGGTCGTCGATGAACATGTCGGACGGGTTTTGAAACACGAACGCCACATGCCCGGACAGCCGTTCGACGGATACGCTTCGCGTGTCGAGGCCGAGGACGGACACGGAGCCCGCGGACGGCCGGGAGATGCCGGCGATGAGCTTCAGCAGGGACGACTTGCCGGCCCCGTTGTTGCCGATCAGCGCGATGCGCTCGCCTTCGCGAATGTCGAGCCGGATGCCGCGCAGGACGGGCCGTTCGTTTTTGCGCACGGTGCGGTAGGTTAAGCCGGCGTCGCGAAAGGCGATGACGGTGCGGCCTTCCCGCGGAGCGCTCGGGCTGCCGTCGTCCGTCCGCACGATTGCATTGACGTTGTCGGACGGTCGATCGGTCGCGCCCGCGCTGCGAAGGAGGCCGGCGAAATACGGCACGGCCGCTTCGGTCGTGACCGGATAAGGCCGCGGGAGCGCCGGGAAAGCCGGCCGGTCGTCCTTGTCCGAAGCGGCTTGCAGCAGGGCATTCAGCTTGGCCGCGGCCTGGGTGGCCTCGGGCGGCTGAATGCCGAGCCGCTCCAGATCGCCGATCCGGTTGAGGGCTTCAAGCGTCGGCAGCTTCCACAGCACGCGGCCCTGCTCCATCAGGCAAACCTCGCCGCAGTAATCGGCGATAAATTCGGGATGATGCTCGATCGCGACGACCGTTTTTCCGTAATCCCGGTTCAGCTTCCGCAGCACTTCGTACACCTGGCGGGCGTGGCTCGGATCGAGCTGGGACACGGGTTCGTCTACGACAAGGACGTCCGGCGCAAGCGACAGCGCTCCGGCCAACGCGAGCAGATGCTTCTGCCCGCCGCTCAGCTCCCAAATGTAGCGGTGCCGAAATTCGCCGAGCCCGCACAAATCGAGCGCCCGGAGCGCGCGGTCCCGGTAATCGGGAAGCCCGTAGTTGAGCGGGGCGAAGCAGGCCTCGTCCAGGACGGTGGGGCGAACGAGCTGGTTTTCGAAGTCCTGGTAGACGTAGCCGACTTTGGCGGACAGCTCGGCAACGCTTTTCTCCTTGGACGAGAGTCCGCATACGTTGACTTCGCCGGCAAAATCTCCCGAATAGTAATGGGGGATGAGGCCGTTGAACAGTTTGCAGAGCGTCGATTTGCCGCAGCCGTTGCCGCCGACGATCGCGAGGAAGCTGCCTTGCTCGACGGCAAGGGTCGCGTCGCTTAGCACCGGAACCTCGGAGCCGGGATACGTAAAGGTGACGCCGGAAATGTCGATGGCGAGAGGCTTAGGCATACGGCACGCCCTTCGGGTCTTTTGGGCCGTTGCGCGTTTTTTTCGCTCGCATGAGGAGGAGAACGGCGACGGCGACGACGGCGGCCGCGGCAATGCTCAGCCAGATGGCGCCGTTTCCGAGGCGGTCGGCAAAGCCGCTGTCCCATTCGCCGAAATTCCAATCCGTTTCGGACAACGCTTCCGCGCCGAACGCGATCAGAGCAAGCGCGATGCCGCCCGCGACCAGCTTGGGCGAAACGACGCCCGCTGCTTCGTAGCGGTCCGTCTTGGCGCGGGGCTTGATGCCGAGCAGCGGTTCGATTTTGCCGTACAGTCTCGGAACGAGATACAGCGTCGGAAGCAGCGCGAACAGGATGCCGGAGAACAGCACGTCGTTCAGGAAGCCGACGCCTTCCGCCAGGACGACGCTTTCGGCGAGCCCAGGCACGGCTTCGAATTCTTCGACGCCGATCCACACTTTGCCGATGTCGACCAGGCTGCTGCACAGCTGGTGAATGACGACGCCGGTCATTGCGGCGATGCCGACCTGCGCGCGGCTTTGCGGATCGCGGACGAGGCGGCCGGCGACGTACATGGCGAACGAGAAGGTCAGAAATTTCTCGAGCTCGCCGAGGCCGCCGAACTGTCCGAGCATCAATTCGCCGAAAATCACTTCGCCCAGCGCCGCGCCGACAGCCGCGTAGAAAGGATGAAACAGCATGCACAGCGTAAGCGGGATAAAGGCGAAATACTCGACGGACAGCTCGACGGGACCGAGCCGGAAGCTTGGGATGAGCTCGGTGAACATGTTGGACAAGCCGTACAGGGACATGGACAGGACGAAAATCATCATTTTCTGCGAGGACGTGAGGGTGTACATGGTTTTGCCTTTGGCACTCATGGGGACCGCCTCCCGATCGGAATTTGTTTTTAGTGTAGAGACGGAGTATTAAATGAAAAGAGGCAATGTGTTAACTGGCTGTAATATTTTTTACATGGTGATAACCGTGAAATATTTCTTACATAACAAACGTTTGCTACGATGAGTAAGGAATCGAGGGAGAGGGAGAATAGAACGAATGCATCTAACGAAAAAGCAATGGTTTCCCGACAAAAACGGATTTTCGCCGGGTCAGCTCAAAATCGCCGATTTCATCGAGCGTCATCCCGACGAGGCGCTGTTCATGACCGAACAGGAAATCGCCGACCGGATCGGGACGAGCATCGCGACGGTGTCGAGGTTTTGGCGCGCCGCGGGCTACGAAAACGGGAAGGACTTCAAGCAGAAGCTTCGGTCCGCTTCCGATACGACGCCGGCGTTGAAGCTGGAGACGACCATTTCCAAACTGGACCCTTCCAGCTTGCCGATGAAAATGCTCGAACAATCGCTCGCGCACCTGCAGGAAACGGCGGAAAAAACGGACCCGGCCGAATTGAAGCGGGCCGCCTCGCTGATGGCAGGAGCGAGACGGATATACGTGCATGCCCCGGGACCGGCGATGGCATTGGGCGAATTGCTCCATTACCGGTTGTCGCGATTCGGCATGTCGGTGCGTTTAATGGCGCCGAGCGGCCACGAGCTGCTGGAATCGCTCGCGCACGTGCAGCGGGAAGACGTCGTCGTCATGTTCAACTTCGCGCGGCTGCTGCCCGAAACCGAGGTTCTTCAGGATTGCGTGCGCCGGATCGGCTGCTCGGCCGTCCTGATCACCGACCGGGAGGAGTTCCGGTACGGGGCGCAGGCGGATGCAGCCTTTTACGTGAGCCGGGGGGAGATGGGGGAATTCCACTCGATGGTGACGCCGCTGCTGCTGATCGAGCAGCTGATCCTGAGCATCGGACTGTTGAACAAGGAGAGCGTGCTGTCCAAGCTGGAGTATCTGGGCGAGCTCCGGGCCCGGTACGCCGAGAAGCTTCCGCGCGGGAAGGCTTGATTACGCCGGGCAAGCGGGATTACAAGCTTGGCGTGCAACACCCCGGTGTCCTTGATTTTGAGCCGCGGAGTTGATAAAATGAATGTCCGGTGTGAAATTTCGGCGAGGTCTCGCGGATTTTGGGCGTTTGCCTCGCGACGTCGGACACGATCGTTTTTTCCGGATTCGGGGCAGGCCGGCGCTTCCAAATGCGTTCGCGGCTGCCAAGGCAATGCGGACCAAGCTTGCCAGCAACCTCTGGCGGTTTTCGAAC
This sequence comes from Cohnella algarum, assembly GCF_016937515.1. NCBI lineage: Bacteria > Bacillati > Bacillota > Bacilli > Caryophanales > Paenibacillaceae > Cohnella > Cohnella algarum. The sequence goes on from NZ_JAFHKM010000002.1 coordinate 2,108,647, forward strand.
GCGAATCGTGTTATACTAAGAATGTGTTTGATCGACGATTTTATTCGCTTGCGCGTTGTGCCGCTTTTTGCCGGCACGGCGGATCGATCCGGTTCGTTCGGTTTCGGGAGCCGCGCAGCGAGTTCTACCAAGCCGATTGGCCGTCTGCGGACGCCGAGGGCGCTTTTATTTGGGGGCGTTTTTGGATTCGACGGGGATAGATCGAGCATGGGTAGCGGGTAGTAGGGCTGCGTCTGCTTCACTAACGCGGAAGCCAATTAAACGGCAAAGCTAAACAACCTTCTCTGGCTCTGGCCGCCTAATAACGGTCACCAGGCTCTTGCCTTCCATCGCCCATGTGGCGGGTTGAGAGCTCAACTTTAGTGGGATACGCTGTCACATCTCCGCCTGGGGTGTGCTGAAGAAGACAATCAGGCTGACCCGAAGAGCAGCCGGTGACAGGGCGTCTCTAGGGTGACATCAAATCTGTCACTACACCCGTAGAAGCCTGTGTGGCGTTGTCTTCGGACAGGGGTTCGACTCCCCTCGCCTCCACCAAAACCATCAGAAAAGACACCGCGTTAGGTGTCTTTTCTGCGTTTTCGGTAATTGTGGTGGTTTAAAAAACTTGTGGTTATTGGGTTTTTGCCTTTTCTGACTCTGAATAAGAAATATCTCTGATGGTGCACGGGGCGGTGCCACACTTTATACCAGTTTTAATGTCATCCAATAGACGGGCTCGCTCCTTCAACCGTTCCGTTAGAACGCGTCTTGGTCGAACTGGGTTTTCATTTTTAAAAGGTTCAGCATGAATGTTTAACGGTTGAAAATTGTTCGATTAGTTTACGTGATTTTGTAAAAATGGTTCCAAACAATATTTATAATCTCACATCGTATTAGTATCTATCGAATTTAGTATAGTAGAGATCTCATCCAATTTATTACAAACATCACTAAGACTATCATATAGGCCATTGCCTTTGATATCACTTGCTAATGATTCCAACTTATCGTATACATCTGATATCGAATTATAAAGACCTTGTCCCTTGAGTTCCTCAACAGATACTTTTAAGTCCTCAATGTTTGAATTGATTGAGTAAATTCCGTCCCTAATTTCTTGTAGAACTTCAATTAATTGCTCCAAAATAAATCCTCCTAGTGTCACCGCCGGGATATAATTGACCCACCAGCGCCGGAATGAAAATGACCCACCCCTGTAGAATATATCTCCTCGAGAATATCGGCCAAGATATTTGGAGAGGAGGAAATATGCTAAGGAGTGGGACAGTGATTAGATTACATGAACTTCAAGCTAGCGGCAAGAGTATCCGTGAGATCATGCGGGAGACGGGTCATTCGAGAAATACGATTCGTAAATATCTTAGAGCCGATGGTATCCCTGAACCCAATCCCCGCAAGAAAAGAGCTTCCAAACTAGATCCATACAAGTCCCAGTTGGATCTTTACTTGGCCAAAGGAATATTCAATTGTGAAGTTCTACTACGTCTCTTAAGAGAACAAGGATATGGCGGTGGAATTACGATCATCAAGGACTATGTGAAGCCGCATCGTCCTCCAAAACAGGCGCCGGCTGTGCAACGCTACGAGACGAAACCTGGACAACAAGCACAGGTAGACTGGAAGATTTGCGAGTACGTCGATCTAACCGGGGAGGTTCGGAAGATCCCTGTCTTTGCAATGGTTTTGGGCCACTCCCGCGCGACGTATATGGAGTTTACGAAACGCTGTGACATCCACAGCTTTCTACGCTGCTTGATGAACGCCCTAGAATACTTTGGCGGCGTCCCGAAAACGATGCTCACCGACCAGATGAAAACCGTCATCTTGGGCATGGGCGACGACCGAAAGCCGCGCTGGCATCCGTTGTTTGAAGACTTCGCCGCAGCCATCGGCATGATCCCTAAGGTCTGCCGCGTACGACGTCCACAAACCAAAGGCAAAGTCGAACGAAGCGTTCAGTTCATCGAGCAGAACTTCATGCCAGGAAGACAATTCACGGATCTCGGTGATCTGAACCGCCAGGCCCGGAAGTGGTGTGACGAACAAAATCGCCGCATTCATGGCACAACCGGCGAAAGACCATTCGACCGTTTGGCCAATGAAGCGCTTGGGCCGTTGCCAACTCCGGAGCGCTGGGAAAAGTACCGATTCGAGCCTCGAAAGGCCAGCCGGGACGGATTCGTCAGCTACGATGGCGTACGGTACGGCGTTCCTTGGCGGTTCAGTGGCCGTGATGTGAAGGTGCGTGAAGTGAATGGCATAGTCGAGATTTATTCTGAGAAGCAGCTCATTGCCCAGCATGAAAAGCAATACCGATCACGAACGCTTGTCATGTGCGAGAACCAGTACACCAACCTGAGTACGGCGCAAGGCTATGCCTACCCAAGGCCTCAAGGGCTTCAGATACCTGAACAAGATGTGGAGGTGCGATCTCTCGATGTTTATGATCGCCTTGTGGAGGTGGGCGCATGATTGCACTAGAACAAGCTCGCCTCCGTCTGGAGGAACTCGGCTTAGAACAAGCTGCCCAAGCTCTCGATGCAAAGTTAGAGGCCGCCGGCAGAAGCCAAAGCACTTACCTCACTTTCCTAAACGAGTTGCTGGAGGCTGAGATTTTGGAGCGTCAACGCCGAAACGTTGAGGTACGAATGAAACTTTCGCATCTACCGTATCGACGAACGCTAAGTGATTTCGACTTCACGTTTCAACCTGGGCTTGATGAGCGCCTGATTCGTGAACTTGCTGCATTAACATTCGTTGGGAGGCAGGAGAATGTTCTCTTTCTCGGCCCTCCCGGCGTCGGGAAGACCCATTTAGCCGTCGCAATTGCGATGGAGGCGATTGGACAAGGCTTGCCGGTGTATTTCGTTTCGCTCGCTCAACTAGTTAGCGATTTGCGAAAGGCGTACGAGGAAAACCGATTGGAGAAGCGAATGAGGGTTTATCTTCGTCCTCGGATACTCATCGTCGACGAGGTGGGCTATCTCCCCCTGGACCCACTGGGTGCGAACCTGTTTTTCCAACTGGTCTGTGCTCGGTACGAGAAAAGCAGCATGATCCTGACCAGTAACAAAAGCTTTGGTGAGTGGGGCGAACTTATGGGAGATGCCGTTCTTGCAACGGCCGTGCTTGATCGCCTCCTCCATCATTCCCACGTAGTAAACATCCGTGGGAACAGCTACAGGCTTAAAGAAAAACTAAAAACCGGAATCTATTCGTCACCAAGCGCACAGGTGGGTCAAAATTATCCCGGCGCTAGTGGGTCAATTTAATTCCGGCGTTGACACCTAGTAATTGTGGTTAGAAAAAATTAACGACTAAAGAACGATCTTTCCATTAAGATTTTTAACAACCCCTGATTCAACGAGATAATCGCAAGCTTGTTGCATTGCATTGCTAATATTGCCGCCCGTTCTGCTGAATCCGAATACCCGAGCTGTAACTGAATAAAGGTCATTTGTAGTGATTCCAAAACTTTTACTAACTATTTGTAGCATTGCCTCAGCGATCTCTTCTTTGGAAATATGATTGATTGATCTTACTCCAACGTCATTTGAAAGCGGAACCCTGGCTTTTATGTTTTCAGCTCCCTTAATCCAAAGGAAATCACCCTTTCTCATCAACTGATCGGTAAGGTATTTACTGATTACATAGTTAACTGAATCTCTCACTTTTACTGTTACCTTTTGATTGCCAAACAGCCCGGCAACTCTTTTGCACAGCAATTCAAAATGGATTGTGTTCGCCGCCTGACTTTATGGCGGGAAAAAGGCATGAATTCGCCATTCGGTGTGGCGGAGCCAAACCGAATAAACAGCCGACAATAGCCTAATCCCTTCTGTACAATGACGGTGGATTAGGCTATTGTCGATTAAAAAGGAAAATGCTCCCGAACCTTTGGCGAGGATCCCCGGGAGCATTCACTTCATCATGTCAAAAATACTTTATTTCGGCCTTTCTTGCAAGGCTTATTTACGCACATTCGGAAATCAATCTCCTGACGTCCAGCTCTGCTGTGAAAACTGCGGTCGGCTTCTCCATAAACACGGTCGTTATTGGCGAGGAATTGTGACGAAGCATGAGGTCATCCAGATCCCGATCTACCGTCGATATTGTCCTACCTGTAGAATAACAATCTCCCTCCTGCCGGAGTTCCTGATTCCATGGGCCCGGTATGCGACTTGGGTGCGAGAAGCGGCATTAAAGCGCAAGCACAAGGGATTCTCTTGGCGGCAGACGACAGAAAGCACAACAACTCCTGCCGTGCGTTATAGCCGCCGTACGTTGAAACGCTGGTGGGCAAGACATCTGCGCCGCGCAGCGGATGCAGCACTATGGGTTGCTGGGAAACTCGTAGCCCAGGGGGACGACACGGATATGCTCCACCTTTACCCCACCATGATGAACCCAACGCCAATGGATACATTGGATTGGCTGGACAAACTGTTACCCCGATTCATCCCCGCTGGCGCATCCAGACGGGGCTATTGGACGTTTCTAAATGCGAGGTTACCTGTAGCATCACGCTTATAAATCCCTTCAGCATCCACCGCCAAGGAGCAAGGCAAACGAAAATCGCCTCCAAAATTGCTTTAAAAATCGCCTGGACGGCAAGTTGCCCTCCTGATCCCACAAAATATGCGCCCTCCCTGGCTTCTAGCGTCTATGCGATACTCTCATAGACCACAGGGAGAGGAGATTTAGCATGGATGAGCAAGCAAGGCAGCAAGAAGCCAACTTCCGTTATGGCTTAATTGCATCACTGGTTAGCCGCAAATTGGATCCCGGAGAACAGATGGCGTTGATGCGCGAAATTGTAAGCCATGAGTATGAAACGTCGTCGGGACAGCGAAGGAGAATTAGTCTACGAACGCTTGAGCGATATTTAAAAGCGTATCGCGAAGGCGGATGGGAGGCGCTGTTGCCCTCCGTCCGAGCAGACAAACTCACGACCAGGGAAATCCCCGAGGATGTGCTTGCCAAAGCGATTGCCTTAAAGCAGGAGCAACCCGGCCGAAGCGTCAGGCAGATTATTGCGATTCTGGAACTGGCGGCATTCGTGGCCCCCGGCACCCTGAAAGAAAGCACGCTTAGCAAGCAGCTTCGCCGCCGCGGCGCCACGCGCAAAGCGTTACTGAATACGGGGTGGAGCCACTTTCGCCGGTTTGAAGCCACGCACCGAAATAGCATGTGGCAAGGCGATGTGCAGCATACCCTTTACCTTCCGCATCCGGACAAGCCCGGCAAGAAGGTCATGGCCTATCTGGTTATTTTCATTGACGATTACTCTCGCTTCGTTGTGCATGGCCAGTTCTATTTCGAGGAACGTGTGGCCCGGCTGGAGGATTGCCTGAAGAAGGCGATTTTAAAGAACGGAGTGCCGGAAATGATCTATGTCGATAACGGCGCCATCTATTCTTCACACCATTTTGAGCGGATTTGCGGGCGACTGGGGGCAGAGCTTAAGCATACTCGCCCCGGACGTCCTATGGGACGCGGGAAGCAAGAAAAGTTCTTCCGATTTGTCGACCAGAGCTTTGTGCCGGAGGCATACGACCTGATTGAACAAGGGAAGATCCAGACGCTTAACGATTTGAATCGATTCTTCTCGGCGTGGCTTGAGATTGCTTACCACCAGAAAGTCCACAACAGCTTTAAGCAGCGCCCAGTCGACCGATACCAAAAAGACGACCACCCGATTCGCATGTTGCCGCCGCATGAACTCATAGAAGTATTCTTGCTGGAGGAATCCCGCAAAGTGGACAAAACGGGATGCATCTCGCTGCTGGGCACGATATTCGAGGTCCAGACAGAGCTTGCCGGCTCGAAGATTCAGGTGCGATTCGATCCGCACGACCTGTCCGTCATCCAGGTGTGGAAGGACGGCCAGCGCTATGAAGACGCGAAGCCAATGAAGCTCCGCGATCCGAAAAACCGGCCGAAGCAGGATGAACCGAAGGCCGTCATGCAACCGCCGAAGACGGGCCTCAACTATGTGGAATTATTGGTGGAAGAACAGAAACGGCAGACCCGCGAAGCGCAAGGCGCTGCGCTTTCGCGAGCGATGAAAGAGGTGAATCGCTCATGATTCGTGGTTTCTTCGGGTGGGAGCGCGTTCCGTTCACCCGGGAGATTGAAACACGGCATCTGCACCGCTCCAAGCGATTCGAAGAATGTGTAGCACGGATGCAGTATATGGTGATGACTCGCTCGATTGGCTGCGTCACCGGTGAAATTGGCTGCGGCAAGTCGACAGCCGTTCGCTACTTGAAAGACCAACTGGATCCGAACAAGTACCGGTTTATCTATCTGTCGGATGCGAATCTGAAACCAAGGGACTTTTACCGTGAACTCCTCCACCACTTCGGCTTGCCGCCCAAGTTTCTGCGCAGCGAAGCCAAACGGCAATTCCAGCACCTCGTATGGGATTTGTACGAGAACCAGCAGAAGGTCGCCGTTATTGTCGTGGATGAAGCGCACCTGCTTTCAGGAGACATGCTGCAAGAAATACGCTTTTTGACGAATTTTCGTATGGACTCGATTTCGCCGCTTGCCCTGCTGCTCATTGGACAGCCGGAACTACAGGCCACGTTGCAACTGAGAATCTTCAAGCCGATTACACAGCGGATGAACGTGCGTTTTCATTTGGAAGGCTTGTCGCTCGAGGAGTGCCGCGATTACATCTCCCACCAATTGGAGGTTGCCGGAAGTACAGGGCCGGTGTTTACGACAGAAGCGATGGACGCCATATACGCGCATGCTCGGGGGATATGCCGAGAGATAAATAACGTCTGCACCGCTGCGCTTCTGGATGCAGTGCTGCGAAAAGACAAAATGATTGATACCGTCCATGTGACGAGGATCCTAGCTGAATTTAAGGAACAGTGAGGGATGACAAATATGAATGAGATACGATTTCATGGAGATACCGAGCGTTGGAACGTGTACGATGGAGAAGAGTTGCTTTGCTCGCTACGTTGTGGTGATGCCGTGATGATTCAAGTAGGAAAGCACTTCTTGCCATCCAACCTTGAGCTCGATACGGACTGGTACGTGAAGTTTGGAAATTCGAAGTTCTGGCTCCACCGACATGCCAAGTACCGCGTCCGACCGCTGTTCTAACTGCTCTTCGGAGCAGTTTTTTTACGCCGACAAACAAAGGCGAAATATAATTGTCTCCGAAACGGCGGTGAGGAAAGCAAAAAGCCACCGTCATTGGCGGTTCCGAATCTACCGTCAATTAAAGTGGCTGATGACAGGATTGGGTATTCCTTTTCGACAACATACTTAATCACGTTCTTAAGATAAGTCGTATCATCGGAATAACGTTTAACCTCATAGACATTAGCTTCTTCATAGTATTCAAAGGAATAAGGGTTATCGTAAGTATGATCGCCAAGATCCGTGGGGTTCTCTATAATTTGGATACCAATCGTTTGCTGTAAGAGCTCGCTTTGAAACTTATGCATTGATCCAGAATTAACATTGCTTTCCTTGTACTCGCTTATGGCCTTGTTGACAGCATCCAGTAATTTACGACCTTCTGTAATAGGATCTTTAATCCAGTCAGTTGACCATATACGATAGATTTTCCAACCAATGTCCTCCAAGATGGTCTGACGCAACCTGTCACGTTCTCTAGCCGTTCTAGCAGAGTGGTATGTAGCTCCATCACATTCTATTCCAAGGACGAACCTGCCACTTAACGTAGGATGTTTAACGGCAAGATCGATTCGATATCCGGAGCAACCAACTTGAGTAGCAACCATAAATCCATTCTTTACTAAGAAGTCATACACAGACTCTTCAAATGGAGAGTCAACGTTAACCGAATCGGAATATGTCAGCTCATTAAGAATTGCATCGGGCCCATTCATTGCAAATTCTATATAAGATCGTAACATCTTTACACCTTCAGCATTTGTGCTCTCCAATTTAATATCTGTTGGCCGGATCGATCCAACAAGTTTAACATTATATTTAGCTCGAGTTATTGCAACATTCAACCGACGATAGCCGCCGGATCTGCTTAAAGGCCCGAAGTTCATATACATAATGCCATTTGAATCTTTTGCATAACCAATGCTGAAGATAATGGTATCGCGTTCATCCCCCTGCACGTTCTCAAGGTTTTTTATGAAAAACGCTTCTTCTTTATCTTCATTGAAGAATTTTTCAAATTCCTGATTTTGAAGACGCAATTGACGGATTGCTGTTTCAACGGCCTGTTGTTGGGCTTCACTAAAAGTGACAACTCCTAGGGATCTTTCAGGGTAGTTGCGGAAATGCTCATAAACCAATTCAGCCACACGTGTTGCCTCTTTTACGTTACATTTCTTACCGCCACGATCATAAACTCCATTCTCAACATAAATATACTCGACTCCGTGGTCAGGAACTTTATCAATGTGAGAAGGAAATGTGATTAAATTATGATTGTAAATTTTGGCGTTTGAGAAAGCAATCAGGTGTTCATGGCGACTCCTATAATGCCATCTTAGTGTTCGCTCCGGCAGAACAGTAAGGGATTCATCAAGAATAGACTCAAATGCGTCGGTATCGTCAAATTCTTCATCGTCTGCTCCATCGCCATCAAAGTCTCCATCTGAAGTATTCGCGGCAAAGAAGTTGGTTGGTGGCAGCTGTTTATTGTCTCCGGCAATAATGACTTGCTTCCCCCTCATAATTGCTCCTATTGCATCTTCAGTACAAACCTGTGATGCTTCGTCGAAGATTACCACATCAAAGTTATAGTTCTCTGCATCGAGAAATAAGCTTACGGAAAGGGGAGACATCATCAAACATGGTTTTAGAGTAAGTAATAAATTGGGTATCGCCTTGAATAGTTTCCGTAATGGAAGTATTTTGCGTTGTTTGCCTAGTTCACGCTTTAATATTCCAATCTCATCCATAGCCATTGTCGCCATGTTCAAATCTGGCAACCTTGAGACAAGACGTTCTTTTATCCTTGTTCTTGCCAAGGAAAGTTGAGTTATATCGAGGCGATTAAATTCCCGTATGATCTCATCGTGGCTACGGCTACGGAAAGAATTAACTGCAGGAAACTTTGAGATTACAGAGTCTACCCACAGTCGATAGAAACGCTTAAGGAATGTACCGACTATCAGATCTTTGTCGATCTTGAGTTCTTCTACTTTCTGGACATACTCCGACAATCCTTCTTTCTTACACTCATCCCTGATGCTACGGAAATCAATCCATTCTTCCAGAGATGATATGTTGTTCAGACATTTGCTGATCTTTAATAAGATGGAGGTTAAGTCTGTTCGTTGTAACTCCTCTACATTGTCAAAGAGGTTTGCAAACCATCGCCATTCTTTCTGTATATGATTCAAGCTATCCTTAAGAATCTTCTTGTAAGAAGAGACCTCTGCAACATATGAGGAATCAGAACAAATGCGAGCAATAAAGTTCTGTGGCAATAAATACTTCTCATGTAACTTCTTAAAATCTCCGGCCCAAGATAATGATCCTAAGATGGAGCCCCAATCAGTTTGGATACTACCGTTGAAGAAACTCTGGAAGTTTTCTTTTAGGTTATCGCTCTCCTTATTGATTGTGCGATCAATAATCTGAATAATTTCCAACTTGGAGAGATCATCTATAACTTCGTCATATGAAAGTTCTTTATGACTATGCTTAGTCACTTCTGTAAACAATCCATCCAGTACTTGAAGTGAATTCATTACACCGGTAACCATTTCAAGAAGTACTGATACATCCAAATTCTTACAATCGGATGTAGATGGCAGTATCCTTTGAAGAGTAAGAACCAGATCAGGGTCTTTTATGATACCAAGCTTCTCATGTCGTGTTTTAATGTCCTGATAATTCGCTTCTCCATCAACGAGAAAGTTTTTAACGCTAACAGGAATAGGCTCACCTGAGAAACAGTTGAGAATGCTTGAGAATTGTTTGAACGATTGATCCAAGAGCCCCCAATCAGTCATTTTCCCAAGATAATGGCTTCCCAATAATTGAGTAAGTATCTTTTCATTTTCATTTAGCCAAGAATGAATATCAGCGATTTCTTTTAATTCGTTTAAGACAGAGATAATGGTTTGATCATCGAACTTCTGAGAATTATCTTTCATCAAAACACGAATTTGTTTTTTATCTGTTCTGTAGCTCCTTTTAAAAACCTTGAACCAAGTAGTGTATTCAATCTTGAATCGTTTCAGCATAGATGAATAATCAATGTCAAAGATCTCTTTATCGAAGCGGCTGCTTATGGATGTTGTGAGATTGTTGATCTGATCGTACTTATTCTTTGCTTCTTCTGACAACTTCTTAATAGCATTATATTTACCAGGGTCAAACCATGCCTCAGTAGGTCTTGGATTTAGAAGAATGAAGCTCAATAATGTATGAAGTGCTTCTAAACCCATGATCGATCTTTTATAAGGAATTTTTAATGTTTCAAAAATACTTTCTGCCGCGGCTGAAGCAGCTTCTATTTTTCCGCAAATGGAAGTCAGTTCATTAATGATCGATTTTGCGAACCTCAAAATATCATTGTCACTTGGAAAACTATCCTCATTTAATATAGGCTTAACTGTTGTAACCCTTGATAAGAGTAGTGATTTTGTATTTTCAGCTTGCAGATTGAAGTAATCGTTATCATAAATTTTGCCTAACTCGGACTGGTAATCTTCATATTCCTTTTTCATTGCAAGATATTTCTCCGCTTGCTGAATAAGCGGAGTAATATCTTCAGTAGTTATCCAATGAATCGGAATTCCTGGTGATTTCTCCGAGATATCGAAAATCTCAAGGATATCCTCTGTTGCAGCCAGGGTCAAATCCCTGTTCAGTTCGAAGTTATTATTAACTTTATTAAAATTCTCTACAAGTACGTGGAAAGCGGGGGCCAACTTCCTTAAGTTTGTTTCAATGTCATGCCGAAGTTCGTGCGAAACATTGGGGACTATGCAGTTTCTCCATGGGTTGAGTGCGTAGTCCTCCGTCATTTTTCCGATGGTTTTGGAGAGTTCATTCAAAAGGTAAATATATCTATTCAACTTCTCCAGTGTCGTTTCGCCCACATTGTCAATGGAGAAAATGACATCTGGAGTTTCGTATAACTTAGCTAATTTCCCATTAACACTGTATAGTGTTAGATTGAGAGGCTGGATGGGAGTGTGAAGTTCAGTAATATAACGGTTCAATTTTTCCCTTTGCTTTTCAAGTAATTCTAGTTGGGAGACTGCCTCATCATGAACTTTAAATCTACTAAGAGCCAATGTATTTCCAAGATCGTTTAGGACTTCCTTCTTATTAGCTCTATGGCTATGTAGGGTGAGACAAAAATCAGATAAGCCTGCTTGCGTCAATCGTTTGTGTACAACCTCAAGTGCTGCCATCTTCTCCGAAACGAATAGCACTCGTTTTCCCTCAGCAAGACTCTCAGCGATTATGTTTGTAATGGTCTGGCTTTTTCCAGTACCAGGGGCCCTTGCAGCACAAAACTGACACCTTTCTTGGAGTAAAGAATGGCGTCTTGCTGGCTAGAATCTGCATCAACGACTTGAAATGCATCAATAGCCCGAGTCTTCCTGTCGTGATCATACTGATTGAATTCTGCAGGCAGTGTTTTGATTTGGCTTCTGTCTCCAGCCGATCCGAGAAGTACCGGGTGTGCCTTTATCTTATCCTGGTTCTTATCCAGGTCTTCGTACATATTTATTTTCAAAAAAGAGAGCAGGCTTAATCCAGTCTCAAAAGCAACTTCCCATTTGTTTTTATTAACAGATTTATTGAGGTTGTTGAGATACTCGGTAATGCTATCTTCGTGTGCATCGAATTCAGGTAATGTAATTCCGAATTCATGTTCCATTTTATATTTTAATGTTGGGTTAACCACGACCTCGTCTTCATGTAGACGTAGGACGAAGGGCGAGGTAATGGACTCTAGTGTAAGTGATACCGGAACAAGTACGATGGGGGAGGTGATGATCTGATCAGAGTCTTGGTTCTCCTTCCACCTCAAGAAACCAAATGAAAGATATAGGATGTTGACACCTTGCTCTTCAAGTGCTGTCTTTGCTTTGTTTCTAAGATTTCTTAATGTTTTCTGTTGCTCTTTGATGGTTTGATTGGTTTGTAAATCGCCACTTGAAGTATATGGTTCACTAACTTCGTCTTCATCGTCATCAAAATCTTCAAATGGGAATGGGAATTCTAAAGCTGTTTCATTAACGACGAGCAGTCTAAACAATTCAGCGAGATCAGGGGCTACTATCTTGATGTTGGAACGTTTGGTTTCTCGATAGTTGATGAGTCTGTTTTTCTTGCCCAAATCAAGAAGACGCTTCTTCCATTTATCTATGCGGACATCAATTGCAGCCATAATAACACCTCAGCCATTAGGACTAAATCATATGTATGTAAAAAGCTAACTAATTATTATTAAGTTCAACAATTGACAAAGATCTCCTTCTTTCGACCAGTCGCAAATTGCCAAATCTCAACAAACTCTATGAAAAAGCTAAACAACAACAAGATAAGGGACAGTAACGATTCTGGTTGATAAGCGTCCTCCAAGTCCTTTTCATACGCTTCAGCAGGATATGCTGGTAACGGGTTTCGCTCAAGATGACTTGTGTTACAACATGTTTTCGAATGATTTTAAGCAAAAAAGAGTGAAACGTGCGGGCTTGAATGGTTGCCGCAATATTTTCATCCATCCCAGGTAAATGTGCGATTCGGTCACGCATTTCCTCTGCCGCTTTTTTTGGAAAACATGACCAGCAATATGTTTGCGGTCTGGACAATAGGAATCGTATGGCTTCCCGCTCCGAGCGGTGTTTTGTAAAAAGTCCTACTACTCAAACCATCACCTTCATTAACTCGTGAAGCTCGTGCATTGCGTTCTTTTCTCCACCAAGTGATCAACATGGACAGTCAGTTCGTTGATAAGTGGGATTGGCAACGATTCTGAATAATACGTTCTTGCCATCTTCTAAACGACAGATTCTTCTTAATTCTATCACAAGGAATTGGGCCTTTCTTCCTGATCTTGATCAATATGTTGAGCTCAATTAAGTTTTGTTACCCCTATTGGGAGTAGAAACGCCAAAATCGCAATTTTTTGGCTCATTACCACTTGGCACAAGCTGAAATCCTTATGGATATTAATCCTACGCCGACATTTCAATCGGTGAATGCTTACAGTAGGGTAATCAATATTCTATATATCGTCAATAGTGACAAATTGTAACGAACATCTACATAAAAAAGCCGAATTCGATTTGAATCGTAAGCGTCAAACTCTCCCCACCTTCGTTCCTTGCAATAACCGTGAGATAATCCTCCTCATAGTCCAATTCGGGGAGGATTTTTTATGGCCAGAGAAGACGTACAGAAGAAATGGGAAGAACGATTGCCGCTTTCCGTTCCAGTGGAGAAAAAGCAGCAAGATGGTGCAAAGCCAATCAGGTGGATCGTCGCGGGCTCTATACATGGATGAAGAGGCTAAGCGGTTCATCCCCTGCTGCTGTCAAGTCAGCCACCTTCGTCAAAGCTCATATTACTCCCGAGCCGGAAGCCACACCTTCGGCTTGCCTTCGCATCCGAATCGGCGCAGCCGTCATCGAGGTTGACGCCGGGTTCAATCCCGCTTTGCTCCGCGACGTGGTGCAGGCTTTGGAGGTCATATGCTGAGCGAATTAACCAGCCGTCAGGTATTTCTGGCTTGTGGCAGCACGGATTTACGTAAATCCATCGACGGATTGGCTGCTCTTGTCCAAGAGGGGCTCGGACTGAATCCATTCTCTCCATGCTTGTTCGTCTTTTGCAACCGCGAGCGGAACAAGTTAAAGATCTTGTATTGGGAGCACAACGGTTTCTGGCTGTTCTACCGCCGGCTCGAGCGCGGCACGTTCCAGTGGCCCAGGGATCACAGCGATCCGGTCACGGTCACGACCCGCGAGCTCCGCTGGCTGCTGGACGGACTTTCGCTCAGCCAGCGGCAGGCTCACCCGAAAGTGACCGCCGCTACGGTCATTTAGCAATCTATTCCTTACTTAATTCGACATATGTTATGGCAGGCGTTGCCCCCATCCGTGCCGAAGTATACCATATGGAAAATCGAGCGGAATCGCCTCAGATCGAAGAGCTTCGGCAACAAAATGCGAAGCTGGAACAACAAAATATCGAGCTATCGGCCAAGCTCAAGTGGTACGAGGAACAGTTCCGTCTGGCGCAGCAAAAGCGCTTCGGCACTTCCAGCGAGAAGACGAATCCGGACCAGATGGAGCTGAATCTGTTCAACGAAGCCGAAGTGCTGGCCACACCAGCCGGACAAGAGCCACCTACAGAGAAGATCACGTACGAGCGCCGCAAACAGACGGGCAAGCGTGAAGACGACTTCTCCGACCTGCCGGTAGAGACCGTCGTGTACAAACTCGAGGAAGGCGAACGGTCCTGTGCTTGCTGCGGCGGCTCGCTGCATGAGATGACGACTGAGATGCGCAGCGAGATCGCGCTGGTGCCCCCGCAGGTCAAGGTCATGCGGCATATTCGTCAAGTCTATGCTTGCCGCCACTGCGAGCGTCATGAGATCCAGACACCCATCGTCACGGCGCCCATGCCGAGGCCCGTCTATCCCGGAAGCTTGGCTTCGCCGTCCAGCATGGCCTACGTCATGACGCAGAAATATGTGGATGGCTTGCCCCTGTACCGGCAAGAGCAGCAGTTCGCGCGTCTTGGCTATACGTTGTCTCGCCAGACGATGGCGAACTGGATGATGTATGGTGCGGAGCAATGGCTGTCTCCGCTGTTTGCTGCCATGAAGGCGTATCTGCTGCGGCAAGAAGTGCTGCATGCCGACGAGACGACGCTTCAGGTGCTGCGCGAAGAAGGCAAGTCCGCGGAAGCGACGTCCTACCTGTGGCTATATCGGACCGGACGTGATGTGCCGCCGGCAATACTCTACGAATACCAACGGACGCGGGGCGGCGAACATCCGCGTAACTTCCTGTCCGGATTCAAAGGCTATTTGCATGTGGATGGGTACCTTGGGTACCACAAGGTGGCAGACGTGAAGCTCGTCGGTTGTTGGGCACATGCCCGGCGCAAGTATTCGAGCAGTTGCCGCAAATCTCTGGACCGCTCGATGCCGACGCGCTCGAACCCTTCATGCCATGGTCGCACGAGCTACCGGCTGAGTGCCGATTAAGTAAAAAGTAACTACAGATTAGTCGAACTGAGCTCCCGCCGCTAGGTGGGGGCTATTTGACGCTTACGCGGTGAAGAGAATTACGACTACTTGGAGCAAAATGAAGTCGAAGCCATTGTGAAGTACAGCACATATCACCGCGAAAAGAGCAAGGCATGGCAAAAGGACATCAGCAAGATCGACAACTGGACTTATAACAGCGAACAAGATACATGGACATGTGCGGCCGGACAAACGCTCCATTTCCGCCGAGTGAGCCAGGAGAAAACGGAAAGTGGGTATGAAATCGAATATCGACATTACCGAAGCGCCAGCTGCCCCCTCTGTCAGAATAGTTGTCGTACCCCCAAATTGAATATATAGTGAGGAGAAACGAGGACGAGGTGGAGAACGTGAATCCCGTAACCAAAGAATTCAAGCAAAGCATTGTACAGCGTATGATGCCCCCGTACAACGAGCCGGTCAGTCGGCTTGCTAAGGAAATCGGTCTATCGGAGACGACTTTATTTAAGTGGAAGAAGGCGGCAAAAGCACAAGGTATGATACCCGGTGATGACGTACAGCCCGAACGTTGGAGTACGCAGGAGAAGTTCGCTGTCGTCGTCGAAACCGCAAGTTTGAGCGAAATCGAACTGGCAGAGTATTGTCGGACAAAAGGGCTGTTTGTTGAGCAGGTGGAAGCATGGCGGGATGCGTGTATGCAAGCCAATGGCGGAATCGTCTCGCAAGCGAACAGGCTTCAGAAGGAACTCCGCGAGAAAGAGCAAGAGAACAAGGCATTAAATCGAGAGCTTAAGCGCAAAGAAGCAGCGCTCGCCGAAGCCGCCGCCTTGTTGGTGTTGCGAAAAAAGGCCCAAGCGATCTGGGGGGACCAAGAGGACGAATGATCAGTGCCTCAGATCGCGAGCATGCCCTTACACTGATTCAAGAAGCCGTTGCTGCCGGCGCAAGAGAAGCGGCTGCTTGCCGAGAGCTCGGACTGACTCAGCGAACGCTGCAACGCTGGCGCAAGCAAGGCGGTACCGTAGACGGACGCCCTCACGCCAAACGGCCGACACCCGCTAACAAGCTAAGCGATGCAGAAGAGCAGCAGGTGCTGGAGGTTCTTCAGCAGCCGCCGTACAGGAGCCTGCCGCCAAGCCAGATTGTGCCGGCGCTGGCCGATGAAGGAACCTACATCGCCTCCGAGTCCAGCTTTTACCGGGTGATGCATAAATACAATCAGCAGCACCATCGCGGGCGCAGCAAGAAACGCACCCTTAAACCCATCACCAGCCACGCTGCGAGCGGCCCGAATGAAGTATGGATGTGGGATATCACTTGGTTGCCCGGGCCCGTGAAGGGGTTGTTCTTCTACCTGTATCTCATCCTGGATTTGTACAGCCGTAAAATTGTAGGCTGGGAGATTTGGGAAGAAGAGTCTGCCGAGCATGCCAGTCAATTGATCCGTCGTACGGTCGTGCGAGAGCAATGCGTGATTCGTCGGCAGCCGCTTGTGCTTCACTCGGATAACGGAAGCCCGATGAAGGGGGCCACGTTGCTGGAGACCCTGTACAGTTTGGGCATTACCCCCTCTCGAAGCCGACCACGCGTCAGCAACGACAACCCTTACGCAGAATCGATTTTCCGCACATGCAAGTACCGTCCTGGCTATCCAACGGAAGGCTTTAAGGCCTTGTCAGAGGCGCGTGAATGGGTCATGCGATTTGTTCGCTGGTACAACGAACAACATCGACACAGCGGACTGAATTTTATTACACCTAACCAGCGGCATGAAGGATTAGCACACCAAGTGTTTGAGAAACGCAAGGAGATTTATTTGGCCGCAAAAGCCAGAAACCCTAATCGCTGGTCTGGCACCATTCGCGACTGGAGCCTGAAAGATGAAGTCTGGCTGAATCCTGAAAAAGTGACGCTTATTCCGGCTGCAAAAAAATCGCTATCTTAACATTTACTTTCCCTAAGGAATCGCGACAACTATCTTGACAAATACCGGCTGTGAGGACTGTCCGCTAAAGCCGCAGTGTACAAAAGCCCAAGGTGATCGCGAGATCAGAGTGAGCTGAAGTATTGGCGGATAAAGAACCAGGCCAGGGAAAAGCTCCGCAGTGAAGAAGGGTATGCCCTGGCCGTAAGGCGCATGATCGAGCCGGAACCTGTGTTTGGCGATATGAAGAACAACCGAGGCTTTAAAAGGTTCCTGCTTCGAGGCTTACCCAAAGTAAGTCTGGAGGTCGGGTGGCTTTCGCTTGCCCACAATCTGCTCAAGAAAGCAGCGGTGGACGCCAAAAACGAAGGAGCTAAGCGACAACAGGCCGCTTAGCTCCTTCGTTTATTCCGGGTGCCACCCTATTTTGCTGCTAAGGTGTTCCAGAGGTTACTTAGGGCTTGCTGAACAAATCAAAAATTCAACAGTAACAAGGGTTTGGCGCCTCTTTTGTCGAATTTAGGTGCAAGGAAAACGAGGGCTAACCCGTGAAAAACCTTGCACTTGGAGGCGTCCGAATTGTATCAGCGAACCGAAAGCCAGATGATCCTGCCAGGCGATTTCTTCCTGCCATTCGGCGGAAAACTCGCCGAAGATAACCGTTGGGTGCTGCTCGCCCAAATGATTCCGTGGTGGAAGCTCGAAGAGAAGTACGCCAAGAACTTCAAGAAGAGCCTCAAGGGTCAAAAGGCCGTATCGATCCGCGTCGCACTTGGCGCTCTCATTATCCAGGAACGGCTGGGCACCGACGACCGCGAGACGCTTCGGCAGATTCTGGAGAACCCGTATCTGCAGTACTTCCTTGGCTTGCCGGAATACCAATACCGCCGTCCGTTTCATCATTCGCTTATGACCCACTTTCGCAAGCGGCTGGGCGGCGAGATCATCGATGAAGTGAATGAGTGGATCGCACTCGAAGAATCGCGCAATAACAGCGAATCTCCAGATCAATCGGACGACGACGATGATCCAAGCGGCGGAGCTGACGCGCACACATCCGATGAATCGGCAGAACCGCTGCCTCGGCAGATGGAACTGACGAACGAGGGTGAACTGCTGCTGGATGCGACCTGCGCGCCGGCGGACATCGCCTACCCGACGGATCTGTCTCTTCTGAATCAGGCCAGAGAAAAGCTGGAGCAAATCATCGACATCCTGCATGAACCGGAACGCGGAAAGACTCGCAAGCCAAGAACATACCGGGAGCGTGCCCGCAAAGCCTATCTGGCGGTTGCCAAGCAAAGGCGCGTGAAGCCGCGCACGATGCGCAAAGCAATCGGCAAGCAACTCAGGTTCGTTTCCCGTGATCTGCGCATCATCGCCGAACTTGCTTCCACGGGCGGCCTGACGCGGCTGCCACGCCGCATGTACAAGGAACTTCTGGTCATTCAGGAATTGGTTCGCCAGCAGCAAGCGATGTACGACAAACGTACGCACAGCGTACCGGATCGGATCGTCAGTATCGCGCAGCCGCACGTGAGGCCGATCGTGCGCGGCAAAGCCCGCGCGAACGTCGAGTTCGGGGCGAAGCTGGCGATCAGCGTGGTGAACGGCTACGCATTCCGGGAGCAACTGTCCTGGGAGAGCTTCAACGAAGGTCAGACGCTGCAGGCCGCAGTGGAACGCTACCGCGCCAGGTTCGGCTATTATCCCAAAGCGGTGCTGGCCGATCAGATTTACCGCACGCGGGACAACTTGCGCTTCTGCAAGGAGAAGGGAATTCGACTGAGCGGACCGCAATTGGGGCGTCCGTCATCCGCCGATCAGCAGGAGCAGAAGAAAATCGCCAAAGCGGATGCAGCCGCGCGCAATGCGGTGGAAGGCAAGTTCGGTGAAGGCAAGCGCAGCTATGGGCTTGGCCGTATTCGAGCGCACCTTCAGACGACCAGCGAGACCGTAATCGGGCTGCAACTGCTGGTGATGAACCTCGAAAAGAGACTCCGGGTTCTCTTTTTGCCCGTTTTGCAATGGCTATTGTCGAGGCTCCCAGTTCGTTTGCTCGTGTCACCGTAAAATGTGACCCGTTCAGCAAGCCCTACTTATGGGACAGCCTCTTCAACCGCAGCGCTCTGCTTCGTCGAGTTGGCTTCGTCAGCAAGTTTAATCGGGAATCATACTCTCCTCGCCTCCACCATGTAAATCCACAACTGTTACTGCTAATAAATAATGACCATCGGTTGACGGTGTAAGTTGTCCTGACGGTGACGGCCAAGCTGTCCGGGTAATGTTGAGAAGAAAGGGAGAATCATGAAAACTCTCCCTGAATGACGCGTTTGATCATATGATCGTCGATGATGCGATGTTTGTTCTGCGAACCGTAGATGAGGCTGTGCGTGCAGACCTCGTTAATCAGGCGAGCGGCGCCGCTGGAGAAGCGAAACACATCGTCGATCGCAGCCTCCGTAAACACGTCGTGCTCGGTACCGGCGTAGCTCATGTGCCGGGCGACGTACGCGCCGGTCTGCGCCCTATCGAAGTGCGGCAGCTTGCATTTCAGGTCGATACGCTGGCAAATTTCCGCGTACGCCTGCAGCCCGAGCCGGTCCCACAGCTCGCTCCCCGACCAAGATAAGTGCCAAGGGACTCTGGGCATCCATCTTGAAGTTAAGCAGGAAGCTAGCGGGCAGGATGTTTTAAGAGCAAGTTTTTTTCGGGTTAATACCCGAACGATTTGTCATCAGTTGGATAAGCAAAAGGCAGTATGGTAAGATACTGGTATAAACTACGGTTCGTATCTCTGGAGGCGTAAATGGATAGATACTCGGTAGCTGAGGTATTTGGTGTGAATAACAAGATGGTACGAAGCTATCTTGAGCGTACTGAAGTAGACGGCGAATTTACCGAAGCATTGAAGACTGATCGCCACATAGTCGTTTACGGCTCCTCTAAACAAGGGAAAACGTCTCTACTGAGTAGACATATTGAAAAGGAACAAGCAGTAATAATTGAGTGTGGCCCTAAAACTGATTGTCAGGCAATCTATCAGTCTTTATTACGGCAACTCGATATTAGGCTTGAAAGAACAGAAACACAAACGAGCACTACGGAAGGTAAGGTAAGAGCCAAGATTGGACTAAAGGCAATTCTTCCCTTCTTAGGTGGTGGCGATACAGAGGTTGAGACTGAGGGAACCAGGACCGGGGAAAAGGCTAAGGAGTTCCATCCTGTAGAATACAATTTGGAACTCGCTCAGGATGTTGGTGAACTATTAGCTATATAAGTTCAACTAATGATTCTAGACGTCAATGAGCTTTTGTAAGGAAGATTCCATGCGAATGCACAGACGGTCAATTATGGCCCACTTGTCTTTGGAGATTTCCTCCATGAAGGTCTTCACATTCTTACGAATCTCGGCGACCGTATGATAAAAAACATTGTTAATGACATCAGCTTTCAGCCACTTCCATAGCCCTTCTACAACGTTGAACTGAGGGCTGTACGGAGGCAAGAAGGCGAACTCCAACCGGCCTTTCTGCTCTTCCAGGAAAGGTTGCAGTAATTTCGCATGATGGATACGGGCATTGTCCAGCACGATCACGATCTTGCCCGTAGCGTAATGAGCAAGGACGATTTTCAGGAAAGCCAGAAATGTTTCGGCTGTGTACTGCTCATCTTCTTGCCATACGATTTCACCGGTCTCGTAGTCCACAGTGGCGAGCAATTTCACGCCGCGATGTTTGCCCGTGGTCGGAATGATCCGTTGCTTTCCTTTCTCGAACCAAGTTTGCTGCAAGGCTTGGTAGTCCCGAATCATGCTTTCGTCTTCAAACAGCAAATGATGAATTTCGCCGTTCATCAGTCTTTTTTTAACTGAGGAAACTGCTCTTGGACAAAAGCCTTTTGCTTGGCTTCATCGGCTGCTTCGAGCGTATACGTTGGTTTAGTGAATCGCAGGTCCAGTCGGTGCAGCAATTTGGCCATACCTGCGATGGTATAGCTTCTTTCAAACTCACGCATCACATAAGCGACAGCCAGAGCCAGCGTCCAATTGTACTTCGCGGGAAATCCAACTTCGTGTGGAAGCTTCGTGATGATGATCTGCTTGAGCTGTTGTTGCTGCTCGGCGGTTAACTGATTAGGAGCGCCTGTAGAGACGCCCATCGCCAAGCCATCCAGCCCTGAATCTTGATAGGATAGGATGTAGGTGTTCACCGTTACGGGTTTTCTACGAATGATCTCCGCAATTTCGGTCACCGTCATCTGTTTCACGGCATGCAAGTAAATCGTTTGGTAGCGTTCATACATCCGGCGGCTTTTTTCTTGCTTGAGCCGCTTCTCCAATTCTTGTTGCTCTGCTGGTTGAATTTCCATCATTATCACTCGTCTCATTTGTTTTCTTATCTCTTCGACGTGTGGGTCGGAAATTCATGCCAGAGTTCAAAAAACTTTAGTTTAACTTATATAGGATAAAATTTAATAAGTTTGTTGTCCTAGAAAATTTTCATTACTTAACTGACGAAATCCAAACGGAGCTGTCGTTTGATCTAAGAATTTTCCAAGACATGGGGGTCCGATTCATAATACTGGGGGTCTGGAGAGAGAAAAACAGACTCGTAGTATACAACGGTGATTTAGCTGACCGAATCACCGAGGTTCCAGTCGAACCTTGGAGCCCTGATGAGTTCTTACAAGTTATGTCCAACGGTTCAAGATTATTAAATATTGAAATTGACGGACAAATTCAAAGGGATATTATTGATGCATCCTTTGGAAGCATTGCGATTGTGCAGGAACTTTGTAAGACGTTTGTTGAAATATCAGGCGTAAGTGAAACACAAGATTCGCCTTTAGTTTTAGCAAATCCGGATTATCTTAAAGCGGCAATTGAGCAAAAGGTATCCGACTATCAAGCAAGACATTTGAGAGCGCTTGAGGCAATTGCAGGGGGATTAGTTACAAAAAGGCCCAAGGAAGGGAAGTTTCCGTTAATCCTTCCGTATTAC
The DNA here is from genome assembly GCF_016937515.1 of Cohnella algarum. NCBI lineage: Bacteria > Bacillati > Bacillota > Bacilli > Caryophanales > Paenibacillaceae > Cohnella > Cohnella algarum. The sequence goes on from NZ_JAFHKM010000002.1 coordinate 2,130,779, forward strand.
ACTGTCAGAGTTATTATTGAAAGCAGTTTGCAGGATTTGTTGAATGGTATTGGTAGACTTGATTTACATGACCGGATTCGACGTATTCATCATCGTCCTCCTGCTGAAGTACGGACAGGAGATATCACAAATTTATTGAATACATTTGCGTACTTACAAAAAGAACGGCGAATTGCACCACCATTATTTGATTATGATCAAGGGGCAAGATCATTAAAGGTCATAGATTCAACCTTGTATTTTTATTTAGCGAACGTAGATAAGGAATCACTAATTGAAGAGATTCCAAATCCATTAGATACATGGGAACATGATGAAGGGGCGGGGAATAATCCCTCGCCTTTTAACTTGCCGTTACAGACAGCGCGGAGAACCGTATCACAAATAGTGGTAAAACAAAGAGTAGAAATTGTGCTTGAAAATCAGTGGTTAGATAAGTTATTTACTAACATAAAATAAGGAATAAGAGAAGATTAAACATTGAAAAAGCCTCCGGTATACACCAAAGGCTTATATCATCTTTTAAGTTAGTTTATTGCATTAATTAGTGCTTTTGCAAATTCTTCGGCGCCATCTGGGCCGTCACCTGTGATAATGTCACTATGTGCAATAACATGTTTCTCGACATATTTTACATTATTTTCTTTCAGTTGGTCTTTTTGTACGTCAACAGGGTAGCAAGTTGCCTCTCTACCTTCAAGTAATCCGGTTTTCACAACAGTGACTGCACCAGCACAAATTCCGGTAACTATAACATTATCTTTATATGCTTTCTTTAAATAGGTGGATAATTCCTTGTTTTCCCAAAGATGATCATGTGTGCCAGATCCGCCAATGACAGAAATAACGTCAAAGTCGGTTGCTGTAGTATCGGAGAAGACCTTTTCGGAAATTGCCTTACCTTCAAAGTCGCCAATAATTTCGCCAGTTTTTGTGCTTGCAATTGTTACTTCTATTCCTGCATTTTCAAGTGCCTCTTTCGGTTTAAATAATTCATCTTCATTAAATCTTTCGGGTGGTATAATTAAAAGTGCTTTTTTACTCATAATTGTTATTCCTCCTAAAATAGTTTATCTTTAACTCACATATTTATATTACAACCTGTTTGTAATTCTGAGAAGAATGCACTTTTTTGTAACAGAGTAACCTTAAAGTAACAATTGAAAGCGGAGGCCGAAGATATGTTGGATACACTTAGAGATGAAATTAAAGAGAAGATAATAAATGGTGATTACAACTGTGAAAAAGAACTTACTTTATCGATTATCAGTGGAAAGTGGAAAGTTGTGATTCTATGGCATTTAGGTGTTGAAGGTCCGCACCGCTTTAGTGAATTGCAAAGATTATTTCCTAAAATATCCCACAAAATTTTAACGAATCAATTAAAGGAATTGGTGGAAGACGGCATTGTACATCGAGAGGTTTATCCAGAAGTTCCGCCTAGAGTGGAATACTCAATGACTGAGTTGGGAATGACGTTACTTCCAATTGTGGAAATGATGTATGATTGGGGAAAAAAACGAATAGAAGAAATCAAAAGAGAAATAGGGAAATCAAATTAAAAATGATAGAGTGTTTAATTGAAAAGGTATTGTGTATAAAGGAATTACTATTAAAAAGTGATGAGGTAAGAAACCAGAGGACTATTATGGTCTCCTTTTATTTATATGGAAATTAGGTATGAACATATATATTACCAGTGAATTTAGTTGAACCGTACCATCGCTAGTGGTAAAGCAGAGAATCGAGTTGAAGGTTGATGCTACGATATTAGATCGGAAAATGGGTGCTTAAAATAAGCACTCGACACATGTGGAGTGTCTAATATTGATGGTTCGTAAATGAGTGTGACAGTATCACTTAAATGGAGTTGTTGATAATGTCATCAGCCACTTTAATTGACGGTAGATTCGGAACCGCCAATGACGGTGGCTTTTTGCTTTCCTCACCGCCGTTTCGGAGACAATTATATTTCGCCTTTGTTTGTCGGCGTAAAAAAACTGCTCCGAAGAGCAGTTAGAACAGCGGTCGGACGCGGTACTTGGCATGTCGGTGGAGCCAGAACTTCGAATTTCCAAAGGGTCTGTCAATAATTTTGTGTAAACTCTTTTATAGGCATCTCTCCGAAGGGGAGATTAGCCTCCTCAAGGTAAGTGCTGGCCGATCCGGTCCGGAAAGAAGACGGAGAGCTGCAGGAGCATCTGTCCCCAGTTTTGAACACGACCGGTCCATTTGCGGGTGACGTCCATCGTGACTAAGTACAGCATCTTCAGTAGCGCCTCGTCGCTTGGGAAGATGCTTTTCCCTTTGGTGACTTTTCGCAATTGGCGATGATAGCTCTCAATCATGTTCGTCGTGTAGATGAGCTTACGAAGCTCAGGCGGATACTTGAAGAAGGTGGCGAGTTCGTCCCAATTGCTGCGCCATGAGCGGACAATAAGGGGATACTTGGCGCCCCACGTCTCCTCAAAGCGGTCGAGTTCCAGCAGAGCCATTTCCTCCGTAGCAGCCTTGTAGATGGGCTTCAGATCGGCCGTCACCTTCTTCAGATCCTTGTAGGAGACGTAGCGCGTGGAGTTGCGGATCTGGTGGATGATGCACTTCTGAATCTCCGTCTTCGGATAACAGGCAGAGATCGCCTGGGAGAAGCCCGTGAGGTTGTCGACACAGGTGATAAGGATGTCCTGAACGCCGCGATTCTTAAGATCGTTCAAGACGCTCAGCCAGAACTTCGCGGACTCGTTCTCGCCGATCCACATGCCCAGCACGTCCTTGTTGCCGTCCATGTCGATCCCAATGACCATGTAGGCAGCTTTGTTCACGATCGCCCCGTCTTGCTTCACCTTGAAGTGGATGGCGTCCAGGAAGACGACCGCGTATACGCCCTGCAACGGCCGATTCTGCCACTCTTTGATGAGCGGAATGATCTTATTCGTGACATTGGAAATAAAGGTTGGCGAGACCTCCAAACCATAGAGATTCTGCAGATGGTCCTGGATCTCCCGCGTGCTGACGCCTTTGGCGTACAGGGCGACGATCTGATCCTCGATCCCCGTCACGTTGGACTGATGCTTCTTCACCACGAGCGGCTCGAACTCGCCCAGGCGATCCCGTGGCACGGCAATCTCCTGGTCGCCGTACTCGCTAGTGACGATTTTCTTGCTCTTACCGTTGCGACTGTTCTTCGTCTGCTTGTTCTGCACGTCATGCTTGCTATAGCCCAGGTGCGTATCCATTTCGGCCTCTAGCATTTCTTGCAGCGTTTCGGCAAACAGGTCCTTTAGCGCATTCTGCGCATCCTGTGCGGTGACCAGATTATTCTCCTTGATGAAACTCCGCAGCTGCTCTTTCGTCCATAATCCCATGTGTGCTCCCCAACCTCTCCATGATTTCATTTTAGTAGGTTTGAGAGTTTACACAAAGTATTTTACAGACTCTTTCCAAACTTCACGTACCAGTCCGTATCGAGCTCAAGGTTGGATGGCAAGAAGTGCTTTCCTACTTGAATCATCACGGCATCACCACAACGTAGCGAGCAAAGCAACTCTTCTCCATCGTACACGTTCCAACGCTCGGTATCTCCATGAAATCGTATCTCATTCATATTTGTCATCCCTCACTGTTCCTTAAATTCAGCTAGGATCCTCGTCACATGGACGGTATCAATCATTTTGTCTTTTCGCAGCACTGCATCCAGAAGCGCAGCGGTGCAGACGTTATTTATCTCTCGGCATATCCCCCGAGCATGCGCGTATATGGCGTCCATCGCTTCTGTCGTAAACACCGGCCCTGTACTTCCGGCAACCTCCAATTGGTGGGAGATGTAATCGCGGCACTCCTCGAGCGACAAGCCTTCCAAATGAAAACGCACGTTCATCCGCTGTGTAATCGGCTTGAAGATTCTCAGTTGCAACGTGGCCTGTAGTTCCGGCTGTCCAATGAGCAGCAGGGCAAGCGGCGAAATCGAGTCCATACGAAAATTCGTCAAAAAGCGTATTTCTTGCAGCATGTCTCCTGAAAGCAGGTGCGCTTCATCCACGACAATAACGGCGACCTTCTGCTGGTTCTCGTACAAATCCCATACGAGGTGCTGGAATTGCCGTTTGGCTTCGCTGCGCAGAAACTTGGGCGGCAAGCCGAAGTGGTGGAGGAGTTCACGGTAAAAGTCCCTTGGTTTCAGATTCGCATCCGACAGATAGATAAACCGGTACTTGTTCGGATCCAGTTGGTCTTTCAAGTAGCGAACGGCTGTCGACTTGCCGCAGCCAATTTCACCGGTGACGCAGCCAATCGAGCGAGTCATCACCATATACTGCATCCGTGCTACACATTCTTCGAATCGCTTGGAGCGGTGCAGATGCCGTGTTTCAATCTCCCGGGTGAACGGAACGCGCTCCCACCCGAAGAAACCACGAATCATGAGCGATTCACCTCTTTCATCGCTCGCGAAAGCGCAGCGCCTTGCGCTTCGCGGGTCTGCCGTTTCTGTTCTTCCACCAATAATTCCACATAGTTGAGGCCCGTCTTCGGCGGTTGCATGACGGCCTTCGGTTCATCCTGCTTCGGCCGGTTTTTCGGATCGCGGAGCTTCATTGGCTTCGCGTCTTCATAGCGCTGGCCGTCCTTCCACACCTGGATGACGGACAGGTCGTGCGGATCGAATCGCACCTGAATCTTCGAGCCGGCAAGCTCTGTCTGGACCTCGAATATCGTGCCCAGCAGCGAGATGCATCCCGTTTTGTCCACTTTGCGGGATTCCTCCAGCAAGAATACTTCTATGAGTTCATGCGGCGGCAACATGCGAATCGGGTGGTCGTCTTTTTGGTATCGGTCGACTGGGCGCTGCTTAAAGCTGTTGTGGACTTTCTGGTGGTAAGCAATCTCAAGCCACGCCGAGAAGAATCGATTCAAATCGTTAAGCGTCTGGATCTTCCCTTGTTCAATCAGGTCGTATGCCTCCGGCACAAAGCTCTGGTCGACAAATCGGAAGAACTTTTCTTGCTTCCCGCGTCCCATAGGACGTCCGGGGCGAGTATGCTTAAGCTCTGCCCCCAGTCGCCCGCAAATCCGCTCAAAATGGTGTGAAGAATAGATGGCGCCGTTATCGACATAGATCATTTCCGGCACTCCGTTCTTTAAAATCGCCTTCTTCAGGCAATCCTCCAGCCGGGCCACACGTTCCTCGAAATAGAACTGGCCATGCACAACGAAGCGAGAGTAATCGTCAATGAAAATAACCAGATAGGCCATGACCTTCTTGCCGGGCTTGTCCGGATGCGGAAGGTAAAGGGTATGCTGCACATCGCCTTGCCACATGCTATTTCGGTGCGTGGCTTCAAACCGGCGAAAGTGGCTCCACCCCGTATTCAGTAACGCTTTGCGCGTGACGCCGCGGCGGCGAAGCTGCTTGCTAAGCGTGCTTTCTTTCAGGGTGCCGGGGGCCACGAATGCCGCCAGTTCCAGAATCGCAATAATCTGCCTGACGCTTCGGCCGGGTTGCTCCTGCTTTAAGGCAATCGCTTTGGCAAGCACATCCTCGGGGATTTCCCTGGTCGTGAGTTTGTCTGCTCGGACGGAGGGCAACAGCGCCTCCCATCCGCCTTCGCGATACGCTTTTAAATATCGCTCAAGCGTTCGTAGACTAATTCTCCTTCGCTGTCCCGACGACGTTTCATACTCATGGCTTACAATTTCGCGCATCAACGCCATCTGTTCTCCGGGATCCAATTTGCGGCTAACCAGTGATGCAATTAAGCCATAACGGAAGTTGGCTTCTTGCTGCCTTGCTTGCTCATCCATGCTAAATCTCCTCTCCCTGTGGTCTATGAGAGTATCGCATAGACGCTAGAAGCCAGGGAGGGCGCATATTTTGTGGGATCAGGAGGGCAACTTGCCGTCCAGGCGATTTTTAAAGCAATTTTGGAGGCGATTTTCGTTTGCCTTGCTCCTTGGCGGTGGATGCTGAAGGGATTTATAAGCGTGATGCTACAGGTAACCTCGCATTTAGAAACGTCCAATAGCCCCGTCTGGATGCGCCAGCGGGGATGAATCGGGGTAACAGTTTGTCCAGCCAATCCAATGTATCCATTGGCGTTGGGTTCATCATGGTGGGGTAAAGGTGGAGCATATCCGTGTCGTCCCCCTGGGCTACGAGTTTCCCAGCAACCCATAGTGCTGCATCCGCTGCGCGGCGCAGATGTCTTGCCCACCAGCGTTTCAACGTACGGCGGCTATAACGCACGGCAGGAGTTGTTGTGCTTTCTGTCGTCTGCCGCCAAGAGAATCCCTTGTGCTTGCGCTTTAATGCCGCTTCTCGCACCCAAGTCGCATACCGGGCCCATGGAATCAGGAACTCCGGCAGGAGGGAGATTGTTATTCTACAGGTAGGACAATATCGACGGTAGATCGGGATCTGGATGACCTCATGCTTCGTCACAATTCCTCGCCAATAACGACCGTGTTTATGGAGAAGCCGACCGCAGTTTTCACAGCAGAGCTGGACGTCAGGAGATTGATTTCCGAATGTGCGTAAATAAGCCTTGCAAGAAAGGCCGAAATAAAGTATTTTTGACATGATGAAGTGAATGCTCCCGGGGATCCTCGCCAAAGGTTCGGGAGCATTTTCCTTTTTAATCGACAATAGCCTAATCCACCGTCATTGTACAGAAGGGATTAGGCTATTGTCGGCTGTTTATTCGGTTTGGCTCCGCCACACCGAATGGCGAATTCATGCCTTTTTCCCGCCATAAAGTCAGGCGGCGAACAAGCTTGGATCCGTAAACTCTTACAAACCCAATGTTATAGAACGTGTCTCCCGGAAGTACGTTATACCGACCTAGAAACCCCGGTGGACAGTTCGCTGGTATTCTTGCTTCCTGTCTATACATGATTAAGGCCTCCCAATCGTAGCAACCTTACTCCATGATATGTGTGAACGCCTAATGTGGTTATGTCTATCCACGTTGATATTTGCAGGGCACATTTTCGACAAATAATGCTATGATCTAGTTAATCATCTTACATATCGTGCATCTTGTAGATTGGGGTCGGTTTCATGATAAGGGGGATTCTCCGATTCGGTAAACGTACGCTTTTGCTTCCTATCGTTGCAGCCATTGTTATTGGATTGATCGCCAGCTATGCCGTCGTCTCTGCGCCGGAACCAACTAAGTTCCATAGTGAAGAGGGCATTCTGAATTTAACAGAGGTCAAGGTCAGCGAGCATCCGCAAAAGCTAACCGGGGAGTGGGCGTTCTACTGGCAAGAGCTGCTGTCGCCGGAGGACATACAGATTCGTTCGGCAAGGGGCGGGAATGCTGACCGATGGATCAGCATCCCAAACTCCTGGCTAGGCTATCGGTTAGATGGCCAGCAGCTGAGTGGTACAGGCTATGCAACCTTTCGGCTGGTCGTCCAGCTTAGCGAGCAGGATCGCAGCGAGCGGCTTGCTCTGCGGCTGCCGACCATCTTTCACGCGTATAAATTATGGGTGAATGGCGAGCTGTTGGCTGAAGTCGGCGTGGTTGGTCCGGATAAGAGCAGCGCGATACCGCAGCTGGCTACGAAGCTGGTGTTCTTCCAGCCCGAGCATGGCACCGTGGAGCTGGTTATGCAGGTGGCCAACTTCCATCATAAGCGAGGCGGCATCACCAAATATATTGAGCTGGGCGGGAGTGACGGATTAAGTGTCCGGACCAATCTGTCAATTGCTGCCGAAATGTTCATCACCGCCAGCCTGTTAGTGATTGGCGTATATCACCTGCTGCTCTACATCATGCGACGTAAGGATAGGGCTCCACTCTATTTTGGTCTGTTTACCTTGATGTTCGGGATCCGATCCTTGCTGGTCGGCGAGCTCTTGCTCACGCAAGTGTGGCCGGATTTCCCATGGGGATTGCAATTCAAGATCGAGTACCTGATTCTGTGCAGCGGTGCGTATGTCATTACGAGGTATTCGGATTGCATCTTCCGGAATGTGCCGCGTGGGTTCCAGCTTGGCTCGCGAATCGTAACCGGGGCATGCTGTATCGTTGTTGTGGTGACCCCTGCCATTATCTATACGAAGCTGTTAACGGCGATCGGCGTAGTGGTTGTTACGCATATCGTGTATCTTATGGTCGGGCTGGTTCGGGCGGCTGTGCGGCGTCAGGAGGGGGCACTGATCTTCCTGCTGGTGTCGGTGGTTGTGCTGGTTACGGTCATCAATGATTTTCTGTATTACAATGAATGGTCACGAATCGGGAATACTTCCCCGCTTGGTCTGTTGGTGTTCACGATCGCACAGATGATTCTGCTGTCTTCCAGATTTACGAGGGCGGCTACGAACGAAGAGCGAATTGCACGTGAACTCCAGGACGCGAACGACAAGCTGACCGAGATGAATAAGAATTTGGAACAGCTCGTACTTGAGCGCACACATGCCTTATCCGCAGCGCATGACGATCTCCGCACATCGTATGGCCGGTTGCTTCACTCCGAGCAAGGGAGGAAGAAGCTCCTGGCCTATATCACGCATGATCTGCGTATGCCGCTGTCCAGCATGCTAGGCTATGTCGAGGCTGTGCAGGACATGGTCAAGCCGGAACGCAATGAACAATACTTGAAGTATATCCGGGATAACACGATAAGGGTTAACCGCATGATTGAGGAGCTGTCCTTCTTGTCGCATCTGGAGACGGGACAAGTCTCGTACCGAATGGAACCCGTACATGCGGCTCACTTCTTGCGCCGGTTTTATGAACAATATGAGCTGGTTGTGCGTGACGCAGGGCTGGATTTCGTGTTGGAGATCGAAGCTGCGGCAGATCAAGGGGCCGATTCGCCTATAGTCGAGATGGATGCACAGCGACTGGAGCAGGCACTGTTCAATCTCGTGTCGAACGCCATGAAGTTCACCTCTAGGGGCGGGATGGTGCGTATCGCGCTAGCCGTGGACGAGGTGAACGATTCTCGCTATGCGATCATTAGCGTCGAAGACTCCGGCATGGGTATTCCGCCAGAGCAGCTCGAGCAAATCTTCGATCGCAATTATAGGTATGATCGGCCAGGCGCGGAGAAGGGCGTAGAAGGAAGCGGGCTCGGGCTGGCGATATGCAGAGAAATCGTACAAGCGCATGGTGGGACGGTTCGAGCGAAGAGCGACGGCAAGACGGGGACGATTTTCTATGTATCGCTTCCTTGCATGGTAGAAGAAGGGCGGTGACGGTGTGACGGACAGGCACAAAATTATGGTCGTCGATGATGATCCCCATATATGCGAGATTGTCCAGGCGTATTGCGAGCGTGAGGGCTTCCTATGCGCCTACAGCTATAGCGGTGCAGAAGCCATGAAGCTGCTTAAGTCCTTCGAGCCGGATCTGATTGTATTGGATGTCATGCTGGCTAATGAGGACGGCATTGATTGGTGCAGGAACGCGCGCAGCTACACGAATGCGCCGATCATGTTCCTGAGCAGCCGGGAGGAGGATGAGGTCAAGATCAACGCATTATCCTACGGCGGCGACGATTATGTGACCAAGCCGTTCAGTCCGGGCGTACTCATGGCCAAGATCAAGGCGCATCTTCGCAGAGTGTCGACGGGCAGAAGGGAGCAGCTGCTGGAGCTGCCGGGCCTGACGCTGGATTACTACGCGCAGTCCGTTATCATGGGGAGCGAAACCGTCTTCCTATCGAAAAAAGAGTTCAGCCTACTGACCTACATGGCACAGAACGTCAATCGTGTCGTTAGCGTTGATGCGTTGTTTCAGCTTATCTGGGGAACGGAAACTCTGGAGGATACGAGAACGGTAGCCGTACACATCAGTAACCTGCGCAAAAAGATCGAGGTTGACCCCGCCAATCCGGAGCGAATCGTTACGATACGGGGGAGCGGCTATATGCTGGTTGCCAGAAGCACAAAATGAAGAAAAACGGTGAAGGGAGAATTTGGAATTCCCTTGCACCGTTTTTCTTATGGCTTCCCTTAACCAATTTCCGGGAAGTACAAGTCAATGAGATCCTGAATCTGTTCTTTCGAAGACAAAGGTGTTGCAAAAGGGTCATTTCTGGTTTCCTGATAAGCAAATTCCAGTTCGGTGATGACCGCATCGATATTCGAAGCATTCACTCCGGTAATCCCGGCGCGCTCGAATACCTCTACGGTTGGGCGAGGCGATCCAAAGCCCATAGGATTCAGATAATCCAAGATTGAATCTACCGCAACATCTTGAATCACCTTATCCACGATCGCTTGGATGTCAACTATTGTTCTTGGAAGCGGTGAATCCGTTGTTACCGTAGGATCCAGGTAGTATTGGACGGAGAAAAGGTTCACGGACGTAACCCCCATTACACCTGCGTTGGCGAAGGTTGTCACATCAACACCGGTCCATATGCCCGACTCCGATGCCGCGTTGATCAGATAGAGTGCCGCTTGCTTCGCCAGATCGGCAATAACCGAGCCGACAATGGCTTGAATATCCGTTACCGTCCATGGGGAGGCGTCGTTTGAGCTGAGTGCCTCAATAACAATTGCTATATTGGATAAGGTAACCCCCGTAACCCCCGCATTGGCAAAAGTTGTCTCACTAACATTAGCCCATTCACCCGACTCCGCTGCTTCGTTGATCGAATTGAGTGCCACCTGCTTCGCCAGATCGGCAATAACCGATTCGACGATGGCTTGAATATCCGTTACCGTCCAAGGAGAGGCTTCGTTCGAGCTGAGTGCCTCAATAACAGCTGCTACATTGGATGTGGTAACACCCGTAACGCCCGCATCGGCAAAAATCAGCGCATCAACATTGTCCCATTCGCCAGATTCCGCTGCTTCATTAATCAAATCGAGCGGCGCTATGACTATCGCGGGCGTGATCTCACCCGTATACAACTTGGTTACTGTTACCTGCGGCGCTGCCGAATCCGTTGCCGTAATCGCAAAGCTATACGCGCCGCTCACGCTTGGAGTTCCGGTAATCGATCCCGTGTTAGGATCCAAAGTCAGCCCCGCAGGAAGTGCGCCATCCGTTACGGCATACGTAACGTCTTTCGTTCCTCCAGACAGTTTCGCTACGCTGCCAGAGTAGGCTTCTCCTTCAGCCATAGGTGAAATCGAGTATGGCAAAATAATCCGCAGCACGAGAGTATATTCGAATGTCGCAACCGAGCTATTCCGCGAGCCGGATTTAACGGCGATCGCCTTAATCGTTGTATCGTTCGTAATGAAAATTGGTTCCGTATACCGCGTACTAGACGTGGTCGGCTCGCTGAGATCCGTCGTATAGTACACAGCGGCAGATGAAGTCGCCGAACTTAACGTAACTTGCGTCCCCAAAATCACGGCACCGCTGGCCGGAAGCGCCGCAGGCGTAGCAACGGTAGACTGTACCGGAGGGACGTATGGAGCAGGTGGGTCGGAAGGAACGTAAGGGGCGGTGGTTGTTTCTTCCTTGGCCTCTTCCTTTGTCCCTTGCATCTCTTGAATTTTCTTATCTGCTTCTTTTATCTTCTGCAGCATAAGTTCATATTCGGATAAGGACTCGTCTTCGACCTGGTCCTTGTCACCAGATTGCACCCGGTTATCGTATGCGGTTACCGCGGCTTGGTAGGAGCTCTTAACGAGCAGGTCGCGGGTTGCGTTGGTTTTCCCGTCGAACGTCCCGTCCTCGCCGGTAGCCAATAACTTTTTCTCCAACGCCAAGGCGACATACCCCTTCGCCCAGTCCGATACAGAACCTTCAACATGTGCAGAGCCGTAGACATCCTTCTCCCATCCCAGCCCGCGAACAAGAAACGCAGCCAACTGCTCCTTGGTTACTTCACCCGACGGATCAAAGATACCGTTCCCATATCCGTCCGTAATGCCCGCAGCTTTGACCGCCTCGATGTATGGTAATGCGTAACCGTTAGCAGCATCCGCTTTGACGTCAATGAAGGAAGACGTCTGTAAGCTCGAATCCACCTTCAGACCGAAGATCAACGCTGCAACCTTGGCGAATTGCGCCCGGGTCATCTCATCTGTGAGTCCGAACTTGCCTTCGCCTATACCGTCGTATACCCCGGCCTCGATCATTGCATCGAACTTGGCTTTCGTTACAGCATCCAGATCCTTTAAATCCGTAAAGTCGGCTGAAGTCTTCGTAGCAGCTGCTGTGCTATCGGCAAAGGAAATGGCGGAACTCAAGCAAAGAAGCACCGCTATCAATAGTCCAACTACTTTTTTCTTCATTGTTTGCCTCCCTGAAGGTTGAGTTATCATATCGATTGTTCTCCTGCTAGTTTAGCACGTTAAATTTTGCCTGTTTATGAATTCAAAGAAAACTTTAAGTTCGGCGACGGTATAAGTTACGTTAAATAATAAACAGGGATATATTTGGAGATTGTCGAATTCTGATAGTGGCGAATAGCGCGATGGAGCAATGACACGAATGGCAAATGAAGGAGGCAACAAGATGACATTAATTAATCAGATGGCGACCAATGAAGAATTCATTGGCTTCTATCTTCTTAGAGAGCTAGAGCTAAAGCAGACGAATGCGACTCCGGCCAAGGACTACTTCGACATCGTGTTAGGGGATGCAAGCGGTGCCGGCGAAGTACTGGGATGTAAAACCCAATGAGAAAGACGGCTTTGCGCCGATGACGATCGTGAAGGTGCAGGGAACGGTACAGCCTTATCGAGAGAGATTGCAGATCAAGATCTCCCGTATTCGTAACGTGGTAAGTGCTGACGAGGTGAAATTGACCGACTTCATTACTACTCCAACAAGAGGAACTAAAGACGGTGCTGTCGATGACAGTGGATACAGCCTATCTCGGAAAGGTTAAGCGAGTCATAGATGAAGCATTGGCATTCGACGATATTACTAGTGAAGTCGTTTTATCGAGAAGATTGAAGTCGAGAAAGTAGGTACGGTAAAATTATTTTATCGATTTGCCGGTACTTCCAGTATCGTTAAAGCGCTGCTCAATTAATGTAAGGAATTGTATGTGCGCTTGGGTAGCGCATTTATTTTAAAGTATTGCGCTACACTCGGCACTCCACACATGTGGAGAGCTGTGTGTCGCTAACAAGATCTATTGAATAGAAGCCGCATTTACCTGATAAAGTCCGAACGAGTCACCGTTCGGACTTTATTGTAGTACGCCCAGCATGGGCGTCATCTCTAGGGTGAAAGTCCCGAACGGGGGCTGGCGAACGCCTACCGTTAGCCAAGAGCAAGGGTGTCAGCCGCGAGGCGGAATCTGAAGGAAGCTGGAGGCAAATGCACGAGCCAAGGTACACGAACTCAATTTGAGGCAGGGTTAGTCGGATGAGTCACCTACACATGACGAAATCCAAAGTCGCCAAGGGCTTTCCCTGTAAACTTGGGTGGTTGCGGGCAGAAAGATGACGTTCTTATCTGGGGAGACCTGCGGAAAATGCGAAGTTACTTCGTAACCACAGTCGGAAGGCTGTGCTGAATCCGCAGGAGTCAGCAGAGGCCATAGTACGGGAGTACGGGACGCCGGAAACCGGAAGGGCTGAACCGAAAGGAGAGAGGAAACCGATGCGTTCGCACGAGGAGCAAAGACAGCAGAATATCTCGCAAGAGAGCTTGCGGCAAAGAGAAGCGGTGAAGCCGTCAGGGTATGCCGAAGCGCCGAGTTCTACGACGGCACAAGTCGCCCCTTCCTCTCGCGAAGCGAATAACGACTTGTTAGAACGAATGCTCAAAGGAGATAACCTTAGGCTCGCCTACAAGCGAGTGGTGCAGAACGGAGGGGCGCCCGGTGTGGACAGTGTAACGGTAGCGAATCTACAAGCTTACCTGAAAACACACTGGGAAACGGTGAAAACCGAACTCCTCGCGGGAACCTACAGACCCATGCCCGTCAAACGAGTGGAAATCCCCAAGCCCGGAGGCGGCGTGAGGCTGCTTGGCATCCCGACCGTGATGGACCGCTTTCTTCAACAAGCCCTTCTACAAGTGATGAATCCGATCTTCGATGCGGACTTCTCGAGGCGTAGCTACGGCTTTCGCCCCGGAAAGCGAGCGCATGACGCGGTAAAGCAAGCTCAGCACTACATCCAGGAAGGTTTTCGATGGGTGGTAGACATGGACTTAGCGAAGTTCTTTGACCGAGTCAACCACGACATGCTCATGGCAAGAGTAGCAAGGAAAGTGACGGACAAGCGTGTCCTAAAGCTCATTCGTGCCTATCTTAATGCTGGGGTTATGGCGAATGGGGTGTTCGAAAAGACGGGAGAGGGAACGCCGCAAGGGGGACCTCTGAGCCCGCTTTTAGCGAACATTCTACTGGACGACTTGGACAAAGAGCTAACAAAACGAGGATTGCGATTTGTCCGCTATGCGGACGACTGCAATATTTTCGTTGCCAGTAAACGTGCAGGCGAACGCGTCATGGAGTCGGTAACGCGCTTCGTAGAAGGAAAGCTAAAACTGAAAGTGAATCGAGAGAAAAGCGCAGTAGATCGTCCTTGGAACCGTAAGTTCCTCGGATTCAGTTTCCTGTGGGATAAAAAGGCGACGATTCGGTTAGCCCCACAGACCATTTCGCGGTTTAAAGAGAAGGTACGAGAGCTGACGAACCGTTCGCGGTCGATGTCTATGGAAAACCGGATTATGCAATTAAACCGCTATCTCATCGGCTGGATTGGCTATTTCCGACTAGCATCGGCAAAGGGACACTGCGAGAAACTCGACCAGTGGACTCGCCGCAGACTGCGTATGTGCTTATGGAAGCAATGGAAACGTGTACGTACTCGAATCCGTGAGCTTCGAGCACTCGGCGTCCCAGAATGGGCGTGTTTTGTCATGGCTAACTCCAGACGCGGTGCTTGGGAAATGTCTCGAAACACAAATAATGCCCTCCCGACTTCCTACTGGGAAGCGAAAGGGCTGAAAAGTTTGCTTACTCGTTATTTAGCACTTTGTTAACCTTTTGGAACCGCCGTATGCGGACCCGCATGTACGGTGGTGTGAGAGGACGGAGGCTAGGCGCCTCCTCCTACTCGATTGGAGCGAGGGGTGGCGTCTCCCCATCCGAAGGAGGACATTGGGGTTCGACCGCGCGCAGGGAGCGAAGCGGACGAGCACGGCATCTGATTCAACCGCAGCGCTCTGCTTCGTCGGGTTGACTTCGTCAGCAAGTTTAATCGGGAATCATATACTCCCCTCGCCTCCACCACGAGAAAAGCCGACCGCATGAGGTCGGCTTTTTTGCGTGTGGAGCGAGGGGAGGAGTCTCCCCATCCGAAGGAGGACATTGGGGTTCGACCGCGCGCAGGGAGCGAAGCGGACGAGCACGGCATCTGATTCAACCGCAGCGCTCTGCTTCGTTGAGTTGGCTTCGTCAGCAAGTTTAATCGGGAATCATATACTCCCCTCGCCTCCACCATGTAAATCCACAACTGTTACTGCTAATACATAATGACCATCGGTTGACGGTGTAAGTTGTCCTGACGGTGACGGCCAAGTTGTCCGAGTAATGGTGAGAAGGAAGGGAGAATCAAGACAACTCTCCCTGAATGACGCGTTTGATCATATGATCGTCGATGATGCGATGTTTGTTCTGCGAACCGTAGATGAGGCTGTGCGTGCAGACCTTGTTAATCAGGCGAGCGGCGCCGCTGGAGAAGCGAAGAACATCGTCGATCTCAGCCTCCGTAAACACGTCGTGCTCGGCACCGGCGTAGCTCATGTGCCGGGCGATGTACGCGCCGGTCTGCGCTATCGAAGTGCGGCAGCTTGCATTGCAAGTCGATACGCTGGCAAATTGCCGTGTACGCCTGCAGCCCGAGCCGGTCCACAGCTCGCTCCCCGACCAAGATAAGTGCCAAGGGATTCTGGGCATCCATCTTGAAGTCAAGCAGGAAGCTAGCGGGCAGGATATTTTAAGATCATGCGCGGTGAACCGTATCATCGCTAAAGGTAAAATATTAAGGGACTTCATCAAGTCCCGGAGGCTTTCGGTATGAGGTTCGTTGAAACTGGCGAGCACATCCGGCTCAAGCGGTGCAACGCAATCCAGAGCTTGTGTTTCCGCTAGGCGACTGAGAAGGACGGCAGAATCCCTTTGCATGGACTCGATGGTAAAATCGAAGTGCAAGTTGATCTGGGTGATCTGTCGTCCGACCCGCCTTGGAGAATCCTTGGTGATGCGGATGCTTTCGACCATAAGTCGCAACAATGCCTTTTGTTCATCCGCATCTGCTTTTAGTAGTGCGTCCTTGATCAGACTCAGCAAATTATGCAAAGAGTCAGGGTCAACCGGCTTTTTGTTTTGCCCATCCAGTTCAGCTTCAATAGCTTCCAACCGCTTTTGAAGCTGTTCCAGCTTGGCATGCGTTTCCTTCAGGTCATCTTTGAAAATAACAGCCAAATCAGGATCACTTAATATGTTGTCCTTTATTTTTTGCAGTTTCCGGCTGTTACTGCTCAATTCAGTAAGAAGTGCTTTCTTCTCTTCCATTATCGGGGCCTCTGCATTTGAACGCAGAGCATTGATTTTATCGACGAGTTGCCGCACAATGTCTGGCCGCAATGCTACTTTTATAAGTTTCTGAAGCACTTGCTCTTCCGCAACATCAGCCCGCATCATATTCGAGCGGCAGACAGCCTTGCCCTTGTTGTGGAACTGTCCGCAGACATAGTATCGATACGATTTGCCACCGGCTCCCTTAGACCGGGCCGGAACCATTCCATGTCCACAGACAGGGCATTTCAGCAGGCCGCTTAGAATATACGGCTGGTGGGAGCGGGACGGCTTGTAAGATCGATGACCGAGCTTCTGATGAACGCTTTCCCATAGCTCGGGTGCAATTATCGGCTCATGTGTCCCATCAACAATCAAGTAGTCGGGATTTTTCCCTTTGCGACGTTTCTCCGACCAGTTTTCAAGTTGTTTATACCGTATCTTTCCGATGTAGACGGGATTGTTAAGGATCGTTTTGATACCGCAGACATTAAATGGTTTATCTTTTTTTGAACGGAAGCCCGCTTCGTTTAGGCGGCGGGTAATGGCCTTAAATCCAAGTCCCTGATTGGCATAATCAAAGATTTTTCGGACGATAACGGCCTCATTCTCATTGATAACAAGTTCTTTGTCAATGTTATCGTACCCCAGCACCCTACCTCCATTGAATTTTCCCTCTTTTGCTCGTTGCTCCATCCCCAGCTTCACTCGTTCAACAATGTTATTGCGTTCAAACTCAGCGAATGAACAGATCATCTGGAATGCCGTTCTGCCGAAAGCTGTTGTTGTATCAAACTTTTCATTAAGACTAATGAGATTGACGTTGTTTTTTTCAAGTGTTTCACTGATTTCCAACGCATCTTTTAATTTGCGGGCAAGCCGGTCGATTTTGTAAATGATGACGACCCCAAACTTGTGCTGGTTGGCATCTCTCAGGAGGCGTTTCATCTGAGAACGGCCTGCAATGCTTTTTCCGCTTGCACCTTCATCTACATACTCATCGACAATTTCGAAGCCGTTTTGATCCGCATACCTCCTGATTTCGGCGATCTGGGCGGCGATACTATAACCCTCCTTGGCTTGTTCTTCCGTACTCACACGGGCATACAGAGCGGCTTTTATTCGAGCCATTTTTAATCTTCTCCTTTCTTCTCAAATTTTTTTATCAGGGAATTCTGATGATCATTCCAAACTGAACGCGGAAAAACAGGAAATGCTTTGGGATACTTGTCCATCTCATTGAACAAGGTTGCGGCCTTTACCATCGGGTGCGGTTGTTGAAACAATTCATCGGGATTTCTATATGATTCGAACTCGCCAATGATTCTGCCCAGCGTTGAGATAAACTTCTCCTTATCAAGTGGGCGGGAGGATTGGAAGTCATGAATAAACCGCATCATCCCGTCCGTGAAAAGTTGATACACGATTGAACCGAAGTATGACAATGGAACTTCATCAGTAAAGATTGCTGAGAATTCGGTCGGCTCTCCGATGGGGATCAGGCGTACTTCCCCCTGATAGAATTCATCTGTTAAGGATTCGAACGGGATTCCTAAATCCTGAGTGATTTTGTAAATGAGTTGATAAGCGGGTTTCTTGGAATCACCGCGTTCAATGGAGATGATGGTTTGGTGGCTGACACCAACACGCTCACTCATTGCTGTTGTCGTAAAGGACTTGCTGGAGTGAAGTTTTCCAATCTCTTTCCGAAAAAACTTCAATCGTTCCCCAAGCTCAGACGCTCTCAAGTATTCAAATTCATTCGGCGTTATCGTTCGTCGTGGCATGTGCAGTCACCCTTTCTGTTTAATCAGGTTTACAGTGATTATAAAACCTGCTAAGATGAAATGCAAATATATAAATACTAAAACTTATAAATAGGCATTCGGGAGGTTGTTATGGACTTTATACGTGAAATCGGCGTTGATCTGCAAGAACTTAATGATGCTTTGGAGATCGTTCGAGACAAGCGAATTAAGGAGCAGGATTTTATTGAACGACTTGCCTTAACCCTGAATCGAATGTTGGATAGCTCGAAGGAAGATTAGATTTGTTGTCTAACAACAGGTGTACTAGAACGACAACCGAGAGGGCTCAATCCCTTGTCCCACAAGGTTTCTAGGCCTCTCGATATTTGAGGTGAAACCATCATGTTTTTGTACAATAAGCGAAGAGTATCAGAGTTGTTAGACACAGTTCCGATACTCCAGAGCATTAAATCTGCCAAAAAGGTTGAACATTTCAACTGCCCGTACGATAAGCTGATCGTGTGTTCGTATAAACTGCCACGACAACAGTTTATAGACCTTATTCGTCCCGCGAGATTCGAAACGGATGACGATGAAAGCTTTTATCGGTACAAGCTGGTTTATGATCTTTTCAGTGTATATTGGATGCAGATGAACCCGCTGGCCCCCAAAACTTCCATCATGCTGAACCCTTGGAAACATCAACTCTCGCCCGATGATTTACTTGCCTTGGTCGACTTCATTATTGGTAGTCATCTCGATACACATGTAGCACATAACGACGACAAGCTTGACTGGATTCAGTTTCTGACACCGAAGGAGTTTGCGAAACGTATTTATGTAGGCTACCAGAAGATGCCGACGCGAAATTATGATGATCTTGATAAAACCTTCATGTACGGAAATAAAAAAGGTCAGCAGGTAATAATCTACGATAAGGCGGAAGAGCAAGGCCTCGATGGTGAGATTTGGACTCGCCTTGAGAAAAGTAGAAAGCGGCGGGACAAGCGTTCAAGACCAACCTTAATGCAGTTCTTGCTAGAGCAGCGATGCGATGCACTCAAAAATGTGGTTATCGTCGATATTGACAAGTTCAGCGGCAGAGACAAAATCATGCGTCGTATAAACAAGTACGGCACGTTTCAGGAAGCATATATGTCACTAACTGAAGAAGAGAAGCGGAAAATAAAGCGACACGAAGCATTCAAATCACCTCTCTTCGACGTAGTTGCTATGTTTAAGAGCGAGCTTGATAAATGGTTGTCCCTGTCTCCGAATCTGCATTTCATGTGCAAAGTCTTTCCGGTTTTCAAAGCAAGTTGGGGAGGAAGGGATGAGCTACAATATCGAGTTGTTCGTCTTAAACCGATACACTTGAACTACACAGAAGCACTTTCGGCATACATCGGTGATAACAACAGGTTCAGTTTACGCAACGATTATCTTGCGGAAATCAGCTTGTGATTGGGCCGCGAGCGAAGCGAGCGGCCCCTCTTCACGTTGCAAGCAGGTCAGTCTCTTTACTTGCTTAATCGAGTTGTGGTAATGAGCCGCAGTAGGTCGTCAAGGCCGAGCGGAGCGAGCTTGTGAAAGCCTTGACGAGCGATTCCATCCGCCGACACTGGATTATGCTCTTAGCGATAGCTAAGGGCTGGCTCACGCCGAGTGCGGAGTGCAGAGGCGGAGCCTTTGCGTTTCCCCGGATGGGGACGGAAGGGGCGATCTTTTGTTTTGAGTATCGCCACTCTATCCCGACACATCGCTGTGAAGTAATGGGCGGCGGGCGGCGAGTGCAAACGAGCCGCCCGCCGCCCATTACTGGCATGTCGATTGGTTTTCTTGTAGAATCAATCGGCGTATTCATCAAATTGAAGCTCAGAGCCCGGCCCTAATGCTTGTAAAACATCTTGAGGTAAAGCGACCATATATGCGTCATCCTCAACAGATACAGCTACTTTGTACGCATAGAAGGGCAATATAACCGCAGGCCGATGAATCCATCGGCGTCGGCCAGCAAAGATGCAAAGCTCGGTGTCAATTGATGTAACTCGCATCATCCACTCTTCGGCACTCAGTACAAAGCCGGATGGAAACTGCAAGCCTTTCTCGCTTGCTACGAGGCTATTACGGGCGTTCTCACTAGCCGATAGACTCCTTTATGCCTCTCGGC
The DNA here is from genome assembly GCF_016937515.1 of Cohnella algarum. Taxonomy (NCBI): domain Bacteria; kingdom Bacillati; phylum Bacillota; class Bacilli; order Caryophanales; family Paenibacillaceae; genus Cohnella; species Cohnella algarum. The sequence continues at coordinate 2,151,152 of NZ_JAFHKM010000002.1, forward strand.
ACTCTAAGTTCGTCTACAGCGGATTTTACGCTCCTTAACGCCATTTCGAACATTCGCGGTAATCCGCCAATCAACTTCAATGGTCGGCGGCAGAGTCACATGCATTGAAGAATTGAACTCGACAACCGCCGCACAGCTTTTCACGCCGGAAGAAGCCTGCTTTACTTCGTCCGCCAACTGCATTATTGTCTGCTAATGCTATAATCTCGAAGCGTTCATTTGTCAATTCGGAGATGCATTCAATCTTCCTCATACTTCCTGTGGATTCATCGTGAAGTGAGACTTCAATAGTACCAATGACGACGATAATTTGCGGATGAAGCCCGACAACGCTATCCGTATCTGCTTGTTGCACCGCCGCCGGTAAAAACTGCTGTTCGTCATTTTTGTTCATGTAGATCGTCCTCCAATGTGTGATTTGATGATGCTTAATGAAATGGATGAAGCCCATCGATAAACCGGGCGAGAATCGCTTTCTGAAGGCGTATATGATAATACCTCTGCATCACGTCGGCCTGAATCTCCGCCAACACTTGAATCAAAATGCGGGCCTCATGGTCATCATGCTCGCCGCGATATACATGAACCAGCAGTTTATCAGTCAGCCGTCCGCACGAATCAATGCGATGATGCAGATCATTGGCGGCGACCACCAAACGCTCGTACTCTTCCAACCATTGTTTACGCATATCTGTTGCCTCACTTTCATTGTGAAATGAAAACAGCGGCCCGCCGATAAGAGCGAACCGCTGTTGATAATGCGGATGATGAAAAATGACGATGAATTGTTTCGTTACAGAAGGCCGCGTTCCTTAAGACTTGTATAATCTGAACCGCTGACAATGACGTGATCCAGAAGTTCAATACCGATGATTTCACCAGCTTCAGCAAGTCGTTTGGTTAGCTGAATATCTTCTGGGCTAGGAAGCGTACATATTTGAGAAGGGTGATTATGCGAAACGATGATGGAACATGCAGAACGGCGAATGGCCGCTTTATAGACCTCTCTAGGATGGACAATTGCACCATTCAAGCTTCCAATGCTGATCGTCTCTTTTCCAATGATGTGATTCTTAGTCGAAAGAAAGATCACGATGAAGTGTTCTTTCTGCTCATAACCGATTTCCCAACGGAGGTACTCGAAAACATCCCGAGGACTGCGAATGATTGTCGGCTCTGTTTTCGGTACATTCATCATCTTAGCAAGTTGGATGGCGGCAACGATCTGCTTCGCTTTCACTTTACCGATACCACGAATGCTCAACAATTCTTGCTCGGTTACGTCCAGTAGTTGTTGCGGAGAATTAAAATGAGAAACGATTTTTTCCACCAGATAGCTGTTGGCGGATTCACGAAGCGTCTCAGCAAGAAGAGATTTGAATGTATGGTTAATGTTCATGTGTTTAACCTCCATATAAATGCAAAAGGAGAAGCCGGTAAGGGCTCCTCCCATTGCGTGATGTGATAAAACCGAGTATTCTTAAAGCAAGTTCATTTTTTTCTTAGTCGCTCCGTTATTGGGCGGCTTTTTCTTTTTCAATTTGTTCGATCTCCAGTTCAATAAGCACCAGTTTCGTCAGCACGCGGGCGTATTGAAATCCTTCCTCGGTATGCATCGGGGCATCTTTGTCCAGCGTGCGTTTCACCGACATCCAGAATTGTTTTTGCTTCTGAAGTGTTTGCAGACGATTCATGCGTATCACCTCCTTCCCAAGTAATAAAAAATCCGTCCATCGTTGCCCATCAAAGCAAGATCAGACGGATACTTTGCATTTCACAGTATAGGTGATCAATACATCAATTTGACTGTTCTTCAGGGCAACGACAGCGTATTTGTTGCGGTCGATTCGCACGCTGTATATGAAGCCCTTCAGTTCACAGAAACCGAGATATTCCTTCTGGCTGTTTTTCTTGAAAGATTCATAGTTCACCACGTTTCACCTTCCTCCCGGAACTGGGTATTTCTGCACTGACGCATTTGCCGCTGTCCGTTTCAAATGCTGTTGCAGTTGTTGGGGAAATTCCCGGTAAAAATAAGCCTGCATCCAACGGGCCGCTGTTTCATCATCCACCTGATAAACGCGGCGGCAATAGGAATACAGTAAAGTGCCTGCAATGCGAATGTTTCCATTCATGACGAGCTGTCTCAATGTCGTTGCCAACTCTTCTGGCAATCCGCGTTTTACAACCATGCACCTTCACCTCCCTTCCAGCCGTACTCTCACTCCGGCAAATTTTCTCTGTAAATGCAAATAAGCCTGCGATCCGCAGGCACGGTCTTCCGATGACGAAATTAAACATATTTTTACAAGAGTGGCTGACTAGCAACACGAACCTCCGGTTGAAAGTGCCATCCTGCGTCTTCCACAAGTCGTGTATAACCTTATCGAAGTCGATAAACCGCCTGAAAGCGACCGGAACTCGGCCATAAAATCCTGACCGCAACAAAGCGTCAGCAACTTCATAGAGACATCTACGTCGTAATACAACCTGTATTGTCCGCCGATCAGAATGTGTATTATCTGTATCGAACATTCGCAAAGAGCGTACACAAGCGGTAATCGTATCCAGCCAAAGCAGCGGCGGTCTCATTGACACCAAATACATCATCGTCCCTATTGATAATGAAGGGAGCAAACCTCCCAAGTTCCATTGCCATCCTCAATTTCCCCTAACGCTTGCTTCAGATTGTCCTCGCTCATCTGCAAGGATAGCCAGCGGCCAACCGATTTTCCTAATCCAGCAGCATAATCTTCATGACTATTCGCCTTCACCCCATTCACAACGCATGTTTTGCCATTCGCATTCCCCCTCGTCATATCGGAAGCTTCTCACCTTCCATATCCTCGCTGTCATGCAACGTGCCTGCAAAACAAAAAGGACTGCCGTCCGCTGGATCACAGCAGAAAGCAGTCCATATGCAACCGGGTAGGGCATGAAACGGCTGGCCACCTCCTTGTTAGAAAAGCAGGGTGGTGCCTCCGGAAAATGTATATATTTTTCGCCTATATAGGGCCGATCTTGCCGCCGCTACTAACCGTCAACGATTCCTTCGATCAATAGTGTTCAGAAATTCACGTGCCACTTTGATCACGAAGTCCACTTCATCTGCATGACGTTGGCTTAGCATAGCGTTTAAGCCCTCAATCTTAGTGCGAATATTGTCACTGCCATAATGCATTGGCAATTCTTCAATATCCTCAAACAGTTGAGCGGGTTTCACACCCAATGCACTGATGATTTTTCCCAAAGATTCCAGCGATATATTACGGGTACCTCGTTCAACGTCACTAATATAGCTGAAGCTCAGACCGGATCGCTCCGCCAGCCGCTCTTGCGTCATGCCTTTGAGCTTCCGTATCTTGCGAATTTGATCGCCAACAATATGGATGAACTCTGCCATGCCATCACCTCTACCTCAGATTAGTAGAGTGAGGCCAAGACTTTTATCCTATGATAGTGCTACTAATTATCTTAACTTATAAGGGTAATTTGTTATATAATAGGCCTGTCTGGCCTTTGCCAAGATTCTACAATTTGCACCGGCGAGAGGGAGGGCGTCACCAACAAAAATATTAGAGAAAATCTTAATTTCATCGAAAGCCACCTAATTCAATGACAATCAACAGGAGGAGAAGAGCCTATGTCAGTGAAGAAAATTACTTCTTTGTTCATCACAGCATTAATATTGTTCAGTATGTTCGGAACGGCATCGGCGGCATTGCCTGGGTACGGCGAAGAATTGCAGAATGCACCATCCAGTACATCGACCGTTACCTTTACAGACGTACCGACTACGCATTGGGCGAGCAAATACATATCGGAAATGGCATCCCGGAAAGTCCTCGAAGGTTACCCGGATGGCAAGTTCAGACCGGAAAATCAGGTATCCAGAGCGGAATTTGCCACAATTATTGTTAAAGCATCCGGATTACAGGCGAAGAAAGTAAACTATTCTTCATTTTCGGATGTCAAAACGACGGATTGGTACTCTCCATTTATTGAGGCTGTTAAAGATTATATGACGGGCTATCGTACCGCCGACGGGAGCTACATTTTCAACCCGACAGCCCCGGCATTACGTGAAGATATCACGGTCGCACTTGTAAAACTCAAGGGATACGACGTTTCCCGCCTTGCGAACCGGAGTATTATTGAGGCCATGTTCAAGGACTATGCAGGTATTTCCGAAGCCGCCAAGGATTACGTTGCTGTTGCTGTTGAAAATGGGCTCGTATCCGGGTATCAGGACGAAACATTCCGTCCGCAGGCTTCGATAACCCGTGCTGAGGCCGCTACATTGCTCTGGAGAGCTTATCAATACGGTAATGATAACAAAAGTGTTGGCGGCGGAAATCAAACGACCACAACAACGCCTACGCCGCCGGTAACGCAACCGACTTCACCGACAACGCAACAACCACCCCTGCCAGTGAAGTTTAGCGTGGATACCTTGGTGGGCGGACTCGGGAAAGGCCAAATCGATGGGCCAGTCAGACAAGCAAAAATTTCCGAAGTTCAAAGTATGGTTATCGATAAGGATAACAACATTTTCTTTCTTGATGGGGACGACAGGAACTTTTTGAAAATACGCAAATTCAACAATGCCAATGGTACAGTGGAAACAAAGACCATTGACCGGACATTCGATTGGGATTATATCGCCGATGATAAAACAGTAACGCATCTGGATTACAGCAAGTTCAAACCGCAAAAGCTGGCATACAACGGAGCCAGCAATAAAGTTTATGTGGGTGGTACTAACCATATCGACATCATCTATGAACTGTCTCCCGTTGTTCAAGTAGCCACATATAGCAGTGATAGCAATGGCAAGTTTGACTTTATCGGGTTTGATAATCATCAATCGTTGACGTTCGGCGTGAGCTATTATGGCAATGGCAGCACAAAGATATTTCAGGGAGAGAAGGGTGGACAAGCTTCCTCTTTAGCCAATAGCAAAGAATCGACAGGCGTTGATCTCTTGCCTCGTTCCATAGATGACCTGTATCGAACCATGTCAGATGCGATCATTGCAGAACAGGCAATCTATACATTGAACACCTATAACAAATCCCTCTCAAAGGTTCAGCTTTATCCTCGTAAAGTCGAAACCATTGCGACTTTCAACAATATCGAGTTTGACTGTCTGGTCGCACATGAAGGCAAATTCTATGTAGCCAGCGGAACTACTATTTATGAAATCGGACTGGACGGCAGCCGCTCGATCTACCTAGACGGAAAAGACCTGACCTACAATGACGGCAACCCGATCAATAAAATCAGCCAGTTGAGTTTCGACAGCAATGGCAACGTTATTGTCTACGACGACGACAACAAAGCAATCCGTCGAATCAATCTTGTATGACAGCAGGGAGCCGCGTGCTCCCTTCCCCTTTTCATACGATGCAAGAGGAGGGAACTACTTGGGTAACAGCTATTATTGCAAGAAGTGCCGAGCTGACCACGAAATAATGAGCCAAGTTGGCGTCCGGCATCTTCATCATACCCTTTCCGAAAAAGATGTCGCCAACTTCGTTAATTTAGCTACAACCGTACCGACTTACGAGGTAATCAGTAATGGTATTCCGGGGGTATTTGAAGGGACTGATGCATTCGTTCGAGAAGTTGCCATCGCACAGACGCTTCAGCAGAAATTTCCGAATGTCGATGCTTTCAAGACGGATGAAGGCTTGAAGGAATGGTTGACGGAGCAGTTGCAGGGAAGCAACAACGCCGCCGCCAATGCACTGAGCCGCATTCAGGGTGACGCGGCGGGAGAAGTGGATTTCATCCGCGAAATGCAGGGCAATCTCCGCAATCTCTTCACGAAAATCGATTTCCCGCGTAATGCGGACGGCAGGATTGTCAGCAATAATCCCGGCATTGATGCTATTGAGATTAACCGTTTCACCGGAGATATTGTAAGGGAATATCAAGTCAAGACGCTCCGTTCCGCAGACAGCATCAACGAGACGCTAAAGGATTTTCTGAACAACGATCACTACAAGCCTACAACCGTGCTTGTCGGGCCGCAGGAATTGATAGATCGTGCCCGTGAAATGGGTATCCCGAATCCGACAAAGGCAATGGGTACGCTTCAAGACAATATGGATTCCGCACATGAATTAAGCAACAAGATCCTGCATGGGCAACTTGCAATTGGCATGACACCAGTTTCCGTGGCAGGGGAAATGTTGAACGGAGCGGCCATTGGAGCAGTCGTCTCAGTCACCGTATCAGGTCTCATAACATATCTGCAATACAAGTCCGGAAAGATCACCTTTGACCAGATGAAAATGAAAATCGCAAATAACGGTTTGAAAGGAGCAATCACCGGAGGGGCACTGGCTGGCTTATCACTGTTCATTCCAGGCGGCATCATCGGCGTTGGCGTCGGTTTCGTGGTCGGCACAACGCTTCGCCGGTTGCTGGATGAAGCATATGGCGATGGCATGTTTGGCGGCGTTCTGGAGACGACCAAGGCCGTGCATGCTAACGTGAAGCTGTTAAACAGAGGCACGGTTTACATAGCACAACTTACGGAGATAAACGGGCAGACTTTGGCGAGGGCCGTTTCAACGGTGGATGACATGATTGCCGACCGCGTACAGGCCGACAATATCTACACCAAACTGGAGCGGGATACCAAAAACGGTATGCGGATTGATTACGGTAGAAACGCAGACAGTATTTTATCCCGACTGGATATGTTGCGAGATCGAATGCGGGGGGAATAACGTATGACACAAAAAGACGTAAATACACCAAATCTTCCGAGTAAACGGCAAGTAGACGAAGCGATTAGAGAAAATCCCCGGCTTGTCGATCAAAATCAGGTAAAGGCTATTGTACAACAATCCCTTTCTCAGCTTTCATCCATTGAGCACCGACTGGATCAGCTCGAAAATCAGGGAGTGATCGGGCGTGTCATTGGCTCTATAACCGGTTCCACGAATAAGGAAATGATCGCTCTCATGAGAGACTTGACGCAGGCCCAGCAGACGACGATCAAGCTTGTCCTGACGTTGGCCATCTACCACGCCCAAAACGTTACCGTCATGGATGAAATCTTGGGCGAGTTGGACAAGGCTAAAGGCTTACATACCCGGACAGCATCGCACATCGAATTCCTCTATGATCAAGTGCAGATGATTCGAGACACGCACCGACCAAAGAATAAGCAGTTGGCCGGAAGGCTGGCTATGTTGGCCGCAGGATTTCTCGTAGCGGTGTCCGTGATGACATATCTGTTTTGGAACCAATTCCTTTAAGTTGTCCCGTTTGATTAAACAGCCGAGGAGATGAAAACGTGTTTTGCACGAATTGCGGACACAAGTATCTTGAAGATGAAAACTTCTGTGCTCAATGCGGAAAACCTGTAAACCGGGGTAATATATCCGGGAATGATCAACCGCAGAGCATGCGTCAACGTCAAGAAGTACCAAGGAAAAGGGTCCGATTCATTATTTCGGTTGCAGTATGCAGTCTGCTGATGACGGTCGGACTGACAGCAGGCATGTTTTACATTGCGGATAAAATTGAGCCATCCAAGCCGCCTTTACGGCCAATTGTAACGAGCGGCGAGACTTCAACCAAACCATGGGAAAACTTGGTGCCGGCAGAAGTATCGTATAAGGATAAATTCGACAGTGCAGATGAATTGACCCAAGCGGCATTCCAAAACAATAGCAATGATGTCGCTAATTTATTGGCCGACGGAGCCGACCCTACTCAATCCAATGCCATATTAGTGGCTGCCGGAAACAAAAATATGAAAATCATGGAGCTTCTATTGAAACACGGAGCCAATCCCAACTACATGAGAGCAGGAAAAACGGCTTTGAATTACGCTGTAGAAAATGATGATATTGAAATGGCCAAGTTTCTCCTGGATTCGGGTGCCGATCCAAATGTAAGTACTGAATCGGCGATATGGAAAGCAGTGGAAAAAGCTTCAACCAAAATGGTCAAAATATTGCTGGACTATGGTGCCGATCCGAATCGAACTATCGTCAACAATAAATATTTGCTACAATTCGCCAAGGAATCTGGACTGACAGAGATAGCTGACTTGTTAAAAAATGCTGGAGCAAAAGAGAGCAAACGGGGTTAGATATACGATAAATATGGCTGGGTTTTACATTACGGGCTGAACTTGATGGTTCGGCTTTTTCTGTGTTACGTTACAATTCATCAAGATTAACGATATATAGAATATTGATTAGCCGACAGTAACCATTCATCGATTGATTTTGTGGACTTTTGGCTTGTTTCATTGGGATTCTTGCCCTGAGTAAGGCGGTGCTGAGGCCGAAACATCCATTTTTTCAAGTTTACCACCCAATTCACGTTACAAAAGTCATCATCGAACAATATATTTCCTCAAATAGGAAATCAGAACTACTTCAAACAAGGAATTTCAGCGGGGGATGTCGAATAGGAAAAGTTGCGTGGTTTCGGACGGAACAAGAGGTGAACTATGGAAATCATTAATAATATCGACAATCTTCTCGGCGAAAATTTGAAACTTGAGGTTCGCAAAGGCAGCAAAGTATCGATTGCTGCATCGTGCTTTTCCATTTATGCATATGAAGCCTTAATGAAAGAACTGAATCAGGTGGAAGAAGTCCGGTTCATTTTCACCTCCCCCACTTTTATTGCGGATAGCATAAAAAAGGAGAAGCGGGAATTTTACATCCCGAAACGGAACCGGGAAAAAAGCTTGTATGGCACCGAATTTGAAATCCGGCTCAAAAACGAATTGACGCTCAAAGCAATTGCAAAAGAATGCAGCGACTGGATTCGCAAGAAAGTCACGTTCAAATCGAACCGTACTTCAGGTTCAATGCAAGGCATGCTGAATGTGCAGACTGCAAACGAGCCGATCACCTATATGCCGATCGATGGCTTTACGACCGTTGATCTTGGTTATGAAAAGGGCAATGCACTCTCCAAGATGGTGAACAAGTTCACGGAAGCTCCATTTACCAATATGTATTTCGATCTGTTCGATCAGGTATGGAATGACAAAAGCAAGCTTGAAGATGTCACGAACCAAGTTGTGGAGCATATTTCATCGGTGTATAAAGAGAACTCTCCGGAGTTCATCTACTATGTCATTTTGTACAATATTTTCAACGAGTTCCTATCGGACATCACAGAAGACATATTGCCCAACGAAGCAACTGGATTCAAAGAGACGGAAATCTGGAAACGTCTCTATCACTTCCAGAAAGACGCGGTTCTTGGTGCGATTAATAAACTGGAAAAATACAATGGATGCATCCTGGCAGACAGCGTCGGTCTGGGAAAAACATTTACGGCTCTTGGTATCATTAAATACTATGAACTTCGCAACAAATCCGTGTTGTTGCTATGTCCCAAGAAGCTCGGCGACAACTGGCTTACATATAAACAGAACGTGACCAACAACATCCTGTATGCCGACCGTTTCCGCTATGATGTACTCTACCATACGGACATATCGCGGGAAAGAGGCAAATCAAACGATATCCCGCTTGACCGATTGAATTGGGGCAATTACGATCTGCTCGTCATTGATGAGTCACATAACTTCCGTAACAACGAAGCCAAGAAAGATAAAGAGACGCGGTATCAGAAGCTGATGCGGAAAGTGCTGAAAAGCGGCGTGAAAACGAAAGTGCTCATGCTCTCCGCTACTCCGGTGAACAACAAGTTCATGGATCTTCGCAACCAGCTTGCCTTGGCTTATGAAGGAAATCCAGAGGAAATCAACAGCAAGTTGGGGACGGAGCGGGGGATCAACGACATCTTCAAACGAGCCCAGTCCGCGTTTAACCAGTGGTCTAAGATGGATGTTGCTGAGCGGACAACGGAGACGCTTCTTGGTATGCTCGACTTCGACTTTTTTGAGCTGCTGGACAGCTTGACGATCGCCCGATCACGCAAGCATATCCAGAAGTATTACAAAGCAGAGGAGATCGGCGAGTTCCCAAGGAGGCTACCGCCTCTCTCCAAGTTTTGCGATTTGACCGACAGGACCGATGTGATCGGGTATAATGATATTTTTATAGAGTTGTCCAGAATCAATCTCGGCATCTATGCACCATTCAAATACATTCAGCCGAGCCGATTGCGTTTCTATGAAGAGTTGTATGACACCAGCGTAAGGGGCGGGAGCGGGAACTTCAGGCAGATGGATCGTGAAGGAAGCTTGCAGCTCTTGATGCGTATTAACCTGCTGAAACGCCTGGAAAGTTCGGTGGAGTCGTTCCGATTGACCCTTTCCAAGATTGTCTCCAAACTCGATCAGACGCTTCAGCAAATCGAAGCGTTTGAGAGAAGCGGGAAATCCGACGCTGTAGGCTATACCGATATTGAGGATGCCAATCTTGACGATGACGATTGGCTGGACGATGATTTCAGCATCGGGGATACGATCAAGATCAATTTGTCCGATATGGATGTTCTTCGTTGGAAAGAAGATTTGACGAATGACCGCAACATTCTTTCCGCCTTGCTGACCGAAATGCAGAAAGTAACGCCTGAACACGATGCGAAGCTAAACACATTAAAGCAGGTTATTGATCATAAAATCAATCATCCGATCAATCCCGGCAACCGCAAAGTCATCATTTTCAGTGCGTTCACGGATACCGCGGCGTACTTGTACACACATTTATCTGCGTACATGAAGGCGAAGTACAATATCGATACGGCAAAAATTGTCGGCAGCGATGAGAACAAAAACACCGCAGGTTTGCGGAATGTTATCAGCACATTGCTCACTTGCTTCTCGCCTCGATCCAAGGAAAAGCATTTGACCATGCCCGATGTCAAAGGCGAGATTGACCTGCTCATTGCTTCCGATTGTATTTCTGAGGGTCAAAACTTGCAAGATTGTGACTATCTGATCAATTATGATATTCACTGGAACCCAGTGAGGATTATTCAACGATTTGGCCGAATAGACAGGATCGGTTCGCAGAACAAAGAAATTCAATTGGTGAATTTCTGGCCCAACATGACGCTGGATGAATACATTCAGTTAAAAGAACGGGTCGAGAATCGCATGGTCATCATGGACATGACAGCAACCGGCGATGATAACGTTCTGTTCAATCAATCCAGCGATCTGGAGTATCGGAAACAACAGCTTCAGCGATTACAGAAGGAAGTCGTCGATCTCGACGATATGAACACAGGTGTCTCCATCACCGATTTGGGGCTTAACGATTTCCGCATGGATTTGGTGAACTATGTCAAGGAGAACGGAGAACTTGATACCGTTCCGAGCGGACTGCATGCGGTTGTGGCTGCTGACGAAGAGAAGGGAGCAAAGCCCGGCGTCATCTTTGTTCTTCGCAACGTCAATGAGGAACTGAATCCCGACAAGCAGAACCGGCTACATCCCTTCTATCTCGTCTACATGAGCGAAGATGGTGAAGTCGTCACCAATCATATGGATGTCAAAAAGACATTGGATATCCTGCGAGCTCTATGCAGAGGGCAATCCGAACCAATGATGGAGGCTTGCCGCAGCTTCAACCAAGCGACGAAAGACGGCAAAAAGATGGACATGTATTCCATGTTGTTGGAAGAAACGATTCGCTCGATTGTTCAGGTGAAAGAAGAAAACGATCTGGATAGCTTGTTCTCTTCGGGAGGTACGACAGCATTGATTGACTCGATTAAGGGGCTTGAGGACTTTGAACTCCTCACCTTTGTCGTCATCAGGCAGGTGCATGCATGATGTTTCAATTGCCTTCAAGCACGCTTGTAAACCGTAAAATTCCGAAAAGCAAATTTTATGAGAAGTTGCAAGCAAATCATCACCTCAAAGAACTGTTTACTGAACAAGTCGAATCGATCATCTGGAAGCACAAGCTCTCCAAAGACACGATTCGACTTGAACCGAAAGAAGATATTGAAGAATTTCAGATATTCGAGATTCATTTGAAGGAGCAAACATACTCCCTTGACTTGCTGCGGAGTATAGATAAGGCGATCCCTTATCCCATTCTGCATGTTTTGATATATGATGGTCAGGCCAAGCTCGCCATCGCATATAAAGAGCGAAATCAGACCGACGACAATCGGTCTGTCATTCGTTCCTACCATGAGACGGACTGGCAGCCGGTGAAGAGTATCGAGCTGAACATCTTTCAAGGACTTGATCTGAAGGCTGTTTACGAGAACATCATCCGTCAACTGCTTCCCATTAAGATGAAGCCGGAAATTGAACTTTCAGCGGTTTTGGAGCGACAAGCCCATATTGATAAGCTTACGCAAGAATGCCAACGGCTAGAGTCCAAACTGCGGGCTGAAAAACAATTCAACAAGAAGGTTGAATTGAACATGGAACTACAACGGAAACGAAAAGAACTGAAACAACTACTCGATGAGTAATCGGAGGCGTACTTATGAAAAAATTGACGATGAAGTCAGTCGATTTGACTCAAGTCAATATCGACAAGATTGCAGAGTTGTTCCCCAACGTGATTACCGAAGCCAGAGATGAAAAAGGAAAAATCAAGCGTGCGGTCGATTTTGATTTGTTGAAGCAGGAACTTTCCGATGTTCTTGTCGAGGGTGAAAAAGAACGATATCAGCTTACTTGGCCTGGAAAAAAACAAGCGATCCTTAATGCGAACACACCTATTGACAAAACATTGCGTCCGGTTAAGGAAGATAGCGTTGATTGGGACAACACACAGAATTTGTATATAGAAGGTGACAACCTTGAAGTGTTGAAACTTCTTCAAGAGTCGTATTTGAATAAGGTAAAAATGATCTATATTGATCCACCATATAATACTGGGAATGACTTTATTTATAAGGATGACTTCAAAGAGCCTACTGAAGAATATCTAGAAGAGTCGGGTCAGATTGATGAAAACGGAATAAGATTAGTGCCGAATCCAAATTCTAATGGCCGATTCCATAGTGATTGGATGACAATGATATATTCCAGGTTAAAAATAGCAAGAAATTTGTTACGTGATGATGGTGTAATCTTTATTAGTATTGATGACAATGAAGTAGATAATTTAAAAAAGATATGTGACGATATATTCGGGGCGGATAATTTCATAGAGAAAATCGTATGGAAAAACAAGTATGGATCGGGTGCGTTGACCAAAGGGTTTGCAAATGTCCATGAGTATATATTATGTTACTCAAAAAATCCGCTTGTAAATATAGAAGCTCCATTAGATGAAGAGTCAATTAAAGAGTATGAAAAAAATAAGGATTCTAAGTATGAAACTAGAGGTGGATACATCACTCAACCTTTAGCAACTAACAGTAAAGATGATAGACCGAATCTAGTTTATCCATTGCTTCACAATGGTATAGAAATATGGCCTGAAAAGCAATGGATCTGGTCAAAAGAGAGGCTTTATAAAGCTTATGAAAATGATGAAATCGTAATTAATTATTCGAATGGAAAATATAGCGTCCGTATGAAACAATATTTAAAAGATGAGAATGGGAATGTAAGAAAAGGAAAGCCTGTTTCCATCCTTAATGGGCCTTTTAACCAAGAGGGGACCAAGGAGATAAAGGAATTATTTGATGGAATCGATCCGTTTGGGTTTCCAAAGCCATCGAAATTAATAGAGTATTTCTTTAGTTTCTCAATAAACAATTTGGATGACAGGGATGGTATTTACCTAGACTTTTTTTCGGGATCGGCAACCTCTGCTCATGCTGTAATGAATCTGAATGCGAAGGATGGTGGGAGTAGAAAATATATATTGGTTCAATTGCCTGAGATAAATAAAACAAATAGTAAATTTGACAATATATGCGAGCTTGGCAAAGAACGCATTCGCCGTGCTGCAAAAAAAATTAAAGAAGAAACTGGAGCAGACATCGATTACGGCTTCCGGGTATTCCGCGTGGATTCATCGAACATGAAGGACGTTTACTACACACCGGACAAGCTAAAACAGGGTGACATGTTCGATCTTGCATCCAATATCAAAGAAGATCGTACCGGGGAAGATTTGCTAATCCAGGTCATGCTGGAACTCGGCCTTGAGCTTTCGTTGCCTATGGAAACGAAGCAGCTTGAAGGGAAGATCGTTCATTACGTCGCTGGAAACTCATTAATCGCATGTTTTGAAGACAACGTGCCGGAATCTGTTATTAAACAAATTGCAGCGGAAAAACCGCTTCGGGTTGTATTCCGCGATAGTTCCTTTGAAGATGATTCCGCACGCATCAATGTAGAAGAATTGTTCAAGATGCTCTCTCCGGGCACAGAAATTCAAGTGCTGTAAGGTGGTGAGCTCAAATTGAAGATCAAATTCAAACATCAGCAGTTTCAGTTGGACGCCGTAAAAAGTATCGTGGATTGCTTCGAGGGGCAACCGAATGAGTTGTCCCGATTTACTCTTGACCGAGGCAGAAGACAAAAGCCTGAACAAATGGTCATGGATGATGTCGCGAATGCCGAACAAGCGAATATCGGTTTCAAGAACAATGCCATTCAATTGATTGATCAGGAAATCTTGAAAAACATTCAAACGGTGCAACGGAAGAACGGTCTGAAAATATCCGAGAAGCTTGAGAACAAATATAATCTGACGATCGAAATGGAAACCGGGACAGGCAAAACCTATACGTACATCCGTACAATGTTCGAACTGTACCAAAAGTACGGATGGAGCAAATTTATTGTCGTTGTTCCTTCTATCGCTATTCGTGAAGGTGTGCTCAAGACGTTCCAGATCACGGAAGATCACTTTATGTCCGAATACGGGACGAAGGCACGATACTTTGTGTATAACTCAAAGCAATTGCACCATATCGAGAAATTTGCCAGCGACGCCGGGATCAATGTTATGATCATCAACTCGCAAGCCTTTAATGCGAGAGGGAAAGATGCAAGACGGATTTATATGGAATTGGATGACTTCAACAGCCGCAAACCGATTGACGTACTGGCGAGCACACATCCGATTCTGATCATCGACGAGCCACAATCCGTCGAAGGTAAGAAAACGAAAGAATCGCTGAAGGCTTTCAATCCGCTTTTTACGCTACGTTATTCGGCGACGCATCGTGAAGATTACAACAAAGTGTACCGGCTCGACGCTTTGGATGCATACAACAAAAAGCTGGTGAAAAAGATCAGCGTGAAGGGGATTTCGGCCAAAGGAACAAGCGGCACGGACAGCTATCTGTATCTGGAAGGCATCGATGTGAGCACGAAGCAGGCTCCGGTTGCCCGGCTGGAATTCGAAGTGAAGACAAAAACGGGTCTTGCCAGAAAGACGCATAAAATCAGACAAAATGATGATATATACCAATTATCCGGTGAGCTTGAGCAGTACAAGGGATATAAAGTGTCCGAAATTAATGGACAAAATAACAGCATTAGCTTTATAAACGGCGTAACTTTATACGCTGGTGACGTACAGGGGGATGTAGGAGAACTGCATTTCCGCCGTATTCAGATTCGGGAAACGATCAAGTCCCATTTTGAAAAAGAACGTGCGTTGTTTCATCAAGGGATTAAAGTATTATCGCTCTTTTTCATCGATGAAGTGGCGAAATACCGGCAATATGACAAAGATGGTTCGGAATTAAATGGCATCTATGCAGATATGTTTGAGGAAGAATACACGACCTTGCTCAATGAGCAATTGTCGCTGTTTGCCGATGATCCATACATTCAGTATTTGAATCGGATACAGGTGAAAGAAACGCATAAGGGTTATTTCTCGATCGATAAGAAAAGCAACCGTTATGTCGATCCGAAGGTATCGGCTAGAGAGACCGACTCCGATGATGCAGATGCGTATGACCTGATTATGCGGGATAAAGAACGATTGCTAAGTTTTGCGGAACCAACCCGGTTTATCTTCTCCCACTCTGCTCTTAAGGAAGGTTGGGATAATCCGAATGTGTTCCAGATTTGCACGCTGAAACATAGCGATTCCACCATCAAGAAACGTCAGGAAGTTGGGCGTGGACTGCGGCTTTGTGTCAATCAGAACGGGGAACGTATGGATTCAAGCGTACCGGGTATCGACATTCATGAGATTAATGTGTTGACCGTCATTGCCAGTGAGTCGTACGAGCAATTTGCGAAACAGCTGCAAAATGAAATCGCCGAAACGCTGTCCGATCGTCCACGCAAAGCAGATCGCGACTTCTTCCTGGATAAGGTGTTGAAGAATGCACGCGGCGAGCAATTGAAATTAGAAGATACCTTAGCAAGCAAGTTACTGTACACGTTCATTAAAAATGATTATGTGGATGATCAGTACAATTTGACGGATGTTTATTTTAACGCTGTAGAAAACCAGAGTCTCACACTTCCTGAGGAATTGACGGACTTTCAGGAACCGTTGGTCGAATTGGTGAAGTCGATTTATGTAGAGGGCAAATCGAATCTGGCAGATAATGAACGGAGTCGCAATATTGCTTCCGTTACGGTCAATAACAATTTTTATAAAAAGGAATTTCAAGAGCTCTGGAACCAAATTAATCGGAAGTCCGTTTATACTGTCAAATTCGACTCCGAGGAACTTGTGAAGAAGTGTATATGGGCTTTGGACAGTCATTTACAAGTGCCTGCGATCCGATATGCGATCAGGCATGGCGAAATGAATCGAATTGAGTCCCAGCAACAGCTAAAGTCGGGGGAAGCCTTTCAGACGCGAGAAACCAAAACAGAGCTTGTGGAAGTGAAACCGGAATTTCGGGTGAAATATGATCTGGTCGGAAAGCTGATGGACGAAACGCGGCTGACGAGAAAAACGATCGTGGCCATTTTAACGGGAATCAAAGAAGCCACATTCCTGCAATTCCGCAAAAACCCGGAGGAATTCATGCTTCGTGCCGCCAAGCTGATCAACGAGCAGAAAGCGACGACGATTATTGAATCCATCACTTATGATGTTCTCAATGATAAATTCGAAGCGGACGTATTTACGAAAAACACATTATCCGGGAAACTGGGGGAAAATGCGATTCCGGTTGAGAAGCACGTTTATGACTATGTAGTTACGGATTCTAAGATCGAGCGTGCTTTTGCTAAAGAGCTTGATGTCAGCAATGAAGTCCGGGTGTACGCCAAGCTGCCGCGGGGATTTTTCATCCCGACGCCAATGGGCAATTACAATCCGGACTGGGCGATTGTTTTCAAGGAAGGCGATGTGAAGCACATTTACTTCATCGCGGAGACGAAAGGCTCCATGGAATCCATGGAACTCCGTGAAGTGGAGAAGGCGAAGATTGAATGTGCCCGGAAACACTTTGCTAAGCTGAATACAGGACAGCTGAAGTACGATGTTGTCAACAATTATGAGAAGTTGCTGGAGATCGTCAAGGGGTAAAAAAATGGGGAGGGGATGAATTAATACTCCATCCTCTTCCCATTTACATTTTCTTGCGTTTGGCACCCCCATTATGGTAAAATGTTGACAAAAACGAAAGGAGGGTTATAATGCAAATTTTTAAGCTTTTCTATACTGAGAGGGTAATGCCAGAACTTAATGTGGAATTCATTAAGGGAAGTAATCCCGAAGTATTCGGTATTCAGGTTAAACCGGAGAATTATAGAGAGTTTATGAATTCACATTATAACTTGCTCCGCCGTTACAAGGTACAGCAACACATAATGTCTAATTATAAGTTCATACAACTTATTAAGTCTAAAAGTCGGTTTGGGATTCATATTGGTGACATCAAATTTACCGAAGAGGAAGATCTTGTTCAGACTAACAATGAAATGTATCTCGAATTACGCAAGGCAATTTCGGCAGATGATTTTAACTCGGTAATTGAATGTCTTCAAGCCCTTGATGCAGATGGTTATAAAATATCTAGAATTGAGTGTTTCACTGAAACTGGCGAGCGTATAAATGTTCATTACAATGGTACGATATCCTTTAGTAGTTCACTTGAAACGATGGAGCCATATATAAAGAATAGTTTATTGATTGATTATCTGGTAAAAGGTCCTGAGGTGTTACATTGAGGGACAGAATAACTGCAATTATTATAAAAACATTCTCGGACGTATTAGCCATTTGGCTCGTTTTTTCATTGGCGAATGATTCATTGACTCAGTTATTGAATGCTCATGGGTTTTCTGATCCTAAGGCTGTATTGGGTATAGTATCGGCAATAACGCTTGCAGTGTCAGGGCTATTGATAATCTGTTTAGAACTATTATTTTTTCATGTGTTATTTAAGCCCTTATCGATTGAAGTAGGCTTTTTGAGTAAAAACAATCGTCCACTGACAAAAGAAAAGTTGAAAGCCACTACAAATCCGATGGACTGCCAAGCTGATTACAAACTTAATGTTGAAATAAGTGGCGGAAACCGACTTACAAATCTGTTATTAAATGCTCTTGGGAGCGACTTGGTCATTAAGTACAGACCAGATGCATATGACACAGAGATATCGAATGGCTGGGCAACAACACCGCTGCAAAATCTATATAAAAATCGTAGTGGACAAGTAAGATATTATTGGACTGACTCATTAAGAGGCCATAATACAATTGATGAAGAAGATGCCATCATTTTAAGACCAGAGCTTATAATCAAACCTAAACGATTTGACGTCCATAAGTGCAACGTAGATGTTAGCTTACGGTCTTCTGAAAAACGACGGTTTCTCTTAAGAGCGGTCTTTTTTACACTTAAAATTTTTTTGGTTAAGTATGAGGTAAAGTCATTCAGAATAATTTTTGAATAGGGGACTTATTAATGGCGAGCACCGTATTTTACCGGTTAACAGCCGATATTGCTAGTCTTGAGAACGTCATTGAAAATATATTAACTATTAGGAAAGTTGACGATATACGACACGTTACTGAAGAACAGTTGGCACGAATTCCACAAGAAGAGAGAACCTTTGTTTCAAAGTGGAGGTCGTATGCCGATTATCCGGGTATTTCCACTTTACAAATGCCAAACAATCAAACAATAAGGTTTCTTGTAAAAGAGGCTTATGTGGAAACCTCAAAATATCGTAGGAATATGTTCGAAAACGATGAGTTGCTTCCTAAAGCCCAGAGAACAATTTTTGAAACCGTAAGAACTGTTTTCTTTGAACGCAGTGACAGAGTCTATGTTGCTATCTTTACAACAAGCCAAACAGCACTCAACAAAATAAAGCAAAAGTTGTTTGAGGATGAGACCTACATAGATACATTAGATAATGATTACTTAATTGATGGCGATTTGTTTTATTGGTTGTTCTATAAATATGAAGAGAAAAATAAGCTCATTGCAGAAAGGTTTGAAGTTGAAGCTATTTCAGGCTTTTTAGGGAATATTGCTGATGAAACCCATATAATTAGAGGAGAAAGCGAAGTCACACCCACGTTACTCGTAACAAAGGCATTTGTTAGTAAATTCCACCCGATTCGAAGTTTGAATGTTATGTTGAAACTCGATGACTATCGCTTAAGTTTTATTTTTAATGATCTGTGCCAATGCTCTATAAGTTCTAGCTGCCGAATTCCGAATAACCGCTATGATATTGAAGTAGCTTCAGCACTGGTTATTTATGCGTTTATTCTCCCATACTTATCTCATTTATTTGAAACTGATGAAGAATGGAATCCGGATACAAAAACAGTTTTTGCAAAACGTATAGGGAAGGAAGTAATCAAAGAGATTGCAGACTTTCACGGGATTGATTTGAAGAATCTTGATTAGTACACCAGGGGAACCCCCTAGTGTACTATTTTTATTTTAGTTTACCATATCAAGTGATACGGTGAACCGTACCACAAGTAACGGCAACGGATTTTTCTCCGACATAGTATATTTATGGAAAAATTGATATAATTACATGGAGGTGATCAAATGAATTTTAAGAACGATCCCAAGCCGGATATCCTTAGAATCGAAGAGTTAGTTCTTAAAGTAAAGACGGGTGACATAAAACTACCAAAGTTCCAGCGTCCCTTTGTATGGAAGAAGGAAGATATACTTGCTCTTTTGGATAGCATATATAAGAGTTACCCGATTGGAAGTATTCTACTATGGTTGACAAAAGAGAAATTGGCAAGTGAAAGAAAAATAGGTGACCTTGATATAAATGAGAGACCAGAAGAGTACCCGACTAATTATCTATTAGATGGTCAACAAAGACTTTCCACCCTATGTGGTGCTCTGTACTGGGACGGTAAAGATACCAAAAGCATGTGGAACATTGTATTCGATTTAGAAAGAGAGACCTTTATTTACCCTGAAGAGGAGGAAAAGATCGAATACTTCCCCTTAAATAAATTACTAAGTACCATTGATTTCCTTAATAAATGTAGGCAATTCGAGACTCATAAACAGAAAGAAAAATACTTCCGTAATGCAGAAAGCTTACTAAAGTCAATTAAGGACTATAAAATAGCAGCCGTTACTATTGGGGATATGAGTATCAATGAAGTTGCTCCAATCTTTGAAAGAATTAATAGTACTGGGCGTAGACTGACAATGGTAGACCTAATGCGTGCAGCTACTTGGAGTGGACAGTTTGACTTAAATGATACGATAGACAGCATTAGAACTTCGTTATCTATTCAAAGGTTTGAAGATGTTCCAGAAACTGAGATTGTACGTAATCTCTCATCTTGCGCTGGTTTTGGTATTAATAAAGATGATATTGAAAAGTTAAGAGGTTGTGATCCAGCAGTGTTAAAAGAGGCTGGGGAAAAGTGTAAGAATGCTTACGAGCATGCAGTTGATTTTATTACTAGAGAACTGCCAGTAACATCCCATGATTATATACCGTACAGCCTTCAGGTTACTATGATTGTTGACTTTTTCGATAAATGCCCGAGACCAACCTTTGAGCAAAGAGAGCAATTAAAACAATGGTTTTGGAAAACTTCTATAAGCAGGTACTTTGCTGCTTTTAATACAGCACAACTTGCAATAGACTTAAGGAATGTTCAAGATTTTGCACTTAATATCCAGTCACAGCTCAGGTTTACAAGGCTTATTGATTTTGAAAACTTTTCAAATGATAGTTTCAGATTAAATAAGGCAACTAGTAAAACATTCGGCCTTTTGCTGGCTAGTAACAAACCTTTAAGCCTATTGGACGGAACATCTATTAACACTAATACAGCTCTTGCAGTAGTTAATCGTCATGAATATCACCACATTTTTCCTAAGGCTTTTTTAAGGTCAAATGGATACAGCTTAGACCAGATCGATAATCACTCTAATATTTGCATGTTGAGCTTGGGAAACAACAGGGAGATTTCTGATACTAAACCCTCGATATACTTTAAAACGTTGATTGAGAAGCTCGGCGGGAACTTAGATCGGGTATTAGCAAGCAATCTTATTAACAAGGAAGCTTTAGAAGTCCGGTGATAAAGTCCGCGTAAGCAGGCTTTTATCACGGTTTTGTCGAATTAATATCGTAACACGACTATCGAAAGAGTGATTAGGTATGAAAGCCCGCAAGTCATCGGCTATCCAGCCTCAGATGTTCCAATTCGTGGATATGGATGAACTCGTGCCGAAAAAGCACATCCTGCGCCAACTGAACGAAGCGCTTGATTTTTCCATCGTTCATGATTGGGTGGCGCCTCTATATACGGAACGTACCGGCCGCCCGGCGGCTGACCCGGAGCGGATGGTTCGACTGATGCTGCTTTCGTATTTGTTCAACCATTCCGAACGGGAATTGTATCAACTGTTGCCCATGCATGCGGGCTATTTGTGGTTTTGCGGACTGGATTTCGAATCCGTCGTGCGCCCGGACTCATCGCGGCCGTCCCTGCCGGATCGGACGACCTTGGTGAAGACCCGGAAATTGTGGCGAACGCACGGTGTTTTTGAGAAGCTGATGAAACATGTCGTCGATCAGTGCATCGCCGCGGGACTGGTCCAACCCGATGTGCATGTCGGCGTCGACGGCACCCAGGTACGGGCCAACGCATCCATTCACAGCTTGAAAGAAATCACCCTGGCCCCGGTGGAGTCGATTGAAGACTATTTGGCTCGCATGGCCCGGCAAGATGAAGAGACCGGTGGTGTCGCCCATGATTCCGATGATGACCGACAGCCGCCCGCACCGCCCGCGCAAAAAGAGCGGCTGCTGGAAGACGAAGCGACGCATGAAGATTTTCATGGCAAAACGTTCTCGAACAAGACCCACCGCAGCGTAACGGATCCGGATGCCCGCTTGTACAAAAAGAGCAACGGTCAGGAAGCGCATTTGCGGTATTTGGTGCATGATGTGACGGATATCAAATCCGGCGTCATTCTGTCTACGCAAGCGAGCATCGCGTCCGGAACGGCTGAGCGTGAAACGAGCTTGCGGCAGCTCTTCGCGATCCGTTTTGCCCATCCGCAAATCCGGATTCGGACGCTTTCTGCCGATAAAGCCTACGGTACGACAGATTATCTGCAAGCGTTGTTCGAGCAAGGGATTGTTCCCCTGGTTTCGCTTCGCAACCTGACACTGGAAGATGTACCTGCTTGGAAACGTCAAACGAACGATCCGGAGAAACAACGCAAACGGCTGGCCAAAATCCGGGAAATCCAAATTCGAAACAAAGCCAAACGAATTCAGCTTATGGGTTCTTACCGTCATCTGCAAAAGTTGCGGACGCGGTGCGAGCATGTGTTTGCCGAAAGCAAAGTCGCGCATGGCCTGGGCCGCGCACGGAGCCGTGGATTGGACTGCATGCAAGAGCAGGCGGTGCTCACGGCCATCGTTCAAAATCTGAAAAGACTGTGCCGGTTTAAGAAAAAGCGACCACAAACCGGTGTTTTGGCATGTCCAAAACCGAAATCCGTGATGATGGAGGCAGTGTCGGACCTGCTCATTTCGGCGCTGGTTGGGTTGTTTTCCTCTTTTTTTATGCCGAAGAGACGGTTACAACTGACCTAAATCACCGGACTTTTAGATGCAGCATTGAGAGATGACTATGAAGGTTTTACTAAGGCAAGATCTTCAGAAATTATAAAGCTAGCTCGTAAGTTATGCGGGGAGTAATTTGAAATGCAGAGGCAAACATAACCCATAGTCTGCCTCTGTAATTTATAAGAGTATTTCTTTATCCATTTTCAATTTTATTGCAGCTATTTTTCTTTCCCTACTAACCGTTATTTCCTGAATCAGCGTATGCACAAGTTGCTTACGTTTCTCATGACTGATGTTCTCAAAGATAGCGCTAAAGGACGCTAACAGCCCTTTAACTGTTTCGGACGGTATAGGGGCAGAATTCGGACGGTATAGGGGCAGAATTGTTCATGTTCACTTTTTTGCTCAAGGCAGCTTGCCGTTGTGCCAATTGCTGTCCAATTTCAGATAGTTCATTGATCTTAGCTTTCAGTTCCTTCGGTTCCAACATGTCTTCTTCATAAAGCATGCAGTATTTTCCCTCTTACGTTCGATGTCAGCTATTTCTTTTTCAATCCGTTGTAGCTCCTGCTCCAGCGGCTTTTTATCGACTGTCCGTTTGCCGTTAATAGATGCTGTTAAGTCCTCGATGAGCTGAGGATTATCCAACAGCCGCTGAACACGGTTCATAATTTCTTGCCATCAAGACGATATGGTAATAAGAATAAAAAATATTGGATTAGGACCGATAATTTCTTTAAGAGTCGTCGGAATAAGGGAATTCAATTCAGGATTATTTTCACAGTTCAATATATGAAATTAAATCGCTAGAAAAGGAAGGGATAATACTATAAGTTATATGCATAGCAAATCATTTTTAACCAACACTTATCAAGTAGTTATAGAGTACTATGACATATTAGAAAATTTGTATACCCAAACAATTACTATTGTTGCTATTAAAGAAGATAATTTATTTGAGCATTTTGCATTAATCTGAGCCCTTGCTGTACAAAGGTTTTTGAGCAAAAAAAAGGGACTTCACCCCAACTTGGAGAAGTTTTCAAGTGACCAAACCAGAAAACCCAAGGGAGGGAAGTCACTTTGTATATTCTCCAAGAAAGTCTATTTTCCTTTGATGTGCTTCAAAAACTTGAATCTAAAGAACGATTGCCTATCTTTTTCAGCGCCCTGGACTTACGCCCCTATGCCAAGGAATTGAGAAGTCATTCACCCCGAGGTGCCGACGGACATTGCAGGCAAGGGATTCTTCGTGCGCTACTTGCTGCCCCGCTTGAGAACATCGATACATTTACGGGTCTACATCATCGTTTGGATGTCGATCTTCGCTTTCGTTATCAATGTGGACTTAGACTGGACCGTGAGGCTCCTTCTATCGCGACTTTAAGCCGCGTGTTCGCTGAGTTAACCAGCAAGGGGCAAGCTCAGCGCCTGTTTGATGATCTCGTTGTACAATGCAAGAAGGAGGGAATCATCGACGGAAGTCATGTGGCGATCGACAGTGCAGCGATTCATGCTTATGAGAAGAAGCAACCGAAACGGAAAAGCGAACGGACTGGCAATGCCAACTGGGGGGCTAAGTTCGATTCGTTTGGCAACAAGGTCAAGTGGTTTGGCTACAAGATTCATCTCGCCGTCGACACAACAAGCGAGCTGCCGATGGCGCTCTCCGTTACACCGGCTCACGTCAATGACGGCGATATGGCTCCGATTCTCATAGAACAAGTGGCTGCGGGTACACAGGTGAAGTTCTTTATGCTTGATGCCGGTTATGACCAGCTTAAAAACTACGAAGCAGCGCGAAATGTAAAGGCGCAGGCGATTATTCCGATGAACCTTCGCAACGAGAAGGAACCACCTGCGGGCATGACATCCAGTGGCACACCCTGTTGCTCGATGGGCTATGAAATGACTTATTGGGGCGTTGATGGAGAATACCTGAAATTCCGCTGTCCCCATGCCACGGGCAAGGTAGACTGTCCGCTTGGGATGGCTGCTTGCTCATCTTCCAACTATGGAATGGTCGTCAAAGTCGATACGAAAAGCGATTTGCGTCGTTATTCAAGTCCACATCGAGACACCAAACGCTGGAAGGAGTTGTATAACGAAAGAACCAGCGTAGAACGATGCAACTCCAGGTTGAAAACCTATCTCACCGCAGACGCCATGCACGTCTGGGGTATTCAAAAGGTGACAACTCACCAATACCTAAACGCCATTGTGTTATTAGCTTCTGCGTTAGCGATGGCTCGTCAATCCAAGAACGCCGCCGCTTAAATTTTTTGATTCAGTAAAAATTCTGCAGGTCTGCCCATTTTTGAAAATTAAAGTCGATTTAGCTAGAAAGCTGGTTTAATTGGCCCCATAATTCCACTACCTACTTCAAAAACGGAATTATGCAAAATGCTCATTTAAGAAAGTTCACATCAATAGCATTTCTAAACAAGAGTTTTCCATAAAAGAATAAACATAAAAGTAGACCTAGACTTGGCATGGATTTGCCACATTTTAAGGCAGTAAATTTCGGACAACTCCTTGGCGGGATTCTGAATGTGAGAGGCGTCATGTAGTATGGTCAGAGCTAGGAGGGGAAAGCTTGTTTAATATTACTCATGAGGAAATGGCAGAAGTGCAGGAATATTTAGATAAAGAGTTTCCATCTCCCAAAGAACAAATAGTTGAAATAGGAAGTATATTTGCAATGTTGGAGGACGTCGAAGAAACAATCACGATTAGAAGACTAATAATGGATTTAGATGATCTCATTTTACAAAGCAGATGGTATTTGGGACATTCAATATTGATTTTAAAGAAATATCCTCACATTAAAGATACAGGCAGTGACGATAACCCATTAGTGAAGGGGCGAGGAATGCCATCTTCTGTTCATCTCCTATTGAGAGAGTACATTGTAGATTCAGAAAGAGTCATGTTCACTGATTTGACTGAATCTTGGCGCGGAGGTACGGTTGCAGGCTGGATATACAATTCCTTGATTGATAGTGCATTATATAGAATTCTTGCTGCACTTGATAGAATAGCACATGTTTTGTGGACTTTAGCCGGTTTAAAAAAAGAGAATATTTATTTTAGAAGTAGAAAATTAGAAAAGATACACGCTAAAATCCAGATGAAAGAAACAAATGAATTGTTAGATATAGCCAAAAGCCCATTATATGAATTTTTGTTATCTTATAGAGATGGTTTTTCGCACAACAAGAAATTTTATTCACGAATAGCTGGGTATCCTCCAGAAGATATTTACACTGACTCGGAAGGTAATCGTGTGTCAGTTAATAATATTTCACTGGATGCAGAATATCTACTAGCATTAGGAAATGCTGCATATTCAAATTTAAACTTGGTTATGTCCTATTTCAGCAATATATGTAATGGATATATGTTACCATTTCGTAGAAAGGACTACGTCTGATTTGATATATCGGAATTTACGCCCTTTGTTAGCAGAGGATGTCGAGTGACGAGAGCTGCGGACAACCCTCAAAATCCGTTGCCGTTTCCCCCGCCGCGGTGAACCGTATCATAAGTAACGGCAAACTGATTCACTTGTATTACGAGAAATAATACCTTAAGAAGGTTATGAAATTCCCCCTCTGTCAGAATAGTTGTCGTACCCCCAAAATGAATATATAGTGGGGAGAAACGAGGACGAGGTGGAGAACATGAATCCCGTAACCAAAGAATTCAAGCAGAGCATTGTACAGCGTATGATGCCACCGTACAATGAGCCGGTCAGTCGGCTTGCTAAGGAAATTGGTCTATCGGAGACGACGCTCTTTAAGTGGAAGAAGGCAGCGAAAGCACAAGGTATGACGCCCACCGATGACGTACAGCCCGAACGTTGGAGTAAGCAGGAGAAGTTCGCTGTCGTCGTCGAAACCGCAAGTTTGAGCGAAATCGAACTGGCAGAGTATTGTCGGACAAAAGGGCTGTTTGTTGAGCAGGTGGAAGCATGGCGCGATGCGTGTATGCAAGCCAATGGCGGAATCGCCTCGCAAGCGAACAGGCTTCAGAAGGAACTCCGCGAGAAAGAGCAAGAGAACAAGGCATTAAATCGAGAGCTTAAGCGCAAAGAAGCAGCGCTCGCCGAAGCCGCCGCCTTGTTGGTGTTGCGAAAAAAGGCCCAAGCGATCTGGGGGGACCAAGAGGACGAATGATCAGTGCCTCAGATCGCGAGCATGCCCTTACACTGATTCAAGAAGCCGTTGCCGCCGGCGCAAGAGAAGCGGCTGCTTGCCGAGAGCTCGGACTGACTCAGCGGACGCTTCAACGCTGGCGCAAGCAAGGCGGTACCGTAGACGGACGCCCTCACGCCAATCGTCCAACACCCGCTAACAAGCTATGTATTTCGTCAAGCAAAAATCCCAAAAAAAATCGTGCATTTTTCCCCATCATCATCGCGGGGAATTTTTTTACCGTTCTTTCATGAGCGCATGCTTCATCCGGTAGCTCTCGCCCTCAAAAACGAGCAGGTGTCCATGGTGTGCCAAACGGTCAATCATGGCCGCGGCCATCTGGTCGTCGGTGAAGACAGTCCCCCACTTGGAGAACTCCAGATTCGTCGTAATAACCAGGCTACGGCTCTCGTAGCTGTCCGCAATCACTCGA
Source organism: Cohnella algarum (assembly GCF_016937515.1). Taxonomy (NCBI): domain Bacteria; kingdom Bacillati; phylum Bacillota; class Bacilli; order Caryophanales; family Paenibacillaceae; genus Cohnella; species Cohnella algarum. The sequence continues at coordinate 2,178,623 of NZ_JAFHKM010000002.1, forward strand.
AAGAGCAGCTGCGAGCCGTCCTTGTCGACGGGGATATAGCCCCACTCGTCAAGTATGAGTAGCTGGCAGCGCTGGATCTCGCTCATTAGACGCTCGAGCGTACCGCCGCGCTTCGCTTCAGCAAGGCGCATCACGAGTTCAGCCACCGTGTAAAATTTCACCGTCAAACCGAGTTCGCAGGCACGCAGGCCGGCAGCAATGGCCAGATGCGTCTTGCCCGTGCCAACCGGCCCGTACAGGACGAGATTCCGTCGGCCTTCAATAAATGTTCCTTCCGTCAGATCGCTCCACTGCAGGGAACTTGGCAGCTTGACGCCATGGCGCTCGTAACCGTCCAGCGTCTTGTAGACCGGAAAACCGGCACGGCTGAGCAGCCTGGCGCGGCGGCTACGCTCCCGGCTTTCCATTTCTTCAGCGAGCACGCGGTGCAAAAACTCTTCCTGCCGCGGTGTCGCCTCCGTCTCGCATAGCTGGACAGCGCGCTGGCTGAGCACAAGCTTCTTGCAGAATGCTGAGATTTCGGCGCGTAACGCCTCACGTTCCCGTACCACGCTCATGACCTCACCCCGTCGACAGGCTCCAGCATCCGGTCATACACGCTCAGATCGACACTTGGGCTTTCCTCGGGCTCGAACGAGGCCAGCCTTGCAGCAAGCACGACGCTGTTCGCGCTGGTGAGCCTTCCGAGCTTCGTCGCTTCCTCCATCGCTTGCAGGGCTGTATCGAATCCATAGCGACCGGAGAGCTGCTCCATCGTCGCCAGCGTTTCCTTGAGCTCCATGCGTTCCAGCTTGTCCAGCTCTTCACGCAGCGCATCCGGAATCGCGCCACGCAACTGGCTGTTCCGCCAAGCGCCGGGGTTCTGCAGCAAGCGGCTGAGCGTGGTCCGCACATCGACGCTGTCCGTCCGTTGCTTACCGAACAGACGGAGATGAACCGTAATCGGCTCGCCGCTTGGCAGCAACGGTTCCACTGTATGGGCGCCAATTCGCACGGTCACTTCACGCCCGGCCCACTCCGGCGACGAGGAGTAGAAGTGCTTGCCGTCAATCGAGAACTTGCCGTAACCGTCTGTCTTTACTCGCGCATAGCGGCATGCGGCGAATGGATGGCGCGGCAAGTAAAGCAGCGCGTTCTTGTCCTCCTCAAAGAGCAGATGGATCGGGACGCCTTTCTTGTAATGCTCGCGCTGCCAGTCGGCTTCGCAGCGACCGAGCAGTTCCTCGTTAAAGGCCTGAATGTCCGTCACGACCGGCAGCGGTACAAAGAAGTTGCGCCTGAAGTAGCCGACCTTGTTTTCGACATTGCCTTTCTCGTGCCCCGCGTACGGATTGCAGAAGGTGACCTCGAAGCCGTAATGGGCCTTGAAGCGCAGGAACAGGTCAGCCATTCGGACGTTCTCGTTCACCCGGCGGCCTACGCCGCTGGCATTGTCAAAGACCAGCCTTCCCGGAACGCCACCGATCTGGTGGAAGATGTCCCTTAAGCCATGAACCACGCACTCCGCCGTCTCACCGCCAAACAGCTGGGTATAGCCAGCATTGCTATAGGGAAAGGTTACGCACAGATACTTGCAGGCTTTCTTCTCACCGGTGGCATCGTAGATGTCTGCTTCTCCGAAGTCGACCTGCGCTTCACCCGGCGGCCACTTGAGTTCCAGCGTCCCTTCCTGGTGCCGCGCTTCCCGCAGGCCCCGTACATATCGCTGAACCAGTGGATAGGAGGCGTCGTATTCTGGGCACTCCGCTACAAGCCGGTTATGGATACGCTGTGCCGTGTGCCGCTGCTTGTACCGATTTTTGCGATCTTCCTCCAGCCAGCTCTGAATGAGTGGCTTGTACGGATCCAGCTTGGACGGCTGCACGACAGCCGCTTTCGGTTTCCGATTCTCAAACGTGTCGGACTTCATGACTTTCCTCACCGTCTTTCGGTCGATCTGCAGCCGCTCGGCAATCGCGCTCGGCCCCAGCCCTTTGCTCTGCATATTCTTGATCGTTTCGATCTGACTTATCTTTAACATCTCCCCGCCCCGCACCCCTCGTCATCGTCTACGATTAGGGTATCGGAGTTGCTAGATTCGGTCCATTTCCGCACGATTAAAGTGGGGAATTTTGCACGATTTTTTTGGGGAAATCCGTTTGATCATTTTGGGTACTTTTATCTTACCGTATACAAAGCTAAGCGATGCAGAAGAGAAACAGGTGCTGGAGGTTCTTCAGCAGCCGCCGTACAGGAGCCTGCCGCCAAGCCAGATTGTGCCGGCGCTGGCCGATGAAGGAACCTACATCGCCTCCGAGTCCAGCTTTTACCGGGTGATGCATAAATACAATCAGCAGCACCATCGCGGGCGCAGCAAGAAACGCACGCCTAAACCCATCACCAGCCACGCTGCGAGCGGCCCGAATGAAGTATGGATGTGGGATATCACTTGGTTGCCAGGGCCCGTGAAGGGGTTGTTCTTCTACCTGTATCTCATCCTGGATTTGTACAGCCGTAAAATTGTAGGCTGGGAGATTTGGGAAGAAGAGTCTGCCGAGCATGCCAGTCAATTGATCCGTCGTACGGTCGTGCGAGAGCAATGCGTGATTCGTCGGCAGCCGCTTGTGCTTCACTCGGATAACGGAAGCCCGATGAAGGGGGCCACGTTGCTGGAGACCCTGTACAGTTTGGGCATTACCCCCTCTCGAAGCCGACCACGCGTCAGCAACGACAACCCTTACGCAGAATCGATTTTCCGCACATGCAAGTACCGTCCTGGCTATCCAACGGAAGGCTTTAAGGCCTTGTCAGAGGCGCGTGAATGGGTCATGCGATTTGTTCGCTGGTACAATGAAGAGCATCGACACAGCGGACTGAATTTTATTACGCCCAACCAGCGGCATGAAGGATTAGCAGACCAAGTATTTGAAAAACGCAAGGAAATTTATACGGCCGCAAAAGCCAGAAACCCCAATCGCTGGTCTGGCACCATTCGCAATTGGAGCCTGGAAGATGAAGTCTGGCTGAATCCTGAAAAAGTGACGCTTATTCAAGCTGCAAAAAAATCGCTATCTTAACGTTTACTTTCCCTAAGAAATCGCGACAACTATCTTGACAAATACCGAATTAGGAGAAATTGAGAGAGAATAAAGGATTAATTCGAAGAAGGTGTTGGCTGGACAGGACAAACCGTCAGTTTGTCACATTATTTACGGGTCAAGATGCTGGGGCGAGATTAACACGAGGACTCTGCAAACAATTAAACCGGGAAATCGAGGTTGAGACGATGAGTCTGCTCAGAAAGCATTGGTTTGATTTGGGATTGCTGTTCGCCGTTCTGGCTTCTCTTCTTGTATGGGTTCGGTTTGGTCAGTTAAACGACCTGCAGCTGCTGTTATGGATCAGTCTTATCACCTTGTGGCTTCATCAGTTTGAGGAGTATCGCTATCCCGGATATTTTCCGGGTATGATGAACAAGGTGATGTTCCAGAGCGAACAGCCGGACCGCTACCCGCTGAATACCAATACGTCGCTGGTGGTCAACGTTTATATCGGATGGTCGCTTTATCTGCTTGCCGCCTTGCTGGCAGAGCATGCAATTTGGCTGGCGATGGCCAGCATTCTGGTGTCATTCGGCAACGTTTTGGCCCACACGTTCATGTTCAACATCCGGGGGAGAACGGCGTATAACCCCGGTATGGCGACGGCCATTCTCTTATTTTTGCCTTTGACCGTCGGCTTCTGTCAACGCCGGAATTAAATTGACCCACTAGCGCCGGGATAATTTTGACCCACCTGTGCGCTTGGTGACGAATAGATTCCGGTTTTTAGTTTTTCTTTAAGCCTGTAGCTGTTCCCACGGATGTTTACTACGTGGGAATGATGGAGGAGGCGATCAAGCACGGCCGTTGCAAGAACGGCATCTCCCATAAGTTCGCCCCACTCACCAAAGCTTTTGTTACTGGTCAGGATCATGCTGCTTTTCTCGTACCGAGCACAGACCAGTTGGAAAAACAGGTTCGCACCCAGTGGGTCCAGGGGGAGATAGCCCACCTCGTCGACGATGAGTATCCGAGGACGAAGATAAACCCTCATTCGCTTCTCCAATCGGTTTTCCTCGTACGCCTTTCGCAAATCGCTAACTAGTTGAGCGAGCGAAACGAAATACACCGGCAAGCCTTGTCCAATCGCCTCCATCGCAATTGCGACGGCTAAATGGGTCTTCCCGACGCCGGGAGGGCCGAGAAAGAGAACATTCTCCTGCCTCCCAACGAATGTTAATGCAGCAAGTTCACGAATCAGGCGCTCATCAAGCCCAGGTTGAAACGTGAAGTCGAAATCACTTAGCGTTCGTCGATACGGTAGATGCGAAAGTTTCATTCGTACCTCAACGTTTCGGCGTTGACGCTCCAAAATCTCAGCCTCCAGCAACTCGTTTAGGAAAGTGAGGTAAGTGCTTTGGCTTCTGCCGGCGGCCTCTAACTTTGCATCGAGAGCTTGGGCAGCTTGTTCTAAGCCGAGTTCCTCCAGACGGAGGCGAGCTTGTTCTAGTGCAATCATGCGCCCACCTCCACAAGGCGATCATAAACATCGAGAGATCGCACCTCCACATCTTGTTCAGGTATCTGAAGCCCTTGAGGCCTTGGGTAGGCATAGCCTTGCGCCGTACTCAGGTTGGTGTACTGGTTCTCGCACATGACAAGCGTTCGTGATCGGTATTGCTTTTCATGCTGGGCAATGAGCTGCTTCTCAGAATAAATCTCGACTATGCCATTCACTTCACGCACCTTCACATCACGGCCACTGAACCGCCAAGGAACGCCGTACCGTACGCCATCGTAGCTGACGAATCCGTCCCGGCTGGCCTTTCGAGGCTCGAATCGGTACTTTTCCCAGCGCTCCGGAGTTGGCAACGGCCCAAGCGCTTCATTGGCCAAACGGTCGAATGGTCTTTCGCCGGTTGTGCCATGAATGCGGCGATTTTGTTCGTCACACCACTTCCGGGCCTGGCGGTTCAGATCACCGAGATCCGTGAATTGTCTTCCTGGCATGAAGTTCTGCTCGATGAACTGAACGCTTCGTTCGACTTTGCCTTTGGTTTGTGGACGTCGTACGCGGCAGACCTTAGGGATCATGCCGATGGCTGCGGCGAAGTCTTCAAACAACGGATGCCAGCGCGGCTTTCGGTCGTCGCCCATGCCCAAGATGACGGTTTTCATCTGGTCGGTGAGCATCGTTTTCGGGACGCCGCCAAAGTATTCTAGGGCGTTCATCAAGCAGCGTAGAAAGCTGTGGATGTCACAGCGTTTCGTAAACTCCATATACGTCGCGCGGGAGTGGCCCAAAACCATTGCAAAGACAGGGATCTTCCGAACCTCCCCGGTTAGATCGACGTACTCGCAAATCTTCCAGTCTACCTGTGCTTGTTGTCCAGGTTTCGTCTCGTAGCGTTGCACAGCCGGCGCCTGTTTTGGAGGACGATGCGGCTTCACATAGTCCTTGATGATCGTAATTCCACCGCCATATCCTTGTTCTCTTAAGAGACGTAGTAGAACTTCACAATTGAATATTCCTTTGGCCAAGTAAAGATCCAACTGGGACTTGTATGGATCTAGTTTGGAAGCTCTTTTCTTGCGGGGATTGGGTTCAGGGATACCATCGGCTCTAAGATATTTACGAATCGTATTTCTCGAATGACCCGTCTCCCGCATGATCTCACGGATACTCTTGCCGCTAGCTTGAAGTTCATGTAATCTAATCACTGTCCCACTCCTTAGCATATTTCCTCCTCTCCAAATATCTTGGCCGATATTCTCGAGGAGATATATTCTACAGGGGTGGGTCATTTTCATTCCGGCGCTGGTGGGTCAATTATATCCCGGCGGTGACAGCTTCTTTTATTTGATCCATGATCGGCATTTGGTCTCGCCGCTAGATTATGCGATCGGAGTCCCGTTCGGAATCGCGCTCAATTATATCGGGATTCTGAAGACGATCGATTGGATGAAGAACGCACGCACGCCTTTCATTTTCCCACAGCGTTGCATGCCGCCCAGCCATCGTGCCAACATCACGGCAAAGTCCCGGATCAAGAGCTAGCCTAATTGGCGATCTCGGACAGAACCAATATTATATAGGTGTTTGAACGACATGAAAGTGTGAACTGCACCCCGTCAAGTAGACAGTACAAAAAATAAAAGTCAGTTAAGCGGCCTTCTTCCTGTATTCCATGGGACGGAGGCCGTTTAGCTTTTCCTGCAATCGCTCGTTATTGTAAAAGTGAATATAGTCGTCAATGTCCCGTTTGAGTTCCCCAAACGTGCGGTAGGTATGCAAATAATACTTCTCGCATTTCAACGCTCCCCGGAACGATTCCATGGGACCATTATCGATACAGCGCCCCACGCGGGACATGCTTTGAGTCAGTTTGTTTTTGTCTAGGATCTTCTTGAAATTTTGAGACGTATATTGGAATCCCCAGTCGCTATGAAGCAAGGGTGAACTGCCTGGCGCGGATGACGGACTGGATGCCCTTGAAAAGTTTGGGGGCGGGTAAAGAAAAAGCCCCAACCAATCAAGCAATATCATAATGTTGACAATAAATAAACGATCATTTATTATTGTGTCATGCGATACAGAGATGATAACAAAGTCGAAGCCATATTCGACGCGACCGTACAGCTAATTAATGAGATTGGTTTCTCAGAAACATCGATATCCAAAATTGCCAAAAGAGCGAGTGTATCGGCAGCGACGATTTATATTTACCATGAGAACAAAGAGGATCTGCTCTACAAAACCTACTTGAAGATTAAAGGCAAGATGAGCGAGAGAATGTTTCAGGGAGTGGATCATACCCGAACAGTTTACGAACGGTTTGAGGCTATCATCCGCAACTATGTTGATTTTATTCAATCATTCAAACCATATTTTTTGTTTCTGGAGCAAATAATGAATTCACCTTTGCCCCAGAAATGGTGCCTAGAGGATACGGCAAGTCAGTTTCAACCGATCTTCGAAATGTTTGACGCTGGCATCCGACAGGGGCTATTGAAGAAGGAGGATATTAACATGCTGGTTGTTTACTCCATCTTGCCAATAGCCGAATTATTAAAGGCACATTTGAAGAACGGAACCACACTGGATAGTAAACAAATAGAATCTGCCATCAAGATGAGCTGGGACGCTATTAAGGCATAGCAAAGTATTTTAAGCGATGCGTAGCATCGCTGTTCTTTCCACCAATAATAAATGAATATTCACTTATTACCGGTGAAATATAGATAAAAGAGAGGCAAAGAACAATGAAGTTTACCATCTTTGGAGCTAGCGGCGGTACGGGCTTACAGCTAATTGACCAAGCGATCAACAACGGACATACTGTAAAAGCTTTTGTACGTGCCGTAGATCGAATCCCGTTTACCCAGGAGGAATTAACAGTTATAGAAGGTAATGTATTTAGTGAAGAGGATGTAGGATCGGCTGTTGAGGGGCAAGACGCGGTGTTTATAGCTTTAGGAGCCGCAGCAGGAAGTCCTTCAGATCTATGCTTTCGTGGGACTCGTTCAATTGTGAACGCGATGAGAAGGCATAAAGTAAAGCGACTAGTCGTTCTTACAGGCTTTGGCACCAGCAGAGAAAGCAGGAATCAGCTCGGCATTGGGACGAGAATGATGGTAAAACTGGTTTCTTTACTAACGTTCCGAGAGTTTCGCGACAAAGAAAGACAGGATGGTATAGTGCGGCAAAGCGAATTGGATTGGACCATCGTTCAGCCACCGAGGCTCACCAATGAGCCGGGCAAAGGGCGATATAAGCACGGTGCCTTTACTCCTTCCATGCTAGCTAAAATTTCTCGCGACGACGTGGCTAGATTCATGATCGATTCAGTCGAACATGCTCGTTATATCAAACAATCCTCGTTTATTCACGACTGACTGAAACAGCTTTGCATGTCGTAACGACCCGATTACATATAACCTTTCGGAGGAATAAATTATGAGACCAAACTGGACGCCCGACGATCTCCCAAACTTAAGAGGAAAAACTGCTATCGTGACGGGAGGCAATGGCGGGGTAGGCTATTATACGGCATTAGAGCTAGCGAAGCACGGTGCCAAAGTCATCATTGGAAGCCGTGATCCTAGGCGCGGCGAAGAAGCAATCCTAAAGATGAAACAAACGGCATCGAATATTGATGTAACAGTGGAGCCATTAAACTTGGCTGATCTAAAGTCGGTTCGAAGCTTTGCCGAAACGATCCACGGGAAAATGAAGGGAATAGACGTCCTTATAAACAATGCTGGGGTAATGGCGGTTCCCACTCGCGAACTGACGGCCGATGGTTTTGAAATGCACTTCGGAATCAATCATCTTGGACACTTCGCGTTGACAGGTCTGTTATTGCCGTTAATTGAAAAGAACAACGGTCGAATCGTTACAGTTAGCGCACAGTCAGCTCAAATGGGGGATATCGATTTTTCTGATTTAAAAATGGACAAGAAATACAGACCAATGGCAGGATACAATCGCTCGAAACTTTCAAACATTCTGTTTGCCCGAGAATTAAATCGACGTGCGAGGAAGAAAGGTATCACTTCTATAGCAGTACATCCTGGTACAAGTCCTACAGGCATCGGGAGAAACGCACCGAAGGGAACCAAAGCATTCGGACTGCTATTAATGAAAATATTCGGAACTTCTCCTGATCAATCATCTTGGCCATCACTTATTGCGGCGACGGATTCGACAGTCACCGGAGATCATTACGTAGGGCTAGGAATGAATCCACTAAAGGCTAAGAAACCGAAGTTTGTAGATTTCCCCAAAAAGGCATTGGACACGCAGCTTGCGGAAAAACTTTGGTTACTATCCGAGAAGTTAACCGGAGTACATTATGACTTGTAAAAACGAGCAAAGATGGCTTCTTCTTGAAATGAAAACCGTATCACATATGCCAGGTCATTACGCAAACGGGAAACGTTAGTTCAATGGGACAGCGACGATACCGGATCAATTCTCTCAGCTCGCGGTTTGGGATGTAACTGCCATTCAATAGACCGTGGCGAAGCAGTCCGGCGATCCATTCCGCATCTTTTACGTCGGTTTTGCGGCCCGGAACATTCTTGATGTGCTGGGCGTTTACGACAAATACCTAAATCTCCTCAAGCTCCAGATCGGTTTCCAGTAAGGTTCTGTACTTTCCATGGCGGCGTGAGTGCAAGGAAATTATATCGCATGACTACCATTTTCATCATCTGATGGTGCCGCGCTATCGGCATGGGCGTCTAAGACTTTATTTTTCCGTCTTGGGCCGCCGCGAGGTTGGGATTTTTGCTTTATATCTACAGGAAGATTTGTTAAAATGTATATACGTTATAAAAGTTATGACTGTTACAAAGGTATAACTAATCGTGTGCTGATCATACTATAGAGAGGAGAATATAAAATGAATGGTGTGGTCAAATTGACGAATGATAAACGGCAGGAGACTCGTTATTCCCGCAAAATAGGACGGATGGGGAACAGTTTGGGAGTAAGTTTGCCCAAAAGCCTTGCTGCGAAGTTAAATATTTCGCAAGGGGATGAGATCGAATTCATCGAAAACGATCGAGGCGAAGTGTTGTTGAGAAAAGCACGACAAAGTAAACTGCCCGATAATGTTCGTCCTGAAGTTTTGGAAGCTTTCTTTGATGTATTTGAAGAGGATGAGGGAATTCTTGAGGATCTAAGGGATCGATGATATGACGATCTTCCTGACCAAAGAAGAAATTATCGCAGCACACTATTTTATCATGAGAAGAATGAATGACGCAGAGCAGGCGGGCGTGAAGGACCACGGCCTGCTGGAATCTGCGGTACATAGACCGCAGCAAAGCGTATTTGGAGAAGACGCTTATCCAACCTTATTTGACAAGGCTGCAGCATTGTTGGATTCTCTGGTCAAAAATCATTGTTTTCATAATGGCAATAAGCGGACAGCGTATCTTGTTGCAAAGTCATTCCTGATGATGAATGGATACCAACTAGGGATGGAACGTAAATATGCAGTGGAATTTATAGTCGATATTGCACAAGGAGTATATAAATTGGAGGCTATCGCTCATCTTCTAGAAGAACATTCTACTGAAAATGATTTCTCGGGGAGTTCTTAAGGGGATATCAAAACTATGACTACACCCGTAGAAGCGTATGTGGCGTTATCTTCGGACAGGGGTTCAAATCCCCTCGCCTCCACCATGTAAATCCACAACCGCTTTAGGTTGTGGATTTTTGCTATACTATTTGCAGGAAAACTAAATTGATCATTAATACGCTAAAATTGATTTAAGACAAATAGGGATAAATATTTAATTTGGATAAATAATTTGATTGGAAGTTATATAACCATAATGAACTTTTATGAAAATCCTGCCGCAGTTGCTGTCGGCTCAGAGAATCTAGCAAAATGACGACTTTAGATGAGAAGGGGAAGGTACCTATGTTCCATCCTGAACAAGTAAAGAGTTATATCCTGCATCCTGAGTATACTGTAAGCAATACCGCTCTAAAGTACTTTGAAGACAGCTTTTTATACGAAAATGAACCTGCTTTAATGCCGTTATTGCTAGAAAAACTGAAGCAATCTAAGCACGCCAGATCCATTCATTTGTTCCATGGATATAAGTTCCCGCAAACCGAAGAGACGATTCGCGGGTTGTTGGCCTTGTGTCTTTCGCCGACATACGATAATAATACGAAATTCCATTTGAAAAAGATGTTGCATCATAGCGATCCCCAGTTGTTGGACCCCTTTGTGGAGTTCGTCGAGAAAGATCCGCTTTGGAAAAATCGGGTGCAGCAAAAGCGTAATCTTTCGATGATGGACGATCAGGAACTCGTGAGTACCTTCCAATTGTTTATTGAGCAAACCACCGATAAATATGTAAATGAGTTTGACACAACGTATGGTGACGAAATCGTGTATGAGCTGTCCCGTCGGACGTGTATGGATCCCGATGCTATACTTCAGAAGCTGGATGCCTATAATCCGGACGACTTAAGCTATGAAACCCCGTATTTTGTTCAGCTGGCGGGTGCAATGAAGCTGGAAGCGGCCATTCCTTTTCTGTGCAACTTTTTGGGAGCGGAGGATGATTGGCTTCCAGAGAAGGCCGTAGAGGCGCTTATTCATATCGGGACAACTTCGGTTGTGACGACGCTGGCCGATCGGTATTTTGCTGCTAACGGGGAATATTTCCGGTTATATGCTTCCGATGTGTTCGGTAAAATCAAGCTGCCCGCCTCGGAAGAGGCATTGCTGACGCTATTGCCGGAAGAGCGGCATCTAACCTATGCGACCAACTTGGCGAATGGTCTATGTGAGCTGGGCTCAAGCAAGGGCCTTCCGCTAGTCCAGGAGATGGTGGAAGGAGATTACGAACGTGGACTGATGAACCTCACACAGTCGATTTATGCTTACTGCATAATTTCAAACACACCGCATCCTTCATTGCCGCAATGGAAGAAGGAGCTTGATAGGGAAGAAGCGCGGCTGGCCAAGCGTGAGAAAGAAGTGGATCGGATGTTTGCCAGCCCTAGACTTCAAGGTAGCCTAGGCACACCTTATACTAACCCGAATAAAGCAGGACGCAACGATCCTTGTCCTTGCGGAAGCGGGAAGAAGTACAAGAAATGTTGCGGCGCGTAAATGGATACTAATAGAACCTATGGAGATGCGAATTAGAGGGATATCCAAGTAAAATATTTCCGGGTCAACCAACTTTCGGCCTCGCGTTCACAAGCAGGATGCTGGCGACGATGAGCGCCATTCCCGCGAGCAGGTTCAGCGTCAACTGCTCGTCGAGGAACAAAACGCTGCAGACGATGGAGACGACCGGGATCAGGAACGTGAACGACCCGACCTTCGTCGCCTCGCCCGAGCCGATCAGCTTGAAGTAGACGAGCCAGCCGAGCGCGATGACGAAGACGGAAATGAACAGCGTATCGTAGACGAACGGACCGGTCCACCGGATTTCCGACCAGCTCTCCACGGTCGAGCCGTACGCCGTCATGACGACGCCGCCGATCGTGACCTGCATGGCCGTCATCCACAGCGAGTCGACCTTGGCCGCTTGCCGCTTGATATAGACGGTTCCGAGCGCCCAGCTGAGCGCGGATGCCAAAGCGAGCAGGATGCCGATGAGCGAGATTCCCCCCTCCAGCCCGCCGATGCTCATCGCGGCCACTCCCGCGAAGCCGAGCAGCAGGCCGATCATTTTCCGGGCGTACATTCGCTCTCCCAGCCACATCCAGGCAAACAATCCGAGCAGCACCGGCTGCAGAAACACGATGGCCGAGAACAAGCCGGCGGGCATGTATTGCAGGCCGACGGTCTGGAAGCCGTAGTAGAAAACGATGCTCAGGAAGGCCGAGAACAAATAATACGGCCATGTCTCCCGAAGCCGAAGCTTCCTCCAGCGCGGCAGCGCGACGGCGATGAGCAGAACTCCGCCGATCAGCGTCCGAAGGCCGGCGAACAGCAGCGGCGGCGTGAATTCCAGCGCGTATTTGGACAAAGGCCAGTTTATCCCCCACATCAGGATAAGGAAGAATAAATAGAAAAAAGTTTGTTTGCGGGATAGAGCAGCTTCTGACATAAGAGGTCTCTCCTTGTGAAAGGGTCAACCCGAATGATACACTATTTTTTAACATGATGAAAATGAATGTTTCTTATAGGAGGCATAGCGTTTACGTTATGACTAACACGCAGATCAAGCTTTTCGTCAAGATCGCAGAGACAGGAAGCTTTACGAAAGCGGGCCTTGACCTGAATATGACGCAGCCGGCGGTTAGCCGCGCGATTTCTTCGCTGGAAGCGGAGCTGGACGTTCCGCTGCTTCTGCGCGATCGCCGCAGCGGCGTGCAATTGACCGATGCGGGCAAGCGCATTCTCGTGCTGTTCCGCGAAATTCTCGGCACATTCGCCAAGGTGGAGCAAGTCGTCGCCGACGAAAAGGGGCTTCAGGTCGGTACAATTCGCGTCGGGGCTTTTCCCGTGGCCGGGGCTCACTTCCTGCCCCGGATCATCGGCGCCATCGCCAAGAAGCATCCGGGCATCGAGTTCGAGCTGCACGAAGGGAACATCGACGAGCTGAGGAGCTGGCTGGAGACGAGGGTAATCGACGTCGCGTTCCTGATTCCGCCGGATGGCGACTGGGAGACGATTCCGCTCTATCGGGAGAAAATGTACGCCGTGCTGCGAGCGGATCATCCGTTAAGCGACCTGTCCGTCATCCCCGTCAAACAGTTGGCCAAGGAGCCGTTCATTACGTGCAAAGCCGGATACGAGCCGCCGATCATCGACCTGTTCGAACGGGCGTCAGCCCGCTTGCAAACGAAGTACATCGTTCAAAGCGTCAGCATGGCTCTCCGCATGGCGGAAGAAGGCCTCGGCTTTCCGATTCTGTCCGAGCTGGCGCTGAAGGCGCTCCCTCCCGGGCTGGTCAAGCGCGAGCTGGAGCCGGAAGCGTTTCGTGACATTCGGCTCGCGGTGCCTTCCATCGCCGAATCCTCCCACGCCGTCAAGCTTTTTATCCGGACCGCGCTCGGCTTGTTCCCTCCGCACGGCATGCCCGTCTCGGACCCGGCAGGTCTGGTTTCACAACAATAACTCCATGGCCGTTCGCTCTTTATCCGCAATCTCGAGCAGAAGCCTTGATGCCTGCTGCAGCTCCTCGTGGCTGCCCGTTTTTCCCGCACGTTCGATCGAGGCGGAGACACGGGTCCACATCGGAGCGATTTCCGCAAACATACGGTAAGCTTGTCCGATTTTCGGGTCTTCCAAGCGCTCGGCGCATTCCTTCAGGAAGTCCCGGTACAGATTCCGGAACAAAGCGCCGCCGGTTCCCGCCCGCTCCATCAGCAAAGCGGCCAGGCCTAAATCATGTTCGAAATTGCGGCTGCGGGAAGGCCATTTCAGGATTTCGCGGCTCATTTTGACAACGCCTTTGTTCCCGACATTGCGAATGGGCGGGTTCAAATAATCATGCGCGTTCCTGGTCAAGGATTCGCGTATCGCGGGAACGAGCGGAGGCAAAGCGTTGATCGGATCGAGCGAAAACGAACGATTCCGCGAACTCATGGGTCCCTTTGCGTTCCGGGCCGCGGCCAGGCTTGCGAGGCTCGTTTTCACCTGTCCGCCCTGCTGTCCGGTGTCCGCCATGTAGGCGTATTCGTCATCCATGCCGTATAAGACCGCATAGTGGCCGGCAAAGTGCACTTTGTTCGTAAAATAGTCCAAGTAATAGGAATCCAGCTTCAGGCCGACCGGAATTCCGCGATCGATGCAGCGCCGCACGTTTTGCCACGCTACGCCGACGGACGACGTTTCCTGAGTTCGGACGGTCAAACCCAGCGCGCTGGCCAGGTTGGCTGTCAATACATCCGGCTTCACCCTTCCGCCGATGAACGGAAAGTCCATTCCCTTGGAGTCCCAGTAAATGAAGCCGAGCCCCTGCCCGAGTCCGAACAGCATCGGTTCCGACAGTCGGATTCCCGCAAATTGCAGCAGGTTGCCCAGGGCGGTCGTTTCGCAATGTTCGCCTCGGTACGGTACGAAACCTTCAATGATTTTGGCCATCGTCCCCTGTCTCCTCCGACAATTCTTGAATTAGACGGTCAACGAACGCTGTCTCGCTCTCGATCAGGCTTATCGGATGCAAGAACAGCGCCCTTACGTTCAGCGGCAATCGAGCGCCGCCTTGCGATTCGAACTTCCGCCTTACTTTGATTGAAGCGCCATGAAGAAAGTCCAGCCGTTTCCGCAAAGCGGCGATCGCTTCGTCCTTCCCGATGAAGGGCAAAGCGGCCAGGCCGAGATCGAAGCGGTTGTCGCGTTCCCGCGTTGACGACAGGCTGTCGAGGATTTCATGTTTCAGCTTGATCCTGCCGGCTTCGGTGAGGGCGAAGCGGGTCGGCATCGGCCCCTTGCCGGATTTTTCGTCGGAATCCTCGGGCGCGATCCAGCCTTTGTCGCTCAGCTTCTTCAGTCCTCCGTAGATCGAAGTCGTGCCGATATTCGCCCATTCCCGATAGCCTCGCCGATCGACCAGCTTCTTGATATCGTACCCCGAAGTTTGACCGCCTTCCGCGATCATTTGCAGCAGCATGAATTCGACATTCGAGATCGGGTGCATGGTGGGGCTCCTTCATTTTATATTTCACATATGTAATATAACACTAGTGGAATAAAAAGGTCAATGCCGAACCGGATTTATTGGAGAATGCAGTTGGCCACTAAGCTTGAGTTGCAACGGAGCAAGGTGTTCAGAGCGGAAGATTTGGCGGACGTATTCGTTAAAAGTCCGGATGGTTTAATTTCTAACATTTCTGTGCCTATAAGATGAATACTGTCGAATGAATAGTAGTATGGTCGTGATTATTTCCATTTCTATTGATTAAATTGAATTAATTGTTCTGATATAATAAAAAAATTTAATGGAGGTAATTTATATGGTGATAAGAAGATTTGTTCCTGTTCTAATGTCGTTTATTCTTTCATTCTCCTTAACTGGTAGCCTTGCATCGGCAGATGTTATCGAAGAACAGGTCATTTTCGAAGCAGAGGAAATCACAAATTTGAGTTTATTGTATGAACGCGCAAGAAAAGGTATTACAGATGCTGATATAATCGATAGATCTATTGGAATTTTAAAAAACAGAGTTTCTAATGTTGAGGGCGTCGGCACTGTTGAACAGCTTGAAACAACACAGAAATTGCGTGCCGTGAAAAAGGGCGATAAAATTATTGAAAGTTATAAGGTCGTGACATTGACAATTGTTTCTGATGAAGACGAAGATGAAGGTATCGTTGCACCTTTAGCAGAAGGAAGCAAAAGTGAATCTAGATGGGACACCGCAGGAGGAGTAAGAGCTTATTCCACAGTAAACTATGATAGAAGTATTGACGGAAATCTATATTTGTATAAATTAACTTCTGTTAGTGGAGGTTGGGAACGTCATGACTCATCTTACGTATTATCTGACAGAAAAGTGAATTATGGAGCAACGGGAACAACAAAAGAAGGGGGATTTGCTAACCAATCATCAGGATTCCTTTACCCTACTAGTGATACCTATTCTTATACCGCTCCTTCAAACTGGGTTCCGGTTTGGCAATCGTATATGATTTTCGGTACAAACTCATGGGTTACAATAAAACGAGGGACAAGTTCTGAATGGGAACTACATTTATCCAATCTGGTAGCTTGATGATCCACCCCGGCCTAAATATGGGCTGGGTTTTTTATAATAAATAAAAACAACCGTAAATAATAAATGCAAGTAAGGAAATAAGTGCTGTGATTGCGGCCAATTTTCTTTTAAGCTTTCGTTCATTTTGATTTTCCGAATAGTAATTTCCTCTCTGTTGAGTACCTGTAGTCCATGCACCAATCAGAATCCCGGAGATAAACAGAAAAATAATTCCGACATACAATAACCAATCCATCGTATACCCCCTTAAAATTTTTAAAATAATACTTTTAATAACATTAAATAAATACCAAAACCATAATAACATGTTTAATCCATACAATGATTATATTAGCTCATTGTTAAAAATTTGAGAAGAGTAAAGATGATTGACGTGAGGATCCGGATCATTCCCCATTTTGTTCGATGTTGTGATTTAGGCTTAGTAACGGAATTAGACAGATAACAGCAAAAATACGGGAGAATGCCGGAAGAGAAGCTGGCACCTTTATGCGTAAGAGGCCGTGGTCCAGGCAATGAAGCGGATTAAATCGAGCGAAGGCTGGATTCCCACTGGCCGACGTGGGGGAAAGGTGGGATCGGCAGGACCGTATTCGAACTCGGAAGCTTTCCGCCGTTCGGATCCGCGTCCCGGCTTCGTCGCATTACTTCCCCCGGCAACCGGAGAGCAAGGAGCAGCTTGCGGAAGGGCACTGCGGAGTAGAGGAATGGATGAAACGAACGGAACCCGATTTGAACCGGGCGCCGGAACGGAAAGCGCGAGCTGAGCTTGGTTTAAACCCAAGGCAACGGAAGGTCGAGGAAGAGGTTGCCTAACGGCAGCCTTTCCTTTTTTAAACTACGACGGCACAATTAACTAACTCACATAATTTGATCCCATTGTGCCTCCAGTTTCTCTAGAAAAGCGATGGGCTGGCGGTTAAATCTTCTACGCTGAACGCTTTCGGATAGCCGCCGGTCCCATCGTGCTTTGCGCGTTGCATATTTTTCATAGCCCACCGTTCTTAAACGGGCGATGATGTGTTTTTGTCGAAGTGCATCGTCTACAAGTACAATCATTTCTCCATTACGCACAATGTAGCTGTTCCAATTGCGTAGCCCAGTAATTCGGCGATGAACAGCCTTCATTCGGCGGAAAAACTGTTCCAGATCGTTGTTCGTACGAGGGATGTGGTAGTGATCGTAACTAGTGAACAGTCCCTTCCAGAAGCCGCGAGAGTAGTAGTACAGTGGTCACCATAGGGGCATCCTGTTCATCGATGTAAGTCTGTTCAGCCACCCGAGCAATTGGGTCATTTCCCACTCAACCGTTTCGCTCGTCTTGTCTTCGTCTGGCGCCAAGGTAGCCGCGATATGGGCTAGCGGTGTAGCCCAGCGAACGACAGACGCATATCTGGTGGCCTGCTCATCAAGTTTGCTGAAAATTCTGACCAGACCTTGGAGGAGATGAGGCTCTTTTTTTAGTCAAGCACCGCGCAAGCGACGCCTGTATGGCTTGAGCTCGTTCATAAATAAGCATCCCGGGCAATTTGAGCGGCGGTTCCCCGTCCTCCAGAAGCAGAGCGCGAACCGCAGCGACATAACCTTTTGCAACCTGCGCTTCGCTTGCAATGGTTTCCGCCCTAACACATGAAGTGTCTGTGGCTACGCCTTCGTTTGCTTGAGCAGCTTCCACGGCATTCTTCTCAACTTGCTCGATCTTCCTTTCGACTTCCCGCAAGCCGCGCATGCTCTTCTTTAGCTCCATCTTGAGTTTGCGATCCGCATCTACAACAGGTTTGGCAATATCTTTAAGGTAGTGGTACTGGGATACGGCACATCCGGCAGAAGCGTTTCGAATGCCTGACGAATGGAAACTTGTCCGTCACTGACGATTCCGACGACGGGGAAGCCCAACTCAATAATTGGCTCGATGAGGCTGCGTAATTCGCCAGCGGCTCCGCTTTTCATGTTCTGAGCCGCCAAAACTGTGCCACTGAACACCTCTCGAATGACATAGAGCATCTCATTTCCTTTTTCCGGCTGGACGCCGTCCATGGAGAGAATGATGCCGCCATTTTGTGCCGTGGTTTCCGCCAAGCTTTGTCTTACATGCTCGTCAAGACTGGCCGCCAGCAGGGTTTGATAGCGTTCATAGAGTGTTTGCGCATATCGCTCACTAGCTACAATCCCGCGCTCGTTTAGCAACTCTGCAATCTCTTTACACGTGCGGTGCTGCTTAAAACGCAACTCCCCAACGAGGCCGAGCACATCGTAGCCATAAGAAGAATACTTCATGCTCAGCATTTCGGCTTCCGCTGATTTATAGGCTACGCCTGTGTGAACGCAGCTTGCATTAGGACACATGTAGGCCATGCTCCAGGCATGAATAACACCAGTTAGTGTAGTGATTTTTTTGTTCCAGGCGGTATGGGATCGCTTAAGCTTGACCCCGCAATGCGGGCAGTTAGTCAACTCGGGTCGGAAATAGATTTTCGGCGCGGCGCCGAGGCGATTTTTCGAAAGCATAAGGGCACACTCCAACTTATTTTGTGTCCCTTATGTATTCGACATCCTCCAGGAAAATCCTGTTAGTTAATTATGCTGTCGTAGTTTTAAAATAGATTATTTCAATACGCCGCGCCTGGTCATGACCCTGCAATAGAAGAACAACCCAAACGTCAGGATGAGGATTCCGATATCAAAAAGCGAAATCCAGGGGCCAAGGATATTCCAGCGATCCATAAAGGCAAACGTAATAAGCTCTAGCGCCAAAATCGAAACGGACGAAACAAGCGCGACCTGCACGGCCCAGCGGGAACGGATGTGAAGCAAAATCGGTGCCATCAGACCGGAAAAAACATTCAGGGTCCAGAAGACGAGAGGCAAAATAGGTAATCCGTGAAATACGTATAGACTTCCTCTCCGTAGTTTTTGGAGCTGTAATAGGCATCGTTATGCCCGAGCGTCATAAAGTAATCGTAAATCCCGTTCGCATAAAGGAAGAAAAAGAATATTCCTGCGAGGTAAAGATGCCAGGGTGCCTTTGCTCGTTGTAATGGCGTCTTCGATTTTGCGTGATCCATTTCCAGTGGTGCCTCCCTTTGCGCTTTAAGCTCTTGCATTGTGTCACAATTGTGCAATCATGTAGAAGTATAGAGCCGCGAATAGGACGGTACAATCCTTTCCGGACAAGTGCTACATTCGCTTCGTTTTTGTGACAGAATCCGCAGGCGAACCGGGGACAGGAGGACACAGATGAGAAAAGGCCAAACGCATCCTTCAGCCATTCTCTCAAAAAGGATGCTTGCGCAAGGGCTTGTCGAACTTTTGCGAGAAGAAGAATATAAAGAGATCACGGTTACCCGATTATGCGAACGTGCGCAAATTGCCAGAAGAACGTTTTATCGCAACTTTGAAACCATTGAGGATGTTCTGTCCTTTTCTATCGCCGGCATGATGGAGGAGTTCGTAAAAGAGATGCAGGCACACGTTCATGATGATTTCAAAACCGTCGTCACGGCCTATTTTACATTTTGGGAAAAGCATGCTTGGTTGCTGTTATTGCTGAGCAAAAATCAATTGATCCATATCGTTTTTACTCTGTATATTCATTACCTGCATCAGTTTTCGAATGTCTTGTGGCTGAACGATCAAGCAGCTGCTCCAGATGAAGAGGAATTCGCCGTTAGACTCGCCTATACATCCGGAGGGTTGTGGAGCGTGCTGACGTATTGGATTTCTTCCGGTTGCCGGCAGAGTCCGGGGGAGCTTGCCGGGATTATTGGGGGGATGCCACATCTTAATTCTCCCACTGTTACTTACAGCCGCAGTTTATTTATTTCTTATCAATTGGAGTTATCCCAGTTAGAAAAGGAGATCTTAATTCATTTTGCTTATATTTAATACTATATTCTGAACCCTCAACCAAAAAAGGCCACACAATTTCTGGAACCTTTATTTGTACAACTCTGTTGTCTTCGGATCTGATTTTAATAATATGATTTTTAGGCGTCTCAATTTTTTCCTCTAGAGTTGCAATAATAATTGTACTTGTGAGTAAATATCGATAATACACAAATACTATAACCAATAAAATCAACAACAACGTCAACACAAGCTTGAAGATTTTCACACTTCACCTCCTTCATTTTCACAAAAGAACATTTCAATAATTTTAATGGCATATTTATGATTTTATCATATTTTTTCTTAGAACATTAATTAGTCATAATTCAAGTTGCTGTTACTACTCTCTGAGCCTTAAGCCGCCGTACCATCGGGTTTATGGGCTTCCGGGGCCGGAGGAGTCGGACATCAACACGATGCACCGGTATCGGGACGCAATCGTGTACGAAGACGGAAACCGGGGAGAGCTGGAGCGCAGCATGTTCGGGGCTTACGTGCTGTTCCCGTATCACGACGAGGAGAAGTTCCGCGAGCACAAATTCTACAAAAGCATCGAGCTGGTGAACGTCGGGGCGTTTCCTTTTTCGCCGAATTCGACGAAGCTGATGGAAGCGTTCCTGGATGAAATCATCATGACAGTCCCGAGAAAGCTTACGAGCGATCCACTCGTCCTCGGGGAACCCCTGAGTATTACCGGAACAAGTTCGAGGGGAAAAACATGCTCGTCGGTTCCCTGAGAAACGCATCGCAATTGGAGGATGCGCTTCGGTTCAGGTTTTATCACGTGCCGTTTGCGAATATTTCGGATCATAAACGATTAACACAGTTAGAATATGTGGCGCTTTATCAAGGCAAGGGATTTACAGGCTGCTCTATACGTCGAAGTACATCTTCGACCGGGCCGCGGAGATCGCGGAGCTTCGGCTCGAGACGGAGGAGGACATCAAGCAATGGCGCGAGCAGCGGCGAATCGGACGCGTAGCCGTCGAGCTGGATCATGAACAGGTGGATTTGGCGAGCGGCGTAGTGGGGATTCGGTTGGTGCGGGATGATAGGGGAACCTGACATAAGAGAGCATCCGATTATATGATCTATATGTTATAATTAGATTAATAAACGAGTATAAGGGCTAATAAGAATGCACGAGTGCAATTAGAACAGATTGTTTATTGCTTGAATCGTTTAGAAGAGAAGGGGACACGCGCAGGTGAAAAGTTCACCAAACGGATCTCAGGTGATATCTGGGAGCTTCGGCCAGGATATAATCGGATTTTATTCATGGGATGGAACGGAAACCACTTTGTACTGTTGCACCAGTTTATCAAAACAACACAAAAGACGCCACCAAGAGAGATTGCAATAGCTGAAAAGAGAATGCAAAGCTGGTTGTCAAGAAAACAAAAGGAGTGATTCCAGAATGAAGAGCTGGAGCGAGAAAAAAAAAGAATTGAAATCCATCGATCCCGTAAGGATGAATGAGCTCGAAGCTGTGGCACAATTGGTGAATGCTATTCATCAAAGACGCGTAGAGTTAGGATGGACGCAAAAGGAATTAGCCGATAAAGTGGGTTTGCATCAAGAATCCATCGCTCGTATCGAAAACGGGGGAGTCGTGCCTCGGCTAGACACCGTGTTAAAAATAGCGATCGCATTGGGCATGAAGCTAACTTTGCACGGTACGGAGGAAGCTGCGGCTGCAAGCATCGGCTAAAGGCTAAAGAATATTGAGTCACTAAATAAGAAATTTTAGTATTCGGCGATCGGGGTCTGTCAATAATTTTGTGTAAACTCTTTTATAGGCATCTCTCCGAAGGGGAGATTAGCCTCCTCAAGGTAAGTGCTGGCCGATCCGGTCCGGAAAGAAGACGGAGAGCTGCAGGAGCATCTGTCCCCAGTTTTGAACACGACCGGTCCATTTGCGGGTGACGTCCATCGTGACTAAGTACAGCATCTTCAGTAGCGCCTCGTCGCTTGGGAAGATGCTTTTCCCTTTGGTGACTTTTCGCAATTGGCGATGATAGCTCTCAATCATGTTCGTCGTGTAGATGAGCTTACGAAGCTCAGGCGGATACTTGAAGAAGGTGGCGAGTTCGTCCCAATTGCTGCGCCATGAGCGGACAATAAGGGGATACTTGGCGCCCCACGTCTCCTCAAAGCGGTCGAGTTCCAGCAGAGCCATTTCCTCCGTAGCAGCCTTGTAGATGGGCTTCAGATCGGCCGTCACCTTCTTCAGATCCTTGTAGGAGACGTAGCGCGTGGAGTTGCGGATCTGGTGGATGATGCACTTCTGAATCTCCGTCTTCGGATAACAGGCAGAGATCGCCTGGGAGAAGCCCGTGAGGTTGTCGACACAGGTGATAAGGATGTCCTGAACGCCGCGATTCTTAAGATCGTTCAAGACGCTCAGCCAGAACTTCGCGGACTCGTTCTCGCCGATCCACATGCCCAGCACGTCCTTGTTGCCGTCCATGTCGATCCCAATGACCATGTAGGCAGCTTTGTTCACGATCGCCCCGTCTTGCTTCACCTTGAAGTGGATGGCGTCCAGGAAGACGACCGCGTATACGCCCTGCAACGGCCGATTCTGCCACTCTTTGATGAGCGGAATGATCTTATTCGTGACATTGGAAATAAAGGTTGGCGAGACCTCCAAACCATAGAGATTCTGCAGATGGTCCTGGATCTCCCGCGTGCTGACGCCTTTGGCGTACAGGGCGACGATCTGATCCTCGATCCCCGTCACGTTGGACTGATGCTTCTTCACCACGAGCGGCTCGAACTCGCCCAGGCGATCCCGTGGCACGGCAATCTCCTGGTCGCCGTACTCGCTAGTGACGATTTTCTTGCTCTTACCGTTGCGACTGTTCTTCGTCTGCTTGTTCTGCACGTCATGCTTGCTATAGCCCAGGTGCGTATCCATTTCGGCCTCTAGCATTTCTTGCAGCGTTTCGGCAAACAGGTCCTTTAGCGCATTCTGCGCATCCTGTGCGGTGACCAGATTATTCTCCTTGATGAAACTCCGCAGCTGCTCTTTCGTCCATAATCCCATGTGTGCTCCCCAACCTCTCCATGATTTCATTTTAGTAGGTTTGAGAGTTTACACAAAGTATTTTACAGACTCGGCGATCGTCACCGACCCAGCCATTCTCCCTGTAGTTCTTTCCCCTCCTCTGTCCTCTGTCTCCTTCCGTCTGCGCCCTTCGCGTTGCCACTACGAATGGTATAGAAATCTCAAAAAGCGTACGTTTTATCCTGACGAGCAGGCCCTTGCGCGCTCCGTAACCTTTTTTCCAAAACGTGTCATTTCCCTGCCCTATAATCATTAGTTCATAATCGCCGCGGGATGCGGGAGATGTGAACTAATGATTGTTTCGGAACCGCTTTCACGGCTGATATTCTGGAAATGCAGTTCATTCTTGTCATAAATAGGGGGAGGTGAACGGAGAAACTTCGCAGCAGCATTTTTGTAAGCGGTCTCAAAGGTTTCCGCACTACAATTACGCTCGGGAGGGAAAACTGATGAAGAAAAGAGTGGCAAACGGATCCGGCATTTTATTGGCGTGTTCTCTTGTAATCGCTTTAATCGCAGGCAACTGGGGGGCAAGCGCGGTCGTGCATGCTGCCAATCTGGCGATCACCGACAGCGGAGGCTGGAACGAAACGGCCTATGTGGAATGGTCGCCCGTAAGCAACGCGGAGGGCTACAATGTATATGTTAAGCCCGCAGGCGCCGCAGACTCCCAATATCGACAACTCGATGACGAATTGATCCGAAAATACCCTTCCTATTGGAGAGCCGATGCCGTAGGCCTTGCCGCCGGAAATTATGTGATGAAGGTTGAAGCTCTCCTGCCTGAAGGCTCAACGGCAAGCGCCGTTTCCGACACGCTATCCGTATCGGCCTATGACAGATCCGGATTCGCTTTTTCGGCAGATTCCCCCTATGGCACGGGTTCAGGCGCATACCAGGATAACGGAACGCTTAAGAACGGAGCTCAAGTTCTTTATATCACAGCCGACACGGCGCAAACCGTAACGCTTGACGTGAAAATCAATAGCTCGGGAAGTACGCAAACAGGCGTCGGTCTTGGCGAAATTTTGGAACTCAGGCAAAAGGGCTACGACACAACGCCGCTCGCCATCCGACTGATCGGGAAAATTACGGACGACGACATGAACGGGCAGTTGAATAGCAGCGGATATCTTCAAATCAAAGGCAAAAACAATTATTCGGAAATGAACATAACGCTCGAAGGAATCGGCGAAGACGCTTATGCTTACGGTTGGGGACTGCTTCTCCGATATGTCGGCAATGTGGAAGTAAGAAACCTGGGCTTGATGTTATTCCCCGACGATGGCATCTCCATGGATACCGGCAATGTGAACGTTTGGGTGCATCACAACGATCTTTTCTATGGAACCGCCGGAGGAGATGCGGACCAAGCGAAAGGCGACGGCTCCACGGATCTTAAAAAAGGATCGACTTTCATTACTATATCTTACAACCACTACTGGGACTCCGGGAAAGCTTCTCTCGTCGGCTTGAGCGAATCGTCGGAGTTTTTTGTGACCTTCCATCATAACTGGTTCGATCATTCGGACTCGCGTCATCCGCGCATCCGGTTGGCTTCCGTTCATATTTACAATAACTTTTTTGACGGCATCTCCAAATACGGCGTCGGCGTGACGACGGGAGGTTCGGCCTTTGTAGAATCGAATGATTTCCGGCATGCCCCGAATCCAATGATGAGTTCCTTGCAAGGTACGGATGCTTTGGGGGACGGGACGTTCTCGGGCGAAGACGGAGGCATGATTAAAGCATTCAACAATATCATTACGGATGCCGAAAGCCTGATTTATGCCAATTCCAATGCGGGAACGGCTCCGGCTCATGCGACCTCGTTCGATGCTTACCTGGCTTCGTCGAGAAATGAAACCGTGCCAATCTCTTACAAAACCCTGGTGGGCGGAACAGCCTATAACAATTTCGACACGAGCGGCATCGATACGGGAGTAGACGTGTCCGATATTGATCCTGTAAGCGATGTCGAGCAAATCGTTACGGCGGAAGCCGGGCGGCTGAATAACGGAGACTTCGCATGGGAATTCAACGATTCGGTCGATGACGCCTCGTCTGCGGTGAATGCGGCACTGATGGCCAAAATCACGAGCTACGCCACGCAACTCGTGTCCGTAGGAGGAAATTCGACGGACCCGACAGACCCGACGGAATCCCCGAATCCGACGGAGAGTCCTGAGCCGACGCCCACTTCGACTCCGCCAGCCGGACAATATGTCCATAACTTTACGACGGACGGAACGGCAAGCG
The DNA here is from genome assembly GCF_016937515.1 of Cohnella algarum. Lineage (NCBI taxonomy): Bacteria > Bacillati > Bacillota > Bacilli > Caryophanales > Paenibacillaceae > Cohnella > Cohnella algarum. Next base: position 2,204,073 of record NZ_JAFHKM010000002.1, read on the forward strand.
ACTTTTTCGATATTCAAGGAAGTCTTTCCACAACGAAGGGCACGGTGGTCTATAACGGACTCACCCTGACGCAATGTTTGAAAATCGAGAGCTCGACCCGCATTGAGTTTACGACGGCCCAGGCTTCGACCTTAACCTTGGTGTTCAATTCGGCGGACGGAACCAAAATCAAGATCGACGGAACTAGTTACCCGATGACGAACGGCATCGTCAGCGTACCTCTCGCGCCGGGCGCGCATACCCTTACAAAAGACAATGTGGCAAATCTGTTTTACATGGAATTGGCGTACGCTTGACAGCAACAGGAAGCCCTGATATCGTTTAGGCTAACAACATAAAGGCCATGTACCTTCGGGTTCAACCTCGCTGAAAAGTGGGTTGGACCCTTTTTGCATTCCAAAAAACCGGAGGAGGATTCATAGGATGAAAAAAGAGGAACTGTTGCTTCAGCGGCTGGACGAAATCGGCAAATCCCTTGAGCGGAAAGGAGGAGCTCTGGCCTTGTTGGGACTTGGGTCCGTCGGCGTCGAAAGAGAGCGATTGGATGAGCATTCGGATCTGGATTTCTTCGTCATCGTAGAGCCCGGACAGAAGAACAGATTTATCGACCGTTTGGACTGGCTGGAAGAAGTTCGCCCCTTGGCCTACTCTTTCAAGAATACGAGCGTCGGTTGCAAAATTCTGTTCGAGGACGGCATTTACGGGGAATACGCGGTGTTCGAGGAATGGGAGCTGGAGAACAGTTCTTACGCCGAAGGCCGAGTCGTTTGGAAGGCTCCTTCGTACGCGAATACGGGAATAGCAAAATCATCCCGGAATATGCCTAGCATCAGAAACGATTCCCTTGATCATCCCCTGAATGAAGCGCTGACCAATCTATATGTGGGACTTTGCCGTTATGCCAGGGGAGAGAAGCTGTCCGCGACGAGATTCGTTCAAGGGTATGCCGTGGACAGCATCCTTTCCGTGCTGCACCTGCTGGAGGAAGAGGCGGACGGCTTTCCCGACCCTTTCGGCAATGACAGGCGCCTGGAAAGACGATACCCCCGTTTTGCGGCCATTGCAGGAAGCATGATACAGGGATACGATCGTGTCCCCGAATCGGCGCTTTGCATTTTGAGTTACCTGGAAGAAGTGTATCCCGTCAACCGCAGGCTGAGCGAAGAAATACGGCGATTGGCCGACAGGATCGGTAGATGAAATGACGAAAGGTGCGCCTCCACGGAAGGAAATATAGCCTGTTTGACGGTCACGGCTATTCGGGTGTTATAATTTGACGAAGACTGTGACGGTCACGGGAGGCGCTCATCGTGAAATTGATTCGGAATCCGTGGAAGCGGGTCGCGCTTAATAGGCTTATTTTATCCTTCATCTGCATTCTATTGCCGCTGTATACGTTGGCGGTCGTCATCTACAACTGGGGAATCCGAACGCTGCAGACGGAAATCTCCGGTTCGATGACTTCGCAAGTGTCCCATTATGGAACGCGGTTTCGAGCAACGAGCTGCTGGATATACGAAATTACGAGTACGGAAATCGTCGATAAAGACGATACTTCGGTCATTCGTTCGATGGGCGAGGAAGTTCTCGTCGTCACCGCGTGCTATCCCTTCGACACCCCCTCGGACCGATGCCGGTCTGAGGGGGCTTTTTTAGTGCGCCACGCATGACGCGCAGCTAGGCGGTGAAAGTCCGCTATGGGGGCTGGCAGTTGCCAACCATTAGCCAAGAGCAAGGGTGTCCATCGCGAGGTGGAATCTGAAGGAAGCTGGAGGCAAAGTCCCGACCCGAGGAACACGAATCGCATCAGGCATCCAAAGTGGGACGAGTCTGCTAAACAAGACAAAATCCAATAAACTGCACGGACACGAGGATGTAAATACGGCGGGTACATGGGATGAAAGCGACGCGTCTTACCGTGGGAGGTCTCACGGACGCATGAAGCGGATGAGCGAGATGCGGTTGAAACAAGATTTATCGTGAGAAGTCAGCAGAGACCATATTAGTAACGCGACAAGCGTTATGAAGGGTTGAACCTAAGGAGGTGTTAGTCAATGAAAGTTACCAAAGTCGGGACAAAAGAAAGCAGAATACCTTGCTGTAGCAAGGGCTGCCCGCAAAGAGATAGTGCGGAACACGAAGGGTATGCGGGAGCGCTTACCGACAAGCGGATAACTGAAAACAACAACACCAACACCAACAGCCGAGGGGACAAGCTACTAGAGCAAATCTTGAGCCGGGAGAATCTGAACAATGCCTACAAGCAAGTGAAGAGGAACAAAGGCGCACACGGCGTCGATGGGATGGAAGTAGAGGAATTGCTACAATATCTCAAAGACAACGGAGATGAACTCGTAAAGCTTGTTCTGGACGGAAAATATCGTCCAAATCCGGTCCGCAGGGTGGAGATCCCCAAGGACAACGGGAAGATGCGAACGCTGGGCATACCGACCGCAGTGGACAGAATGCTGCAGCAAGCCGTGGCACAGGTGCTACAACCCATCTTCGAACCCCAATTTGCTGAAACCAGCTATGGATTCAGACCCAAGAGAAGCGCGCACGATGCCTTAAGGAAATGTAAGGCCTACGCAAACGAAGGATACACCTATGTCGTAGACATGGATTTGGAGAAATTCTTCGACACAGTCAATCAAGCGAAGATGATCGAACTGCTGTCCAGAACGATTAAAGACGGCAGAGTCGTATCGCTGATCCACAAATATCTGGCGGCAGGCGCGATCAACAAGGGGAAATTCGAGGAGACAGAGCTGGGACTTGTACAGGGCGGCAATATTAGTCCCCTGTGCAGTAACATCATGCTGAACGAGTTGGACCGCGAACTGGAGCGCAGAAGAATCAAGTTCGTCAGATATGCGGACGATATGCTCCTTTTCGCAAGGACGAAAAGGTCAGCGGCGCGGATGCTGGAACACATTCTGCCATTCATCGAAGGAAAATTGCGACTTCGGGTGAACCTAGAGAAGACAGTGGTGGCCTACATCGGAAAGATCAAATTTCTGGGCTACGGATTCTATCCGTCCAAGGACGGAATTAAATTACGTACCCACGCCAAGAGCATCAGCAAAATGAAAGCGAGAATAAAAGAGCTCACGGCAAGAAGCAAAGGGTTTGGATATGACGAGCTGAAATTAAAGCTGAAACAATTCATAACGGGATGGTTGAATTACTTCAAACTCGCGGATATGAAGAGCCTGCTTAAGGTAACCGATCAATGGCTCAGAAGAAGAATACGCATGTACATTTGGAAACGTTGGAAACGCGTACGAACCCGATATGCCATGCTACGTAAACTCGGAAACGACCACAACACCGCCTTCAAGTTCGCGAGTACAAGAAAAGGCTATTGGCGAACAGCCAAAAGCCCAATCCTGCACACGACTGTAACCGACATACTTCTGGAGAAAGCCGGTTACACAACCTTCTCAGCGTATTTCAAGTCTGTTCGAATGTAAACTTAGGAACCGCCGTATACCGAACGGTACGTACGGTGGTGTGGGAGGTCGGCTACTCAACTAATGAGTAGCCTCCTACCCGATTCCAAAATTTTGGCCCGCCTAAAACGTGATCGTGGCTCTCCAGGACCCTCCGCCTCGGGTACATAAATAAGTCCCCGTAACCGTACGGCCATCCGCGGCAATGGTGCCGGTGTAGTTGCAGTCGTTTCCGTCGCTGCTGTTCCGGCGCAAAACCTGGACGTTGCTGTCGAAAATGTTGATCGTCAGTACGGCCGTAATATCCTGCGCCCCGGGCATCGTCCACCTGGCATCGAAAATGTTGCTGTTTCCCAGCCTGCGCCATACCCCGGTCCAGCCGTCTTCTTGTTCGCGCCATTCAACCCAATTGTTGCTGGCCGATCGGAAAGCCGAACGCTCTGTCGGGAAGCTCGGATCGGGGATATCCATAGGACTCGTAACCGGGCGGACGGTAATCGTACGAATACATGGGTCATCTTCTCCTTATTGGATCTATCCGAAATAGGTTATGTTTGGGTTTGAGCCCAAGGTGCCCGCGATTTTACAAACGGGAAACCGATTTATGATCCTGCAGACGCCGAAAAAACCGGCGCTTGGACCGCGGCCCGGATCCCGCTTATTTTCGCCTCGGATCCGGATATCGATCGGCTTCTTTATCGCCTGCAGTTTCGGGGCGAAAGGAGCCGGCTTTATTTCATAGAAGGCAGGACGAGCGGGGCCCGCGGAAGTACGGCTATTGCCGCTAGGATAATATCAACTTTATACCCATTAATCTACTAAAGTAATTTGGATTGCCGGCGTGCTATACTCCAAGTGCACCCAATTATACTAACATAGGGGAAAGGATGAAAAATTTTTAATGAAAAAAATAGTTGCCGCCTCCTCCCTCGCCCTGACGGTTCTCTTCTCTTCCGCCGCGGCCTTTGCGTTGCCGGCGCAGACGGCTTCCGCGCAGGAAATCTATGCGACGAACGGGCACCGCACCGTAAGCATCGCCAAGTCTTACATCGGCAAGGTCTCCTACAAGTTCGGCGTACGGAATCCTTCGAGCCTGGTTTTCGATTGCTCATCCTTCACCCAATACGTGTTCAAGAAAAACGGCATGAGCATTCCGTGGGGCTCCAAGGCGCAAGCAAGATGGGGGCTTCCGGTTGCCAGCAAGGCGCATCTTGCCATCGGGGATCTGGTCATGTTCAGCGTGAATACGCCGGGTCAAATCAACCATGTCGGAATCTACATAGGAAACGGGCAATTCATCCACAATTCGCCCAGCAAAGGCGTCGGCATCTCCAGCTTGAATACCGGTTATTGGAGCAGCCGATATATTACGGCGCGCCACTATTGATGACGATTTTCGCCGACGTGCGAATGCGGAAATAGGGTAGTCGGTCGATCCCTGGTAAAATACGCCGCACCGCGTGCCGGAAGCTGCGCGCGGTGCGATTGGCGGGAAGGCGGGGAAACCGCTAGCTAAAGTGGATTTTATCCAACGAGCAACGAAGAATTAAGGACGATGGTCCGAAAAGGCCTCGCCTGATTGGACAAAAATCAACGAAGCTTCGTTAAACCCCAAGAAGTCCGCTAAGAAGCCCGTCAAGAAGCTCACCTAGCACCCAACAAGCGTACCAACAAGCAACCCCAACAAGCTAGAAGCCCTCGTCCGCCGGATGCTCCGCAAGGCCCCTGGTTCCGGGAAGCGGTTTAAAACCCGATCTTCAAACTCGCCTCGCCCACGCCGACGCCCTCCGACCTCGAAATCGGCAGCTTCTGCTCCTCCGTGAAGCCAATGTTTCTCCGTCCTTCAATGTTTCGTCCTGCTCCACGACATAGCCGACAATATCCGTCAGACCGGCAATATCCATCAGGGACGATATGATTTTCTGGAAATGGAACAACCGGGAGATCAAAAAAGGGAGCAAATTGGTGATCCGCGCCGACCAGGACGCGATTTTCATCCAAAACGGCAAAATCGAGGGAATTTTCAAGGACGAAGGCACCTATTCGATCGAGTCGGACATCGTTCCGTTTCTGTCGACCCTGAGAGGGTTCAAGTTCGGTTTTAACAGCGGCATGCCGATTCGCGCCAACGGCACGTTCAATTTCAAGGTCAACGACTACGTGACGTTCATCGACAAAATCGCCGGCATCAAGGAAAGTTACCTCGTGGGAGAGATGAAAATCCTGATCACGTCCGCGCTCGACCAGCTGCTTATGAAGTGGATAAGCAAGGAAGGCAAGGATATGTTCAATTTGCAGGCGAACGCCGCCGATATCGCCCGAGGCATCCGGGAAGACCTGGACATGCAGGTCATGGACAAAGGGATGGCGATTACGGGCTTCCAGGTGATGAGCTTCAGCTACCCGAAAGAAATTCAGGAGATGATCACGAAGGCGGCTTCCCACGAAATGATCGGGAATTTGTCCAGGTACCAGCAGGTAAGCATGACGGACGGCATCGCTTCGGTTCGCGTGCGGGGCGGAGGCGCCGCCGCGGATATGGCGGGCATGGCGATGGGGATGAACATGGCGGGCGAAATGCTGAAAAATATGCAGGGCACCCCGGCCGTTCCTCCTCCGAATGCCCGGCCGGCGGCCGAAAAGGCTGCGGCTTCCGCCGATCCCTCCTCCGATGGAGCCGCAAGGCCCAATTTCTGCCCGAACTGCGGCGCGAAAAACGAAGGGTCAAACTTTTGTCCGAATTGCGGGCAATCGCTGAGAGGATGATTCGCTAGAGTCGAATCTTCTTCGTCGAGGCTCAAAAATAGGTTTTCGGACAAGTATAAATGGCTCTTCCGAAAGGCAGTCCCCCTCCATAACATAGGATAGATTTTTATTCAATGTGTGGAGGGATTCATTTGATGGCCTTAACTCCAAGTCCGCTTTTCCGTCAGTTCGCGGCGATCCTCCAGGCGCAGCCGCAGGTCATCAACGGCGTTTGCACCGCTTCCGCGGTTCGCAACAATATCAAGGCGACGATTCTGGGCAAGAAAACCCGTTCGTTTTTGGCGATTCCGCAAGCTTTTTCCTTTGAAAGCGTCGGGAGAGACGGGCGGGCGCTTTGCCTGGGCGAAACCGTCATTTTGACGGAGGAAATCAATCCCTTCATTTCGCGGCAGCTCGGCGGTATCGATCGACGCCTTGACGCATTGTCTCTCCGGAGCGATCAAGAATTGGATTGCGGAGCATCCGGATGCGGAGACTGCGATGAACGAGGCCGAGGAGGCTTTGCTTGTCCTGCTGAAAGGTTTTCGAAGCCGGCCGTAAGACCTTTTCCGAAGCCGCCCTCCATCGGGACATTGGCCGAAAGAACGGGCCTTGGAGGATAAAAAGAGAAGCCTTTCCGCATCATAACCGGGATGCCAAAATCCCATGCAAGCAAGGAGATATGCGTAAAATGAAGCTGGCTGCCCATGAACTTCACGATTTGAACGAGCTGACGATGAGCTGCGTGAATTCCATTACGAACATGGCCTATATGATCGACCATATTACGGATCCGGAGCTGAAAAAAATCGTCGAAAGGCACTTTCCTCTTCACGTGCGCGACTACAATATGAAGGTGGAGTTTCTGAATGAGGCGACGGGGGCCAAAACGGAGCTTCCTCTTCTGAAGGAAAACGGCACGCTCGGCGAGTTCACGACTTCGGCTTTCAATCAGTACCCGCCCGTTCAGCCGAGAATTTCCGTGCAAAATTTCGACGACCGCGAGATGGCAACCGCCTATTTGTTGACGCTCAAACGCGCCGGACGCGAATACGCTTGGGCTGCGATGGAGATGGCGAATCCGGAAATTCGGTCTTTTTGCCAAACGGCGTTCATGATGAGCTGCTCCCACGCCTACGACGTTTGGCAGTACATGGTTCAAAAAGGGTTTTATCCGTTGGAGCCGGCGAACCCTGCCGCGATTCAGAAGATCGGGGCGATGTACCGGGTCGTACCCGAGGAACAAGAACGAATCCAGCAATTTGCGGCTCAGTATCCGAATCCGACGGCGGGAGCCAGCGACCAGCTTTACCAGTAATTCGAAATCGCGAGCGGCACCAGTTCCGTTGCGCCTTTCCGGTTAATCGGCTAAGGCGCTTCTTTGCGTTGGGGGAAGAGCCGCGAAACAGCCAAATGGAACAAAAAATGGACAACATTGCATCCGATCGAGGAGTTATAATGAAAGCGATTAACATTAGCGTAAGCTGCGGAGGAGATTTCACTCATGAGCGGGAAAAGCAATCGCATCGGCCTGATCGGCTGCGGCAACATCAGCGCGATTTATTTAAAAAATTTGACGGCGTCAAAGGACGTGCAGGTCGTGGCCTGCGCGGATATCGACGTGGAGCGGGCCAAAGCGCGCGCGCAAGAGTTCGGCGTGCCGAAGGCCTATAGCGTCGATGAGCTGCTCGCCGATCCCGACATCGATATCGTCGTCAATCTGACGATTCCGGCGTCCCATGCGGAGGTGAGCCGGCGCGCGCTGGAAGCGGGCAAGCATGTCTACCTCGAGAAGCCGCTCGCCGTCGAGCTGGAAGACGGCCGCAGCGTCGTGGCGCTCGCGGAATCCAAAGGGCTGCGCATCGCGTGCGCGCCGGAGACGTTCCTCGGCGGCGGCATCCAGACGTGCCGCAAACTGCTGGACGAAGGCGCGATCGGACTTCCGGTTTCGGCCACCGGCTTCATGATGGGGGGCGGGCCCGAAGCGTGGCACCCGGATCCGGAGTTTTTCTACAAAAAGGGCGGCGGGCCTCTGTTCGACATGGGGCCGTATTATTTGACCGCGTTCATCTACCTGCTCGGCGGCATTCGCCGGGTGACGGCTTCCGCCACGATCCCGGTGCCGGAGCGCGTCATCAAGAGCCAGCCAAAGGCTGGCGCCCGCATCGTCGTCGAGACGCCGACGCATATTTCGGGCGTGCTCGATTTCGCGTCGGGCGCGGTCGGCACGCTGATCACGAGCTTCAACGTGAACGGCGGCTCGAATTTGGCGAACACGATCGAAATCCACGGGACCGAAGGCACGCTGAAGGCGCCGGACCCGAACACGTTCGGCGGTCCCGTCCTGCTCCGCAAGCCGGGCGGGGATTGGGAAGAGGTTCCGCTCGCGTTCGGCTACGCGGACAATATGCGAGGCATCGGGGTCATCGACATGGCCCGGGCGATCGCGGAAGGCCGACCGCACCGGGCGACGGGCCGGATGGCGCTGCACGTGCTGGAAGCGATGCACGGGCTGCTCGAAGCGTCGGCGACCGAGCGCCACGTGGCGCTGGAGCCGCTGGCCGAGCGTCCGGCGATGATGCCGGTGGGCGGGTTTTAATCGATTTAGTTTTTCACCATGTTAATGTACATGAGGAATCATTGCGGATACAATCGGGGTGTCGCAACAGAATAGGCTTGCAAGGGCGGTCGGCTAGTCTCCCGGAAGGGAGGTGATGCCATAGAGGTATAGGAGACCCTGACGCTGATGATTTCGTTTGCGTCGCTGGTCGTTCTCATCCGTGCAAGGAGTCGTGTTAGCAGCACGGCTCCTTTCCATATTATGTGTGATTGCCCTCATTTTTTATGGTTTGCCAAGAGACGCAAGCGTTCCGGGAATACGCGTCGCCGATCCTGCTCCGTCGGCGAATACGGGCAATCGAAGACAAACGCCCCTGTTTTGCGCATGATACTATGACGATATCAAGCCGAAGAGGAGGGTGCCAAGGGATGCTAACGTTGAATCAAGCGCCGGTCGTGAAGGCGGAAATGCTGATCCGCAGACCGCGCGCATGCGGAAGTCCTCTTCCGCGTGCGCGGTACATTTGTTCATCGTCCCCTCACGTCGAGCTGCGGACGACCAGCTTTGCGGGCAGCAGCACTTTGCGGGGGAGATGAGGAACCCCGTTGATGCGCTCCAGCAGCAGATCCGCGGCGACCATGCCAATCTCCCTCGTCGGGACGTCGATCGTGGACAGCGGGGGACTGGCGTATTTCGACATTTCGATGTTGGACAGGCCGATGACGGCCACATCGTCGGGGACGGCGATGCCCTTGTCGTACAACCCGCTGAGAGCCGCCATCGCCATCAAGTCGCTTGCCGCGAAGAAGGCGGTCGGATACGGCTTCGATTCGATCAGCCGCTGAACGCGTTCGATGCAAACCGCCTCGTCCCACATGCAGTCGATGACCCAATCCGGGTTCACCTCCAATCCGGCGGCATGCATCGTGGCATAATAGCCCCGGTAGCGCTGGCTGAGCTTGATATCCCCGCTGATTCCGCTGCCGCCGATGAAGCCGATTCGCGTATGCCCCCTTTCGATCAAATGCTCGACCGCCATGGAAGCGACATGGTGGTGGTCGTAGCCCACGTTGTCGATATCCCATCGCTGGGTGTCGATCCCGACGATGTAGGGAACTTGCTTGCGCATATATTCATACGTTTCCGCGTTCAATGTCTCCATCAAAATAAGGCCCGTAACCGATTCGCTGAAGGTGTTGAACAGAATCTTCTTGTCGTTCAATTCGTGACCCGTGCGAATGAAGGCCACGTCATAGCCCTCCCCGATCAGTCGTTCTTCCGCTCCCGACAAGATGGACATGAAGTACGGATCGTTGTATTTATCCTTCGTTACGCTCAAGACGCATCCGATCCGGATGTTCGTTCTGGCGGCCGGAATATCCGCCGCGGATCCGCTGCGCTTTGCGTTCGAGCTGATTTTGTAATTCAGGCGGGTGACGGCCTCCCACACTTTGGCGCGGGTCTCGTCGGTAATTTTGTAGGTGGAGTCGTTGTTCAACACTCTGGACACGGTCGCGGTCGACACGTTGGCCAAATTCGCGACATCCCTGATTGTACTCATGGGTATGGAATCTCCTTTTCCGAAACGCACGGCTCTATTTTGAGTTTATTGTATCATGCCTTTCCGTGTTTACGAAACAAAAACCGGTTATAATTGCGCAAATCGTTTCCTCACATGTTACGTAACGTTTACGCAATACATCATCACAATTTTCGCATAAATGCAATAAACTTTTTCAATTTTAACGAAAAAAATTAATGAAAACTACACAAAACGAACAAATTTCTTAAAAAAACGCTTGCATGATCAGCCTCTCATGCTATAATTACGCCATAAGGTTTACTAAACAAACGTAACAAATAACGTAACAAAATAGTGGTTTACCTGTTGCTTCGAGGGGAGGGGCGCACGGTTCATGAGAAAGCAAAAGACGGTATATCCTTCGATTCTCGACGAGTGGTTTCCCAATCCGGGCATCGGATTTACGGCCGCGCCCGGGCTGATGGGCGATCCGGACGAGGTCTATGATCCGGGTGGGGAGAAGGTTGAGAAATACCGGTTTACCGATGACAGCAAAACCTGCAATCACCCGGACAGCAGGGTGTCTTTCTTCAGCGTCCGTTGGAGGGATTTGGAGCCCGCGAAAGGCGAATACCGCTGGGAGCGCATCGAAGAGAAGCTCGACGCGGCGAAATCCGCCGGCTGCTCGGCCATCGTCCGCTGTTCCCCGTACGCGTTGAACGAAGAAGACGATATTCCGGATTGGTTTCGGGCGGATTTCCCGGACGAGCCCGATTTTCCGTTTTGGAGGATCGATCCGAATTCGACGCCTTACGCGGAGCACTGGTCCGATTTCATTCGGGCTTTCGCGGCCCGGTTCGACGGACACCCCGTCATCAGCTCCGTCGATTTGACGATCGTCGGGGCGTGGGGCGAAGGCGGGGGAACCGAATTCATGGCGCCGGACGCGATCAGACGGATCGTGAACGCGTACCTGGACGGGTTCAAGCTTACGCCGGTGCAATCGCTGCTGCACGACCCGGCGTCGAGCGCCATCATTCGGGAACGGAAAGCGAGCGTCGGCTTCCGCGTCGATTGCCTGGGGGATATGGGCGGTTTTCATGGGAAAAGATGGTCGCACATGACGGACTTTTACCCGCAAAATATTCAAAACTTCCGGATGGGGGACGCCTGGGAGAAGGCGCCGGTCGTCTTCGAAGCCTGCTGGCATATGCACGACTGGTACCGGCAGGGCTGGGATATCGATTATATCCTCGACGAGTCGTTGAAATGGCATATCTCTTCCTTTCATAGCAAGGGGACGATCGTGCCGCAGCCCTGGAAAGAAAACGTCGAGCGCTGGCTCAAGAAGATGGGCTACCGGTTCGAACTGAGAAAATTCACGTTCGATGCCGAAGTCAAGGCGGGCGGGGAGCTGCGCGTTGCCGGTCTTTGGGCGAATGTGGGGGTGGCTCCGATCTACAATCGGTACCCGCTGGTCGTCCGATTGGCCGGGAAGGACCGGACGCTTGCCTTCCGGGCCCGGGAGGATATCCGGGAATGGCTGCCGGACCGCGATATTTGGTGGGAAGAAAGCTTTGTCCTTCCCGAGGATCTGGCGGAAGGCGAATACCGTCTGGAAATCGGAATCGAAACCGGAGTGCCGGAAATCGGAAATCTCAATCTTGCGATCGAAGGAAATGCGGACGGCTACTACCCGATGGGAACGTTGATTCTGGAAAGGGGATAAAAAGAGTGATGGTGGCCCGCTTGGACTTTCAGACGTGCCTGGCCTATTGCCGATTCGATTTTTTGCCGGAAGGGCTGGAGGAGAAGTACGAGGCCTACGTGCCGAATCAAGACGCGGCGTTGATTCCGCGAAGCTTTTTGACCGACCTGTTCGCGCGTTACGAGGTGCCCGAAACGGTCCGGCAAACGCTGCTGCGAGGCATCGAAGCGATCGAAGGCGACGGCACGCTGTTTCATTTTACCAAGTTTCTGGTCGACGTCCTTTGTTCCGCCCGCTGGCGGTGCGACGAAGCGTTCTACACGAATATGACGCCGGGCTGCATGACGCATTCCCGGGAGCTCTACTCCTTTCTCCTGCTCCTCGCCTGCGTCGTTCCTTCCAAGAACTTTCTGGCCGACCGCGGCGTTCCCGAGGCGCATTACGAGGAGATTGCGACTCAATTCCTGAAGCCGCAGCTCGACAAGCTCGCCGAACGCGGGGATGCCGCAGTTGACGATTTTCAATGGAAGATGAATTTTTACACCTGTTCCATTTTTCTTCACGACCGCTTCTATTTTATTGTTCACCGTTTTCAGGATGAATTTACGATGTTCCGCCATGTCCGGACGGGGAAAGTCGCGGCGCTGAGGCATGCGGGCGAGACGTTTCGCGGCGACGGGCAAAAGGACGGGGTGAACGGCATCTCGGATGCGGCCGGCCGTTTCGTCACGGAATGGAGCGAAACAAACGAAACCGTTCGGGCGAACCGGATCAACCCGATGGGCTTCGTCGAGCGGGAGCCGGTCGTTCTCGCGAAGTCGGAGTGGGAGCCCGTGCTGCGCAAAGGGGATATGCTGCTGGCGCTCCACATTCCGTCCGGGCCCGGGTATACGCCCGAACGGCTGAAGGCCTCGATGCGGATGGCCCTCGATTTTTATGCGCGATATTTCCCCGAGCTGCCGATCAGGGGCTTCTGGAGCGAAAGCTGGCTGTACGACCCGGCGTTGTCGCTGCTGCTCGACCCGGAAAAGAGCAATATCGTGCAGGTGCAAAGGCAAATGTACGTTTATCCGGTATCCGAGGGAGACCGCATGCTTCGCCTCGAATTGTTCGGAGACCGGAACGCCGACCCGCTGACCGCTCCCGCGCGAACGTCGCTGCAGAAGGCGGCCGCGGAGTATATGCGAAAGGGCGGCCGCTTTCATACGTCCGGCATGATCGTGCTGAAGGAAGAGGTCGATCGCATCGGAAGCAGGCCTTATGTCGAGGCGGAGGAGATCGAGAAATTCCGGGAAGCGGCCCTCGGCCGTCTGGCGGGGAGGTAACGCGATGTGCATGTACTCGCTTGACCGCTACGAGAAATACAAAACGGTCGTCGCCAGGCCCGTTCCCTTGCCTCGGGCCGACGCTTCCGCCGGGGAAGAACGGCTGACCTACCTCTCTCTCTCGTGGAAAGAGCTGGAGCCCGAGCGCGGGGAATACCGGCTCGAAGGGATCGAGAAGGCGCTTGAGGCCGCAGCCCATCCCGTGCTTGCGCTTTCGCCCGAGCCGCCCGCGTGGGCAAAGTCCGCCGAGAGCGCCTGCTTCGCGGCTTTGGTCCGCAAGGCGGGAAGCCGGTTCGATTCGGACGGCCGCCTTGCCGGCGTCGTCATCCGGGGGCCGACGGACAGCAAAGAGGAATGGAACGCGTACATGGAGGCGTTCGTTGAAACGCCGATTCTCGCGGACCTGCAAAATGCCGCGCTCATTCGCCACCTTCGGGCGAACGGCCGGGAGTTCGGACTTAGGGTAACTTGCGGCGAGGCGAACTGGATCGAATGCTGCGAAGCCTTCGCCAGGCAAAACCTGAACGGGATCTGGAAACGCCGGCCCGTTATCCTTCACGTCACCGACCCCGTTTGCGGTCCGAACGTGCGGCGCGAGGCGTTTCGCTGGCATGCGAGCCTGGCGAACGCGGACGCGGGCGGCGCGCTTGGCGCCCGGCTCTCCCTAAGAAGAATGACGTATCCGGAGACGGTATCGTCCGGCGGGAGCTTTCCGCTGCGGCTGTGGTTCGTAAATGCGGGGAGCGCGAGAGTGTACCGGGAATTCGGACTATGGCTTCGGCTCCGGAAGGACGATGCATCGTACGACATCCCGGTCCGGGCCGATACGGATTCGTGGCTTACGGGCGATCTCGTTCATAACGAGATGCTGCGATTGCCCGATCTGTCGCCGGGGATGTATACGGTGAGTCTGGGGACGTTGTTCCGGGACGGCACGCCGCTCAAATTGAATATCTACGGGCAGGGAGAGGACGGGTTTTACGCGGCCGGCGCCGTAACGGTCGAGCGGACGAGCGCGGACCCGCTTCTGAATATTTGGGATTCGTACTATCCGGAAGGCTATTATCCGCTTGAGGACCCGAAGGTTCCGGAACAGCCGATCTAACGCCACGAACGCGACAAAATCAACGAAACGCTGGAGGGAATCGATTTGAAGCTGGCACTCATCGGTGCAGGACAACGAGGGATGATTTACGCCCGCTACGCGAAAGAAAAGGCCGAAATCGCCGCGGTCGTCGAACCGGACGACATTCGCAGAAAGGCGGCGGCGGACGAGTTCGGGATTCCTCCGGAGCTGCGATTTCGAACGGCGAACGACTTTTTTCGCTCGGGGAAAATCGCCGACGCCGTCATGATCGCCTCCATGGACCGCGACCATTACGAACAAACGATGGAGGCGCTGGAGCTCGGGTACGACATTTTGCTGGAGAAGCCGATCTCGCCCAGCCCCGAAGAATGCTTGCGCATTCAGCAAAAAGCGAACGAGAAGGGCCGCAAGGTCATCGTGTGCCATGTGCTGCGGTATACGAACTTTTTCGCCGAAATCAAAAAAATCATCGACAGCAACGAGCTGGGCAAAGTGGTGACGATCCAGCACAACGAAAATATCGGCAATTACCACCACGCGCATTCCTTCGTCCGGGGGAACTGGCGCCGAAGCGATCTGGCCAGCCCCCTGATCATGCAGAAATCCTGTCATGACATGGATATTTTGGCCTGGCTCGTCGGCAGCGAGGCGAAGCGGATTTCTTCCTATGGCGACCTGACCTTTTTCAAGGAAGAGAATGCGCCGGAAGGAAGCGCCGACCGGTGCCTGGACTGCAAGGTAACGGATTGCCGGTTCGACGCGCGCAAGGCCTATCTGCCGATAAGGGGACAATGGCCGGCCACCGTCATCGGGGCGGATCAATCGGAAGCGGGCCTGCTCGAGGCGCTCAAGACCAGCCCTTACGGGCGGTGCGTCTACCGGTGCGACAACGACGTTTGCGACCATCAGGTCACGTTGATCGAATTCAAGAACGGCGTCACGGTCACCTTCAACCTGAGCGGCTTCACGAACAAAATGTACCGGACGATCAAAATCATGTGCGAGCACGGGGAAATCCGGGGCGACGACAGCCTGAACGTCATCGAAGTAACGAGGTTCTCCTCCAATATGACGGATCGCAGCGAACAAACCGTCATTCGGCCGGCGGCCGTATCGGGGGGCCACAACGGCGGCGACGCGGGCTTGATGGCCGATTTTCTCGAAATGATGGAAAACGGCGGCCAGACGAGCCGATCGTCCATCGACAAGTCCGTGGAAAGCCATATTATGGCGTTCGCGGCCGAGAGGGCGAGGGTGTCCGGCCATGTGGTCGAGATCGATCGATTGAAGGAAGAACTGCAAGGAAAGATTGCAGCGGAGCCGCTTGCGACCGTGGAAAGGATGTGACGCCATGCGTTCGGCCGCCAACGAGACGCCTGCGCCTGCGCCGGCCAGGAAGAAGAACGGATTTTTCCGCGAGCTGAAAAAGCACCATATCCTGTACCTGATGAGCGTTCCCGGGCTGATCGTCCTGCTGATGTTCAGCTACATCCCTTTTTCCGGCGTCTGGATGGCGTTTACGGATTTCAATGTCGTGGACGGGATCTTCGGCAGCCCGTTCGTCGGCCTCGACAATTTCAAGTATTTCTTCTCGTCGGGCAGCATGGGATGGAGGGTCACGTACAACACGCTGTTTATTAACTTTTTCGGCATTATATTCGGGATCCTGTTTCCGGTAGCCATTGCCGTTTTCCTGAACGAAATCCGGAGCGCCGCGTTCAAAAAGCTGACCCAGAGCATGATGTTTTTTCCTTACTTTCTTTCGTGGGTCGTCGTCGGCGCGATCATTTACGGGATTTTTTCGTCCGATGTCGGCGTGGCGAACAACATGCTGGCGCTCTTCGGCATGGAACCGATCTCCTGGTATTCGGAGCCGAAGTACTGGAAAGCGATCGTCATTGCCGCGAACGTCTGGAAATGGAGCGGGTACAGCTCGATCGTGTATATGGCGGCCATGGTCAATTTCGATCAGAGCTTGTACGAATCCGCGAAGGTGGACGGGGCCAATAAAATGCAGCAAATCCTCCGCCTGACGATTCCGATGCTGAAGCCGACGATCATCGTGTTGACGCTCTTGAACGTAGGCCGGATCTTTTACGGCGACTTCGGCATGATCTACGGCATTGTCGGCAACAATCCGGTGCTTGGCGACGCCGTGACGGTCATCGACACCTACGTGTACCAGTCCATGCGCACGCTGGGCTTCTCCTACGCGACGGCGGTCGGGTTGATGCAATCCGTCCTCGGGCTGATTCTGGTGCTCGCG
Source organism: Cohnella algarum (assembly GCF_016937515.1). Taxonomy (NCBI): domain Bacteria; kingdom Bacillati; phylum Bacillota; class Bacilli; order Caryophanales; family Paenibacillaceae; genus Cohnella; species Cohnella algarum. The sequence goes on from NZ_JAFHKM010000002.1 coordinate 2,220,738, forward strand.
GCCAACCGGGCGGCGAAGAAAATAAACGACGGAGAGGGTCTATTCTAACCATGGAAAAGAACAGGTTGCTGAGCGATAAACTGGTGACGACCCTTGCCTATGTTTTTATCGGTTGCTTTGCCGTCGCTTGCCTCTACCCTCTTCTGCTTACCGTCAGCGTATCCTTCTCCTCCGAACAAGCGATCGCGAGAAACGGCTATTCGATCTTTCCGCAGGACGCGACTTTGGATACGTACACCTATATTTTCGTCAACAGCGGGACCAAAATTCTGCAATCCTACGGAGTCACGATTTTCGTCACCGTGGCGGGAACGATCGGCGCCTTGCTGATTACGAGCATGATGGCGTTCGCCATCTCGATCCGCAAGCTGCGATACCGCAACGTGCTGGCCTTTATTTCCAATTTCACGATCATCTTCTCCGCCGGCCTGATCCCGTGGTATATGGTCAGCGTCAATTACTACGGCCTGAAAAATTCGATCTGGGCTTTGATCGTGCCGTCCATCTTCAACGTTTGGAATATGTTCCTCATGCGCACGTATTTCAATGCCATTTCCCCGTCCTTGTACGAAGCGGCGGAGATCGACGGGGCGAATCATTTCACGGTTTTTTGGAAAATCGCGCTCCCGCTCAGCAAGACGCCGCTGCTGACGGTCGGATTGATGTACGCCCTGCAGTATTGGAACGACTGGTGGCACGCGCTCATTTTCATCAACGACAAAGAGCTGTTCCCGTTGCAGTACTACCTGTACAACATTCTGTCGAACGTCAATGCGATCAGCTCGGGACGCATTCCGTCGGGAGCGTCCGGCAACATCACCTTGCCGGCGGAAACCGTGAAGATGGCGGTCACCGTCATTACGATCGGTCCGATTATTTTCCTGTACCCGTTTATTCAACGGTATTTCGTTCAAGGCATTATGACGGGAGCGGTCAAGGAATAAGGGGCTCGCGGTCATCGGCCTGCGAAGGCTTGACATAAATGAACCTAAACGCGGGAGGGTTATGGATGAAAAGGAGAAAAACGCTTGGTTTAACGGTCGCGATGCTGCTTCTGGCTTTGGTCATGTCGGCATGCAGCCAAGGAAACGGAGGGGAGGCGGGAGAGGCCTCCGGGGATGCGCCCAAGAAACTGGAAACGATGACGATTTTGTATCCCGGGGAAGAAAGCGACCGCATGACGGAGTTTCTGGAAAACGAGTTTGCGGAGAGAATGGCGACCGATCTCGGGCTGAAGGTGGAAGTGATCTTCGTGCCGTGGGCGCAATATTGGGAGCAAAAGGACATCATGCTCGCCGCGAACGAGCCGATCGACCTGTACTGGGACGGGCTGCCGGACTTGTCCACCATCGTGAACAAGAAGCAGGCGATGCCGCTGGACGACCTGATCGAGCAGTACGGCCAGGACATGCTGAAGGTGCTTCCCAAGGAACAGCTTCAAGGCGCGGTCATCGACGGCCAGACATACGGCATCCCATCCGCCTATGCGCCGTCTTCCGCCATGTACCAGCTCGTGACCGTTCGCCAGGACATCCTGGAGGCGGTCGGGATGACGGAAGTGAAAACTCCGGACGACCTGAAGGAATTCGCAGCCAAGGCTGCCGAGCAGTTTCCCGAGCTGAAGGGACCCGCGGACATTATTTTCAAACCGTTGACCCGGTATTTCACCGACGAGCAGTACAACTGGATCGCGGTGGAGGATCTCGTCGTCTTCGGCGAAGACACGAAGAAAGCGTACAGCTATTATGAAACGAAGGCCTTCCAGGACATGGCGAAATTCAACCGCAGCATGTACGAAGACGGATTATATACCGAGGATTTGACGATCAAGTACAACGAGCGCGATTCCCGGATGCAGACGGGCCTCTACCTGTGGGTCGAGGGGTCGCTGGGCAAAGAGATGGAAATCATCAGCGCCGTGCAGGCGAACGCGCCGGATGCCAGGCTGAAGTCCTACCTGCTCGCCGAAGACAAGCCTCGATATATCACTTCGACGGGGGGAGAGGTGCTGGGCATCCCGATAACCGCTCCGAATCCCGAAGGCGCGATGAAGTTTATCAACTGGATCTACCAGTCGCAGGAAAACTACTTGTTCGCGCTGTACGGCGTCGAGGGCAAGGATTACGAGATCGTGGACGGAAGAATCAACAAACTGACCCCGAGCGAATTTTTCTACGAGTGGATGTTCCGGAACCAGAACTACCAGCTGTTTGCGCCGGAAGTGGATCAGGAAGCGATCGATACGTACAAAAGCTGGGACGAGAACGCGATCCTTTCGGACTCGCTGGGCTTCCGTTTCAACAACGAGAACGTCAAGGCGATCGAAACGGCTTTGCGCGAGGCGTCGAAGGACATGGCCGCGATTCGCTCCGGATTCGTCGATTTCGAGACGGGGTATCCGAAGGCGGTCGAGAAATTAAAGAAAGCGGGCATCGACGAATACGTCGCGGAAGTGCAGCGGCAGCTCGACGAGTTTCTGGCAAGCAAGCAGCAATAGGGAGCGAAAGGACCGCGAGTAGAACGCGCATAGAGCGCGAATAGAGCGCGAATAGAACGCGAAGTGAACTCGCGGAAGTTCGGCGCGGCGCGGTCCGGCTTCGCGGGCCCGTTCCTGCGCGACAACAAGTCCCTGCGGCCGACGAGGCGCGGGACTTGTTAAATTTCGCCGCGCAGCTCCGCCGCGCAACTCATCCCGCCGCCTCCGCACGCCCGCCAACGCTCCAGTTGAGTCGTGGCGACTCAACTCACCCCGCCCCGCGCCTCCAGCCGCACGCACTTGAGTAAATATTACCCATCTCGCGGCCTTCACCCGTTCTTCAGCGCTCCAGTTGAGTCATGGCGACTCAACTCGCCCCGCTCCGCGCCTCCAGCCGCATGCACTTGAGTAAATATTACCCATCTCGCGGCCTCCGCACGCCCGCCAACGCTCCAGTTGAGTCGTGGCGACTCAACTCGCCCCGCCCCGCGCCTCCAGCCGCATGCACTTGAGTAAATATTACCCATCTCGCGGCCTCCGCACGCCCGCCAGCGCCTCAGTTGTGTCGTGACGACTCAACTCGCCCCGCTCCGCGCCTCCAGCCGCATGCACTTGAGTAAATATTACCCATCTCGCGGCCTCCGCACGCCCGCCAGCGCCTCAGATGTGTCGTGGCGACTCAACTCGCCCCGCCCCGCGCCTCCAGCCGCATGCACTTGAGTAAATATTACCCATCTCGCGGCCTCCGCACGCCCGCCAGCGCCTCAGATGTGTCGTGACGACTCAACTCACCCCGCCCCGCGCCTCCAGCCGCATGCACTTGAGTAAATATTACCCATCTTGTGGCCTGGGAACAAAATCGGGCCCTCAAATCGGCCTTTTCTTCCGATATTCCCGGGGCGACATGCCGGTCAGCTTGCCGAAAATTTTGCTGAAATACCGGCCGTCCTGGTAGCCGACCATCGCTCCGACATCCGCGACGGAATACTCTCCGTTCGCCAGCAGCGCCTTGGCGTTCTCGATCCGCACCCGCTCGATATATTCCGAGATATTCTCGTTAAACTCCTGCTTGAAGCGCCGGGAGACATATTCGCGGCTGAGGAAGAACCGGCTTGCGATCTCCTGCACGGACAAACTTTCCGCATAGTTCGTTTCGATAAACTGCTTGATCGCATAGATCGCGTTGTGTTCCTGATGGCGCTTCTCTTTCAGCCGCCCGGCGATTTGGGCGAACGCCTCCGTCCATTCCCGCCGCCACTCGTCCGGCGACAGTCTCCCGCGCGCATCGATCGGAAACAGCCCGGGGGAGCTTGGCTTGACGGGATCGCCCGCCGCGGCGGAATCCGAATCCGGCAGCAGGCGGCCGGTCAGCAGCTCGAACTCGTACCGCCAGTATTGCAAATGCTCCCACGTGACGTGCCGAAGCCGGCCGACGGCCTCGATCCATTTGCCGACCGCGTCTTCGATCCGGCGAACGTCGCCGCTGTAGACGGCGGTCGAAATCTGGCTGCCGTAATCGGTCAGCGGGACCTGCTTCTCCGCGGGAGAAGGAACCCCCGCATCGAAATGGATCCATCCGCCTTCCTTCGCGTACGAAACGGAACGGGCGGTCCGCAGCGCTTTCTCGAAAGCGGCGTGAATCCCTTCGGGAAACGCTTCCGCCTCCCCGCAAGCGAAATGAAAACGGGCGCCGAGAAAGCGCGAGAAAGCGTCGTTCATGTCCGCAAGCTTTCGGTTAAGCTCCGCGAAGCCGCCGGTAAACAGCAGGACGATTCCGTAAGCCGGATTCGCATGCTTGAACGCGTAGCCGGTCCGGCCGGAGCCGATGATCTCGTTGCAGATGTTGGTCATCAAAAAGTACAGCAAGTCGAGGTTGCGGCCGAATTTCCGCAGGACGGGGCGCGGCAGCGGGTCGGTCAGCAGCATCGCGACCCGGCACTTGCGGGCGTCCGACCATCCGAACGCTTCCTGAAGCTCGTCGGCGCAGGTCCGATAGGCGTCCGGCTGCGAAACGACGGCCGACAGCGTTTTGTCCCGGTACGCCGGTATCGTGCGGTTGATTTCCGTGTTTTTCCGAATGCGGAGATGCCGTTCCTCCTCTTCCTTCTGCCAGGCGCCGACGGCGCTTCGAAGCGTATCGAGCAGCTCGCTCCGGTTGATCGGCTTGAGCAAGTAATCGAGTCCGCCGTGCTTCAGCGTGTTGCGGATGTAGGTATAATCGTCATAACCGCTGATGACGATTCGTTTCGCATGGGGCGCCTCCGCCTCGATCCATTGCAGCAGTTCCATGCCGTCTCCGTTCGGCATTTTCATGTCGGTAAAGACGATTTCCGGATTTTCTTCCCGAATGAGCGTCATGGCCGAGACGCCGTCGGACGCTTCGAGAATGTCCGTGATGCCGAATTCGTCCCAGTTCACCAGCAGCCGGATCGAAATCCGGACATCGGTTTCGTCGTCCACGATCAACGCCTTCATGCCGGAAGCACCGCCTTTCGCATGGGAATTTCAATGACGACCGAAAAGCCCGACGGGGCGAGATTGCGGACGGAAACCCGCGAAGCGTCGTCGAAGTACAGGCGCAGCCGGGATGCGACGTTGAGCAGGCCGATGCTGCCCGCGTCGTCGCCCATGCTGCCGCCCATTCCGCCACCCGCGTCGCCAACCATGCCGCCCCTCGCGCCGTCCCCCGTACCGCCACCCGCGCCGCTCCCCGAGCCGCCGAACGCCTCGCGCTCCAGCAGCCGTTCCAGCTCGCGAGCGCGTTCCGGGGAAACGCCCTCCCCGTTGTCGCGAACCTCGATTCGCAGCGCATCCCCGGCTCTTTGCGCCGTTATCTCTATTTCCGCTTCCTCCATCCCCGACCGGAAGCCGTGCTTGAAGCAATTTTCCACGAGCGGCTGCAAAATCATTTTCGGCACCGTCACCCCCGCAGCGTCCGGTCCGCCAAGCTCGATGCGGTAGCGCAGGCGCTCCTTAAACCGCTGCTTCTGCAGCTCCAGGTAGGCCTCCGCATGATGAATTTCCTTCGAAAGCGGCACGACCGACTCCTCCGTGTTCATGTTGTAGCGCATCATCAGGCCGAGCGAAGAGGTCAGCTCGTAAATTTTGGGCACCTGGTGCTGCAGGGCGACGGAGCCGATCGATTGCAGCGTGTTGTAGATAAAATGCGGGTTGATCTGCGCTTGCAGCGCTTTCAATTGGTTGTCCTTGTTGGCCAGCTCGAGCCGCAGCTCGCGCATGATCAGGTTGTCGATCGTATCGACCATGTTTTTGATCGCGTGGCCCAGCACGCCGACCTCGTCGTTGCGTTCCGAGTCGATGTGCAGCTGCAGCTTGCCGAGCTTGATTTTTTTGATCGATTCGGTCAGCTTCTTGATCGGGGCCGTAAGCTTGACGGAAACGAGCAAGGCCGCGGCGACGGCGACCAGAAGGAACGAGACGAGAACGAGCAGGTTCATTTGCAGCACGTTCGAAGCGTTCCGGAACAGGTATTCGTTCGGAATTTGCTTGACGAGAATCCACGTCCGGCCGATCAGCTCGAATTTTTCGTAGACGACGATGCCTTGAAATCCGGTTTCCTTCCATTCGAAGTGCCCCGCGCCGGACAGGCTGTAACGGGCATGCTGCAGCCAGGCGTCGGACGGCTTTTGGCCGATCAGCCGTTCCTCGGACGAGAAAATAACGGTTCCGGCATCGTCCATCAAATAGATGTTTTCGTCGTTTTTGTCATGGAGCATGTCGCCGATGCGGAGCAGCCCGTCCAGCTTGAAATCGATCGACAGAATGCCGATCCGCTCTTTCAGCGGGGCGCGGTACACCGGCCGATGGATCGTAAAAACGGTGTTGGAGGGACTGTACGGAAATTCCTCCATGCCGTAGTTGTGCGAAGGATGAGGGGGTTCGAAAAAAGGATCGTCCTTGTTCACGGGCTGAACGTAACGGCCGTCGAGTCCCGTTCGGCCCGCTTCGCGTTTCAGATAGCCGTCGATCAGCAAATAGGACCGGTCGGCCAGCTCCGAATACAAGTAGACCTGCTGGACGTCTTTGGACGATTGTTCGATCGCGTGAAGGCCGGAATACAGCTTGTTTTCGACGATGAAATCGCTTCGCCCCCTGGCCAGAATGTTGTACAGGCTGTCGGGCTCCTGGATGTTGTTATAAATGGACAAGGAGATCGCGTTCATTTGCTGGAGCTGGTTCATCAGGCTCGTGGCGCCCTGCCGGACCGCGTTCGAGTTTTCCCGAACGGCGTCTTCCTTAAGAGAGTGCCGGGTGTAAAAGTAGGAGATCAGGATCGAAGCGGCAATCGGCAGTAGAATGGCGACCAGCAAAAACGCGCTCAGCTTGTTCCGTATGCTGCTGCGAAACATGATGGATGCCCCCCGGTTCCCGGAATTGGTTAACAGTCTATCACCGCGTCCGGGGAAGATCAACCTCCTTTCGAGCAGATCACAATCTTCTACATTTTTGTTCAAATCCGTTCGTATTCCGGGGCCGGGGCGGGCCACTATACTCAGCTGTAAGGGCTTACACCACACAACGCCCAAACAGGGAGGGTTTCGCTTGAAGAAAATCGCATCCATCCTTTTGACCGCCGGCTTGTCGTTATCCGTCATCCTGTCGGGCTGCTCAAGCGGGAGCTCCGGAACCGGCTCGCCGGAAACGGGCGCTTCCGCGTCGGGATCCGCTTCCGCGGGGGCCGGTTCCGGCGGCGGCGACGAGATTACGCTCTACACGATTCAATCCACGAATCCGAATTTCCAGGCCTGGCTGGACGAAGCGCAGGAAAAAAGCGGCGTCAAAATCAACTGGATCGCCGCCCCGACCGATTCGGACACCCGCCAGCAGAAGGTTTCCACTATTTTGTCTTCCGGTGACGACACGGTCGACATTCTCGAGATCAACGACGAAATGGCGACCTCGTTCAAAAACTCCGGCTGGCTGGAGCCGCTGCAGGATACGGTCATGACGGACGACATCCTGTCGCAATTTCCGCAGGGCTACATGGAGGATATGCTGACCTCGGCCGACGGGGACATTATCGGCGTCCCGAGCTATTCCGGCTATCTCGCCCTGTGGGTCGACCAGAAAAAGCTGGACGCCGCCGGCATGACCTCGATCGAAACGGAAGAGGATTTCGTCAACTTCATGAAAGCGTCCACCAAGGACGGACAATACGGCTACGGCGGCTCCTGGGAAAAAACGTACGTGTTCAACGAAATCGCGACGTTCGTCAACCTGTTCGGCGGCGATTATTTCGATTGGACGAACGAAGGCAGCCGGAAGGCGGTCAAGTTCATGTACGACATGGCCAACACCTGGAAGGTGACGCCGGTCGACCAGATCGCGGACAAATACGAGCAGATGAACCAGAAATTCATCGACGGCAAATACGCGATGGTGTTCATGTGGGGAACCGGAACCGACTACAAGCAGGCGAACCGGTACGGCAAGGACCAGATCCACATGATCAACATGCCGAAGTTCGCGACGCGAAGCATCTTCACGGATTCCTGGAGCTATGTGCTGAACGCCGCCTCGCCGAACAAGGAAGCGGCCGTCAAGTTCCTGAAATACCTGGCGAGCGAGGAAGGCGAGCTGAACGGCTGGACGAACTTCGACCGGTACCCGGCCCGCGCCGACGTTGCGGCCAATCCCGCCGTCTCCGGCGACGTCAAGGAAATTTACTCCGAAATCCAGGCGACAAACGAGGTGCACGGCCGCCCGATGCTGCCGCAGACGATGGAGTTCATCTCGGAAATCGGCACCCTGTTCCAGAACTACGTCCAGGACAAAATCACGCTGGACGAATTCTGCGAGAAAGCGCAGGAAGCCGTCGAGCGCTACAAGTAAACCGACCGTAAGGGTCCGACAATCCACAAGAAAGGCGCGTTCCCATGTATGCGAGCAAAAAATATTTGACCGTCGCGTGGATCCTTGTGCTGCCGGCCTTGCTGATTCGAATTTTTACGACGATCTATCCGATTATCGAGACGTTCCGCATCAGTTTTTTCGACGTCAAGCTGCTGCGAGGCACGAACGAATTCGTCGGGCTGCAAAATTACATCGACCTGTTCGGCGATTCGAAAATGCTGACCTCCCTCTCGTTTACGGCGATTTTCGTCATCGGCTCGATGGCCGGCCACCTCGTCCTGGGGATCGCGCTGGCCCTCATCCTCAACATGAAATTCGCCGGGCAGAAGATGCTGCGGACGATCGTGCTGCTGCCGTGGGCGATGCCGATGGTCGTCATCGCGATGGCTTCGAAGTGGGCGTTCAACAACGACTACGGGCTGGTCAACGATTTTATCCGCTGGTTCGCTCCGTCCTTTCAGCTCGATTGGCTCATTCATACGAACACGGCCCGGTTCGCCGTCATCGCGGTGGATTTGTGGAAGGACATCCCGTTTTTCGCGATTCTGATATTGGCCGGCCTTCAGTTTATTTCATCGGATATTTACGAAGCGGCCAAAATCGACGGCGCGGGGGCCGTCCGCTCCTTTTTCAGGCTGACGCTCCCGCTGCTCGCCAAAAGCATTCTCGTGCTCAGCATTTTCTTCACGATGTGGAGAATTACCTCCTTCGACGTTGTGTACGCGATGACGAGCGGGGGGCCGGGAGAGAGCACGGCCCTGATCGCGTATCGGGTGACGACGGAGGCGTTTACGAACCTGAACACCGGCTACGCCGCTTCCATCGCCATCGTCCTGTTCCTCGTCATGGCCGTCTTGAGCGGCATCAGCATGTCCGCGACGAAGCGCGTGGATTATTAAGGAGCGATCGCGTATGGTACCCGGAATTTTCAAACAACGGCTTCTGAAAGGGTTGATGTGGGGGCTCGCGCTCGTCGTCGCATTTTTGATTCTGTTCCCGCTGTGGTGGATTTTCGTCTCGTCGATCACGCCGGCCGGCGAGCTGTTCTCGAAGCCGATCCGGTACTGGCCGCGGCATCCGACTCTGGAAAGCTACCGGTATTTGATCGAGCACGCGGGACTGCTGTCCAAAATCGGAAGCACCGCCGTCATCGTCGGCTTGTCCATTCTGATCGGCATGGTCGTGTCCGTCATGGCCGCCTTCGCCTTCGCCCGCTTTCGAAGCAAGGGGCTGTCGATCGCGGTGGCGTTCCTGCTGGCGTCCATGCTCATTCCCGACGTCGTGACGGCCCGGCCGCTGTACGACTTTTTGCGGAGCGTGCATCTGTACGACACGTATACGGGGCTGATCGTCCTGTATATCAGCGGCATCTTGCCGTTTACGATCCTCATTTTGCAAAACTATTTGAACGACATTCCGGTTTCCATCGAGGAATCGGCTTCGATCGACGGCTGCGGATTTTTTCAGTCGCTATTCTACGTGACCTTGCCGCTGCTCAGGCCGGCGCTCGCGACCGTCTGCATCGTGAACTTCATCACGTGCCTGAACAACTTCTTTACGCCGCTCTTTTATTCCAACGGAATCTCGGTGCTGTCGACGGCCATTACGCAGTTGCCGTTGCGGGACAACATGTACGCCGTGCCCTGGGATCTCGTCAGCGCGATGGGCTGGATCATTATTTTGCCGATCCTCGTTTTCGTCGCGATTTTTCAGAAGCAGATCATGGAAGGCATTATGGCGGGCGGCGTAAAGGGCTAACAAACGATTCGGGAGGAGAAAAAAGAATGAATGCGAACCCGTTCATGGGAGGGCTGTCGGCCCTTCCTTTGCTCAAGCCCGGCAGCAGCCGGGCGATCACTGCGGAAAATCCCCGCGGCGAAAAGGGGAAGGGCGGCATGGCCGCGAGCCATCTCGGCCCTTCCCGCAAAGGCTCGCCCTGCATACGCGACGTGCAGCCGGGCGCGACGGCGACGCTGGCCGAGGTAGACGGGCCGGGCGTCATCGAGCATATCTGGATCACCGTAACCGACCGGACGGACGCGGACTGTTACGTGCTGCGCGACCTGGTGCTGCGCATGTACTGGGACGACGAGACGGTTCCTTCCGTCGAGAGCCCGCTGGGCGATTTCTTCTGCAACGGCTTCGCGAGAGGCTGCATCGTGAACTCCGTCCCGATCGCGGTCAACCCGACGAGAGGGTTCAACAGCTATTTTCCGATGCCGTTCCGGCGCAAGGCGAAAATCACGATCGAAAACCAGCACGAAGCGCCGATTCCCGCCTTGTTTTATCAGATCGATTACTGCCTGCACGACGAGCTTCCGGAGCATACCGCGTATTTCCACGCGTTGTGGAGGCGGCAGCGGATCACGAACAAGGCGGAGGACTACGTCATTCTGGACGGGGTGGAGGGATCGGGCCACTACGTCGGGACGTACATGGCGCTGACGACGCTGGAGCGGTATTGGTGGGGCGAAGGGGAAATCAAAATGTACATCGACGGAGACGGCGACTATCCGACCATCTGCGGCACCGGAACCGAGGATTATTTCGGCGGGGCCTGGAGCTTCGCGACGCAAAAGGACGGGAGAACGGTCGAAAACACGTACTGCACGCCGTACATGGGCTATCCTTACTATTCGCGCCATGACGATACCGTCCATAACCCGTACCACAACGACGACGTGCCGCCGATGCGGGGGTTTTACCGGTGGCATATCCCGGACCCGATCCGGTTCCGCCAGGACCTGAAGGTGACGATTCAGCAAATCGGAGTTTATAAAAAAGGGCTGTTCGAGCGCCAGGACGACGTGGCGTCCGTCGCGTACTGGTACCAGACCGAGCCGCACCGGCCGTTCGAGCCATTGATTGCCAAGGAAGAAAGGTGGCCGAGATAGCCTCGGCCCTTTATACTGATCGTAACATCATCATGAGCCAGCGAAAGGAATGACCCTATGGCGAAGCGCAAGCTCGGGAAGCTGGCCGCCGTCTGGCTTCTTCTCGCGTCGGTCGCGGCAGGCTGTCTCCCGAACGCGGGCGGATCGGCGGGCGACAGCGCGAATGCGGCGGCGACGGGCGGAGAAACGGGCCGGGCGGTCCGCATTTTCAACTTCAAAGTCGAAATGGCGGAGCAGCTGAGCGAGCTTGCGAAGCGCTATGAAACGGAAACCGGCGTGGCCGTCGAGGTGGATACGTGCGGCGGCGGCTGCGATTACAGCGCGGGGCTGAAGACGAGATTCAACTCGGGCGACAAGCCGGATATTTTTTTCGTGGCGGGTTATTCGGATCTCGAGCTGTGGCAGGAATATTTGGAGGATTTGTCCGATCGGCCCTGGGCCGACGATATCGTCGAGCTTGCGAAGCCGGCGATCGTCAAGGACGGCAAGGTGTACGGCATGCCGCTCGCGCTGGAGGGCTGGGGCTTTATTTACAACAAGGAATTGTTCCGCAAGGCCGGCATTCCGGACGTTCCGAAAACGCTGACGCAGCTGCGCGAAGCGGCCGAAAAGCTCGAAGCGGCGGGCATTCAACCGTTCGAGAACGGCTATGCCGAGTGGTGGATCATCGGCAACCATCTGCTGAATGTCGCGTTTGCCCAGCAGCCGGATCCGTCGGCCTTCATCGACGCCGTGAAGAGCGGGGAGGAAACGCTGGTCGGCAATCCGACGCTTGCGGAATGGATCGATCTGGTCGATTTGACGGTCCGGTACGGACAGGACAACGCGCTGCAAACCGATTACAACACCCAGGTGACGAACTTCGCGGCGGGCCGCGCGGCGATGATGCAGCAGGGCGTATGGACGCAGCTGCAGCTCGACAAGCTCAACCCGAACCTCGACATCGGATTTCTGCCGATGCCGATCAACGACGACGCCGAGGCGATGGACAAGCTGCAGATCGGCGTTGCGAACTACTGGGTCGTGCTTCGCTCCTCCCGGGTCAAGAAAGAGGCGAAAGCCTTCCTCGATTGGCTGGCCTCCTCGGAGGCCGGGAGGCGGTTTATGGAGGACGCCAAGCTGATCCCGGCGATCGAGGGCGTGCCGGTCGCCGAAGAGCGGCTCGGTCCGCTGGCGGCCGACCTGCTGAAGGCGCTGCGGGAGGGACGGACGCTTCCGTGGATGTGGCAGCGTTATCCCGGGTACGAAGCGGACACGTCGCGGATGGCGGCTCAAATTCAGGCGTATATCGGAGGCAGCATCGACAGGGAGCGCCTGGTCCGGGAGTTTCAGAGCATTTGGGACGATTGGAAAGGCGCTTGACCCGCCGGGGTGCGAGACAGGCCATTAGAGCCGAATCTCCGAAAGGGCTTCGCCGGATTGGGCAAAATCCAAGTCCCGACTCCCGCGTAGTCCTGCCTGTCCGTTAGGAAGCCTTCGCTGGCCGCCGATTACGCAAGGACGCCACGGATAACCACAGCGCTCCGATCAGAACGAGCTCGAACAGGTTGGCGACCGCCGAGCTTCGGACGGGAAGCCGAATGGCGCTGCCGGCCCCCATCACAATCGTGCCCCAGAACAGCGCGGACGTGACGCGGCGCTTCCATAATACCGCTCCGGCCGCAAGCAGCGGAATCATGACGAGAACGACCATGAACGGAATTTCCGGAGACGTTCCGGCCGAAGCGTAGCGCAAAGCGCCGTACTCGTATACCGGTTTAAGCTTGACGGACCAGGTTACGGTCGCCACCTCCAGCACGATCAGGGCCGCGGCAAACAACCAGGCCGCCCCATCGCGGCCGGCTTGCGCGCCCAGGGGCTCCCCGCCCGGCGCATCAAATCCAGCGAGACCACCGCAAGCAGCGGGGTGACGAAGGCGTGCAGCCAATAGCGCGTCCGATTCAGCCGCTCCAGCCAGTCGCCCTCCCCGATCCATCTCCCGGCTCCGAGCACGCCGTTGTCCCATAGGAGCGCCGCCGTAACGAGCAGCAGCAAATACCGGAAGCCGCGGGCGGAATCCTTTGCCCAGACCGTCATTCCGTACGCGAACAACGCTGCGTACAAAATCGCAAACAGCAAATAAAGTGCCGAGTCCAAATGCCTCGCCTCCAATGATCCGCGGGGGTGATTTTTTCCCTTTATCCGAATTGTTCCCGTTGGAAGCGGCGCCCAACCCGAGCCGAATTCGATGAAAAATCGTTAATATTTAAAAATTTCCTTTTTGTTGGCTGTATAATATCGAACAGTGCAGTCGAATTGGACTACTTTCCGCAAAAAGGAGATGAAGGCCATCAAGCGGTTCGTCGGAATGACCCTGATGACCCTCGCATTGCTGCTGACGGCGGGCGCGGGGGCTGCGTTTGCGAATACGGGCAAAGAATCATACATAACGGATAAAATCGAACTGAACCGGGAGCTGTGGCTGTCGGGCGGGGTGACTTACGCGCCGGTCAAGGAGCTCGCGGAACGCATGGGCTGGCAGCTTGCCTACGACGGGGACGCGGGCACGATTACCGTCGGCAACGCGCTGGGCGACAAGCTTACGGTACGGACCGGAACGTCGGTCGTCACGTTTAACGGCAAAACCTACGATATCGCCGAAACGGTCAAAGTAAGGGAAGGAAGCGCTTACGTTTCGCTGCGCACGCTGGCCGACGCCATGCACGCCAGCGTGGAGTGGCAGGGAGAAGGCAAAGGATCGGTCGTTCAGGGGATCGACCGATATACCGTCCAGGCCGGCGACACCCTTGCGGAGATCGCAGAAGCTTACGGAACGACGGCGGGAGCGCTCAAAGCCCGCAACGGGCTGCCGGGCGACGCGCTTGCGGCCGGCCGGCAGCTTAAAGTGGTCGTGCCGGAGTTTTTGGACCCCGAATTGGCGGACGCCGCGCTGCTCGCCAAGCTGGTCGAGGTCGAAGCCGGATACGAATCCTATCAGGGCAAGCTCGCCGTCGCCAATGTCGTCCTCAACCGCGTCAACAGCGGCAGGTTCCCCGACACGGTGAAAGCCGTCATCTACGCCAAGGGCCAGTTCCCTCCGGCGGGGAAAGGGATGCTGAAGACCGAGACGGCATCCGCGGAGAGCGTCCGCGCGGCCAAGGCGGCTCTTGCCGGCGAGAACAACGTGCCCGGCGCGCTCTATTTTTTCAATCCGCAGTTGGAGCCCGAGCGGGCGAAGACGGCCGACGCGGTCAAGACGATCGGCAACCACATGTTCGTCAAATAAAGGAATGCGGCCCTCTGCCTTGCGGCGGAGGGCCTTTTGCGTCCGGCAGCGGGCGCGCGGATGCTCGCGGGGCGTTTGTTTGCGCGGCCGGAGCTGCGTTACCCGGCGGAAGCCCGCCCGACGAATGGGGGGCGGCCGCGCGCTTCTGATTTTTCAGCGCGCAATAGCCGAAAGCGATGTAGCAGGCTCCCCATGCGACGGAGCCGAGGTCGGAGATCCCGGGAATGAAATAGATGAACGGAAAAACCATAAACAAGAGGAGACTCCATAACGGATAAGCGCGCGCCCGAATCATGACGATGCCGAAGACGAGCTGGCCGGCTAAACTCAGAATGGAGTTCGCGTTGAGCAAGGGGGCGATATAAGCGTGATCCGGCTCGGTCATCCCCAGCATATTCGACCATACGAGCGCCACCGTTAACGCGCCGCCCGCAGATATGACAAGCGTAGACAAAAACCCGACGATCCCGACATTCGGCGCGGCATTCAAATAAATGCCGAGGATGCCGATTCCCATCAGCAAGCTGGCGACAAAGCCGAACGTCAGCTCCTGCATGCTGTTGCTTCCCCAAATGTAGGCGCTTGGCGCCATGCCGATCCGGGCGACTCCGCCCAAAATCGCGATCACCGCCAAGCCGTTTATTGCCTGCCTCATTTCCAAATCGATTTCCTCCGTATCCTTAGTTTGGCTTTCAAGACGGAGCGGCGTTTGCCCCTTCACATCGTAAGCGAGGGCGTTCCGCTCGGGTAGTGACGCGCAGTCACGTTTTTTGTCATTTAAGTCATCGAGTGGAAGGAGATCGGCGCCGACTTGCAGATCAACGTAATCTCCCGCGGGGAATACACCGAGCGGAGCCAATCGGGCGCAGGAAGAGGCGATCCTGCGTTCATTCCGCCGGCAGCGCGGCGTTGATCGAGTTTTATCCGACCGAGGAGAGGCGGCCCAAGCGGTTTGTTGTTGCCCCGATCGTACCGGCTTGGCCGATTTTTTTCGCTACGCACTGGATTAAACGCGAACATTCTGGCAAAATAGGAACAACGGATTGACACTCAACAAGTTCTATTATAGAATCGAATTCAATTCATACTATTCCGATGTAGTTTTCAAAAACCGTCCTGGCGAGAGTGAGCAAGCGTACATCTAGGGGGTCGACAGAGGAACATCGCTCCGGGTAGGTTTTTTTGCGTTGCAGAGGGGAAGCCGGCATTTCAGCAATCATCACAACTAGGAGGCAACTAAGAAAGTTATGAAAACACAAAAAGCGCTATCGAAACTTGCAGTACTGATCGCGGCGATCGTCATGCTTGCAGCATGCTCGAGCAACGGGGGAAACTCGGGGACGAGCAGTCCGGAGCAAAGCGCGGGAACCGGCGGTGCGACCGCAACGGCGTCCGGATCCCCGGCGGCCGAAGAATTGAATTGGCCCACCGAAAACATTGAGATGATCGTTCCGTTCAACGCGGGCGGAGTTTCGGATATTTTGGCGCGCTCCTTCGCCGAAGCGGCTACGGGCATTATCGATAAACCGATCACGATCAAAAACGTCGGCGGCGGCTCGGGCACGGTCGGCAACTACGAGCTGGTCAAGGCGAAGCCGGACGGCTACACCTGGCTGTGGGCGGCGACCGGCCACATTTCCTCGGCGCTTCACATAACGCCGGCCCAATATACGATGGACGATTTCACGATCGTCAACAAAGTCGGCGACATGGTCGTCACCGTTGTCGTTCCGAAGGATTCCCCGTTCCAAACGCTTGAAGATCTGGTCAATTACGCCAAGGAAAACCCGGGCAAGCTGACGGTCGGCAACCCCGGCGAAGCTACGGTCGTCGCGATGCTGGCGAACATGCTCGAGGATTCGACGGGCACCGAGATCCAGCACGTTCCGTTCCAGGGAAGCGGCACGCTCCTTCCGGCGGTCATGGGCAACCACGTCATGGCGGCGTTCATGAACGTTCCCGAAGTGCGCGGCCAAGTGGAATCCGGCGATCTTCGCGCGCTGGCCGTCCTGAGCGAAAACCGGGTCGACCTGATGCCGGACGTTCCGACGGCCGCCGAACAAGGCGTCGAAGGCGTCGCCGGCGGAGCCGCCCACTTTATCATTATTCCGAACAACGTGCCGGAAGAGGTCGTTGCAAGAATCGACGAGCTGACCAAGGAAGTATACGAGTCGGACAAGTTCAAGGAATTGATGGAGCAGGCGGGCTATCAGCTGGGCTACAAAAACAGCGCCGATGCGCGTGCGGAAGTCGAAGAATGGTATGAAAAGACCGGCGAAATTTATCGAAAGCTTGGACAGATCCAATGATGAGCAAAACGGTCTACAGGGCGCGGGTCATTACCGCGCTCCTGTTCTTGCTGTTGGGGCTGGTTACCCTTTGGCAATCGCAGGACCTGAAATTCGGTTCGCTCAAAAGCATCGGCCCGGGATTTTTCCCGGTCGTTTTCGGCGGGTTGACGGCTGGGCTGAGCGTCCTCATGCTGGCAGGTCTGCTTAAGGCCCGCAAGCAAGGGGACGCCTCTCCGGAAAAAACGAACGAAGAAGCGGACGAGCCCGTCCGTCTTCGGGGAGCCCTGTCGTTCATCGGCATTTTCGTTCTTTTTCTCGTCGTTTCGCATTTTGTCGGGTTCGTAGCGGCGACCTTCGCATCCTTGGGGGTTGCAGCCTACTTATTGGGGCTCAAAGGCTGGCGGCTTGCGGCGTTGACGGTCGCGACGACGGCCGCCGTCTGGCTCATTTTCGATTTGTGGTTGGGGATTGCCTTGCCGCCCGGCATCTGGCTGTAAAACTGGAATTGAAGATGTTGGGGGAGTGCATCCGTGACCGGAATGGAAGATATCTTGGCGGGCATATCGTCCGCGTTCTCGTTAACCAACTTGTTGATCTGCCTGGTCGGCGTCGCTCTCGGCACGCTGGTCGGCGTACTGCCCGGACTGGGGCCCGTCGGGGCGATTTCGCTTCTGCTGCCGCTCACCTTCTCCATGGAGCCGACTGCCGCCCTGATTCTAGTCGCCGGCATCTATTTCGGCGGCATGTACGGAGGTTCGACGACGTCGATCCTCGTCAACGTGCCCGGGGAAGCGGCATCGGTCGTGACGACGCTGGACGGGTATAAAATGACGCAAAAAGGACGAGCGGGCGCGGCGCTTTCCATCGCGGCGATCGGTTCGTTCGTGGCGGGAACGATCGGCATGATTTTGCTGTCGCTGCTGGCGCCGCCGCTTGCCCGGATGGCGTTGCAGTTCGGCCCGCCCGAGTATTTCGCGATCGTTCTCGTCGGCCTGCTGGTGCTGTCGAGACTGACGGACACTTCGCTCGTCAGAAGCTATCTTTTGATCGCGTTCGGGGTCGTGCTTTCCCTGATCGGGATCGACCAGATGAGCGGTTCGCTGCGGCTGGTGTTCGATTCGCCGTATCTGATCGACGGGCTCGATTTCGTTCCGATCATTATGGGGCTTTACGGCATGTCGGAAGTGCTGGGATCGATGGAGCAGGCGTACGTGAAGCCGGTCAAAGCCGATCTTTCGCTCCGGAAGCTGCTGCCCACCAAGACGGAAATGCGCCGCAGCTCGGGGCCGATCGTCCGCGGCGGCTTGCTCGGCTTTTTGATGGGGCTCATCCCCGGGCCCGCCAACATTCTCAGCACCTATGCGTCGTACGGGATGGAGAAGAAGCTTTCGAAGCACCCGGAGGAGTTCGGAAATGGAGCGATCGAAGGCGTCGCGGGGCCGGAATCCGCCAACAACGGGGCAAGCACCGGCGCGCTGGTGCCGCTGCTGTCGCTAGGCGTTCCGTTCTCGCCGCTGCCGGCGATTTTGCTCAGCGCGTTCATGATTCAAGGTATTACGCCGGGACCGCTCATGATGCAGGAGCATTCGACGCTATTTTGGGCGCTCATCGCGAGCATGTACATCGGAAACGTAATGCTGCTGATTCTGAATCTGCCGATGGTCGGGTTGTTTGCGAAAGTATCCAACCTTCCTCCGAAAGTATTGATGCCGATCGTCATGATTTTCTGCATTATCGGCGCTTACTCCGTAAGAAGCAGCATGTTCGACGTTATCGTGCTGATGATTTTCGGCATTCTCGGCTATTTGCTGCGGAAAGCGAAGATGGAGCCTTCGCCGCTCGTGCTTGGCGTTCTCCTCGGCCCGACGCTGGAAAATTCGCTCAGCCAATCGGCGCTGATCTTCCAAGGGGATTTGTGGCAACTGTTTGCCCGTCCGATTTCCGGGACCCTGTTGGTCATCGGGCTGATCGTGACGATCTGGCCGGTCGTCGGTCGTCTGTTCAAAGCTGTTCGGTCCCGGCGAATCAAAGCTTGATCATACGAAAAGGGATGAGGCATCTATGGAGATCACTCGCGAACGTTACGATGTCGTGATCATCGGAAGCGGCGGCGCCGGGCTCCGCGCAGCGCTCGCTGCGGCGGAGCAAGGGGCTCGCCCTGTCATATTGACGAAAGGCGAGCCGCAGCGGTCGGGAGGTACTCTCTCGGCCCATTATTCATTTTGCGCGGTTTTGCCGACTGCGAAGCCGGGCGACAGTCCGGAGCTGTTCGCGGAGGATATCATCCGTTCGGGCGAAGGCATTTCGGATCCGCGGCTGGTCAAGGTGTTGGCGGAGCGGGCGGGCGAGGCGGTCGCTTTCGCCCAGCGGCTGGGCGTAATCTTCGATCCGGCGGAACCCGGCAGCAGCGAGCCTCACCTGGGCTGGCTGGCAGGCCATACGCACGCCCGGGCGGTACATGTCGGAAACGCCGTCGGGCGCGAGGTGGTCCGGGTGCTGCTGAAGGCGGTCAGAAAAGCCGGCATCCCCATCCATTCGTTTACCTATGCGACGGATTTGATCGTGGACGGCGGCCATCTCCGGGGCGTGGCCGCGTATCATTTGCCCAGCGGAGAGCTTCGGATGTACGAAGCTCCGGCAGCCATCGTGGCGACCGGCGGCGGCAGCCAAATTTACGAACTGAATACGAATCCGCTCGAGGCGACCGGAGACGGGTACGGACTCGCGCTTCGCGCCGGCATCGAATTGGCGGACATGGAATTCGTTCAGCATTACCCGACTGTCATGGTGTCCCCGCCCGGCGCAAGAGGCCTCATGTTCAATTCCGGCATTTTGATTCCCAAAGGCGCCCGGCTGCTGAATCGCGACGGCGAGGATTTCTGGGATCGGCACGGGGCGGGCCCTCTGAAGGAAGCGACGCGCGACGTGATGTCCCGCGTCATGTCCCAGGAGATTGCCGCGGGAAAAGCGACGGATGCGGGCGGCTTGTACATCAGCACCCGGGGGATGGATCCGGACGAGTTTCCGCAGATGCAGCAGAAGCTGCTGGAGGATTTGGGGGTGGCCCCGGACGCCGTGGACCGGGAAGTCGCGCCCGGAGCGCACTATTTCATGGGCGGCTTGCGGATGGAGCCGGACGCGGCGACCAGCCTGCCCGGCGTATTCGCAGCAGGGGAATGTTCGGGCGGGATTCACGGCGCAAACCGGCTGGCCGGAAACGCGTTGTCGGAAAATCAGGTGTTCGGCGCCATCGCCGGCCGGAACGCGGCCGCGTTCGCGCTGCGGCATCCGCTTCCGGCCGCGGCGCCCGGGAATTTTCCGGCGCTTGCGGAGGCGCTGGAGCCCGTCCGGCGGATATTAAGCCGCCGGGGCGCCGGGGCGGGCGCGGCGGAGAAGCCGCAGGAGGGATGGGCCGAGGTCCAGTCGCTCATGCAGCGCTTCGTCGGCGCGACCCGGACCGCCGAAGGCCTGGAGACGGCGAACCGGCGCTTGGCCGCGCTGCGGGAAGAGCTGCCGGAGCGCCTGGGCTTGCGGGATTCGTCGTTGGTTTACAATAGAGATGCCGGCAAAGCGCTGGATTTGCGGAATATGGTCGAGACCGGCTGGAGCGTGGCAGCTGCCGCCCTGGAACGACGGGAAAGCCGCGGGGCGCATGTGCGCCTTGATGCTCCGGATCCGGACGAAGAATGGACGTGCAGTCTCGCGCTCCGTTTGGACGGCAGGACGGCTCGATTTCGCAAGCTTTGGCATAAAGAGGTGAAGCGCCCATGACCAGGGGAACGATCGTGAATTGCGAGGTTGCGCGCAAGGCTTCCGCCGAGGGAGAGACGACTTTCGCGGCCTATGAAGTTCCTTATCGGGAAGGAATGACCGTTCTGGATCTGATGCGCCATATCGCGGACGAGTTGGACGGAACGTTCGCTTTCTACGACCATTCCTGCAAACGGGGATTTTGCGGGAGCTGTCTGGTTAAAGTCAACGGCAAAAACAGCCTTTCCTGCAGGGTGCTCGTTCCGGACGGTCCGCTGCGGCTAGAACCCGCGCTCAAAACCGCAAAAGACTTTTGGCCGGCCGATTCGCAACTATGAAAACCAAAGGAGCAATGCACAATGACGACGATATCCGCTTTTTTCCGGGAGCAAGCCGCATCGCTCGGGTCTCGGCTTATCGAGATGCGCAGGGAACTGCATATGCATCCCGAGCTTTCGAACGAGGAGCATGATACGACGGCGCGGATCCGTTCATGGTTGACGGAAGCGGGCATTCGCATGCTGGATTTGAAGCTGCCGACCGGCGTGCTGGCCGAGATAAAGGGAACTCATCCCGGACCGACGATCATGCTTCGCGCCGACATCGACGCCCTGCCGGTTAACGAGGAGACGGGCTTGCCGTTCGCTTCGACCGTCCCCGGGAAAATGCATGCGTGCGGCCATGATTTCCATACGGCATCGATGATCGGAGCGGCGAAGCTGCTGCAGGAGCATGCCGGCGAGCTTCATGGGACGGTACGCATCCTGTTCCAGCCGGCGGAGGAACTGGCTGTCGGCGCCCGCGCGGTCATCGAGGCGGGAGCGCTCGAAGGCGTTGCCGCGGTGTTCGGCATGCACAACAAGCCGGAGCTTCCCGTCGGGACGGTCGGCATCCGGACGGGGCCCTTGATGGCGTCGGTCGATCGCTTCGAAATCGAGGTGTTCGGCAAAGGAGGGCATGCCGGGATGCCCGACACGACGATCGATCCGGTCGTCGTCAGCAGCGCGATCGTGGGCGCGCTGCAGACGCTGGTAAGCCGGAACGCCAGCCCGCAGCATGCGGCGGTCGTCAGCGTGTGCAAGCTGCAAGCCGGATCGACCTGGAACGTGATCCCGGATACGGGCGTTCTGGAAGGAACGGTGAGAACGTTCCAGCGGGAAGCGAGAGAAAAAATTCCCGGG